>UCKU01000033.1 GCA_900473185.1 Hyphomicrobiales bacterium | reverse complement strand
GCGTCGGCGGCTCGACGGAAATCGAAGTGAAGGAAAAGAAGGACCGCATCGACGACGCTCTCAATGCGACGCGCGCTGCTGTCGAAGAGGGTATCGTTCCTGGCGGTGGCACGGCCCTGCTGCGCTGCTCTATCGTTCTTGACGTCAAGGGTGAGAACGACGACCAGAATGCCGGCGTCAACATCATCCGCAAGGCGCTCCAGTCGCTGGTCCGCCAGATCGCCGAAAATGCCGGTGATGAAGGCTCGATCGTCGTCGGCAACATTCTCAAGAGCAATACAGACAACTACGGCTACAACGCCCAGACGTCCGAATATGGCGACATGATCGCCATGGGCATCGTCGATCCGGTCAAGGTCGTTCGTACGGCGCTGCAGAATGCGGCTTCGGTTGCCGGGCTTCTCGTGACCACGGAAGCCATGATCGCCGATATACCCAAGAAGGATTCCGCAGCAGGCGGCATGCCTGACATGGGCGGCATGATGTGAAGACGTCGTTCCAGAAGCGCGTTCGCTGACACAAGGCAAGGGGCTCCGATTGATTGGGGCCGCCGACGTCCGTTGGGCCGGTCGTCGTACTCGGCCGTAGCGCTCCGGCTGATCGCGCCATGGCGCATTGGATCACAGCACCCGAAAGATGCCGTTCAGCACTCCACTCGGTTTGGTGAGGAGAAGCGGCTCGATCACGCGCCACCGGGAAAGCGCTGGCGGTGAGGACCGTGGGGGAGTTCGTGATTGCCGCTTGCGTTGTCCGCTTGTTCGGGACGCTGGAGCCATTTCCGGGGTAGGGCACACAGTTGAAACCCGAGACGACATGGGTGCAACGCGGCACTTGCTGACCTTCTCGCTTTCCGCACGGAAACCAGTTAAACGGGTGGGAACAACACGTTGCGAGGTTGTAGGCGATGGCTGGAAAAGTAGAATATACCGTGTTCCAGGGACGCGCAGGCGATCACAACGACCTGGCCATGCCGGGTGCGAAGGCGATCGGCGAGGAATTGGAACGCCGAACTGGCATTTCTCCTGCCGTGATCGGCACCCCGGAGCCCGCCTTGAATGCCGGTTGGCGCGAAGAGCTCGATGCGGCTCTGCCGTCGCTCAGAGAGTTGCAGTCCCGATTTGACGACGTGTTGGCCGCAGGCGCGGCGTCGATCGCCGCCACCAGCCGGTGCGCGGTCTCGCTGGCAACCCTCCCAGCCGTTGCGAAGCATCATCCCGCGGCATGCATCGTGTGGTTCGATGCACATGGCGATCTCAATCCACCGGAGGCCAGTCCTACCGGATATCTCGGCGGGCTGGCGCTTGCGGGGCCACTTGGCCTTTGGGATTCCGGTCTCGGTGCGGGTTTAAGCTTTGATAAGGTCGTTCTCGTCGGTCAACGTGACCTCGATCCGTACGAACTGGATCTGATCGCGAAACACGACATCCCGCATATCAAACCAGGAGCCGATCTCGCGACTGCGCTTAGGACCGCGATCGCCGGCCGCTCCGTCTATGTGCATTTCGACTGCGATGTCTTGGAGCCCGGCATCGTGCCGACAGATTACGAATGCGAAGGCGGCTTGTCGCTGGATGATTTGCGTGCCTGCTGCAAGGTTATCGCAGAACATGACTTCGTCGGGATAGAAATTGCCGAGTTCCAGAACTCCTGGAAAGCTGGCGGCCCGCCAGTATCGCCGAGCGCTCTGCTCGATGCCTTGGAGCCGGTTTTGACGAAGGGCTCTCACTGAGCGAATGGCAGCTTAGGTTCTGAATCCGGTCGCCCTCCCTGCTGCGTGCATCATCCTGAAAGCAGACGTGCGAGCTCGCCTTCGATGGTAAGAGCCTGATTTCGTTTCTTGTTTGAACGGCGTTCCGGCTCTTTTTTAAAACATGATCGAAAGGCGACATACGGTCAGCCGCCGCGTCTTAAACGTAAGTTTGGATTACCGGCGCCTGAGGCCGGCTGTAGTTGTTAGGGGCCGCCATCAAAGAGCGCTCGAAAACGGAAACGTCTGGAAACGTGAGGTTCGAGCGCCGGATCCATGCTGGTATGCGACGTCCGCGTATTACCGAATGGACAGTGACAGGCTGGTGTCCACGCAACACAGGAGCGCGTCATGTCGCAGTTAGAAACAAAAGCCCGTAGCACGGGTCCGCAACAGACAAATATGTCCTCGCAGAACGCTTCGGCGCGCGGTGGCGCAAAGCCCGGCGAACTGGTTCCGTCGCGCTATGCGCTTGATATCGGCGACATCGAGGTGATGGTGGTCAGCGATGGGGTGCTGCCGCTGCCAACCGCGATGCTGGGACACAATGCCGAGCCGGCCGTCCGTGCCGCCTGGCTGGGCGACATGTTCCTGCCGCCGGACGCTTTCGACTGGTCGCTGAACGTGGTCGTGGTGCGCAGCGGCGCACAGACCATCCTCGTCGATGCGGGGCTCGGGATCGACCCGGACCTGAACCTGCCGCGGGCCGGACAGTTGATCAAGCGACTGGAGGCCGCGGGCATCGATCTTGGTTCCGTGACCGACGTTGTGCTGACCCATATGCACATGGACCACGTCGGCGGGCTGCTCGTCGAAGGGGTGAAGGAACGGCTGCGTCCGGACCTGCGCATCCATGTGGCCGCCGCCGAGGTCAAATTCTGGGAGTCGCCCGATTTCTCCCACGTCTCCATGCCGCCGGGCTTTCCGGACGCGCTTCGGGCAGCCGCCAAGAGGTTCGCCAAGGAGTACCAAAACCAGCTGCGGCTGTTCGATGAGGAATACGAGGTGGCGCCGGGTGTCGTCGTCTCCCGCACCGGCGGCCATACTCCCGGGCATAGCGTGGTCCGCGTGGCCTCCGGCGGCGACAAGCTGATGTTTGCCGGCGACGCCGTGTTTGCTGTCGGGTTCGAACATCCCGACTGGTTCAACGGTTTCGAACACGACCCCGAAGAGGCTGTCCGCGTTCGGATCCGACTTCTGCGCGAGCTGGCGGCGACCGGCGAATTGTTGGTGGCCACGCACCTGCCGTTCCCCTCCATCGGCCATGTAGCGGTCGACGGCGAAGCCTTTCGCTGGGTGCCAATCTTCTGGGACTACTGACGGGGGTCGTGTCACGCCGCACCAGGCTGAGCGTGGCACATATCCGGCTCAATCAGCGAGGCCCGGCGAATGCCCGGGCCTCGTTTCATTTTGGCGGCTGTATGCCGCTGGAGCCGTTCTGGGGCAGGAGCGCTCGCCTGGCATGATCTCACTTTGTCGACTCGAAGCGAAGTATGCCTGCGACCTTCGCCTTGGTGCCGGAATCGGACGGGTGGGAGACGCCATCCATGACCTGCACCTCCGGAAAGTCGAAGGGGCTGATGCCCTCGATGCAGGCGACATTGATGCCGAACTGGTTCGGATTCGAGCGGCGCTGGTGATGGGTATAGATGCCGCAGGTCTTGCAGAAATAATGTTTCGCCGTGCGGGTATTGAATTGATAGAGCGTCAGGTTGTCTTCGCCCTGGATAAATTCGATATCCTTTAGCTCGGCCGAGACGGCGATGGCGCCGCGCATGCGGCAGTAGGAGCAGGTGCAGCGGCGGATCGTGTTGAATTCGTCCGCCAACCGGAGCCGGAATTTGACGCGGCCGCAGTGGCAGGCCGCTTCATGCTCATGTCTCTCGTCGCTCATGATCCGCCTGTCTCTCTCAATGAAATCCCAAACTAGGCCCAGCGCTCGCAGAAGGCTTCGATATTGCTGGACTGAAAATCGGCGAGCCGTTCCATGATGGTCTCGAATGGCCACTCCCACCAGGCGATCGCGGCAAGTTTTTCCGCAACGCTTCGCGAGAAGCGCTCGCGCAGGAACCTGGCGGGAACGCCGCCGACGATCGTGTAAGGCGCAACGTCCTTGGTGACCACCGCGCCTGCCGCCAGCACGGCGCCGTCTCCAACCGTCACACCCGGAAGCACGATGACGCCGTGGCCGATCCAGACGTCATTGCCGATGATGGCGCGGTCCGCCTTTCGCTCGGCGAAGAAGGAGTGGTCGCGCGCGGCATCGGCGGAGTAATATTCCGGGCAATAGGTGAAGCGGTGCATGGACGGCCGGTCCATCGGGTGATTGGGCGCGCCGATCCTGACTTCCGCGGCGATGGCGCAGAATTTCCCGATGACGGCATCACCGACGATGCAGCGCTGCCCGAGATAGGAATAATCGCCGAGTTCGACCGTGTGCAGTGAGGTATTCTCCAGGATTTCGCAGCATTTGCCGATGCTGGAATCTCTCAGGCTTGCCGTCGGATGGATGACGGTTTCGGCGATCTTGGGGCGGTTCGGCTGTGCGGTCGAGTCCATGGGCAGTCTCCGGATTTCGGCCTGCCTAGCTGCGGACGATGAAGGATATGTGACGTAGGGAGTGGCGAAGGATCGGGGCAGGTTTGGCAGTGCGCCTCGAAGCCTGGTCTGCTTCGGGCCGACAGGTGTTGGAGCGCCGCGATACGCCATGCCAAGGGTGGTCGTTCATCGGTCCCCTTTGCGACAAAACTCTATGAATTTGGCAAAATCCGCGCATATTCATCCAACGGTATGACACGCCGCAGGAGCAATCACTGCTGTGGATCGAAAGCTCGCAGCCATCCTTTCCGCCGATGTTGCCGGTTTCAGCCGCCTTACGGCGCTGGACGAGGAGGGCACGGTTCGTGCTCTCAACGCGTGCCTCAGCCAGATCGCCGAAATAGTGGGCGAGCATGACGGCCGCATCTTCGGCACTGCGGGTGACGGGTTTGTCGCCGAGTTCGCAAGCGCTGTTCAGGCTATCCGGTGCTCGGTTGAAATCCAGCGACGCCTTTCCGGTAACCCGGAGGATATGCCTGGGGATCGCCGCCTGGAGTTCCGTATCGGCGTCAATCTGGGTGACGTCATCGTGTCGGGTGACGATCTGCTTGGCGACGGCGTCAATATCGCCGCGCGCCTGCAGGAGATGGCGCCGCCGTTAGGCATATGCATTTCCGGGTCGGTACGCGAGCATCTCTATGGGAAGGTGCCGTTCACGCTGACGAGCCTTGGCGAACGCTCCATGAAGAATATCCCGAGGCCGATTTCCGTCTTTCGGGTCGACTGGCTGCAGGAGGCGGCTGAAAGCGGGGAGGCCGGGCCAGAGCCAGGGTCAACACCATCACCTGCGCCCCGCTTCGGCAGAGACCAGCCGTCGATCATCGTCATGCCCTTCGACAATCTCAGCGGTCAGGGCGATGAGTATTTCGTGGATGGGGTCGTGGAGGAAATCACCGCGGCGCTCTCGCGCGTCCGGGAGTTCTTCGTCATCGCGCGCCAGTCCGCCTTCACCTACAAGGGACGTTTCGTCGATGTGCGTGACCTCGGACGGGAGCTCGGCGTCAACTACGTGGTCCAGGGTACGGTTCGCCGCGGCGGAGACCGGCTGCGGATATCCGTGCAGCTGGTCGACACAGAGACGCGCATGCAATTCTGGTCAGAGCGTTATGAGGGCGCGGCCGAGGACATATTCGAGCTTCAGGACAGGATCGCGGCTCAGGTGACCGGCGCCATCCATCCGGCCATCCAAAGTGCTGAAACCGAGCTGTCGAAGCGCAAGCCGCCCAGCAGCCTGCGCGCCTATGATCTCGTGATGCGTGCCTATCCCTATCTCTGGGGCCAGAGCAAGGCGACGAACGAGCGGGCAATACCGCTGCTTCTGGATGCCATCACGATCGACCCTGCCTACGGCCGGGCGCACGCATTTCTGGCATGGTGCTACGCCCAGCACCTCGGCTACATCTGGACCGAGGAACCGGAGCGGGATCTGGAGCGGGCTTTGAAGTCCGTCGAGGCCGCGGTGGGCTCCATCGATGATGATCCGACCGCGCTGACGGCCGTCGGCGGGGCACTCAGCCATTGCGGCGATCAGGAGCGGGCGGCGGCCTATCTTGAAAGGGCGCTGGCGCTCGACCCGAATAATGCCTGGGCATGGGCGCGCTATGGCTGGGTTGCAAGCTACAAGGGCGAGACGGGTGCGACGGAGCGGTTCGAACGGGCGCTGACGCTGAGCCCGGCAGACCCGCTTGCGTTCAACATGCGGATGGGGATGGCCCTGTCGCTCGCCATGGCAGGCTCCCTTTCGCAAGCCGTCGCTATTGCCCGGGAGGTCGTCAACAAACATCCCGATGTGACCTGGTGCTACCGGATGATGGCGGCCTGGGCGGCGATGAGCGACGACATGAAGACGGCGCGTTGGGCCGCCGGCAAGCTCCTGGAGATCGAGCCGCATTTTACGATCGAGCGGTATCTGTCGAGACCCGTATTTCGAGGTGTGCCGCAATGGGCAGATAAAACCGCCGAGGGTTTGCGGCAGGCGGGATTGCCCGAACGCTGAGGGTGGTTCTGGGTCACGCGGGGCCTGTTGAGCCGAGAGCGGACTTCACGAGTCCACGATCCGCCGGAAGCGACATCGTGTCCCTGGGCGTTGCTTCTTTCGATCATTGCCAGTGGTACGGAATGACTTATGTTCGTCGCTGTATTTTCGTCGGGAAGCGGGAATGTTTCATGTGCCGCGCATTGCTCCGCCTGCCATTTGCCGCCTTCCTTTTTCTTCTCGGCTGGACGGCCGCTCATGCCGATGAAGTCCTGACTTACAAGCGGCAGGGCGTGGACCGCACCGCAATCCTGCATATTCCCAAGGGAGCGGAAGGACACCCCGCACCGCTTGTCATCGTCATGTACGGGTCAGACGACAAGGCCGCCAATTTCCAGAAAAACAGCGGATTTGATGCTGTCGCTGACAGCGAGAACTTCATCACTCTTTATCCGGAAGCGATCGACGGTGCCTGGAATATCAAAAACAGGAAGCCTGTCATCAATGGCGAGCCGGTCGATGACATCGGCTTTTTCCGCACCATGATCGACAATCTGGTGAGCCGCAGGATTGCCGACGGCACAAGGGTCTATGCCACGGGCTTCTCGTTCGGCGCGCTGATGACCTATACGCTGGCCTGCGCGCTTCCTGACAGGATATCAGCGATTGCTCCCGTCGCCAGCGCGATAAACGAAGCGCAGGTCGAAGACTGCAAGCCCGGCCACACCATGCCGGTCATGATGGTGAACGGCACGAGCGATGACGTGCAGCGCTACGATGGTTATATCCGCTCATTCGGAAGGCTGCTTTCCGTTCCGGAGACAACGGAATATTGGCGCCGGATCGACGGCTGCACCGGGGAAAATGCCACGGCGCTGCCGCATCTCAACCCGCATGACCTGACCCGCGCCAGTCTGGTCCAATGGTCCGGATGCCAAGCCGATACGGGAGTTCAGTTGTATCGCATCGAAAACGGTGGCCATTGCTGGCCCCGTCTCGCCACGTCCGATACCAGCTCCGGTGATGATGATCCAGTAGACGGACCCCGTTTCGGGGGATGCAGCAACGATATCGAGACAGCGGTTGAGGTGTGGAACTTCTTCAGGGAGTTTCACCGCTGATAATTGCGACATCACCACGGGTTCTCGTGCTCATCAGCACCAGCGGCACCGCGATCGCGTAGAGGGCGATCACCGAGAGCCAGATGCCGCCCGGCCAGTTCTCCCGCGTCACGAAATAGAGGGACGAAAAGCCGAGCGGGGCGATGATGGAGGCGAGGCTGATGGTGGAGGCGAGCACGCCCTGCAGCTCGCCCTGGCGATCGGGCGTGACCGTTCTTGTGGCGAGCGCCTGGAAGGCGGGATTGCCGATGCCGACGAGGGTGAAGACCGGCATGATGGCGAAGATCATCCAGCCCTGGCTGGCCAGCGCCATCACGAGGAGGGCGATCGCAGCGGCGGCGATGCCTGTCAGGACCGACCAGCGCTCACCGAGCAGGCGGGTGGCGGGGCCGGGCAGGAAGGCTTGGCAGAGTGTCTGGCAGATGCCGAAGGCGCCGAGCGACAGGCCGATTGAGACACCGTTCCAGCCGAAAGTATCGAAGCCCCAGAGCGCCCAGCAGGTGCCGTAGGATTCGCCGGCGGCGCTGAAGACGAAATAGACCAGCACGATGGGCAGCAGCCCTTTCATCGAGACGATCCATTTCAGCGGCCGCAGCGGGTTCAGCGTGGCGAGATCGATCTTCTGGCGAGACGGTGTGCGGGATTCAAGTGTGCGGGATTCTGGCAGGACGAAGAGGGCAAGCAGCAGATTGCAGGCGTTGAGTGCGGCGGCGGCGATGAAGGGCAGGCGCAGCCAGTAATCGCCGAGCAACCCGCCAAGGACCGGGCCGATGATGAAGCCGGCGCCGAATATGGCGTTGAACAGGCCGAAGCGGCGGGCGCGCTGATCTTCAGCTGAAATGTCGGTGATATAGGCTGAGGCGACCGACATATTGGCGCTGGTGAGGCCGGCGATGGCGCGGCCGATCAGCAGCAGAGTGAGAGATGGCGCAAAGGCCATGATGGCGTAATTGATCGCAGCACCGGCAAGCGAGATCAGCAGCACTGGACGCCGACCGATCGTATCGCTGAGCACGCCGAGCACGGGGGCGAAGACGAACTGCATGGCGGCATAGAGCGCCGTCATGAGGCCGACATAGAAGGCGATGTCCTCAGTCTGCGTCACGTCCTGAAGAAGGCGCGGCAGGATCGGGAAGATCAGCCCGATGCCGACAGCATCGAGGCAGATGGCGGTGAAGATGACGGTGAGCGGTTTGTTCATGCCAGATTTGTTCATTGGGGAACTCATGGAGAAATGACGAGTTTGCCGGTGACGCGGCCGGCGGCGCTGGCGATCTGCGCTTCGGCCGTCTTCTCCAGCGGAAAGGCCTGCTCGATACGCAGGCGGAAAAGGCCCTTGGAATAGAGCCGGGCCACATCGGCCAGCACCCGTTCCGGCTCTTTCGGCGGGCCGTGCGAGAATTTCGCGCCGTACTCCTCGGCCGAGAAATCGGCGACGGAGAGGACACGGGCGGGATCGCCCGTCATCGCGATCAGTTCGGGGATGATACCGGAGCCGGCGACGTCGATGGCCGCGTCGATGCCCCCGGGAGTGAGCTGGTGCACGCGCTCCGCGAGGCCGGGTCCGTAGGTCGTCGGGATGGCGCCGAGTTCCCTGAGGTAATCGTGTTTCTGCGGGCTCGCGGTGCCGATGACGGTGATGCCCCTGACGCGGGCAAGCTGGATGATGGCGGAGCCGATACCGCCGGCGGCACCGCTGACCAGCAGCGTCTGGCCGGATCTTACGCAGAGTTCGTCGAGGCTGCGCCATGCCGTCTCCGATATGACGGGGAGGGCGCCGGCGATCTCGAACGGCAGGTCATCCGGCTTGTGGACCCAGTGCGTGAGGACGGCATGTTCGGCCATCGTGCCGTTGCCATAACCGAAGACGGCATCGCCGACATAGGTACTGGAGACATCGGGGCCGACCTCATCGACGATGCCGGAGGCTTCGACGCCGAGGCCTGCTGGAAAGTGCACCTCCTCGAAGGCGCGATATTGCCCTTCGCGGCGCTTCCAGTCGGACGGGTTGACGCCGGTGGCGCGTACCGCGATCCGCACTTCGCCGGGACCGGGATGCGGTGCCTCGATCTCGACGATTTCGAGGACTTCGGGGCCGCCATAGCGGCTGAATTGAACGGCTTTCAAGTGTTTGTCCTTTCGGGGCGGCGGATGCAGGGCACAGCCATGCCGTTCGCGGTCACGAGCACGGCGGCGCGGTTCCACGGGGACAGGTTTAACGGATCTATGCTGTACTTCATCCAAATGTGTACTGAGTACAGCAATAGGATCTTGAGCACTCGCTGTCAAGATTGATGTACTCAGTACATAAATCCTGCTATTGAGAGCGCCATGCCGAAGCCATCAGATAAAACACCTTCAGCCCCTTCAGATGTGGAAGCCCCGGATTCGGAGCCGCTGGATCGGCGCTCCCGCAAGCGCCTCGCCACGCGGCGCGCCATCTCGCTTGCCGCCGACCGGCTGTTTTTCGAGCGCGGTTTCGAGAATGTGACGGTCGACGAGATCGCTGCCGCTGCCGATGTCGGGCGGATGACCGTGTTCAACCACTTCCCGCGCAAGGAAGACATGTTCTTCGACCGCGACGAGGAGGCGCGCGAGACCCTGCGTGAAGCGCTGAGGCAGCGCGACGGCAGTATTTCTCCCATCGAGACATTACGCCTGCTCGCGCATAAACTCGTCAGGCAGCAGACGCCTTATCTGTTATTTTCCACGGCGAGCCAGGGCTTTATCGAGACGGTGGAGAACAGCGAAACGCTGAAGGCGAGGGCGCGGGCGATCCGCGACGAGATCGCTCGGGAATTGGCGGTGGCGCTCGCCGAATCCGTGGGCCAAGACCCCGCTGATACGACCGCCAAGCTCGCAGCGGCCATGCTGCTGGCAAGCTGGAGTGTCGCCTTCATCGAGGCGCACCGGACTCTTCGGCAGGGGCGGGATACGGACAAGGCGAAGGCTGTCTTTCTCGCGCTGGTCGATCAGGGGAGTGCAGGTGTGAAGGCGGCCATGGCGGGCACGGCTTACGCCTGATTCTGCCAGACCATCGCCGGGAATCAAAAGGGCGCTCGACCCTTTCGGGGAGCGCCCTTGTCCTGTGAACTCGAACGCGGCTCGACCAACGTCGATACCAAGCGCAAGTCCGTTTTCAGGTGAAGCCGGGATATGATGCGCGGCGAGGCGGATTGCAAGGGGCGGGATTCAGATTCTTCGATATTTTGCGTCTGATCGCACCCACGCGCGTCTCGGGCTCATGGCCAGAGCCGCTCGCGCAGCCAGCCGGGCTTTTCCCGCCGATATAGGAGCCGGTGATGCAGCCGGTCTTCGGCGCCCTGCCAGAACTCCACCTCATGCGGCATGGTGATGAAGAGCTGCCAGTTCGGGGCGACGATATCGGGATCGGCGTGGACGCGTTTGGCCTGCGCGTCGATCGCGGCGTCGAGTTCGCTGCGCGATGACAGCGGCTGGCTCTGTCGGCCGGCAAGGGCCGCGGCCCTGGCGCTGAGCGAGCGGGCACGGAAATCGGCGGATCGTTCCTGTTCGCCCGCTGGAAAGGCGATACCGCGCAGCCGCACCTGCCGGCCGAGCGCCGGCCAGTAGAAGGTCAGCGCAACGTAAGGGTTGACGGCGATCTGCCGGCCCTTTGGGCCATTGTCTGATGTGGCGAAATGCCAGCCCCTGGCATCGAGGTTCTTGAGGATGAGAACGCGGGCGTCGGGTGCGCCATTTTCGTCTGTTGTCGAGAGCACCATGGCATGGGGCTCGCGGACACCTGATACGATGGCATCGCGCAGCCATGACGAGAAGAGATCGCGGGGATCGTCTGGTGCGGCATCCGCATCGAATGGCGGGTAGGGGCCGGCGAGTGAGACCAGCGTGCGCAATTCATCCTTCATGGCATCACCTTTCGGGGTCCTTGCGGGAACGGCCCGGCCGGCGGACGCGGCTCCTGCCGAGCCGGCCGCGTCACCGCGCTGTTGTTCGCTGATGGAAATCGTCGTTTCTGTGAGGTGGATGAAACACGATCAGGGGCAGCATGGAAACCGATATGAACGAACACTCGATGTTCAGAAAATGCACATTGATTTCGTTCAGCCGCAGCACTTGGCGGCGCTGGTCGGAGCGCAGCAGGAGGTCGCTTGGCTTTGTTCCGCCAGCCACCGGTCGCGCGGCTTGCAGCTTGCCGGCCGCGGTGCAAGCTCGACATGGACGGCGCCGGCGCGGAGGGTCGGCATGGACGCGCAATAGAGCTGCATCGGTTGCACGCCGTCGCTGACTTCGAATGTCAGCTTGGCCGTATCGTCAAGCTTCACATGCTCGGTGACCTTGCGAATGATCGCATGGAATTTGCCTGATGGCATATGGGTGCGGTCGCCTTCCTCGATGTCCCAAAGCTGAATGAAGATCTCGCTCCAGGCTTCCGGATTGGCGCCGCAGTCCAGCGCCGAAAACTGCCCGGCCTTGACTTCGGTGACATGATAGCCGGGCTTCACCGGGCGGCCATCGTAGTAAAAGACCAGCGGCGAATCCTTGGCGCCGGAGAGGATGCTCATCAGCTCGCCGAGGGCGATATCGTCCTTCTGCATTTTGCTGTTGTCGATCGCGTTCATCTGCGTTATTCCTCGTTTCAATTATTCAAGGATTGTTGAAATATGGATCAACGTCAAGCCCTCATCGCATTCGGCGCATTGTCGCAGGAGACGCGACTGCACATCATCCGCATGCTTGTCGTCGCCGGCCCCGACGGCATGGCGGCTGGCGTGATTGCGGAGAAGCTCGAAGTGTCGCCGTCGAACGTATCCTTCCATCTGAAGGAACTGGAACGCTCCGGCCTGATCGCGCAGCAGCGCGAATCCCGATCGATCATCTACTCGGCGCATTATGATGCGCTCGGCGGCCTTGTCCGCTTCCTGATGGAAGATTGCTGCTCCGGTCATCCGGAAATCTGCGCGCCGGCAGCGGAGGTCGCGGCCTGCTGTACCCCTAAAATGGAGGAGAAACTGCAATGACCACAGATCGCGTTTACAATGTGCTCTTTCTCTGCACGGGCAATTCCGCTCGCTCGATCCTGGCGGAATCCATCCTGAATACGGAAGGCAAAGGCCGCTTCAAGGCTTATTCGGCCGGCAGCCAGCCGAAGGGCGAGGTCAATCCGCATGCCCTGAAGGAGCTTGCAGCGCTTGGTTATCCCACAACGGGCTTCCGCTCCAAAAGCTGGGACGAGTTTGCTGAAGCGGGTGCGCCGGAGATGGATTTCATTTTCACGGTCTGCGACAGTGCCGCCGGCGAGGCTTGCCCGGTGTGGATCGGCCATCCAATGACCGCTCATTGGGGCGTCGAGGATCCGGCCGCCGTCGAAGGCAGCGAAGTGGAAATAGGCCGCGCCTTCGCCCAGGCCGCCCGTTTCCTCAAGAACCGCATCATGTCCTTCATCAGCCTGCCGCTCGCCTCGATCGACAAGCTCGCCCTCGAATCGCATCTACGCCAGATCGGTTCGATGGAAGGCGCCAGCATCAAACAGCCCAGGGCAAGCTGATGGGTTTCGATCTGAATCAGCAGCCCTTGGAAGGCCATGACGAAAGCCTGCGCGCCGCACTTTCCGGCGCCGGGCTTCCGGTCGATGATCTCACAGATGCCGGCCGCAGCTTCTATCGGTTTTCGCGCGATGGCGAGACGATCGGCTTCGGCGGACTGGAACTCTATGGCGAGGCGGCACTCCTGCGATCCGTTGTCGTGCTGTCCGATCGGCAGGGTTTCGGTTTCGGCCATGCCATCACGCTCGGCCTGCTTGATCAGGCCCACAGGAAGGGTGCAGATGCTGCCTATCTGCTGACGGAATCGGCCGCTCCCTTCTTCCAGTCGCTCGGCTTTCGCCCGATCGCCCGCGATGAAGCGCCGGCCGAAATCCTGACGACGCGGCAGGCCGCAAGCCTGTGTCCGGCATCCGCCGCCTTGATGGTTCGGAGCCTGCCGGCATGAGTGCGGTATTTCCTCTGTCGCGGCGGTTGGTCGCCGAAGCGCTCGGCACGCTGTTGCTCGTGGCAACCGTCGTCGGTTCCGGCATCATGGCCGATAACCTGACGGACGATACGGCACTTGCGCTGCTCGGCAATACGCTGGCAACGGGGGCCATGCTTGTCGTGCTGATCACCATCCTCGGCCCGATCTCTGGCGCGCATTTCAACCCTGTTGTTTCGATGGTCTTTGCCATCAGGCGTGAACTGCCAGCCTCGTCGCTCCCGGCCTATATCATCGCCCAGATCGTCGGCGGCATTGCCGGCACGATGCTTGCGCATGGCATGTTCGCACTGCCCTTGCTGCAGGCGTCGGAAACCGTACGATCAGGCGGGGCGCAATGGCTCTCCGAAGCGACGGCAACCTTCGGGCTCGTCTTGGTCATCCTCGCTGGCATCCGCTTTCGCGCCGATGCGGTGGCGTGGCTGGTCGGCCTCTATATCACCGCTGCCTATTGGTTCACCGCGTCCACCTCGTTTGCCAACCCGGCAGTCGCGATTGCCCGATCGTTGACGCACACATTTTCCGGCATCCGCCCGATCGATCTACCGGGCTTTATCGTCGCAGAAGTCCTCGGTGCATTGTTGGCACTGATGCTTGCCGGATGGCTGCTGATGGAAGCCCGCAATCCTGAAACCCTCACCAAGACGGAATCCGCCTCATGACTATTGATGTTACGATCTATCACAACCCGGAATGCGGCACCTCGCGCAACACGCTGGCGATGATCCGCAATGCCGGCATCGAACCATCAGTCATCGAATATCTGCAAAGCCCGCCGTCGCGCGAACGGCTAATCAAGATGATTGCGGATGCAGGTTTGAGCGTCCGCGGTGCGATCCGTGAAAAGGGCACACCCTATGTCGAGCTTGGCCTCGACAACCCCGATCTGACCGACGAGCAGCTGCTCGACGCGATGCTGAAAGATCCGATCCTGATCAATCGCCCCTTTGTCACCACGCCGCTCGGTACGCGCCTCGCCCGTCCCTCGGAAGTCGTGCTGGATATCCTTCCGGATACGCATAAGGGCGCCTTTACCAAGGAAGACGGCGAGAAGGTGCTCGATGCCGAGGGCAAGCGCATTGTCTGATTTGCCAGCCGCTTCACCGGAGCATCTGCGCCAGCTTGATCTGGCGCACCTTCGCCCGGCATTCTCGACGCATAAGCCGCGCATCCTCATTCTCTATGGCTCGCTGAGAACAGTTTCCTACAGCCGTTTCCTTGCACATGAGGCGGCGCGACTGCTCGAACATTTCGGCTGCGAGGTGCGCATATACAATCCCGAGGGCTTGCCGCTGCCGGACGATGCACCGGTGACACATCCCAAGGTGCAGGAGCTGCGGGAACTGTCGCAATGGTCCGAAGGTCAGGTCTGGGTCAGCCCGGAGCGCCACGGCGCGATGACCGGCATCATGAAGGCGCAGATCGACTGGATTCCGCTGTCGGTGGGATCGGTTCGGCCGACGCAGGGCAAGACGCTTGCCGTCATGCAGGTCTCAGGCGGCTCGCAATCCTTCAACGCGATCGGCCAATTGCGCATTCTCGGGCGCTGGATGCGCATGATCACCATCCCCAACCAGTCGTCGGTCGCGAAAGCCTTCCAGGAGTTCGACGCCGACGGCCGTATGAAACCCTCATCCTATTACGACCGCGTCGTCGATGTCTGCGAAGAACTGGTGAAGTTCACCTGGCTGACGCGCGATGCCTCTCATTACCTCGCCGACCGCTACAGCGAGCGGAAGGAAGAGGCCGAAAAACTCGAAAAGCGTGTGAGCCTGAAATCCATATGACGACGACCATCACCGAACGGCCGCCCGTCGCTGCAATCCTTGCCCTCGGTCTGACACAGATCATCGGTTACGGGTCGCTCTATTACAGCTTCAGCATTCTGGCGCCGAGCATGGCGCGGGATTTGAACTGGTCGTCAGAATGGATATTTGGCGCGCTGTCGGCTGCGCTGTTGATTGGCGGTCTCGCCGCACCAACAATGGGAAAATGGATCGATCGCTTCGGCGCCGGCCGCGTGATGACGGGTGGCTCGGCGATCGCCGCGGCTGCCCTTGTGGCTTGCGCTCTCTCTTCCGGCAAGGTCGCCTTCGTCGCAGCGCTGATCGCAATCGAGACGGCATCCAATCTGGTGCAATATGGTGCGGCTTTCGCATTGCTCGTCCAGATCAGGCCGAAAGTCGCGCAACGCAGCATCACCTATCTGACGCTGATCGCGGGCTTTGCTTCGACGATCTTCTGGCCGATCACGACGGCGCTGCACGCGCATCTGTCGTGGCAGGCGGTCTATCTGGTCTTTGCGGCCCTCAACATCGCGGTCTGCCTGCCGATCCATGCCTGGCTGTCGTTCAGCGTCAGCAAGAGCCGCAAGGAAGCTTCCGGAGGGCCGGCAAAGCACGTCGAGCCCAGCCTTGCGCCATCGATCCGCACGCCGGCCTTCGTGCTGATGGTGACGGGCTTTGCGCTGGAAAGCTTTGTCAACGCCGCGCTTCTCGTCCACATGGTTCCCGTCCTGTCCGGACTTGGGCTTGGTGCCATGGCGGTGATGGTCGGCACGCTATTTGGCCCCTCGCAGGTTCTAAGCCGCTTCACGAACATGGTCTTTGGGGGCGGCCTCTCGCAGTTGACGCTGGCGCTCATCTCCGCCGTTTTGCTGCCGGCAGCGCTGATTGTCCTGATCGTCACGGCCCCGTCCGTACCGGGCGCACTGGTGTTCGCGGTGGTCTTCGGTCTCGGCTCCGGCCTGAGCAGCATCGTACAGGGAACGCTTCCGCTGGCGCTCTTCGGCAGTGAGGGTTACGGCAGACGACAGGGACAGGTGTTGGCGATCCGGTTGGTCATTTCGTCGACTGCACCGTTTATCCTGGCGTTCCTGATGGAGAACATCGGGGTCTCGTGGTCGCTCACGGTTGCGGCCATCGTCGGTGCCGTTGCCGTCCTCGCGTTCATCGCGATCGGCCGACTGGCGCAATTGCTTGGCCGATCGCATCACACTCTCGGTCGTGCCGAGACATAGCCCCATATCCGAACGCAGTTTGAGAAACGCCTTCGGCGCGGCAGCAACTTTCCGCACTCGCTCTCTTCGTTCTTGCCTTCGGCATGGCGCATATCTGTATTGCGCCATCCGGTAGTGGCATCAGCCGGGCACCACCTCTTTGTGATCGGCACTTTCGCACTTTTCCCATTATGTTTTGGCATGCCGTTCTGTGCACTGCTATTGTCCGCCGCCGCACGCATTTGTCGGAACTGCTTCCAGGACCACTCCATGCCCGACCGGTCTGAACTCGTTTTGTCCGCCGCTCCGCCACTGCACCGATGGATCGGTTTTCTGGCCATGTGCCTGGGCATGTTCATGGCGATCCTCGACGTTCAGGTCGTCGCAACCTCGCTGCCGACCATCCAGTCCGCTCTCGATATCCATCCGGATCAGATGAGCTGGGTGCAGACCGCCTATCTCATCGCCGAGGTGGTGGCGATACCGCTGACGGGTTTTCTGACGCGCCTGCTGACGATGCGCTGGCTCTTTGTGGTGTCGCTCTTACTGTTCGTGATCGCTTCGGCGGGCTGCGCCATGAGCGACAGTTTTAGCGGGCTCATCGCCTGGCGGGTCATTCAGGGCTTTTCCGGTGGCACGCTGATCCCCTCGGTGTTTTCGGCTGTGTTCATCCTGTTTCCCGATGAGCGCCAGGCGCTTGCGACGACGATCGCCGGCGTTCTTGCGGTTCTGGCGCCAACCGTCGGGCCGATCGTCGGCGGCTGGCTGACGGAGACCTATTCGTGGCACTGGCTGTTCCTGATCAATATCATTCCCGGCATTGTCGCAGCGCTCGTCGCCATGCGCTCGCTTCCGCGCGAGGGCGTCAACCTCTCCGAGCTGTGGCATCTCGATGCCCTCTCACTGCTGCTGATGGCGGCGAGCCTCGCAGCACTGGAACTCGGTCTCAAGGAAGCGCCGACGAGTGGCTGGACCTCGCTTTATGTCGCCGGTCTCATCGGCCTGTCGGCGGTCTCGGGATTCGTATTCGCATGGCGCTCGCTGCGCAGACGCATACCCCTGGTCGAGCTCCGGAATTTCGGTGACAGGAACTTTCTGGCCGGTTCGGCAATGAGCTTCATTCTCGGCATCGGCCTCTTCGGCTCCGTCTATCTCATGCCCGTCTTTCTGGCCTTCGTGCGCGGCCACAATGCTCTCGAAATCGGCATGACGATGCTGGTGACGGGCATTGCCCAGCTTGTCACCGCGCCGATCGCGGTGGCCCTGGAAAAGCGGATGGATGCCCGGTTGTTGTCTGCGGCGGGCTTTACGCTCTTTGCCATCGGCATCGGCATGAGCGCCTTTGAGGACCCGCAGACCGATTATGACGCGATGTTCTGGCCGCAGATCATCCGCGGCATCGCCATCATGTTCTGCCTGCTGCCGCCGACGCGGCTGGCGCTCGGCACCCTTCCGCCGGAGCGCATTCCCGATGCCAGCGGCTTGTTCAACCTGATGCGCAATCTCGGAGGCGCCATCGGCATCGCACTGATCGACACTGTTGTCTACACCCGCTCGGAACCACTCGGGGACGGCCTGTGGGAGCGGCTGAAGGCGGGGGATGTGGATGTTGCTGCATTCGTTGGTGCGCCATTGCAGGCGATTGCGGGGCATCAGGGAGAGTTCGATGCCGATACGACATCCATGCTCGATCCGCTGGTGCAGACGGCCGCAACCGTTCAGGCGCTCAACGAGGCGTGGATGGTGGTGGCGGTGCTGACGGCTTGTGCGCTGCTGTGGGTGCCGTTTGCGAAGAAGGTGGCGGCTACGGCCGGGTGAAAGGTTGAAAAACCGCAGGCCGCATCACGGCAAATCAGCGCTCGTAATTTTATCGAGATTTGCGATCAGTCGCGTCAGCAAGGCGACGAGTTGTTCCGTTTCCGCGTGTGAGAAGCCATCGAGCGCCTCGCTATTACCCTGAAACAAGGTCGCGATTGCCTCGGGCATGCTTTCTCGCGCGGCCTCCGTCAACATGATGCGGCTGCTTCGACCGTCCGCCGGGTCGGGTGTGCGCTCGATCAGGCCATCCCGCTCCATGCGCGCGAGCATTTGCGCCATCGGCGGCTGCTCCACCTTGGCGAAACGGGCGAGGTCGCGCTGCGTGCTTGCCTTGCCATCTTTCAGCGCCACCAGAACCGGCAATTGGCCGACGCCGAAGCCGAGCGGTTTCAGACGTGACTCGCTGAGGCGTGCGAAGCCGCGCGCCGCGAGGCTGATGAGATGCCCCGGCGTAGAAAGCACGTCTTCACTCATTTCATTTGCTCCTTGTCGGCCGTTGACCATAAACTATATATGCACATATGTAACTGCGCTGGCCGTGCCGGTCAATGTCGGCCCGACCCCCGCTAAGCGATAGAGAGAAAACAGCATGTCGGAAAAACAGACGCAGTTGATCAAACACATCTACGAGCGCTTCAATGCGCGCGATATCGACGCGGTGCTTGCCGTGCTGGCCGATGATGTCGCCTGGGCAAACGGCATGGAGGGCGGCCATGTTCATGGGCGTGAGGCGGTTCGGGATTACTGGACACGCCAATGGGCGATCGTCAGCCCGCATGTCGAGCCGGTCGCATTTCGGAAGGCGGACGATGGCGCCATAGAGGTCGAGGTGATCCAGAGGGTTTTTGATCTCGACGGGCGGCCGCTGGAGGGGCAAAGTCATGGGCTGAAGGACAAGACCGTGACGCACATCTTCCGCATGGAGGGCGACAGGATCGTTCGCTTCGATATCGGCGAGGCGGATTAGGCCGGGAAGGGCGGTCATCCGGCGCCGGCTTTCGCCACGTCTGCCGCCTCATGATCACTTCCGGCTCATGCCAGTCGTCGCGCTATGATCGTCCTCCCGTGCGGGCGTCCCATCCGAGCATCGAGACCTCGGCCACGGATTCCAGTTCGCTGCGGCTTGCTCCATCGCGGGCGAGAATCGACATGCCGTTCTGGACGGTCTGCACGAAACGGGCGAGGCCGTGGATGTCGGTCGAGGCTGGAATTTCGCCTGCCGATACCGCCTGGCTCAGGCGCCGTTTCAGAAGGTCGAGCGTGACGGCGCGGGCGGTTCGCACCAGTTCGCCGAGTTCGGCATGGCCCTCGCTGCCGACCGAAGAGAGGGACACCATGCAGCCGAGGGGAATATCGACGACGGAGCCGGTCAGGACCGCCGCCGAGTCCATGAGAAGCGCCTTGACGGCTTCGCGCGCCGTGCGGGCGGCGCGAAAGCCTGCCCAGACAAGGGCCTCGTTGGTCTCCTGGTAATAGTTCAATGCTTCGGCATAGAGCGCCTCCTTCGAGCCGAAGGCCGCGTAGAGGCTCGGCGATCCGATGCCCATCGCCTCGGTAAGGTCGCTGATCGACGTCGCCTCGAAACCCTTTTCCCAGAACAGGCGGGTCGCCTTGGCGAGCGCAGCTTCCCGATCGAAGGCGCGCGGCCGCCCGCGGGTGCGGGTGGCTGTCGTCTCGTTGGCCGTCGTATCCTGGGCTTGCGGCGTCTGGTCCGATTTCTGCATCGGTCACTATATAAACCCGCCGGTGCGTCTCGACAACGGTTCAGGATATTTTGTGTTGATCGATACAATATTCTTGACGTGCGCGTTCGGCGTCCCTAGCTAATTCTGTGTCGATCAATACAGAAAGGGACGATTGATGACTGAACTTGCTGGAAAACGTGCTCTCGTAACGGGCGCATCGCGCGGTATCGGCGCCGCCATTGCGGTGGCGCTTGCCGAAAAGGGCGCCGACGTCGCCATCACCTATGAGCGTTCGGCCGATCGCGCCGCCGAGGTCGTTCGCGCTATCGAGGGCAAGGGCAGGCGGGGATTTGCAATCCAGGCCGACAGCGCCGATCCGGCAGCCGTGAAGCGTTCGGTGGAGGAGGCGGCTCGCGCGCTTGGCGGTCTCGACATTCTCGTCAACAATGCTGCCATTGCGCTTTACGATACGATCGCAGGCTTCAGCGTCGCGCAGATCGATGCGCTGCTTGATGTCAACGTGCGCTCGCCGGTGCTCGCCGCGCAGGCCGCCATTCCGCATCTGCAAGCGGGAGGCCGCGTCATCAATATCGGCTCGGCCGGCGCCGAACGCATCGTTGGCGACACCGGCACGGTGTATTACATGACGAAATCCGCACTGCAGTCCTTCACGCGCGGTCTCGCCCGCGAACTCGGACCTCGGGATGTGACCGTCAACCTGATCCAGCCGGGATCAACCAATACGGACATGAACCCGGCCGACGGGGAGTTTGCCGACTTCCAGCGCGCCCTGATACCGCTCGGCCGCTATGGCGAGCCCCACGATGTGGCGGCTGCCGTCGCCTTCCTCGCAAGCCCTGCCGCAAGGAATATCACAGGCGCCATCCTCAATGTGGATGGCGGCTTGAACACCTGAGGGCGCTGGCAGTGGCAGGAGGAGGCTGGCCGATGCCGGCCTTTTCCGCATCCTTCAAAGGCGCTGGCAGAGGGGATGCATGCCGTAGTTCGCCGCTCGCCTTATCGGCAATGGTCGATCCCGCCGGCGCAAGCTGATCCGGTAGTCGGCAGTCAGTCGAGGTGATCCTGAAGGTATTCGATCTGAATGGCCGGCCGCCGGAGGGGCAAAGTCATGGCCTGAAGGACAAGACTGTGACGCCCCTCTTCCGTATGGAGGGCGACAGGATCGTTCGCTTTGATATCGGGGATGCAAGCTAGGTCGTGAATGGTGGCAGCCGTGGTCGTTGCCAGAGAAGTCTGCACCTTTTTCTAGAATTGATCGGCGGTCCATGCTATTTGTGCGTTCAGCATTTATTTGCATTCGTCCATTTCAAAGCATCCGATGATTCAACCCAAGCTGCAAAGCATGTCTGGGAAAGGTCTTTGCTATGCGACCGACGGAAATCGATGTCACCTTCGCGCTTTTTCAGCTGCAGGTACGCACCACCGAGGACTCCGGGGGTGACGAGCCTTACATGTGGATCCTGGGCTTCAAGGCCGATGCGGATACGATCGGTGCGCCGCCGCCCGGCAGCATATTGCCTTCGGTCGGGGTAAAGACATTCGAGGGCGCTCCGGCGAGCCCGTGGCTGCTCGGCACCGGTGACGTGAACGCGCCGGCGACGCTGCCGATTCCGGCGGCGCTGGGGACGCGGTCCTTCCGTCTTCGGCCGGCCCTGCTGGAGATAGGCAGCTGGTTTCCCGGCCTGGCCGGAATGGTCGCCTTGCTTTGGGATCAGGACGCATTTTCGCCCAGCACATCGGAGGCGGGGCACAAGAAATTCAACAAGGTGTTCGGACCGGCGCTGTCGGCCGAGCTGACGAAGCTGATCGCCGGCGGGTACGACAGCGAATTGTCGCGCGACGCGAACGGCATGGTGGTGGCGCCAATAGACGGGATCCAGACGCGGCTCGACCGGCTGGGAGACGCTGCCGCACGCAAGAACGCGGTTAAGGCGATCACCGGGGCGGTGAAGGACGCAATTTCCGGCCCATTGCGCGATGCGTTATCCGATGCCGCCGGGCTGGACGAGATCATCGATCCCGACGACCTGCTCGGCATCGATGCGGTGGTCTTCCTCGGAAACGAGTTGAGCGCGGCGGCGCGTGACTTCGAGATGAAGTTTACCGACGACGACGCCGACTATCTCGCAAAGGGCCACGTGTCCTCCACACCTGTCAATCTGGCAAGGCTGGATTCGGCAGTGACTGCTGTCGAGCGGCGGCTCGATCGCCAAGTTCAGGTCAAGATGCGGGTCTGCTGGTTCCCTGAGAAACAGTATAGCGCGCTGGCCTACCGGCTGAAGACGACGACACGCTACGACCTTCACCTGCTGAAAGGCGGACCGATCTTTGAGGTGCGCTGGTTCATCGACGGCCAATTGCTCAAGGACGGCGACGGCAGCGTCACTGTCATGTTCGAGGCGGTGGATGCCTATGTCGGTCCGCCGCAGGACCAGCTTTCGAGCTTCTACACCGGCGGCAACGGAACGCTGAAGTACCGTACTGCCGGTCCGGTGTTGGAGGTGTGGAACGAGGACGGCAACGGGGTTTACTTCGGCAAGGTGCGCGCCGTCTTCGCCTTCGTGGGCGATCCGCCGCTGACGCCGCCGGGCGCTTCGCCGACTGAGGAGGACTGGGCTCGCCGCGGCTACGACCAGACCGAAGACCTCAGCGTCATGGCGGTCGAGCTGGTCATGGATGCCGCCTATGAGGCTGATATCAAGCAGTGCAAGCGGATCGTAGGGGAAATCGACCGAAAGCATATCGCGGTCAATTTCGGCAAGCTGTTCGTCAATCCAGGCGATCCCCCGCCTTTCCGCCAGGACTTTCTCGATCGGGTGACCGCGCAAGCGAGCGTGACGAATGCGGCCGGTGTGGAAATCACCGTGCGCCCAAAACTGCAGCGATAGATCGCCAAACCCAGGAGGGGAGGCAGAACGAGTAGTTGCTCTCGTTTGCATAAGACTTTTGCTGCAGGAGCCGTCTCGGCCTCAGGCGACGGACCATCCACCGTCCACCAGCAGGTTCGCGCCGGTGATCAGGCTCGCAGCCGGTGATGCAAGGAAGACTACGGCACCCACCACATCATCGGTTTCACCGATCCGACCGAGTGGAATGTGACCGAGCGTCGCTTTGCGATTGTCGGCATCGGATAGAAAAGGGGCAGTACCATCGGTGTGAATGAACGTCGGCGATACGGTGTTTACGGTGACATCGTAGCGCGCCCATTCGGCTGCAAGGCAGCGCGTGAGGTGATTGATTGCCGCCTTGCTCATGCAATAGATTGCCTCGCCACGCAGTGCCACGGTACCGGCCTGTGAGCTGATATTGATGATCCGGCCCCCATTGCGCTTGATCATGTGACGGCCAACTGCCTGCGTCATCAGAAAGGTGCCCTTGATGTTGACATCGAGTATCTCGTCAAGGTCCTTCTCCTCAACGAGTTCCGCGAGATTGCCCGGAGCCACACCGACGTTGTTGACGAGGATGTCGATCCGACCGAATGTAGCCAGAGCCGCGTCGACGGCCTGTGCGATATGGGCCTTATTGGGAATATCCAGTTCAACAGGGAGAACTTTTCGTCCCGTGCCCTCGAGTTCGGCAACCAGGCCCGCCGAGGCTGCGACATCACGGACACCCAAAACAATATCGGAGCCTGCTGCGGCACAGGCAAGCGCGCAAGCCCGACCGATGCCACGGCTCGCTCCCGTCACCAAAGTCACTTTGCCCGCAAGGCTGAAATCCGGCGCGTTCTTCTGCATCATGATGCCTCCCTCGATGAAGCTCATTTATGCCAGCGTCGGCGTGTGGATGCCAGATGTTCTGCGCATACTGAGGAGCTTCCCGGCGGCTCGGGCAGCCCGAGCGTTGCTCACCCGACGGAGTGCGCCCACGCATCAGGGCTGCACAGCGTATGATGGCATGGCCGGGTGAGCCGGCGATCAGGGAGTTGCCGGGGAATTCCTCGCCTCCGTGACGAGCGCGTTGGCGCCGACGAGGCAGTTGTTGCCGATCGTGCAGCGGCGTTCATTCCCCTGCCGACACGGGCAGCCCGAGGGCAGCCCGCGTCGCTCTGACACGCTTCACATATTGCTCATGCTTTTCATGGCTTTTTCCATGTGCATCTTGCATTCTTCCATCTTGTTGGCCTTCATGGAATCCTTGGCCATCATCATTTCCTTGGACGCCATTTCCTTCTTTGTCTTCATGGCAGGATCCTTCATGGCATCCATGTTGGCCTCCATTTTCATCATCGAAGCCTTGTCGCATTTCGCCGACATCATCGCGTCCTGTGCAAAGGCGGGCAGCGCGAAAGCCGCTGCCAGAACGATTGCTGCTACTGTGCCTTTCAACATGACCTTCTCCTCCTTGTGGGCGCCATTGCCCTTTGCAAAACTGTTGGAAGGCGCGAGTGCCTAGATTCCGGCGTACCACTCGTAGCCCCGGTCTTCCCAGAAGCCGCCCTTGCCACCCCACAGGCTGGCGAAGCTGTCCCTGATCTCGATCCGCATCAGGTATTTGGCATGCTTGTAGCCAAGGTGGCGCTCGACGCGCAGACGAAGCGGGGCGCCGTGGGCGACCTCAAGATCCTTGCCGTTCATCTGGTAGGCGAGGATGGTCTGCGGGTGGAAGGCGTCGATGAGATCGATGCTCTCGTAGTAGGTTCCGCTGCCGTCCAGCGTCTGTTCGAGCTGGTCTGCGCAGTAGAAGACGGCATAGCGGGCTTGGGGTTTCAGCCCCACGCTCTGCAGGAGCGGTCCGAGGGGGGCGCCCGTCCACTTGCCGATCGCGCTCCAGCCCTCGACGCAGTCGTGGCGGGTGATCTGGGTGCGTGAGGGCAGCTTCTTCAGATCTGCGAGCGAAAGCTCGACGGGACGCTCTACCAGCCCGTCGATCTTCAGTCGCCAGTCGGCGAAGCCGGTTTCCATCATCTGCGCATAGGCTTCGCTGTCTGGCTGGCTCGTGCCATTCGGCCGGAATGTCGGCGAGATATCGGCTTCGGAAAATTCGCGCGCCAGCTTGTCCTTGGGAACGAGTAGCCGCTGGCTTTTCATCGTCAGCGTCTCGGCCATTTCGAGAACGGACTGGACATTGGCGTTCTGGACGACATCGTCGCAGCCGGTCAGGCCGAATGCACCGAGGCCGGCAGCCGATCCGATCAACAGGCGGCGACGTGTGATGGAGAAGGTCATCGATCGTCCCTTTCGGTTTCGATCACGTAACGGCCCGTTATCATCGAGCGCATGTTGTTCCAGAGGCCGGACAGGATCACCATTGCGACATGCACGAGAACGAAGAGGACGATGGACCAGGCGCAGATGAAGTGGATCGACCGGGCCGATTGCCTGCCGCCGAAAAGGTCGAGCAGGAAGGGATAGCCGGCATCCATGCCGGGTGACATGGTCAAGCCCGTTGCAAACATCAGCGGCAGCAGGATGAAGATGACGATCAGGTAGGCGAGCTTCTGCAGCACATTGTAACGCCTTGCCTTTTCACCCTTGGGGAAGCGCAGGCGGGCGTGGTCGGCGATCTCCTGCCCCAGATGATGCGGCGAGATCTCTTCGCCGCTCGGCGCCAGATCGCGGCGGAAATGGCCTGACAGAAAGCCGATGAGCGCATAGATCGTTCCGTTGATGACGAAGAGCCAGGCGAAGAACAGATGCCAGCGGCGGCCGGTTGCGAGATCCTGGTAGCTCGGAATGGTGATCCAGGAAGGGAAGCCACGCTCGGTCGCGTCATCGCCCGTTCCCGAAACGCCGAGAATGCCTGTCGTCGTGATCTGCAGATTGCCGATGCGAAGCACGCCGCGCGTGCCGCCATCCTCATCGACGGCGCTGATCGACAGCCATGACGGGTCTGCATCCGCACCGTACTGGCCCCAGTAAAGCGCCGGGTGGGCATTGAATATCTGCAGCCCGCTCATCAAAAGCAGGCTGAGACAGAGAACGTTGATCCAGTGTGTCACGCGGGTCGCCAGCGAGTGCCGGCGGATGACTGTCGTCATCGGGCCTGTTGGAGTGGCCTGGCTGTGATCGTCGAGTGTCGCCATGATCGTTTCGATGTCCGGTACCGTCGCGTTCCTACAGCATGTACGTAGGCGAAGCGGGATTAGTTACAGGCGTCCCGAAGTTTTTTCTTTGCAGCCGGGAGCCTCCCGCCGGGAAATGCTGATGGCGCGGCTTTTCGGACATCCGGTCGACGCCGTCACAAGTGCGTGAAGCTGTAACGAATTGCGTTCCACCTGCGAAGGAGAACGAGATGCAGATCATCAGGGAGCACCGCCATGAAACATTCAGCCGCGTTCAATCCTGCAATCATCGCAGCAGTCTTTGCTCTTGGTTCCACCGCTCAAGCCTTCGCTGGGCAATCACCTGCGGTCGTCGAATTGTTCACCAGCCAGGGCTGTTCCTCATGCCCTCCGGCCAACGCCAACCTCGTCAAGCTCAGCAACGATCCGAACGTGCTCGCCTTGAGCTTCTCGGTGACCTATTGGGACTATCTCGGATGGAAGGACATTTTCGGGAAGAAGGAATTCACCGACAGGCAGGTGACCTATGAGCCTGCACTCGGCCAATCCGGCCCTTTCACGCCTCAGATGGTCATCAACGGCCATCAGTCGACCGTCGGCTATAATCTCAACGAGATCCGGCGCGTGATCGCGTCCGAGCCCGCACTGTCCGGCCCCGGAATCTCGCTCTCCCGGAACGCGGCTGTCATCGACGCTGGGAAGGGCCGGACCGCCGCCGCCGACGTGTGGCTCGTCCGCTATGCTCCGGGCACCGTGCAGGTTCCGGTCGCCAGAGGCGAGAATGCCGGCGAGACATTGCCGCACGCCCATGTCGTGCACGAGCTGACGCGTCTCGGCACCTGGGACGGCAAGATATTGAAGCTGCCGATCCCGGCTGCAGCTGGCGACCTCAAGAGCGCCATCATCGTCCAGGAGCCGAAAGGCGGCAGAATCCTTGCCGCAACAACCGACTGAAAACCGCCTCGCTGCCTGATCCTCCCACGGTCGCCTGCGATCCCGTGGTCGACGCTAGTCGATCCGCCGACGGTCGATTTTGGTCGATCCGCCGCGGTCGATTTTCAATCGATCCGCTCGAGATCTCGCGCAAAGCGCTGCCAGTTGCCGACATATTTCTTCGCGGACTGGGTGATTTTTGCGACTGCCTCATCATCCAGGGTGCGGATCGCCTTGGCGGGTGAGCCGACGATCAGGGAATTGTCGGAGAATTCCTTGCCTTCGGTGATGAGCGCATTGGCGCCGACGAGGCAATTGTTGCCGATCTTTGCGCCGTTCAGGATGGTGGCGCCCATGCCGATGAGGGTGTTGTTGCCGATCGTGCAGCCGTGGATGATGGCGTGGTGGCCGATGGTGCACATTTCGCCGATATCGACGGGGAAGCCGGGGTCGGTGTGGACCATGACGCCTTCCTGCAGGTTGGTGGCCCTGCCGATGACGATGGGTTCGTTGTCGCCACGCAGCACCGCGCCGAACCAGATGCCGACTTCTTCGGCGAGTTCCACATGGCCAATCACATGCGCGTCGGGGGCGATCCAGAAGGTGCCGTGGGGTGGCAGTTTCGGTCTTGCACCTCCGAGCGCATAGAGTGCCATGTCTTCCTCCTCAGACCACTTTCAGCGAGAGCGTCGCGATGCCATCGACGCCGCAGGCGATGCTGTCGCCCCTGTTGATGGCGGCCACACCGGCCGGCGTGCCGGTCATGATGACATCGCCGGGGGCGAGAACGAAGAGTTTCGAAAGTTCTGCAATGATTTCCGGGACTTTCCAGATCATCTGGTTTAAGTCGCCGTCCTGCTTTTTAACGCCGTTCACCTCCAGCCAGACGCGGCCGCTGGTGGGATGGCCGAGGCGGCTGGCCGGGACGAGGGCTGAGACCGGGGCGGAATGTTCGAAGGCCTTGGCGAGCTCCCATGGGCGGCCGAGTTTCTTGGCTTCGGCCTGCAGGTCGCGGCGGGTGAAATCGATGCCGACACCGTAGCCATAGATGCAGTCGAGCGCCTTTTCGGCTGAAATATCGGCGCCGCCTGCTTTCAAGGCCAGCACGCATTCGACCTCGAAATGCACGTCCGATGACAGCGGCGGATAGGGGAAGTCCTTGCCGGAAAACAGGTTATCGGCGTTCTTCTGGAAGAAGAAGGGCGGCTCGCGGTTCGGGTCATGGCCCATTTCAATGGCGTGATCCGCATAGTTGCGGCCGACGCAATAGACGCGGCGGACCGGGAAGGCCTCGGCACTGCCTTCGACGGGCAGGAGAACCGGCTGCGGCAGGGGGATGACGGTGGCGGGAATGGGCATGGCGGGACTTCTTGGCTGATTGATCTGGAAAGTCTGACGACATCCTAGACGCAAATGACGGCCAGGGGAAAGTGCACTATCTTTTTGTTCTGATGCAATTCCGGACGCAAAACCGCTTCACACCTTTACCGGAATTGCTCAGGGGGCTGCTTGGTCCTGTGCAAGGCCGCCGCGCACCAGCGCGTAATAGGCTGAAAGCTCCGGAATGGCTTTCGGCAGGGTGTCGAAGGCGGGGTCGGAGAGGGGCAATGTTCCCGCATATTTCGCCTCCAGGAAGGCGTTGTGGTCCGGCAGCGCCGCGCGGTGCGAGCCGTAGAGCACGGTAAAGACGGGCGAGGGGACGGTGCGGCCCTTGACGATGATGCGGTCGAGTTCGACCACGGTGTAACGTTCGGCCACGAGGCGGGCGGTTTCCTCTCCGAGGAGGAGGGCGACGCCATAATTCTTCGAAGCACCTTCGAGACGGGAGGCGAGATTGACGCTGTCGCCGAGGCAGGAATAGTCGAAGCGGCGGGTAGAGCCCATATTGCCGACAATGCATTCGCCGGTATTGATGCCGACGCCCATTTTCAGCACATGCAGCGGCCGGCCTGTGGCGGCGGCTTCACGCTCCAGTTCGCGGTTCAGCGTCGCGATCGCATCCTGCATGGCAATCGAGGCCTTGACCGCATGCAGGGCATGATCGGGGTCATCGAGCGGCGCATTCCAGAAGGCCATGATGCAATCGCCCATATATTTGTCGATCGTGCCGCCGTGATCCATGACGACATCCGAGAGCGGCGTCAGCAGCCGGTTGATCAGCGTCGTCAGCTGCTCGGGATCGTCCTTCATGGTTTCGGCAATGGTGGTGAAGCCGCGCACATCGGAAAACAGGACGGAGAGCGTGCGCCGCTCGCCGCCGAGCTTCAGCTGCGAGGGATCGTTCGACAGGCGCTTGACGAGATCGGGCGAGATATATTGGGCGAAGGCCAGCGTGATCTGGCGCTTCTGGCGGCGCTCCTCGGTATAGTCGAAGGCCGCCTGGCCGAAGGCGACGGCCACGAAGGCAACGGTCGGCCCAAGCGGCGAAACGAAGACATGGCCGAAGCGGATACCGGCATAGCTGACTGCCGCAAAGGCGAGTACGGCGGCGGCCGTGGCGACCAGCGTGCGCCAGCTCGTGGCCTTCCAGACCGTTATCGCAGCCAGAATGACTGATATGAGGATGCAGATTGCGACCGGCAGCAGGCCGGCTTCCGTAATCGCCAGGCCATGGACGATATTGTCGTAGATGGTAGCCTGCACCTCGACGCCGGAGATCAGCTTGCCGGTGTGGACGGTATAGGGCGTGGCATAGGCATCGGCGCCGCCCTGATCGATCTCGGGGGCGTTCTGCAGGCTGAGGCCGACCAAGACGACGCGACCCTTGAAGATATCGGGCGGGAGGAAATTTTTCGGGTCCAGCGCCTGGTAATAGGAGACGGTGGGATAGGAGCGGGCCGGGCCGAAGGACTGGATGAGGGAGCCTGCCGGCAGATGCAGCGCCTTGATGCCCGCAGCCTTTGCAAGCTCCATGGCAAAGCCATCCTCATAGGATGGAATATTGCGGAAGATGCCGTCGCCATTCAGGGTGATGGAGGCAATGCCGGTGCGCGCGCCGGCATCCGTCATCTGTGGCAGCGGCGTGGTGCGCAGCAGCTGGTCGGCCTGGGGCGTCTTGATCAGCGTTTCATCGCCGGCAAGCACGACATCGGGGCCGACGGCCGCGGTGATGGCCTGATCGTTTTCGGCCGTCGAAGGCTCGGCCATGATGATATCGAGCGCGATGGCTCTTGCGCCGGCGGCGCGCAGCTGTTTGACGAGCTCGGCATGCAGGCTGCGCGGCCAGGGCCACTGGGCGTTGATATCGGCAAGCGCCGGCTCGTCGATCGCCACGATGATCGGGCCATCGGCCGGCGGCGTCGGATCGTCGACTGTCGAGAGATAATCGAAGGTGCGCAGCTCCGTCAGCGTCCAGGCGGGCAGGCGGGAGATCAGCGAAATGGTGATCAGCGTGACCAGCGCCAGCACGAGAAGACGGATGCCGCGGCTCGAGAAGGGCCAGCCGGGCGGGCGCTGCGATGGGCGGCGCGTCTCGATCGGGCGCTCTGCCTGAAGCCGTTGCAGGGCGGCCGGGCGCGCCATCATCAGAAGCGGATCTTCAGGCTGCCCTTGAAGGCGCGGCCCCAGCCGGGCACGCCCGGTGTCACCTCGAAATCCTCGTCGAGGAGGTTATAGGCGGCGGCTTCGAGCGCGATGCGCTTGTCGAAGGGCTCCCAGATCAGATGCGCGTCAAGGCTCCAGTAATCGTCGAGCTTGGTGCCGAGATCGTCGCCATCGCGCTCGCCGATATAGTTGGCGGCGACGGTGGCCTTGACCTTGGCCTCATTGACCCAGGTCAGTGCGATCTGGCCGGAATTCTTCGGGATATAGGGCAGGTTGCCGCCGTAATTCAACGATCCCGGATCCTTGTTTTCGGAATCCATGTAGGCATAGGTGGCTGAAAGGCCGAAGCCATTGCCGAGCGCGACGTTTGCCGTGACGGCGGCACGGTCGATCCGGCCACGCGACAGCGGCAGGCTGTCATCCGCAGGAAGGGCGATCAGAGGCAGGTCGATCGAGAAATCATGCAGTTCTTGATGCTGATATTCGACTGAGGTGAAGAACTTGTCGGTCCATTCGGCATCCCATTGGAAGGCGGCCGTATCGGCATAACCTTCGGTGCCGACTGTGAACTGATTGGATTGCAGCCCAAGGATGCCGATCGGAGCCAGCGTCGGTACGCCCGTATCGAGGCTCTGGCGCATGAAGGCGGCACGCAGCCATTGATTCTGGACCGGCGCCCAGGCAAGGCCGAAGCGGGGCTCGAGCCGGCTGACGTCGACGCCATCGCCTTCGAGGCGTGTGCCGAATAGAGCATATTCGCCCTTCAGATCCGGTGTAATGTCATGCAGAAGGTCGACATAGGCGCGGCCGATATTGACGCGGGTGTCGGTTTCCGTTGGACCGGCGGTGATGCCGTCGATGAGACCCGGAATGACGTCGTCAAGATGGAAGTAGGTCTTCTGCGATGCATCGATCCAACCGCCTTCGATGCCGTAGCGCCAGGTGAAAGCTCCCTCGCCAATGCTGTGGCTGAGCGCAGCGACATAGGCCTTGGATTCCGACTCTTCGCTGGTCTGGCCGAAGGGCCTGATATCGGTGCCGGGGCCGCCAAGGAAGGGCACCTCTTCCCAGTCGAACTGTAGGTCGTTTGTGGTCTTTGATCCGGTCTCGACATACATGAGCGCGCCATTCAGCATGTTCTCGTAGGAGAACGTATGGCTCCAGCCGACACCGGCGCTGGTGAGTTTCGTGTTGTTGATTTGTGTGCGGTAGAGCGGCAGTTCGTCCGGCACGAGTGGCCCGGCGGGGCCAAAGATCGGGAAGAAAAGCCCGTCGTTTAGCAGGGTCGAGAGTGTCGGGTCTGTCGTCAGCGCGTTTAGCGTGCCGTCGTTCTTGGCATGATTGAAGTAGGCTACCACGCGGTCGTCGGGCGTAACCGTCGCTGTGATGTAGCCGTTGCCGCCGAGGATCTTGTTGTCCGTCGCATATCCGCCGAAGTCGCGATATTCGCCATCGAGCGCCAATTCTTCCCATGTCAGGTTGCCGAAGAAGCTGATCGGGATCGTCTCATTCGAAAATCCCTGTATTTCTGCCTCGCCGGTGCGGCGGGTGTGGCCGTCGACGCTGTTGATGCCGCCGCCGACCGAGCCTTCGATGAAGGGCGTGCGCAGGATATTTGCCGAGCGCGAGCGGCCCGACAGCATGTGCGGATCGAGCAGCAGACCTTGGAAGAGCGAGGAGAAGCTCGAAGTGTTGGCGCGATACTGGCTGACGCTATCATCGCTGAACGTGATGGCGTTGACGAAGGGGAAGATGCTGCCCTTGATCGACTGGTCGGTATAACCGGTGCCTTCGAACGGGTTGAAGACGGCGTCGCCATAGTAGCGGCCCCAGGCATCCAGGCCCTGCAGGCGGAAGGCGTTGTTCAGCGTCGAGCCGGCATCCTCATTGGCGCCGAGGCCGGTGAAGTCACCACCACGGGCGCGAGAGCGGCGCAGGAATTCCTGGGCATTCCTGATCGCGCCATCGGCATTATAGTCGTCGATATCGACGGCGGTGCGGAAGGAGGAGATGACCGGATCGTTCTTGTCCAGCCGGTCGGCATTGTCGAGCGCCTGGTTGAAGGGTAGGCGGTCGCCCTTTTCGTAATGGGCGGCGGCGAGCATGAGCTGCGATTGCGAATGGGCCGGATTGGCGGTGCTGGCGGCGAGCAGGTCTTCCAGCGCCTTGTCGCGCTCGCCTGTTTGCAGGTAGTAGCGGCCCCGGGCGAGAAGCGCGATATCGAAGGAGGGATCGACGGCGAGCGCGGTATCGATCTCGCGCTTGGCTTCCTTCATGCGCGACTGGTCGAGATAGAGGATCGCCAGATTGGCATGCGGCACGGGATCTTGCGGATCGAGCTCGATCGCCTTCAGGAACGCCTTTTCGGCTTCGCCATTGGCATCGCGGGCGCTCTGCAGCAGGCCCATGGAATTCAGCGAGCCGGAGGCGCCGGGCGCAAGTTCGATGGCGCGGTTCAGGTCTGCGAGCGCACCTTTGATATCGCTCTCATAGGCAGCCTTATAGCCGGCGCGGGCGGCAAGGCCGATCGGATGATCGGGATCGAGCGCCAGCGAGCGGTCGGCCGCTTCCTTCATCTGCACCCGGTCGTCGATGAGCTGGGAGAGCTGGGCGCGCATCGCCGGCAGGGTGGGATCATTGGGATAGCGCTTTTCCGCCTGTCTGATGATCTCGATGGCCGCACGCGGGTTTTCCAGGAAGCCCACCGTATAGGCCTGCATGATGGCGCCATAGACGCCGACGGAGGCCGCCGGCGGCTGCTCGACATGGGCGGGGTCGGCGAGCGAGCGGGCGAAATAGCCGCCATATTGCGCCATGTTGCGTCTGTCGGCATCGAGATGCGGCGCGGCTTTTTCGAACAGCCTGGCGGCATCGGCGTAGCGCTTTTCGGAGCCGGCGATGGTCGCCTCGATCAGGTCGACACGCGCCTGCTGGGCGACGGTAAGCTTGCGGCCGCGCAACGCCTGTAACGTTGCAGCTGCGACCTGCCGTCCGTCAAAGGCGCTCTGCAACTCTGCGAGCGTCAGCCAGTCTTCCGTCGTGCGCCGTTCGGGCGGCATCGCCATCACGCGGCGCCGTTCGGACGCCATGCGGCCGGCCGGCAGCGGCGAGGTCGGCATCAGCCCGAAGCCATCGCGCAGGTTCAGATAGAAAAGCATCTGCTGGCGGTCGTCAGGATTGACGCTGATGATCTTGTGCGGCGCTTGGCCGATGGTGGCGACAGCGCCTTCGCCTTCGTTGACATCGACGCTGCCCTGGGGGTTCGTGAGCGAGACGCGGCCTTCGAGCACGATCATCGAAGTCCTGGCGCCCTCGACGGTCATGGTCCAGTCCGTGCCGCGGATAGCGGCAGCGGCGGCAGGGGTTTCGACCGTCAGGCCCTGGCCGCCGCGCTGGGCGCGCGCCCAGATCGTGCCGGACTGCAGGTTGAGGATCGTGTCTCCGGTCTGCGACATCTTCTTGACCTGCAGCGCGGAATTGCGGCCGAGGCGGATCTGCGTGTGATCGGAAAAGAGGATGGCGAGCTGGCCGGTGGCGTTAGTGCGCAGCACGTCTCCATCCAGGAGGTCCTGGTTGAGATCGACGACGCGCCAGTTGCTGACATCGACGAAGCGCACTTCCTCGCCGGTCTTGCGGGCGATGACCGAGCCTGCAACCGGGGTCGGGCGCTGCAGCGGCTCGGCTGCAACCGGAAATGAAAGTAGTGTTGACATGAGCGCAAGAGATGTACTTGCGCACAGAAAAGACCTCAGCCCCGACATTTCAGATACCCCCGCATCTTTTTCCCCTTTGGCCAAGCGCGGTGTAAAAGTCAAGCTGGATGCACACGTGTTCTTGCTTTCGCGACCAAGTGTATTATTAGGGAAACACTATTGCGGGGTGTGGACTTCCTTGAGCGAGTTTGAAAATTTTGCGGAGTTGCCCTCCAGCTCTCCGTCGACAGAGGATATTGGCTCGGAATATTTCGACCATATCAAGAAAATCAACGACATATTCTATGATCAGATCAAGATATCGGATCAGAAGGCCGCTTATATCTTTACTTTTATGCTCGCCTTTCTTGTAAGCTCCGTCGAAGTGAGGGCAGTCTTCACCTGGGCGCGCTATGCGCAGGGCACGCCGCAGGCCATTCTCTTTTCCGGGCTCCTGGCCGCAGCCTCGGTCTTTTCGATTCTGTCGGCCATCCTCGTGGTGTTGCCACGGCGGCTCGATAAGTCGACATCGATGTTCTGGGGTGCATGGCCCAGACATCGCGACGCCTTCTTCGATGCGGCGATCCGGCGCGACGAGCGCTATCTCTTCGACCAGTACGTGGAAAATGCCGACATTCTCTCGCATATCGCCCGCAGCAAATACCGCTTCGTGACGATCGCGTTTCGGGGGCTGATGGTGACTGTGGTGGCTTATGTGCTGCTGCTGGTGGCGGCTTAAATCCGCGTTCCGGCTTGCCGCTCCTATTTCGCAAAGTCCGCCGCTGTGAGGGGAACAGGCTTATAGCCGTTGATGTCGGCGATATCGTATTCCTGGCCGAGCTCGGCCGCGATTAGGACCTTTCCGGATTTCGACATCAGCTCGGGGTCTCGCCAAAGTCCTGATATGACGTGGCCGATGAATTGCGGTGACTCGGAATTGGACAGGTCGAAATATTCGGCGTTCTGCATGACCGCTTCGGTGCGTACCAGGCCGGGATAGAGGGCGACAGCGGCGACATGGTGCCGGCGCAGATCATGGGCGAAGTCTGCAGCCATCTTGTCGGCAGCGGCCTTGGCCACGCCATAGATCGCGTTGCCGTCGTAGAATTGCGCTGCCCAGAATGAAATATTGACGATCAGGCCGCGCTGCGCCGGGATCATGACAGGCGCTACCGCACGCGACATCAGGAAAGCCGCCCTCAGTGCGGTGCCTATCATCGCATCCCACCGCCAGAGAGGCTGCTCCCAGAAAGCGCGAGGCCAGGTAAAATCGCCGTCCTCAACCATGTTTTCATAGCCGGGCCATGCATTGTTCACCAGAATATCCAGCCTGTTGCCGGCTCTGATCTCTTCGGCCACGCGCTCGGTCTCGGCGTCGTTGCTGTGGTCGCACTGATGAATGACAACGCGGCCGGGCAGGTCCGCAGCCTCGAGCTCGAGCCCTTCCAGCGATCCCGCCCGTTTGCCTTCAAGGCTCGCCTCGGAACGCGTCCTGCCGGTCACATGCACCGTGGCTCCCTCGGCGAGCAGGGCAAGCGCAATCCCGCGGCCGACACCGCGGCTTGCGCCCGTTACCAACGCGACGACATCCTTCATGTTGGCTGACCTCCAATACGGTGGCTGTTTTCAGGCGCGGCGGGTGAGCGCGCATTTGTGCTGCGGCATATCTGGGGCGCGCAAAACACGGCGCCACGGTGCGATTGTGCATCAAACATTGAATGCGGCAAACCGCCTATCGTTTTCTTTCCAAGTAGCGTAGCGCGATTTCGCTCATTGGCGTTTTCCAGATCGTGGACGAACCGTCCGTTCCCGGCACTTCGTCGGCAAGCTAGAGCCGATCGCACAGAAGTGTTGCCGCCCTAGCTTTTTTTCATTGTGAACGGTCGAAAGACTTCAGGTTTAGCCGCAAGCTCCTCAACGACGGTATCCACAAATGCGCGGACCTTCGGCAGAAGCTGTCGGTTGGAGGGCCAGAGGAGGGAGAGGGAGCCGAATTGTGCCATGTATGAGGTGAGAACGGGAACCAGGCTGCCGTCTTCGATCCGAGGTCGTGCCACATAGACCGGCAAGTGAACCAATCCCATATCATCCAGAGCTGCCCGCAGTGCGGCATCCGAATTGTTGATTGTCAGGCCCCGCGGCAACATAAAACGGTCGTGAGCGGGCGCGAAGGCCCACGGTGCGATCCGGCCGCTGGATGGGTATTTGAAGTGGATGCATGCGTGTCGCGCGAGGTCGCTTGGCGTTTCGGGCTGTCCATGACGACCAAGATATTTGGGGCTTCCGCAAATCACGAAATGCTGCTCGCCTAAAGGCCGTGCGATCAGCCCTGAATCAGCCAGGTCGCCGCTGCGGATGGCGACATCAATTCCTTCTGTGACCAGATCGACGACGTGGTCTTCAAAATCGATATCCAACTCGATTTCCGGAAATTTCGCTGCGAAAGCCGGCAGAATGGGCATTAGAAGATGATGGCCCACAATGTGGGGAACGCTGACCCGGAGGCGGCCTCTCGGGCGATCCCGGCTTTGAATGATGGTCGCTTCGGCATCATTCAAATCGTTGATGATGTGCTTGCAGCGCTCGTAGAAGAGCGCCCCTTCCTCCGTCAGACTGACGCTGCGTGTCGTGCGATTGAATAGACGTACGCCCAGGTGGCCCTCGAGGCGCACGATCGCCTTTGCAATCGCGGATGGCGAAATGCCGATAATGCGGGCCGCAGCCACGTAGTTTTGTTGCTCAGCAGCGTAAATGAAAGCTGCGATGCTCGTGAGGCTTTTCATCCGTACCTGCATTGAGGAAATTTTGTCCGTTAAGAAATGAAATGCTCCACAATTGATCGATATTCAAGAAAAAATATCATGCACGTCAACGACGTACCGACCAGGTGATGGTCTTGCGGGAACGCAACAGCAATACGGAAACTCAAATGAGTGTGGCGACAGTTGAAGTCGGAAAAGCCGGATCGTGGTCCTCCCTTGCGGTTCTTTTGACGGGATGTTTTCTGACTATTCTCGACCTTTTCATCGTCAACGTGGCATTGCCAGATATTCAGCGCGAGCTTCACGCTTCTAACGCGGAACTACAGCTCATAATGGTGGCTTATGATGTTCCGTTTGGCGCAATGCTCCTGAATGGCGCGCGTTTGGGGGATCTCTTCGGACGTCGTCGCCTATTTCTTTTTGGTATGGCGACCTTCGCACTTGGTTCCCTATTGTGTGCCCTCGCACCATCTCCATGGCTGCTTATCGGTTCACGTGCGATCCAAGGCATAGGAGCGGCGCTTATGATGCCGCAGATCTATGCATCGGTGCGGCTCCTTTTCGAGGGCGATGCTCGCCGGCGAGCCTTCGCGATAATGGGAGCCGTGCAAGGCGTGGCAGGCGCGGCATCGCAGGTTATCGGAGGGTATCTGATAGCAATGGACGTCGGCGATCTTGGCTGGCGCCTTGTCTTCCTGGTCAATCTGCCGGTGGCGCTCTATGCGCTGGTCGCGGGACGGTGGATGATCGTTGAAACGAAAGAAGCCTTGTCGAGCAGGTTGGATATCGGAGGCGCGGCTCTGGGAGCTTCGGCACTCAGCCTGTTCCTGTTCCCGTTGATGGTTGGGCGTGAACATCACTGGCCCTGGTGGGCGATTGTCGGACCTTTCATGTCGCTTCCTCTGTTCGTTTATTTCGCCTGGTATGAGATCCAGCTGGCCAGAAAAGGCGGCGTCCCGGTCATTGATATTTCGCTCTTCACAAGGAATGGATTTACATTAGGAATTATCACGGCCTTCCTCTTTTTCTCCACGATCAGCTCCTTCTCGCTCTCCTTGACGATATTTTTGCAGGTCGGTCTCGGACGAAGCGCCCTTGAGGCTGGCGCAATTTTCGTTCCGTCAACGGTCGCCTTCTTTGCCGGTTCTCTTTTGTCGGAGTCCGTCGCGAAGAGATTGGGCCATTGGGCCGTGTTTCTTGGCATGCTCGTCTACGCGATTGGTTTGCTCTTCTCGGTCACTGTCGGTTTTGACGGCGGAAACGACACTCTCATGCTGAGCATTTCGCTGATCCTCAACGGGTTGGGCCAAGGCATCGTAATCCCGCTTTTCCTCAATTTTATCCTTTCGACCGTGTCGAACGGCGAGGCCGGCATGGCATCCGGAGCCTATAGCACCATGCAAACAGCCGGCGCTGCCTTTGGAATTGCTATCGTCGGAAACATCTTTTTCAGTGTTCTGGACAGCATTGGCCTGATGCCTGGTTCGGCCCTCACGTCTCCGGAGCAGTTCGGATACGCCTTTGCGGTCGCGACGATTTACAATCTGATCGCCGTGATCCTCAGTTTTGTTCTTTTCGCGTGGCTTCAAAGCACATTGTCTCGTCAGGCATCCCCTCTGCATTCGAGCGGGTAACCGCTCATTGGAACTCCTCGCACGGCGGCATGGAGCCCAGTGAACAGCGCTGGTGACGTGGAGACATTCGTTGGGCGAAGCGGCGGCGGCCGGTTGCCGCCGCCCGTCGGGTTAGCGCGTTGCCTTCAACTGGAGGCGGGAGACGCCTGCGGCCAGATTCACGCCGGTTCCGGTTTCGCCGCTGAGCGGCTGCAATGCGAAATTCTTCGAATTTCCGCCCACCAGGGCATTTGCGCCGAGGCCGACGCCAACGGAGGCGCTGGCCGATGCGCCGACATAGGTACCGGCGAGAGCGCCATCGCCGACGCGCGTCGGCGCAGTGTTGACGACGATCCAGCTGAGATACGATTTGCCGGTGACGCCGACATCGAGACCGAGCTTGCCGATCGTGCCTGTATAATGCTCGACCTTGCCGGTGTTCTGCTTGAAGCTGCAGTCGATCGCCTTGCTCGAGCCGACGATCATGCCGACGCCGCCGGCGACTTCACATGAGAGCGTGCCGAGACGTTGCCTCGGTTCGTTTAAGACCTGCTGGGCGGCATGTTTCGGTTGCTTGGGCTGGCTTGCGGCCTCGGCCACGGGTACGAAACCGAGGGAAGCGGCAGCGGCGAGGATGAGGAGGTTCTTCATGAGGGTTTCCTTCCATACTCTTTTGGGGGGACCGTTATAAACGCGTTCAACCCAACTTCGTTCAGACGCCGAAAGGAATCGGACCGGGCTGCAAGCCCGATCTGTCGGCAAATGTTTGCTTTAATGGTTCGGATCGATGCCTGTGCCGCTCAGGCGCTGACGGCTTCCGTCGAGCCGGAAAAATCGACCGCGGCAAAGGCTGCGGCGATCACTTCCGGGCCGGCATTCGGTTTTGCGGCATCGGTCGACAGGATCTGGCGGTAGCGGCGGGCGCCGGGCAGGCCGGTGAAGAGACCGACCATGTGGCGGGCGATATGCTGCAGGCGGCCGCCATTGGCGATGTGGCGCTCCGCATAGGCCATCATGCGGTCGCGAAGATCGTTCCAGTCGGGCTCTGAGGCCGGGGCGCCGTAGAAGCGCTGGTCGACCTCGGAAAGGATGGCGGCATTCTGATAGGCGGCGCGGCCGAGCATGACGCCGTCGACATGGGTTAGGTGGGCCTCAGCCTCATCCAGCGTGTGGATACCGCCGTTGATGCCGATGAAGACATCGGGGAAGCGGGCCTTCATGCGGTAGACGATCTCGTAATCGAGCGGCGGGATCTCGCGGTTTTCCTTGGGGCTCAGGCCCTTCAGCCAGGCCTTGCGGGCATGAATCCAGATCGCGTCGGCGCCGGCATCGAGCACGCGGGTCATCAGCGTGGGCAGGGCCTCTTCCGGCTCCTGCTCGTCGACGCCGATGCGGCATTTGACGGTGACCGGGACCTTCGCGACTTTTTTCATGGCGGCGATGCATTCGGCAACCGTTTCGGGCGTCAGCATCAGGCAGGCGCCGAAGGTGCCGGACTGGACGCGGTCCGACGGGCAGCCGACATTGAGATTGATCTCGTCATAACCATAGGGCTCGGCAATGCGCACGGCCTCAGTGAGCTTGGCCGGATCGGAACCGCCGAGCTGCAGGGCGACGGGGTGTTCGGTGCCGTCAAAGGAGAGCAGGCGCTCGCGCGGGCCATGGATGATGGCGTCGGCGACAACCATTTCCGTATAGAGCAGGGCGTTGCGGCTGATCTGGCGGTGGAAATAGCGGCAGTGACGATCCGTCCAGTCGATCATGGGCGCAACGGCAAAGACCGGCGCCTTGAAATAGCGCTGGTTTGCTTCTGAAACAGCCGTCTTTGCCGTGGTCATGATCTCAAGTCTTCTTTCGTTCGGTCGTGGGTCCCGTGGCCTCATGTCGTGGCAGAGGCCCGATCCTGCAAGCCCTTGTTGGCGAAACGCCGGGGCGGGGGCGGCAATGGGACGAGGGCTTATACATGAGGCATGGCGATAAAGCGAGATGGGGTGTTTGAGGGTGCCGGCTGTCATCTCTCTGGAGGATGCCTCCCGCACTTGACCCAGGTGTCGTTTTACAGGAGGGCAACGCGGGAAGATCCTGATATTCTTGATGTCAGGATCGAGCAAAGGAGTACAGTCAGCTTCATGGCGGACGATAGCGCAGAGATCAAGGCATTGCTTGAAATGCCGAGGCGAGACAACAGCGCCTATCTGGAAACGCTCCGGCTGGTGCGGGAAGCGTTCGCTGAGGCCGAGGCGGAATTTGGCGGCAAGGTTCTTGCGACAACAGACAGCGCCCGAGACGAGGCCGGGAATATCGTCATCATGACCGTGATCAGGCCGGCATAGACAGGCATTAGCGGAATAAAGAGAGGCCCGAGCAGGGATGCTGCGGGCCTTTTTATTGGAAAGCCTGAGAGAGGAAGGGAAGGCGAAACGAGAACAAGGGCGAGAAGATCGCCTGAAATAGAGAGGCAATTGAACCAAAACCCTTCTGCCGCGTTTCTGCCACATACAGGAGGATTTCGATGGACAATCTGCTGCTGATAGCAACCCTTTGCGGCCTCATGTCTTTCGCCATGATCTGGCTCCAGACGAGAGAATAGTTTTCCGCGTCAAAGACTTGGCGCTTTCCCGTCTTCCCACCGGCACCGCTCTTCCCGCGCCGGAATCCTATCATTTGGATTGCCCTGAAACGATCGTCTTGACTTCTCCGAAAAATGAGAACAAAATAAGAACATATAAAGCGTTCTCATCTATGTTCTGATGGAGAGTTCGATGGCAGCAAGCCCGAGTTATTCAGGAGCAGCAGACAAGGCCATGGCTTTTGCCGCACAGCTGCGCGCAGACCGCGAGCGCCACGAAGCGCGCAGACGGGAAGAACAACGCCGCATCGAGGCGATGCGGCCGATCAACAAACATGTGCTGAAGGTGTTTGGCGGGCAGCAGCTGGCGCTGAAGCTGAATAGCTGAATTGTGGGCCATCCTTGTGAGTGCCCGAACGGGCGGCTGGAATCTGCCGTTCGATATCATCGGTGGGTGACTGACGCTGCGGGATGTGCAAGGCGCCGCCGTCGAGGCATCGCGCGCATTCCCTGATATTTTTACCATTTTCCGAGCGGGCCGTGGACGGTCTGGGATTTCAGACATAAAAGAATTGCAACTATTTGGAGTGGGGTTTCATGAAGAGATTATTGTCGCTGGTGGCTGCGATGGCGCTGCTTGTATCGGGCGCAATCGCGCAAGATGCCAAGGAAGATCCTGTGGATACGGTGATCCGATTGACCGGACGGATAAATCCTTATCTCCAGGCCATTTATCGGGATCACAGGGATATCGTACTGAAAGTTTACGCGGAGACGAGCCGTCAGAAATGGGTTGAACAGAAGAAAACCCTTGCGACGGTCATCGACAGGTATGGCACTCCGGCCCTCTCGCGCGCAGGCGACAGTGCCGTGATTGCAGTCATGGACAAGACGGCCGCGCTTGCCGATATCGTGGCCGCCAAATATCCCGAAGGCTGCGAGTATTTCTTCACCGGCAATATGCCTGACTGGTATTCCGTTGTGGAAGTCAGAAACGGTCGGATGGATGATCTGCAAGCGAAAACCTATGCTTATGAGGATGGGAAATTCCGCGCTCCGGTTGCCTTGATGTCCGGCAAGGAGCTGTACCGGATCATGACGCGGTACCTGGGAATGACCGGGAGCGAGATAGACAAGGTGCTGAAAGCTCCTGCCGGGGTGAGCGACCAAGACATGTGCTCGATCGCAAAGAAACTCTATAACGTACGCGCTTTGCCAAAAGAGCTGCAGGGCGATTGGGGCAGGGCGTTGCTCTCGCTGGGGCCGTCCCCGGAGAAGCAAAAGCCTGCCGCAGATGCGAAGCCCGCATCGGACTCGGCTGCGCAGGAAACGAAGGCTGGCTCCTTCGAAAAGGAGATGCAGGTTCTCGCTGGTATCAATCCTTTCGTTCACGCGGTCTTCATGGATCACGAGGATGAAGCGCGGCAGCTGTTTGCCAAGGCCGAAGCCTTGGGAGGCAAGATTGATCCGCGAGTACAAGCGGCCGCGATGGTGGCGAAATACGGCAATCCCGCACTGTCGCGGGCAAGCGATGCTGTTGCGATCGATGTCTTGAAGAAGACGGGCGAGCTCAATGAAGCTCTTGCCCGTTACTATCCGCAGGGCTGCAAGGATTTCGTGACCATGAGGATATCGCAGGGTGCGCAGACCGTTCCGCAGGTGAAAGAGCGCTACTGGCGATATCTGGAAGCCAAGCGCCTCGCCTATGAGGATGGGAAGACGCGTGAGCCTGCGACCGTCAAGTTGACCGCACAGGACATCGCGCAAATGATCACGCAGCGCCTGGGCGTGACCGTGGACGAATTGAATAAGCTGACGAAACTTGCCGAACTCAGCGACGAAGAGGCTTGCTCGATAACGATGAGGCTCAACACGATCGATCCCGTTCCGGAGGCGCAGCGCGGCAGTTGGGCGAGGGCCGCCATGTCATGGAGCGGCTGAGCGGTGCCGCTGGGAGCCGTTTCACCGCCCGATATCGGCGGAATTTGCAGGCCGGTACGCCAAATTACGCTCGCAGGCGCGGTTAAGCCAGCGAGCGTGAACGGCAGTTGAGACAGACGACCGGTCTTGCGCCTCAACGACCCTGGAAGATCTTGACGAGCTTCGGGGTATAGCGACGATTGCTGAGGTCGAGCGTGTCCTGATAGGTGGCGCGACCGGAGACGAGGGCCTTCAGATACCGGCTGCAGGCAACGCGCGGGGCGTCCTTCTCCGCTACGTTCATGACGACAGCTGCGTTGTGATGCCAGGCGGCATCGGTTGCACTCATGCGCTTGATGCACATGTTCAGAACTTCGGTCCGTGCCCGCGGGCTGCCCTGCAGCATCGTCACCGTTGCATCATATTCCTGCTGGCTCGGTGCGCAGCCGGCGAGAAGTCCCGTGGCAATCAATGTCATTGCAATGTAAGCGCGCATGATTATCCCTCAATTATAATGGGGCAGCGTTTGTGCCGTGATGGCGGGGCTTCTTTATTTTGATTCTCGCCTCGCGGGAATTATATGCGCGTGATTTTTCGATTTATTCTAAACAGAGTTGAAAATTGCGGGCGTGGATGACGCGCGTGTGGCAGCGGTGTTGTCAATGTACCCCAGGGTACCCCCAGGCGCAGATGCCGGTTATTTGCGCGCAGCGCTTTCTTCCGTCGCATCAATGATGATGCTGGCTCCTGCCTCATCGATGACGATGCTGGACGGCGGCAGGCCCTGGATGGCGAAACGGCTTTCAAGTTCGGTATTCCCTGTTTTCCGCATGATCTGCTGTCTGTCCTGCATGATCCTTATCGCCGTCAGCAATGCGTCTTCGCAACGCATGCCGCGTCTGAAGAGGGCAAGTGCCTTGCTGGCGGCCTGTGCGAACAGTTCCGGCGCTGCGGCCTGGTCATATCCGGCGCTTTTGAGCACGCGGGAAAGCAGGTTGATATCGTCGCCGTCGAGAAAGGTCTGATGGATGGAGGAAGACATCGCGTCCTCCTTTCGGTCGGGGCCAGGGTATGGATGCCCTTAACCAACAGCGCCCGTAAAGATGGCTGCTGGCTAGCCAACATGCGCCTATTTTACCAACGCGGCAACGGGCTGATAATTGAATAAAAATAAATATTACCTTGTTATGAACACAAACATAGCCTATCTCTGATAAATCGAATTTGCTTCGTTAGCTTCGTTTTTGCGCAAAGGCGCATTGGCTAATCTTCCTTCTCAAGCTCGACCATTTACGGCTCGCATCCAGCGGGCGCAGTAATTCTATGCGATTGAAAGGAAAATCGTTATGAATACAGGTATTGTAAAGTTTTTTAACACGGCAAAGGGCTTCGGCTTCATCTCGCCTAAGGATGGCTCGCCTGACGTGTTCGTTCATATTTCTGCTGTCGAACAGTCCGGCATGTCCTTCCTGCGTGAAGGCCAGTCCGTGAGCTTCGATCTGGTGCAGGACCCCCGCAGCGGCAAGAACGCCGCGCAGAACCTCGCCTCTGAATAAACAATCGGCTCGCACCCCCGCTTTGACCACGGATGTACTGGCACTGCGGACTTGCGAACCCTGGAAAGGTCGGGCCAGCCCCGGCCTTTTTATTTGCGAGCAACTTTCCGGGAGAGAACAATGAGCAAGACAGATGCAGCACAGCTGCTTCGACGTGCCGAGCGCCAGCTGGCCAACACCAGCGGCGGCGGGCACCTTGGAGGCACGAATTTCGGTCAGGCGCTGGACGCCAAGACGTCGTCAGCCAAAGACAAGAACGATAAAAGCCGCAAGCCACAGCGCGGAAGATAAGCCCGGCGGGCCACCCGCCAGGTCAAAAAAAAGCGCTCAGCCATACGAGGTGGCTGAGCGCTTTTTTATTGCCGCCGCACTGGGTCTACAGCTTCTCATAAAAAATCCGCGGCCGCGCCTCAATATCCAAAAATTCGGACCATCAAAATTAAAGGACACCGGCTTTGCAGCCGGCCGACCGGCGCGTCAACCGCAGGCCAGTCCGTCCCCGCCGACAGCAGCGGCTCAATGCTTGTTGTTGTTGCGAGCCGGATGGGCCATCTGGAAATTGCCAAGGAGCGTGATCGCCTCCATGACGACGGCGTTGGTCGTCGGTGAAGGATCATGCGCTAGTATCTGCGCATCGGCGCGCAGGCGCTCGGCCAGACAATCCATGGCCTTGTACGTCTGGTCGCCCTGCTGGCGGGCAATCACGGCTGAGAATTGCAGCGCGTCGCTCAGAAGCTTGAGGGTCTCCAGGCGTTCTTCGAGCGACATATCGTTTATCGGGCGCTGGGTGGTCATGGCCATAAAAGCCGAGCTTGCGGGGTCAGGGGAGATGACACCGGTTTATTGATACCGCGAGCGGCGGACGGCAGGCTTGCGCTTGGCTTTTGCTGCGACAGGCTCGCCCACTTCCTGAAGGCTGCTTGCCTCACGCTCCAGCCGCAAGGCGCGCAGCTTCGCCGTCTTTGCATCGCGCTGGCGCGCCTCGGTCGCCATGATTGCATAGGCCGCGTGAGGCGGTTCCTCGGCCTTGCGGGCGGGCGGGCGGCCCTGTTGTTTGAAAAAGCGCTCTTTGGTGGCTGCCATGGGGTTTCCTAACGCCGGTGGACAGGCCCGCAACGGGCTTGTCGAGAGAGGGGATTTGGCTCGGCGCCGACGCGCGCTAGGACAAACTTTATCCTATTCAAACTAGGCTTTTGGCGGGCTTTTACAAGGGCCGTTGCGCCCTTCCGGATGCAGCTCGGCGCATCCCTCGGATCGACCTCGGGGATCGCAGGAGGGCGACCCCGGGGATCGCAAGCGACCTCGGGGTTAATGCAATGTCGACTTGTTGCCTGAATGGCTCAGCTCGAAGCGCCCGAGCAGGTTCATGGCCTCGGCAATGACGTCAATGGCGACTTCGGAGCGATCGGTCGATATTGCCGCGCCATCGCGCAGTAGCCTGTCGGCCAACTCCTCCAGCGGCTTGCAGAGCATGTCGCCTGCCTGCCTGGCGACGATCGCCGAAAAATGCAGCGTCTGGCTCAGCCGCCGCAGCGTATCGGCGCGCTCCTCTGTACTCATCTCTTCAATACGCTTCGGTTTTTTCATGCGCGCTCCTTCGAAAGGTGGCGCATCCAGATGGCGACGCGGTCGCCGAACAGGCCATTACGGGTAATCTAGAGCATTTCCGTTTTTATTCGAATCATGAAGATGCTCTATCTCTTTGTTTCACGCAGTTCCGGGTGCGAAACCGCCGCGCAGCTTTGCCGGAGTTGTGACACCGGCGATCACGCCCGCCTTGTCGTCAAAATAGCGGGCGTGGAAGGGCAGGGGTGACAGGCGGTCAGCCTATCGGCCCTGGAAAATCTTGATCAGCTTCGGGGTATAGCGGCGGTTCTGGATGTCGAGCATGTCCTGATAGGTTACGCTACCGGAAACGATCGCTTTCGTGTATCGGCTGCAGGCAATTTTCGGAGCGTCCTTCTCTGCCACGTTCATCACGACAGCGGCGTTATGGCGGGCCCTCTTGTCGGAAAAGCCGAGGCGCCTTATGCACTCGTCCAAAAGCCCGTTTCTCTCACGCTCGCTGCCGCGCAACACTCTGACAGCTGCATCATATTGCTTCTCGGTCGGCACGCAGCCGGTGAGCAATCCGGTGGCGATCAGTGTCATTGCAATATAGGCGCGCATTATTATCCCTCAATATAATGTGATAAGCGCCGTATCCTTATTTTGATTCTCGTTACGCGGGAAATATACTTTGAGGGTTCCTGCGTTTTTTCTATCACTGGTTTGAAGTTGGTCGGGCTGTCCGCGAGGCGGCCGGCAGTTTTTCAGCAGTTCATTGCGCCTCTGCCGTTTGCTGATAGGCTCTTGCACGTTCTTTCGCCCGCACTGCTTTCACCACCAGCACACCCGCCACGACCAGCCCAGCCAGCATCACTCCACCAAGCACCAGCAAATTCGGCTCCGTCGGCAGCACTGCACCCGTTCCGGCCCCACCCGACGCCGAGACCGCAATCGCAGCGCCTGCCTTCTGCAGCGTTCCGGCCGTCTTCTCCGCCTTGCTTGCCTCATCCGCCAGTGCCGCCTTCACATCCACGCCCGGCTGCCCACGGAGATACATCGCAACGGCTTTCGCCTCGATCTTCGCCACGCGCGCCGACCAGCCTTTGCCGTAGGTTTTCCAGATCGCCAGGCTTTGCATGAAGCTCAGCCGCCTTGCGCAGAGGGCTTTGATTTCCCTGGTGCCAGCAGTTGCGGCCTTGGTCCGGGTGAGGGGGCCGGGTTTGCCGTCGGCGGGGGCGCCGATGACGGTTTGGGCGTCACGCAGCGCGCGGGCGGGGCCGGAGTTGACGGCGTAGTCGAAGGTGGCGAGGTCGAAGCCTGGGGGCAGGGTGTCGCCGCCGATTTCGTCCCAGTATTTGGCCTTGTAGATGGGTTTGATGTCGTCGAGCGTTAGATTGCGGATGTCGAGATTGGGGAAGGCTGCGGCCGAGATGCCGTATTTGGTGCCTTTCAGCGTGCCCTTGCCGATCTTGCCGCCGGTCCAGTTGCCGGGATCGCTGCGCTCGAGGGAGAGGCCGCCTTCGGATCGCAGAGTGATCGAGAGGCATTCGGGGAAGTTCGCGCTGGTCATGCCGCGTTCCTTGTTTTGTGGATCGCGACCAGCTTCGGATGGCAACAGTTGTGCCTGTTGCATGACGATCTCAGGCGGAACGCCTGGCGATCCGGCCCGCGCAGTCACACTCTCCCCCGGGCGATTGGGAAGGACTCCCATCGCTGTAAGAATGGGTGGCAGCCTTGATTTCCGGGTGGGAAGAGTGACCGCCGCCTCCGTTACAGGAGAACAGAGTGGGGCGCGGCGGCCGGCTTTTTGAGGGCCTGTAACAGAACCACGATCTTGAGATATCGTTCCGCAAAAAGGCCTAATCAAATAGAGCTATGGGATGGTTCGCAGGACTGGAATGCCGCGCTGGAGATGCCTGTGCGGGGCGCACTTCCATGACGATCGACAGGTGATCGCCGTTGCCTTCTGCGATCGGAGCGGAAAGTGCCGCGTTTCGCTCGGCAGCAGCAGAGCCGCCGAGCCTCGAAGCTACAGGCTTACGGCTCCTGCAATTCGCCTCTCTCACGAAGCTTCAGGATGCCGAGTTGGATGACCTTTATGAGATCGGCCTGCAGGGGGCCGTGACTCTCCTGATATTCTTCCAAGGTCGGCTTGGTGACGGTCGCATAGGCGAGCGCCGACAGGTGTTCATCCTTCACCGCCTGGGCGCCGAGATCCCAGATGCGGTCAAACAATATGCGGTCGAGATCCTGGCGTGAGGACATGCTATTTCTCTTCCATTCCATATCTTCTTGTTGGCCATGTCGTCTTGCTGGCCATGTCTTCTTGCCGGCTTTGATGCTGATGCCGGGGCAAGAGCAGACTGCAGGCGATTAGCCAAAAAACAGCCGCCGAGGCTCAGCAAGCGCGACACTGACGGCAAAGCCCACCACATGATGTGGTTCTCGGTTGGGTACCGGGCGCTCGCGGTTCGGAACGAGCCTGCCGCAGGGGGTGGGCGGGCTCCAAAAAGCACAGCTTCGCTGGCTGGATAGAAGAGCCGACCAGCTATGCACATGGTCACATCTCCCGGCGGAAGGCGAGTCAATTTTTACGCGAGACTGTTATGGCCGTTGATCGAAAACCCGGCCGTGAAAATATTGCATCTCGCGGCCGTCCATCTCTGCGTCTCAGAAGACGTCGGCGTAGCTGGCTGATCCCATCAGCGTACTTTCCTTCAGCAGCACCCCTTGCGCCACCGTGCCGTTTGCAAACCGCACCAGGCGCACATCGGGCATGGATTTCAGGCGCTGGGAGAAGGTGTTGACGGGCGGCAGGAAGCTTTCGCGGTAGCCCTGGTCGATCGCCCATTTGCGGAAATCCTCGAAGAGTTTTGCGGTGCGCAGCCAGCCGCCTGTGGGTTCGTTCTGCGCCGGCTCGACGCGGATATCGAACCATTCGTTGAGCGGGTCGAGCAGCAGCCAGGCATTCAGCGCCTCCTTCGAGCTTTCGGGCATGGTGTAGCCGCCGTTGCGCTTCAGCCGCTGGGCGCCTGACACGGCAAAGCCGAGCAGCAGTTCCAGCTCTTCCTTTGCGATGCGCTCGGCAATATCGGGGATGACCTCATGCTCGGGAATGCTGCGGTTGAACTGGATGACGACGAGGCGGCGGCGCAGCCCCCGGTCGATACCGCCGTTGAAGCGGGGCAGGGTATTTGTCGTGAAGCAGTGGAGCGCGCGGGGGATGAAGCTCTGGACATCCTTGTAGAGGCTGCGGCCTTCGATCGGGTTGCCGGTCACGGCCGCCTTGAATTCCTCGCCTGATATGGCCGCCGCACTCAGCTCGTCGGCGACGTTCGCCGCCTTGCCGGCGAGATTGATGATGCGCTTCTCATCATTGAAGAAGGCGGGCGAGATGGAGGAGACGGCGCCCTCCGGCAGCAGCGCGCGGAAGAGCGCGGCGATGGTGGATTTGCCGTTGCTGGCCGTCTCGCCGAGCAGGATGAAGGCCTTCGGCTGGCGGATGCGGGTGGCAAGGCCGAAAGCGGCCGCTCCCAGCATTTCGGCCACGAGGCTGATCTTGTCGGCAGCATCGGGATCGCCCTGGAAGGCGCCGTGGAGCAATTTATGCAGCAGCGATCCCTCGGGCGGATGGCTTTCGGTGTGGAGGTTGTAGTCCGCGGCGATTGTGAAACGGAAGCGGTCATCCGGGTCATGGGGGCGGCAGATCACCTTGCCGGTCTCATCCAGGGTAATGGTGCAGTTCAGCGCGTTGACGCCGATGGCGGGGTTGCCGAAGAAGCCGGCTTCGGCAATGCGTGTGCCGAACTCGTTGAGAATGCCGTCGATCATATGCCTGCCGAGCTTCAGCGGCTTTTCCTTCGGGCCGATGCCGACAGCATCGAAGGCATGCATGGCAAGGCGGATCTTCTGTTCGGGAATGGGGCGCCAGGCGGAGGGGCCATAGGCCCAGAACCTGCCGTCGGCGCGGACGATCCGCCCGCCGCAGGCCTTTGCCAGATGCTCGTCGAAAATGCGCGCCAGCCAGACTTCGGAGCCGAAAGGCTGGCTCGGAAACCATTCCGGCATGCCGTCTATGCCGTCGACGCCCTGTGGCGGCGCCTTGGGCGCGTGCTGGTCCGGCTCTTCTGCCGATGGCGGCGGCTCGACCGGGGCGGGCGCATGGCGGCGGATGGTGGCGCGCATGAAAGCATCGAGCTCGAGGCGCGTCCAGCCGGCATCGACGGCATCGGCACTATCCCAGCCGCGGCAGGGAAGGCGGCCCGCCTGCCAGTCGGAATAGGTGAAATGGCCGAGATCGGAAGCGGCCCCGGCATCGGTAAAACCCGTCAGCCGGACGCGCGCGCCAAGCGCCGAGAGGATGGCGGCGATCTCATCCGCGGTCGAAAGGCCGGGCGTATCGAAATCCGGCCAGATCACCACATCGCGGCCCGATAGCGGCGACCAGTCCGTGTGTTTGACGCCCTGCGTGCCGCCGGCCCAGGAAAGCACGGTGCGGCCGGATTTCTGCGCCAGCCTGTCGCGGCATTTTTCGCCTTCGACGACAATCACCTGTTTCGTCTTGCCGAGAGCTTCGAGGCCGTAGAGCGGGCGCGGCTTGGGGAAGGGGTAGCGGCACCAGGTCTCCTTGCCGTCGGGCAGACGGGCAAACATGACCATCGGCGTTTCCTTGGTCCCATCGCGCAGGTCATGGCGCAGCACATAGCCGATCAGCGCGCCATCGGCCTGCCGATAGGGAAAGACCATGGAGGGAGCAAACGAGCCCCATTCGGAGCGGTCGCCCTTGCGCTTGGGATTATAAAGGCGGATGCGCTCGCCTGATCTGACCGGCTCGGATGGAGGCGTCAGCGGTGTGATGCTCTCGTAGGGATCGCGCAGCTGCGGCGTGCGTGGGCTTATGTCCTGCCTGATATGGCTGACGCGATCGGGATGGCTGTTGCCATTGAGAATGCGGATGGCTTCCGCGAGATCAACGCCCTTGATCTGCCGCACGAAATCCAGGACATCGCCGCCGGCGCCGCAACCGAAACAATGGAAGCGCTCGATGCCATCCTGCCCCCTGAAGATGGTGAAGGAGGGCGTCTCCTCGGCGTGGAAGGGGC
>UCKU01000030.1 GCA_900473185.1 Hyphomicrobiales bacterium | reverse complement strand
TCGACGGTGATGACGCCTTCGTTGCCGACCTTCTGCATGGCTTCAGCAATGTCGAGACCGACCTGCTTGTCGCCGTTTGCGGAGATCGTGCCGACCTGGGCAACTTCTTCCGAAGTGGAGATCTTCTTGGCCTTGGCCTGGAGATCCTTGACGACTTCAGCAACGGCGAGGTCGATGCCGCGCTTCAGGTCCATCGGGTTCATGCCGGCTGCAACAGCCTTGTTGCCTTCGCGAACGATGGCCTGTGCGAGAACCGTGGCGGTCGTGGTGCCGTCGCCGGCGATGTCGTTGGTCTTCGAAGCAACTTCGCGGACCATCTGGGCGCCCATGTTTTCGAACTTGTCTTCGAGTTCGATTTCCTTGGCGACAGAAACACCGTCCTTGGTGATGCGCGGAGCGCCGAAGGACTTGTCGATAACGACGTTACGGCCCTTAGGACCAAGCGTGACCTTCACTGCGTCAGCGAGGACGTCGACGCCGCGCAGCATCTTTTCGCGCGCGCCGCGGCCGAACTTTACTTCTTTAGCTGCCATTTTGAGAACTCCTGAAAAGGGGTGTCAGCGTATCAGGTGAAAGACAATCGGCCGATTAGCCGATAATGCCCATGATGTCGGCTTCCTTCATGATCAGAAGGTCTTCGCCGTCGATCTTGACTTCCGTGCCCGACCACTTGCCGAACAGGATACGGTCGCCAGCCTTGACGTCGAGCGGAACGACCTTGCCGGATTCGTCACGAGCGCCGGAACCGACGGCGACAATTTCGCCTTCCTGCGGCTTTTCCTTGGCGGTGTCCGGGATGATGATGCCACCCTTGGTCTTCGCTTCGGATTCAACGCGACGGACGACGACGCGATCGTGAAGCGGGCGGAAATTGGTGCTTGCCATTGCTAATCCCTCGATCAAATGACATTCGCGGACCGGGTTGGCCCACAATGAAAGTGTTAGCACTCAACTCCCGTGAGTGCTACCGCCGTGCATTTAGGGATGGCTCCAGAAGGAGTCAAGAAGAGCCATCACGGATTTTTGTGCCGGAATTGTGGAGACAGGCAGGATTTGTCCGGCTTGGTTACCGAGCTTTGCTCACGCCCGGCTTTTGAACCTTCGGCGTTCTTCGCCTAACGCAGAAAATGCCTTGCCATTGAAGCCCGCCTTTGCAATGTCACCGGTGACTGAAAGCGAAGCAGGAAAGCGGAATGGCAAAGCGGATTGCGAACTTCTCCGAGATCACCGATCGATATGACGCGGTGCTCTGCGATGTCTGGGGCGTCGTGCATAACGGCGTCGATCCGTTTCCGAAGGCAGGCGAAGCGCTGCAGGCGGCCCGGGCCGCCGGCCTGACCGTCGTTCTCATCACCAATTCGCCGCGTGTCTCCTGGCAGGTCGTCGAGCAACTCCGCCAGATCGGCGTGCCCGACGGCGCCTATGATCGCATCGTCACTTCGGGCGATGTCACCCGCGCGCTGATTGCCGAAGGCCCGCGGGAGGTCTTCCTGCTCGGTCCGGAGCGCGACAATCCGATCCTCGAAGGTCTCGATATCGAGCGTGCTGCCGCGGGCGACACCACCTCCGTCGTCTGCACCGGCTTTTTCGACGACGAGACGCAGACGCCCGAGGACTACACGGACATGCTGCTGGACTTCAAAGCCCGCAACGTGCCGATGATCTGCGCCAATCCCGACCTCGTGGTCGAGCGCGGTCACCGCATCATTCCCTGCGCTGGCGCCATGGCCGCCTACTATGAGCAGCTGGGTGGCTCCACCCGCATTGCCGGCAAGCCGCACCGGCCGATCTACGAGGCGACGCTGGCCGCTGCCCGCGAAGTGCGGGGCGATTTCCCTGTTAACCGTGTGCTGGCGATTGGCGACGGCATGCCGACGGATGTTCGCGGCGCCTTGAATTATGGCCTCGACCTTCTTTACATCAGCGGTGGTATCCACGCGAAGGAATATACGCTGCACGGCGAGACCGACGAGGCGATCCTGCACGCCTATCTCGAACGGGAAAAGGCAGCGCCGAAGTGGTGGATGCCGCGCCTCGCATAAGAGAATTGAAGCCGATGACCGTTTTCCACCGCAATGAAACCCGTGATCCGCTGCCCGAGCATTTGAAGGGCGGTGTCATCGCCATCGGCAATTTCGACGGCGTCCATCGCGGCCATCAATCGGTGCTGAACCGGGCTCTCGATATCGCAAAGGAGCGTGGTATTCCCGCCCTGGTGCTGACCTTCGAGCCGCATCCCCGCACCGTTTTCAAGCCTGATGCGCCGGTCTTCCGCCTGACGCCCGCGCCCTTCAAGGCACGCATCCTGGAAGAACTGGGCTTCAACGCGGTCATTGAATATCCCTTCAATTACGAATTCTCGCAGCGCTCGGCAGAGGATTTCATCCATTCCATATTGAAGGACTGGCTCGGCGCTTCCGAGGTCGTGACTGGCTTCGATTTCCATTTCGGCCGCGGCCGGGAAGGCGGTCCGGCCTTCCTCATGGATGCCGGCAACAAATATGGGTTCGGCGTCACTCTGATCGACGCATTCCGCGACGAGAACACGGATGTCATCTCATCGAGCCATATCCGCGCGCTGCTGAAGGAAGGCGATGTCTCCTCGGTCGCCGCCATGCTCGGCTATCACTATACGGTGCAGGCGAAGGTGATCGATGGTGAGAAGCTCGGCCGCCAGCTCGGCTTCCCGACCGCCAACATGCAGCTGCCGCCGGAGGCGGAACTTGCAGCCGGCATTTACGCTGTTCGTTTCCGGCTCGAAAACGGCAGGCTCTATGATGCGGTGGCAAGCTACGGCCGGCGTCCAACAGTGACGGAAAACGGCGCGCCGCTGCTTGAAACCTATCTTTTCGATTTCAGCGGTGATCTCTACGGCCAGACCTGCTCGGTCTCCTTCTTCGGCTATCTTCGCCCCGAACTGAAGTTCGACGGGCTCGATCCACTCGTCGCGCAGATCAAGCGCGACGAGGAGGAGGCAAGGGCACTGCTGGCAGGTGTGAGACCGCTCGGCGAGCTCGACCGGAAGCTCTGTTTCGATTGACCTCAGGCCGTGCCGAGCGCGGGCTGTGATTTCTGGCGCGGCAACGGCGGGAAGGCGAGTGCAATGGCTGCCGCACCGAGCCCGACCAGCGCGGAGCCGATGAAGAGCCACGAGTAGTTGGCATAGGTATCGTAGATCCAGCCGCCGATCAGCGGGCCGAAGGCCATGCCGATACTGGAGAGCATTGTCGCCGCCCCGAACACCGTGCCGATGATGCGCGGGCCGAAATATTCCCGCGCCAGCACGGCGTAGAGCGGCATCACCCCGCCATAGGCGCTGCCGAAGATGACGGCGAGCGCATAGAACTCCCCGAGCTTGCTGACGGCAAGATAGGTGGCAAGGGCCGCCGCCTGCACCAGTAGGCCGGCGATGATGACCGGCTTCACGCCGATCCGGTCTGCCAGCGTACCATAGAGCAGGCGCCCGCCGAGACCGGCAAGTCCCTCGACACTGTAGATGCTGACGGCAGCCATGGGTGCAACGCCGCAGAACGTCGCGTAGCTCACCATATGGAAGATCGGTCCGGAATGGGCGGCACAGCAGGCGAAGAAGGTCAGCCCGAGCACGATGAACTGCGGCGAGCGGAAAACCTTCCACAGATTGGGGGCACCGCCATCACCTGATACGATGGCCTCATGCGTATCCTGCGGTGGCGACGGCCGCCGACGCACGAGAAGTGCTGCCGGGATCATCAGGATGAGTGCACCGATGCCGATGATCATCATCGCCGGGCGCCATTCATAGGCGGTGATCAGCCAGCGCGCGAAGGGCGAGATCGTCATCGGCGCAACACCCATTCCTGCCGAAACCAGCGAGACGGCAAGGCCGCGGTTCTCGTCGAACCACTCCGTCGTCGCGGCGATCATCGGTGCGAAAAAGGCACTGGCAGAAAGCCCGACCAGCACGCCATAGGTCAGCTGGAACTGCAGAAGCGTTTCCGCGCGGCTGGCAAGCATCAGCGCCACCCCGAGGATGACGGAGCCGATCAGCACCACCGGGCGCGGTCCGTATCGGTCGCTGGCAGCACCCCAGAAGAAGCCGCCTATGCCCATGACGATGAAATTGAGCGTCATGGCGCTGGCGATGCCGGCATGCGACCAGCCGGTCGCGTCGGCGATCGGTTGCTGGAAAATGGCGAGAGAAAACATGGCGCCGAGAGCAACGCACGTCATCAGTGCGCCGGCCGCGACGATTACCCAACGATAGGAACTGCTCATATCCTCATCACTCCTTGCGGACGGGTTTGATCGGCATGATGAATTTCCCATGCCTGCGAGTCAAAGACGTTCGGGCAGTCTGGAATTCGACAGTGACTTCGGATTTTTTGCATTGGGAGCAGTAAATCGTCGCCATCATCGTCAATCTCCGCGCGCCGGCGAGGGGAATTGCAAGAGCCTGAGTGCCGCAGAGAGCAAGCAACAGGCATCCGGCCTGCGGCTTTTCGTGAGGCCGAGAGACTGAAATCCCTCTTCCTTTTCCGCCGAAAAGCGCCTATGAACCGGCCCGATGAGTAAATTCCGGCTGGCGCATTCGATACGAATTATCGGCCCGGTCTTCCGCGCGCGCTGAGCAGCCGGAAGGTCCGGGTTTTTGGCGCTTGGATTGAGCAAGCGCTTTCCGTCACCACAGATTTCATATCCGCGAGCCCTTGTCGGGCCGCCAGAAACGATTGTCACACATGACCGACACAGCCGAAAAGATCGATTACTCGAAGACGCTCTATCTGCCCGAGACGGATTTCCCCATGCGCGCCGGCCTGCCGCAGAAGGAGCCGGAACTCGTTGCCCGCTGGCAGCAGATGGATCTCTACAAGAAGCTGCGTGCCTCGGCCGCCGGCCGCGAAAAGTTCGTCCTGCACGACGGCCCGCCCTACGCCAATGGCAACATCCATATCGGCCACGCGCTGAACAAGATCCTCAAGGACGTCATCACCCGCTCCTTCCAGATGCGCGGTTACGACTCCAACTACGTTCCCGGCTGGGACTGCCACGGCCTGCCGATCGAATGGAAGATCGAGGAAGAAAACTACCGCGCCAAGGGCAAGGCCAAGCCTGACCTGACCGAGCCGTCGGCGATGATCGAATTCCGCCGCGAATGCCGCGCCTATGCCGAAAAGTGGATCGCCATCCAGGGCGGCGAGTTCCAGCGCCTCGGTATCGTCGGTGATTTCGAAAACCCGTATCTGACGATGAACTTCCATGCGGAAAGCCGCATCGCCGGTGAGCTTCTGAAGATCGCCAAGAGCGGCCAGCTTTACCGTGGCTCCAAGCCGATCATGTGGTCGGTCGTCGAGCGCACTGCGCTGGCGGAAGCCGAAGTTGAATACCATGACTATGAGAGCGACACGATCTGGGTGAAGTTCCCGGTCGCGAATGGCCCTGATGGCCTCAAGGATGCTTCCATCGTCATCTGGACCACTACGCCCTGGACGATCCCTGGTAACCGGGCGATCGCCTATTCCTCGCGTGTTGCTTACGGCCTCTACGAAGTCACTGCTGCCGAGAACGATTTTGGCCCGCGCCCGGGCGAGAAGATGATCTTCGCTGACAAGCTCGCCGAAGAATCCTTCGCAAAGGCAAAGCTGCAATATAAGCGTCTCGGCGACGTCACGGCTGCCGATCTCGCCGGCATCACCTGCGCTCATCCGCTACATGGCCTCGGAGGCGGCTACGAATTCCTGGTACCGCTACTCGATGGCGATCACGTCACCGACGATGCCGGTACCGGTTTCGTGCACACCGCTCCGAGCCATGGTCGCGAGGACTTTGATGTCTGGATGGCGCATGCCCGCGAAATCGAAGGACGCGGCATCGAGACCAAGATCCCGTTCCCGGTTGACGACGGCGGCTTCTATACCGCCGATGCGCCTGGCTTCGAAGGCGCACGCGTCATCGACGACAACGGCAAGAAGGGCGATGCCAACGACCGCGTCATCAAGGCGCTAATCGAGCGCAACGCGCTCTTTGCCCGCGGCCGCCTGAAGCATCAGTATCCGCATTCCTGGCGCTCCAAGAAGCCGGTGATCTTCCGCAACACGCCGCAGTGGTTCGTCTATATGGACAAGACCCTAGCGGATGGAACGACGCTGCGCACCCGCGCGCTGAAGGCGATCGACGACACGCGTTTCGTGCCGGCTGCCGGCCAGAACCGCCTGCGCGCCATGATCGAACAGCGCCCGGACTGGGTTCTGTCCCGTCAGCGCGCCTGGGGCGTGCCGATCTGCGTCTTCGTCGACGAGCAGGGCGACGTGCTGCAGGACGATGCCGTCAACCAGCGCATCCTCGATGCTTTCGATGCCGAAGGCGCCGATGCCTGGTTTGCCGCAGGCGCCAAGGAGCGTTTCCTCGGCAACGAGCACGACCCGGCCAAGTGGTCGCAGGTCATGGATATTCTCGATGTCTGGTTCGACTCGGGCTCCACGCACACCTTCACGCTGGAAGACCGCCCCGACCTCAAGTGGCCGGCCGATCTCTATCTCGAAGGCTCCGACCAGCATCGCGGCTGGTTCCACTCCTCGCTCCTGGAATCGGCTGCGACGCGCGGCCGTGCGCCTTACGATGCCGTCCTCACTCATGGCTTCACCATGGACGAGAAGGGCGAGAAGATGTCGAAGTCGAAGGGCAACGTCACTTCGCCGCAGGAAGTGATGAAGGATGCCGGTGCCGACATCCTTCGCCTCTGGGTCATGACCTCGGACTATGCGGACGACCTGCGCGTCGGCAAGACGATCATCCAGACCAATGTCGATGCCTATCGCAAGCTGCGCAACACCATCCGCTGGATGCTCGGCACGCTGGCGCATGACAAGGGCGAAGTCATCGCGCTCTCGGATCTGCCGGAGCTGGAGCAGCTGATGCTGCATCGTCTCTCCGAACTCGACCAGCTCGTACGCGAAAACTACGACGCTTTCGACTTCAAGAAGATCGCCCGCGCATTGATCGACTTTGCAAATGTCGAGCTGTCGGCCTTTTACTTTGATATCCGCAAGGATGCGCTCTATTGCGATGCGCCCTCCAGCCTTCGCCGTCGTTCGGCCCTGTATGTCATCCGCATGATCTTTGATTGCATGGTGACCTGGCTTGCTCCGATGCTGCCTTTCACCACAGAGGAGGCGTGGCTGTCGCGCAATCCTTCGGCCGTCTCCGTGCATCTGGAGCAGTTTGCTCCGGTCGCCAAGGAATGGCGCAACGATGCTCTGGCCGAAAAGTGGAAGCTGATCCGCGCGATCCGCAGCGTCGTGACCGGCGCTCTCGAAATCGAGCGCAAGGACAAGCGTATCGGCTCGTCGCTGGAAGCTGCTCCTGTCGTCTATGTCGCCGATGCCGAGCTTCGCAAGGCGCTTGAGGGGCAGGATTTCAGCGAGGTCTGCATCACCTCCGGCATCACCATCAAGGCGGACACCGGCCCGGCTGACGCTTTCCGCCTGCCGGAAGTGCCCGAAGTCGCTGTCGTTCCGAAGCTCGCAGAAGGCGTAAAATGCGCCCGTTCCTGGCGCATCACCACCGATGTCGGTTCCGATCCTGATTATCCCGACGTTTCGGCGCGTGACGCTGCAGCACTGCGCGAACTCGGCATCCGTGGCTGAAGATATTTGCCGGGTGAATTGCCTTTACGGCGTTCATCCGGTAAAAGCTGCCTGAAAATGGCCGGATTTTTGCGTCAGGGGGACGATTGTCCGGTGGGCAGTACTGATTCCGGCATTCGGGAAGGGTTTTCATGTTAGCGACGCATTGGTTCCGTTTGGGCGCCTGCCTGTCTCTTGTTATGGCGGGAAGCTCCATGATGTCCGGCTGCGCCAGCAGCCCGACCTACGGCACCGACAAGACCGCCATGGAACAGCTTGCCGACGACCTCGGCCAGTCCGTTTCGCTGACCGGTCCCGGCCCGAAGAACACCGGCGTGAAATATACGCCGCGCCCGACGCTGGTCATGCCTGCGCCCGCGCAGAAGGAAACGCTCGTCGCGCCGCAGCAGAATGTCGCCAACAAGGACAATCCTGAGTGGGTTGAATCGCCGGAAGAGGCCCGCACCCGTCTCGTGAAGGAAGCCGACGAGAATTCGGACAATCCGAGCTATCGTTCGCCGCTCGCCAGCTCCGCCATCGAAGGCGGCCGCCAGACGAGCGAAGCCCAGACCAAGGCCTATCGCGAAGCTCGTGCCCTGCAGAAGGGCGCCTATATCGACCAGCGCCGCTACATTTCCGATCCACCGACCGAATATCGCGCCGTCGACGATCCGGCAAAGCTCGATGACCTCGGCACGCCGGAGCAGAAGAAGGCGAAGCAGCGCAAGAAGGATGCAGCGGTCGCCAATAGCGGCACCAAGTGGTGGCAGATCCTTCAGTAAGAGCAATTCAGCAAAAATGCGCAGCGATTTTGCGTCCGGAATTGCGTAAAAGAAAAACGAAAATGCTCTAGCGGCGCGACGCATTAAACCAGCGTTGCGTTAGCGTGATGTGCAGAAGCTGGCACGCGAGAAAGACGCCACCCATCAAGGCAATATCGGCATTGCGCGCTTGGTCGCTAAGCAGGATCGCGGCCATGATGATAGCTGCAAGCCCTGGAATGAAGGCGAAAGCGATCGTTCGCGGCGCCGTCCAGTTCACGCTTCCCTTCAGTGACCATTGCATTGGCAGCTTCGCCACGCCGGGCGCAACTGTCCGGTTGGCATAGGCGGCAAGCACGCCCATCACGATGATGGTTCCGATGGCTAGGATCATGGCAGGTCTCTCTTTTCAGAAAAGAATGCCCTCAGCATATCCGCCGACTCGGTCTCGTTGAAGCCGGAATAGACCTCCGGCGCATGATGGCAGGTCGGCTGGGTATAGAAGCGCACGCCATTGTCGACCGCTCCGCCCTTCGGGTCTTCCGCGCCGTAATAGAGCCTGCGGATACGGGCGAAGGAAATGGCCGCCGCACACATGGTGCAAGGCTCCAGCGTGACATAGAGGTCGGCGCCGGCAAGACGTTCCTGGCCAAGCTTTTCGCAGGCCATGCGAATGGCGGCGATCTCGGCATGGGCGGTGACGTCGTTGAGCTCCCGCGTGCGGTTTCCGGAGGCGGCGACTGTCGAGCCATCGACGACGACGACGGCGCCGATCGGCACTTCGCCGCGCTTTCCGGCAGCGCGCGCTTCCTCGAGCGCCATCTCCATAAATCGATTTGTCTTCACGTTCGCAAGAATTTCCACTTAACCGCAGGTGCATGACCTGATAGACAGGCCGAAAAGGCAGGCAAACAACAAATGACACCCAAAGACAAGCCAAAACGCCCCGGCACCAAGGCCCCCGCGCGCGAAGCCCGGTCCAGAAGCGGCCCGAAGACCGGCAGCGAGAAGCCGTTGAAGGCTGCTGCCGCGAAAGTCGCTGCTAACGAAGCGGATGGCGATGCCAAGGCGGAACGCATCTCCAAGGTGATGGCGCGCGCTGGCGTCGCCTCCCGTCGCGATATCGAACGCATGATCATGGACGGCCGCGTCACCCTGAACGGCAAGCTCTTGGACACGCCCGTCGTCAACGTCACGCTCGAAGACAAGATCGAAGTCGATGGCGTGCCGATCCGCGGCATCGAGCGCACGCGCCTGTGGCTTTACCACAAGCCGCAGGGACTTGTGACGACGAATTCCGATCCGGAGGGACGCCCGACCGTCTTCGACAATCTGCCGGAAGAGCTTCCGCGTGTCATGTCGATCGGTCGTCTCGACATCAACACCGAGGGCCTGCTGCTGCTCACCAATGACGGTGGTCTGGCCCGTGCACTTGAACTGCCGACCACCGGCTGGCTGCGTCGCTACCGCGTGCGCGCCCATGGCGATATAGATCAGGACGCGCTGGACAAGCTGAAGGATGGCATTGCCGTCGACGGCGTTCTCTACGGCTCCATCGAAGCGACGCTCGACCGCACGCAGGGGTCCAATGTCTGGATCACCATGGGCCTGCGCGAAGGCAAGAACCGCGAAATCAAGAACGTGCTCGGCGCGCTTGGTCTTGAGGTCAACCGCCTGATCCGCATTTCCTACGGCCCCTTCCAGCTTGGTGAACTGCCCGAGGGGCATGTAGTCGAGGTGCGCGGCCGCACGTTGCGCGACCAGCTCGGCCCGCGTCTCATCGAAGATGCCAAGGCGAATTTCGATGCGCCGCTCTACAATGCCCCGGCCGTTGCAGCCGAAGAGCCCGAAGAGCCGGCGCCCGAGCGCCGCGAACGTCCTCGTCGCGACGAGGACAAGCGCGAACGGGCGCTGAGCCGCCTCGATACCAAGCGCGACGACCGTCGGGATGATCGCCGAGACGATCGAAAGGATGACCGTCGTAGCGAAGATGACCGGCCGAAGCGCCCGGCGCTCGGCAGCCGCCGCAATGCCAATGTGTGGATGGCACCCGGTGCTCGTCCACTGGGCGAGAAGGCAGCGGCCAAGGCTGCCAAGAATGCCCAGACCGCGCGCCGTCGCGGTGAAACGACCCCGGTGAAGGAGCAGCGCTTCGATCCTGCAGCCGATCGGCTACGCCCGCAGATCAATCGCGTCCATGAAGAGGATGGCGAATGGATCCGCTCAAGCGAGACGCCTGCCAAGCGCGATGAGGATGAAGGTTTCGGCCGCAAGCGCTCCTTTGGTGATAAGCCGCGTGGCGAACGTCGCCCGCGTACGGGTGGAGAGGAGCGTCCGCGTTCCTTCCGCGACCGCCCGCGAGAAGAGGGTGGCGAACGTTCTTCGCGCCCAGCCAGAAGCTTTGGCGGCGAAGGCCGCTCGGAGCGTCCTCGTGGCGACAAGCCCTTTGGTAGCAAGCCGCGTGGCGAGCACCGTCCACGCACGGAAGGCGAAGAGGGCTCGCGTCCCTTCCGCAGCCGCTCGCGTGAGGAAGGTGGCGAACGTTCTTCGCGTCCGGCCAGAAGCTTCGGCGGCGAAGGTCGCTCGGAGCGTCCGCGTGGCGACAAACCCTTCGGCGACAAGCCGCGTGGTGACCGTCGTCCACGTGCGGAGGGAGAAGAACGCCCGCGTTCCTTCCGCGATCGGCCGCGTGAGGACGGAGGCGAACGCGCTTCGCGTCCGGCCAGAAGCTTTGCCGGCGAAGGCCGCTCCGAGCGTGTCCGCGGCGACAAACCCTTTGGTGACAAGCCGCGCGGCGAACGTCGTCCGCGTACGGAGGGTGAGGAACGCCCGCGTTCCTTCCGCGATCGTCCGCGAGAAGAGGGCGGCGAGCGTGCTTCGCGTCCGGCGAGAAGCTTCGGCGGTGAGGGTCGGTCAGAACGTCCGCGCGGCGACAAGCCCTTCGGTGACAAACCCCGTGGGGCAAAGAATTTCTCCGGCAAGCCGAAGGGCGACCGGCCGGGTGGTGGTGGCAAGCCCAGTGGCGGGCCGTCCAGAGGTGGTGCGAAAGGCAAGGGAATGACGCGCGGTGCGGATCGTCGGCGGTGAGTTTCGCGGACGGCCGCTTGCCGTACCAAAATCCAACGACATCCGGCCGACTGCGGACCGGACGCGTGAGAGCCTGTTCAACATTCTGAGCCATGCCTATCCGGAATGCGTCAACGGCACCCGGATACTCGATCTTTTCGCCGGTACGGGCGCGGTCGGCCTCGAGGCCGTCTCACGCGGCTGTCGCCATGCGCTCTTCGTTGAGAATAGCGTGGAGGGCAGGGCGCTCCTCTGGGAAAACATCGATGCGCTCGGTCTGCATGGCAGGACGCGAATCCTGCGCCGTGATGCGACAGATCTCGGCAGCATCGGCAATCTTGAGCCTTTCGACATGCTCTTTGCCGATCCGCCCTATGGCAGGGGGCTCGGCGAAAAGGCGCTTGCGGCCGCTGCCGAAGGCGGCTGGCTCAAGCCTGGCGCGATTACCGTTCTGGAAGAACGAGCGGATGTTGCCGTTTCGGTTCATCCTTCCTATGTTTTCCTCGAAAGTCGAATATTCGGCGATACAAGAGTACATTTCTTCCGGTATCAGCCGCAGTAGCGGGCGCGTTGGGGGCAGATCGTGCAGGCGGAAATCATCAGTCCGAAATCGCCTGCGATCAGCGACCTTCCGACGGTTGCCGTCGCCTTCGGCGGCGGTGGCGCACGCGGCCTCTCGCACATCCACATCATCGAAACGCTGGATGAACTCGGCATCCGCCCGGTGGCTATCTCGGGTTCCTCCATCGGCGCCATTATGGGCGCCGGTATGGCGGCCGGCATGTCGGGTGCTGAGATCCGCGAACATGCGCTGGCAACCGTCGGCAACAAGGCTGCCGTCGTCAGCCGTATCTGGGGACTGCGGCCGACAACGGTACGGGACGCCGTCGCCAAGGGCATCCGCATTGGCCAGTTCAATCTCGAACGCATCCTGAAGGCCTTCCTGCCCTCAGAGCTTCCGGCGCGCTTCGAAGATCTGCTGGTGCCGATGAAAGTCATCGCCACCGACTATTACGGCCAGGCCGAGGTCATCGTCGAACAAGGCCAGCTTTTTCCGGCACTCGCCGCATCATCGGCTATTCCTGCGGTCTTCATGCCGGTCAGGCTGCACGGCCGGGTGATGATCGATGGCGGCATTGCTAATCCCGTTCCCTACGAATGCCTGATGGACCTCGCCGATATCGTCATCGGCATCGATGTCGTCGGCGCCCCCGAAGGCGACGGCACCCATATTCCGAACCGGATGGAAAGCATCTTCGGCTCCGGACAGTTGATGATGCAGGCGGCGATTTCCCTGAAGCTGAAGCTCCTGCGGCCGCATATCTTCCTGCGCCCCATCGTCGGCCGCACGGGCGTCATGGATTTCCTCAAGGCGCGCGACGTGCTTGCCATGTCGGTCGGTGTCAAGGACGAGCTGAAATATGCGCTCGATCGGGAAATCGAGGCGCGGCTGAAGCGGTAAATTAGAGCAATTCCAGCAAAAGTGCGTAGCGGTTTTGCGTCCGGAATTGCGTGAAAACAAAGAGATAGAGTATTTTCGTGATTCGAAGAAAAACGGAAATACTCTAGTATCGCCTAGGCGTCCGCCGTCACATCGGCCGTATTCGCCAGCGGATCGTTGTCGAAGGGATCGGGCGCACGCTTGGGCTTGACCAGCGGCTCTGGATGGATCGGCTTCGAAAACAGCAGATCCTGTCCCGCTTGCAGGCCCTCCGAAACCTGCAGCACCAGCCGCGCCTCGTCGCGCTTGCGAATGTCCTCGCCGATCTCGTAAGCATCGACTTCGGCGACACCGAGCGCCTCCAGCGTGCGCCGGCCGAAGAGCAGACCGGATTCCAGCGTTTCGCGCAGCTCGTAATCGACGCCCTTGTTGCGCAGTTCGATGGAGTGAATGCGGTCATAGGAGCGCACGAAGAGCGTTGTCTGCGGGTAGTCGGCCTGGATCAGCTCGACGACCTTGTCGGTGATCTCCCTCTTCTGGGTGCAGACGAGCACGATCTTGGCCCTATCAATGCCGGCCGAACGCAGCACATCCTTGCGGGTGCCATCGCCGAAATAGATGCGAAAACCGAAGGAGGATGCCTGCCGGATGCGGTCGGCGGAAAAATCGATGACGGTCACGCTGCGGCCGCCGGCAAGCAGGATCTGCGCGGCGATCTGCCCGAAACGCGAGAAACCGACCATCAGCACGTCAGCACCCGCACCCTCGAAATCCTCGTCGAGTTCTTCATGCTCTTCTCCCGACAGCATCCGCTTGGAAAGGGCGGCGCCCAGCGGCGTCAGCGCCATGGAAAGGGTGACGATAGCAACGAGCAGCGAAGCTGTACTGTTGGACATCAGCCCCGCGACGGCCGCCGTGGTGAAAAGGACGAAGCCGAATTCACCGCCCTGCGGCAGCAGGAAGGCGATGCGTACGGCATCGTTATGCGAAGAGCGCGCCGCGCGGCAGAGCACATAGATGATGAGCGCTTTCACGGCCATGATAATAGGCACGGCGATAATAATGAAGAGCACGTTGTCGAGCAGCACCTGAAGCTGCAACGACAGCCCGACGGCAATGAAGAAGATAGCAAGAAGCACGCCGCGGAAGGGTTCGATATCGGCTTCCAGCTCATGCCTGTAGGAGGATTCCGCCAGCATGACGCCGGACAGGAAAGCGCCCATCGCCATCGAGAGCCCCGCAAACTGCATCAGGCTTGCCGATCCCATCACGACGAAGAGCGCGGCCGCGATCATTGCTTCGCGCGCGCCGGTGCGGGCGATAATCTGGAAGAGGGGTGTCAGCAGATATCGGCCCATGATGATCATCGCACCGACCGCCGCAACGGAAATGCCGAAATCAACAAGCGGATTGCCGCTGCCCTTGTCGCCGTCGAGGATGGTGACGACGGCCAGAAGCGGCACGATCGCCAGATCCTGAAACAGCAGCATCGAGAAGGAGCGCTGCCCGTAGCGTGTATTGACGTCGCCGTCACCTTCGAGGATCTGCATGGCGAATGCCGTGGAAGAAAGCGCCAGACCGAAGCCGGCGACGATGCTGCCGCGCCAGTCGAGCACGCCGGAAACCCAGGCAAGTGCTGTCAGCGCCAGGCCTGTCACCACCACCTGCGCCGTGCCGAGGCCGAAAATGTCGCGCCGCATCTGCCAGAGGCGGGTGGGCTTCAATTCCAGCCCGATGATGAACAGCAGGAAGACGACGCCGAGTTCGGCGACATCGAGAATCTGCTCGCCATCGGTGATGCCATGGAAGATCGGCCCGATCACGATACCAGCTGCGAGATAACCGAGAACCGTGCCGAGTCCGAGCTTCTTGAAGATCGGTGCGGCAACGACCGCGCCGCCGAGTAGCAGGATCGTTTCGGTGAAAAGCGCGTTGGGTGCGGACATGCTTCATTTCTTTCGATGGCGGGACAAGCAGGCAGCCAGGAAAAGAATCGGCATCCACGGCCTTGATGCTTTCGGGAGTGCACAATAAATGGAACTGGAAGGAAAGGCCAAATCATGTCCTCTGAAATCGATTCCTCGACACTTCTTTCCCGTGCAAGTCAACTGATCGATCTGGCGAAAAAGGCAGGCGCCGATGCCGCCGACGCCGTGGTCGTCCGTTCGCGCGCCCAATCGGTCAGCGTTCGCTTAGGCAAGGTCGAAGGAACAGAATCCTCCGAGAGCGACGACTTTTCGCTCCGTGTCTTCGTCGGCAAGCGTGTGGCAAGCGTTTCCGCCAATCCGGGTTTCGACCTGCAGGCGCTGGCTGAACGCGCCGTCGCCATGGCCAAGGTCTCGCCGGAAGATCCGTTTGCCTGCCTCGCTGATGAGAACAGGCTCGCAAAAAACTATCCCGACCTGCAGCTTCTCGACACGACCGAAGTCGGCGCCGATCAGTTGCGGGAGGCGGCCCTTGCGGCGGAAGCGGCGGCCCTCGCCGTAAAAGGTGTCACCAATTCCTCCGGCGCCGGCGCTTCGGCCGGCATGGGCGGGCTGGTGCTTGCCACCTCGCATGGCTTCGAAGGTAGCTATATGGCGTCGCGCTTCGGCAACTCCGTCAGCGTCATTGCCGGCGAAGGTACCGGCATGGAGCGCGATTATGATTTCGACAGCCGCCTCTACTATTCCGAACTGGACGATGCCGCCGAGATCGGCCGCCGGGCCGGCGAGCGCGCCATCAAACGCGTTAATCCTCGGCAGGTGCCGACCGGCAAGGGCATTACCGTCATTTTCGATCCGCGTATTGCCCGCGGTTTCGTCGGTCATATTGCCGGTGCCATCAATGGTGCGTCGGTTGCCCGCAAGACGAGTTTCCTGCGCGACAAGATGGGCCAACAGGTGCTGAAAGCGGGCCTGTCGATCACCGATGACCCCCTGATCGTGCGCGGCCCGTCCTCCCGTCCCTTCGACGGCGAGGGCGTTTCCGGCGAGCGGCTGGTCATGATTGAGGACGGGGTACTCAAGCACTGGTTCCTGTCGACCTCCACCGCAAACGAAATCGGCGGTCTGGAAACCAATGGCCGCGGCGTGCGCGGCGGCACCTCTGTCACGCCCGCCTCGACCAATCTCGCGCTGGAGCCCGGCGACATCTCGCCGGAAGAGCTGATCCGCAGCGTTGGCAACGGTTTCTACGTGACCGAGCTGATCGGCCAGGGCGTCAACATGATAACCGGCGAATACAGCCGAGGCGCGACCGGTTTCTGGATCGAAAACGGCGAACTCACCTTCCCGGTATCAGAGGTGACGATTGCCTCGAACCTCAAGGACATGTTCATGCGGCTGACACTCGCCAACGACATCGACCGTAAATTCGGTGTGGCGGCGCCGACCTTCGCCATTGAAGGCATGACGCTTGCGGGCCGCTGACGAACGGATCGACGCGATGAGCGACACGGACAACCGCTGGCAGAGCGATCTCGCGCTGATCGCCGATGCTGCAAAACAGGCGGGCGCCGTCGCACTTGGTTTCTTCAACAAGTCACCGGAAGTCTGGTGGAAGAACGAGGAACGCTCGCCCGTCAGCGCCGCCGATTTCGCCGCCAATGAAAAGCTTGAAACCATCCTACGCGGGGCACGGCCGGACTATGGCTGGCTGTCGGAAGAGACCGACGATGATGCCGGTCGCCTGGAACACGAGACGCTGTTCATCGTCGATCCGATCGACGGTACCAGGGCCTTCCTGGCCGGCAAGGATCTCTGGTGCGTCAGCGTCGGCATCGTCCATCGCGGCCGTCCCGTTGCTGGCGCGCTCTATGCGCCGGCGCTCGACGAACTCTACGAAGCGGTGGAAGGTGGCCCGGCGCTGAAAAACGGCGAGCCGATTTCCGTCTCCACGCGCGGTGAGGCGGATCTCAGCCAGCTTGCCGTCAGCGAGGAACTGTTCAAGATTCTGCCGGCGGCGGTTCGTGAACGCAGCGAACGCGTCAAATATATCCCCTCGCTCGCCTACCGCATCGCCATGGTGGCCGATGGCCGGCTGGACACGACGTTTGTCGGGCGGAATGCCCACGATTGGGATATTGCGGCAGCCGATCTTATTCTCGAACGTGCCGGCGGTAGTCTCGTCGACCTCTCGGGTCACCCGACAACCTATAATAGAGAGAAAGTCAGCCACGAGGCGCTCTGTGCTTCGCCTGTCCCGCGTCTCCGTGAATATCTGGACTTGTTCACTCAGCTAAGAGACGGTTGACGTTTCCGTCAAAATCCCTCAGATGAAGGGCCGGAGGAGAATAGGCAGAAAGAGAATAAAAATGACGGACTCCGGCGGTAAAAAGCAGCTCCTGCACCTCGTCTTCGGTGGCGAGCTCGAAAACCTTGAAGGCATCCAGTTCCGGGATCTTGGGGATCTCGATATTGTCGGTATTTTCCCCGACTATGCCACGGCACTGACGGCCTGGAAGGCCAAGGCGCAGCAAACGGTCGACAATGCGCACATGCGCTATTTCATCGTCCACATGCATCGTCTGCTCGATCCGCAGGATACGACCGGGAGCAAGTGAGCCCTAGCAGCAAGCCGCTGGCCCTCCGCTGTCCACAGCGGAGGTCTTTGCGCATCGGTTCCTTGCCCTTGATCGACGCATTCTGAACAAATTGATCGGTCATTGCGGCCGCAACGATAATTAGGGAAATGGATTGATGTCGATCTGCATAGGTCGGAGGCCTGCTGAATGAGCTCCCGGATGGCGCGGATCGGTCTGAACGCGTACCGTCTGGCGGGAACTGTGGCGTCGCCGGTCGTCGGCCTCTACATCACCTACCGCACGGCCAAGGGCAAGGAAGACCGCGCCCGCCGGTTGGAGCGCTTCGGCTATGCGAGCGCCAATCGGCCGCAAGGCCCGCTCGTCTGGTTTCATGCCGCAAGTGTCGGCGAAACCAATGCCGTCATTCCCCTGATCCGTGAAATCCGCCGACGCGACATCCATGTCATCCTGACGACAGGCACCATCACCTCGGCAAGGCTTGCCGCGGAACGTCTCGGCAATGACGCGATCCATCAATATGTGCCACTCGACCTGAAACCTGCTGTCGGCCGTTTCCTCGACTACTGGCAGCCGGATTGCGCCATCATTGCCGAATCCGAGATCTGGCCCGCGACCGTGCTTGAACTTGGCCATCGCCGCATTCCGCAGATCCTCGTCAATGCCCGCATGTCGGACCGCTCGTTTGCCCGCTGGCGCCGCCGGCCGTCGCTTGCCGAGGCGCTCTTCGAAAATCTGGCGCTCGTCATCGCCCAGTCCGATCTGGATGCGGAGCGTTTCCGTGATCTCGGCGCCGTGCCGGTTATCACGTCAGGCAACCTGAAGGTCGATACCGACGCTCCGCCCTATGACAGCTCTGTCTTCGCCCGCTACAAGAAGCAGATCGGCGACCGCAAGACATGGGCGGCGATCTCCACTTTCGACGGCGAGGAAAATGCCGCCGGCATCGTCCATCGGGCGCTGCGTGACCGCGACAAGCAACTAACCATTATCGTGCCGCGCCATCCCGAGCGCGCTGACGAGATAGAGGCAGCCCTCGTCAAGCAGGGGCTGAAGGTCGCCCGCCGTACGCGTGACGATGTTCTGACCCCGGATATCGATATCTTCCTTGGTGATACAATCGGCGAAATGGGCCTTTATCTACGTCTAACGGAAGTGGCTTTCGTCGGCCGCTCGCTCTTTGCCGAGGGCGGCCAGAACCCGCTCGAGCCGGCCATGCTCGGCTGCGCCATCCTTTCGGGCGGCAATGTGCAGAATTTCCGCGAGGCCTATCAGAAGCTCGCCCGCAGCGGCAGCGCCCGCATGGTGCGCGATACCGAGATGCTGGCGAAGGGCGTGCATTACCTGCTGACCAATGACGAGGCGCGCGGCAAGATGATTCAGGCCGGCATCGCGTCCGTGCATGAAATGCGCGGCGCGCTCAGCGCCACGTTGAAGGGGCTGGAACCCTATGTCAATCCGCTGACGGTGAAGGCGCGTCTGCTGCCGAAGGCCGTGGCGCAGGCCTGAGGAGCGGTCATGTCGGCAGAGGCGAAGATCAGGGGCATCCTCTTTGACAAGGACGGTACGCTGCTCGACTATGATGAAAGCTGGCTGCCGGTAAACCGCGAGCTTGCTCATATCGCCGCCGAAGGCGACGCGGTGCTAGCCGATCACCTGCTTGCCGCATGCGGCATGGACCCCGTCACGGGCCATATTGTTCCCGACAGCCTGCTTGCTGCCGGCAATACCCACCAGATCGCGGAAGGCCTCGTTGCCGCTGGCTCGAAACTCGATGTGATCGAGCTAACGATCAAGCTCGACACTCTCTTTGCCAATGCCGCAGAATTCTCTGTGCCGGTCACCGATCTCGCAGCCTTCTTTGGACGCCTGCACAGCCGTGGCTTCAAGCTCGGCATCGCCTCCAGCGACAACGAGCGCTCGATCCGCCAAACGGCCCTGCGCTTCGGCATTTCCGACTATGTCGACTATATCGCCGGCTACGACAGCGGCTTCGGCAGCAAGCCTGAGCCCGGCATGGTGCTCGGCTTCTGCGCTGCGACGGGCCTGCAGCCGGAAGAGATCGCCATGGTCGGCGATAACAACCACGATCTCCATATGGGCAGGAACGCAAAAACCGGCCTGACGATCGCGGTTCTGACCGGCACAGGCTCGCGTGAATCACTCTCCGCCGCCGCCGATCATGTTTTCGATGACATCACCCACATCGAAGCTCTGTTGCCGGATCTGCAACTGGCCTGACGCGCAAAGACTTGCATTTTCACGCGTTTTGGCTTCTCAATCCGCCCCGGTCGATTTTGTGAGACCTCGCCTGGGGGTGAGGGCAAGGGAAACGGGACGGCATCATGATATCCGAAGCGCCGCCTTTCTGGTGGAGGCGGGCAGGTTGGCAGGCGTGGGCTCTGTCGCCCCTTTCTTTCCTCTATGGTCGTGTGGCGGGCTACCGCATGGTACATGCGCGCCGCGCTTCGGTTCCGATCCCCGTCGTCTGCGTCGGTAACTTCACGGTCGGCGGCGCCGGTAAGACGCCGACGGCAATTGCCATTGCCCGTGCCGCCAAAGCCAAGGGGCTCAAGCCCGGTTTCTTGAGCCGCGGTCACGGCGGCTCGCTGGATGTCACCACCGTCGTCGATCCCGCCCATCACTGGGCAGTCGCCGTGGGCGACGAGCCGCTGTTGCTGGCGCAGGAAGCACTAACGGTGATCTCCCGCAGGCGTGTCGATGGTGCTGTGCGGCTCGTCGAAGAAGGCGCCGATTTCATCATCATGGACGATGGTTTTCAGAGTGCGCAGCTCGCAATCGACTACGCGCTTCTGGTGATCGATGCGACGCGCGGTCTCGGCAACGGCCATATCGTGCCAGGTGGCCCGGTGCGTGCGCCGGTTAGACTGCAGCTGCGCCAGGCGACCGCGCTTCTTAAGGTCGGAGACGGGAATGCGGCTGACCGTATCGTCCGTATTGCGGCGCGTGCGGCCAAGCCCTATTTCACGGCTGCGTTGAAAGTGTCCGGCGAGAGTGCTCTCGAAGGCCTCAAGGTACTCGCATTTGCTGGCATCGCCGATCCGGAAAAATTCTTCCGCACAGTCCGTTCGCTTGGAGCAACCGTCGAGGTCGCGACCTCCTTCGGCGATCACGAACATTTAAGCGAGGAAGAGATCGACGGTCTTCTGATGACCGCAGACCAGCAGAACCTGACGATCGTCACGACGTCGAAGGATTTCGTGCGTCTCGCCGGTCATCACGGCAAGGCGGAGCAGCTTGCGACCCGCTGCCATGTCGTCGAGGTGGAAATGGCCTTCACCGACCCGCTTGCCCCCGGTCTCATCATCGACCGAGCCTTTGAAGCCTGCCGTGAGCGGCGGCTCAAGGAGGCAAAGGCAAAAACTTAGCGCTGGGTCGGCAAAACACCGGCGCGCCGGTCGGCTTCCAGTGCGGAGGCAACATCGACATAGGGCTCCTGCCGCGCCACGCTCCAGTAGCGAAGTTCGTCGAGCGGGACGTGTTTGCCTGTCAGTGCGCAGACGACATAGGAGCCGGGCGACAGAATCTGGAAATCGCCGTCGAGATAACGGATCTTCGCCTCGCGGTTTCCGTGTCCTTCGAACAAGTTCATGCGCTCCATTCCCTGCAGTCTGTCATCTGTCTGCCATACTCCCCGAGAAGCCGTTTTGCCAGCTTTTTCAGCTCCGGCCGAACAGCCGCTCGATATCGGCTAGCTTGAGTTCGATATAGGTCGGGCGTCCGTGATTGCACTGGCCGGAGCCTGGGGTCACTTCCATTTGGCGCAAAAGCGCATTCATTTCTTCCGGCCGCAGCCGTCGTCCTGATCGCACCGAGCCATGGCAGGCCATGGTCGCCGCCACATATTCGAGCTTGGCGGACAGGCCGGATGCCGTGTCCCATTCGGCGATCTCATCGGCAAGCTGGCGGATCAGGCCCTGCGCGTCCACTTCGCCGAGCATGGCCGGCGTCTCGCGCACGGCAATGGCTCCCGGCCCGAAGCGTTCGATCGCGAGACCAAGTTCGGAAAATTCTTCGGCATGCGCGATAAGCCGGTCGCAATCCTCTTCGGGAATGTCGACGATCTCAGGGATCAGCAGCACCTGCGAGGCGAGCCGCTTGGAATGCAGCGCCTTGCGCATGGCCTCGAAGACCAGCCGCTCGTGCGCAGCGTGCTGATCGACGATGACGATGCCGTCATCCGTCTGGGCGACGATATAGTTTTCGTGAATCTGTGCCCGGGCAGCACCAAGCGGATAGCGCGCCAAAGATTCGGCGGCGGCAGCGGCATGAGGCTGTGGTGCGGGCTGGAAAGCTGGTTCGGAACGGGCCGTCGGATGGACGAGCCCGTCGAAGGAGGCTTGCGGCCTCTCGCCCAAACCGGCACTCGGCTGATACGGCCGGGATGGGGAGGTTGCCGCCGACCATGGTGCCTGCGGCCGCTGTGGCGCCGCCTGGAAGCCGGAGCGAAAAGCACGCAGCATGTCGCTTGCGCCTGTCGTTGCCGCGCGGCTGCCGTCACGCGCAAGTGCTTCGCGGATTGCGCCGACGATCAGCCCGCGCACCAGTCCCGGATCGCGGAAGCGGACGTCGGATTTCGCCGGATGCACATTGACGTCCACCAGCGCCGGATCGAGCGCGATCGACAGCACCGCGACGGGATAACGGCCAGCCGGGATCGTTTCGGCATAGGCGCCGCGGATCGCTGAGAGGATGAGTTTGTCCTGCACAGGGCGGCCGTTGACGAAAGCATATTGATGGGCCGAATTGCCGCGGTTGAAGGTGGGCACGCCGGCAAAGCCGGTCAGCTGCACGTCTTCGCGTTCGGCGTCCAAGGCGATGGCATTGTCGCGGAATTCCTTGCCGAGCACCTGCGCCATGCGTGCCAGATGATCCTCGCCGGTTGCCGGAAATTCCAGCGTCGAGCGGTCGGGGCCAGACAGCACGAAACGCACGCCCGGAAAAGCAATCGCCATACGCTTGACAATCTCCGTGATGGCAGCCGCTTCCGCCTTCTCCGTCTTCAGGAATTTCAGCCGCGCCGGCGTGGCGAAAAACAGGTCGCGCACTTCGACGATCGTTCCCGGATTGCCGGCTGCCGGTCGCAGATGCACGATCTTGCCGCCGGCAACGGAAATTTCGTTGCCGGCCGCGCTGTCACGCCTGCGGCTTGCAATGCTGAGCCGTGCCACCGAACCGATGGACGGCAATGCCTCTCCCCGGAAGCCGAGCGTGCGGATATCGTCGAGCGTCTCCGATATCTTCGAGGTGCAGTGCCGCTTGACGGCAAGTTCCAGATCGGCGGCATCCATGCCGGAACCGTTGTCGCTGACTCGCAACAGCGCCTTGCCGCCGCCTGCGGTTGCGATTTCGATACGGGTCGCGCCTGCGTCGAGCGCGTTTTCGATCAGTTCTTTTGCAGCGCTCGCCGGCCGTTCGATGACTTCGCCGGCGGCGATCTGGTTGATGAGCGTTTCGGAGAGCTGTCTGATGGCCATATCCCTATTTTCGAGGATTCGCGGCCGGGAGGAAAGGGTTTTCATCAACCCATGAGAGGACACTGGAGGCTTCTCCCCCAAATTTGGGGGTCACTACTGTTAAGCGGCTCTTAAGACAAAAACGGCATTTTATTCATATACCTCCGAAACTGCGAAAATCGGACAGATGTGGGATGTGAATGAATGAGTGCCGGCTTCGAAAAGGCGGACACATCATCTGCGAGTGACGCGTTGCCGCCTGAGGCAGACCTTCAGACGGTGCTTTTCGACGCCGCATGCGACAGTCTTTCTGCTGCATTCGTCATCTATGATCGCAACGATCTTCTTATCTTTGCCAGCCGTCAGGTCATGGAATTCTTTCCGGTGCCCGAGGATGCGCTGCGCCCGGGCGCCCGGCTTCGTGATTTCCTCGGTGCGGTCTACGATACCGGCATCCGCGAGCAGACCCTTTTGCGCGAGGCGGGTTCGCTCAGCCGCGAGGACTGGTTGTCTCAGCGTATCGCCTCCCATTGGCGCGAACGTTTCGAATCCGTCGAGCGCCACGGCGCCGACCGCTGGGTGCGCTTTTTGAAGCGCCGGCTGCCGAACGGCTACGGCGTGACCATCATCTCCGATATTTCCGAAGCGCGTAAGCGCGAGGAACAGTGGCGCTACGATCTCGAGCGCGTGCAGCTCACCGAGGACATTCTCGACCATCTGCCGTTCCCGCTCTTCGTCAAGGATCGCAACCTCGCCTACGTCGCCGTCAACAAGGCCTTCTGCGAGAAGTACCAGACGACACCGGACGAGGTTCTCGGCCGCAAGAGCGGGGATCTGTTTTCGCCTGACATTGCCAAGCGTTTCGAGGAAAGCGACCGCCACGTGCTGGAAACCGGCGAAATGTCGGTCTCCCGCCAGCGCCAGATCGCCCGCGATGGCACCGAGCGCGACATCGTCAGCCGCAAGCACAGGATCGGCAAGCCTGGACGTTATTTTCTCGTCTCGACCACGCAGGATCTGCCGCGCGACGGCGACGATCTCGACGAATTCAATCGGGCCTCTGAGATCACCACTTCCAGCAACCAGACCTACCGCCGCGCCTACGTGCCGGTGCCGAACGCATCGCAGCGCCGCGAGCCGGCGGCGATGGAGGCAATCGTTCCGGAAAACTTCTCCGGCCGAAAGATCCTCGTCGTCACCGCAGATCTCGCCGCAGAGACTGCCGCGCTGCGCACGCTCGCCAAATACGGCTTCGAAGCCTGTTCGGTCCGCGGCGAGGATGAGGAGGAACGTTTCCTTGAGATTGCCAGCTCCTCCGGCATCTCGCTCGATCTCCTGATCATCGATAACCAGATGGGGATGCGCTGCCTGGAGCTCACCGAACAATACGGCATTCCGGCCCTCGTCATGGATGGCTTCCAGATCGCCAACGAGCTGACCTTCCAGATCGCCCGCCACTTCAACCGCAGCGGTCGCGGCGGCACTGAAGGCGACTGGGAAATCACCACGACTGAAGAAACCGTAGGCCTGCAGGTTCTCGTCGCCGAGGACAATGACATCAACCAGATCGTCTTCACGCAGATCCTTGAAGGTCTTGGTTACCGCCATCGGATCGCAGCGACCGGCGAAGAGGTCGTTCGTCTCTGGGCCGAGCACCGGCCGCAGATCGTGCTGATGGATATTTCGCTTCCGGTCTTCAACGGCTTTGAAGCCTCACGCCTCATTCGACAGATGGAAGAGGGGCAGGGCACACGAACCCCGATTATCGGCGTGCTGACACAGGCCTTTGAGCGTGATCGTGCAGAATGCGCCAAGGCCGGCATGGATGACGTCATCATGAAACCGGTCAGCCCTGATATCCTGGAAACGGTGTTTCAGAAGCACCTGATGGATGAGCCAATCAAGGCTCAAATCTAAATAGAATACCGGTCAACTCCCCAGAATTTGGGAATGCTTCGGGTTGTAGTCCCGCCGATTTACTATCGAATTGTTAAGATTTGGCCGTCATTCTTCGCCGAGGTGTGGAGGAAAACCCTGGGTTTGGAGTGATGGTGTCTGCGGAAATACCATTCATGACTGTGAGTCAAAACGAACTCCAGGCGATGGCCTATACCGATCCGCTGACCGGATTGGGAAACCGCAATCGCATGCGGGACAAGGTCATACAGATTTCTGCCGAGCGGGCCAGCGATCCGGCGCCCTTCACCATCGGTATCGCCAATCTCGACAGCTTCAAGCCGATCAACGATCTCTTCGGTTCCGCCGCCGGTGACGAAATCCTGTGTCAGGTCGCTCATCGTCTGAAAGCCTGCATTCCGGATGGTGCGGTGGTCACCCGTCATGACGGCGACGAGTTTGCCTTCGTCCTGCCGCTGATCTTCGAGCGCGCGAGTGCCGAGAAGTTCGGCCAGATGATCCGTGAGGTCCTGTCGGCTCCCTACGATCTCGGCGACCGCAATGTGCGCCTTTCCGCCTCCTTCGGCTTTGCGATCTATCCCTTTGCTGGCGAGGATTGCGGGGAGCTGCTGAAGAGTGCCGAAACCGCACTCTATCGTTCCAAGCGTCGCGGCCGCGGTCAGATCACCGTCTATTCGCGTGAGATCGCGCAGGAGATGAAACGGGCGACCCAGCTCGAACAGGCGCTTCGAAACGCCATCATTTCCGATGCGATCGACGTGCATTTCCAGCCGATCGTCTCGCTCGCCAACAATCAGGTGGTGGGCTTCGAGGCACTTGCCCGTTGGAACGATCCCGATCTCGGCTTCGTTTCGCCCGGCGTCTTCGTGCCGCTCGCCGAAGAGCGCGGTTTCATCGATGCCCTGTCGGAAGCGTTGCTGCGCAAGGCTGCAGAAGCGGCGCTCTCCTGGCCGCGAGAACTCTTCCTGTCCTTCAATCTGTCTTCGGCCCAGCTCATGGATCCGGGCACGAGCAGCAGCATTCTGTCGATCCTCGGCCGCGTCGGTTTCGACCCACATCGTCTTGAGCTTGAGATCACAGAGACGGCTGTCATGAGCTCTGCCGACACGGCGCACCGCATCATTGCCGATCTGAGAGCTGTGGGCGTGCGCATCTCGCTTGACGATTTCGGCACCGGCCAGTCGAGCCTCGGGCGCCTGCGTGATTTCATCTTCGACAAGATCAAGATCGACCGCGCCTTCGTCTCGCGCATCAATTCCGACCGCGCCTCCGAGCACATCATCAAGGCGATCTTGGCCATGTGCGAAGGCCTCGAACTGGAGGTCGTGGCCGAAGGCATTGAGGATTATTCGGAAGCGGTGAAGCTGCGCATGCTCGGCTGCGGCATGGGGCAAGGCTATCATTTCGGCCGCCCGGCCGATGGCATCGCCACGCTGCGCTTCCTGCATGAAAACTACTACTACGACACGAGTTCCACGGAACGCGCGACGGCATAGCGACCTCGACACAAAAAAACGACGGCGCCCCATGAGACGCCATCGCCTACGCTATACTCTCCGTAAAATTACTTGTTGGTCGTGGACCCCGTTGCGGTATTATCCGTCGGCACGGCTGTGTCGGTTGCTGCCGGAACCTTTTCGGCTGACTGCATGGCCAGCGTTTTGAATTCCGGAGCGGCCTTTAGCGACTCGGCGGTTTCCGTGGTCGTCAGCTTCATGGAGCCGTCCTGCGTATTCTGCGCGACGGTGACCTTTTCCATCGGAACGGCGACATTCTTTTCGCCGATGCCCAGAAAGCCGCCGACACCGATCACGGCTGCAACAAGGCCGCCGTCCTTCTTCATGATCAGGTCATTGACGCTGCCGATGCTCTCATTGTTGCCGTTATAGACCGATTGGCCGATATAGGTGTTGGCACTGATCTGGTCCGGGGCCTGCTGCGTCAGATAGCTGTCGCCACCTGCCTGAGCCGTATCGGTGCTTGGTGGCGGAGCTGGAGCCTGTGCGGCATCACCTGCGGGCGCCATCGGCTTGACCGGCTCTGCCGGTGCGGGGGATGCCGGATCGGCGGGCGCAGACTGCGTCGGGGCAGTAGGGTTCGCCGGCTGCGGAGCCGTCTGCGAAAATGCCGCCGGTGCGAAAGCCGAGGCAAACAGTGCGCCAGCGGCAACGGTCGTCAGAAGTTTGCGTGTCATTTCGAACCTACCTTCGTTTCTTGAGCGATCCCTGGCGTAGCAGTGCCTGTTTTTCAGGCATTTCTGCCGCGCCGGTTCGAAGAGGAAATGACCGGTAGCTCTATTGGTTCCGGACGAAGACACGGAAAATTTTGCGATTTTCACGGAACCTTTACCGGTAGACAGGCCCGCAGAAGCAAAAAGGCGCCCCGGATTGGAGCGCCCTCGAGACTGTCGGTTCTGCCCGCAGATCGTGCTTCAGATCACATAGGCGGGATCGAAAACACCCTTCACGGCAACGCCGAGTTCGAGCAGGGCGCCGGCGCTCGGCTGCGTGGAGCGGGCATCCTCATCCAACCCTTCCCACGCGGTGGTCACCGCCAGCCGGTCGGCATTGGCGCCGATGAAGGCCGGGCATGAGGGCTGTGCGGCCGGCACCTTGTAGCGGGCGATGCGCAAGCCATCCGGGCTGTAGCGATCGACGACGCCAGCGCCCCAGCGGGCATTCCAGATATAGCCGTCGGCATCGCAGACCGATCCGTCCAGACCGCCCGGCTCATCCATGCTGTCGACCATGACGATCGGCTCGCCGGAAGGAAGGCCAGTCTGCGGATCGACCATGACCCGCATCAGGCGGCTGAGGCGCGTGTCGGTGAAATAGCCGATCGTGCCATCGGGCGAAAAGCAGATGGAGTTCGGGATGCTGATACCGCTGAAGAGCTTGGTTACCTTGCCGGCGGCCACGTGATAGATCGCGCCGGCCTGGTTTTCGGCGCGCTTGCTCATCGTGCCGATCCAGAGTGCGCCCGAGGGATGCGTGCGTCCGTCATTGGAGCGGTTTTCCGGTCTGTCGTTTTCGAGCGCCGCATAGAAGGTCAGGTTGCCGCTGGCGACGTCGCGCACGAACAGCCCCTCTTCGGTCGCCAGCAACTGGCGGCCGGCATCGATGCGGGCGAGCACGCTTGCCATCATCGGCAGCGAATGCACCTTCTTTTCATCGGTCGAAAGATTGAGTTCGTGCAGTTCCTTGCCGAGAATATTGAACCACCAGACCGTGTTAGTGCCGGGATCGTAGGTGGGGCCTTCACCGAGAACCGAATTGGTATTGCAAAGTGTTTTGCCCTCGAATTCATAAATATCAGTCATATGCCTATGCTCCTATGGCTGTGTCATAGGCTAAGATGGTTGCCTTGGCGCGCTCGGCAACCTCTGCTCCGGTCATTCCCGGCTTGTAGATGCTGGTGCCCAAGCCGAAGGCGAAAATGCCGGCTTTGGTGTAATCCGAAAAGTTCTTGTCCGACACGCCGCCGACAGCCGCAATCACCAGTTCCGGCGGCAGGATGGCGCGGATTGCCGTGATGCCTGACGGTCCCAGAACGCTGGCGGGGAAGAACTTGAGGCCGGTCGCACCCGCGCGAGCTGCCTGCAGCGCTTCTGTGGGCGTGAAGACGCCGGGCATGGTCACCATGCCATAGTCGCGGGCGCGGATGATCACGTCGGGTTCGACATTCGGCGTGACCAGCAGCTTGCCGCCGGCATCGTGCAGGCTGTCGACCGCCTCTGTCGTCAGCACCGTACCAGCGCCGATCAGCACATTGTCAGGCGCCATCTTTGCGGCGATCTCGATAGACTTGAAGGGCTCCGGCGAATTCAGCGGGATTTCGATTGCCGTCAGACCGTTTTCGATCAGCGCGCCGACCACGGCTTGGGTTTCCTCGGGCTTGATGCCGCGCAGAATGGCGATCAGCGGACGCTTCATGTCGGGGAAGGGGATACGGTTCATGGGAGGTATCTTTCTTAGTTCGGCCAGATGGCTCAGTTTGGCCAGATGGCTTGGGCAGCGGCCGAAAGCCCGCCGCGAACGGCGGCATCGGCATCGATGGCGGTGAAGGAAAGGGAGAGCGTGCGGAAGGCCTGCTCGTAAAGCGCCTGCAGGCGCCCGGAAGCAACGAGCGTAATGGCCGTATCCTTTCCGGCATCCTGCAGCGCGCCGGCGATTTCGAGGCCGATCAGCGTACCCGACAGTTTGGCCTGTGCGGCCGCCGCCGAAATACCGTGCAGAAGCTGGCCGGAGCGGGCGGTGAAAATCAGGTTCGACGCGAGCGCCGGCCGCTCGAAGGCCGCAGCAACCGCCGCTTGGAAGGCGGCGGCATCGGCCGGCTGGTCCTCGGCGCCAGCAACGGCATGCATGAGGATCGTATGCTTGGTGATGGCGTCGAAAAGCTCACCGGTCATGAAAGTGGAAAAGCCGGTGACCTTGCCATCCTTGACATGCACCCATTTGGAATGCGTGCCAGGCATGCAGACGGCCTGTGTGCCCTTGCTCTCAGGCCCGAGCGCGCCGAGAAGCTGCGTTTCCTCGCCGCGCATGACATCCGGCGTCGCCGCATCGCGCTGGGCAAGGCCCGGCAGGATGCGTACGTCACGGCTTTCGCCGGGCACGGAGACCGCAGCTGATAGAATCGAGGAAAGCGAAGCCGGTACGTCGATATAACCCGCCTCAACCCAGCCCTGCCGCGCGCCCGCCATGCCGCAGACGATGACCGGCAGGTCATCAGGCGCTTCAACTGCTGCAAGATGTCCTTCGAGAACCTGGGAAAAGCCGGTCTTGGCGGCCGTCGTCATGCCTTCGCCGCTGCGCCGTTCGGCAAGAATGCTGCCGTCAGCAGCGATAAGCCAAAGCCGGAAGCTGCTGGTGCCCCAGTCCACCGCGACATAAGCGGGATTTGCCATTAGAGAACGCCTCCATCGACGATAAGGGACTGCGCGGTCATGCCGGCTGCGCAGTCGGATGCAAGAAACAGAGCCGGACCGACAATCGCGTCGGCCTTCAATACGATCTTCAGGCATTGCCCCTGCACGGAGCGGGCAATGCTTTCCTCCGTCAGCCATAGCTTCATCTGCCGCTCGGTCACAACCATGCCCGGCAGGATGCAGTTGACGCGGATATTCTCAGGGCCAAGCCTTCCAGCCATGCTCTTCGTCAGGCCGACGACTGCCGCCTTGGCGGCGGCATAGGCGGGAAAGACGCCCATGTTCAGTTTGAAAGCAATCGACGACATATTGATGATCGCTCCACCGCCGGCTGCCCGCATCGAAGGGGCAACCGCCTGCGAGGTAAAGAAGACATGGCGCAGATTGACCGCCTGATTATTGTCCCAATAGTCCTCGGTCACATCGTCGAATTCGTGCCGGTCATCCCAGGCGGCATTGTTGACGAGCACCCGGATCGGTCCGGACTTTTCGACAACCTCGCTCACCGCGCGCCTGATGGCATCGATATCGCGCAGGTCGGTGTGGTAGAAGCTGACGGGATGCGCAGTCTCTCCCGAAAGCCGTTCCGCCAGTTCCCGGCTTTCTGCCTCGGCGATATCCAGGAAGGAAACCTTTGCACCCTGCCTTGCGAAACCTTCGACGAGGGCAGCGCCGATGCCGGAACCTCCGCCGCTCACCAACACCGTGCGATCCCTGAATTCGGGGAATTGTGCAGACATAGCGCTCACCGTCTCTCCTCCGGGCATGCTATTTATTCCACTATTTGGAACTTAATTTGACTATATGGAATTATCCGACTAGGCTGCCTTTTCTGTCAAGGGTAGGAAAGGCAATGAGCTCTAGCGGCGACAGCATGGCGCAGGCAGATGACAAAGGCGCGTCGCGTGACACTGGCACGCTCGGCAAGCTCATGGTGCTACTCGATCTAGTCACCCATGCCGATGTCCCCTTGCGTTTCACCGATATCCTCGCACTTGCCAATCAGCCGCGCGGCACGCTGCACCGACAACTCGGCCATCTCGTGGAGGAAGGGCTCCTTGAACTTGACGCCGAAGGCCGTTATGCGCCTGGGCTCCGGCTACTCGATTTCGCCTCACGAAGCTGGGCACGCAACGAATTCCGCTTGATTGCCGCGCCGCATCTGGCCGCCCTTCATCGGGAGACGGGAGAGACCGTCCATCTCGGCGTGTTGCGCGGCTCCTCCATCATCTATCTCGACAAGGTCGAAGGACACCAGCCGGTGCGTATGTATTCACAGATCGGCAATGCCTCGCCCTGTTATTGCACCGGTGTCGGCAAGGCGGCCCTTTCGGTGCTCCCACGAGATAAAATCGAGGAACTGCTGCCCGGTCTGCATTTCAACCGCTTCACCTCGGCGACGCATGTGAACGCTGAAAGCCTGCTGGCGGAGATCCGCGAAATCGCTGCGGCCGGTCATGCTTTCGATCGCGAGGAGCACGAAGCGGGCATCCACTGTGTGGCTGCCCCCATCTGGTCGGACGATCGCTCCTTCATCGGCGGGGTCTCTGTCACCGGTCCCGCTTACCGGCTGTCGATGGAACTTCTCCAGGAATGGGTCGTTCCGGTTCAGGTGACTGCACGGAAAATCATGGACGAAATGCGCATCCGCCTCGGGCCGAGGCGTTGAAACCGATTTGACCGCGGTCATTGCTGGACGTCGTATACATAGCATGCTTATGATGAGTGCATTATTGAGATTTGACGGCGAATCACGCCAACTGGGGTCGTCCGCGAAATCATCACCAATTCACCGGCCGAACGCGCTGCACGCCGAGGCTGAATCCTATTGATCTGACGGGGGTTGTGTAACCCACCCTGCACCTGAGCGTTTTTCTACACAGGCTGCCAGCGGTTTACCCAAAGCTCGGTTCGAAGGCGAAAAATCTGATGGCAAGCTTACCGCAAACTTCGGTGGAAGACGCCTATGTCCAGGAGGTCGCCAGTCTAAAGACCCAGTTCGACATCTTCCGCTTCATGAAGCGGGTGACCGAGGCCTATCGCAGCCGGGCCTTCATGGTTCTGAACCTGCCGCCGATTACCTCCTTCGACCTGCAGGGCAATACGATCATCACCAGCTGGCCGGCGGAATTGCTGTCCATCTACGATCAGGAAGGATTGATGGTGAACAGCCCGGTCCTGCGGCGGCTGCGCACGTCGACCCTGCCTTTCTTCTACGATACGTCGCGCACCAACTGGCCCCGCGACGACGGCAAGACAGGTATTGTTGCAACCCTTTTCGAACGCTTCAAGATGATGCGCTGCGCCTATTTTCCGACGCATGAACCGTCAGGCGCGCGCGGTGCAGTCTCCTTCGCCGGTGATCGCGAGCCTTTCACCCCGGTAGAGATGCGCGAGCTCAGCTATATCGCGATCCATGTCTTCGATCGTCTGGCCGAGATCCGCAATCTCGATACGCGCATAACCGATACGCTGACCGACCGCGAGATTGATTGCCTCAACTGGACTGCCGCCGGCAAGACCAGTGCCGAGATTGCCGAAATCCTCGATCTCTCGGAGCATACGGTCAATCACTACCTGAACCGAGCCACCAAGAAGCTGGATACGGTCAACCGCACGCAGGCCGTCGCCAAGGCGCTACGCATCGGCCTCATCAAGTAGGCTCCGATTAAGTAGGCCCCTGATTAACTAGCCAATGCCGGCCTAAAATATTGTCAGTCGGCGCCGCCGTGCTCAATATGTGAGCGCCATTTCCTTTGCTGGTGGCACTGGACTGAACAATTATCATCCTTTTCACGGGATTCTGCAGTTGGCATGCTTCGTGCATCGTTATCAGCAGAGGTCCAGAGGGGACTTTGAAAACAGCGCCAGCTCAACGGCGCGACCGACACGCCGCCGTCTGATATCGCTGCCGCTTTTCTCCCGGCGTTCCGATATCGGCGGCGGTTGTTGCGTTTGGGCAACCACCTTTTGCCCTGTTCCAAAACCGGACGATATCGTTCATTTTTTTCTGGCCTTTTTTTCCGCTTGCTCTAATTCGCCCCGAATTGCGCCGGTTCTCGGGGAGTCCGTTGCGGTCATCAGGGCGAGAGCCCAGCGGACTTGATGACCGCAACGGAGAGAGAACGCGCTGCCTTTCCTTTGATGCGAGATGTGCCTGCCGCCCGATTTTGTTTGGCGAAGCTGCTGGCCTCCACTATTTACTGAAGACGAAAAAGCAGTGAGGGCGGAATGACCGAGGTCACCAAGGAACAGGTTCTGGAAACGCTGAAGACCGTGCGCGGGCCGGATCTGGAGCACAACATCGTCGAACTCGGCATGGTTTCCGATGTCTTCATCTCCGATGGCAAGGTCTATTTCTCGATCACCGTGCCGGCCGAACGCGCCAAGGAACTGGAGCCGCTGCGGCTTGCTGCCGAGCGTGTGATCAAGGAAATGCCGGGTGTGAAAGGTGCGCTCGTGGCGCTGACGGCAGACAAGAAGGCCGCCACAAATGCGCCCGCAGCGCGCCCCGCTCCCCAGGCTGACCACAGCCATCACGGCCACTCCCATGCCCCGCAGCAGCCGCCGCGCACCGCCAAGATCGGCGTTCCCGGCATCGGCGCCATCATCGCCGTCGCATCGGGCAAGGGCGGCGTCGGCAAGTCGACGACGGCGGTCAATCTGGCACTCGGCCTGCAGGCGAATGGTCTTCGCGTCGGCATTCTCGATGCCGATATCTACGGCCCCTCGATGCCGCGCCTCCTGAAGATTTCCGGCCGCCCGACCCAGATCGATGGCCGTATCATCAATCCCATGGAGAATTACGGCCTCAAGGTCATGTCCATGGGCTTCCTTGTCGATGAGGAAACCGCGATGATCTGGCGCGGACCGATGGTTCAGTCCGCCCTCCTGCAGATGCTGCGCGAAGTCGCCTGGGGTGAACTCGACGTTCTCGTCGTCGACATGCCGCCCGGCACCGGTGACGCTCAGCTCACCATGGCCCAGCAGGTGCCGCTCGCCGGCGCCGTGATCGTCTCCACACCGCAGGATCTGGCGCTGATCGATGCCCGCAAGGGCCTCAACATGTTCCGCAAGGTCGAAGTGCCGGTTCTCGGCATCGTCGAGAACATGAGCTATTTCGTCGCGCCCGATACCGGCACGCGTTACGACATCTTCGGCCACGGCGGCGCCCGCAGGGAGGCCGAGCGCATCGGCGTACCCTTCCTCGGTGAAGTGCCGCTGACCATGAATATCCGCGAGACCTCGGATGCCGGAACGCCGCTTGTCGCCTCCGATCCGAATGGCATTGTTGCCGGCATCTACCGTGCCATCGCTGCCAAGGTCTGGGAACAGGTCGGTGAAAAGCCGCAGCGCGAAGCGCCTGCGATCGTCTTCGAATAGCGCGAATCACTTGGCCACTCACCTCGAATTGTGGGGGAAATGAGATGAAAGGGCGCAGTTCACGTAAGATGTCTTGATTATTTTCCGGCTTTGCTTCATATGCGCGCCGGCGTCATGATGGCGCGTCTGCAAATGCTCTGTGATGGCCGCCTGTCGATGAAGGTTCCGGCCTCCCTGCATATTCGGAGTTGACTTGTCGATCGAAGGATTGGTGACTGCGATGCGGTGGAGCAACCCGGCCGGAAAGGCTGGACATGACCGGAGTTGTATGAACTTTCTTTATCCGCTTCCGTTACGATCGATCGCGAGTGCGCCCTGGCGTCACCGCGCTCGCGTGGGCATGGAAGGGCTTTCGATGAAAAGGGCTAAGACGGCTGGGCGCTGCCGGCGCCGGAGATGCGGGCTGTGATCACCGCATACTGTTCCAACTGCAAGTCGGTCGAGATCCGTGATCTTGCCAATCCTCCGGAGTTTCCGGCGGATGTGGTATGGATCGACATGGTCGAACCGACTCGCGAGGAGGAACTGCATGTCGAAACGATCCTTGGCATCGAAGTGCCGACCCGCGACGATCTCAGGGCGATTGAGCCGTCAGCCCGCCTCTATGTCGAAAATAACGCCGTATACATGACTGCTTCGCTGATATGGAAAGCGGAAACGGAAGCGCCGACCCTGACAGATGTCGCCTTCATCCTTGCCGGCGACAAGCTGGTGACCATCCGCTACGCCCATCCGAAGTCCTTCGCACTCTTCATCGCCGCCCTGCATCGCGTACCGGAGCAGTGGCGCAGCGGCGCCGCCCTTCTTGCCAAGCTCCTGGAAACCATCGTCGATCGCACCGCCGAAGTTCTGGAAATGTCGGTGTCTCGCCTGGACATCCTCTCGGTGCATGTGTTCGGTGACCGCGCCAAGAAGGTACGCAAGCCCTCGAACTATCTGGAAGAGAAGCTGAAGGACATTGCCGGCCATCACCGCATGATCAGCAAGCTGCGTGATAGTCTCGGTTCGCTCTCGCGCCTTCTCACCTTCTTCTATACGATCCCTGTCGTGCAGCACGATCAGGAAACCAAGGAACTCTGCCGGACGATTTCGCGCGACATCCAGTCCCTTTCGGAACACGCGTCCTTCGTCGCCGGCAACATCACCTTCCTGCTCGACGCCTCGCTCGGCCTCATCAACATCGAGCAGAATGCCATCATCAAGATTTTTTCGATTGCTTCGGTCGTGTTCTTGCCGCCGACGCTGGTCGCCTCCATCTATGGCATGAATTTCGAGTTCATGCCGGAGTTGCACCTTGCCGCGGGTTATCCTTACTCGCTGGGCCTCATGGTGATCTCCGCCGTCATTCCCTTCTTCTTTTTCCGCTGGAAAGGCTGGCTCTGAGGAGCCTGTAATTACTTCATGTCTGAAGAAAGCCATTCTCAAGAACGTAACCTTACGCCGCGCAAGCTCTTTTATCTTGCGCTAGGCTCTGTAGGTGTCGTTTACGGGGATATCGGCACGAGCCCGCTTTATGCCTTCCGCGAAGCGCTGAAGCCGGTCGCCCATGATGGTCTCACCCGTTTCGAGGTCATCAGCCTCATTTCCCTGATGATCTGGGCTCTGACGATCATCGTCACCATCAAATACGTGCTCTTCCTGCTGCGCGCCGACAACGACGGCGAAGGCGGCACGCTGTCGCTGCTCGCCCTCCTGATGAAGACCGCCAATGGCCACACAGCGCTTTTGATGCTGCTCGGCCTGATGGGCGCGGCACTCTTCCTCGGCGATGCCATGATCACCCCGGCGCTCTCGGTTCTGTCAGCGGTCGAAGGTATCAAGCTCGTCACGCCGCAGCTGTCGGAATATATCGTGCCCATATCGGTAGCAATTCTGGCACTGCTCTTCGTCGTGCAGTCGCATGGCACAGGGGCGGTCGCGCGATTCTTCGGCCCGATCACGGCGCTTTGGTTCCTCGTCATGGCCGCCGCCGGTATCGCTCATATCTCCGATGACTACGGCATCCTTGCCGCCTTCAATCCCTATTATGCCATCAGCTTCCTGCTGCATGAGGGGTTCTACGGCATCGTTGTTCTCGGCGCCGTCTTCCTGACGGTGACGGGTGCTGAAGCCCTCTATGCAGACCTCGGCCACTTCGGCCGTCGCCCGATCCAGTGGGCATGGTTCGCGCTGGTCTTCCCGTCGCTGACGCTGAACTATCTGGGGCAGGGCGCGCTCGTTCTCGGCAATCCGATGACGATGTCCGATCCCTTCTACCTCATGTATCCGAAGTGGGCGCTGCTGCCGGTCGTCATCCTCGCGACCTGCGCGACGATCATCGCCAGCCAGGCCGTCATCACCGGCGCCTTCTCGCTCGTACGTCAGGGAATCAACCTCGGCTTCCTGCCGCGCATGGAAATTCTCTTCACGTCAGAGACCAATACCGGGCAGATCTTTGTGCCTTCGGTCAACGCGGTGCTGTTCTTCGGCGTCATCTTCCTCGTGCTCGGCTTCAAGACCTCGGATTCGCTGGCGACCGCCTACGGCATCTCGGTCACCGGCGCGATGGTCGTCACCTCGATCATGGCCTTCGAATTCGTCCGCGTCCGTTGGAACTGGTCGCTTCCGGTTGCCATCATCGCGCTGCTGCCGCTGGTCATCCTCGAACTGATTTTCTTGGGCGCCAACCTCCTGAAAATCCATGACGGCGGCTATATCCCGATCATGATTGCGACGGCCTTCACTGTCATCATGTGGACCTGGCGTCGCGGCACGGCGATCCTGACGGAAAAGACCCGTCATACGGATATTCCGCTTGCCTCCTTCGTCAGCTCCATCGAGCGCAAGAGCGAGCATTCGCCGGCCCATGTTCCGGGCACCGCGATCTTCCTGACCAGCGATCCGGATTCCGCACCCGCCGCACTGCTGCACAATCTCAAGCACAACCACGTGCTCCATGACCGCAACGTCATTCTGACGATCCGCACGGTCAACAAGCCGCGCGTCTCGCCGCAGGAACGCTACAAGGTCGAGCAGATCTCGGAACGCTTCTCGCGCGTGGAACTGCTCTTCGGCTTCATGGAATCGCAGAACGTCTCTCAGGCGCTGGCGGCGCTGCGCAAGACCGGCCTGAAGTTCGACATCATGACGACGTCCTTCTATCTCGGCCGCCGCAAGCTGGTGCCCGATGCCAAGTCCGGCATGCCCTACTGGCAGGACCGCCTCTACATCGCGCTCGCCAATGCGGCCGCCAACCCCTCCGACTACTTCCGCCTGCCGGCCAACCGCGTGGTGGAACTGGGTTCGCACGTCATCATTTGACGGGAAGCGAAGAGAGGACGCCATCTCGCGCTCTCCCATTTCTGTGACCGGCACGGGAATGGGCGGGGCGAGATGATCCATCTCACGAAAATGTCAGCCGCATTAGAATATGCAGAAATCCTCATGGGCATATTCCGGGACAGGTCGTTAACCAGCTATCAAGGTTAATGCGAGATTTTCTTGGGACTGTTCCCGCGTCCCATGCCCGGAGTCCGCGTTGCGTCGAAATGGCCGCTTCCGCAGCAAGCTGCGTCTATTGCCCCAGAATTGGGTCTCTCCCGCGATCTTCGGCGTGGCCGGATGGCTGATCTTCCCGAGCGTCGCCTCTCATGCCGATCTTGCCACCATGCTCGCCGGTCTCGACAGTGATGGCGGAAGCTGGCGCATGGTTCTGACCAATTCGCCCGCAGGCTCCCTCCACCAGGCAGAACTCGCCTTTGCCGATCCCGCTGCCACCGGCTCGATCGCATCAGGTGCAGGTATGGTGCTGCCCGATGGCCGCAAGGTTGCCTTCGTCTCTGGTGAGAAGGGTAATGAAGGCAGCCCAGACGAGGATCGCGTCAATCGCAATGCCAAGAAGGGCCGTGTCGTCGCCGTCGAAAAGGTGCAGCCGCCGAAGGATTTCTCCGCCGGCTCCATCCTTGAGCGCACCAAACTCCTCTTCCGCCCGGTCTTCGATCTCAAGGACAAGTCTGCCTTCGTGAAGCCGGCGATCAAGGGCAAGGAGATCGAGATTGCCACGGCCTTCTACAAGACGCAGCCGGTGCCGCAGCCGAACACTGCTGTACCGGCAATGCTGGCAAGCCTCGTGACCAGCAATAAGGCGGATGTGCTGGCGACGGCCTATGCACCTGCCGCACCGGATTATTCCCGCCAGTCGCCTTTCGATTCCATCCTGACCGACAAGGATGACGGCCGTTTCGTGCCGCAGATCGGCCCGAAGGACCATGCCTGGGCTGCCAGCATCCTGCCGCCCAGCGTCTTTTCCGCCCGCGAGCAGCAATGCCTGGCTTCAGGCATCTATTTCGAGGCGCGTGGCGAATCGGTGAAGGGGCAGGCAGCCGTCGCGCAGGTCATCCTCAACCGCGTCCGCAACCCCGCCTATCCCAAGACTATTTGCGGCGTCGTCTACCAGAACGAAGACTGGCGCAATCGCTGCCAGTTTTCCTTCGCCTGCGACAACATCAAGGACCGTGTGAATTCGCAATATCACTGGCGCGTCGCTCGCGATGTTGCCATGGCCGTGACCGCCGGCAAGATCTGGCTGCCGCAGGTGGGGTCGGCCACGCATTACCATGCCGTCTACGTCCGGCCGAATTGGGCCGGGACCATGGAAAAGGTCGGCCGTATCGGCATGCATGTCTTCTACCGCACCTATGGCGGCGGCTGGAGCTAAAGCATGTCGCGCAAAACTGTACAGCGGTTTTGCGATAACAACATGCGTGAAGCAAAAGCCTAAAGCGTGACCAGCGAATCCAAGGGATCGCGACACGCTTTCGGCAAAAGGGCCGCCGATTGCCGTTTTTTCGCCGCCCGGCGCCGTTCGACGACGGATTCTTTCGGTGAAATCGGGCGCGAGTGGCCAAATTCCGCTTAAATCTTTGATTTTTTGCGGTTATTTTATGGCTGGACACAAGCTCTCTACGCCTTGACTATGCTAATCCCTAAAACTATGTTGCGCGCGACTTCAGAACGGGCCGGAAGGTTCTTTAACCTTTGCGTCCGTGGTTCGGAAAACCGGGGTAGCGGGATTGCGGGCGACGGGAGCGGAGGAGAGCACGATGGCGGATGACCGCGAAGAAAGTCTTGAGCAGCGCCGTCGGCAGCTGGAAGCGGAACTAGCCTCCAGACATGTCGATGACAGGAAGGAAGAGGCGCGGGAGGCCAGTGCCGAGCAGAGCCGTAAAGGTTATGCCCAGGCGATGAAGCTCTCGAGCGAATTCATTTCCGCCATCGTTGTCGGTGCTGTGCTCGGCTGGCTCTTCGACCATTTTGTTGGCACGACGCCTTGGGGGTTGATTGTTCTTCTGCTTCTTGGATTCTGTGCCGGCGTTTTGAATGTTTTGCGCGCTGCGGGGAAGGTCGCCCAACCCCTGGATCGCCAAAACACTGATAAATAGGGCCGTCTGGCCCAGTGCAATTTCCGCCTCTTAGGCGGGCCAAAGAGAGAGAGCAACCGGTGTCAAACGATCCGACTCATCAGTTCCAGATCTTCAAGATTGTGCCGATCGAGATCGGCGGGATTGATTTCTCGTTCACCAACGCATCTCTCTTCATGGTGGCTTCGGCTGCCGTTGCCGCTGGCTTCCTTTATTTCTCGACCACGAATCGCGCCATTATTCCGGGCCGTTCGCAGTCGCTTGCCGAAATGTCCTACGAGTTCATCGCCGGCATGCTGAAGGAAGGGGCAGGCACCAAGGGAATGCAGTTCTTCCCGCTGGTCTTCTCGCTCTTCATGTTCGTGCTGACGGCAAACCTGCTCGGTATGTTCCCGTATTTCTTCACGATTACCAGCCAGATCATCGTCACCTTCGCGCTGGCGATCCTCGTCATCGGCACGGTTCTCGTCTACGGCTTCTATAAGCACGGCTTCCACTTCTTTAATGTCTTCGTGCCCTCGGGCGTGCCGGGCATTCTGTTGCCGCTGGTTGTCTCGATCGAGATCATTTCCTTCCTGTCTCGTCCGATTTCATTGTCGGTTCGTCTTTTCGCAAACATGCTCGCTGGTCACATCACGCTGAAGGTGTTCGCAGGCTTCGTCGCCTCGCTTGGAGCCCTTGGTGCAGTCGGTGTCGGCGGAGCCGTTCTTCCTCTCATCATGACCGTCGCCCTGACCGGTCTCGAGTTCCTCGTCGCCTTCCTCCAGGCTTACGTCTTTGCGGTGCTGACTTGTATGTACCTCAATGACGCGATCCATCCGGGCGGGCACTAAGGATAACGACATCGACGTCAAAGGGCGTCAGTCATTCGCCGCAACAACCATTTCAAAGGAGTTCAACATGGAAGCGGAAGCAGCAAAGTTCATCGGTGCAGGCCTGGCTTGCTTTGGTATGGCCGGTACGGCTCTCGGCCTCGGCAATATCTTCGGCAGCTACCTCTCCGGCGCTCTGCGCAATCCGTCTGCTGCTGACAGCCAGTTCGGCCGTCTGGTATTCGGCTTCGCCGTTACGGAAGCTCTGGGCATCTTCTCGCTGCTCGTCGCTCTTCTCCTCCTCTTCGCCGTTTAATATCGGTGGATTGATGGATCACGGCCTGCGAACAGCGAGCCGTGATCCTTTGCATTTGCAGTACACCTGGAGGTGAGCATGTATTTTGTGACCCCGGCCTACGCTGAAGAGGTTCCGGCAGGAACCGCGACGGATGCGCATGCCGCTCCGGCTGCCGGCGAGGTCCATACCGAGACCGGCGTCCCCGAAGGCGAGCACGCGCGTGGGCCTTTCCCGCCTTTCGATTCGTCGACCTATGCATCCCAGCTTCTCTGGCTGGTGATCACGTTCGTCATTTTCTACCTGCTCATGCAAAAGGTCATCGCACCGCGCATCGGCGCCATTCTCGAGCAGCGTCACAACCGCATCTCGCAGGATGTCGAAGAGGCCGGCCGCCTGAAGGCTGAGGCCGATGCCGCTGTCACAACCTATGAAGGCGAACTCGCCGCTGCCCGTGCCAAGGCAAACTCGATCGGCACTGCCGCTCGCGATGCTGCCAAGGTAAAGGCCGAGGGTGATCGCCGCGTGGTCGAGGCTAGCCTCAACGAAAAGCTGAAGGCTGCCGAGGCCCGTATCGCCGATGTGAAGGCAAAGGCTTTTGCCGATGTCGGTGCCATCGCCGAGGAAACCGCAGCAGCTGTTGTCGAACAGCTCATCGGCGGCTCCACTGCCCAGTCTGATGTCGCCGCTGCCGTTGCAGCCGCCAAAAAGGAGGCTTGATCGATGGAATTTGCTTTTGATGCAACTTTCTTCGCCTTCGTTGGCCTCGTTCTCTTCCTGGCGCTGATCGTCTACCTGAAGGTTCCGGGCATGATGGCGAAGTCGCTTGACGACCGCGCCGACCAGATCCGCAACGAGCTGGCGGAAGCCAAGCGTCTGCGCGAGGAAGCCCAGCACCTGCTCGCTGAATATCAGCGCAAGCGCAAGGAAGCTGAAGCCGAAGCAGCGCACATCGTGGCCGCTGCCGAGCGCGAAGCTGAAATGCTGACCGCCGAGGCGAAGAAGAAGACGGAAGAATTCGTCGCCAACCGCACGGCTCTTTCCGAGCAGAAGATCAAGCAGGCCGAAGCCGACGCAATGAAGGCTGTTCGCTCTGCTGCAGTCGATCTCGCCATCGCAGCCGCTGAATCCGTTATCGGCAAGCAGGCTGATGGCAAGGTTCAGTCCGAGCTCTTCGGTCAGGCCGTCGGCGAAGTGAAGACCCGTCTGAACTGACCTGCAGCTCTATAGGATTGGAAAAGCCCCGCCTCAGCGGGGCTTTTCTGTTTTGGCGGATGTTGTTGTGCTTGGTGTGATGTCTGAACCTGCGATGGGCAGAGCCGAAAAACAACGGATCCCCCTTTTTCGGAAGCTCCTGCCGAAACGCTCGGTGTGGTTACGGCAAATGGAATGTCTCTGACACTTTCCCATCCCCCTGGGTTTGCAGGGAAACGGAGCCAATCTCGCACTGGAGCTTACTCCTCCAACATCTCCCCATTCAGCTCTACCGCGACGCCGTCCTTGCGGAGTGGCCGGAAGCTCATCCGGTGCAGCGAGCACGGTCCGTGCTTCTCGATGCCTGAGCGATGCTGCGCCGTGCCATATCCGACATGAGCGGCAAAACCATATTCGGGAAACACCAGATGCGCGCGCGCCATCATTCGGTCGCGCGTCACCTTCGCCACGATGGAGGCGGCGGCGATCGAAACGGATCGCGCGTCGCCCTTCACCACGGCCTGCCCGGGGCAGTCGAGCCCAGTCGGCACGTCCAGTCCGTCCGTCAGCACATAGCTTGCCGGCACGGAAAGGCCGCAGATCGCGCGGCGCATGGCGTCGAGGCTTGCTTTGCGGATATCGGTTTCGTCGATGCGTGTGGAACTGGACGAGGCGATGGAGACTGTTGCGGTCGCAAGAATTTGGACGAACAGCTCCTCGCGTTTCTGCGCCGAAAGCTGCTTGGAATCGTTGAGGCCCTCGGGAATACGCTTGGGATCGAGGATCACAGCTGCAGCCACAACAGGTCCGGCAAGCGGCCCGCGCCCAGCCTCGTCGGCGCCGGCGACAGGCCAATGGCCAGCCTTGCGGGCTTTAAGCTCCAGCCGGAAATCCGGCACGAGGGGGACCTCTTCAAAAAGCAGAGGAGAATCGGGTGACGTGCGACGTTTCATGCGGTTGAAACTCGCACGCCAACCCGATTTCCTGCAAGCCCCCGGATCAGGGCGGCGACGGCCGGGGGCAGTCCGGCGGATGGTGCGGTCAGGGCCATCCGCAGGAATTGCGCAAGGCAGAAGACGCAGGGCAGGTCTTCTTCACGCCTCACGCAAGCTCGTTAACAAGAGCAATTCCAGCAAAAGTGCGCAGCGGTTTTGCGTCCGGAATTGCGTAAAACAACCAGTCAGAGCAGCGAAAGTTGCACGCCGCTGCCATTTGGCGGCACGAAGAGATCGTCGCGCAGGGCAAGGCTTCGCCGGGTCAGCCCCAACCGCTTTGCCGCCATCTCGAAGCGGCGGGCGATCTGCCAGGCATAAGGCCCGGCGCCCTTCATGCGCTTACCGAACTCGGCATCATAATCCTTGCCGCCGCGCATTGAACGCACCAGCGACATGACGTGGCGATAACGATCAGGATAGTTCTGCAGCAGCCAGTCGCGGAACAACGGGCTTACCTCCAGCGGTAGCCGCAGCAGCACATAACTTGCCTCTTCCGCGCCTGCGGCCTTCGCGGCATCCAGAATACGCTCCAGCTCGTGATCATTGAGCGCTGGGATGATCGGCGCGGCCATCACTGACGTGCGCACACCGGCCTCGGAAAGCCCGCGGACCGCCTCCAGCCTGCGCGTCGGCGTCGAAGCGCGTGGTTCCATCAGGCGCGCGAGCTTGCGGTCAAGCGTCGTGACCGAAATGCCGACGCGGACGAGGTTCTTCGCCGCCATCTCCGTGAGGATATCGAGATCGCGCAGGATCATCGCCGACTTGGTGACGATCGCAACGGGGTGGTTCGCCTTGTTCAGCACTTCGAGAAGCTGCCGCATGACGCGCCACTCCTTCTCGATCGGCTGATAGGGATCGGTATTGGTACCAATCGCAATGACGCGCACTTTATAGCCGGGCTTGGCGAGCTCCCGCTCCAGAAGTTTCGGCGCATCCGGCTTGGCAAAAAGCTTACTCTCGAAATCCAGTCCTGCAGAGAGGCCCATATAGGCGTGCGTCGGCCGGGCAAAGCAGTAGATACAGCCATGCTCGCAGCCGCGATAGGGATTGATAGACCGGTCGAAGGAAAGATCGGGAGATTCGTTGCGGGTGATCGCCGTGCGCGGCTTCTCGATCTGCACATCCGTCTTGAAGGGCGGCAGTTCCTCGAGCGTCTGCCAGCCATCATCGAAGGTCTCGCGCTGTGTGGGCTCGAAGCGGCCGCTAGGGTTCAGCCCCGCGCCGCGGCCACGCCGCCGGTCAACCTCAATACGCAGCCCCGAGGCCGCGATCATCGCGTCGGCAATATCTGCCGTATTGGCGGGCGCAAATGCGGCCTGCCCTGCAAGGGACTGTGGTCTCATTGGATTCTCCAGCGGCGGAAAACGCTCGATCCCCGCTCGTTTTGATGATTATATTCCTATCCGCAAAAAGAGAACAATGCAAGAACAAAATGGGGAAAGTGGCGCTGGCAAAATTTTGTGCGGCGCTCTATAAACAGGCAATGTTGACTGTCGTTCTTGAATGCCAGGATCAGGAACCTGAGCTGGCCCAGACTCTATCGGTATTGGTGGCAGGCGCCGTGGAAGGCCTCGTCAGCGACGTGGTCGTGCTCGATCACGGCTCGCGCGACGGTACCTCGCGGGTGGCGGATGCCGCCGGCTGCCGTTTCCATTCGCAGTGGGATATCAAGGACATCATCCGTTCCGCTCGCGGCGAATGGCTGCTCTTCGTCGAACCCGGCGCAAGACCGCAGGCAGGCTGGATTGACGAAGTCTCGGAATATGTGGCCTTGAACAAGGTCCCTGCGCGCTTCACCGCCTCACGCGGCTATCGCCGCCCCTTTTTCCAGCGCGTCGGCCGTGCCAAGCCGCCACTGGAACTCGGCCTGCTCATGCCGAAGAAACTCGCCATTTCAGCTGCAAAGAGCGGCATGCGTCTTGCTGAATTCGTCAAGGCACAGAAGCCGCGCCAACTCTCCAGCGAATTGATTCCCTCCTGGGTCGCCCGCGCCGCGCGGTAGCTGCACTCCTCGATATTGCGAAAAGATGGCGCCCAATAGGATTTCGCGCTATAATCTGGGTATGGCGCCGCCGAAGCGCCTCGCTTCGCAACGGATGGCCATGGAATGCCGGTGAACGGCAGAGCTGGTCAGCGAAAATCTCCTCTTCTGCCGGGTTCTCGGTGAAAGGAGGTGCGTCATGCTACGCAATATGGTCCACGGCCTGCTGGCCGTCATATTGACGACATTGGTGATCGCGCATCCGCATCCGGCAGCATCGCAGATGATGCGCAGTTGCGCAGGCCGATCCGAGATCGTCAATTTCCTGGGCAGCAACTTTGGTGAAAAGCTCACTGCAGTCGGACTGATTAACCAGAACGCCATTCTTGAGGTCTATGCCGCCGAAAGCGGCACCTGGACGCTCGTCGTCACCGACGTTCATGGCATAAGCTGCGTGCTGCTATCAGGTGACAGCTGGGAAACGATGCCCACTCTGCCGGGCCTTGCGACATAGCGATGCCGCTATTGTAACCAGTCTATTTCGTCGCGCCGCGCTTGAGATGTTCGTCCAGCCGCGGCATGATCTCCACGAAATTGCAGGGCATCTGCCGGTAGTCGAGCTGTCCCTTCAAGATGCCGTCCCAAGCGTCCTTGCAGGCACCGGGCGAGCCCGGCAGCACGAAGATGAATGTGGCGTTGGCAACACCTGCCGTAGCGCGCGACTGGATCGTCGAGGTGCCGATCTTGTCGTAGGAAATACGATGGAACACGGCCGAAAACCCATCCATCCGCTTTTCGAAGAGCGGCTCCAGCGCGTCGGGCGTCACGTCGCGGCCGGTGAAGCCGGTCCCGCCCGTGGTGATGACGACGTCGATCTCCTTGGCTTCAGTCCAGGCGCGCACGCGCGCGGTGATCCTCTCGCGGTCGTCAGGCACGATGTCGCGGTCGACCAGCTGATGTCCCGCTTCTGCAATCCGTGCCACCAGCGTATCGCCGGATTTGTCGTCGGCCAGCGTACGCGTATCCGAAACGGTCAGAACCGCAATGCCGAGGGGTATAAAAGCTCGTTTTTCGTCCAGGCCTGCCATCATGCACCTCCTGCGAAAGTCTCTGTCGACTGGAAATACCAGTCTGTGCGGGCCGCGTGAAGACGCTCAGCGGCGCGCAGCGCAGCAACGGGTGTCTCGAAGATGCCGAAGCAGGTCGCGCCAGAGCCGGACATGCGGGTGAAAAGCGCGCCTTCTGCCGCGAGCATGTTTGAAATCTCGGCGATTTCGGGAACCAACTCTCGCGCCGGCACCTCAAGATCATTGCGTGTCGCCCGTATGGCTTCCATCCAGTGCGGTGTCCTCTTCAGGACCAGCGGAGGATTATTCTTGGTGACAAGCCGGCGGAAGATCTCCGGCGTGGAAACGCCTTTCAGCGGATTGGCGAGCACCATGGCGAAGGAGGGCAGGGCATCGGCCGTCTCTATCTTTTCGCCGATACCGCGTGCGATCAGCGGGGTACTTTTCAGGCACATCGGCACGTCGGCCCCAAGCTTTAGCGCGAGGGCGGCAACGATCTCAGTGGGAAGCGTCACGCCCCACAGGCGCATCAGCCCGCGCAGCGTCGCCGCCGCATCGGCAGAGCCGCCGCCGATTCCGGAAGCGACCGGCAGATTCTTTTCCAGATGGATGCGCACGGGCGCAGCGCCGCCTGCCGCTTCCCGCAGCAGGTCACGCGCCTTCAGCACCAGATTGGTGCCGGGGTCATCGGCAAGCACATCGGCGAACTGGCCGGAAAGCGTGAAATCATCGGCATCGGCAGGCGCAAAGCCCAGCCGGTCGCCATGGCGCGCAAATGTCACCAGCATTTCAAGAAGGTGGTAACCGTCAGGCCTCTGGCCCGTCACATGCAGGGCCAGATTGATTTTTGCGCAGGCATCTTCGGTAACGGCGAAATCGCCTGTCACGGAAAGTGGCATGCCCATGTCAGGCATGCGGCCTCAGGATTTCTTGTCGACCGGCGGCGGCGTCACCGGCTGCGGGTCCGGCTGCTTCTTGTCGACGGTCTTGGAGTCATCATCCTGCGCCGGCAGGCCGTTGGCGACCTTTTCCTTTATCTTCGGGATCTGAGCTTCCTCGGGTTCGGAGGCGAGCGCCCGGTTCCATTGATAGACGGCTTCCAGCTTGCGGCCGACCCGCCAGTAGGCATCGCCGAGATGGTCGTTGATCGTCGCGTCGCCAGCCTTGATCTGCGCCGCGCGTTCCAGCTCATCGACAGCATCGTTGTAACGGTTGAGGCGGAAATAGGCCCAGCCCAGCGAGTCAATGATATAACCGTCGTCAGGACGCAACTCGACGGCCTTCTTGATCATCCCAAGGCCTTCATCGAGGTTGCGGTTCATGTCGATCCAGGAATAGCCGAGATAATTCAGAACCTGCGGCTGGTTCGGATTGAGGTCGAGCGCCTTGCGGAAGTTCGGCTCCGCCTGGTCCCACTTCTTCAGCCGCTCATAGGCGATGCCGCGCTGGAAGAAGACACTCCAGTCGGCGCGGCCCGGCAGCGGCCCGATCACTTCGACAGCCTTGTCGTAATTATCGGCCATCGCCTGATAATCCTTGGCGTCGGAAAGCACGCTGCCATAGGCGAGGTAGCTTCTGACATCCGTCGGGTCGGAAGCGATCAGCGACTGCAGGTGCTTGCGGGCCTCGTCCACCTTGCCGCCCTGCGCGAGCGCGAGGCCCAGCTGCAGTTCGGATATACGACGCATCGGCGAATTCGCCGGCACCTTCTGGTAAAGCGCAATCGCTCGGTCCATCTGGTTCTGCTTTTCGGCAATGCCGCCGAGCAGCACCAGCGTGTCGGCACTGTTCGGATCGAGCGCATTGGCCGTCTGCAGATAGAGCGAGACAATGTCCTCGGCGCCATCGCGGTTCAGCGCGCCGCCGACCGAGAAGAGCACACCAGCTGCGCCCTCTTCGGCACTCTTGACCTGCTGCTCCTGCTTCTCGCCCTTTTCGATGCTGTCGCGCAGCGCGTTCAGCGGCGTGTAGTTCGGCAGCAGATTGTCGCCGACAGAAACAGCGTCGAGCGCCTTCTGCTTGTTGCCCTGCGAGGCTTCGAGGCGGGCGAGCGCCATGATGGCGCGCATGAAGGTGTCGGGTGCCGTTGCGCCGCCTTCCTTGTCCAGCACGGCATCATTGAGATGCTGGCGGGCGGATTTGACGTCGCCGTTAACGATCGCGATCGCACCGGCATTGTAGTTCTGGAAGATGCGGACCCAATCCGGTCCCTTCATCTTCTCGACCATGGCAAGCCCTTCCTTGCCGCGGCCGGCGCCGACACGCGCCCAGGCCAGCAGAAGGTCGTTCATCATGCGGTCGAGATCGTTCGGCCCGTCATATTTCAGGATCGATTCCGCCGTCTTGAACTCGCCGCGGCGCATCGCGTCCATGCCGCGCACGATCGTGGTTATCCGCTCGACGGTCGGGTCACCCTTCAAGTCGTTGGCATATTTCACGCCGTCCTTGATATCGCCGTTGAGCAGCAGCGAGATCATCAGGCGCTGGCGGATTTCCGGGTTGCCCGGCTCGATCTGCAAGGCTTTCTTGTAGAGCTCGATCGCCGTCGGATAGTCGTGATCCACATCGGCCGTGCGGGCAGCGAGAAACGCGCCCGAGAAGGTGGAAACGCTGTCCGGATCGAAGGTCACGGTCTTGCCGGCATCATCCGCCTTGGCCGCGTCCTCGGCACTCACACCGCCGATCCCGCCGAGCGAAAGCACCGCCGCCAGGGCTGCGCTCGAAAGGAGACGGGTGACAAATCTCTGCCGCATTAGAAAACCTTTCTTCAGGACGGCCGACTCAATGGGCCAGCCGCAAAATCAGTTGCAAACACTGATTCACAACAGGATGGCTTTTTTGAAGCGGCCCTGCAAGAAATTCAGCCCACGTTCAAGGACGTTTGATTAAAGCGCCGCCGCGCAAAAGCGTGCGGCGGCTTTGCTGCAAAGACATGCCTTTCATCGAGGCACGCTTCAGTTCACGCGCTCGATGCAGAAATCGATGACTTCTATCAGGGACGATTTCCAGGGGCTGTCCGGCAGCGGTGCCAGCGCATCCCGTGCGATCGTGCCGTAATGCACGGCCCGCTGGATCGTGTCGTTCAGCGTGCCATATTTGGTGATCAGGCCGAGCGCCTTTTCCAGATTGGCATCGCTGCTATTGCCGCCTTCGATCGCATCGCGCCAGAAGGCGCGCTCGTCCTGCGTGCCCCGGCGATAGGCCAGGATGACCGGAAGAGTGATCTTGCCTTCGCGGAAATCGTCGCCGACATTCTTGCCGAGATCGGCAGCCTTGCCGCCGTAATCGAGCGCGTCGTCGACGAGCTGGAAAGCGAGGCCGAGATTCATGCCGTAGGATTTCAGCGCGTTGCGGTTGGATTTGCTGGTCTCGGCAACGATGGGTCCGACTTCTGCAGCAGCGGCAAAGAGAGCGGCCGTCTTGGCGCGGATGACGGAGAGATAGTCGTCCTCGGTCGTTTCCATGTTCTTAGCGACGGAAAGCTGCAGCACCTCGCCCTCGGCGATGACGCAGGCGGCAGAGGAAAGCACGTCGAGCGCCTCCAACGAGCCGACTTCGACCATCATGCGGAAGGCCTGGCCGAGCAGGAAGTCGCCGACGAGAACGCTCGCTTGGTTGCCCCAGATCGTCCGCGCGGTCGACTTGCCGCGACGCAAGTCGCTTTCGTCCACCACATCGTCATGCAACAGCGTTGCCGTGTGCATGAACTCGACTGAGGTGGCGAGCTTGACGTGGTTCTCGCCCCTGTAGCCGAAGAGCGAGGCCGCAGCGAGCGTCAGCATCGGCCGCAGGCGCTTGCCGCCGGAGGAGATGAGATGGTTCGCCACCTCCGGGATCATCTGGACATCGGAGCCGGCCTTGGAAAGGATAAGCTGGTTCACCCGCTCCATATCAGCCTTGGTGAGGTCCACCAGCGGCTTGATGGAAGCCAGTTTGTTTTTGTTTTCTTCAAGCGGTATGACCACGCCCAACGACCCGGACTCCTGTTCATTCGTTGCCTTTGACAATAGAAAGGGGCGATGGAGGCGGCAAGGGGTGAATTGTCGCTGCCAGCAAATTCGGAAGGGAAAATGACGGCAAATGCATGAACTTATCCGCGCAAACGATCCCGTTCTGCTCTCTTTTGCCGAGAGTCTCATGAAGGATGCGGGAATTGCGTGCTTCATCGCCGATCAGGGCATGAGCGTGCTGGAGGGCTCGCTCGGCATGCTGCCGCGCCGCCTGTTGGTCGATGAGGCGATGGCTGATCAAGCCCGTCGCATCCTTACTGATGCGGGTCTTGGCGGTGAATTGCGCGAGCGGAAGTGAAAAGATGACGCAGGCGGTGACTGACACCATAGACGCCTTTCATCGCGGCCTTTTCCACATCGTCCAGCCAAAGGGCAGGGGGCATCGTGCCGGCATGGATGCCATGCTGCTCGCGGCCCTCATTGCCGACGATCGCCCCATAAGAGTGGCCGATCTCGGGGCCGGAGCGGGTGCTGCCGGCCTTGCCGTCGCCTCCCGCCTTCCGAAGGCCGAGGTCGTGCTTTTCGAGCGTTCGGCGGAGATGGCTAACTACGCTCGCCGCAGCACGGCACTCCCGGAAAATGCCCACATGGCGGGCCGCGTCTCGGTCGTTGAGGCCGATGTCACGCTGACCGCCAAGGCACGCAATGACGCAGGCTTGATCGACGAAAGCTTCGATCACGTTATTATGAACCCGCCTTTCAACGATGCCGGCGACCGCAGGACGCCGGATGCGCTGAAGGCTGAAGCCCATGCCATGACAGATGGCCTTTTCGAGAGCTGGATCCGAACGGCCGGGGCCATCACGACGCCGGGCGGACAACTGTCGCTGATCGCAAGGCCGCAATCGATCGCCGAGATCATCGACGCCTGCGGCAGGCGCTTCGGCGGCATCGAGATCACCGCCATTCATCCGCGTGAAGGGGAAAACGCCGTCCGCATCCTCGTGACGGCGATCAAGGGTTCTCGCGCAAGGCTATCGCTGCGTGCCCCCCTCATCATGCACGAAGAGGGGAGCCACAAGTTCTCCCCTCTCGTCGATGATTTCAACAATGGCCGTGCGGCCTATGGCAGGCTCTGAAGCAATTCCAGGAAACCTGTGCAGCGGTTTTCCGTTCGGAATTGCGAAGAAAATCGATTCCGGAATTGCCTGAGAACAAATTCTAGCCCCCGGTCACGAAGTCCAAGAGCAGCTTGACGTTCAGGCCGGCGATCACGATAGCGACCACATAGGCGATGGCGCTGAGCCACTTCGGGGCGACCAGTTCGCCCATTTTCGCCTTGCTGGCTGTGAACATCACAAGCGGGAAGACGGCAAAGGAAAGCTGCAGGCTGAGCACCACCTGGGTCAAGATCAGCAGCTCCGCCGTGCCCTGATCGCCGTACCAGATCGTCACGAAAGCCGCGGGAACGATGGCGATGGCGCGGGTGATCAGGCGGCGTACCCAAGGCTTCAGCTTGATTTTCAGGAAGCCTTCCATGACGATCTGCCCGGCAAGCGTGGCGGTGACCGTGGAATTCAAGCCGCAGCAGAGCAGCGCAATGCCGAAGAGCGTAGGCGCAATGGCAAGGCCAAGCAGCGGTGACAGCAGCGAATGCGCCTCACCAAGTTCCACCACATCGGTCTTGCCGTTGGCATTGAAGGCAGCCGCGGCAAGGATCAGGATCGAGGCGTTGATCAGGAGCGCGAAGCAGAGCGCCACGGTGGAGTCGAGGGTCGCAAAGGTCAGCGCTTCCTTCTTCTCCGGCACGGTATGGCCATAGGAGCGCGTCTGCACGATGCCGGAGTGAAGGTAGAGATTGTGCGGCATTACGGTCGCGCCGAGAATACCGAGCGCCAGGTAGAGCATTTCCGGGTTGGTGACGACCTCAGGCGTAGGCAGGAAGCCCCTGATGACAGCACCCCATTGCGGGTCGGCAAGGAAAATCTGGATCGCAAAGCAGACCGCGATTACGCCGAGCAGCGTGATGATGAAGGCCTCCATCCAGCGGAAGCCAAGCCTCTGCAGCAGAAGGATGACGAACACGTCGAGCGCGGTGATTAGCACGCCGATTTCAAGCGGAATTCCGAAAAGCAGATTGAGGCCGATCGCCGTGCCGATCACTTCGGCAATATCGGTGGCGATGATGGCGATTTCCGCAAAGGCCCAGAGCGGCACTGCAACATAGCTCGGATAGGCATCGCGACAGGCCTGCGCCAGGTCGCGGCCTGAGCCGATCGCAAGACGCGCGCAAAGCGATTGCAGCACGATTGCCATAATGTTCGAAAGCAGTGCGACGGTCAGCAGCGCATAGCCGAACTTCGATCCGCCGGCGAGCGAGGTCGCCCAGTTGCCAGGGTCCATGTAGCCGACCGCCACCATGTAGCCGGGGCCGAGGAAGGCTGCCGCCCGCCGCCACGTGGAGCTGTGCCGCCCCGTACCAACTGTACGGTAGACGTCGGAGAGCGAAGCCTCGCCGCGCTCGGTCCGCCAGCCGCCCTTTGCATTCGGATTTATGATGTCCATGCCACTTTCACCTGATTACCCATGCCGGCACTATGCCTGATTAGAATGATAATGCAAGTCATTCGCAACAAGAAAATGGTGAGGCGATGTTTTGGGAACGTAGCCATTGCGTTTGTCGTTGCAGCGCATACATGCAATGCCCTTGTAATGTGCATATGCATGCTGGCGCCGCCGATCATGTTGAGGAAAAGAAATGGCTGGATTTTTGAGAAAGCTGATGCCGAAGCGGTTTCGCAAGGATGGGCTCGTCATCCCCGTCGTCAGGCTGCAGGGCGCGATCATCAGCGGCGGCGGTCAGTTCCGCCCGACCCTCAATCTCGCCAATGTTGCGCCGGTGCTGGAAAAGGCCTTCTCCATGAAGGACACTCCGGCCGTTGCCATCTCCATCAATTCGCCTGGTGGTTCGCCCGTCCAGTCCCGCCTCATCTTCACGCGTATCCGCGAGCTTGCGCGGGAAAAGCAGAAGAAGGTGCTGGTCTTCGTGGAAGATGTGGCAGCCTCCGGCGGCTATATGATCGCGCTGGCTGGCGATGAGATCATCGCCGACCCGACCTCCATCGTCGGCTCGATCGGCGTCGTCTCGGGTGGCTTCGGTTTTCCGGAGCTCCTGAAGAAGATCGGGGTCGAGCGTCGCGTCTATACGGCAGGCGAGAACAAGGTGATCCTCGATCCCTTCCAGCCAGAGAAGGAAAAGGACATCGAATATCTCAAAAGCCTGCAGCTCGAGATCCACCAGGTCTTCATCTCTATGGTGCGCGAGCGCCGCACCGGTAAGCTGACGGACGATGCGACAGTTTTCTCCGGTCTCTTCTGGAGCGGCACGCGCGGCCTGGAGCTCGGCCTGATCGACGGGCTCGGCGATATGCGCCAGGAACTGAAAAAACGCTACGGCCAGAAAACGAAGCTGCAGCTCGTCACGGCCACCCGCGGGCTGCTGGGCCGTCGCATTCCCGGTGTCTCGCCGGTCTCGCTTGACGGTGCGGCGTCCGGTCTTGCATCGGGGCTTGTCGAAGCGGCGGAGGAAAGAGCATTGTGGAGCCGTTACGGGCTTTGACGGGAGAAACGAGGGGATATGGCACAACTAATTACGTTATTGATCCTCGTCTGCGCGGGCTGGTGGCTTTATCGCCGTTTTGTTTCTGATGCGCAGAGGCTTGCTGAAAAATCTCGCCGCGCCGAGAAAGAGCGCCAGACGGGCGCCATTGGCACGTTGGTAAAGGATCCGTCAACGGGCGAATATCGCCTGAAACGGGAAGACGAATAGGCCGAAGCGTGCGTGTTGAGCGTTGCCGATCGGCGATCGAGATCGCTGACCGGCTGGCCGTTTGTGAGGTTTGTCGGGACGCGGTGCAAAAGTCTTGACCCCTGCGGCCCTCCGTGGCACCTGTCGCGCTCATATTCCAAGCAATCGGTGCCGTTCCATGTCTGCTGCCATTCCCGACCATATGAACCCGAAGCGCTCCTTCCAGGCGCTGATCCTGACCCTGCATAATTACTGGGCGGACAAGGGTTGTGCGGTTCTGCAGCCCTATGACATGGAAGTGGGCGCAGGTACCTTCCACCCGGCGACCACGCTGCGCGCCCTCGGCCCCAAGCCCTGGAAGGCAGCCTACGTTCAGCCCTCCCGCCGCCCCTCCGATGGCCGCTACGGCGAAAACCCGAACCGCCTGCAGCATTATTACCAGTATCAGGTCATCCTGAAGCCGAACCCGCCGAACCTGCAGGAGCTTTACCTCGGCTCGCTCGCCGCCATTGGCCTCGACCCGCTGCTGCACGATATCCGCTTCGTCGAGGACGACTGGGAGAGCCCGACGCTCGGCGCCTGGGGTCTCGGCTGGGAATGCTGGTGCGACGGCATGGAAGTCTCGCAATTCACCTATTTCCAGCAGATCTGCGGCATCGAATGCTCGCCGGTGGCAGGCGAACTCACCTATGGTCTGGAGCGCCTCGCCATGTATGTGCAGGGCGTCGACAATGTCTACGACCTGAACTTCAACGGCCGCGAAGGCGACGAGAAGATCAGCTACGGCGATGTCTTCCTGCAGGCAGAGCAGGAATATTCCCGCCACAACTTCGAATTCGCCAATACCGAGATGCTGCATCGTCATTTCATCGATGCCGAGAAGGAATGCCAGGCGCTGCTCGCCGCCGGCGCGCCTGATGATAACGCCAACCAGCGCCTGCACAAATGCGTCTTCCCGGCCTACGACCAGTGCATCAAGGCCAGCCACGTCTTCAACCTGCTCGACGCCCGCGGCGTGATCTCGGTCACCGAGCGCCAGAGCTACATCCTGCGCGTGCGCACGCTCGCGAAAGCCTGCGGCGAAGCGTTTTTGCTGACGGATGCGGGTGGTTTTGACCTCATAAACGCAGCCGCCTGATCCTGCTGCGGCGCAAGGAACACTTGCGCAGCCTTCCCCGTTTGACGATCTCTACGAAACCCGCGTAGTCTCCCGCCACATTGGCTTTTCGGGGGAATTCGCGATGTATATCGCTCTTGGCGTCATCGTTCTGATCGCACTCTACGTCATCTTCATCTACAACGGCCTCGTCCGTTCCCGGCAGATGGCCGAGGAGGCCTGGTCCGGTATCGATGTGCAACTGAAGCGCCGTGCGGACCTGATCCCGAACCTGATCGAAACGGTCAAAGGCTACGCAGCCCACGAAAAAACTACGCTTGAAGAGGTTGTCGAGCTCCGCAACAGGGCGCAGGCCGTTCCTGCTGGCGATGTGGCTGGCAGGGCGCAGGCGGAAGGTCTGCTTGGGCAGGCGCTCGGCCGGGTGATGGCGCTGGCCGAAGCCTATCCCGATCTCAAGGCTAACCAGAATTTCTCCGAGCTTCAGGCCTCGCTGGAAACGATGGAAAGCGAAATCCAGATGGCGCGGCGCTATTATAATGGCGCGGCCCGCGATCTGAACATCAAGGTCGAGAGCTTCCCGTCAAACCTCGTTGCCGGCCAGTTCGGCTTTTCCAAGCGCGAATATTTCGAAATCGCCAACGAGGCCGATCGCGCCGTACCATCAGTCAAGTTCTGACCTTTGTCTTTGCACAAAAACTGCTATGAGCAGTCCCATAGGGCCGCTTGCGGCCGCTGCAATGGACAGAAGAGACAAGCGCAATGAGTAAAGCCAAGCTCACCATCATCCCGCCGGGCAAGCCGCTCACCGGTCGTGCCGTGGTTCCGGGCTCGAAGTCGATCACCAACCGCGCCCTGCTGCTCGCAGGTCTTGCCAAAGGCACGAGCCGGCTGACCGGCGCGCTGAAGAGCGACGATACGAAATATATGGCCGAGGCGCTCAGGGCCATGGGTGTGCAGATCGACGAGCCCGACGACACGACCTTCGTCGTCACCGGCAGCGGCAAGCTCCATCAGCCGAAAGCCCCGCTCTTCCTCGGCAATGCCGGCACGGCGACCCGCTTCCTGACGGCGGCCGTTGCTTCCGTCGAAGGCACTGTCGTCGTCGATGGCGACGAGCATATGCGCAAGCGCCCGATCGGCCCGCTGGTTGCAGCCCTGAAGTCGCTCGGACTGGATGCCGAAGCCCCGACCGGCTGCCCGCCAGTGACCGTGCGCGGCAACGGTCATTTCGCCTCGGGCCGCGTCGAGATCGATGCCGGCCTGTCAAGCCAGTATGTCTCCGCCCTTCTCATGGCGGCACCGCTTGCCAGTCCGGGCGCCAACGCACCCGTGACGATCGCGCTCGCCGGCACCGATATCGGCGCCCGCGGTTATGTCGATCTGACCCTTGCCGCCATGGAAGCCTTCGGCGCCAAGGTGGAGCAGCTCGATGCCGCGACCTGGCGTGTGCAGGCGACCGGCTATACCGCAGCCGATTTCGTCATCGAGCCGGATGCATCTGCCGCAACCTATCTCTGGGCTGCCGAAGTCCTGAGCGGCGGCAGGATCGACCTTGGCGTCGCCAACGAGGCGTTCACGCAGCCCGATGCCAAGGCCTATGAGACGATCGCCAAATTCCCGCATCTGCCGGCCGAAATCGACGGCTCGCAGATGCAGGATGCCATCCCGACGATCGCGGTTCTCGCCGCGTTCAACGAGACGCCGGTCCGCTTCGTCGGTATTGCCAACCTGCGCGTCAAGGAATGCGACCGTATCCGCGCATTATCGACGGGTCTGAACAACATTCGCGAAGGCCTGGCGGTCGAGGAGAGCGATGATCTGATCGTTCATTCCGATCCTGAACTCGCTGGTCAGACGCTGCCGGCCGACATCGATACCTTTGCCGATCACCGCATCGCCATGAGCTTTGCGCTCGCCGGCCTGAAGATCAACGGCATCACCATTCTCGACCCAGATTGCGTCGGCAAGACCTTCCCTGCCTACTGGCGCACGCTTGCGGGACTGGGGGTTGCCTACAAGGACGAAGCCTGAGCTCAACTGGGGCAAACCGTAACCGGGGAGGGGACATGATCCGGCGGTTTTTCGGCATTTGTTTCGCATTGCTGCTGCTGTTTGTGGCGCGCGCAGCCATAGGCGCAGAATTCATCGCCTCCTTCGATTCCGCCATCCAGCTGGAAAAGAGCGGGGCGATGACGGTGGCGGAAACGATCACTGTCAATGCCGAAGGCGACCGCATCCGGCGGGGCATCTTCCGCGATTTTCCGTTGACGTTCAGGGATGAGAGCGGCCGACGTCGCAGCGTCGATTTCAGTGTCGTCTCGGTTAAGCGCGACGGCAGGGACGAGCCCTGGCATACGGAATCCATCACCGGCGGCATCCGCATCTATGCCGGCTCCGAAGATGTGACGATCTCTCCCGGCCGCCACCAATATGTCTTCACCTACAAAACGAACCGTCAGATTCGTTATTTCGACGATCATGACGAGCTCTATTGGAATGTTACCGGCAACGGCTGGATTTTTCCGATCCGCTCCGCGGTAGCGACGGTCACCTTTCCACAAGGCGTTGTGCCCGAAGATGTCGCCGTCTTCACTGGCCCCGTCGGTGCCACCGGCAAGAATGCTCGAGCAAGCGTAGACGACGGCCGACTGGTCGTCGCGACCACAACGCCCCTCGGCGCACAGGAGGGGCTGACCTTTGCCGCGAAACTGCCGAAGGGTGCGATCGATCCGCCGAGCGCTGATCAGGAGAGCAGCTGGTGGTTCAGCGATAACCGGGACTATTTCATCGGTTTCGGCGGCCTCATCCTCGTCTTCCTCTATTACACGCGCTCCTGGCTGAAGGTTGGCCGCGATCCGGCGCGAGAGATCGTTGTGCCGCGCTGGGATCCGCCTTCTGGTATTTCGCCTGCGCTTGTCAATTACATCGACAATAGAGGCTTTTCCGGCCAGGGCTGGACGGCGCTTTCGGCAACTGCGCTCGATCTTGCCGTGCGCGGCTATGTTTCGCTGGAGGATCTCAAGGACTCGATCGTCATCCGTCGCACCGACAAGCCGCTCGGCAAGGAGAAGCTCCAGGCCGGCGAGGCCGAGCTCCTGAAGGCGGTCGGGGGCAGCGGCGATACCCTCACCATCGACAAGGCCAACGGCGAAAAGGTCAAATCGGTCGGCCAGAGCTTCCGCTCGTCGATCGAACGGGAACACCGCGGCAAATATTACAATTCCAATGCGGGTTATATCACCGGCGGCGTAATTTTAAGCGCTGCGGCCCTGGTGGCGCTCTTCGTCTTCGGCTCGCTGGAGCCGGATACGATCGCGTTGATGATCATCCCCATCGGCATTTCCGTCTTCCTGTCTGTCTTCGTGGCAGGTTTTGCGAAGGCGCTGCATCGCGGCCGTTCGCTCGTCGGCAAGATTTTCGCGGTCATCGCCATCGCAATCGCAGTTTTCGTCGGTCTCAGTATCCTCTCGACCGTCGTGCTGGCGCTCGGCTCTTCGCTGATGGAATTCCACGAAACGCCCATGCTCTTTGCGGTCGGCGGCATTGTGCTCTTCAACATCCTCTATTTCTTCATCATGGGGGCACCGACGCCGCTCGGTGCCAAGATGACAGCCGGCGTCGATGGCCTGCGGCAATATCTGACGCTCGCCGAGAAGGACCGAATGAACATGGCCGGCGCGCCGCAAATGTCGCCGCAACATTTCGAGACCTTGCTGCCCTATGCCGTGGCGCTAGGTGTCGAAAAACCATGGTCGCGCACGTTCGAAACTTGGCTGGCGGCTGCTGCAGCCGGAGCCGCCGCGGCTGCCTATAGCCCCGCTTGGTATTCCGGCAATTTCAACAGCGGCAGCTTTTCCGATCGCATCGGCGGCTTCTCGTCGTCGATGGCCTCGACGATCGCGTCCACCATTCCGTCGCCGCCGCCTTCCAGTTCCTCCTCGGGTTTTTCTGGTGGCGGCTCGTCCGGCGGAGGTGGCGGGGGT
>UCKU01000039.1 GCA_900473185.1 Hyphomicrobiales bacterium | reverse complement strand
ATGATGGCTGGTTTCGGCAGCGCTCATGCAGCCGACGTCAAAGAAGTTCAGATGCTGCACTGGTGGACATCAGGCGGCGAAGCCGCGGCACTCAACGTGCTGAAGCAGGACCTCGCTAAGGAAGGCTTTGCCTGGAAGGACGTACCGGTCGCAGGCGGTGGCGGCGACGCAGCCATGACCGCGCTGAAGGCGATGGTTGCCGCGGGCACCTATCCGACTGCTTCTCAGATGCTCGGCTATACCGTGCTCGACTATGCCCAGGCGGGCGTCATGGGTGACCTGACCGAGACGGCCAAGAAGGAAGGCTGGGACAAGTCCGTTCCGGCGGCGCTGCAGAAATTCTCCGTCTATGACGGCAAGTGGGTCGCAGCACCTGTGAACGTTCACTCCGTCAACTGGCTGTGGATCAACAAGTCCGTCATGGACAAGATCGGCGGCAAGCAGCCGAAGACCTTCGACGACCTGATCGCCCTGCTCGACAAGGCAAAGGCAGCCGGCGTCATCCCGCTCGCGCTCGGCGGTCAGAACTGGCAGGAAGCCACGATGTTCGACTCCATCGTGCTGTCGACCGGCGGTCCGGAATTCTACAAGAAGGCTTTCAACGACCTCGACGAGGAATCGCTGAAGTCCGACACGATGAAGAAGTCCTTCGATAACCTCGCCAAGATCATCAAGTATGTCGATCCGAATTTCTCGGGCCGCGACTGGAATCTGGCGACTGCCATGGTCATCAAGGGCGATGCTCTCGTCCAGGTCATGGGCGACTGGGCAAAGGGCGAATTTGTTGCCGCCAAGAAGAAGCCGAATACCGACTTCCTGTGCTATCGCTTCCCGGGCACCGATGGCAGCGTGGTCTACAATTCCGACATGTTCGGTATGTTCAACGTTCCTGACGACCGCAAGGCCGCTCAGGTGGCGCTTGCCAAGGCTACGCTTTCCAAGAGCTTCCAGTCCGCCTTCAACGTCGTCAAGGGTTCGGTTCCGGCCCGTACCGACGTTCCGGATACGGCTTTCGACGCTTGCGGCAAGAAGGGCATTGCCGACCTGAAGGCTGCCAACGAAGGCGGCACGCTGTTCGGCTCGCTCGCTCAGGGCTATGGTGCTCCTCCGGCGATCGCCAACGCCTATAAGGACGTCGTCTCGAAGTTCGTCCATGGTCAGATCAAGACCTCCGACGAAGCCGTCAAGCAGCTCGTCACGGCCATCGACGACGCCCGCTAATATCCCATCGATCAAGGCTTTCCCGTACTCTTGCGGGAAAGCCGCAGCCCCTGCGATGCGGGGAGGAGATGATCACATGACCACAGTTGCGACCACGGATCCGGTCCTGACGTCGAAGTCTTCAAGCCGCGCGTCCATTCGCGGCCGGTTGCAGGATGCGCTGCCGAAGATCGTATTGGCGCCGAGTTTTCTGATCACCGTGATCTTCGTCTACGGCTTCATCGTCTGGACGGCCTATCTCTCCTTCACCAATTCCAAAACCTTTCCGTCCTATGCAATTACGGGGGCGCGCGCTTATCAGCGGCTCTGGCGCTGGACCTTCGAAAGCGATCCGCCGTCCTCCTGGTACACATCGATCACGAATATGGGGATCTTTGGTTTCCTCTACATCTTCATCTGCCTGGGGCTTGGCTTGCTGCTGGCAATCCTTCTCGACCAGAAGATCCGTGGCGAAGGCATATTGCGGCCGATCTTCCTCTATCCGATGGCGCTATCCTTCATCGTGACCGGCGTTGCCTGGAAGTGGTTCCTCGATCCGGGCCTTGGGCTCGAGCAGACGCTGCATCATTTCGGCTGGACGAGCTTTCACTTCGACTGGATCAAGAACAAGGATTTCGTCATCTACACCGTCGTCATCGCCGGTGTCTGGCAGGCTTCGGGCTTCGTCATGGCGATGTTTCTTGCGGGCCTGCGCGGCATCGACGGCGAAATCATGAAGGCGGCGCAGATCGACGGCGCATCGCCCTTCCAGATGTACCGGCGCATCGTCATTCCGATGCTGCGGCCGATCTTTCTGTCGGCCTTCATCGTGCTCGCCCACATGGCGATCAAGTCCTACGACCTCGTCGTGGCACTGACATCGGGCGGCCCTGGCGGCTCGGCGTGGCTGCCGTCCAACTTCATGTACGAATACACGTTCAAGCGGAATGAAATGGCTGTCGGCTCCGCAAGCGCCATCATCATGCTGATGACCATCTCGGCAATCATCGTTCCCTATCTCTATTCCGAACTCAGGGAGAAGGCGCGATGAGCAGCATCACATCTTCCGAGATCACGGCCTCCCAGGGCGGCAATAGCGGCCGCTGGATCGGCCGCGTCATCATCTACGGCCTGCTGCTGATCTTTGCCGTTCTCTACCTGATGCCGCTCTTCGTCATGCTGACGACTTCGTTCAAGACCATGGACGAAATCCAGGGCGGCAACATGCTGGCGCTGCCGCAGGCGCCGACGTTTGATGCCTGGTTCAAGGCCTGGGGTGAGGCCTGCGTCGGCCTTACCTGCGCCGGCATCAAGGGCTATTTCTGGAATTCGATCAAGATGGTCGTGCCGGCGGTGGCGATCTCGACCATTCTCGGCGCACTCAACGGCTATGTGCTGACCAAGTGGCGGTTCCCCGGCCATACGCTGGTCTTCGGCCTGATGCTCTTTGCCTGCTTCATTCCGTTCCAGTCGGTGCTTTTGCCGATGGCGACCATTCTCGGTTCGCTTGGCCGTTTCGGCACGACGTTGCAGAATGCAACGGGTTTCAGCTTCGGCTTCGGCAATTCGACTGTGAACCTCGTCTTCGTGCACGTGGTTTACGGCCTCGGCTTCACGACGCTGTTCTTCCGCAATTTTTATGAGGCGTTTCCGACGGAGCTGGTGAAGGCCGCGCAGGTGGATGGCGCAAGCTTCTTTCAGATCTTCCGCCGCATCATGCTGCCGAATTCACTGCCGATCATCGTGGTGACGGTCATCTACCAGTTCACCAATATTTGGAACGACTTCCTCTTCGCCTCGGCCTATGCCGGCACCGGCGATTCCATGCCGATGACGGTGGCGCTCAACAACGTCGTCAATACCTCGACCGGCGTCGTCGAATACAATGTCAACATGGCTGCGGCGATGATCGCGGCCGTTCCTACGCTCATCGTCTATATCCTCGCCGGCCGCTATTTCGTGCGCGGTCTCATGGCGGGCGCCGTCAAAGGGTGATTCATGGCTTTCCTTGAAATTTCCGGTCTCAAGAAGCGTTTCGGCGCCGTCGATATTCTCAAGGGGATCGACCTGGAACTCGAAAAGGGCGGCTTCCTGGTGCTGGTCGGTCCGTCCGGCTGCGGCAAGTCGACACTGCTCAACACGATTGCCGGGCTGGAAGCGATCACTTCGGGTGATATCCGCATCGATGGCCGCTCCGTCAACGGCTTGCACCCGTCCAAGCGTGATATCGCGATGGTGTTCCAGAGCTACGCGCTCTATCCGAACATGACCGTTGCCGGCAATATCGCCTTCGGAATGGAAATCCGCGGCGTGCCGAAGGAAGAGCGCGAGAAGGCGATCAAGCAGGTCTCCGACATGCTGCAGATCGGCCATCTGCTCGATCGCAAGCCCTCGCAACTGTCAGGTGGCCAGCGTCAGCGCGTCGCGATGGGGCGCGCGCTGGTGCGCAATCCGCAGGTCTTCCTCTTCGATGAGCCACTCTCCAACCTCGATGCGAAGCTGCGCGTCGACATGCGCACGGAAATCAAACGCCTCCACCAGCGCATGGGAACGACGATTGTCTATGTCACACACGACCAGATCGAGGCGATGACGCTGGCGACCAAGATCGCGGTGCTGAAGGATGGCGTGCTTCAGCAGTTCGGCACGCCCGCCGAGATCTATAACAGCCCGGCCAATGTGTTCGTGGCCGACTTCATGGGGTCGCCGGCGATGAACCTGCTGAACGCCACCGTTGAAAACGGTGCCGGCGGGCTGCAGGTGTCGCTGGAGCGGCCGAATGGCGAACCACTGAAATTGCCGGTCAATTCGGGCAACAGCCTGACAGGTTATACCGGCAAGCAGGTCATCTTCGGGATCCGTCCGGAAGCACTGACGGATATTGACGGAGCTGATCGCAAGGCAAAGTCGGTCGTCCATGGTGACTGTGCCATCGAGGTCGTGGAACCGGCAGGCTCGGACACGTTTGCCGTCACCAAGCTCGGCGGCAAGTCGGTAGTGGCGCGCCTTGGAGCGGATACCGGCATCCTCCCCGGCCAGAATACCCGCCTTGCCTTCAATCTCGACAAGGCGGTCTTTTTCGATCCGGCCAGCCAGCTGAGGATCGCTTAGCCAGCAAAATATTCTCTGGCGGCCGTCAGACGGCCGCCACAGAGATAGTGACTGGTGCGAAGTGGTTTGAGGTCGCTTCGACGGTGATTTCACCGGTCAGGCCGGTTGCCTCCAGCCAGAAGCCTGTCGTTCCGCCCTGGAGCGGTACGGTCGCAGGCCCGACGATCTTGCCAGGCCCCTTCACGGTCAAGATTACAACATCGTTGAGGAACGGCAGGCGCTGGCCACGCTGGTCGAGCGCGCCGATGATGACGCGGGTCGTGTCGCGTTCGCGGGCCTTCAGCGTGGTGCTGTCGGGCGCGACTTCCAGTGTGGTCGGCAGCGGGTCGGCGGCGAGTGTCAGCTTGGCGACCGGTTCACCATTGATGAAGCCGGTGAATTCGCCGTCGATCCATTCCAGACCCCAGCGGCCGAGTTCGTCCTGGGTGAAATGGCGGTGGTCGAGCACGACCGGCGGATGCGGCAGGTGCGGGTAGTTTTCGCGGTCCGGGCCGATGCGTTTCGTCAGCGAGCCGTATGTCAGCTCTACCTCATCGCAATTGGTCAGGATGATCAGCGGCAGCACGCCGCCAATGCTGCGCTCGCCGCGCGCCCAGAAGGTGACCGGCTTCATGATAACTTCATCCGAAGGGTCGCACTGGCTGGCATAGACATAGGCCGCGAATTTCGGCTCGCGGAACATGTCCATGACGCCGTGATAGCAGACGCGGTCGCCGGAGCCGAAATCCTTGTGGGTGTTATAGTCGAACATGCACCAGCCGATCGCGCCAGAAATATCCGGATCGCCATAGGCGGCGTTCAGCACTTCCAGATGGCGGCGCACATGTTCGGCCTGGCGCTGCTCTGCATCATACATCTTGGTTGGATGCATGTGGCCGTTGAACTCGGTGATGATGTAGGGGACCTTGTAGGACAGGCCGGTATTTTCCTGCTGGCTGCGAAGGGCCGTGCGCGGGCGATTGGCGCCCGGCAGTTCCTCATTGCCTAGGATGAAGTCGTTCATCGTATAGACGTCTTCCAGAAGCTCGCTTTCGGTCAGGTAGCGAACACCGCCGGTCTGGCGGGTGGAATCGAGCTCATGGGCCAGCCGGTTGGTCGCGGTATAGAAGTCATGGCTGTCGAGTGACTCGTTGATGCGCACGCCCCAGATGATGATCGACGGGTGATTCCAGTCGCGCTCGATCAGGCGGCGAACGTTCTCGATGGACTCTCTCTGCCAATCGAGATCGCCGATATGCTGCCAGCCGGGGATTTCTTCGAAGACGAGCAGGCCGATGCGATCGCACTGGTCGAGGAACCATTTCGACTGCGGATAGTGCGAGGTGCGCACGATATTGCACTTCAGCACTTTCTTCATGATGTCGGCGTCACGCTCCTGCGCGGAGCGGCCGGCGGCATAACCGATATAGGGGTAGGCCTGATGGCGGTTGAGGCCCTGAAGCTTCACGGGCCGTCCGTTGAGCAGGAAGCCTTCCGGCGTGAATTTGGCGGTGCGAAAGCCAAAATGCGCGGATGCCCTGTCCGAGCCATGTTCGGTTCTGAGATCGACGACAACTTCGTAGAGCGCCGGGTTTGCCAGGTCCCACAGTTCGATGCCGGTCAGTCCGCCGAACGAGAGCGTCGTCACCGAGCCGATCGTTTCACCGGCGGCACTTGCGAGCACGATACCATCGGCACCCTTCAGCGAAGCCGTAATCGTCGCGGCATAGGTCAGGCTCTGCGGATTGGCGACATCAATGCGGATCGTCGCCGACTTCATGTCGGACAGAACGTCATGTGTCTCGATCTTGAGATTGCGGATGGAGACCTTGTCGGTGACCTTCAGCCAGACGTCGCGATAGATGCCGGCATAGGTGAGGTAGTCGATGCGGCCGCCGAAGGGCGGGATGGCGGGGTTCTCGCTGCCGTCGATCTTGACCGTGATCAGGTTGTCGCCCTTGATCAGCTTGCCGGTCAGCCGGGCTTCGAAGGGCGTATAGCCGTCCTTATGGGCAATGATCTCTTCGCCGTTCAGATAGACGACGCTGTCGGCCATGGCACCATCGAAGAGGATGGAGACTTCGCGGCCTTCGAATTCCGGCAGCCAGCGCAGCACCTTCTGATAGGTGAAGGCGCGCTGATAGCGCTTCTCGTCGAAATAGTTGAAGGGCAGCTCGATAGCCGTATGCGGCAGGCTGACCATATGGTCGCCGTCGAAAGCCTCGGTCAGGCGCTGGCCAAAGCCTTCGTGGAAGCTCCAGGATTCATTGAGGGAAACGACGGAACGCATTTTAGGCCCCCCGGCAAGCGACAGGGGAGAGGCGGCGCCTGGCAGCGGCGCGTGAAAGGGTGATCATCGATATTCCTCCTCGATGCGAATGACTGGAGCCGCCCCTCAGGCGGTCGAACCCCAGCGGGGTGTGCAGGCAAGCGTAATGCTGTGCGGACCTTCGTCGCCCGCCTCATGGCGTTCGATCACCTCGACGACCGCATCCATGAAGGCCACGTGGTCGAGGCTCAGCGTCGTCAGGTCGTTGCAGTCCCAGGCGGCCATGGCAATGCCATCCTGGCCGACGATGGCGATATCCTCAGGCGTATTCTTTCCGAGCACGCGGCGGGCGGCATCGCGCGCACCGATCGCCATCACATCGTTGCCGCAGATGATGGCATCGACCTTGGAGCGGTGCAGCAGGAGAACGGCCTCCTTGAAGCCGGAATCGTAAGAATAATCGCCGAAGGCTTCCGCTTCGAAGGCAAGGCCGTGACGGGCGAGCGCATCTGCAAACCACTTGCGGCGCAGCTTGTCGATCCAGCTTGACTTGGTGCCGGAGAGATAGGCGAAGCGCCGTTTGCCGTCGCCGACTATCTTGTCGATGATCTCGCCGGCGCCGACGGCGCCATCGATGCGGATGTTGGAGACATCCTCGTTCTCAAGCGGCTCGAAAGAAACGATAATCGGCTTTGTGGTGTGGAAGATGTCGACGGCGTCCTGCATCGACACCATGTCGGAGAAGATGACGACGTGATCGACTTGGTAGGTCGAGGCAAGCCTCATGAGCTGCAGCCGATCCGAATGATCGGCGCAGCAGAGAATGATGGGCAGGAGCTGGCGGGCCTGCAGGCGATGGACGAGAAGCTGCTGCTCCTCGGCCTCGCACGGGTTGCCGATGGCGTTGACGACGAGCGCGACGAGGCGCGAACGCTGGTTGTTCAGCGAACGGGCGATCGCATTCGGCTGATAACCATATTCACGGGCGACGGCGAGGATGCGGTCACGCGTGGCGCTGCCGATCCTCGAATCCGGCGAGAAGGCCCTCGATATCGTCGCCGAGGAGACGCCGGCGAGTTTCGCCAGTTCCTTCGAGGTGATCCGCCGTCTGTTCGTTCCGCTCATCGTCTTGCGCCTATGCGGTGATCCTGACGGGGGTGCCGTCGGCCGCTGCCGATTCCTTGATTGCATCCCAGAGCCTAGCGAATCTGAGACCCATTTCAACGGAGCCGGAGTTTTCCATCGTTCCGGCGCGGATGGCGAGGAAATTCTTCATCGGATTGCCGAGAATCTCGGCCTCTTCACGCGGTTCACTGGTGCGTCCGACGCTGATTTCACGCCAGCCGCCCCAGGCGTCAATGCGCACGATCGCTTTGGAATAGAAGAAGGTGATGTAGGAGGCGCAGCCGGGAGGGCCTTCACCGGCGGCCGTCAGCGTCGCCAGCGCGCCGTTCTTCAGCCGGGCGGAGACGGCGGTGGCGATATCTACCTTTTTGCCGTGGTTGTTCATATAGGCGGAAACGCTGTCGAAATCGGAATTGGCGAGCAGGCAGACGGTGTTCATCATGTGCGCGCCGGTATCGAACATGAAGCCGCCGCCGGAGATTTCCGGCTGCTGCTTCCAGTGCCCGTCATAGTTCGAAGACCAGCTTTCCCAGATCATGCCTGATATGGCGATCAGTTCGCCGAATTCGCCCGACAGCGCGCGTTTGCGGGTGTCGAGTACCAACGGAGACAGGCCGCCCTGGAAGGCGGTGACGATGGTGACGCCGCTCTTCTTCTGTGCCGCGATCAGCGTCTCGGCCTCGGCGACCGTGGTCACCATCGGCTTTTCAAGGAAGAGATCGAGGCCGGCTTCGGCGACGGCCGTCGCCTGCTCGGCATGGGAAGCGTGCGGGGTCGAGACATAGATGATGTCGAGTTCGTCGCGGCATTTTGTGAGCAGATCCCGGTAATCGGCAAAGCCCTTCGGCTCCGGCGCACTGGCCGCCGTGCAGACGTCAATCAGGCGCTTGCGAGAGGTTTCGCTGGTGTCGGCAAGCGCCACGAATTCAATTTCCGGCATCTTCGCCCAGCTCTGAGCATATTCAGCCGCTTTCAAGCCGGCGCCGATGACGCCGAGGCGCAATTTCTGAGACATCGAAATCCTCCCTGAGATCGTTGTGCAAACGATTACACAAACGATACATCCGATGCAAGTTATAAATAAACTAGTAAAATCAATTGGATAATTTTGCGTCGGTCAGCGATCTAAAAATCATCTTGTCAGCATTCAGAATGCGTGTACATTTTCGTCACCGGTGCTGGAGGGCGCCGTGGCTCTAAAAAAGGGAGGACTTCCGTTGAAGAAGACGGTTATCGGTGGCCTGTGCGCCATCCTGCTCAGCGCGGTTTCGACGCTGGCGCATGCTGAAACAATTCGTATCGCCAATCACGGTCAGGCTGGCATCGACGCGATGAAGTCGACCGTCGAGCGGATCGAGAAAAAATACGGCGTGACGGTCGAGGTCGTCGAATATCCGGCGCCGGACAAGGACTATCTCACCAAGCTTCTGACCGAACTGGGTGCCGGCAATGCACCCGATCTCTTCTCCATCCCGACGACGGCTGCCGTTGCCGATATGGTTGAAGCCGGCTACCTCGCGCCTGTGACTACCGAATTCAAGGCCTGGGACGGCTACGCCAACCTCTATGATGTCGCCAAGCAGCTTGCCGTCAGCCCGGATGGAGAAACTTATGTGATGCCGTTCATGCTCGGCATTCAGGAAATCTATTACCGCAAGGACGTGCTCGAAAAGGCCGGCATTTCCACCGAACAGCCGAAGACCTGGCAAGAGCTTCTCGACCGCGCCGCCGAGGTCAAGCAGAAGACCGGCTCCTACGGCCTGCTCTTCCCGGCCGGCGTTTCCTGGGGCAGCGGCGCTTTCGACGAAGGCTTCCAGCACCTGATCGTCGGTTCCAAGACGCCGCAGCTCGTCGATGCCGATGGCAAGCTTGATCTGAACGGCGAAGGCGTGAAGGATGTCTTCAACGTCTACAAGACTCTGATCGACAAGGATCTGATGCCGGTGCAGCCGCTGCTCGGACCGGAGCCCTGGGTCGTGCCGAAGTATGAGATGTTCCCGGCCGGTAAGCTTGCCGCCACCACCTGCGGTTCCTGGTGCTACATCTTCGACTGGGGTCGCGAGAGCAAGAACCCGATCCCTGACGTGACCAAGATCGTCGGCACCTGGACGGTTCCGGGCCACAGCGGCGGCCAGTATGTTCTCGCCAACCTTGCTGCTCCGTGGGCCGTCAATTCCAAGTCCGCCAATGTGGAACTGGCCAAGAAGGCGCTGATGGAAATCGGCTCGGTTGCAACGCAGGTTTCCTACGCTGCCCGCATCGGCAACATTCCGGCCAGCAAGGATGCTGCCAAGGATCCTGAATTCCAGAAGCTGACGGAACTCGTTCCGATCCATGCTGCTGCCGGAAACGGCGTCTTCCTGAAGCAGGCTTCCGGCTTCGGCACGGTTGCCGAAGGCGTGGCGCGCGCCACCGAAGCCCTGCTGCGCAAGGAGACGGATGCTGCCGGTGCCCAGAAGATCCTTGTCGACTATGTCAAGGAAACGCTCGGCGACGACATGGTCAAGTAAGCCACGGCCTTCTTTTCCCGCCCAAGACGGGGACGCGGCATTGGCGCCGCGTCTTCCCGCTTTCATTCGATAAGTCGGATTCATTCGATAAGGTTGTGAGCTTCAATGGCCCGAAACTCTCATGAAAAGCGAACCGAGCGCCAACTCCTGCTGGTTCTGCTGCCATCGCTGATCCTGCTTTTGGCCTTTGTGATCTATCCCGCCCTCTATTCCGTCTATCTGAGCTTCACCAATGAGGCGCTGACGGGTGCTGCGGCCTTGCGGCCGCGTTTCGTCGGCATCCGCAACTACACGCGCCTGCTCAACGATGCGAAGTTCTGGAACTCGCTGTTCGTCACCTTCGTCTTCGTCATGGGTTCGGCCGTCATCGGGCAGTTCGTGCTCGGGCTGATCTCGGCCATGGCGCTGCGCCGGCCAATCCGCTTCCGACAGATCTTTTCCGCGATCATTCTGCTGCCGAATGCAGCACCCGAGGTCGTTGCCGGTTTCATGTGGATTTCGATGCTGGCCGGCGGCGAACATGCGACGCTGTCACGCATCGTCGCCTTCTTCGGCATTAATCCTGCCGACTGGCTGAACGCCTTTCCGCTGTCGATGATCATCATCGTCAATACCTGGCGGGGCATCGCGACGGCCATGATCCTGCTGACCGCTGGCCTCAGCACCATTCCCTCGGAGATCTACGAGGCGGCGCGCATGGATGGTGCGACACCCTCGCAGATGTTCCGTCGCATCACCCTGCCGCTGATGATGCCGACGATCCTGCTTTACATGCTGATCTCGGCCGTCTCCACCATTGCCGTCTTCGGCCTCGTCTATGCGCTGACGCGCGGCGGGCCGGGCGGAGCGACGGAGGTCGTCAGCATCTACATCTATAACCAGTCGTTTACGGCCTTCCAGCTCGGTTACGGCGCTGCGGTCGCGGTCGTCGCGCTCCTCATCTCGCTGATCCTCGGCATCGGCTATGTGCGCGCCATGAAAGTGGAGGTCTGACATGGCCGTTATTTCCCCGAGCGAAGGCGCCAACAAGACCCGCTCCGACCTGCTTGCCTACGCAACGCTGTCGATCATCTCGATCTTCTGCGCCGTGCCCTTCTTCTGGGTGTTGCTTGCCTCCTTCGATGGCAATGCGCAGCTCTTCCTGCGCTGGCCGGAGCGGTGGACGCTTGCAAACTATGTGCGCGTCTTCACCAAGGAAGATGGCGCGAAGTGGCTGTTCAACTCGCTCTTCGTGGTCGGCGGTGCGACGCTTATCGTCATGGTTCTGGCGGGGCTCGGCGGCTATGCGCTGTCGCGCACGCGGGCCTGGTGGAAGCTGCCGTTCCTTTATGCGATCCTGCTCATCCGCGTGCTGCCGCCGACGGCCCTCGTCGTGCCGCTCTACAAGTTCCTGCTGACGCTGAACAATGGGGAGGCTGCAATCCTGCGGCCGATCTTCGGCAGCTATGCCCGCGACATCATGCGCTGGACCGGGTTCATCGACGGTTATCTCGGCATCATGCTGGTGCTTGCCACCATGCAGCTACCGCTCGGGCTCTGGATCATGAAGACCTTCTTCGATGGCCTGCCGCGCGACTATGAGGAAGCGGCCGTCATGGACGGGGCGACGATGATGCAGCGCATCCGCCGCGTGCTGATCCCGCTTGCGATGCCGGGGCTTGCGGCTGCCGGTCTCTTCGCCTTCATGTCGGCCTGGGGCGATTTCCTGCTGCCGCTGATCTTCCTGTCGTCGCCGGAGCTGCAGACGCTGCCGCTCGGTCTCTTCCGCGCCTTCCTGCGCATCAACGAGATCGATTACGGCCTGCTGACGGCTCTCGCCTTTATTTACCTGCTGCCTGCCGTCGTCGCCTTCGGCTTTGCGCGGCGCTTCCTCGTCCAGACCTTCGCGGGCGGTGTGAAGGGCTGAGATCAAGAAAGAGAAACGAATGATCAATCTCAGAAACGTTCGCAAATTCTACGGCGCGCTCGAAGTCATCAAGGGCGTCGACATCACGGTGGAAGACGGCGAGTTCGCTGTCTTCGTCGGCCCGTCGGGTTGCGGCAAGTCCACCTTGTTGCGCATGATCGCCGGCCTTGAAGGCATCGACGAGGGCGATCTGGTGCTGAACGGCCAGCGCATCAACGACGTGCCGCCGGATAAACGCGGCATCGCCATGGTGTTCCAGTCCTATGCGCTTTATCCGCATATGACGGTCGCGGAAAACATCGGCTTTTCGCTGAGCCTCAAGAAGGTGCCGGAAGCTGATATCAAGAAGCAGGTTGAAGGCGTCGCCGAGATCCTGCAGCTGACGGACTACCTCGGTCGTAAGCCGGGAGCGCTTTCCGGCGGCCAGCGCCAGCGCGTGGCGATCGGCCGAGCCATCATCAAGAAGCCGTCGCTGATCCTGTTCGACGAGCCGCTGTCGAACCTCGATTCGGCGCTGCGCGTGCAGATGCGCGCCGAGCTGCAGCGCCTGCATCGCGAGCTGAAGGCAACCGTCGTCTATGTCACGCACGACCAGGTCGAGGCGATGACGATGGCCGACCGTATCGTCGTGCTCAACAAAGGCGTCGTCGCCCAGCAGGGCGCGCCGATGGAGCTTTATCACCAGCCGGAAAATGAGTTCGTCGCGACCTTCATCGGTTCGCCAAAGATGAACGTGCTGCCGATGACGGCGACGCGCCGGGATGCCGGCAAGGTACATCTGGAAAGCCCGCTCGGCCTTGCCATCGATCTCTCGGATGCCAATGGCGCCGTGCCGCAGGGCGAGGCGAAACTCGGCATCCGGCCGGAACATCTGAAGCTCGCACCGCAGGGGCAGGGTGATTTTTCGGCCGAGGTCGTCATCGTCGAGCGGCTCGGCGTCGAGACCTATCTGACGGTCGGCTCGCAGCAGCAGCCGATCGTCGTCCGCACCGAGGGCGATATGACCATCCGTCCCGGCGATCGTGTGTCGCTGACGGCGGAGCGCGCCGGTTGCCACCTGTTTGATTCCGCCGGCCGGGTCATCCGTTCGGCAACTGCTTGAAACACATTGAGGAATGACATGACAATCAAGGTCACGATCTGGAACGAAGGACGCCACGAGCAGGTCCATAAGGAAGTTCAGGATATCTATCCTGATCGTATCGACGGTGCGATCGCCGCCGGCATTGCCCATCCCGATTTCGAGATCCGCCGCGGCACGCTCGACGATCCGGATGAAGGCCTGCCGGATTCCGTGCTCAACGATACCGACGTGCTGCTCTGGTGGGGGCACATGGCGCATGAAGAGGTCAGCGACGGGCTGATCGATCGCGTCCAGCAGCGTGTGCTGAAGGGCATGGGCCTGCTGGTCCTGCATTCCGGCCATCACTCCAAGCTCTTCCGCCGGCTGATGGGCACCAATGCCAACCTCTCCTGGCGCGAGACGCCAGAAGGTGATCTGGAGCGCGTCTGGGTGGTCAATCCCTCGCATCCGATTGCCGAGGGCCTGCCGCCCTATTTCGAGGTCAATGCCTCGGAAATGTATGGCGAGCCCTTCGATATTCCGCAGCCGGACGAACTGGTCTTCATCTCCTGGTATTCCGGCGGCGAAGTGTTCCGCAGCGGCTGCACCTTCCAGCGCGGCCGCGGTCGCATCTTCTTCTTCAGCCCCGGTCATGAGACCTATCCAATCTATCACGACAAGACCGTGCACAAGGTCATCTCCAACGGTATCCGCTGGGCGCGCCAGAAACACACGGATGGCCGCATTCTCGAAAACTGGCACCGCAAGGAGCCGCTGCATGGCCGGCCGGACAAGGTGAAGGCTTAAATAGTTCCTCCCGTGGGGGCTGGGGTCATGATGGCTTCGGCCTCCGCGAGGGGTAAACGATGGAGGCAGGAATGCAGACTGTTTCGATGAAGGCTGATGGAGATGCCTTTCTCAGCAAGGCATTCTGGGTTTCCATCCATCGCGATCTGCCGCAGCGGCTCGATGCGCTCGCACGGCTTGCTGCCGAGCGGCCTGATGTCTTTGCTTTCGAAAACAGCCAGAAGATTGCCGAGCGCTGCAATGTCTCGCAGACCAGCGTCATCCGCTTTGCGCATCATCTCGGCTTTGACGGTTTTGCCGAGATGAAGCAGGTTTTCCAGCAAGGTCTCAGGGCCGCAGCCCGCAAAGGATAGGCTTACGGGTACTGCGCGCCGTTCGTCGTCGTATAGATCGAATAGAGCGATTGCGTTGCCGTGATGAAGAGGCGGTTCTTCTTCGGGCCGCCGAAGGTGATGTTGGAGACGGTCTGCGGCACTTTGATCTTGCCGATCAGCGTGCCGTCAGGCGCAAAGCAATGCACGCCGTCTGCCGCGCTCGTCCAGAGATTTCCCGAGACATCGAAACGGAAACCATCCGGCACACCGCTGTCGATCGAGCAGAAATAGCGGCTGTTCGTCAGCTTGCGGCTATCCAAGACATCGAAGACGCGGATATGGCGTGGGACTTCGTGATTGGAGGAGCCGGAATCGGCGATGAAGAGCTGGCGTTCATCGGGTGAAAAGGCAAGGCCGTTCGGCTGGATGAAATCGGTGACGACAGCTTCGATCTCGCCGGTTGCGGCGTCGATGCGGTAGACGTTGCGCGTTTCCTGCTCTTCCGGGGACTTGTGGCCTTCATAGTCGGACATGATGCCGTAGCTTGGGTCGGTGAACCAGATCGAGCCGTCCGACTTGACCACGACATCGTTCGGGGAGTTCAGCCTTTTGCCGTTGTAGCTGTCGGCGAGAACGGTAATGCGGCCGTCCGGCTCAGTGCGGGTCACGCGGCGTCCGCCGTGTTCACAAGAAACGAGGCGTCCCTGCCGGTCGCGGGTATTGCCGTTGACGTAGTTGGAAGGCGAGCGGAAGACGGAGACTGTTCCATCTGGCACCCAGCGCATCAGACGCTCGTTCGGAATGTCGCTCCAGAGCAGGCAATTCAGATCGGAAAACCAGACCGGCCCTTCGGCCCAGCGGCAGCCCGTGTAAAGCTCTTCCAGCACTGCGCTACCGGCGATCAGCGCACGGAAACGCTCGTCTCTGACATCATAAAGCTCGCTTCCGGCCATGCCCGATTCCTCCCAGATCGATATTGCACCTTCCTAGCGGCAAACGGTGGAGCGTACCAGAGCCCGGCGGCAGAAAGCGCCGGGCTCAGACAATTTTCAAAGTGCGGCAACAGGATGTGGCGAGCCGTCGTAGGCGCCCCAGATCGACTGGTCGAAGCAGATGACGGAACCGGTCATCAGGCCGGATTCGGCTGACGAGAGATAGGCGCAGGCACGGGCCACTTCTTCCGGATCGACTAGCCGACCGAAAGGCTGGCTGGCAGCCGCCTTGGCGAGCCAGTCGTCATCGGCCTTGTGAAATTCCCGCTGGATGCGGTCTTCGCCTTCGGAGGCCATCCAGCCGATATTGAGGCCATTGACGCGGATGCGGTTGCGCAGCAGGGCGTAGGCGGTGTTCTTGGTTAGCGTTTCCAGCGCGCCCTTGGAAGCGCAATAGGCGGCGATGAAGGGCTGGCCGGCCTTGGCGGACATGGAGCCGATATTGACGATGGTGCCTTTGATTTTCTCGCGGCGCATGACCTTGACCGTCTCCTGCATGAGGAAGAAGGGGGCGCGGACGTTGATGGCGAACATGGCGTCGAAGAGCTCGGGGCTGGTATCGAGGATGGTGCCGCGGTCGGTGATGGCGGCGGCATTGACCAGCGCATCGATGTGGCCGAAGGTCTGGTCGCAGACATGGACGACATTCTGCGCATCTTCAACCTTGCTGAGATCGGCCTTGACGTAGACCACCTTGGCGCCGGTTTTTGAGGAAATTTCCTCGGCCTTCGCCTTGCCCTTTGCCTCGTTGCGGCCGCAGATGACGATGCCTTTGGCGCCGCGTTCGGCAAAGAGGTTGGCGATGGTGGCACCGAGGCCCTGCGTGCCGCCGGTGACGATGGCGATTTTGCCGTCGAGGCGGGTGTAATCCGTGCTCATATGTCTTTTCCTCCTGTTGATATGCAAATGGCCCCTCGCCGGAAGCGAGGGGCTTTGAGATGATTATAGTGGAAGGGCCGAGCGTCAGCTCAGCTTCTTGGCCGCCTGTTCGGCAAGTGCCGATGTGAATGCCTCGTCGCTCCAGTTCTCGGCCAAGGCCTCGTGCATCAGTTGCGCCTGGGTCTTCGGTGCGAGGCCGCCGACCGGTGGGTCGCGGTCGAGATTGGTGGGGAAGGAATAGCCCTCCGCGCAGGAAGCGATGGCGTTGGCAAGTTCGCCTGCCGAAAGCTTGGCCTTCAGCGCCTTCAGAGCGGGGAAGAGTTTTGCGCTCATGCGTTCGCGATTTACGGTTTCCATTGCCCGGCCGAAGGCCGAGGAGACCTGCAGCAGGTTCGCCACCCGCTTGATATCTTTCGAGCGGTTGGTGCCAGCGGCATGGAAGAGGGCGGGATTGAAGAAGACGACATCGCCCTTTTCCAGCGGCAGCTGGATATGGTTCTGGTCGAAATAGTCCCTGAATTCCTGGCGCTTGAGGGCGAGATAGCCCGGCTCGTATGTCTGACTGTGCGGCAGGAACAGCGTCGGTCCGCTTTCGAGCGGCATGTCGCAATGGGCAATCGCGCCCTGCAGCGTCAGCACCGGCGAGAGGCGGTGAACATGCGCCGGAAACTGCTCGATCACCTTGGAGGACTGGAAGCCGAGGTGATAGTCGCGGTGGGCCGATTGCGCCGCACCGCCGGGGTTCACGCGGTTGACCTGCGCTGTCATCTGATAATGCGGGCCGAGCCATGCCTCGCTTGCCAGCGCCACGATGGCATTGCCGTAGTAGCGGGCGAAATTCTCAGGATCGGCTAGGCAGTGCTTTTCCAGCGAGTTCCAGATGCGGTCATTGGCGCCTGGCTTGGCGAAATGGTCGCCGCCGCCGGTAGAGGTACGATGCTGCTCTTCGATGATTTCGTCGAAGATCTTGCTCGCCCGATCGATGATGCCAGTGTCCTCATAGGCGTGCTTGAAGACGACGACGCCGGGTCCGATGCCGAAGGCTTCGCTGATTTCAGCGAGAACGGCGCGGCGGCCTTCGGGCGTCGAGATTGCCTCGGTCACCTTGCGGCTGTCATAGATCAGCACGTTCTTCTCGACGACAGAAGCTGTCGGATAATCGCCAAGGATAGTGGTCTTTTTTGCGAGCGCGCGGAAATCGCCGAGATCGCAGGCGTCTTCGGTCAGCCAGACGCGGTCGGCGCGCAGTTTCTGCAGGTTGTCTGATTTCATCGGGTGCTCCTCCATTTCCGATGAAGGGACTATACGCCGGCCGGGAGGTTGATATAGATCAGGAATCCATCAAAAATCCATCAGAATAGCAGATATGGCCCATCCCTTTCTCGTCAAGGATATCGCTTTCCAGGCAGGCCTCAGCACGGCGACTGTCGACCGGGTACTGAACGGCCGGCCCGGCGTGCGGCGGCAGACGGAAACGCGCGTTCGGGCAGCGATGGCCGAGCTCGAAAAGCAGTCGGGTGCCGATGTGGCCGGCCGGAAGCTTGCGATCGATATCGTCATGGAGACGCCGGAGAGGTTTAGCGATGCGGTGCGGGTGGCCTTTGAAGCGGAGGTTGCGACTTTCCTGCCGACGGTCTTTCGCTGCCGTTTCCATTTCGCAGAGGTGATGCGGGCAGCCGAGCTTGTGCAGCTTCTTGATCGTATCCGGCTGCGCGGCACGCATGGCATCGTGCTGAAGGCGCCCGATGTGCCTGATGTTGTCGCTGGGGTCGCACGACTGAACGCGGCGGGCATTCCGGTCGTTACGCTCGTCACCGACCTGCCGAATTCCGCACGTTCTGCCTATGCAGGCGCCGACAATCGGGCAGCGGGAGAAACTGCGGCCTATCTCGTCGGCCGACTGCTTGGGCCTTTGGGTGGCAAAGTGCTGGTGACGCTGTCAAGTGGCCGGTTTCGGGGCGAGGAAGAGCGGGAGATCGGCTTTCGACGGGTGATCCGCGCGCATTATCCTTCGATCAGCATTATCGAAGTCAGTGAAGGGCACGGCACCGATGCTGCGACGGGTTCGCTCGTTGCTGCAGCCCTTGCGAGCGAGCCGGCCGTCAACGCGGTCTATTCGGTCGGCGGCGGCAATCGCGCGGTGCTTGCGGCCTTCGAGGCGGCGGACCGGCCGGTTTCGGTTTTCGTGGCTCACGATCTCGATGCTGACAATCGCATCCTGCTCGCCGAACGGCGGATCGATTTCGTGCTCCATCATGATCTGAGGAGTGATGCGCGCTCGGCTTTTCGCGCGATCATGGCGCGGGCACTCCCCGCCGGCCGGACAGCGCCGGCTTCCTTTTCGGCAGTCGAAATCGTTACGCCCTATAATATGCCGGCTGTGCAATGATTTGCTCGGGAATCAATCCGGGTTGATTGTCTTTCCATCCGCGGCAGATTCACGCTACAGCTTGCGGGTAGTGAGGAGAGCGCATGGACCATAGCGACGTCGGTACAATCGCAGCATGGGTGACGGAACAGGGCTTGAACGGCGTGTCTGAAGCAGAACTGCTGGCCGGTTTTTGCGGGGCCTGCCGCAAGGCGGGCATGCGGCTCGATCGTGCGATGGCGCTGATGGATACGCTTCATCCCGTCCATGAAGGCCGGGCCTTCCGCTGGGACAGTACAGAGGCCTTCGAGGGCGAATTCGAATATGGCCCTTCGAGCGAGGGGCAGGGGCTCGATACCTGGCGCCGCTCGGCTTTCTATTATCTCTGGACAACAGGCACCAAAGAGGTGCGGCGCAGGATAGGCTTCGGCGATCCGATCGATTTCATCATGCTGGAGCAGATACAGGCGTCGGGCCATACGGATTATGTCGCCATGGCGCACCGTTTCGCGCCCGCCGGGACGATCGGCGAGATGGACTGTTTCTTCTCGCATTTTTCGACCAAACACCCGGAAGGCTTTTCGGAGCTGGATCTCGTTATCCTGCGCAAGCTGGTGCCCGTGCTAGGGCTGGCGATCAAATGCGTGGCGCTCGCCCGCATCGCCCGCACCATTGCCGAAGTCTATCTCGGCGAGGATGCGGCGCGCCAGGTGATGGACGGCAAGATCTCGCGCGGTAAATCCGAGCGGATTTCGGCTGCACTCTGGTTTTCCGACCTGCTGAACTACACGAAGATTTCGGACAATTCGGCTCCGGAAGAAATCATCCCGCTGCTCAACGAATATAGCGAGGTAGTGATAACGGCGATCCACGAGGCCGGCGGCAATGTGCTGAAGCTGATCGGTGACGGCGTGCTCGCCATCTTCAAGGGTGAGGATCCGGCGGAATGCTGTTCTGCGGCTCTGCAGGCGGAGCGTCTGTTGCGGCAGAAGCTTGCGGTCCTGAACGCGGCGCGCGAGGTGGATCGGCGGCCGACGACGGATGTCTATATCGGCCTGCATATCGGCGATGTCTTCTACGGCAATATCGGCAGCCAGGACCGTCTTGATTTCACGGTCATCGGCCCGGCCGTCAACGAGGTGAGCCGCATCGCTTCCATCTGCCGGTCGGTCGATCTCAACGTGCTGATGTCGTCGGATTTCGAAGCGGCTATCCCCGAGGCAGAGCGCAACGTTCTCGCCTGCATCGGCCGCTATGCGCTACGCGGCGTCAAACGCCCGCAGTTGCTTTATACGCTGGAGAGTGCGCGGCTGAATGGCTGAGCGCCAAGATCCATCAGCGTTCAGGGTCTGCATAGGCTGCAGGAGCCGCATAGGCAGTTTCCCACCCTTTATAGAAAATGTCAGATTCATATATCTGTCAGATAAAATCTGACATTTTCCACGTTGGTAGGGGAAAAGCCTATGCGGCTCCTGCAGCCTATGCACACAGCCGACACTCAAGTCGGCTTGAATTGACCTCGTTTAACGCAGCAATCCCTGTCCGCCGTCGATCCAGATGGGCGTGCCGGTAATATGCCTTGCGCGTTCGGAGGCGAGGAAGAGGATCGTTTCGGCGACATCGTCGCTCGATCCCGCCCTGCCGCCGGTGATCGGGATTTCGCCTTCTGGCCAGATGACGGGCACCTCAGTTTCCTCGCGATGGCGCGTGGTGGTGTTGGCGGAAATGCTGGTCTCGATTGCGCCGGGGCAGACGGCATTGACGCGGATGCCGTGTTTGCCGAGTTCCAGCGCCAGCTGCTGGACCATGGCGACCTGACCAGCCTTGGTGGCCGTATAGGCCGTGGCGCCCGGTGTGGTGAAGGTGCGGGTGCCGTTGATGGAGGAAACGACAATGATGGAGCCACCGTTCATCTTCAGATAGGGCACGGTGAGATGCAGGGTCAGATAGGTGCCGCGAAGGTTCACGGCCATGGTTTGATCCCATTCGTCGGGTTTGAGATCATCGATCGGCGCCCAGACGCCGTTGATGCCGGCATTGGCGACGACGATGTCGATACCGCCAAAGGCCTCGGTCATCCTGTCGATCGCGCTCCGCATCTGTCCTTCGTCGCTCGTATCGGCCGTCAACTCGATCGACTGGCCGCCGGCGGCGACGATCTCCTTGCAGGTCTGCAACACCTCGCTTTCGGTACGGCTCAGCACCGCCACCTTTGCTCCTTCGGCGGCGAGCTTCAATGCGGTTGCCTTGCCGATGCCGGAGCCTGCGCCGGTCACCAATGCGATCTTTCCCTGCAACTCCATCCGCTGCTCCTCTTTGCTCTTTCCGGTAAGGCAATGAATTGAGCGGCTCTTGGTTCCGGGACGATCGTTCGACGAGGTTATTTCAGGAGACTGTGGCGTAGCGCCCATTTTTCCGGTCCGTGGACGGCGGCGAAGAGCAGGCCGGCGAGGAAGGTGAAATGATCGATGAAGAAGCCGAATTCGGCCTGGTTCTGCTGCCAGAGGGATGGGCCGTGGAAGGAGAAGGCGAGGAAGATCACATAGATGCCGGCGAGCAGGCTGGCCTCGCTGAAGAAGGCGCCAGTGATGAAGGCGAGCGCCAAGGCGATTTCGAAGAAGGCGGCAACCCAGGCGAGGAATGTCGCCATCGGAAAGCCTGCCGCGGTGATATAGGCCGCCGTCGCGCCGATATCGACGAACTTGAAGCCGGCGGCCATGAAGAAGATGAAGCTGAAGATGATGCGGGCAATGATGATTGCGATTGCTCTGGCCATGTGAAATCTCCCCTTTGAGCTTCCACTATGACGGATGAAGCGCCGGAAATCCGACAAGGGAAATGAAAAAGGACCGCTTTTGCGGCCCTTCCTCTTACCATTCGGCGAAGCTGCCATCTTCGTGGCGCCAGATCGGGTTGCGCCAGCGGTGGCCTTCCTTGGCGCGCTCGATGACATAGGCTTCGTCCACTTCCACACCGAGGCCGGGGCCTTGCGGAATGGAGACGAAACCGTCGGCATAATGGAAGACTTCCTTGTTGGAGATGTAGTCGAGGATGTCGTTGCCCTTGTTGTAGTGGATGCCGAGGCTCTGCTCCTGAATGAAAGCATTGTAGGAGACCGCATCGAGCTGCAGGCAGGCGGCAAGCGCGATCGGTCCGAGCGGGCAATGCGGCGCGACTGCGACGTCATAGGCTTCGGCCATGGCGGCGATCTTGCGGCATTCGGTGATGCCACCGGCATGCGACAGATCCGGCTGGATGATATCGACATAGCCGTCGGAGAGAACCGACTTGAAGTCCCAACGCGAATAGAGGCGTTCGCCGAGCGCGATCGGTGTCGAGCAATGATTGGCGATTTCCTTGAGCGTTTCGCGGTGCTCGGAGAGAACAGGTTCCTCGATGAACATCAGCTTGTACGGCTCGAGTTCCTTGGCAAGAACCTTTGCCATCGGCTTGTGGACGCGGCCGTGGAAATCGACGCCGATGCCGATATGCGGGCCGATCGCCTCGCGGATGGTGGCGATGGTCTCGACGGCCTTGTCGATCTTCTCGTTGGTATCGACGATCTGCATTTCTTCGCAGCCGTTGAGCTTGATCGCCTTGAAGCCGCGGGCAACGACGTCCTTGGCGTTGCGGGCGACGTCGGAGGGGCGGTCGCCGCCGATCCAGGAATAAAGCTTGATGCGGTCGCGCACCTGGCCGCCGAGCAGCGAATGGATCGGCTGGCCAAGCGCCTTGCCCTTGATGTCCCAAAGCGCTTGGTCGATGCCCGAGATCGCCGACATGTGGATGGCGCCGCCGCGGTAGAAGCCGCCGCGATACATGACTGTCCAGTGGTCTTCGATCAGGAAGGGGTCCTTGCCGACAAGATAATCGGCGAGCTCATGGACGGCGGCCTCGACGGTCAGCGCGCGGCCTTCGACAACAGGCTCGCCCCAGCCGACGACGCCTTCATCGGTTTCGATCTTCAGAAACAGCCAGCGCGGCGGGACGATGTAGGTGGTCAGTTTGGTGATCTTCATGGAAATCGTGCTCTCGTTTCGCTTCGTGTTCCCGTCAGCGGCCGAGCCGCCGATAGTGTTCTGAGTTCTGTTATTTCGTCGTTCCGTTATTTCGTCCGGCCGGCGGCGGTCAGGTCGCGTTTGGCGAGGTCGAGAATTCGGTTGACGCAATCGCGCGCGCCTGCCGCATCCCGCAGACGCAGTGCCTCGACCACCTTGCCATGCAGGGCAAGCGCCTCGCGGTGATCAGGCATGGCGAGATTCGAGGCGTGGAGCGCAAATTTCAGGGCGGCATGGATGGCGCTGGAGAGGCGATGGAAGACCTGGTTATGGCTCGCCTTGAGAAGCACCGTATGGAAGAGGAGATCCGCCTCGGTGAAGGCTTCGGAATCGTCGCTCGCCGACTGCATGCGCTGCCAGGCATCGTCGAGATCCGCGATCTCCTGAGCGGTCGCGCGGCTTGCAGCATATTCGGCGGCAGCCGGCTCGATGGTGCGGCGAGCTTCAAGAATGCTGGCAAGCAGGTCGAAATCGCCGAGATACGGCCCCATCCACTCCAGCACATCCTGATCGAGGATGTTCCACTCGTCCTTGCCGCAGACGGTGGTGCCGATGCGCGGCCTGCCACGAACCAACCCCTTGGATTCCAGAACCTTCAGGGATTCTCTGATGACGGTGCGGCTGACGCCGTGGAGCTCGCAGAGATCGTTCTCGCGTGGCAGGAGTGTGCCGGTAGGGTAGCGGTTGGCGCAGATATCCTCAGCAATCGCCGCCGTGACATTACGGCGAACGCGCGGTCGGCGCTCGGGCGCCGAGCTCTTTTCGTCGCGTCTTGCTGCAGGCTGCATCGGAAGGTTCCTCGTGGCCACGTCTTTTAAAGCAATCATCATACACAGGCAATCTTCTTGTATGATGATTGGCGTTCAATCTTGTGTCGTCTTCTGCGGATAGAAGACTATATTGCCGGTCGGAAGGGCGGAACGTCCTTCGCGGTGGAGCGGCGCAACGCTTCGAAAATCAATCGAAACAGGAGGACGGCATGCAGATCAATCGTACAGCTTCGGCCCAGTGGTCAGGTGGTCTCAAGGACGGCAAGGGTCAGATCTCGACCCAGAGCGGCGCGCTCAGCAATTATCCCTACGGCTTCGCAAGCCGCTTCGAAGGCGTTGCCGGCACCAATCCGGAAGAGCTTATCGGCGCTGCTCATGCAGGCTGCTTCACTATGGCGCTGTCGCTGATCCTCGGCGAAGCCGGCCTCAAGGCCGACCATATGGAAACGTCGGCCAAGGTAACGCTTGAAAGCGTCGAAGGCGGCTTTGCCATCACCGCTATCCACCTGTCGCTGACCGGCAGCATTCCCGGCGCCGACCAGGCGAAGTTCGAAGAACTTGCCGCCATGGCGAAGGCCGGTTGCCCGGTTTCCAAGGCACTTTCTGCCGTTCCTATCACGCTCGACGTCAAGCTCGTCTGATCCGTCAAACCTGTTTTCGTTGCGATGCCGCAGCCTGACCAGGCTGCGGCATTTTTGTTTGCATCGCAAAATCCTTGACAAGTGAGGGGTGATATTTTACGAATGACGAAATTCAAAATTCGTCAGTCGTAAAATATCAGGCCTGAAACCATGAATGACATCGCGGAAATCACGCTGGACGTCACACGGCAGGAAAATATCACCCGCATCCTGGATGCGGCCGAGCGGCTTTTCCGGCACTACGGCTATTCCAAGACGACCGTCGCGGATGTGGCCCGCGACCTCGGCATGTCGCCTGCCAATATCTACCGTTTCTTCGCCTCCAAGGTTGAGATCCACCAGGCGATCTGCGGACGCATGCTGGCGATGAGCTACGAGCTTGCAGCCAATATCTGCCATCAGAAGATCAGCGCTTCCGACCGGCTGCGCCAGTACGTGCGCAGCCAGTACCAGCTGACGCTCGACACCATGCTCGACCAGCAGAAGGTGCATGAGATGGTGATCGTCGCGATCGAACGCGACTGGCATGTCATCGAGAAGCACATCGACTCCATTCATGCATTGATTGCCGATGTTATCCGCGACGGCATCGCTGCCGGTGAATTCGCCGACCAGGACCCCGAGGTCGCCTCCCGCTGCTTCGGAGCGGCGACCATCAATCTCTGCCACCCGCAAATGGTTGCCCAATGTCTTGCCAAGACAAACCGGGCGGCCGTGGACGAACTGATCGAATTTTCGATCAGGGCACTTAGAAAATAAGCGCGGCAAAGCCCGTCAAGAAAAACCCGAAACGATCAGGAGTGCGAAAGATGTTTTCGCTCAAGACCTTCAGCAACCGCGTGCCGTCCGTCATGAGCCTCGCGCTCCTTGGCGCGGTCGGGCTCGGCGTCGCCGGCTGCACGGAAGAAAAGGCAGAGGTCAGGCAAGTCATCCGGCCTGTAAAGGTGGTGGAGATCACCAAGGCCGGCGATACCCGCACGCTGGATTATTCCGGATCGGTAAGGGCGCGCACGGAAATGAACCTCGGCTTCCGCGTCGCCGGCAAGATCACCGAGCGTCTCGTCGATATCGGCGAGCAGGTGAAGCCGGGTGACGTTCTCGCCCGGATCGACTCGACCGATTATCAGCTTGCGGTGAAGACTGCCGAGGCCAATCTCGCCGCTGCCGAAAAGGCCGTCGAGACCGCTGATCTCGTCAACCGCCGAGCCGAACAGCTCTTCGACAAGAACGTCGCGCCGAAATCACAGGTCGAGCAGGCGTCGCTCAGCCATGACCAGGCGATTTCGACCCGCGATGCTGCAGCGTCCGCGCTCGACCAGGCGAAAAACCAGGTGAGCTATACGGAACTCAAGGCGGACCATAGCGGTATCGTCACCACCATCAATGCCGATGTCGGACAGGTCGTGGGATCCGGCACTCCGGTCGTTGCCGTTGCGGTCGATGGCGAGAAGGAAGTGCAGATCGCCGTGCCGGAAAACGATATCGCCCAGTTCAAGCAGGGCAAGACCGTGAAGGCGAGCTTCTGGTCCGATGACAAGCTTGTACATGACGGCACCGTTCGTGAAGTCGCTGGTAGTGCCGACCAGCAGTCGCGCACCTTCGCAGTGCGTGTCAGCCTGCCGAACGATCCGCGTGTGCTGCTCGGCATGACGGCTACGATCGAGGCCGATGTCAGCAATATGGATACCTACGTTTCCATCCCGCTCAGCGCGCTGGCGCAGAAGGACGGCAAGAAGGTTGTCTGGACTGTCGATCGCGGAACGGCGACCGTGCACTCCCGTGGCATCGAGGTCGCCGATTTCACCGGTGATGGCGTGCGTGTAACCAATGGGCTCGACAATGGCGATCTCGTCGTTGCCGCTGGTACCCAATTCATGAGCGAAAACCTGAAGGTCAAGCTTCCCGATCAGCAATCGGCTTCGGCCGAAACGGACGCAGCCGTTCGCTGAGCGGCTCAAGGAGAGGGAACAGGATCATGGACGCCAACACCACTGAAAAGCGCCCCTTCAATCTTTCGCGCTGGGCGATCGGCCATCCGAGCATTGCGCGCTTCCTTTTCGGGCTGATCCTGATCACCGGCGTGCTCGGCCTGACGCGCATGGGCCAGAAGGAAGACCCGGACTTTACCTTCCGCGTCATGGTCGTCCAGGCGCTCTGGCCGGGCGCCTCCCTTCAGGACATGGAAGACCAGGTCACCAACAAGATCGAGCGCAAGCTGCAGGAAACGCCGCATCTCGACTGGGTGAAATCCTATACGCGTGCCGGCAGCACGATCATCACCGTGCAGGTGAAGGGCGATACGGATTCCGCCCAGGTGGCCGATGCCTTCTACCAGGTGCGCAAGAAGGTCGGCGATATCAGCGGCGACCTGCCGCAGGGCCTGCTCGGCCCGTATTTCAACGACGAATTCGGCGATACTTTCATTACGCTGCATTCGGTCAGCGGCGACGGCTATTCCTATCCGGAGCTGAAGAAGTACGCGATCCAGGCGCGTGACATGCTGCTGACGACGCCCGGCGTCGAAAAGGCCGTCATCATCGGCGACCAGCCGGAGAAGATCTATATCGACGTCTCCTCCAAGGCGCTCGCCGAGCGCGGCCTGACGATCCTCGACCTGCAGAATGCCATCAAAGGCCAGAATGCCGTCGACCCCGCCGGCAATGTCGATACCGGCCTGCGCTCGGTGCGCATCTCGGTCGAAGGCAATGTCCACAAGGTCGAGGATATCCGCGAACTGCGCCTGCGCTCCGGCAATCAGGTCACGCGCCTCGGCGATATCGCCACCGTTACCTCCGGCCTCGAAGATCCCTATCAGCGCAAGTACCGCTATAACGGTCACGACAGCGTGCAGGTCGGCGTCGTCATGGCCAAGGGCTTCAAGGTCACCGATGTCGGCAAGGACGTGGACGCGACCTACAAGCGCTTCGAGGACTCGCTGCCCTATGGCGTTTCCGTCGACCAGATCTCCAACCAGCCTGACGTCGTCACCGATGCGGTCAGCGAATTCATGCATGCACTCGGTGAAGCACTTGCCATCGTGCTCATCGTTTCGTTCCTGTCGATCGGCTGGCGTTCGGGTCTGGTGATCGCCATCGCCATTCCGCTGGTGCTGGCCGCGACCTTCGCCATCATGTACGAGCTCGGCATCGACCTGCAGCGCATTTCGCTCGGCGCGCTCATCATCGCGCTCGGCCTGCTGGTCGACGATGCGATGATCGTCGTCGAATTGATGGAGCGAAAGCTCGAGGAGGGTCTCGTCAAGATCGATGCGGCAAGCTTCGCCTATTCCTCGACCGCCTTCCCGATGCTGACGGGTACGCTGATCACCACGGCCGGCTTCATTCCCGTCGGCTTTGCAGCATCGACGGCTGGCGAATATGTGCGCTCGCTCTTCTATGTCGTCGGCATCGCGCTGGTGACCTCGTGGTTCGTGGCGGTCTATTTCACGCCCTGGCTCGGCTACATGATCCTCAAGCAGCGCAAACATGCGGGCGGCGAGCATCATGACGTGTTCGACACGCGCTTCTATCGCGGCCTGCGCCGCACGGTCGGATGGGCGGTGCGCCATCGCGTCATCGTTCTGGCGCTGACCATCGGCACGTTCGTCACCAGCCTGTGGAGCTTCCAGTTCATTCCGCAGAACTTCTTCCCGCAGTCCTCGCGTCCGGAAATCCTCGTCGATCTCTGGCTGCCCGAGGGAACCAGCATCAAGCAGGTGGAAGTCGAGGCCAAGGCGCTGGAAGCCAAGATGATGAACGATCCCGACAAGAAGTTCATCGCCACCTATATCGGCGAAGGCGCGCCGCGCTTCTTCCTGCCGCTCGACCAGCAGCTTCGCAACCCGAACTATGCCCAGCTCCTGATCATGGCCAATGACGAGCCGGCGCGCGAGCGGCTGATCACCAAGCTCAGGACGATCCTCGCAGAAGATTTCCCCGACATCCGCGGCAAGGTCGATCGCCTCTTCCTCGGCCCGCCGACGGGCTGGCCGGTGCAGATGCGCGTGATGGGTCCGGACCGTGCCGAAGTACGCAAGATTGCCGATCAGGTGAAGGAGCGCTTCACCAGGGATCCGATACTCGGTGCTGTCCATGACGACTGGCTGGAACCGGTGCCGGCGATGAAGCTGGTCATCGACCAGGACCGTGCCCGCGCACTCGGCGTCACCTCGCAGCGCGTTCGCCAGATGCTGCAGACCGCCATGTCCGGCGCGCCGCTCGACGACTTCCGCGATGGCGAGGAGACGGTTTCGATCGTCGCTCGCGAGCCGGATGCGAACCGCTCGCTGCTCTCGGCCGTCAACTCGGTCTATGTGCCGACGGATTTCGGCGGCTTCGTTCCGGTCTCGCAGATCGCCAAGGTCGTGCCTGTCGTTGAACAGGGCCTCGAATGGCGGCGCGACCGCCTGCCGACGATATCAGTGCGTGCGACCCTGCCTGACGATGTCCAGTCGAACGACGTCGTGACCAAGCTCTATAACGACATGCAGGACCTGCGCGACAGCCTGCCTGCCGGCTACAAGATCGAGATCCAGGGTGGCGCCGAGGATTCGGCGGAAAGCCAGGCATCGATTGCCGCCAAGGCGCCGATCATGCTGGTCGTCATCATGATCCTGCTGATGATCCAGTTGCAGCACTTCGGCAAGGCGATGCTGGTCTTCGCCACCGGTCCGCTCGGCATCATCGGTGCCGCCTCGGCCCTGCTGATCAGCGGCGCACCCTTCGGCTTCGTGGCGATCCTCGGCGTCATCGCGCTGCTCGGCATCATCATCCGCAACTCGATCATTCTCGTCGACCAGATCGACCAGAACATCAAGGCGGGCATGCACAGGCATGAGGCGATCATCGGGGCGGCCGTGAACCGCTTCCGGCCGATCACCCTGACGGCGCTGACCGCCGTGCTGGCGCTGATCCCGATCTCGCGTGGCGTCTTCTGGGGTCCGCTTGCCTACGCCATGATGGGCGGCATCCTGGTCGCCACCGTGCTGACCATCCTCGTGCTGCCGGCAGGCTATGCCCTGTTCTTCGGTCGTGAGCCGAAGACGAAGAATAACGAACATGCCAATGCCAACCAGGAAGAGGCGGATGGGGATATCCATCATCCGCCGGCATTGGCAGCCGAATGAGGCAATGGCGCGGTCGAGGCCGCGCCATTTTTGTTTCAGCCGGTCTTTTGTCTCAGTCCATGGGGTTCGGCAGGTAGCCGGCGAAGCCCCGTATTTTCCAGCGGCGGAGAAGACGGTGGCGCTAAACGGGAGTAAAGATCGCTCTATATAAGCTGGAGGGAGGGATGACCGTGGCCGATTACCGTCTGGAAGCGAGCTGGAGTCCGGTCGAAGGAAGCTTTGGGCGCTTCACCTTCACGCTCTTCAATCTGTCTGCCAAGCCACTGTCCGGCTTTACGCTTGCCTACACGTCGTTAACCCACGTGGCGGACAAGCATGTCGCCGAGGGTGCGACACTGAAGCGGCGCGTGGCGAATTTTCACGAGTATTCTCCGCCCGAGGGGCTCACCATCAAGCCAGGTGGCAGCTGGCAGTTTACGGTGGAAGGCCTGACGAACGGCCCGAAGCATATCACGTCGGGCATCAAATCCGCCTATCTCACGCTAGCTGATGGCCGGCACGTGCCCGTCAGCTTCGGCGATCTGATGCTCGATGGTGCCGAGCGCGGCGAATTGCCCGAGCTTCTGCCGAAGGGCGAGGTGACGGAGCCATATTCGCTGTTGCCCTGGCCCTTGCAGCTGTCGTTGCGGCCGGGCGATGTGCCCCCGGTCGCACTTTATCCGGCAGCTGGCTCGAGTGCCAAGAATATCAGGGCCGTGGAGAAGGTGCTCGCCCTCTACCAGCGGCTCTTTCCGGCTGATAACGTGCCTTTCACGCTGCAGCCGGTTCAGGGGGGCCGGCAGATCCGCTTCAAGGGGGAATCCTCGATCATGGAGGCGGCCTATGAGCTGCGTTTCACGGCACGGGAGATCATTCTCGGTACCGACGATGCGGCCGGGCTGCTTTACGGGTTGATCAGTCTTGCGCAACTGCTGCATGGAGCGCGCCATGATCCGGAAACCTTCCAGTTTCCGGTCTTCGGCACTATCGCCGATCAGCCCCGCTACACATGGCGCGGCTGTCATCTCGATGTCAGCAGGCAGTTTTATCCGGTCCCTGATATCAAACGGCTGATCGATATCCTCGCCTGGAACAAGCTCAATATTTTTCACTGGCATCTGACCGACGATGAAGCCTGGCGGCTGGAGATCAAGGCCTATCCTGAACTGACGGAGATCGGTGCGAAGCGTGGGCCTGACGAAGTTCTGTTGCCACAGCTCGGCGATGGCGCGGAGCCACGTTCAGGATTTTACAGCCAGGATGATGTCCGAGGGATCGTTGCTCATGCAGGCATGCTGCGTGTCGAAGTCGTGCCGGAGATCGATATACCTGGTCACAGCTCCGCAGCACTCCTCTCCCTACCGCAGCTCGTCGATGGACAGGAGGCGCCGGACGGCTACCGGTCGGTGCAGGGATATCCAAACAATGCGCTCAATCCAGCGGTCGAATTCACCTATGAGTTCCTCGGCAAGGTGTTCGACGAAATGCTCCCGCTCTTTCCGTCCGAATATATTCATATCGGCGGCGATGAGGTGCCACATGGCTCCTGGCTTGCCTCGCCGCTTTGCAGAACGCTGATGGAGCGTGAGAAGCTTGCGGGTACGGCCGAACTGCAATCCTATTTCCTCCGACGGATCAAGGCGATGCTTGCCGAGCGCGGCAAGAAGCTTGCCGGCTGGAACGAGGTTTCGCAGGGCGGCGGCGTCGATCGCGAAGGCACGCTGCTGATGGCCTGGGAAAACCCTGACGTCGGTATCGAGCTGGCAGGTGAGGGCTATGATATCGTCATGACGCCGGGTCAGGCCTACTATCTCGACATGGCGCAGGCCGAAGACTGGGGAGAGCCGGGCGCGAGCTGGGCCGGCTTCACGCCGCCGGAAAAGACCTATGCTTACGAAGCCGAAGGCGAATTGCCGGAGGAGCTGAGAGAGCGGATGCGCGGTATCCAAGCCTGCATCTGGGGCGAGAATTTCGTCTCGCGGGCCTATTTCAACCGGCTGGTCTTCCCGCGGCTGCCGGCCATCGCCGAAGCGGCCTGGACTCCTTGTCTGCGGAAGGACTGGCTGCGCTTTGCTGCGATCGTCCGGATGTGGCCGACGCTTTAGAACTCTGTTTTTGCGCGATCCAGTAAAGCCGCCGCACAGTTTTATTGGAACTGCACTATGCAGCTTCAGCCTTGAGGCCCAGAAGTGCCGCGCCGATCAGGCCCGGTTCGATACGGCATTCGCTGCGCACGACCAGCGCGCGGTCGAATTTCCGCAGGATACGAGCGCGCACCGCTTGATCCAGCTCCGCCAGCAGCGGCTCCACATTCGAGAGGCCGCCGCCCACAGGCACGATGGTTGCGCCTGTGATGTTGATGGCGAGTGCTAACGGGGAGGCGACGAGATCGACATAGACGTCGATCGTGCGGTTGGCCTTTTCCTCGCGATTGCGCCAGTTGGCGATGATTTCTTCGCTGGAGAAATCGAGATCGTGCAGCGTCTTGTGTAGGCGTTCCAGACCACGCGCGCCGCCGACGGTATCGACACAGCCCTTCTGGCCGCAGCCGCAGGCATAGGCAGGGATGGCGACCGGCGGAGTGCCGGCCTGCGATGCGATGATCGGGCCATGACCCCATTCACCGGCAAAGCCGCCCGACGCATTGATGAGGCGACCATCCGAGACGACGCCGCCACCAACGCCGGTGCCGAGGATCGCGCCGAAGACGATGCGGTGCCCACGACCGGCACCGAGTTCGGCTTCCGCCATGGCGAAACAATCGGCATCATTGGCGATCAGCACAGGCAGGCCGAGCGCGGCCTCAAGGTCGGCGGCGAGGTTGCGGTCGTGGATGCAGGGGATATTGGCGACGATGAGGCGCTGCGTGTCCGGGTCGACGACACCGGCAATCGAGAGCGCAATGCGCGAGGGCTGCTCGCCGGCCTCGGCGATGATGCTCTTCAGCGTCGCGACGAAAGCCGGGAAATCATCCTTGGGGGTCGGGCGACGGCCAAGCGGTACGATGTCGGATTCCGAACGCGCAATCCCGCCCTTGATGGCGGAGCCTCCGATATCGAATGAAATAATCATCTGATGTCTGCCAATTGTCTGTGCTTGGCGTCTGCTCGCACTCTTGGCGGCGAATTACAAGGATTATTCGATAAATGAACAAAGCCTGATCATTATGAGCTGATAATTTCATCCGCCAAGGTCATGCTATTGGCATATTGCATGGGCAAGCTTCCCATCATTCACCCTTCCCGGCCGGATTCATGACAATCGAAAATACCGAAACTCAGAGAACGATAGCCCGCAGGCCGCGTCCGAAAGGCAAGCGCCTGTCCTCCATCCTGCGACAGATGGCGGCGGATCGAGGCTGCGAACGCGTGTCGATCGGCGACCTGTTCCAGACGATGGGCGATCGGGCGATCGGCGCGCTGATGCTGATCTTTGCGCTGCCGAACGCTTTTCCGACGCCGCCCGGCACCTCGTCGCTCCTCGGTGCACCGCTGATCTTCCTTGCCGCACAGCTTACCTTAGGCCTGAAGCCGTGGTTGCCGAAGGCGATTGCGGCGCGCTCCATGCGGCGGGAGGATTTCGAGACGATCGTCGGGCGTATTCATCCCTGGCTCGCCTGGGCGGAGCGCATGCTGCAGCCACGATTGAGCATTTTCGTCGAGCCGCCGGCGGAATATCTGGCGGGCTTCTGCTGTCTTGTGCTGGCGATCGTTCTCGTGCTGCCGGTGCCGCTCGGCAATATCCTGCCGGCGATTGCGATTTCGCTCTTCGCCTTTGCCATTCTTGGCCGAGACGGGCTGTTTTCGCTTCTCGGCTTCGCCATGACGGCCGTCTCGCTCGTCGTTGCCGGCGGGGTGATCTACGGTCTCGTCAAGGCGGCGATCTATATCGTCATGCAGTGGTTCGGCTGAAGAACCGCTGCTCACTTTTTCAACGCCCTCGACATTTGCCCGATTTTTGTTTTGATCTGGCACCAGATAGACTCAAAGAAATCAATGGCGGCGATAGATGGTAAAAAGAGCGGAGACTTCCGGACGGCTGGACGATGCGGCGCGCGCCGGCTGGCTCTATTATGTCGCCGGCCGTACCCAGGATGAAATCGCCTCCGCCATGGGTATTTCGCGCCAGTCGGCGCAGCGGCTCGTTTCGCTTGCCGTGGCCGAGCGGCTGATCAAAGTGCGGCTCGACCACCCGATTGCCGCCTGCCTCGAGCTCGGCAACCAGCTGCGCAAGAAATTTGGTCTGCGGCACGTCGAGATCGTTCCCAGCGATCCCGGCTCATCGTCGACGACGGTTGGCATTGCCGAAGCGGCTGCTTCCGAAATCGAGCGCTGGCTGAAACGCCCCGATCCGATTGTGCTTGCCGTCGGCACCGGGCGAACGCTGAAAGCGGCTGTCGATCAGCTGCCGGCGATCGAATGTCCCAATCACCGCATCGTCTCGCTGACGGGCAATATCGCGCCGGACGGTTCGGCGGCCTATTACAACGTCATTTTCAGCATGGCCGATGCCGTCAAGGCGCGGCACTATCCGATGCCGCTGCCGGTTCTCGTCACCTCGGCGGAGGAGCGGGAACTTCTGCACGGCCAGCAACTCGTACGCTCGACATTGGCGATCAGCGCGCAGGCGGATGTGACCTTCGTCGGTATCGGCGAGCTCGGCATTGACGGCCCGCTCTGCGTCGATGGTTTCCTCGAAAAAGACGAGATGATGGAGCTGATGCGCGGCGGTGCCGTGGGTGAGATCTGCGGCTGGATTTTCGACGTGGACGGCAGGCTGCTCGACAACCCGATCAACGAGCGTGTTGCTTCCGCTCCTATCCCGCCGCGCGATTCGTCTGTTGTCATCGGCATCGCCAAGGGCAAGCGTAAGTTCAATGCGATCAGGGCTGCCATCACAGGCCAGCAGGTGAACGGTTTGATCACCGATGAAGAGACGGCCGAGTTTTTGCTCAGTAGCTGAGCAAAAATATTATCTTTTTGAATCAATTGGATAGACATTTTGTTCGGCATCGCAGCAACGATTGTCGATTGACAAATTTTTCCCGCTGGTGAGTAATTGCCCATGAGCAAAGCGAATGCTCACACTCATCTTCTGGGAGGAAGATATGACATTGAGAACTCTCCTGCTGGGCGCCTGCTCAGCAATGGCGTTTGCCGGCATGGCTTCGGCCGAGACGCTGACAATCGCGACCGTGAACAACGGCGACATGATCCGGATGCAGAAGCTGACGGATGATTTCAAGGCGAAGAATCCCGGCATCGACCTTGAATGGGTAACCCTCGAAGAAAACGTTCTGCGCCAGAAGGTCACGACCGACATCGCGACCAAGGGCGGACAGTACGACGTCTTGACGATCGGCACCTATGAAGTTCCGATCTGGGCGAAGAAAGGCTGGCTTCTGCCGCTCGACAACCTCGGCGCCAACTATGACGTGGACGATCTGCTGCCGGCCATCCGCAGCGGCATCAGCCAGGACGGCAAGCTCTATGCAGCACCGTTCTACGGCGAAAGCTCCATGGTCATGTACCGCAAGGATCTGTTCGACGCTGCCGGCCTGAAGATGCCCGATGCGCCGACCTGGGACTTCATCGCAGATGCCGCGAAGAAGGTCACCAACAAGGACAAGGAAATCTACGGGATCTGCCTGCGCGGCAAGGCAGGCTGGGGCGAAAACATGGCCTTCCTGACGGCTATGTCGAACTCCTTCGGCGCCCGCTGGTTCGATGAAAAGTGGAAGCCGCAGTTCGACCAGCCCGAGTGGAAGGATACGCTGAGCTTCTACGTCAACCTGATGAAGGAAGCCGGCCCTCCCGGTGCTTCTTCCAACGGCTTCAACGAAAACCTGGCGCTCTTCCAGACCGGCAAGTGCGGCATGTGGATCGATGCAACGGTTGCTGCGTCCTTCGTTGCCGATCCGAAGCAGTCGCAGGTTGCCGACAAGGTCGGGTTTGCGCTGGCTCCGGACAAGGGCCTCGGCAAGCGCGGCAACTGGCTCTGGGCCTGGAACCTCGCCATCCCGGCAGGCTCGCAGAAGTCTGAAGCCGCCGAGAAGTTCATCGCCTGGGCAACGAGCAAGGATTACACCAACCTCGTCGCTGAAAAGGAAGGCTGGCTGAACGCACCTCCAGGCACGCGCAGCTCGCTCTATGCGAATGCGGACTACCAGAAGGCCGCTTCGTTTGCGAAGATGACGCTTGACAGCATCAACTCCGCCGATCCAACCAAGCCGACTGTCAAGCCGGTTCCTTATGTCGGTGTCCAGTTCGTGGCGATCCCGGAATTCCAGGGCATCGGCACGGCCGTCGGCCAGCAGTTCTCCGCAGCTCTTGCCGGCCAGATCTCGGTCGATCAGGCCCTGCAGAGCGCACAGCAGCTGACCACCCGCGAAATGACCAAGGCGGGCTACATCAAGTAATACCTCCTGAGAATGTACGGAATGTTTGACATTCCGCACCTCTGGGCCGCCGATTGCCCGAACTGCATCGGCGGCCTCTTTTTCAGAGCTGTCCTCAGCCACATCCGCTTCAGATCAGACCGGTGATTTGCCATGGCAACGTTTCACACTCGCTCCGCAGCACGCCTGATGATTGCACCGTCCGTGGTGCTGCTCTTTGCGTGGATGATCGTCCCGCTCGCGATGACGATTTACTTCTCCCTGCTGAACTACAATCTGCTCAACCCGGGCATGGAGAGTTTCGTCGGTCTCTTAAACTACGAATACTTCCTTACCGACCCGGCCTTTTTCGCCGCGCTCATCAATACGCTGGTGCTGGTTGCCGGTGTGCTTGTCATCACCGTTGTCGGCGGCATTCTCTTTGCACTCCTGCTCGATCAGCCGATTTACGGCCAGGGCATTGTACGCATCCTGGTCATAGCGCCCTTCTTCGTCATGCCGACAGTGGCCGCGCTCGTCTGGAAAAACATGTTCATGAACCCGGTCAACGGTCTCTTCGCCTATATGGCAAAGGCTGTTGGCCTGCAGCCGATCGACTGGCTGGCCAGCGTGCCGCTTTTCTCGGTCATCCTGATCGTTGCCTGGCAGTGGCTTCCCTTTGCCACGCTCATCATGCTCACCGCGCTTCAATCGCTTGACGAAGAGCAGAAGGAAGCCTCCGAGATGGATGGCGCCGGACCGATCTCGAAGTTCATCTACATCATCCTGCCGCATATGGCCCGTGCCATCACCGTGGTGATCCTGATCCAGACGATCTTCCTGCTCTCGGTCTTCGCCGAAATCCTGGTAACCACCAATGGCGGCCCGGGCACGCAGAGCACCAACCTTACCTTTCTCGTCTATTCCCAGGCTCTGCTGCAGTTCGATATCGGCGGGGCTTCGGCCGGCGGTATCGTGGCGGTCGTGCTTGCCAATATCGTTGCGATCTTCCTCGTCCGCCTCGTCGGCAAGAATCTGGAGGCTTGAGATGGCTAGAAAGGTCACCACCCAACGCAAGGTCATCATGACCGCGATCGCCTGGTCGCTTGGCATCCTGATCTTCTTCCCGATTCTCTGGACGTTTCTGACAAGCTTCAAGTCGGAGGCGGATGCCATCGCTTCGCCGCCGCAGTTCCTGTTCTTCCATTGGACGACCGAGAACTATTCGGAAGTGCAGAGCCGGTCCGACTATCTTACCCACTTCATGAATTCGGTGGTGATCTCCTTCGGCTCGACGCTGATCGGCCTCATCATCGCCATCCCGGCCGCCTGGGCCATGGCCTTTGCGCCGACCAAGCGGACGAAGGATGTGCTGATGTGGATGCTGTCGACCAAAATGATGCCGCCGGTCGGCGCGCTCATCCCGATATACCTCTTATTCCGCAATTCGGGCCTGCTCGATACGCGCACCGGGCTGGTGATCGTGCTGACGCTGATCAACCTGCCGATCATCGTCTGGATGCTCTATACATACTTCAAGGAAATCCCCGGCGAAATCCTGGAAGCCGCACGCATGGACGGAGCCTCGCTCGTCAAGGAAATCGTCTACGTGCTGACGCCGATGGCCGTCCCAGGCATTGCCTCGACTCTGCTGCTCAATATTATCCTCGCCTGGAACGAAGCCTTCTGGACGTTGAACCTCACGGCTTCCAAGGCCGCACCGCTGACAGCCTTCATCGCTTCCTATTCGAGCCCCGAAGGCCTGTTCTATGCCAAGCTTTCGGCAGCTTCGACCATGGCGATTGCGCCGATCCTCATCCTCGGCTGGTTCAGCCAGAAACAACTTGTCCGCGGCCTGACCTTCGGCGCGGTGAAATAAGATCATAGGGAGAGAAACATGGGCAGCATTACCCTTCAAAAGGTTTCGAAGGTCTTCGGCGAAGCCAAGGTCATCCCTTCGATCGATCTCGACATCAGGGACGGCGAATTCGTCGTCTTCGTCGGTCCCTCCGGCTGCGGTAAGTCTACCCTGCTGCGCCTGATCGCCGGCCTCGAGGACGTCTCCGGCGGGAAAATCGTCATCGACGGCAAGGATGCGACCGAGAAGGCGCCGTCCGAACGCGGTCTGGCGATGGTCTTCCAGTCCTATGCACTCTATCCGCACATGAGCGTGCGCAACAACATTGCCTTCCCGCTGAAGATGGCCGGCATGGACAAGGCAGAGATCGACCGTAAGGTCAACGACGCAGCGCGTGTCCTCAACCTGACCGACTATCTGGACCGCAAACCGCGCCAGCTCTCCGGCGGCCAGCGCCAGCGTGTCGCGATCGGCCGCGCCATCGTGCGCCAGCCTTCGGCCTTCCTCTTCGACGAGCCGCTGTCGAACCTCGATGCGGCGTTGCGCGTCAACATGCGCATCGAAATCAGCGAGCTGCACCAGCAACTCAAGACGACGATGGTCTACGTCACCCACGATCAGGTGGAAGCCATGACCATGGCCGACAAGATCGTGGTGCTCAACAAGGGCAATATCGAGCAGGTCGGTTCGCCGCTGGAGCTATACCGCAGCCCGCGAAACCTCTTCGTTGCAGGTTTTATCGGCTCGCCTAAGATGAATTTCATCAAGGGGCAGAATGCTGCGCAGCTCAATGCGCACACGATCGGCATCCGTCCCGAACATGTGCTGCTGTCGACCGAAAGTGGCGACTGGAAGGGCAGGGTCATGGTGGCCGAACATCTCGGCTCCGACACGTTCCTGCATGTCGATGTCGAGGGTATCGGGATGGCGACGGCGCGCAGCAACGGCGATTTTGCTTCCAAGGCCGGCGACACGGTCTACCTGACGCCGGACAAGACGCGCATCCATAAATTCAACGAGAGCGGCCTCGCCATCTAAGGCGGCCGCCGGCTGGGGGCAGACATGCGGACCGGGCGGTCTCGTCCGGCCCGCGCTACCGGGAGGACGAAAGCCCTTTCGCAAGACCTTCAAGAGGACTGAAACATGACGTGCAAATTATCGCTGGCAACGCTCGCCGAGGCAGCAAAGACTGCAGCCATTCCGGCCTATGAGCGGGCGTCGCTGAAAGCCGGCATCGTGCACTTCGGCGTCGGCAATTTCCATCGCGCCCACCAGGCGATCTATCTCGACGATCTCTTCAATGCCGGCAGCGACCATGACTGGGCAATCATCGGTGCCGGCGTATTGCCATCGGATGCGGCCATGCGCGACAAGCTCGCGGCTCAGGATTTCCTGACGACTGTCGTCGAGCAGGACAACAACAAGACGGCCGCACGCGTGACCGGGCCGATGATCGATATCCTGCCGGTCGGCGAACCTGATGTCATCATCGCCAAGCTTGCCGACCCTGAGATCCGCATCGTGTCGATGACAATCACCGAAGGCGGCTACTTCATCGATGCCTCCGGCAAGTTCAATCCGGCGCATCCGGCGATTGCCGCCGACGGGCAGAACCCGGCGGCACCGAAGACTGTCTTCGGCCTGGTCGTTGCCGGCCTCAAGGCGCGCAAGGAAAAGGGTATCGAGCCCTTTACCGTCATGTCCTGCGATAACATTCCCCACAATGGTGTCGTGACCGCGAATGCCGTCATCGGTACGGCGAAGCTTTCCGATCCTGTTTTTGCCGACTGGATCAAGGCGAACGTCTCTTTCCCGAACGGCATGGTGGACCGCATCACGCCGGCGACCAGCCAGCGCGAGATCGATTTTCTCAAAGACAATTTCGGCATCGAGGACAACTGGCCAGTCTATTGCGAAGAGTTCAAGCAGTGGGTGCTGGAAGACAAGTTCCCGATGGGCCGCCCGGCGCTTGAAAAGGTCGGGGTTACCTTCGTGCCCGATGTCACGCCCTATGAGCATATGAAGATCCGAATCCTCAATGGCGGCCATGCGACGATCGCCTATCCGGCGGCGCTGATGGATATTCATTTCGTGCATGAGGCGATGGAGAACGATCTGATCCGCGCCTTCCTCGCCAAGCTCGAGAACGAGGAAATCATCCCGATCGTGCCGCCGGTGCCGGATACGTCGCTCGCCGATTATTTCAAGCTGATCGAGCGCCGCTTCCTCAACCCGAAGATCGCTGACACGATCCCGCGGCTGGCGCAGGACGGTTCCAACCGCCAGCCGAAATTCATCCTGCCCTCGACGCTCGACAATCTGCGCCAGGGCAAGGATGTCGTCGGCCTCGCGCTCGTCTCGGCGCTCTGGTGCCGCTACTTCTTCGGCAAGAGCGACAGCGGCAAGGACATCGTCTTCAACGATGCCAGTGCCGAGCGTCTGCATGAGGCGGCGGTCAAGGCAAAGGACGATCCGGCGGCCTTCCTCGTCTTCGACGATATTTTCGGCGAAGTGGTGAAATCAGATCTTTTCCGCAAGCGTTTCACCCATGCGCTGAAAACCTTGTGGGAAAAGGGCACGAAGGAAACCTTGCAGCTCTATCTCGACGGTAAGCTCGCAGTGTAAAGAATCACGATGGCGGCATTTCTGTCGTCGCCATCCCGGCCTTGCGGACAAAGCAGGACGGTTGCGTCCGAACTGAACTCAGGTTGGGTCTTTCATGGCTGATGGTGAACCACGGCTGGTCATTTTCGATTGCGACGGTGTGCTCGTCGACAGCGAACCGATTTCGATCAGCGTTCTCGTCAAGGCGATGGCCGATCTCGGCGTGACGATTACCGAGGACGAAGCCTATGAACGCTTCCTCGGCAAGAGCCTCGCAACCCTCATCTCCATATTGGAGACGGAATTCAACGTGCATGCCAACGAGGAATTCCTGGAAAGCATCCGCACCAATCTCTATGCCCGTTTCCGTACCGAGCTGAAAGCCATGCCGGGTATTGGCGATACGATCGATGCGCTTGGCGTTCCCTGCTGTGTTGCATCGTCCAGCCAGGTCGAGCGGATCAAACTGTCGCTTTCCGTCACGGGGCTGCTGCCGAAGCTGCCGAACATCTTCAGCGCCAGCATGGTCAAGCGCGGCAAGCCGGCGCCTGATCTCTTCCTCTATGCGGCCGACCAGATGCATGTGGAACCCCGTGACTGCATCGTTATCGAGGACAGTCCGGCGGGTATTGCTGCAGCCAAGGCGGCGGGCATGACGGTCTTTGCCTTTACCGGCGGCTCGCATGCAAACTTTGCCGGCTACCGTGAAGAACTCGACCGTCTTTCGCCGGAAGTCGTGTTTGACGCCATGCCGGAATTGATACACCTTGTCCGCAAACAAAAGCTGGACGGGACTCAGCATTGATGCGTGATCATGTGGTTGCGGTGGATATCGGCACGAGCAGCGCACGCGCCGGTGTCTTCGATACGCATGGCCGCCTGCTTGCCAAGGCTGAACATCCGATCGTCATGAACCGGCCGCGCGAGAACCATGCCGAGCATGATTCCGAGGATATATGGTCGGCCGTTTGTACTGCCGTGCGTATGGCTATGGGCCGGTCCGGCATTGGGGCTGCCGCAATCGGCGCGATCGGTTTCGACGCTACCTGTTCGCTTGTGGTGCGCGATACCGAAGGCAGGCAGATCAGCGTTTCCACCGGCGGCGAGACCCGGTTCGATACGATCGTCTGGCTCGATCATCGGGCGCTGAAGGAAGCCGATTTCTGTACGGCGACGAAGCATGAAGTGCTGGAACATTCCGGCAGTGTCATGTCGCCGGAAATGGAAATGCCGAAGCTGATCTGGCTGAAGAAGAAGCTGCCGTCGACCTGGGAGAAAGCCGGATACTTCTTCGACCTTGCCGATTTCCTGACCTGGAAGGCAACCGGCTCGCTTGCCCGATCCCGCTGCACGCTGACGGCCAAATGGAATTACCTCGCTCATAAGGAAAGAGGCTGGCGGCAGGATTTCCTGCAGCAGATCGGTCTTGAGGATTTACTGTTGCGCGGCGGGCTGCCTGAGGAGACGGTGGCCGTTGGAGAGAGCATCGGTAAACTGACGCCACAGGCTGCCGAAGCGTTGGGCCTGACCACCGATTGCCATGTCTCGGCCGGGATGATCGATGCTTATGCCGGCGCGCTCGGCACACTCAGCGGCTATGCTGGCGATCCGACGAAGCTCGAGCAGCAGCTTGCGCTGATTGCAGGAACATCGAGCTGCATCGTCGCCTTTTCCCTCGAGCGAAAGCCGAGCGAGGGAATGTGGGGGCCCTATTACGAGGCGGTTTTTCCGCAATCGTGGCTCGTCGAGGCTGGCCAATCGGCGGCTGGTGCGCTGCTCGATCACATCGTGCGCATGCATGCGGCCGGCGGTGAGCCGACCGCGGCGCTGCATCAGAGGATCGTTGCGCGCATCGCTGAACTCAGAGCAGAAGAGGGTGACGCGCTCGGTGCACGGATCTTCGTCCTTCCGGATTTTCACGGCAATCGGTCGCCACTGGCCGACCCGCATGCTGTCGGCGTTATCAGCGGACTGACGCTCGATACGTCCTTTGACGGGCTCTGTGCGCTCTATTGGCGGACCGCGGTCGGGATTGCGCTCGGTATCCGTCACATCCTCGAAAAGATGAGGGATCACGGCTACGTGCCGGATACGCTGCATGTGGCCGGCGGGCATGTGAAGAACCCCGTTCTGATGGAGCTCTATTCGGATGTGACGGGCTGCAAGGTCATCGTGCCTGACATGAACGAGGCGGTACTGCTCGGCACCGCGATCACCGCATCGGTTGCCTGCGGCTTACACAAGGATTTGGCGGCGGCCGGCAAGGCGATGTATCCCGGAGGCTCCGAGCGGCTTCCCGACAGGAGCAAGCAGGCGCACTACGACCGTGACTATCGCCGCTTTCTCGCCATGTACCGCCATCGGGCGGAACTGGAAGCGGTGGAATAGTTCAGCGATTTGCCGTTTCGCCGAGGATAGTTGCAAATTCCACCATGCGTCGGCGCCGCTGGCTCGCCTCTTCGCCGGCGCCCAAAATGACCGCCTCGGACAGACAATCGAGCAAGGCGATCAGCGGCGGCAGGTTATCCATGTCGGGCGCGCGGGCAGGCGGCAAAGGCAGGACGACGTTCGATTGTTCGGGCAGCCAGTCCGCATGCTGCGCGGAAATCAGGATCACCTTATAGCCGTAACGCCGGGCAGTGCGCGCAAGCAGCCGTGACCTGGCGAAGCGCCGACAATCGATGATGACGAGCACGGCGTCTTCAACGAAGGAACGGGCGAAAAGCTCCGTGAAGCGGTTACCCGCGCCGTCGATCGCATGCACGCCGTCGCGGGCCAGGGTCAGTCGCTGGCAAAAATGACTGGAGAAGCCGGCAAGTCTGACATGGGTGGCGACGAAAACTTCTCGGGAGGCGCCGATCATCGCGACGGCTTCGCCCCAATGCGGCTGTGCGGTCAGATGGTAGATGTGATGCAGCGCCTGTATTTGCTCCGCCACGAGAACGGCGAGCGGCTTGCCTTCCGATGCATCTGTCTGCAGTTCCGTCATCGCGCTCTGGAACTGGACGGGTGAGGTCGTTGCCGTCTCGCGGATCTCCACCTTGACGCTGTCCAGCCCCTGGTAGCCGAGCGCTCGCAGGAAACGGCCGACCGTCATCGGCGAAAGATCAAGCCGGTCGGCAACCGACGCAGCAGTTTCGAACGGCAGGTCGTTCAAATGTTCGGTGAAATATTTCGCGATGCGTCGTTCGGCAGGCGTGCCGGATTTCGCGTATTGCCTAAGTTTCTCCACAAAGTCTTCCACGTCGCAGCCTCCCCCAATATCCTCAGAGGCTTCCCGTGGATTCGTGGAGCCGAATCCCTGTTTTTTAATATTGTCCGGAAGCTCTTCTTAGGCCCACACGTATATCGAACGTTACGAACTATATATTAGCATGTAATTTTCGACAAGTTTTCTATTCAAGCATGTAATTTTCAACCGACTTGCCGGGAGGAGGCCGGCTCCCTACATCACGCTGCGTAACGGAGACGCCACAGAATGATCCTTGACGCCGCTCGCCTTTCGCTTGCCAACCTGTTTGCGCCGGAGACCCGGTCGGCTTTCTGGAAGGTTCTGGGACTGACGGTGCTGGTGTTGATCGGCTTGTGGTTTGCGCTGCGCGGGCTGTTCATCAGTTTTGTATTTCCGTGGGTGGTCGGGTTCTTTCCCGAGATGCCCGACTGGGCCGGTTGGCTCAGCTTCGTTTTCCTTGTCGCCGCCGGGATCGGCCTTGCGCTCGGGCTGGCGCTGCTGCTCTCGCCGGTTACGGCGCTGATTGCTGGCCTCTTTCTCGACGATGTCGCCGAGGTGATCGAAAAAAGGGACTATCCGCAGGATGCGTCGGGCAAGGCCATGCCGCTCGGCCCTGCGATGGCAAGCTCGATCAAATTCCTCGGCGTCGTGATTATCGGCAATATTATCGCGCTCTTCCTGCTCTTCATTCCCGGCGTCAATCTCGTGGCCTTCTTCCTCGTGAACGGCTATCTGCTCGGACGGGAATTCTTCGAATTCGCGGCGATGCGCTTTCGTCCGCCGCCGGAGGCGCGGCTGTTTCGCGCCAAGCATGGCCCGACCGTCTTTCTTGGCGGTCTGGTGATTGCACTTTTCCTGGCGATCCCCATCGTCAATCTGCTCACGCCGCTCTTTGCCGCAGGCATGATGGTGCATCTGCACAAGCTGGTCTCGGCGCGCGATTCTGCTTTCCAAGCTTAGTTTTTCACGCAATTCCGAACGCAAAACCGCGCGACACTTTTGCTGGAATTGCTTTAGCCGGGCAGCGCTGTCGCCTCATACATAGCCGCATATTCGGCGCTCGGCGGGATCGGCTTGATGATGTCGACCAAGACGCCGTTGGGATCGGCGGTAATGAAGTGGCGCTGGCCGAAATCCTCGTCGCGGATCTCGCGCAGGATCGGCAGCCCGGCCTCTGTGCAGACGGCGTAGATCGCGTCCACATCCTCGACCTCGAAATTCAGGAGAAGGCCGGAGATCTTGCCGCGGCCGGCGGCTGGGATGGTTTCGTGATTTCCGTCGAGCACGGCAAGCGTCACATGCTCATCCTCCATCGATTGCAGATGGACATACCAGTCGCTCTCGAAGAGCGGCTGGAAACGGAAATGGCGACAATAGAAGGTAGCCGTGCCGGCAACGTCATCCGTCATGATGACGGGATAGTAACTCGTCGATTTCATCGCTTACCTCATTTTGTGTTTTACATGCACTCTGTATGTTTTTGTGTTTAACATACAGGCAGATTGTATGTAAAGAGGAGCGATGAGCCGGAGCAATCGCGAAAGAACCGAACAGACCAGGCAGGCCTTGATGGATGCCGCCCGCCGGCTTTTCGTCGAGAAGGGATATGGTGAGACGGCGACGCCCGACATTGTCGCAGAGGCCGGTGTCACGCGCGGTGCGCTCTATCATCACTTCGAAGACAAGAAAGCGCTCTTTCGGGCCGTGATCGAAAGGGAGGCGGCTGATGTCGCCGACGAGATCGAGCGGCGCACAAAGCGGCAAACCGAACCGCGTGAGGCACTGCTTGAAGGCGCTGCGGCCTATTTCAATGCAATGGAAGTGGAAGGGCGGACGCGGCTGCTTCTGCTCGAGGCACCGGCAATCATCGGCTTGCCCGCGACTGCGCAGATCGATGGCGAGAATGCAGAGGCGACATTGCGGGCAGGGCTCGAAGCCTTTCTGCCACAGGCCAGTGCTTTGCTCGGACCATTGACGACGATGTTGTCAGCGGCTTTCGATCGCGCGGCGATCGCCATCGAAGCAGGCGGCAGTCGTGAGGACTACGAGCAAGGGATAGCTGCCCTACTCGACGGCCTCGCCGATCACCTGCGGCGGTAGCTCGACCAGCGGCGCCGGAATATCGCTGCTCTTCTCCGGCGATTTGCAGATATCGGCGATGACGCAGCGCTCGCATTCCGGACGCCGGGCCTTGCAGGTATAGCGGCCGTGCAGGATGAGCCAGTGATGGGCGTGATAGAGATATTGCTTCGGCACCACCTTCATCAGCCGCTCTTCCACCTCATCGGGCGTCTTTCCCGGTGCGAGCCTGATGCGGTTGGCGATGCGAAAGATATGGGTATCAACCGCCATCGTCGCCTGGCCGAAGGCCATTGACAGCACGACATTGGCGGTCTTGCGGCCGACGCCCGGCAGGCGAACCAGTTCCTCGCGCGTCTCCGGCACCTTGCCGCCGAACTCATCGACCAGCATCTGCGAGAGCGCGATGACGTTCTTCGCCTTGTTGCGGTAGAGGCCGATCGTCTTGATGTATTCGCGGACCTTCTCCTCGCCGAGATCGAGCATTTTCTGCGGCGTATCGGCGATCCTGAAGAGCGCCCGTGTCGCCTTGTTGACGCCGGCATCTGTCGCTTGCGCAGAGAGTGCCACTGCCACGACGAGGGTGAAGGGATTGGTGTGTTCCAGCTCACCCCGCGGCTCAGGACGCTGGATGGAGAAGCGGCGGAAGATTTCCTCGCGCTCGGCCAATGAATAGGCGGTCTTCACCGCCGCCACCGGCTTGCGGCGGACGATCACATTCGAGTTTTGCGACGACTTGGTAACGGATTTGAGTTTCGGATTCGCCATGGAAAATCTATACTCATTGGCCATGATGGAAAGCAACGCCGACAGCCGTAACGATCAACCTGTTTTCGCAGCCGAACTCTTTCCTTACCGCTCGCTCGGCCGGAAGGGTTTTAAGGTGTTGTTCAGTGTTTCCGGCGCCGTCTGCTTCGTCTACGGCATGTTCTTTATAGTCACCGGCGCCTGGCCGATCGGCTTCTTTTTCGGGCTGGATTTCCTGCTGCTCTACGGCGCCTTCTGGCTGAGCTACCGATCCGGCAGGGTGCGGGAAGAGGTGACGGTTTCGCGGACGGATGTGTCCGTGCGCAAGTTCTCTCCGTCCGGCCGTATGATCGAGCACCACTTCAATCCATTCTGGACGCGCTTCCTCGTGCGGCGGCATCAGGAAATCGGCATTCTCTCCATGCATATTTTCGGGGAGGGCAAACGTACGGATGTCGGCTCCTTCCTCAATCCCGATGACCGCGAAAGCTTCGCCAAGGCCTTCAAGCGCGCGCTGGCAACGGTAAAGCAGCGTATCTGAGACGTTGCGTAAGAATCGGGGCGCAAGAAACGGGTGGTTTGGCTGCCCGCCCTTGATTATCTCCTTTCTAAAGGAGAAAGACGATGAACATGATCGCGAAGCTCGACACAGATATCACTCCTGATGGCCCTGATTACGATATCGTCCGTCAGGTCATCGAACTCATCAGCGAGGAATATCGCGACCAGCCGTCGCTGGAAGCGATTGCCGCTCGGTTGCACCAGTCGCCGACGCAGCTCCAGAAGACCTTTACCCGCTGGGCCGGCCTTTCGCCGAAAGCCTTCCTGCAAGCCGTGACGCTCGACCATGCCAAGCGGCTGCTGCGCAAGGAAGAGATGCCGCTGCTCGAAACCTCGATCGAGGTCGGTCTTTCCGGTCCCAGCCGCCTGCATGACCTGTTCGTGACGCATGAGGCAATGTCTCCGGGCGAATGGAAGGCGAAGGGTGGTGGGCTGACGATCCGCTACGGGTTCCATACCTGCCCCTTCGGGACGGCCCTCGTCATGGTGACAGATCGGGGCCTTGCAGGCCTCGCCTTCAGCGATTCCGGTGATGAGAAGGCCTGCCTTGAGGATATGACCTGCCGTTGGCCGAATGCGGAATATGTGGAAGACCGTCAAGCGACGGCGCCTTACGCCGAGCGCATCTTCCAGCCGGGCCGTTGGACGTCGGAACAGCCGTTGCGGGTTGTGCTGATCGGGACGGATTTCCAGGTTAGCGTCTGGCAAAGCCTTCTGAAAATCCCCTTCGGCAAAGCGGTGACCTACAGCGATATTGCCAAGGACATCGGCCGGCCGACTGCCATGCGTGCGGTCGGTGCGGCAGTCGGGGCCAACCCGATTTCCTTCGTCGTGCCCTGCCACCGTGCACTCGGGAAAAACGGGGCATTGACCGGTTACCATTGGGGTCTGACCCGCAAACGGGCCATGCTTGGCTGGGAATCGGCACACGCCTGAGCGATTGGGATCAGCCGACGCCGTTCAGGCGGCTTCGGCGAGCTCCAGCAATGCCTTTGCCGCGCTCTCGTCGGTGATCAGCGTATTGCAGCCGATGCGCTTGATCGTTGCGCGGATCGCGACGGCACGATGCGCGCCGCCGGAGGACAGTACGATATGTTTCGCTTCCTTCAGCGTATCGAGATCCACCGACATCACCCGCTGATTGATCGAGTGGTCGACGGAATTGCCGTCCTTATCCAGAAAGTTGAACATGGTGTCGCAGACGCAGCCGGCATCGATCAGCTGCTGCAGTTCGGCCTTCGAAATCCATCCCTCGGACAGCGACGTGGAATGCGGGCCTATATCGCCGCAGCTGACGATCGCGAGATCAAGATTTTCCGCCAGCCGATAGATCGTATCGAGCCCGCATTTTTCGATGAGGTTGCGCTTGGTCTCGGTGGAATCGACCAGCAGCGGGGCAAGGAACATGTAGCATTCGGCCCCGAGCTGGTTTGCCAGCCGCCAAGTATAGTCGATTGGGTTTGTCTGGTGGACGGCGACGATGCCGCCGAGCAGGGAGACGATCTTGCAATTGTCGCGTCGCGGCGGCCGGAAGCTTGCGAGAGAGGCCGTCATGGTGCGGCCCCAGCCGACACCGATCGTATAATCGTCCGGAATGGCCTCCGACAGGAACTGGCCGAGCGCCAGACCGACATTCTTTGCCAGTGAATTCACGTCACAATTGGCGGGTTCCGGTACGACGATCGCCTCATCGAGGCCATAGGCCCGTTCCAGCTTGACCGAAAGCTCCACACAGTCGCCGATCGAGTCGTTGATCCATATCTGCACTTCGCTGCGCTTCATCGCCTCGTCGAGGAGGCGGATGACGGTCGTGCGGCTGATGCCGAGCTGTTCGGCGACATCCTTCTGGGTCAGGCCCTCATTGTAATAGAGCCATGCAGCCCGTAGCCGGAGCGAGGAGGCTTCGGAATAGGCAGTATGCGTGCCGCGTTTCAGCTTGACCACATCTCCTCCCGCGCCGATTTCGCCCTAGATCTTTGCTATCGATAGCATAAGGTTGTGGCATCGGCTTTGTTCCCGCGATAATGCCGGGTGTGACACTTATGTCAATTGAAATGCACAAATGTCCTTGACTTTTCGTTGCTGGAGCGGCGATAGTCAGGGTCGATAACATCGTTCTTGTCCGTCCGAGGAGGACAATGTGCGGGCATGCGGAAAGTCTCGACCGGCCTTTAAGCCGCAGGCGGCATCGCTTGCGATATGCTCGTCGTATTCCGGCTTTGGAAACCCCGCACCCGGGAACACCGCCAGTGTCTCTCACGTTTATGAATCATCCGTGACGGACGCGCGACTATTCGCCTGCTGCATGCAAACCATCTGTCCTTAGATCACCTCTTTGCCGGGCGGAACTCGCGCCGGTCCGCAGCCCAAGTTCACAAAGGAATTTGACCATGACATCCAAGCTTGACCAACTCCGCGAGATCACAACCGTCGTCGCCGACACCGGCGATATCCAGGCTGTCGCTCGCCTGAAGCCGGTTGATTGCACGACCAACCCTTCCATCGTTCTCAAGGCGCTCGGCACCGACATGTTTGCCGACGACATGAAGGAAGCGATCGCCTGGGGCAAGAAGCTCGGCGGTGATGCCGATGCTGCCGCCGCAGCCGTTGCCGATCGCCTCGCGATCTCCGTAGGTGCTGCCCTCGTAAAGCTCGTTCCCGGCCGCGTTTCCACCGAAGTCGATGCCGACCTCTCCTTCGATACCGAAGCTTCGCTGAAGAAAGCACGCAGCATCATCGCAGCCTACAAGGAGCGAGGCATCGAGAAGGATCGCATCCTCATCAAGCTCGCTTCCACCTGGGAAGGCATTCGCGCAGCGGAAGTCCTGCAGAAGGAAGGTATCGATTGCAATCTGACGCTGCTCTTCTCGAAGGCTCAGGCAATTGCGTGCGCTGACGCCGGCGTGTTCCTGATCTCGCCCTTCGTCGGCCGTATCCTCGACTGGTACAAGAAGTCGACCGGCAAGGATTTCACTGCCGAGGAAGATCCGGGCGTCCTGTCCGTTCGCGACATTTACAACTACTACAAGGCCAACGGCATCAAGACAGTCGTCATGGGTGCCTCGTTCCGCAATACCGGCGAAATCGAAGCTCTGGCCGGTTGCGATCGCCTGACGATCGCTCCGAACCTGCTTGACGAGCTCTCCAACGACCAGGGCAAGCTTGAGCGTAAGCTGTCGCCGGAAACGATCAAGCCGGCTCCCAAGGTCTCGGTCGACGAGAAGACCTTCCGCTGGATGATGAACGAGGATGCCATGGCGACCGAAAAGCTCGCTGAAGGCATTCGCGCGTTTGCAAAGGATCTCGGCACGCTGCGCAGTCAGGTCCGCAAGGAACTGCAGCTCGCCGCTGCGTAAGGCGGCGCAGGCCGTACTTTTATGAAAGGCGCGGATGCCGCTGGCATCCGCGCCTTTTTCGTGTTGATATCAATGGCATAGGTGCGGGAGGAAGAGTCGTGGCTGACGAGGATGACGGAAATTCGCTGGTCTCGATGGCCTATAAGCATGCAAGCTTCATCCTGTCTGCGCTCGGCGGTCTCATTGTCTTTCTGCTTCTGACCTCGCGGGAGGTCAGCGCCAGCAATATCCTGTTCGGCTGGAATGTCTCGGCGATCATCTTCATCGGGCTCAGCTGGCGAAAGATGCTGCGGGCGACTGTTCAGAGCATCCGCAAACGATCCGCGGATCTCGATTTTTCCGACACCTTCCTGCTCTTCCTGTCGATCGCTGCCGCTCTTGCCAGTATTGCCGGCATCGGCATCGAGCTTCATTCGATCAAGGACGCGCCCGCCAATATCGCGCTCTGGCGTGCGGCCACAGCGATTCTGACGATCATGATCTCCTGGTTTTTCCTGCACACGCTCTTCACGATCCATTATGCCCATTATTTCTATGGCGGGCCGGACAAGGGCAATGGGCTGAAATTTCCCGATGGTATCGAGGAGCCCGCCTATTGGGATTTCCTCTATTTCTCCTTCACGATCGGCGTGGCGGCGCAGACGGCCGATGTGGCCGTCACTTCGACAGCAATGCGTAAGCTGACCTTGCTGCATGCGCTTCTGTCGTTTCTTTTCAATACCACCATTCTCGCGCTTGCGATCAATGTCGGTGCAAGCTTGCTTTAGAGTCTTGCGGCAGTCCTGAAGAAGCTCTCGAACTCCGCAAGGTCACCCGAGGCGACATCCGAAATCGCCCAGAACGTCAGTCCGCCATCCGACCATTGCACCATGTTGTAGCCGTCGTGCTCCGTTGTGGTCTGTGCGCCTGAAGCCGCAGGCCAAATGAACAGGTTGATGACATGGCCATGGCGTCTGTACACGAGAGCGGCGACGGCGCGGCCGCCGATATAATCGACACGGCCGCCGACCAGCGGGAAGCCGTCCTTGGCGAGATCGCTGACAGGCGGCGAGAAGTCGATCTTGCCGTTGAACCAGGGCTTTACCGTGTGCTGATCCGAGGTCAGGACGTCCGTCAGGTGATCCGCCATCATCGATCGGACATGGCTCGCCATGATCTCGTCCTGCAGGATCAGGGTCTGCGACGGTGTATTGACGAACAGGAAGCCGCTTGCGGCGAGCACCGCCAAGGACGGCACGAAGCTCCAATGCCGGATGAAGTCCAAGGAGCGGCGCCAGAAAGGCGGCTGCCGTTGCAGTGGCAAGCTGGAGATCGCCGCCGTCTGTTCGAAAGACAGCATGGAAAGTACCTGTGAACGCAGAGCCTCCGGTGGCCTCCATCGCACGCCATCCTGATCGATGATCTTCCTCACGGCAGCGACCCCTTCCATCTCCGCCCGGCAATTTTCGCAGGTGGCCAGATGATCCTCGAACTGTGCTGCATGAACGGAGTCGAGTTCGCCGTCGATAAAACCATGCAGCATGATGCGCCATTCGGGGCAGCCTTTCTGATGGGCTTCACTCATCCTGCCGCCTCGCTCTTGTTGCATGCATCCCAGATGTCGGCGAATTCGCGCCGTGCTCTCGCAAGGCGCGACATGACGGTGCCGATCGGTGCATCGATGATTTCGGCGATCTGCCGATAGGAGAGATCTTCGAGTTCACGCAGGACAAGGATCTCCCGCATCGTTTCCGGAAGCTTGCTGATGACGGATCGTACACGCTGCTGCTCGCTTGCCCGGATCATCGCCGTCTCCGGAGAATCTTCTTCCGAAGCGATCTGGTAGCCTTGATCCTCATCGGGGTCAGCACCGCCCGTATCGTCAAGATGCCGTTCGAAATGTGTCTTGCGACGATCCTGCTGGCGCCAGACGTGGCAGCAGTTCCGCACGATCGCAAAGAGCCAGGAACGCGGATCGCCGCCACGATAGGTCTCAAAATTGCGGTAGGCGCGCAGGAAGGCTTCCTGGACGATATCTTGCGCGGCCTCGGCATCGCGGCTGAGGAAGCGGGCGAAATTATAGGCCGCATCTAGGTGCGGAACGATCACGTGCTGGAAGCGCTGCATGAATTCGTGCTGCGCGGTCGTATCGTCCTTCGACGCGATAGGGATATCGGCCGATTTTTCAGCTGCCATAAGGTGGAACAGCCGCACGGCGCTCGCCAGAAGCGTCGCCAGCACTGAGGTTCGAATGTGTGTCTCCGGCAGCGGCCGATTGAGCAGCCGCATCCAGTCGATCGATCCGACGGGATAGGTGATCTGAGCGTTTGTCATCATCTTCCCTGCCTCAACAGCAGCCGATTTGGACGTGAGAGCCGCGGTCACATGCGGGTCCCTTGCAGTTTAGACCGATCGGCGCGCGATTTTATTCCAAATAGCGCCGGTTTATTTGCACGCAGCGGTACGAGAGATGTGTGTTGTTAAAATAACAAAGCATTTTCAATGTCTTGTCGAAAATCTCGTCCGAGCTGGGAATAACAGCGCGCTACCGGCGATCTAGTTCGTCAGCGAGGGCGTCAGATGAATTGCAGTCTTCGCCAGTCGAAATGCCATCAACAAGAGGAGGCATATTCATGTTTACCATGTCACGTCGCGCCGTCCTGGGATCGGCCGCTGCAGCGGCTGCATTCGGCCTGTCATCGAAGCTCGAATTCGTCATGCCGGCACTTGCCGCGACACCGTTGGAGCCGACGGTCGGCTTCTATAAATACAAGGTCGGCGACATCGAGGTTACGGCGATCTATGACGGCATCTGGAAAAAGCCGCATGATCCTGCATTCATCAAGAACGCCTCGATCGAGGATACCAAAGAGGCGCTTTCCAAGGCAGGGCTGACGACCGAATTCATGCCGATCCCGCTGACGGTGGTCGTTTTGAAAGTCGGTGGCCGGCTGATCATGATGGATGCCGGTTCGGGCGTCGGCCAATGGCAGGAGAATGCCACACATCTGCCAGCGAATATGGCGGCGGCCGGTATCGATTATAAGAAAATCGATACGATCATGATCTCGCATTTCCATCCGGACCATGTCTGGGGCCTGATGGAAAAGGCAACGAACAATCCGGTCTTCCCGAATGCGGAGCTCATCGTCAACGCCGTCGAATATAATTGGTGGACGGAGCCTGGCCGTGTCGAAAAGCTTGCCGAAGGCCGCAAGCCGGCCGGCAAGCGCATCGCTGCTGTCTTCCCGACATGGAAGAACTGGAAGCTGGTGGATGACGGGGCCGAAGTCGCGCCCGGCGTCCGGTTGCTTTCAGCGCCCGGCCATACCCCCGGTCATTCGACCTATCTGGTGACCTCGGGCAACAAGCAACTGCTCGTCTCCGCCGACATCATGTATGTGCCGGCGCTGCTCGCCCCGCATCCCGATTGGCAGGGCAGTTACGACCAGGATGGGCCGACGGCCATCGATACGCGCCGCCGCCTGATCGATCGCGTCATTGCCGACAATATCGCGATTTGCGGCTCGCACTTCCCGTTTCCCGGCTCGGGCACCTTCGTCAAGGACGGAAGCGCCTATGGCTTTACCCCGACAATCCAGGCCTGAAAGGCCCCAAGGAGACAATCATGATCAAGATCAGGAAATACGTGGTTCTAACCTTCATCGGCCTTTGCGCCGCCTCCGCCGGCTTTACGGCGATCAGTGCGCTACCGGCTTTTGCCGTCGACAACATGGAATCGACGGACGCACCGGACCTGACTTCGGTGCGGGCCAAGATCGACGCCAAGGACTATGCTGGCGCGCTCCGGGAACTCCGCGATCTCGCTGAAGATAACCAGCAGGCAGACGTGTATAATCTGATGGGCTTCACGCTGCGCAAGACCGGCGACTACCGGACGTCGTTGACCTATTACACCAAGGCGCTGGAACTGCAGCCGGATCACAAGGCGGCGCGCGAATATCTCGGCGAACTCTATGTCGAGACCGGCGACGTGGCGAAGGCTGAGGAGCAGGTGTCGGTCCTTAAACAGCTTTGCCCCGGCGGCTGCGAGGAACTCGAAGACCTCCAGGAAGCCATCGCTGCAAAGGGCGGTAAGTGACCGACACATCAACGGCAGGAGCAGGCGTTTCGCCACCTGCTCCTGATAAAGTGGAGGGTATGATGGAAAACGCTTCAAGCCGGCTCCGGCTGGCCGATCTCATTCTTCTTCTGGGTAGGCTTCTCCTATCCCTGATCTTCCTGCATGAGGGTTCGTCGCTCATCGCAGACATCACTGCGACGCTTGCTGCCTTCGAGAAGCTTGGCCTGCCAGCACTGGTGACGTTTGCCGTCATTGCTCTGCAACTCGGGGCCGGCCTTTCTATTGCTGCGGGTTTCCTCAGTCGGCTCGGTGCGGTGGCCCTGGGGCTGTTCTGCCTCGCGACGGCTTTTCTGTTCCACACCAACTTCGCGAGTCAGAACGAGCTGCTGCATTTCGAGAAGGATCTTGCAATTGCCGGCGGCATGTTCGTGCTTGCGGTTTCGGGTGCAGGATCGGTGTCTATCGACAATTTCATCAAAAGGCGGGTGAAGGGAATACATCCCTGGCTGACGGCGGTCCTGTAGCGAACTTGTCTTGAAGCTGCCGCCGCCGTCGTTACGCCATCTGGAATAGACCCGTGGCTAGAAGATCGCCTGTCCTGCCATGAAGGCCAGGATGAGGAAGATCAGGAAGACGACGAGGAATATGCCGAAGAGCACGCGAGCGATCGTCGCGGTCGCCGCGGAGATGCCGGAGAAGCCGAAAAAGCCGGCGACGATCGAAATTACCAGAAATATCAAAGCCCATTTTAGCATGGATATCTTCCTTCCGCGATTGCTGGAAGAAGACGCGCCAAAGCTGATTTTGTTCCAAATCGTTTAAAATAGAACGACGTTCCTTAAAAGCGTACTGCTTTGGCCTGCAAGAGCTTTTCAAAGGCTTCTCGATCTGTTTCAAGGAATCATCATCGATTTGCCCCATCGACGAAAGCCGTCCCCCTATGCACGCTTTTCTGGACCCCCAGGTCATTTCCGCCTACCTCGAAGTCATCATGATCAACATCATCCTGTCAGGGGATAATGTGATCGTCATCGGCATGGCAGCCGCCGGCCTCTCCACCGAGCTGCGTGGCAAAGCCATCGTCACCGGCATTGCCGCAGCCGCAGTCATCCGCATCGTTTTCGCCGTCATCGCCGCGCAATTGCTCGTCATCAAGGGCATCAATCTCGTCGGAGGTCTGCTGCTTTTGTGGATTTGCTGGACGATGTTTAGGGAATTGCGCGAGGCGGACGACGAAGAGACCGGCGAGGAAGCCGGACATCATGCTCACAAGCCGAAACTTTTCCGGCAGGCGATCGGCCAGATCATCTTTGCGGATCTTTCCATGTCGCTCGATAACGTACTGGCCGTTGCCGGTGCGGCGAAGTCGAACATGAATGCCCTGATCTTCGGCCTCATCCTCTCCGTCATCCTGATGGGCGTCGCCTCCAACTTCGTGGCAAAGCTGCTCAACCGTTTCCGCTGGATCGGCTGGATCGGCCTTGCCATCATCGTCTATGTGGCGCTCGACATGATATGGGAAGGCGGCATTGAGCTGCTTGCACTCTACGGTCAGGCCTAATAACCGGGCCTAGATTTTCAGGCTTGAGAGCAGGGAGATAAGCTGGGACTGGCGCTGTGTGCCAGTCTTGGCGAGAACCTTCTTCACGTAGCCGCGCGTCGTCTCATAAGTCAGGCCGGATATTTCGGCGATCTGGCGTGGCGACGAACCTTCCATCAGCAGGCATGCCACCGTCGTTTCCTGAGGAGTGAGCGAAAAGAGCCGGCGCAGCAGATCGCGGCTCGGCGCCGCGCGTTCAGAGAGATCCGTGATGATGGCGACGGCGGCGGAATGCGAGAAGAGTTCTGCCGGTATTCCATTCAACCGTTGGGCACGGATTATTAGGGGTGCCTTTCCCGGGCGGGAAAACAGAACCGGCGTGGAGACGGTCGGATTGGTGAAAGGCTCCTTTGAAAGGATTGCCTGCAGATGCCGGCGCAGGAGCCCCGTCTCTTCCTGACTGAGAGCCGTAAGCTCCCGATCGACAATCCGGATATTGCCATCGAGCAGCATTTCCGCCCGCTGGTTCAGCCGGGTGATGCGGCCAAAACGATCGAAGAAGACCACGGCAGTGCCGGCGAGCTCAAAGGCCTCGCTCATGCTGTCGATCTTGGCGACATGCAGCGCGCGGATGATCTCGGCGGCGGCCGTCAGCTTCGACTGCATCTTTATGAGCAGGCGCTCGTCATCGCGATCGAACGGCTGGTCTTGAATGCGGCGCTGCAGGTTGAGGCTCAGCATCGTATCACCGGAGGTGAAGCCTACCATGGCGGAATAGCGGAAGCCGAAGCGGGCCAGGAACTCCGTATAGAAGATCTGATGGTTGAACTCTTCATCGCCGGCGATGTCGTGTTCGATGATGACCCCCTTGGCCATCGCAACCGCCAGGCCGCGTTCGCGGAAGTCGCGCTTGTACCATTCTTCGTCAAAATAGACCTGGAATGCCTCTAGCAGATTCGGCGTGCTCAGGAAGCCGGAGGGGAATTTCCCGCGCACCGGCATGATATGCGTGCCGGTGGAACCGGTGGCGCGGCTGATCTGCTCCAGCGTGCGCTCCCAGCTATCAGGCACCAGAGCGGATTCCAGCAATCCGTCCAGGGCAGTTTCGAGCTCGGAGATGTCGATGCGCGTCGCCATGGGTAAGTAATGCCTGACCGATTTCTTTGATCCAATGAAGGATCACGTTTATCGCGGGTTGCCACATATATAGCGTAACGGCAATTCCACGTTCAGAAATAGCATCTGCAGTTGTATTGTGACAGAGTGACAAAAGTCACTGATGGCGGCAGTGACTTTTGAAGAAGATTAAGACGCTTCTGTTCAACTATCCGTGATTGATCATCACATGGCGGACAGCCGTATAGTCTTCCAGGGCGTAGACGGACATGTCCTTGCCGTAGCCTGATTGTTTCAGCCCGCCATGCGGCATCTCATTGACCAGCATGAAATGCGTATTGATCCAGGTGCAGCCATATTGCAGGCGAGCAGCGGTCTTCATGCCGCGGCCGACATCCTTGGTCCAGACGGAGGAAGCGAGGCCGTAATCGCTGTCGTTTGCCCAGTTCACCGCATCCTCGACATCGGTGAAGCGGGTAACAGAGACGACGGGGCCGAAAACTTCGCGGCGGACGATTTCATCTTCCTGCGTGGCGCCTGCAACGACCGTTGGCGCGAAGAAGAAGCCCTTGTCACCAGAGACTTTGCCGCCGGTGGTGATTTCCATGTGCTTGTGTTCGGAGGCGCGGGTGACGAAGCTTTCGACACGATCGCGCTGGCGCTTGGAAATCAGTGGGCCGATTTCGTTCTCGGTGTCGTCGGCCTGGTTGAAGCGGATGCTGGATACGGCAGAGGTCAGGTCGGCGACGAAATTGTCGTAGACCTTCGCGTCGGCATAAATGCGGCAGGCAGCCGTGCAGTCCTGGCCGGCATTGTAGTAGCCGAAGGTGCGGATGCCGGCGACGACGGCATCGATATCGGCGTCGTCGAAGACGATGACCGGGGCCTTGCCGCCAAGCTCGAGATGGGTGCGCTTGACGGTCTTGGCGGCTGCCTGAAGCACTTTCTTGCCGGTCGCGATGTCGCCGGTGATCGACACCATATTGATTTTCGGATGGTTGATCAGCGTGTTGCCAACACTCTCGCCGCGGCCGAGGATGACATTGACCACGCCCTCGGGGAGAATATCGGAAAGGAGCTTTGCCATCTTGAGCGCCGTCAGCGGCGTCTGCTCGGAGGGCTTGAAGACGACGGTATTGCCGCCGGCGATGGCGGGCGCCAGCTTCCAGGCCATCATCATCAGCGGGTAGTTCCAGGGCGCGATCGAGCCGACGATGCCGATCGGGTCGCGACGGATCATCGAGGTGTGTCCGGGAAGATATTCGCCGGCGACCGGTCCGTGCAGATTGCGCACCGCGCCGGCGAAGAAGCGGTAGCAATCGACAATGGCCGGGATTTCGTCATTCAGCACGGCGTTGATGGGCTTGCCGCAGTTCAGCGCCTCGAGCGTGGCGAAGCCCTGCGCGTCCTTTTCGATGGCATCGGCGATTTTCAATAGATAGGCGGAGCGTTCGGATGGCGTTGTCTGCGACCAGGCGACAAAGGCCTTCTCCGCCGCATCCACGGCGGCATCGATCTGGCCGAGCGAGGCTTCGGCAAGGTTCAGCACGGTCTCGCCCGTTTTCGGGTTCAGGATGTGCTCTTCCGTTTCCGTACCGGTCTCGAAGCGGGAACCGATCAGCATTTGAGTGTCCATGGGCGTTCTCCCTTGTGGTTGATCGAGTGGAATGCCGGGGGCTCCGCGTCCCACTCCGGGTTATTTGCCGGCGCCGGCGATCTGGTCGCCGTCGCGCGTGAGGTAATAGGCTGCCAGGATCGGCAGGAAGGTGACCAGCACGACGACCATCGCGACCACATTGGTGACGGGGCGCTGGCGCGGGCGGATCAGTTCTTCGAGCATCCAGATCGGCAGGGTGGATTGCTGGCCGCCGGTGAAGGTGGTGACGATCACCTCGTCGAAGGACAGGGCGAAGGCGAGCATGCCGCCGGCCAGAAGCGCCGTGCCGATGTTCGGCAGGATGACATGGCGGAAGGTCTGGAAGCCATCGGCACCGAGATCCATCGAGGCTTCAATCAGCGAGCCTGACGTGCGCCGGAAGCGGGCGACGGCGTTGTTGTAGACGACAACCACGCAGAAGGTGGCGTGGCCAAGCACGATCGTCCAAACGGAGAAGGGGATATCGAACAGGCTGAAGGCGGAGCGCAGCGCAATACCGGTGATGATACCCGGCAGCGCTATCGGCAGGATGACGAGCAGCGAGATCGCCTCGCGGCCGAAGAATTTCGTCTGACTGACGGCAGCGGCGCAGAGCGTGCCGAGGATCAGCGCAATTGCCGTCGCGATGCAGGCGACCTGCAGGGAGAGGCCAAGTGCCGACCAGACATCCGGCCGGTTCCACGCAATGCCGAACCATTGCAGCGTGAGGGCCGGCGGCGGCCACTGGTAGCTCTTTTCTTCCGTCGTGAAGGCATAGATGAAGATCAGCAGGATCGGCAGATGCAGAAAGAGCAGGCCACCGGCGGCGGCGATCTTCAGAACGAGGGGCGATTTCTGTCCGCGGTCAGAGCGCATCGAAGGCCCCCATGCGTTTGGCGAGCCAGAGATAGATCGCCATGATGACGATCGGCACGACGGAAAAGGCAGCCGCGAGCGGCACGTTGCCGGCCGTCCCCTGCTGCGTATAGACGGCTTGACCGATGAACAGGCGTGAGGAGCCGATGATCTGCGGGATGATGTAGTCGCCCAATGTCAGCGAGAAGGTGAAGATCGAGCCGGCGACGATGCCGGGCAGCGCCAGCGGGAAAAGCACGGTGCGGAATGTCTGGCGCGGCGTGGCGCCGAGGTCGGCAGACGCTTCGATGAGATTGCCGGGCACGCGCTCAAGCGCTGCCTGCGTCGGCAGTATCATATAAGGCAGCCAGATATAGACGAAGACGATGAAAGTGCCGAGATAGCTGACGGAGAGCGAATTGCCGCCGACGACAGGCAAAGCGAGGACGCCGTCGAGAAGCCAGGAAAGATAGAGCTTGTCGAAGAGCCAGGTGAGGATGCCTTCCTTGGCGAGGATCAGCTTCCAGGCATAGATCTTGACGAGATAGCTCGACCAGAGCGGCAGCATGACGCCGAGATAGAACAAAGCCTTCCATTTTCCCTGCGCATAGCGGGCGGCGTAATAGGCAATCGGGAAGGCGATAACCGCGGAGGCCACCGTCACCAGCGCCGCCATCAGGATGGTTCTGACGATGATGTCGAAATTGCCAGGGTTCAGGAGTTGGGCATAGGTATCGAGGGTGAATTCGTGGTTCACCATCCCCGAGAAATCATCGATCGAGAAGAAACTCTGCAACAGCAGCGCGATCAGCGAGCCGATATAGATGATGCCGAGCCAGAGCAGCGGCGGCGTCAGCATCAGGAAGAGAAGCAGTTTCGGGTGGCGCCAGAAGCTATCCGACAGGCGACCGAAGAAACCGCCGCGGCGCGGCAGGATCGAGGTTTCCGCCTTCATCATCGTCAGAGCCGTCATGCCGCGTCATCCATGTAATGCACGTCGCCCTGCTGCCACACGAGGCGGATGGCGGTGCCGATATCGGGGATGTCGCTGCCGGCCGGCAGCATGACATGCAGGCGCGATCCCCTGATGTCGACGGTAAGCCGGGTCGCCGCGCCGAGGAAGCTGGCATTCTCGACCCTCGCTTCGACGCCGTCGGTGGCGAGATGAATTGCCTCGGGACGCAGGCTCGCCCAGCGCTTCTCACCGCCAAGGGCCGTCATGACGTCAGGGGAAATGACATTGGACGAGCCGACGAAATCGGCGACGAAGCGGGTCTTCGGACGGCGGTAGATATCCTGCGGCGTGCCCTGCTGGACGATGCCGCCATTGTTGAAGACCGCAACGCGGTCCGCCATGGAGAGCGCTTCCCCTTGATCATGGGTGACAAAGATGAAGGTGATACCGAGGGCGCGCTGCAGGCTCTTCAGCTCTTCCTGCATCTGCTCGCGCAGCTTCAGGTCCAGAGCGCCGAGCGGCTCGTCCAGGAGAAGCACGCGGGGTTTGTTGACGAGGGCGCGGGCGAGCGCCACGCNNCGCTGCCGCTGGCCGCCCGAGAGTTGGCCGGGGCGGCGGCTGCCATAGCCCGGCAGTTTCACCAGTTCCAGCGTCCTTTCAGCCTCCTTGATCCGCTCCGCCTTGCCGACGCCTTTGACCATCAGTCCGTAGGCGACGTTGTCGAGGATATTGAGATGCGGGAAGAGCGCGTAATCCTGGAAGACGGTGTTGACGTTGCGGCGATAGGGCGGAACGCCTTCGGCGGTTTCGCCGAAAATTTCGATATGACCCGATGTCGGCTGTTCGAA
>UCKU01000028.1 GCA_900473185.1 Hyphomicrobiales bacterium | reverse complement strand
AGCCAGGGTGCCACCGTCGATCAGGTCAAGGTTCTGGCCTCGCTGTCTCTCGACCGGCACCTGACCTATGTGGCGATGACGCGCCACCGCGAGGATCTCAGCCTCTACTATGGCCGCCGATCGTTTGGAAAGGCCGGCGGGCTCGCGGCCATCCTGTCGCGCCGGAATTCCAAGGAGACGACGCTCGACTACGACGGCGGCCCATTCTATCGGCAGGCACTTCATTTTGCCGAAAGCCGCGGTCTGCACCTCGTTCGGGTCGCGCGGACGCTGGTTGCGCATCGGCTCGAATGGATGGTGCGCCAACGAGACAGATTGATCGATCTCGGTCATCGTTTTGCAGCCGTGGGTGCAGAACGAGGGCTCGGCAGAGGCATCCATCCGCTCGATACCGGCGATGGAAAAAAGGCAAGACCGATGGTGAGTGCCATCACCACATTCGCTCGTTCGATCGATCAGGCCGTCTACGACAGGCTTGCTGCCGATCCCGGTCTTAAGAGGCAATGGCAGGAAGTCAGCAGACGCTTGCATACCGTCTATGCTGATCCGGAAGCGGCGTTCAGGAAGATCGACTTCGACGCGATGCTCGTGGACCGGTCGGCAGCAAAAGCCACGCGTGTCAGGATGGCTGAAGACCCGGAAACGTTCGGAGCCCTGAAGGGCAAGGCCGGCCTGTTTTCGGGTCATAGCGACAGGGTGAACCGCGACCGGGCGCTCAGGAATGTCTCTGCTTTGGGCGACAGCCTTGGAGAATATCTGCACCAGTACCAGATGCTAGAAAAACGTGCGCATGGCGAAGTGTCGATCGGCCGAAAGATCGCGGGCGTCGAGATTCCCGCCCTGTCGTCTCATGCAATGCAGATGCTGGAACGAATCCGGGACGCGTTCGACAGGAACGAACCTGCCTCCGTCATCCAGTATGTGCTTTCCGACCGGATGGCGACGGACGAGCTCGAGGGCTTTGCGAAAGCGGTCGAAGAGCGGTTCGGTGTACGTACCTTCCTTGGACAAGCGGCAAAGGATCCCGATGGGGAGGCATTCCGGACACTGACGGCCGAAATGAATCCGGCGCAGAAGGCAGAGATGCAATCTGCCTGGAGCGCGATGCGAACCGTGCAGCAGCTTGAGGCGCATGAGCGCACGGCTTTCGCGCTCAAGCAGGCCGACGTTGCGCGCCAAACAAGAACCAATGTGCAGTCACTCCGATGACGCGGTCTCCGTCTCGAACCTGCCTCCGGTCAAGCGCGACTTGCAGGCGCCGCCTCGCCATTGTCTCGATGCTCATCGGATTGCCCGGCATCATTGCCATTGTCGGTCTTTTCGGATTCCGTATCAATCTGACCCCGAGCGAGCCGATCGGTCTCTGGCGGATTGCCGAACTCGATCGGCCGGCGGCGGTGGGCGATCTTGTCTTCCTCTGTCCACCGCAGACGCCTGCCATGCGGCAAGCCCGAAAACGCGGATACCTGCGCGCGGGGCGGTGCCCAGGCGGTTTTGCGCCACTCATCAAGTCAGTCGTTGCCGTTGCCGGTCAACATGTCGAGGTCCGAGGCTGCAGCATCGGCATCGATGGTACCTTGCTCGACAGCTCCAGACCTCTGAAATTCGACGGTCGCGGGCGCTCTTTGACACCCTATCGCGGAGGGACGGTGCCGGCTGGTGCCGTTTTCGTCCATTCCTCCTTCGGGGCATCCTTCGATTCCCGCTATTTCGGACCGGTGCTGGCATCTGGCATCCTCGGTCTGGCGATACAGGTGGTGACCTATGCACCGTGACCGCCTGCGCCTTCCGGTGCTGTTTTGCAGTTCTGCTGCGGCTGGCTGGATTGGCTGGAGCGGCGAGCCGTCCCTGCTTCCAGCCGCGATGGCTTTCCCCGGCATCTGGTCGCTCGCGCGGACGCGATGGCAGGCTTCGGCTGTTTCATCGGCCTATTTTCTGGCAGCGTCCAGCGGGCTGCCGCAAGGGGTAGCGACCTTCTACGCCGCGGACCTGTGGCCTGGCCTTCTCTTGTGGCTCATGGCCTCGACGAGTTTCGTGACGGTGCATACGATTGTCTGGACGGGAAGCAGCGGTTGGAAAAGAGCCTGCTGCTACCTCGTCGCCTGCCTCGTCATGGCGATCCCGCCCTTTGGGATAACGGGCTGGGCCAGTCCCCTGACGGCTGCAGGTGCTCTGTTTGCAGGCTGGTGCTGGCTGGGATTGATCGCGACGGCAGCCGGCCTCGCGGCCATGACGACACGCCTTCGACCGGCTGCTGCCGTCACCATTGCTGGATTCTGGCTTTGGTCCGCCGCGACCTGGACCGATATTGAGATACCGAACGACTGGCGGGGCGTCGAGCTCGAAATGGGGTCAGCCCTGGGTCGCGATGCCGGTTTGGCACAGCAGCGTGATCTTCTTGCAATGGTCGCAAGGGCGCAGGCGAACCAAGTCGATGTCGTTATCCTGCCGGAAGGTGCGCTCGGCTTCTGGACGCCGACCGTGGAGCGCCTGTGGCGGCGTGCGCTTGCTGGCAACGATGTCACCATCCTTGCCGGGGCGTCTGTGGCAGATGCCTCAGGCTACGACAATGTCCTCGTGCAAATCGGGCGCGCAGAGAGCCGCATCCTCTACCGACAGCGCATGCCGGTGCCGATCGCGATGTGGCAGCCCTGGAGGACCTGGGTGGGCCAGAACGGTGGCGCGCATGCGCATGCCTTCCAGCCGGCCGATCAGATGGTGGGCGCAACGCGCGTGGCGGTCCTGATTTGCTATGAGCAACTGCTGGTCTGGCCAGTCCTCCAGTCGATGTCCGGTGCGCCCGACATTGTGGTGGCTATCGGCAACGGTTGGTGGACATCAGGCACATCGATCGTGGATGTGCAACGCGCTGCAGTCCTTGCCTGGGCGAGGCTATTTGCCAAGCCAGTCGTCTTTTCGTTCAACACCTGATCCGAGGAGCAAGCCATGCTGGACCCTGCCTTGATTGCCAAATGCGCGGACCCGTCTTTGAAACCTGCCATCGTCGAGACTTTCATCGCGTCTGCCGGATCGCTGGATCCGCTGGCGATAACGGTTGTTTCGCAAGGACGTTTGCTTCTGCTGCCGAAACCGGTCGATGCGACCGAAGCGATCTCCATCATACGCCGCTACGTGGGCCACGCAGTCGTCAGGGTCGGGTTGACGCAGATGCCGGCGGGAGTTGGCGCAAAAACGAATGACGATCTCGATCCAGCTCTCTTTGATGATTGCAGGAATTTGCAGCTTGGGTCTGCCCTGTTTGCCAAGGTGATGCGCATTGTCGCCAAATGGTACGGTGATCCGCACGATGAGGACGCCGCTCGGGTCATCTTCGAGGATGCGGTGCTTGCCTGGAAGACGGGGTTTTTTGAGGGAGCGAAGGTCTTTACCGCCGAGGAGCCCGATGGTGGTAGGCCAGACGCAAACGCCAAGCCTGTAGAGAATGCAAATCAAGAGCCGACCGTGGCCCTGCCTGCAGACAAGATCGATATCGGTGGAGCGGCGATGCGGATCGACCTCTCCCGACTCGGCGCCGGGAATTAGCGCGTCCGCTGGACGTCCTGCCACCGGCTATCGGTCGATCGCATCAGATCAATCCGAACTCCTTTGCCAAGGCGGTCGCCTGCGGCAAGGTCGTCGCGCCGAGTGCCGCTTTCGCATTTCTCAGAAAGAAGACGACGTTTGCGTAGGAGGTGTTTTCGATGACAGCAATCGCCTGCATAGATTTTCCTTCGGCCGACCATCGCAAGCAGGAAATCTCCTCCGACTTCAGATTGACTTCGCGACGGGCCGTTGGTCGCATCGCTATCGTGCTCAGGCGCACGTGCAGTTGGGCTATCGCGGCGGCGGCCAGCACCGGATTGAATGCCCGAAGCGCTCGGGCATCGATTTGGCTGGACGCGAGAGTAAAGAGAGCAAGCCTCCCGTAGCCGGTACTGACGGGGATCGAAATTCCCGATCGGATGCCGAAATCCGCAGCTTCCGCCATGAATTGCCGCCGCTCCCTTGATGTTGCGGCGACAGTGAGGATCGACCAGGGGAAGGCGGCCATTTTGACCTTGGCCTCGCGCACGACCGGATCGACGCGAGCATATGCCTTCTCGAAATAGCGCTTCTGCCACTCGAATGGATAGTTCGAAATCGCCTTGGTGTTGTCTGCGTGGAGATCGAGATACGAATAGGCAATGAACCCAGCCTCGACCGTGAGCTTTGCGAGAATGTCCGTGGCAGTCTGCTCGTCTTGCGCGAGAGCCAGTCCTTCCGTCAGTCTATCGAGCCAGATGTCCACCATGGCTTATCCTCGTCGGCGTTTCCGACACGCCGCAATTTCAACATAAGGTCGCTTCTGTTGGATGCGCAACCGCAGATATCAAGGGCAGCGACTGAAAAGCGTCATCTTGAGAACGTTTCGAGGCTCCACCAAGGCTACACCGTCTCAGTTTCCCCCTCGTCGGTTCAAGCGAGAGATGGCAGGACGGCGCGGAGATTCTCGTTCATACCGCTGAGGCATTAATCCCAGCCAATTGCTATTAGACGTGTGGAGTCCGCGTCGACACCCTTTTCCCGGGAACACCACCAACTGGGAGAAACCGACGTTGCGAAGAATCCAATCCCAACCCCTTCTCATTGCAGCCCTTGCTGTAAGTCTGCCTGAATTCGCGCATGCCGAAACGCTTGTGGTCAATAGCTATGGCGGACCTTACGAGGCCATCATTCGCCAGGCCATCATCGAGCCGTTCGAGCGAAAGACCGGCGTCGATGTCGTCTATGACGCTGTCGGCTCCGCCTCGCAGGACTATGCCAAGATCAAAGCGACCAATGGACATCCAGGGTTCGACGTCGTCGTCATGACTGCTTCGCAATCGCTCCAGGGCTGCCGGGATGGCGTGCTCGACAAGCTGGACGGCTCCGCGATCCCGAACCTCGCCGCCCTCAACGCAAGCCTTCAAGATGCAGCCGGCCCGTGCGGCGCCGTCCACGAGGTCCAGTACCTGTCGCTGCTTTACAGGACCGACAGGCTTGGCTCCGCGCCAACCTCCTGGACGGACCTCCTCGGTCCAAATCTGGAGGGAAAGATCGTCCTGCCGACCTTTCAGAATATTATGGCCGTCTATCTCCTGGAAATGATGTCGATCGCCGAGGGAGGCGGGCTGATCGACAATATCGATCCGGGCTTTGCGGCGATGGCCCGGCTTGCCAAGCAATCGATCGGCTTCGAGCAATCCTCTGCCATCCTCGAAAGCTACATCAAGGATGGTACTGTCTGGGCGATGCCCTTCTGGAACGGTCGCGCCCAGCTGCTTGTCGACGAGGGTCTGCCCGTCGACTATGTACGGCCGAAGGAAGGGACCATCCCGCTCATAGCGACGCTGAACATTCCTGTCGGGTCAGAGCATAAGGCGGCGGCTAGATCCTTCATCGATTTCTTTCTCGAAAAGACCAGCCAGGAAGCCTGGGTTACGGCCTACAAGGTCGGCAGCGCTCGCTCCGACATTGAGGTTCCGGAAGCCCTGCGCCGCCGGCAGATCACGTCTGGAGAGGATCTCAAATCGCTCAAGCTGCCCGATCTGACGGTGCTCGGCGGCAAGCTTTCCGAATGGGGCGAACGCTGGGATCGGGACGTCGTCTCGCAGGCCCGTTGAGGAGTTTTCATGGTAACGCTTGCTGCCCCTGTCCCGGCCGTTTCCGGGCGCCTAACTGTGCGAATACCGGCATCGACGCTGCTGGCGCCGTCCTGCCTCCTGCTTGCGATCTTTTTTGCGCTTCCAATGGGCGTGATGATCGGCATGAGCTTCCTCGATAGCCGAACCTTTGTCCCGACATTTGCAAATTACGAACGCTTCTTCCTGGACGGTTTGTCCATGGCCGGTTTCGTTCGCACGGCGATCATGTCCTCCCTCGTCGCCATGGCCGTAACACTGTTCGGCTATCCAGTGGCCTATTTCCTCGCCCGTTCGCGATCGCGCTGGCGAACCGTCGTTTTCGCACTGGCGCTCGCGCCCGAGCTCGCCGGCGTGGTGCTGCGCACCTATGGCTGGCTGATCATCCTCGAGGATCGTGGCTTCATCAATGATGTGCTGATCCATCTCGGTGTCATTTCCACGCCGCTTCCCCTCTCGAAGAGCCTGTTTGCGGTTGTCGCCGGGCTGACACATGTCGTGCTGCCCTTTGGGATATTGTCGTTGATGACGAGCATCCAGGGGATAGACGTCAACCTCGAGCGGGCTGCGCAGATGCTTGGTGCCTCCAGAGCGTCCGTCATCCGTCACATCGTCCTGCCGCTGTCGGTGCCCGGCATTGTCAGCTCGCTATTGATCAGCTTCACGATGGCGGCCAGCGCCTACGCGACGCCTGCCCTTCTGGGCGGCGCGCGCTTCAAGGTGCTCGCGACGATGATCTCAGAACAGGTGCTGTTCTATATCGACTGGCCCTTCGCCAGTGTCATGTCGATCGCGTTGCTGGCGATGATGCTGACAGTCTCACTGATCGGGATCCGCTGGGAAGCAAGCCTCAAAGCACGCAAATCACCGCGGAAGGGACAGACGCAATGACGAAATTGATCGCGGTTGGTTTCTGGTCCCTGCTCGCTCTGGTGCTGACGTTCATCACACTTCCGCTGCTGGTCGTCGTCGCGGCGTCGATCAGCCCAAGTGCGACGGTGACCTTCCGGCCATGGGAATGGACACCTGTCTGGTATGGCGGTCTCTTCGAGGAACGATGGGTTCAGCCCTTCCTGTTGAGCGTCCAGATTGCGATGATTGTCGCGGCGATTAGCGGCGTTCTCGGCACGCTTGCCGCCTTTGCGCTCGTCTACGAGCGCATTCCCGGCTCAAGCGCGATCATGGCGGCACTTTTGTCGCCGCTTTCGGTTCCGCAGATCGTCAAGGGGGTGGCGATCGTCTTGTTCCTGTCGATCATCGGTCTGCAGAAGATGCTCGGTACTCCGGCGCTGATTGCCGCACATGTCGTGCTTGCACTGCCGTTCGTCATACGGATGGCTGCAGGCGCACTTGCGAATTTCGACGAAAACCTCGATCGGGCAGCGCAGATCCTCGGCGCCAGCAAGCACCAGCGGATGTTCTATGTGGTCCTGCCGCTGATCAAGCCGGGCGTTCTGTCCGGCGTGACATTCGCCTTCATCATCTCATTCAACAACATTCCGCTGTCGGTCTTTCTGGTCCGACCAGGGGACACGACCCTGCCGATCGCCGTCATCAATCACCTCGAATACAGCCTCGATCCGATCATGGCGGCGGTCAATGTCGCATCAATGGCCTTCATCCTGGCGGTGATCCTGATCTTCGAGAAAGTCGGCGGCTTTTCCGCACAGCTTCATGGAGGAAGCAAATGAGCGAATTCGATATCGAACTCCTGTCGGTCAGCAAATCCTTCGCCGGCCTCAGCGTGGTCAGGGACATAAATCTACAAGTTCCGGCGGGCGAGTTCGTGAGCATTCTCGGTCCCTCTGGCTGCGGCAAGACAACGACGCTGAACATGATTGCCGGTTTCAGCGCGCCGAGCCAGGGCGACATCCGTATCAGCGGACACAGTCAGGTGAAAGTTCCGCCCGAAAGACGCAATCTCGGCCTGGTGTTTCAAAACTATGCGCTTTTCCCGCACATGACGGTTGCCGAAAATGTCGGCTTCGGGCTGCGCATGCGAGGCGCGCCACGTATCGAAATATGCGCGGCCGTAAAAAGCGCGCTACGCAGCGTCCATCTCGATGGCTTCGACGCACGTTATCCGGCGGAACTCTCCGGCGGCCAGCAGCAGCGTGTCGCACTTGCCAGGGCGATTGCCCCCAAGCCGTCCGTCCTGCTCCTCGATGAGCCTCTCTCGAATCTGGATCTCAAGCTGCGCGAGGCGATGCGGGTCGAGTTAAAGGAGATCCATAAAACGCTCGGCATGACCTTCATCCACGTGACGCACGACCAGGAAGAGGCCATGGCGATGTCCGATCGAATTATCGTGATGGACGCCGGCGCAATCGCCCAGCAGGGCACACCCGGCGACATTTATCGCAATCCCGCCTCGCGTTTCGTTGCCGATTTCATAGGTCGGTCGAACATCCTGCCGGTCAGCGCATATTCTTCCTCGGCCGCGGGCGTGAAGCTGTCGATCGAAGGCAGCCCGATCGTTTTGAGGGCGCCATCCGGTGCGGCCGATGGCGGCGTGATCAGCTTCTGCTCGATCAGGCCGCAAAGCCTGACGCTCGTGGCCCCGGCAGCACTGACCGATGGCACGAACTGGCTCGAAGCGACGATCCACAGAGTGATCGATCTTGGAGATCATGCCGAGCTGGAGGTTGTGGTGGAGGGTGGACACCGGCTGGTTCTGCACCATCCAGGCAGTGCGATGGGGGCCCGCTCCTATCAGCCTGGCCAGGCCGTCACGATGTCGGTCGATCCGGCCGATGTACGTCCCCTTTCTCGTTAGGAGTGACCGATCGCGCCCCATTATCAATGCACGGCGATTGATATTGGAACCGCGGTTCTACGCCAATCTAGGATGGCTCCGGTCTCAGGGAAGACCATAGAAGGAGATTGAAATGCTGAAGGAAAGACTGAAGGCGGTGCAGCAGGAGAGCAATGTCTGCGCCGACATCGAGGGGTTCGATTTCAACAATTATGATGCGCGCGATATTGAGGATCTGCGCCAATACTGGCTCCAGTATGGCGTGCTACGCTTCAAGCGGACCCGGATCAGCGATGCCGATCAGGTGGCATTCTCGCGTCATTTCGGCGAGTTCGTGATCCATCCGAAACAGTTGCAGGAAGGCGGTCATCCCACCCATCCTGAGATCCTCGTCATCAGCAATGCGACGAAGGACGGGAAGCCGACGGGCGCCATGGGCAACAGCGAGGCGACCTGGCATACCGATACTTGGTTTTATGAAAAGCCGCCCGCCGGCGCGATCCTGCGGGCGGTCAAGGTACCACCCACAGGCGGCGATACATATTTCCTGTCCACCTACATGGCCTACGAGACGCTGCCGCAGGTCCTGAGGAACCTTGTCGCTGGCCGTCAGATCTTCTTCCAGCACGTCTATGACAAGACCGGCAAACTCCGTCTCGGCGAAGTTGCACCCTCCAGCCAGGATTTCCGCGAGTGGAACGGCATGGTCCATCCGCTGGTGCGCACGCATGGGGAAACGGGCCGAAAGGCGCTCTATCTCGGCGGCACGGCTGACGGTGCCTGGATCGTCGGCATGCCGATCGACGAAAGCAACGCGCTGCTTGCCGAACTCTGGGATCATACGACCAACCAACAGGAGGTTTTCGTTCAGCGATGGGACGAGGGCGACATCATGATGTGGGACAACCGATGCACCATGCACCGGCGTGACTCCTTCGACCCGGCGTCGATCCGCATCATGCATCGCACGACGACTTCGGGCGAGCGCCCGATCTGATCTCCCTTTAGGAAAGACCGTGACATGACACCCTTCTATCGGGCCAATGAACGCCAGCTTTGCCTACCCCCGGATCTCCTCGACGTGCTTCCGGCCGTCGAGACCGCAACGATCGGACATGTCGAGCATCTGGGCTTTGTTGGCGCCAATGTCCGTCCCGTCTTTCCATGCCGGGCTTTTGGCCCCGCCTTGACCGTCGCGGCGCCAGGCCGCGACGGCGTCATCATCTACAAGGCGATCGACATGCTGAAGGCGGGCGACATGCTGGTCATTTCCCGCGTCGATGGCGACGATGTTGCCTGTGTCGGCGGCGGTGTTGCGACCGCTGCCAAGGCCAAGGGGGCGAGTGGCATCGTGATCGACGGCCCCTGCACCGACATCGAGGAGATCAGGGACATTGGTCTCCCCGTCTGGTGTCGCGGTGTCTCGTCGCGCACCACAAACCGGATCTTTGCGATCGGCGGGTCGATCAATGTTCCGATCGCCTGCGGCTCGGCCGCTGTGCTTCCAGGCTATGCCGTTCTTGCAGACAGCGAGGGTGTCTTCGTCGCCGATGCCGAGCGCATGCGCGCACTTGCCCATGTTGCGATCGCCCGCCAGCAACGCTCGGCCGTGCTGCGCCGCCATCTCGCTTCCGGCAGCTCCATTTTCTCATTCGATCAACAGGACCTCGCATGAAGATCTCTCTCATCCAGATGAATGCCCGGCCTGATCGGGCCTATAATCTCTCCGAGGCAAGCCGCCTGATGTTGAAGGCGGTGCGCGATGAGCGCCCCGATCTCATCGTCTTGCCGGAACATTTCGATTGGACGGGAGGAACGACGGTCGAGAAGTCGGCGGCCGCGGATCTTGTTCCCGGCGGCAGGGCCTACAACATGGTGCAGCACTTTGCCGCCGCGCACGGTGTTGCGATCCATGCCGGCAGCATCCTTGAGAGTGTTCCCGGTCACAATCGGATCTTCAACACGAGCGTCATATTCGACGCTTCCGGAAGGCAGGTCGGTACCTACAGGAAAGTGCATCTCTTCGACATCCTGGCCCCGGACGGCAAGCGCTACGCGGAATCGGACACTGTCGCGCCCGGAAACCACTTGCTGATTTATGAGCTCAATGGGTTCAGGATCGCCTGCTGCATTTGCTACGATCTTCGCTTCTCCCGGCTGTTCGACCGATTGGCCAGCCATCATGCTGACGTCTTCATCCTCCCGGCTGCATTTACAAGGCAAACCGGTCGCTATCACTGGGAGGTGCTGTGCCGGGCGCGCGCGATCGAGTTCCAGGCTTTCCTGGTCGCCTGCGGACAATGCGGTTCCTATACAGCGCCCGACGGCGAGGAACGCCACATGTTCGGAAACTCGATGATTTGCGACCCCTGGGGGCAGATTCTGACCCGGGCCGGCGATGAGGCAGGCGTGTTCAGCGCGCGGCTCGACCTGGAGCGGCTGAAGCAGGTGCGGTCGTGGATTCCGATGGACGATCATCGCGTCGATATCAGCGGCATGCCGGTTGCGATTGCCAAGGCAGGCACGGTTGGAAAGCCTGCCCTCGCCCGTGAACATCGAGGCTAATGCGCCGCGCCTTGGCTTCTCTCCCTTGACCTTGCCGATCCTTGCGACAAGTCACGGGCAAAGAGGAACCTCATGCGGATCGATCCCACAAAAGCTCAATTCACGTCGATGCAAACGGTAGCGATACTGGTCTCCTTCGCTGACACGCTGCTCGCGTTGCTGAAGGATTTGGGCGAGGACGATTGCGGGGAACTTGCGCTGCTGGTTGAGGACGTGTCCCTGACCATGCGACGGCTGGCACCCGATATCGGCGAAGGCGATCCAGACGTCGCCTTCGAGGTGGTCACCTCTTGCGCTCGCCTCATCGGCGTATTGAAGCATGTCACACAGCGCCGGCCAAACCGATCATCTTGGCACTGACGAGACGCCGTCGAGGGGGTACCATGGATCGACCACAAAAGACACGGACTTTCGAGCATCTTTTTGAATTCAGAAAGCCGCCTGCGGATGGAGAGGCGGACGCCTGTCTCGAATTCGAGAGTTTCCAGCCTTTCGCCTTGTCCGCGGACGGCAAAGTCAGTGTCCGCCTAGCCCTCACAAGCGACGAGACACTCGACCTTTCGACCAACACGGTCTGCGCCGCCAGACTCGCCGTTGCCCTTCTCGACGTCGTTTCAAGGTCCGGTGACCTGCTCGTCGACCTCGCGGTTTATGATCCCGACAGCGGCGATCAGCGGGTCAGGATCAAGCCTGCGGCAAGCAGTGCTATCAAGTCCGAATCCTAGGCCGATTTTGGCGACGTCCCAGGCAGCCGAAGCGCTACCGTGTGTCACACGAGGCCCACTGGGCAATCATCAGGCATCCGGAACTCATCGCGACAAAGAAAGAGAGAGCCCTGTTGTGCGCTCATCTGACCTTGTTGACGACGTCTCGACCGCTTAATCGCGCGGGCGAACCTTCTCATCCGTCAGCAGCCTTTGAAAGTGACGCGCAGGGACATCCCAATGGAGGGATCGTCCTGCGGCGTCGGCGAAAGACGAATTCCACCCGGGCGACAGTCGCACATCTGATCGATAGGCCTTTTCGCGATCGCCGCACCCGATTGCACCCTTATCACTAAGCGTCGGAACAATTTGTATTTTTCGATGCTTTAGACGGGCAACAAAAGGAGATGACTATGAACAAGACCGCCGCGCTTTCTCTGGGTCTTTTGCTTTCGGCAACGGCTGTCTTTGCCCAGAGCGAGACGCCGTCGACGACGCAGACCACACCTGCCGTCAATACGGAACACAACCCGGGCGCGCCCGTGGCCGGCAAGAACAGTTTCACGGAGGATCAGGCAAAGTCCCGCATTGAGGACGGCGGGTACACCGATGTCACGGGGCTTAAGCTGGACGATCAGGGTGTTTGGCGCGCCGCCGCAAAAAAGGATGGCAAGGACGCTGCCGTTTCCCTGGACTTTCAGGGCAACGTGACGCTGGCCAAGTAACAAAGATCCAAATTACAAGACATTAAGGAGACCCACATGCGAACGATTACAGGACTGTATGATCGCTATGACGACGCCCGCGCAGCCGTGAAGGCATTGGAAGATGCCGGAATTTCGTCTGACGACATAAGCATTGTAACGAATAACGCCCACGGCGTGGATATCGAGGGACAGGGAAGCCATGCCGCCGAAGGTGCAGGAACCGGCGCCGGTGTTGGCGCGGTGGCGGGCGGAGCCGGCGGACTATTGACCGGGCTCGGCCTAATGGCCATTCCCGGCGTCGGACCTGTTGTTGCGGCTGGGTGGCTAGCTGCAACTGCCGCCGGCATGGCGGCTGGCGCAATTGCGGGCGGGGCCGTCGGCGGCATTGTCGGGGCAATGATCAATGAGGGTGTTCCCGAAGACGAAGCAAATTTCTACGCCGAAGGAATCCGCCGGGGCGGCTCAGTCGTAACCGCGAAGGTAGAGGACAACAGGGTAGCCGAGGCGCAAGCCATTCTTGGCAGGTCGCGTCCGGTTGACTACACATCGCGTCGGGCCAGCTATCAGGAGCAGGGCTGGAGTCGGTTCGATGAGGCGGCCCCGCCCTATACGCCTGAACAGATCGAGACCGAGCGCCAGCGCGATCGTCGTCTCTAATTGTATTCCGACGATTTTGGCGGCTCTCCTTAAGCCGCCAATTTTCCCGTGCGCTCTCCGTGGATCCGTAACGCCGCGCCTTCGGCGAGGTTTATTGATTGCTGTATCCGATGATCCGGAGCGGGTTCGATCTGCCAGTTGTTTTCGGATCGAAGCAGATACCCTTCCCGCATGCGGGTCGATTGGCGCGGGGCGCACATTGCTGCGTAGAGGCGTATTCTTGCGAAGAAGGTACGCACAGCCTGAAAATAGCGAACGTTAATTGTGTTGCGCCCTGCGGCGGCCTCGCGGGTCGAACCGACGACATCGCGTAGAGCGCAGTCAGGATAACGCCTTTGCGAGACTGCGACGAACGCTGTCGTCGGAAAACGGTTTTCCGATGATATCGACCGAACCCTCTAGACCCGCGCCGACAGCGTCCGGGCGACCGGTAACGAAGATCACCTTGATCTGGAAGCGATCAATGAGCCTCCGCGCGAGGGCCGCTCCGCTCGAACCGTCGGAAAGGCCAAGATCGACAAGTGCCGCATCAACGCGAGGCGCGTAGGCGAGCGCCTGCTCCAGTGTTGAGGCGGGCCCAACAGCCTGATGACCCTCCTCCTGGACGATCCTCTGTAATTCAAGGGCAATGATAGGCTCGTCTTCTGCGATAAGAATGCGCATGATCTCCTCGTCATGGTTTAACTACGCTGTCAGCCTCATCCTTAGGCGGATAGTGATCTACTGACGTTCGAAGGGAACAGAATGTGGGTTGGATGAAAGGCAACAGTCATGAGAACCTGTGTGGTCCGACTTTGTTCCCAATACGCAGAAAGACCGCTCAGGAGTCGCCTGCCGAAAAAACGTTGGTGGTGCCGTGGGCAATGAATTGACCCGCAAGGCGAACATGCTGCTGGCCCTTCATCCCGCGAGGAGAGCCAAGGCGCGCTTGTATTTCTCCGCATCAAGCCCCGCCTGCTCGGCCTGAGCGAGATTGTCTTCCAAGTCGGCCTGTTTGACGGACCGCGCAAGCGGGTTTGCCGCTGCTCTGCTGACGAGGTGGGCGTCGTCCTCGTCTGCCTTGCGCGTAAGAGCATCCACGGCCGCGATGATTTTGGCAGCGAAGCCTTCTTCTGTCAGACGATCAATTGTCCAAGCCGGTGCCTTTTCCGGAATGTCATGTAAATAAGCGACGATCTTCTCATCCTCGCTCACCAGGCGATCGGCAACACGCTGGCAGTGATGAAAATAGGGATTGCCAGCTTTGTCTTGCTGCCCCTCGTGAGCGACCATGGCAACTTGCCTTGCATGCTCCAGATGGTGATAGTCCTGCATGAGAATTCCTCCGCCTTCGCAAGCTAACGCGGATGTTGCCATAGAGTTCAACGGCGAGCGAAGCATGAGCTTCGCGGGCTGATTACAGAACGGGGCAATTCGCGGGAACTTCTTTTGCCACTGACGCTTAGACGTTTAGACGTTTAAATTCAGGCGCAGCGATCAAAATCGATGTTTGCATGTTGCCAGATCGCCGGCATGGAATCCTTTGAATATGAGATAATTCGTCGTCAACCGCGGAATGGCATCTGATGGGAAGTGGAAGTCTTCACCTCTTGAGGGGAAAGCGTATCCTCATCGTCGAGCATGAATATTTCGTGCCCGATGAAACCAGAATGGCCCTCGAACGGGCCGGCGCAACTGTCATCGGTCCTGCTCCTTCCGTCGAGATGGGTTTGGCCCTAATCGAAGAATATGTGGTCGAAGGCGCAATCCTAGACATCCGGCTTGAGGGTCAAACGGTTTTCCCAATTGCGGAACGTCTCCAAGACACCGGAATCCCATTTGTCTTCGCCACTGCCTATCTTGGTAGTGGCGTTCCGGAGCACTATGGGGGGTATTATCTTGCTGGCAAGCCGAACGCACTCGAGGAGATCGCGAGCGCGCTCTTCGATCCTTCCCCGAGAATCCAATAGGGCCCGTACGTTAGCGTACGGATAAGGAACGAAGAAAGGTCAAGTTTCTTTATCCGCTTTAGATGGAGGAACGGATGAATGAAAACAGCAGAGAGTAATTGTGCCCAGCTAGAACAAGAACTGGTTGCGTTAATTCCGGCGTTGCGCAGTTTTGCGCGAGCCTTCCAAAGGAATCCTGGTGACGCCGATGATTTAGTACAGGAAACCCTTCTCCGGGCACTGAGTCATATCGATCGCTTCCAGCAAGGCACCAGGCTAAAATCATGGGTTTTTACGATCATGCGAAACACTTTCTGCACCCAGTATCGTGTAGGAAAACGTGAGTTTGTTGGCAGTGAGGAAACTGCGGCCTTGGATGGCTCGGTGCCGGCCGATCAGGAGTGGCACATGCGGGGTCGGGAACTTGAAGCGGCCTGCGCAGCACTCGCCGAACCTTATCGTTCCGTCTTCGAATATGTGCTGATTGAAGGACATTCGTACGAAGACGCGGCCTCCCATTTCCATTGCGCGACCGGCACGATCAAGAGCCGGATAAACCGTGCGCGGCTAAAACTGAGCGACCGGCTTGGCGAAGAAGCGGCGCGGTAGGACAGGCAGCGGCGTCCTCGCATCGCAATGGTAATGCCTTCATTTTTCCGGAGGACCCTTCGACCTTGTCATGGTTCTAATAACTGGGCACGGCACTCGATGCTCGGCGACGACCTCTCGATGAACTATAGCTGAATGCTGATCCCTGCTACATTGCTTTGACGTGTAGCATCGACCCGTGGTGATCGAGCGCACCCACCATGCGAGCGATACCCCATCGGGGGGTGGGCGCGGCGATCGTCCCCTCGCCGCAAAGAAACCAAAGCCGAAATCGACAGTAGGTCCTTGCCGAGTAAGCCGAGGGCCGATGGAAATATGGCCTCGCGGACTATGCCAGAAGCTTAAGCAACTCTAAGCCGGCGGTTGGTTTGGCGACAAAGGTTACGCCCGCTTCCATATCCTTGTGAGAAAGCTTGACAAGGCCGGACGTCACGATCACCCGCGTTGAGGGCCAGTGAGAACGCACCTTGGCGACGAGGCCAAGGCCATCCATGCTGCCGGGCATATCGATATCAGTATACAGGGTGTCGATGACATTGTTCTTCAACAGAACGAGCGCCTCGTCGGCGTTGGCGGCCTCAAGTGTCTTGAACCCAGCCTGATCCAGAAAATCGACAATGTTATAACGGAGCTGGAATTCGTCCTCGACAATGAGGACACTTCGAGGCTCGATTACGCTTGCCCTTGGTCTTTCCATCACTTCCCTGCCGTCGGCGGAAGCCTGAGTTTCCTCCAGAAGCTCGCGCTCGAGTACCGCTTGTTGCCAGTGGATCTCGTCCTGGCCGAACGGTCTTCCTGCCTGCTCCCAAAGCGAGTAGGCCCGTGCTGCGATCCATTCATTGCGATTGTTGTTCATGAATTCCGTCCCGTCTTTAGCGGCTACGAAACGCTAAACCTCGTCGAGAGTTCCTGATGGTGAGCAAGTTCGCCCGCTTAAGCCGCCGTCCGTACGCTGGCGGACAAACCGCCGCCAAGAAGGTGCCTGATGCACCATCGTTCGGTTTCGTCATTCCCGTTGAGTTCTCTCCCTTTCGACTGCAAAGTCGGGAGCGAAAGCTCGTTGCCGGGGATGGTCCGTAGCCGACATTTGCGCTGGTCAAGGACCGAGCTGCTACGCGCAATAACCTGGGTCGGCGCTATGGGTTGTGCAGCGGATGGTGCCTCATCCTCAGGCAATTGTGAAATTCGCAAGATTGATACATCGAATTTGTAGGCCTTGAGAGCGACGCCGGTGGAGTGGAAGCTCTACCGGATTGAGGCTATTCGCCAAAGTCTAGCGCTGCTGCTCTGCCTGCTGTCTCGCTGCCTTTAGCCTGGCACTCTTCTCGTCACGGCGCATTCGTTCATCTTCAAGCGCGTCGCGAGCAGCGCGATTTGTTTGTTCGAACGCCTCTCTCCTCTGAGTAAGCGATGTGGACAGGCGCCGCCGGGGCGTGGCATTGTCGTCGGCCATCTACTGGTCTCCCGTTGATTGTAGGGAGGAAACGCACCAATAGCTCCAACGATACACGACCGTACGCTAGCAGACGAATTGGCCATGGTCTGCAAAACATTAGCGTCTAAAGTAGTGGCTGGCTTTTCTTCCAGTCGCGATACGGTGCCAGCAACTGCCCCGGAAACCGGCGCTCAATCTCTTCTTCGACCAATGCGATTCGAGAGAGAACCTCTTCGCGCTCTTCTCCCTCAACGTTCTCACTGAGGACTTCAAGTTGTCGCATCGTCGCAAAGACCTCTTCAATGCTCATAGCGGTAATATGTGATGCAAGCTCTTCAACCGATTGCGCCACAAGGTCGGTGTACAGCATACGTGTCTCCGTCTCTGATCAATCAGGAACTTCGACTTCCGGGTATTGTTCCCTGTTTTAGGAACAAGAAGCCCTCGACCCTGAATGGCGTCCTCGGCAAGGGACGTCGAGGTCATTTCCTTCAGGCAAGATTGGCTGACAACATGATCCTGCGGAAATCATCTCGCCCTGGCGGCTTTCTTGAGGAAGGTCTCCGTCTCAAGAAGGTCGAGCTGCACCGAAAATCGGTCGCCAAGCAGCTTGAGCGTCGCATCGTGGGTGTCGTCGGCGCCGCTGCAAATTGCATCTGTGAGCACACGTATACGATATCCGAGATCGATCCCACCTAAGACAGCGGCGAGCACGCATACGTCCGTTTCGCCGCCGGTGATGACAAGCGTCTCGACGGCTTCGGTCTGGAGCACGCGGTGAAGCTGACCACTTATCCAGGGAGAGTAAGTCATTTTATCAAAAATACGGGCCGGTGGCACGAAACGGCGGAGCTCGGAAACGAGATCGATGAGATCACGGTCGAGACGGTCGAGCGTCATGTCCTGCCATTTGCGATAATATGCCTGCCAGGCGCCCGGCATCTGTTCTGCGCGTAACGGTGGAATGAACCGGGTGAAGATCGTTTGATCCGGATAGCGGCTGGCGATCTCCACGATGGCTGGGGATACTTTCGACATCCATGCAACGCGCCACGGCGTGTCCTCCGCAAACATCCGTTGCATGTCTATGCACAAATGAATCCAATGTCCGCTCAAGTGCCTGCCGTCCTCTGCCGAAATCCTTTCTAACTTCGCTCGGTAGTAGAGGTTCCAAGACCGGGTTCGATGGAAGAAACCTGCCCCACCGTCAACGTACTCATCGGAATTTACAAACCTCGCTTCTTTCCTTCGTGCGGCAAACTTGCGGGTATCGCGGGGCTGGATCGACGAACAGCGTCCGTCCCCGGCACGCACCTTTCTCAACTGCAAAGGTGCCCTTCTCGGCTCGCTGCTCCGCTCGCCAAGCTGATTTGTCTGCTCGCATGGTTGGCCGTGGGTCGTCTGCACCTTGAGCCCCCGCCGCGGAAAGCTTCCAAAGATGACGATCCGTCCATTACGATGGGAACCTCAAGAGCGCCTTCAAGTTTTGAGAACGCAAACCCATGGGAGGCACAAACATGCAAGTTAAAGACGTAATGACGAAGCAGGTGGTTACCGTAACCCCCGACGCCAGCATTCGGGACGTTGCGCGGCTGATGTCGGAGATCGATTCCGGCGTTATTCCGGTCATCGACGGGCAAGTATTGGGTATTGTGACCGACAGAGACATCGTCGTGCGTGCCGTTGCGGAAGGCATTGATATCGCGAGACCTATCTCCGACATCATGACGAGCGGGATTGAGAGCTGCTTGGAAACCACCGAACTGCGCGAGGCGGCCCATCGAATGTCGGAACGTCAGATGCGGCGACTTCTCGTGTTCGACGATGCTGGATCTATTACGGGCATCCTGTCACTCGGGGATATCGCGCGCTTAAATGAGGAACTCGCGGGCGTTACGCTGGAGGAAATTTCCGACGACGAGACCCGATAGGGTCGCGCGCTCGCCAGAAAACCTCTCTCGCGGAATGCGTCGCACAATGCAGCGTCGTTCGAACAACCCCCAGGAGTATGGAGCCGGTCGTGTCGCAGACGTCGCCTTTCCTTTCCTCGTCGCGACCCGATCGGCTGGTGAGCCAACCATCGTTGGCAACGGTGCGGCAAAAAGGAAACCGGCGCTGTTCAGCAGGTTCCGCGCATCCGGTATCTCGACACCTGCCGTCATCGCTATGGGCCATCCGGTTTCCCCACCCTGTCGCAGGTCACTCGAATTCCTTTCCATCTCTTTTTACCGGAGGCCGACGCCCAGCAATACCCAGGACAATGATGCAGTCCGCTGGCCAACCGAAAGAATGCCCGCAATGTTCTCACGGGTGGTGGCCACAATCGTTTGCCCGATGCGACCGCCGCGCAAGGAACCAATTCAGCGATCTGAAGTTTGACTTGCAGCGCAAAGGAGGTAGAGCATGAACACCCTTATCAAAGTTGCACTTATACCATTGCTCCTGAGTGGCGTCTCCGCGCCCTCCGTAGCTCAGGCGCAAGTGGAATTTCATATCGGCCCGGGCGGCGTCGACGTGCAAAACCGTGATCGTGATCGATATGTCGATCGGGATTACGATCCCGGTCCCCGCCGGCGCTGCGATCCGCGTGATGCATTGGATAACGCACGCGATGCCGGTCTTCGGCGTCCACAGATCATTCGCGAAACCTCGCGAAGGATCACCGTCCAAGGCTTCACGCGCAGCGGAAGGCCCGACCGCATCAGCTTCGCCAATGTCAGGGGTTGTCCCGAAATCTAGAAGGACATCTGCTGCTGTGCCGAAGCCAACCAGCAATTTGTGATGGAGAGCGGGCAACGAGTTTTAATGCCAATTGCAGCAGGCGCCAGTGACCGGCTGGGTTTCTCCTAGCTGCGAACGAGCGCGGTCAAGGCAGTCGTTTCGGTCCGCATCCGTACAGGAACATACTGCCTCTGCCTGCATTAGGGTTGGTCTTCGCTGGCCGCAGGCGCCGGCGAACATCATCAATCGATCCCGTAGGAGGAACTATTATGGCATCGACAAAGACCTTGGACGACCTCTTTCTTGACACTCTCAAGGACATATATTTTGCTGAAAAGCAGATCTTGAAGGCGCTGCCGAAGATGGCCCGTGCAGCCCAGTCCGAAGAAGGCAAGGCGGGGTTCCTTCAACACCGCGACGAGACGCAGGCTCAAATCGAGCGCCTTGAGCAGGTTTTCGAACTTGTCGGCAAACCTGCGCGTGGCAAGACCTGTGAGGCGATCCAGGGCATCATCGCCGAAGGCGAGGAAATCATGGAGGAATTCAAGGGTGCGCCCGCCCTCGATGCCGGCCTGATTTCGTCGGCCCAAGCCGTCGAACACTACGAAATCGCGCGCTACGGCACGCTGATTGCCTGGGCGAACCAGCTCGGCCTTAAGGATGCCGTGCCACTCCTGAAAGCAAGTCTTGCTGAAGAAGAAGCAACCGACAAGAAGCTGACGCAGCTCGCGCAAGCACAGGCCAACCCTAAAGGCCAAAAGGTCGCCTGACCACGATCACGTCAGCAAGGCCGCCCGAAATGGGCGGCTTTTTTCGTATCACGAGGATGTCAAAATGGCTAAGAGGTCATCGAAAGTCGACCGATCAGACACGGTCACGATCCACGATCAGAAACTGCATCGCGGCGTCGGCGGCGAGCTCCACCAGATCGCCGAAGAAGGCGCCGAGGTCTTGACGACGTCGCAGGGCGCACCCGTGGCAGACGATCAGAACACGCTGAGGGTCGGCCCGCGCGGACCAGCCCTGATCGAGGATTTCCATTTCCGCGAAAAGATATTCCACTTCGACCATGAGCGCATTCCCGAGCGTGTGGTCCATGCCCGCGGTTACGGCGCGCATGGTTTCTTCGAGACCTATGAATCCCTGTCGAAATACACGAGGGCCGATCTCTTCCAGCGCCCCGGCGAGAAGACGCCGGCCTTCGTGCGCT
>UCKU01000066.1:415-6551 GCA_900473185.1 Hyphomicrobiales bacterium | reverse complement strand
AGGGGGGTGTCCCACGGCACATAGCGTAATGGTGTCAAACACTTGTGGCGCCAAACGTATCACCCAGCAGTCCACCAGCACAGAACCCGCTCTCACCCAATCCGCCCACTCTTCAGCACATGCGCCACACCACTCTGCACATGCCTGCGGATCACGGCTCTCGCCCCCTCGACATCCCGCTTCAGCGCCAACTCGAACAGCAGCTTGTGATCATCGACCACAGCCTGCCCGCGAAAACTCTGCGCCAGCATGTGATACCTCAGAAACCGGTCGAAGACCGACGACAGCGTCGCCATCAGCGTTGCCGAATTGCAGGCGGAAACGATCGCCTGATGGAATTCCCAGTCATAGCGCACCCAGTCGACAGTGCGCGAGGCATCCCCCGCCAGCAGCTTTCGCTCGGCTGCCGCCAGCTTGTGGTGGGCGGCGACGATGCGGCCTTCCCATTCCAGGTTTCCGGCGGCAAAGGAAAGACCGATCGCGTGGGTTTCGAGCACGGTCCGGAGATCGGCAAGCTCCTCCAGCTCCTTGACGGAGGCCGGGCTCACCTCGAAGCCGCGCTGGCCTTCGGCGAGAACGAGGTTTTCCATCGCAAGGCGGCTCAGGATCTCGCGCAGCGAGGAGACGCTGATCGAATAATGTTCCTTGGCCTGCTCGAGCTTGATCTTGGCGCCCGGGGCGAGCGCCCCGGATATGATATCCTGACGGATCTGCCGGAAGACGACATCGCTGATCGTCTCGGAGGCTTCGCTTGCCATTTTCGGCATGGGTTTTTCGTTGCGCATCAGGCCATCATCCCCTGGCCTGCGCGGGCAGGGCCGATAGCAGCCCTCTGCCGAGCGCATGTTCGACGCCGGCCTGGATGTGGCGCTGCAGGATCTCCTTGGCGGTCTTGCTGTCGCGCTTGAGGGCAGTCTCCAGAAGCTGCCGGTGCTCCTCTTCCGCCACGCTGCCGCGATCGGAGAGCGCCACCATCTGGTAGCGCAGGTATTTGTCGAAGACGGAAGAATGCGTTTCCATCAAAAGCCGCGAGCCGCAGGCGGCAATCAGCGCCTGGTGAAACTCCCAGTCATAGCGCTTCCAGTCCTCGGCTTGGGCTGTATCGCCCGTCGCCATGACCTTTTCCATGCGGGCCAGCTTGTAATGGGCGGAGACCAGCTGCGCCTCCCATTCCACATCCCCCTGTTCGAAGGATTGTTCCAGCGCATGTTCCTCGAGCAGCAATCTCAGCGCCGCGATCTCCCGGAGATCGGCGACGGAAACGCCGGCAACCTCAAAACCCCGCTGACCCTCGGCAACGACAAGCCCTTCCGAGGTCAGACGGTTGAGGATCTCGCGCAGCGTGCTGACGCTGGTGCCATAGGCGCCTTTGAGATTTTCCAGTTTCAGCTTCTGCCCCGGCGCAAGCCGCCCGAAGATGATATCCGCGCGAATCTGCCTGTAGCCACTCTCGGCGACGGACTCCTCGATATCTTCCTGCCGCATGCTTGTCTCCGAGATTTTCCATTTTCTCCTATATAGCGGGAGAAGTCGGGTGCGTTCAATGGAAAACGGATTTTGGGTTAAGGGGCAGGTGAGGCGAAATGCTGCAGGGCGGCAATCTGGCTGGGAAACGAGCTTTTAGAGCGGCATTCACGTGAGGCAAGGCTTGTGAGGTAATGTGTCCCGAAACATTACAAAGGCTTGACTATTATCTTAACCATGGTTCCATTGTGCGACGCAGCATAGGGAGCAACGATGGAACTTTCGTCAAAACTCGTGAAATCCGTTGCCTACGACCCGTCGACTGGGGTCCTCGACATCGAGATTCGCCTCAAGGGTCACCGCCGATATTTCAACGTGCCGCCGGTCGTCTATGAAAACCTGATCACGGCCACGTCGCCAGGCTGGTATTATACGCGCCATATTCGCGATGCCTATCCTCGCTCGGCCGAAGGTGCCGAAGGTCGCGCAAAACAGGTGCTTCGCATGGTCACCGGCAAGCGCGGTCAATTGTCCTGATCGTGTCTGCAAGACATTGAGATGATGCAGGCCGGATCGTCCGGCCCGGCCTGTAGGCCTTTGCTATCAGGGGCTTGCGCGCTGCGGCGAATCCGGCGAGCATCCCGTTATGCCGACCCTTAAACAGCTCTCCATCGCCCTTGGCCTCCTGACCAGCGACCATGCCCCCGTTCCCGACGAGGACGGATGGAAGAACTATGTCTGGCGCGTCCACGCGGCGCAGGAATGCCTTTCTCTCGAGAACGGATATTGCAAACTCGTCGAGGACAAATGGGATTGGAAGCGGCCGCAATATTACAGCTTCTCCTTCCGCACCGACCCGAAGACCAACTCCGTCACCTCGCGAATCACGCTGCGGAACGAAGACCCTGATGATGACGACCAGGTCTGTGTCGTCGCAGGCTTCCTCAATGCGGCCGGCGAGCAAGTAGGCATTTTTTTCGTCAACTGGCGCGCGCTGCCCGGACGCTCCTATACGCGCGAGGCGCCGATCTGGCTGACCACCGATGTCCGCGATATCGTCACCGTCGCCGTCGGCACGAAGCAATGCGATGTGAAGGCGATGGCGGATGCCGAGAATTTTTACAGGATCCGGCTCGAACTGAAGCAGCGCTGACGATGCAGGGCAGGTGTGCCGGACGGGGGGATGGTGTGGCCTACAATTTCAGATTTTCTCTATTCGCAGCAATTCTTGCGATCGCTTCTGCAGGCCTTGCTTCTGTTGACTGGGCCACTGCGGCGGAGCTGCCGGCCTTCTGGAAGAAATCCATGACGAACGATCCGGCGGCGAATTATTACGTCGCCCAGGCGATGAAGCCGCTCGACAACCCGGATGCCCAGACATTGAGGGTCGTGAAGCTCGCCAGCTCGCTCGCCACTCTGTGCAGCGGTGCATCGCTCAACAAGAAGGCGCTCTACGCCTATATGACCGAGACCCGCTTTGCCGAGATCAAGGGCAAGGCCTATAACGAGGCGGCTTTCCTTGCCGACAGCACCTTCCGCTATTTCGATTACCGCGCGCTTGCCCATCTCTGCGCGGGAAGCGCCTATCTCTTCGGCCCGAACGGGCATCTTGCGCCGGGATTGCTCAAGGCCGGAAAGGGCAAGCCGAAGATGAGCTACGATCCCGACAATCCCTTCATTACCCTGCCGCCGCTGGCGCGCAGATCCTGAGAGCCGACCCGAGCTGAAGCAACGCGGACAGCGGTGGGCGAGGGGTGGCCACGGTTTTGGCAATTCTATTGAAAGTCGCCGCCTGGTTGCGGGGGCGGAAGCGTATAACCGGGGTTGCCGATCCTGCCGCCTTTTCTGACACCGATCGTTCCTGTTGAACGCGGGTCGGCCGGCTCATGGTGGAATGATGCAACGATGATGAAAATCCCGAGCGCAAGCGCAATGAGCGGCGGCGCAACGAAGATGATCAAGAGGTAATGCTGTGGCTTCATCGCGTATCGTAGCAGGTGAGCTCTTCACCTGAGCAGCGCTTTCTTCGGTCGGTTGCAATCCGCAAGCTCAAGTGAACTTTCCTGCTGTCCACTCTGACTTGCCCGCTGCCGATGCTGCAAACTCAGCAGGAGACGAACCTGGATCTTTCTTCCATCTCCTACCCCGGCTTTCCATCAAAAGATATAACGACTGTCACATCCCGGTTGCAAACCGCTGGCGGGTGGCATTGCGGCTAAATAGTTGTTCGCAACTAACTATTATGGGCAATTTGTCAAGATCAGCGTCATCAGTAACTATGTAGCCAGCCTGGCTATCGCCTAAAGCGAGCAATAGTCCTTCACATCGGGAACAATTCTATTCGGATGTCACAATGACCTGGACTTCCTTTGAGTGTCACAAGGTGCGGAAGGTGAAGTACAATGAGAGCGACCGGAGCCTTGAGATCCTTTACGCCGATGGTGGCAGCGCCCAGGCAAGCGGCATCNNCGCTGTCCCGCTACGTACAGCTAATGTCCACGCGACCCGAAGACCGGGACATCTTTTTCCAGAATATCATCGAGCCATATATCGTCGCGCGCAGGAAGCCTCCCCCGTCTCCCGTCACGATCCTGAAGTTCGTCGCCGCGGCGCTGTTGCTGGCCGTGTTATTGTGGTTTCTTTTCTAGGGCATTTCCATTTTTCTTCGAGTCATGGAAACGCTCTATCTCTTTGTTTTCANNGTGTGCCGCGGTTTTGCGATCACGAGACGCGGAAAACAAAAACTCAAAGCGCGGTCAGCGAATCCCTGATATCGCGAGACGCTTTGGCAGCGAGGCTCGAAATGACGGATTTTGTGACGCGGTCGCTCCCTTGCGCGATCGCCGGACTAATGCTCTGGGCCGCGCCCCAGGCGAATGCCGCTCCGGCCTGTGATCCCGTTCAGGCTCTCGTCGCGCAAACCCCTGTCATCGAGCAGTCTCCCGTCCGGGTCATGAAGGCACAACAGCAGCAGAAAATCTCCGGCGCGCTCGATGTGGCGATCTTCGGGGATTCTCTGGCGGAGAACTGGGGCCCAAATCTCAAACGGGATTTCGGGGCCGCGACCATCGGAAACTTCGGCATCTTCGGCGACCATATCCAGGAGCTCCTCTGGCGCCTGAAGGAAATGCCGCCGGCAATCCAGCCCAAAAACATCGTCCTCATCATCGGAACCAACAATCTGTGGGATGGCTCCTTTACCCCCTGCGGTGTTTCGCAAGGTGTCGTGGCGGTCGTCGATGAGCTCAGAAGCCGCTGGAGCGACAGCCCGATCTATGTCGTGCCCATCCTTCCGCGCGGATCGGGTTTCACCTTTCGCGCCAAGGATCGCGTGGAAGTGAATGCGAATATCGAACGGGATCTGGCTGGAAAAACCGGTGTGATGCTTGTCAAGATCGACGAGGATGAACTGACATGCAGCTTCGCCAAGCAGGGATGCTCGAATTATGCAGTTGATAAACTGCACTTGTCACCGGATGGGTACAGTATCTTGAGGTCTTCGCTGGCAGAGGCTGGGCTGCGGTAGGCAAGCGGCAGGACTTGCCGCGGGTTTGAGCTGGAACAGTGGTGGTGATGATCGGAATTTGCGTCTTCCGGGCGAACATTGCTGTATTTCTGCGCTGCAGGAAGCTGAGCGCCCTCAATTTTGATGGGCGAGAGGGCGCTCTATAGTATCGATATATTTGCATGATCTAAAATATTGCTGCGATGCAACAGTATTGGGTATTTGTTAACCAATGCTTTGACTTCTGGTTGTGGCTGTGGAAGAAATCCCGCGTGCGCAGATTTTTTTGTGGGGTTTTATGGGAACGCTTGTTTTTAGTCAGACTGGAAACGTATCCTTCGGTCAGTTTATCGATGATACGACATTTACGGGCGGATCGGCCGATACTTCCCTGTCGATAGGTTCTTTTAAGACGTCTCTCGGCCTTACTCTCGGGTCTGGAGATTTTCTGACCTATCTCTCGGCCGACGCGCTCATGAACAATGCTTTCTTTGGCGGCATAGCGTCGGATGCGCCGCTGAATGCCTACGGCTTGATTGCCGACCAACTCCATATTTACGGGGGCAACGGCGATAATCATATCGAAGTAGCGAGTGTAGGTTCCGCGATGATTTTCGCGGGCGCCGGCAATGATTACATCAAGATAAATGATGGCCGGGATGCCTTCATCAATCCCGGCGCGGGCGCTGATACAATGATTGGAGGAGGCGAGCGTGACACCTATTTCGTTGACGATGTCGGCGATCAGGTCATCGAGCTCGGCGGCGCTTTGAGTTTTATGGATACCGTTACCACAACGCTATTGACCTATACTCTCGGGGCCGGCATCGAAGGCCTCAATCTTGCTGAGGGCAATGCGTCAGGCTACGGCAACGAACTCGACAATCGGATGTCCGGTAGCGACGGCGACAACGTCCTCAATGGCTTCGCCGGCAACAATGAGCTCTTCGGTCGGGACGGTAACGACAGGTTCCTCGTCACCAGCGATCATTCGCGGAACTTCATCGCCGGCGGCAACGGCGATGACACGCTGGTCTACAAGCAAGGCCTTGGCGGAGGAGAGGACCCATTTGCATTCTCCCACGGCCAGTCCGCATATTTCGAAGGCGGAGCCGGCACTGACAACGCCGCACTCGACTTCTCGCTTGCGCAGTCCGTGACCGCAAC
>UCKU01000066.1:0-390 GCA_900473185.1 Hyphomicrobiales bacterium | reverse complement strand
GGCGCTGACGGCTACCACTCGACCGTCTCGCTGACCTCGGTGGAGCGCGTGAACATCATCGGTTCTGCCGCCGCTGATACGTTTTACGGCACGTCGGGCAATGATTGGATCGACGCTGGCGCCGGTGCCGACAAGATCTATGGTTCGGCAGGCGACGACGGCTATGTCTTCGACAATATCGGCGACCGCGTCGTCAACGAAGCGGCAGGCGGCGGCACCGATACGATCTGGGCTTCAGTCAGCGTCAATCTTAACGACAATGCCTTCGTTGAAAACCTCCGGCTTTCCGGCGGCGCCATCAAGGGCATCGGCAACGGCCTTGCCAACACAATCACCGGCAATGCCTCGGCCAACATCATCGCCGGCGGCTCCGGCAATGACAGCCTCTAT
>UCKU01000027.1 GCA_900473185.1 Hyphomicrobiales bacterium | reverse complement strand
GCGTGACTGCGCCTTCGTTTGAGGCTCTGCAGCCTCTGTTGGTGGCGGTGGCGGCGGTGGCGGCGGTGGAGGTGGCTCGGCTTTCGCCTGCTCCTGAGGTTTCTCCTCCTCTTTCGGCTTTTCCTCCGGCTTCTTCTCCTCCGGCGGCGGGACGAGTTCCACCTTCACGGTCTCGTCTTCAGCGGGCTTCGCCTCGATCTTCGGCAGGCCGAAAATCAGAAGCGCGACGACTGGAACATGCAGAAGCACGGACGCGACAACACCCCAGCGAGCGCGAGGCTCCTGGTGCTCAGTCTCGTGGTCGGTATCTGCCGGTTCGACTTCGTCTTCTGTCACAGCAGCGATGTGGCCTTTAAAACTGGCAGCATCAAGCCACAAATCGAAAAAACCTCGTGAACTTTGCCTACAGCGCTTATCTCTCCTAGCTCACTGATCGGCCTCGCCATCATCGGCGACCAGATTGTGTTCCTGCCACTCGCTCCTCGGAATGGCGTCACCTATGGCAAAGGCAAAGGCGACAACCGCCTGCCCCGCTGGATCGACCTCGCAATGGAACCGGACGTTGAACCAGTTGCGCTTGCTGCGAAAAGCCCCGCCCTCGACTTCAACGCTGTTACCCCTCACCTTCTCCCCTTTCATGGCATAGGGCGCAACGAGGTCAGGCGCCGAGCCCGGACGCGAACGACTGATCTGCTCCAGCGCTTCGAGATTGCAGAGCTGCAGATTGCGCTCCCCGCCGGACAATGTGCCGAGCAACTGGCGCGCGTTCCGACTGCGTGGGCTGGCCAGCGTCTTTCCCGAAAAAAGCTCTTTTGCCTGCGTCAGCTCCAGCGGACCCGACGTCACCGGCTTGGGCAATGTCGGCAATGGAGGAAGCACCCCCCTCGATGCCGTCTCGGGTGCCCGCGGGACTTCCTCTCCCGCGGCAGAATTTGCTTTCTCTTCGCCGTTGTCCGGCACCGGCTGGACGGCAGGCGACGAAGTTGGAACGGCGATCGCGGGCGGTGTCACCACTTCAACGTCGATGCTGTCTTCGGTCGCAGGCTTGATGGGCTGCACGTCAGGCAGAAAGGCCAGCAGGATCACGATGATGGCAAGATGCAGAGCGAGCGATGCCGGCCATGCCGGATCGAACTTTCCTCTCTGCAACAGGCCGGCATGTTCCATCGAAGGCAAGTCCATGCTCTGGTTTCAAGGCGCAGCGACACTGCCAGCACCGCGAAACAACAGCAACGCCGCATCTGGCTCGTCACCAGTTATCAGCCATTCTGCCCTATGAGAGCGACCCGATGATGTCGCGATAATTCACTTCCGAAAATGCCTTCAGGGTTTTCGTGCGCACATTGCCGGCCATGGCGAGCGTCAGCGTGAAGCGCGCCATCACGCGATCATCAGGTGCCTCGCAGATGGCCGCCATGTCGTATTCGCCCATGGTGAGATAGAATTTGTCGAAGGAACCGCCCATGCTGCCGAGCATGTTCCTTGCCGCATCCAGCCGCTTGGCAGAGTCCTTCACGCTCCGGATACCCTGATCGGTCCAGTTTATCAGCAGAATGTACGTGGTCATGCTGCACCTCCCGGCGGAGGCTACGGTCACGCGGCGTATGATACCGCTCGCACGCCGCGACCGCTCTCTTCCCCGCGGCCGAAATTATAAGCCTGTCACTCCATGGGGACAAGCAATGCGGGAACCATCAATCGGGCTAGACATGTCCCAATGGGCTAATCCGCTCCGCTCTTGCAGACAAAGAAAAACCCGGCCAGCAGTGCTGGCCGGGTTCTGATTTCGATCGTCGTCAAAGCTTTAGCTGTCGAGGAACGAGCGCAGCTTGCGCGAGCGACTCGGATGCTTGAGCTTGCGCAGCGCCTTCGCTTCGATCTGGCGGATACGTTCGCGGGTGACCGAAAACTGCTGACCGACTTCTTCGAGCGTGTGGTCGGTGTTCATGCCGATACCGAAGCGCATGCGCAGAACGCGCTCTTCGCGCGGCGTCAGCGATGCCAGAACACGTGTCGTCGTCTCGCGCAGATTCGCCTGGATGGCGGCGTCGATCGGCAGCAGCGCGTTCTTGTCCTCGATAAAATCGCCGAGATGCGAATCTTCTTCGTCACCCACAGGAGTTTCGAGCGAGATCGGTTCCTTGGCGATCTTCAGGACCTTGCGGACCTTTTCGAGCGGCATGGCGAGCTTTTCCGCCAGTTCTTCCGGCGTCGGCTCGCGGCCGATTTCATGCAGCATCTGGCGCGAGGTACGGACGATCTTGTTGATCGTCTCGATCATGTGCACCGGAATGCGGATCGTGCGGGCCTGGTCGGCGATCGAACGGGTGATCGCCTGACGGATCCACCACGTCGCATAGGTCGAGAACTTGTAACCACGGCGGTATTCGAACTTATCGACCGCCTTCATCAGGCCGATATTGCCTTCCTGAATGAGGTCGAGGAACTGCAGACCGCGGTTCGTGTACTTCTTGGCGATTGAGATGACGAGGCGAAGGTTCGCTTCGACCATTTCCTTCTTGGCGATGCGCGCTTCACGCTCGCCCTTCTGCACCATGTGCACGATGCGGCGGAATTCCGAGATCGAAATGCCGGTTTCCGTTGCGAGATTCTGGATCTCCTGGCGGATGTCGCGGATCGTCGTGTTCTCGCTCTTGGCGAACTCCTTCCAGCCGCGGGCGGCCAGATTGCCGATCGACTTCATCCAGTTCGGGTCGAGTTCCGCACCCTGATACTGTTCCAGGAAGCTATCGCGCTTGACGCCGTAGGATTCGGCCAGACGCAGCAGGCGGCCTTCGTTCTGCACGAGGCGCTTGTTGATGTCGTAGAGCTGCTCGACCAGCGCATCGATGCGGTTCTGGTTGAGCGACAGCGACTTCACGGCCTTGATCAGTTCGTCCTTGAGCTCCTTGTAGCGGCGCTCCTGGGCGGAAGACAGCGTGCCGGTTGCGGCAAGGCGCTGCTCGACCTGCTGGTCCTGCAGCTTGCGCAGCTTCTTGTAGGTCTCGGCAATGATGTCGAGCGTTTCCATGACCTGCGGGCGCAGCTCGGCTTCCATCGCGGCGAGAGAGAGGTTGGATTCGTCCTCGTCCTCTTCCTCCTCTTCAGGAGGCAGGCCTTCGCCGCCGACATCGGTGATGTCGTCGTCACCAGAGCGGGCGCGGCGGGTCTTTTCCTTCTCCTCGGCAGCCTTGCGGTCAGCCTCGATCTTCTCGGGGCTCTGGAACTGCGGGGCAGCCTTGGCTTCCGGACCGGAATAGGTGGTTTCGAGATCGATGATCTCGCGCAGCAGCGTCGTGCCTTCGTTCAGTTCGTCGCGCCAGATGATGATCGCCTGGAAGGTCAGCGGGCTCTCACAGAGGCCTGCGATCATCGTTTCGCGGCCGGCCTCAATGCGCTTTGCGATGGCGATTTCGCCTTCGCGCGAGAGAAGCTCGACGGAACCCATTTCGCGCAGATACATGCGCACCGGGTCGTCGGTACGGTCGGTCGGTTCTTTCTTCTTGGCGGTCGCAAGCGCGGTGCCGCTGGAAGGCGCGAGTTCACCGCCCTCGCTCTCGTCATTATCGGAGCTGTCGTCGTCATCACTACCGGAAGCGCCAGCTTCCTCGGCTTCTTCATCTTCGATGACGTTGATGCCCATGTCTGACAGCATCGACATCGTGTCTTCGATCTGTTCGGACGTCACTTCTTCGGAAGGCAGGACGGCGTTGAGCTCGTCCATCGTCACATAGCCGCGCTTCTTGGCGGCCTTGATCATCTTCTTGACCGCGTCATCGGAAAGATCGAGAAGAGGGCCGTCGCTTGCGCCGTCGCGTTCGACTTCCGCTTCTTCGTTCTCTTTGACCTTCGTTGCCATTTATATCGTCGCCTTCCTGACGCTATTCATACTCGCTGCGGTGAATGGCCCTGTCGTTGCCTGGCACGTGCGCGCCGGCCTCGAATCACCTATACCCACCTAACGGGATGACATTTAAAGCCTGATTAACCACGATTGCCGGCATCGGACAGCAAAACTTCATTGCCATTGGATTTCCGGCCATGGTTGTGCGATCCGCCTTGACCCAGTTCACCGCTCAAGTGGAACGGTGATTCCCACAAAATTTGTTCTCGTCAAGCTTTTCCAGAAAAAAAGCCACCGAAAACCCGGAAAAAGCCTTATCCACAGGCTTTGAACCGCGCCAGCAATTGCTACGCTTATTTAGTATGTCACCAGGGAAAGACAAGGGCTTTCGACCAAACACGAGAATAGCCGCGTATCATTCCAACCGCACGCCACAGATTCTTCGCAAATCGCCAACATGAGTTGCAAAAGCAAATCGCGCACGATTATGGCGAATCTCCAATTCTTCAAATGCCATGATGCGGTAGTGGGGCGAGGATCGCGTTGAGAAATAAGCTGATCATTCTAGCAACCGTCCTAGCAGGCGTCGCCGTCAGCGTTCTCGGCTACACGAAGGTAATGGCGAGGATCGGCTCAGGCTCGCCGCCTCCGGACGCGCCGCTCGAGCAGCAGGCTGACCTCATTCGCGTCTACAAATCCGAACGCCGCCTGGTCCTTTTCAAAGGCGACACTCCCCTCTCGACGTATCGGATTTCTCTCGGCAGCGCTGCCGATGGGGGGCCGAAGCAACGGGAGGGCGACGAAAAAACTCCGGAAGGACGTTATGAAATCGACTGGCGAAATCCCAGGTCCATGGCGCATCTCAGTCTGCACATCTCCTATCCAAATCCGGCCGATCGGCAAAATGCCGAAGCGAAAGGCTTTGCTCCCGGCGGCGATATCATGATCCACGGGCTTCCCAATGGTTGGGGCTTTCTCCAGAATATGCACCGGCTGTGGGATTGGACGGATGGGTGTATTGCCGTGACCGACCAGGAGATACGCGATATCTGGGCGCGTGTCCCCAATCATACACCCATTGACATTACACCCTAGACTACCGCCCTAGCGCGACAGACCGTCGAACGCATTCACCGTCAGGGCAGACAGATCGAGCGCCGGAATGCAGCGCAGATTGACGGATGCCATCTCCATGCCATTGGGCGCCCTCGCTTCCCCAAAGGGCGCGATGCCGCACTTGGCGCAGAAGTGATGTTTGATGGCATGGGTGTTGAACGTATAGGTCGACAGGTTTTCTTCCGGCACCGTCAGATGCAGCTTCTCCCGCGGCACGAAGCCCAGAAGGCCGCCGCGCCGGCAGCAAAGCGAGCAGTTGCAGTCGACCGCCTCCGTGAACTGGCCCTCGACCGTGAAGGCGATATTGCCGCAATGGCAGCTTCCCTCGTACTTCATTCCCGTCTCCTCACATCCAGTCCATCACGACCTTGCCGGAATTGCCCGAGCGCATTGCCTCGAAGCCATCGCGGAATTCGTCGATCTTGATGCGGTGGGTGATGACAGGCGAAAGATCGAGACCGCCCTGCACGAAGGCGATCATCTTGTACCAGGTCTCGAACATCTCGCGGCCATAGATGCCCTTGAGGTTCAGCATCTTGAAGATGACCTTGTTCCAGTCGATCTCGAAACCGGCCGGCGCAATGCCGAGAATGGCGATCTTGCCGCCATTATTCATCTTGTCGATCATATCGCGGAAGGCTGGCGCGGCACCCGACATTTCGAGGCCGACATCGAAGCCCTCGGTCATGCCGATCGCCTTCATCACATCGGCAAGGTTTTCCTTCGATGCATCCACGACGTAGTCGATGCCGAGCTTGCGCGCGAGATCGAGGCGGTTCGGATTAATGTCGGTGATGACGACCTTTCGCGCGCCGGAGCGCTTGGCAACGAGCGCGCCCATGATGCCGATCGGCCCCGCACCTGTCACCAGCACGTCTTCGCCGACGAGATCGAAGGAGAGCGCGGTGTGAACGGCATTGCCGAACGGATCGAAAATCGCCGCGATTTCATCCGGAATATCATCCGGGATCGGCACAACATTGGCTTCCGGAATGCAGACAAATTCGCCGAAGGAGCCTGGCCGGTTCACACCGACGCCGAGCGTATTGCGGCAGAGATGCCCCCTGCCCGCGCGGCAGTTGCGGCACTTGCCGCAGACGATATGCCCCTCGCCCGAGACACGCTCGCCGACATGATACTTGGTGACCGCAGAGCCGATCTCAGCAATCTCGCCACAGAATTCGTGGCCGACGACCATCGGCACCGGGATGGTCTTCTGCGCCCACTGGTCCCAGTTCCAGATATGCACGTCCGTTCCACAGATCGCCGATTTCTTCACCCGGATCAGCACGTCATTCGGGCCGACTTCAGGCACAGGCACATTCTCCATCCAGAGGCCGACTTCGGGCTTCGCCTTGACCAGTGCTTTCATCATGTTGGACATGATCTTTTCTCCTCAAGGCTCTCAGATAACGCCGAGTTCGCGACCGGCTTCGGCAAAGGCTGATATCGCCCGCTCCACATCAGCCTTCGAATGCGCCGCCGACATCTGCGTGCGGATGCGCGCCTGCCCCTTCGGCACGACCGGGAAGGAGAAGCCGATCACATAGACGCCCTTTTTCAGCATCAGCGCCGCCATATCCTGCGCAAGCTTCGCATCACCCAGCATGACCGGGATGATCGCATGCCCCTCGCCCGCCAGCGTGAAGCCGAGCTTGGTCATTCCGGAGCGGAAGAGCGATGCATTGGCCGTCAGCCGCTCACGCAGCGCATCGCCATTTTCGATGAGATCGAAGACCTTCAGCGAGGCGGCGGCAATGACCGGCGCCAGCGTGTTCGAGAAGAGATAGGGGCGCGAGCGCTGCCGCAACCACTCGACGATCTCGGCCTTAGCCGAGGTATAGCCGCCGGACGCGCCGCCGAGCGCCTTGCCGAGCGTACCGGTGATGATATCGATCCTGCCTTCGACGCCGCAATATTCCGGCGAGCCGCGGCCATGCTTGCCGACGAAGCCGACGGCATGGCTGTCATCGACCATGACCATTGCGCCATATTTTTCCGCAAGATCACAAACGCCCTGGAGATTGGCGATGATACCGTCCATGGAGAAGACGCCATCGGTCGCGATCATCTTGAAGCGGCTGCCTTCCGCCTTTTTCAGCTCTTCTTCCAACGCCGCCATGTCATTATTGGCATAGCGGAAGCGCTTGGCCTTGGAGAGGCGCACGCCATCGATGATCGAGGCATGGTTCAGCGCATCGGAAATGATCGCGTCCTCTTCGGACAGCAGCGTCTCGAACAGGCCGCCATTGGCATCGAAGCAGGAGGAATAGAGGATCGTGTCTTCTATGCCGAGGAAGGAGGAGATACGGGCTTCGAGCTGCTTGTGCTCTTCCTGCGTGCCGCAGATGAAACGCACCGAGGCCATGCCGTAGCCATAGCGATCGAGCGCCTTCTTGCCAGCTTCCGCCAGTTCCTCGTTGTCGGCGAGGCCGAGATAGTTGTTGGCGCAGAAATTCAGCACGCGCTCACCGGAGGCGACGGCGATTTCGCCGGCCTGCTTCGACGTGATCACACGCTCGGATTTATAGAGGCCGGCATCCTTGAGCGCAGCCAGTTCGCCGCGCAGGTGCGAGAGGAAATTCGAGGTCATTGAGGGCCCTTCTCTTGATGTTTCCCGTCTGAGCGTCGGTTAGCATATTGCCGTTGGCTTGTCTTGCTCAACACTCGACCGTGACAAGCAGAAACATCGGCCGGTCGAGCTCTTCGGCCCATTCGGGATGCTCGATCAGATCCTGTTCGCTCGGTGCCCATTCCTCGACATGGCGAATGGTGAAACCAGCTGATATCAGCGTATTGATCGTCGTCCCCAGACGACGATGCTGCTTGACGACACCCTTCGCCAGCCAGTCCGTCGTGCGGTTTCCCTCGACTGCATAGCTGTCGAGCGGCCATATGCGCTGCCCATCGGCATCAGTGCTCCAGCCGGCATTGCGCGGCGCCATGAAGATCGGATGCTCGATCGTAAAGACGAAACGCGAACCGGGAACGAGCGCCCGATAAACTGTGGTGACAAGCCGCTCGAAATTTTTGACATAGTGAAAAGCGAGCGAACTATGCGCGAAATCGAATGAAGCTTCCGGCAGTTCCAGCTCTTCGAGATCGGCAATCCCATAGGTGATCGCCTCATCCTGCGTATCCGCCCTCGCGCGGCCGATCATGTTCCCGGATATGTCGAGGCCAAGGACGCTTACAGCACCCACCGAGCGGGCATAGCGGGCAAACCAGCCGAAACCACAGCCGAGATCCACAACGCGTTTGCCTGCGAGATCCGGCAACTGCGCTCGGACCGCCGGCCATTCGGCGGCACCCTCCAACCCTTCGACCGAGCGGCGCATGGTGCTGTATCCGGCGAAGAACTCCGCCGTATCATAGATATTCTGGCTCATGATAATCCTCCGGATGGTCCTTATAGGATACCATCCATCATCATCTCAAGGATCGGGCATCTCAGGGATCAGGACCGTCGCCGATCTCCACGAGGCCGAACCTATGCTGGATCGGCAAGATCGCTTCCGGTGTCGCCGCACCAGCCCGTTCGAGCTCCGCGAAGAAATGCTCGAACCCACCAGGCGTGACGAAACCCATCATCCGGCCCATGCCATCGCTGACATTGCGCCAGTGATGCGGAACATTCGGCGGCAGCACGACGACGGAGCCGACGGGCGCCTCGATCATCTCGTTTCCGCACCAGAAACGATAGCTCCCCTCGATGACGCGAAAGACCTCTGTCTCCCGCGTGTGCATATGCCGCGACGGACCGGTGCCCGGCGCCGAAAAGGTTTCCCATATGCCATAGGCACCGGCGGTTTCCTCCGCCGTTGCATGAATGAAGACCTGCCCGCCATGCGGATGTCTGGCAATCCGCTCGCGCCCGGGCAGTGATGCGACCGCTCTGTTGAAATGTGCCATTGAAGTTCCCCCAAACTCTGGAACAACCCTAGCAGAGATCTGTGCCGATTGCAGCGGAAGGTACGTGCAACCGGACTATTCGTCGTGGGAGAGAATGATATCGAGGAAGGCATCGCCGTAACGTTCGAGCTTCGACTGGCCGACGCCCGAAATGCCGAGAACCTCCTTGCGGCTGCGCGGCCGTTCGGTGGCGAAGGCAATCAGCGTCGTATCCGGGAAGACGACATAGGGCGGCACGCCGAGCGACTTGGCGATCGACATCCGCTCGGCCCTCAGCGCCTCGAAGAGCGTACCATCCGCACCCGAAAGCCCGGTTCTGCGCTCCGCCCGCTCGGTCTTCTTCGTCCTGCGCTCGGAAGGTGAGCGATCCTTGCGGAAGAAGACCTCGCGCTCACGCTTGAAGACGGCGCGCGCCTCCGGCTCTAGTTTCAACGCGCCGAAAGCCTCGTGATCGACGCGGATCAGCCCCATCGCCATCAGCTGGCGATAGACCGATTGCCAGGTACGAACAGCAATATCCTTGCCTGCGCCGAAAACAGGCATATCGACATGGCGAAAGCGTTCCGTCTTCTCGTTGACGTTGCCCATCAGCACATCGATGACATGGCCGGCGCCGAAACGCTCGCCGGTGCGGTAGATCGCAGCCAGCGCCTTGATCGCCGCTTCCGTCCCGTCCCAGGTCTCGACCGGCTTCAGGCAGGTATCGCAACCGCCGCATTTGCCACCATGCGCTTCGCCGAAATGCGCCAGGATCGCCTGTCGCCGGCAAGATGCCGTCTCGCAGATCGCCAGCAGCGCATTCAGCTTGCCGCGTTCGATGCGCTTGATCTCGTCGGCCGCATTGCCCTCATCGATCATCCGCCGGCGCTGGATCACATCGGCCATGCCATAGGCCATCCATACCTCGGACGGCAGGCCGTCGCGCCCGGCGCGGCCCGTCTCCTGATAGTAGGCTTCCACCGAACCCGGCAGATCGAGATGGGCGACATAACGCACATTCGGCTTGTCGATGCCCATGCCGAAGGCAACGGTCGCGACAAGGCAAAGCTCTTCTTCCTTCAGAAAAGCGTCCTGGTTGGCGTCACGCAGCGCCCGGTCCATGCCGGCATGATAGGCTAGCGCCCGGATACCCTGGGTGTTCAGCCAGTCCGCGGTTTCCTCCACCTTGGCCCGCGACAGGCAATAGACGATGCCGCTATTGCCCTTGTGGCCGGAGAGGAAGCGCAGGAGCTGCTGGCGCGGCTGGTCGCGCTCGACGATCTCATAGGAAATGTTCGGCCGGTCGAAGCTGGTGGTGAAGACTTCGGCATTGTCGAGCATCAGCCGCTCGATAATATCCTCCCGCGTATGCGGATCGGCGGTCGCCGTCAGCGCAATGCGCGGCACGCCGGGATATTGTTCCGCAAGCTTGCCGAGTTCGCGATATTCCGGCCGGAAATCATGGCCCCATTGCGAAACGCAATGCGCCTCGTCGATGGCAAAGAGCGCGATCTTCGTATTGCCGATCAGCTCGCGGAACCCATCCATCAGGATGCGCTCGGGCGTCACATAGAGCAGATCGAGGTCGCCGGAAGAAATGCCGCGACGGATCGCGCCATATTCCTCGCGCGATATCGACGAATTCAGTGCCGCAGCACGAATGCCAAGCTGCTTCATCGCCTCCACCTGATCGCGCATCAGCGCAATCAGCGGCGAGACGACGATACCGAGACCCGGACGGCAAAGAGCCGGGATCTGGAAGCAGAGCGATTTGCCCGCACCAGTCGGGAAGAGCACCACAGCATCGCCGCCGCCAACCACATGCTCCACCACCTCCTGCTGCCGCCCACGAAAGGCGGGGTAGCCATAGACACGCTTCAGCACATCGAGCGGCTTGGCCGCGCCTGAAAACAGCGCATCGGATGCGGAAAACGGCGGCTCGTGGCTTTCAGTCTGCGACATCAGTGGCTCGCAGCGCCCTTGACGCGGCCGGAGAGCACACCGAAGCCATCGATAATAGCTTCCTGGTTCTCAAGCCGCAACGCCTCGAAATGCACTTCCTGAGATGCGCGCATCAGCCGGTCGATTTCGGCATCGTCCCCGGCCTCCGTCGCTTGCGCGATATCACGCTCCAGCTCGATCTTCTGCCAGCGCAGATCCTTGGCCCGCTTGTGGAAGGCGAGCGCCTGGCGATATCCCTCGCGGGCATCCTCCATCGCTGCCTGTTCGGTGGCCGTCCAGAGCCTGGCATTACGCACCTGCTGGTCGAGGTTCTTCAGGAGCGAACCGAAGCCGGCGACATCGAGACATTCCAACAGGTAATCGCGCGTCAGATGCGGTCCGGCGACAACGGCAGCTGCTCCCAGCATCGCCGACCAGAGCTTCTGCAGATCGCGATTGTCATAATCGATGGCAGCGATCTCGTCATAATCGTCAAGCATAAGCGCAGGATGGTTGACGACGGTCAGCGCCAGCACGCATTCTCGGAGCGCCGTATTGTCCTGATGGCCGCGCACGAGACCCGAACGGGTCAGGCGATCCGATGCGGCAACGGGGGTTCGAGGCCCTGCGGGAGCGCCACCCTTCTGGCCGCGGAAATTGCCACCACCGGTGCTGCCACCGAAATTGCGTCGTTCGCCACCGCGATTCTGGAACTGCGGCTGGAAGAAGCTGTTCAACTTATCGCGCATATCCTGCTGGTAATGGCGGCGCACATTCTCATCGGCAATCACGGCAACGAGTTGCCTCAATCGCGCTTCCAGCTCGGCGCGCGCCTCCGGTGTATCGAACTTGCCGTTGCGTGCTTCGCGATCCCAGAGCATTTCCGAGAGCGGCTTGGCCTGCGCCATGACCTTGTCGAAGGGCGCCCTCCCCTCGTGCTTGACGAGATCATCAGGGTCCTTGCCATCGGGCAGCAGGGCGAAACGCACACTCCGCCCCGGCTTCAGATGCGGCAGCGCCAGATCGGCCGCACGGTTTGCAGCACGAATGCCGGCGCCGTCGCCATCGAAGCAGAGCACCGGCTGCGATGTCATCTTCCAAAGCAGGTCGAGCTGGTTTTCGGTCAGCGCCGTGCCGAGCGGTGCCACGGCATTCTCGATACCGGCCTGATGCAGCGCAATGACATCCATATAGCCTTCGACGGCAATGATGGTGCCCTCACCATTTGCGCCCTGCATCGCGCGGCGCGCCCGAGTGAAATTGTAGAGCACGTTACCCTTATGGAAGAGTTCGGTCTCGTTGGAATTGAGATATTTCGCCGGCGCATCCGGCGACATGGCGCGTCCGCCGAAAGCAATGACCTTCTCGCGCGACGACAGGATCGGGAACATGATGCGGTCGCGGAACCGGTCGTAGGAAACAGGCACATTCTCGTGCACGACAAGCCCGCAGGCCTCGATCTGCTCCTTGCTGACACCCTTGCCGGCCAAAAATTCCTTCAGCGCATTGCGGCTGTCGGGTGCAAAACCCAGCCGGAAGGTCTCGATAGTGCGCCCCGTCAACCCGCGGTCGCGCAGATAGGCGCGCGCCCTGGCTCCATTTGCCGTCTGCAACTGGTCCTGAAAGAACTGCGTCGCCATTTCCATGACGTCGAGAAGCGAGGTGCGCTCCTTCTCCCGTTTTTCCATCTGCGGATCGGCGACCGGCATCGGCACGCCGGCCATGTCGGCGATCGTCTGCACGGCTTCCGGGAAGCTCAGGCCTTCGAGCTCGGTCAGGAAGCGGAAATGATCTCCGGTCACACCGCAGCCGAAGCAATGGTAACGGCCCTTACGATCCTCGCAATGGAAGCTCGGCGACTTCTCACCATGGAACGGGCAGCAGGCCCAATAGTCGCCGCGCGACACGTTGGTCTTGCGCTTGTCCCAGCCCACGCGCCGCGCAATCACGTTCGAAATGGGAACGCGGTCGCGGATATCGTCCAGGAAGGTGGGGGAAAAGCGCATCTCTACCTCTTGCAGAACATCCATATAAGCAGCTTTACCGCGCCGCGCCACGAAACTTCTGCCGTAAATCCCGCTTTTCACAGGGCGCAGGACATTGTCACAAACCTCCGCCAATGCCACTCAACAACGTGTTATCGGCCCCTGACAGGGGGTGCGACATTTTTGACATTTTCCAAGTTCCGAGAGGTCGGCGAGGTCCATTCCGCGGAAAGCCCATCCAAAGAAAGAAAACGCAAAAACAATCAGTTAAAAGAAATCCGCACGGATTTCCCGGGCTTTTTCGGAGTGCGTGGCCGAGCTCCATATTCACATCCCGAAAGGCCGAATCCGGGATTATTATATTTTTGTAATTTGAATAAGCCGGGGGCTGGCCATAAGTTCGATCTCAACAAAGCGATCCCCAAGCGAGGCACCATCCCTACCCCCGGCGCCGCCTCGCAAGGGTGCCTTTGCAAATACCCGCCGGCTTGGGTTTCGACCCTGCGTCGCTGACGGAAGCAAAGAGCAAGAAGGCAGGAGCGCCCCCAGCTCCTGCCTTCTTAATTTTTGGAGCGACTTCAGCAAAAGTGTGCAGCGGTTTTGCGTCCGGAATTGCGTAAAAACAAATAGTCTTGAGCATTTCCGCTTTCGGAGAAAACCGGAAATGCTCAAGACTGTGCGCAGCCGCTTTTATTGAGCTTTACCTTACCAATTAACCCCTGAAATACAAAAGCATTGACACTTCCAATAGGCGTGGCAAATGAATGCGCGAAACTCCTGGACAGCGCCATGGCCTACACCGCAGAAAATCTTGCAGCCGACGATAATTTTCTTGCTGCAATTCTTCATTGCGCCAATGAAATGCTCGCGATTTATCGCGAGAGCCCGCGTATTGCATCGATATTCGCGGCTCAGCAGCGCTGGCTGATGGCGCATACCGGCTTTGCTCTCTATTACGGCTATCCTGGTGACGAGAGGCGCGGTCTCTATTCCGGCCGTTTCATCGATTTCGTCATGCAGAACAAGATCGCCAGCCGCAACACGGCAGCTGCCTTCGTGCAGGAAATGCTGGCCTACCGGTTTCTGCGCCCCATTCCGGGCGATGACAAACGCACCCGCTTTCTCGAGCCGACGGAAACGGCCGAGCATCATTTTACCAAATGGCTGGTCGCCCATCTGATGATTCTGGATAGCCTCGATGGCGGCCGCCGCGCGGAAAAACTGATGGCCGATCCAACATTGATCGCCCGCCTGCAGCCGCTGATCGCCAAGAAGATCATCGAAACCGAAGCCGTGCGCGATCCGGGCGCTACCTTCAATCTCTTCAACTGGGCCAATTCCGGCGGCCTCGTGATGGATTATCTGATTTCGCGCCTGCCGGGCTTTCCGCATTCTGCCGACCGCGTCATCGTCGGCCCGTTGTCGCTGCGCGAGATTCGCGATCAGTTCATGATTTCCAACACGCACCTGAAGCGCCTGCTCACGCAGGCCGCCGATATGGGAAGCGTGGGATGGACCGAACCGCCGAGAAAAGGCGATTTCTGGCTCTCCCGCGGATTCGTGCTCGAATATTGGAATTATCAGGCGGCGAAATTCGCCATCATCGATTCAGCCGCCGAAGCCGTGCTTGGGCCTGCGGTCGAAGAACAACCGCAGGCAAGACGTCTTATTTCAGCAGCTCTTTGACGGTCCCGGAAGCCTTGGCAAAGTCCATCTGGCCGGCATAGCGCTCTTTCAAGGCAGCCATGATCTTGCCCATGTCCTTCGGGCCTTCGGCGCCGACTTCCTTGATGATGGCGGCGATATTGGCACGCACCTCATCGTCGGAAAGCTGCTTCGGCATGAAGTCCTGGATAACGACAATTTCTGCGCGCTCCTTGGCCGCAAGCTCGGGACGGGCGTTCTCTTCGTAGATTTTCGCCGACTCGTCGCGCTGCTTCACCATCTTGGCGAGGATCTGTAGCACTTCGTCGTCGCCCGCCTCTTCCTTGCCGACGCCGCGATTGGCGATGTCGCGATCCTTGATCGCGGCCTGGATGAGGCGGATGGTGCCGAGACGCTCCATCTGCTTCGCCTTCATGGCTTCCTTGAGCTGAGTGGCGAGTTGATCGCGCAGCATGTCGTTACTCCTTCTGAAGCACCGGACCGAAAAGTGTGAAGGATCTTTTCAGATAAGCCGATGCTTGAACAAAAACTTGAAGCGGCGAATCCGTTTCCCAGCCCGCCGCTCTGGAATGGCGCTTTCATAAACCACGCTGATGTGTGGGATCAAATAAATTGCGAGAATCCCGGCAATATCGGCAGGAAAAGTGCCGCAATCTGCACTACAAAGATTGACCTAGGCAGAGAGCGTGGCTATCTACCGCCACCTGCACCAAAATTCGTGATCAGGCGTCAAACGCGGCCAAAGCCGCGCGCCTGCACCTGCGAGATCAAATGGCCGGCTCGCGTTTTCAGAACGCCAAGCCCGCCGGAAACGGGATGAAGATGACCGCGACAGCACCCTGGATAACCGAAAAGCCGACCGCCCTGCTCGTTCTTGCCGACGGCACAGTCATCGAAGGCAAGGGCATCGGCGCAACCGGCAAGGTCCAGGCGGAAGCCGTCTTCAACACGGCGCTGACCGGCTATGAGGAAATCCTCACCGACCCCTCCTACCTCGGCCAGATCGTCACCTTCACCTTCCCCCATATCGGCAATATCGGCACCAACGAAGAAGATATCGAAGACCTGACGCCGGCAGCACGCCACGGCGCGGTCGGCGTGATCTTCAAGGCCGATATCACCGAGCCCTCGAACTACCGTGCCGCCAAGCATCTCGACGCCTGGCTGAAGGCCCGCGGCATCATCGGCCTCTGCGGCATAGACACCCGCGCGCTGACAGCCTGGATCCGCGAAAACGGCTCGCCCAACGCCGTCATTGCCCACGAACCCTCGGGCAATTTCGACATCGAAGCGTTGAAGGCGGAAGCCAAGGCGTGGAGCGGCCTCGAAGGCCTCGACCTCGCCAAGATCGCCTCCTCCGGCCAGTCCTCGCAGTGGTCGCAGACACCCTGGGTCTGGAACGAAGGCTACGGCGAACTCGGCGCTGCCGACTCGAAGTACCACGTCGTCTGCCTGGATTACGGCGTGAAGCGCAACATCCTGCGGCTCTTCGCCGGTCTCGACTGCAAGGTCACGGTCATGCCGGCAACGGCGAGTGCGCAGGATGTGCTCGCCCTTCAGCCGGATGGCATCTTCCTGTCGAACGGCCCGGGCGACCCGGCCGCAACAGGCGAATATGCCGTGCCAGTCATCAAGGAACTGATCAGCACCGATATCCCGGTTTTCGGCATCTGCCTCGGCCATCAGATGCTCGGCCTGGCACTCGGCGCCAAGACCGAGAAGATGCATCAGGGCCATCACGGCGCAAACCACCCGGTCAAGGATCACACGACCGGCAAGGTCGAGATCGTCTCCATGAACCACGGCTTCGCGGTCGACACGAAGTCGCTGCCCGAAGGTGTTGAGGAGACTCACGTTTCGCTCTTCGACGGCACCAATTGCGGCCTGCGCGTCCTCGGTAAGTCGGTCTTCTCCGTCCAGCACCACCCGGAAGCCTCTCCCGGCCCGCAGGACAGCCACTACCTCTTCCGCCGCTTTGTTAACATGGTGCGTGAGAAGAAGGGCGAAGCGGCACTCGCCGAACGCTGATACCGGATCAAGGCTCGCTCAGGCGGGCCTTTTTCTTTGTCCCGCATATTGACCTCAACTTAACTTGAGGAATTACAGAATTGCCTGCAACACATCAGATGCAGGAGAAGACTGGATGAGCGGAGCTTTCTACAGGATAGACAAATTCGTCGTACCGGCTGCGGCGCGCGAGGAATTTCTCGTCAATGTGATGATGACCCATAAGGTGCTGGAGGCACAGGACGGCTTCATCAATCATACGGTGCTGGAACAGGTTGCCGGTCCCGGCGAATTCAATTTCGTGACGGTTGCCGAATGGGAAAGCGCCGATGTCGTCGAACGCGTACGGGCAGTCGTTGCCGCGGTCCACAAGGCGGCCAATTTCGACCCGCAGGAAATGTTTGCGCGCCTCGGCATCCGCGCCGATATCGCCAGCTACAAACCGGTTGCGGCCTAACAGCCGACATAGGACGGCCGGCTTAACCGCCGGCCGTCACGCCTTCGCGGCGAACGAGAATATAGAAGCGGGCGCAGAGCATGGCGGCCGCCGCAGCCAGCCCGACGAGAAAACCATACCAGATTCCAAGACCGCCGAAGCCAAGCGGGAAGGCAAAGGCCCAGGCAAGGAAGAAGCCAATCGGCCAATAGGCGATCAGCGCCATGACCATCGGCACGCGCGCATCCTTCAGCCCACGGAGCAGCCCGCTGGCTATTGCCTGCAGGCCATCGACGAACTGGAAGAGACCGGCCACGACAATCAGCGGACCGGCATAGGCCAGCACCTCCGGCGCCTCCGGCAGGCTGACATCAAGGAAGAGCCGCGCCAGAACCTGCGGTATCGCCGCAAAGATGATGCTGCCGATGATGGACGCGGCAGCGGCAATGATGAGCACTGTGATAGCCGCCCGCACCAGCACGGCATGATTACCCTGCCCGTGCGCGACGCCAACACGAACGGTTGCCGCCTGGCCGAGGCCGAGCGGGATCATGAAGGCCATCGAGGCCCATTGCAGGGCGATACCATGCGCGGCAAGTTCGATCGTGCCGATATGGCCCATCAGCAGCGAGGCTGCCGTGAAGAGGCTCACTTCTGCGAGGATAGTGATGCTGATCGGCAAGCCCAGGCGGATGACTTCGAAGAAGGCATGCCAGTCCGGCTTCCAGAAACGCACGAAGATCTCATAGCGACGCGTCTCTTCCCTGCCCTGCACATAGGACAGAATGAAGAGGAAGCCCGCCACCTGCACGGCGACGGACACGATTGCGGCCCCTTCCAGCCCCATGACCGGGAAGCCGAAATGGCCGAGCACGAGGATGTAGGCGCCGATCGCATTCAGCACCAGCATGGCGATGGTGACCTGGAGAATGACGCCAGCCTTGCCGATGGCGCTGACGAGCCCGCGCATGACATTATAGAGCAGACCCGGCAGCACGCCGAACTGACCGATGATGATATAGCCGTGGGCAAGCTTCGCCACTTCAGGCTCCTGCCCGAAGTACCGCAGGATCGTCTCGGAATTGTAGAAGGCCGGCTGCATCAGCAGCCAGTAGCAGATGACAACCCAGATACCCATGCGCAGCGACCGGCGCACGCTCACGACATCGCCGCGGCCATAGGCCTGGGCCACCATCGGGATAACGGCAATCGCAAAGCCAGAACCGAAAATCAGGATCGTGAACAGGAACTGCGCGGAAAGCACCATGGCGGCAAGATGCTCGGCTCCAAGCTGGCCGACGATCATCACATCGGTCATGCCGATACCGAATTGCGCGAGCTGGGCGCCGATCAGCGGCACGCCGAGCATCAGCGTGGCGCGAAAATGCGCAGACCAGCGGTTGTCGTTTGCAGGCGCAACGGCGCGCACATCGATCGGCGTGTCCATGACACTATTCCTGAGATTGAATCGTTAGGGGCCGCAGCGCGGCAAAATATCACGTCGGCTTAGAGCAAAGCGGCGCAAAGAACTACCCCAAAATAAGCAGATGCTGAAAAATTCATCACAGCTTCACTGTTTTTGATGGATCACTCCGCCGCGTTGAAGGCTTGTGCCGACGCTTTCGATGTCGTCACCCGCGTCAGGAATACAACCGCAGCAAGGAGGATGAAAAAAGCGGCCAGCAGATAAGGCGCTCCGGCAAAGGTAATCGGCGCATCCGGCTTGGTGAAATAGCCGAACATCTGTGTGAAGATCAGCGGGCCGATGATTGTCGTGATACTGCCGATGCTGGTGAGCGCGCCCTGCAGCTCGCCCTGTGCCGAGGGTGGCACCTTACCGGCGGCAATGCTGCGCAGCGGCGGATCGGCAACATTCTCCATGACCGTCAGTACGATCACGGTATAGACGACCCAGCCCTCCCAGGCGAAAGCATAACCTGTGAGAGCGGCCATCGAGAAACACAGGCCGAGCAGCGCCGTCTTCCATTCACCGAGAACAGGCACGACACGCGGCAGAACGAGTCCCATGACCACAGCGGCGCCGATCCCGTAGAGGCCGAGGGACAGGCCGATCTGCCCTTCACTCCAGCCATAGCGGAAGGTCGAGACGAAGGGCCAGACCGAGGGATAGACGGCATGGGCGAGGAAAAACAGGAACATCACGAGGCAAACCCAGCCGATGCCGGGATAGTGCCGCATCTGCCGCAAAGCGCCGAGCGGGTTTGCGCGCTTCCATTCGAAAGTACGCCGGTTCTTCGCTTCGAGCGTTTCCGGCAGCAGGAAACAGGCGGCAACGAAATTGATGAAGGAAAGCGCGGCCGCACCATAGAATGGCACGCGCGGCCCGAACTCGCCAAGGAAGCCGCCGATGACGGGACCGACCGTGAAACCGACTCCAAAGGCGATACCGATCAGGCCGAAATTCTTGGCGCGGTTCTCTTCATTGCTGATGTCGGCAATGTAAGCCGAGCAGGTGGCGAAACTGCCGCCGCTGATACCGGCAAGCACCCTGCCGACGAAAAGCATCCAGTAACTGGTGGCGATAGCGCAGATGAAATTATCGAACGCGAAGGTCAGCACCGAGAGCAGCAGGATCGGACGGCGCCCGAAACGGTCGCTCAAGTTTCCGAGCAGCGGCGCAAACAGGAACTGCATCAGCGAATAGATCAGCATCAGCCAGCCGCCATCGACAGCCGCGTCGCTGACCGTGCCGCCCGTCAACTGCTCCAGATACACGGGCAGGACCGGCATGATGATGGCAATGCCGATGACGTCCAGAAAGAGAATGACGAAGACCAGGAAAAGGCCGCGGCGAACGAATTTCGGATCAAGCATAAGACATCTCTACAGCTGATATTTTCTGGAAAGACGATCTCGTCGCCGGATATATGACATAGCCGATTGGAATGACCGAAACAATACGTGAACATTTCAATGTTTTTGATGGAGAGGCTGCCAAAACAGATGGTTCACGCGCTCTTTCGCTGCTCCATCCGTACAAAATCGACAAAAGCCCGCAATGGCGCGGGCATGTGGTGACGGCTCGGATAGTAGAGAAAGGGGCCAGAAAATTCACTGTCCCATTCCTCAAGGATCGGCACCAGCCTGCCCTCCGCAATGCCCGACGCAAGCAGTTCTCCAAAGGTACGGATGACGCCGAGACCGGCAAGTGCTGCCTCGATCTCCATCTCCACAGCATTGGCGATGATGGGGCCGGATGGCGTAATCGCGAGCACTTCGTCACCCCGTTCGAATTCCCAGGCAAGCGACGCGCCACTGATGAAGCGATGGCGGATGCAGCTATGCTCAAGCAGATCCCGCGGGTGCTGTGGCGTGCCCCGCTTTTCCAGATAGGAGGGAGCGGCCACCGTCACATATCGCTGCCGGCGCGGCCCGATCGGCACGGCGATCATGTCGCGCTCCAGCCTCTCGTCATAGCGAATACCAGCATCGAAACCGGCGGCCAGCACGTCGATGAAATTATCGTCGGCAATGATCTCCAGCGTGACCTGCGGGTAAAGCGCCAGAAACCGCGCGGCGAGATCGGCCATGAAAAGCTTCACGACGATACCAGGCACGTTGAGCCTGAGCGTGCCTGCCGGACTGTCTCGAAAATTGTCGAGCTGGCCGAGCGCGGCCGCCACTTCCGCAAGCGCCGGCGAAAGCCTCTCAAGCAATCGCTCGCCCGCCGCCGTCGGCGTGACGGAGCGTGTCGTCCGATTGAGAAGCCTGACACCGAGCCGCTCTTCGAGGCGCCGCAGGGAATCGCTCAGCGACGACGCAGAAACCTGGCGCTTGCGGGCTGCGGAGCGGAAGCTGCGCTCTCTTGCAATTGCGGCAAAGGCATCCAGATCACTGAGGGGAAGGTCGTCCATTGTGCATTTTCCCGTACGGCCTGTTCAAGACTATCCGGATTATCGCACACATTCGGCCGCGGTAAAACGGCATCCGAAGACGCCATCGGGGCGCTGCTGAAGGAGAAGAAAATGCAGACCTATCGCTTGGGAAAAACCGGTCCAGAAGTCTCGGCTATCGGCCTCGGCTGCATGGGCATGTCGGGCATGTACGGCCCGTCTGATCGCGCTGAAAGCATTGCGACCATCCACGCAGCGCTCGATGCCGGCGTCAACCTGCTCGACACAGGCGACTTCTATGGCATGGGCCATAATGAAATGCTGATCGGTGAGGCGCTCAAGGGCCGTAAGCGCGAAGACGCCATCATCAGCGTCAAGTTCGGCGCCTTGCGTGATCCCTCCAATGGCTGGAACGGCTACGACGCCCGCCCGATCGCCGTGAAGAACTTCCTTGCCTATACGCTGCAGCGCCTCGGCGTCGATTATATCGACATCTACCGCCCTGCCCGCCTCGATCCGAACGTGCCGATCGAGGACACGGTCGGCGCGATCTCTGATCTCATCAAGGCCGGTTACGTCCGTCATGTCGGCCTCTCCGAAGTCGGCGCCGATACGATCCGCCGGGCCGCTGCCGTCGCACCGATTGCCGACCTGCAGATCGAATATTCGCTGATCTCCCGTGGCATCGAGGATGAGATCCTGCCTGTGACCCGCGAGCTCGGCATTTCCATCACCGCCTATGGCGTGCTGTCGCGCGGCCTCATCAGCGGCCACTGGCAGAAAGGCCAGCAGGGTGCAGGCGATTTCCGCGCCGTCAGCCCGCGCTTCCAGGAAGGCAATGTCGATGAAAACCTTGCCCTGGTCGAAGAACTCAGAAAGATCGCCACCCTCAAGGGCGCCTCGGTCGCACAGGTCGCGATCGCCTGGGTAGCTGAACAGGGCAAGGATATCGTGCCGCTGGTCGGCGCCCGCCGCCGCGACCGGCTGACGGAAGCGCTCGGCTCCCGCGCGGTGGAGCTCACCGCAGACGATCTCTCCGCCATCGAACGCGCCGTGCCGAAGGGGGCCGCCAAGGGCGCCCGTTATCCGGAAGCCCAGCTCAAGCACATGGACAGCGAAAAGTAAGCTGCCCGGCGTACCGGCACCCTGCCTTCGGGCTGGGTGCCGAATATCCTGATCAGATCGGGTTGGAGAAAGTATCGCAGGCCGAAAGCTGCCCGCTGTCGAAGCCACGCTTGAACCAGCGCATGCGCTGCGCCGACGTACCGTGGTTGAAACTCTCAGGCACGACATAGCCCTGCGAACGCTTCTGCAGCGTATCATCGCCGATCTGCTGGGCGGCATTCAACGCCTCCTCCAGATCGCCGGCGTCGAGGATACCCTTCTGCTGCGTATACTTGCCCCAGATGCCGGCGAAGCAATCCGCCTGCAGTTCAACCCGGACCGACATCTTGTTGGCATCGGCCTCGCTCATGCTCTGGCGCGCCTGATTGAACTTCGGCAGGATACCGAGCAGGTTCTGCACGTGATGGCCAACCTCATGGGCGACCACATAGGCTTCGGCGAAATCGCCTGACGCGCCGAACTGATCGGAAAGTTGCTGGAAGAAGGCCGTGTCCAGATAGACCTTGTGATCCCCAGGGCAATAGAAGGGACCGGTCGCAGCAGAGGCGAAACCGCAGGCCGATTGCGTCTGGCCGGAGAAGAGAACGAGCCGCGGTTCTTCATAATCCTTGCCCTGCGACTGGAAGATGCCGTGCCAGGTATCTTCGGTTTCAGCGAGAACAGTGCGCACGAAGGCGGTCATCTCGTCATTGGCAGGCGCCTGTGGGGAAGACTCGCTCTGCGAATAGCCGGAATCGCCAATCGAGCCGCCGCCGCCATCCATCACCTGCATCAGGTCGATGCCCATCGCCTTGAAGATCAGGTAGATGACGACGAGAAAGATGATCGTGCCAATGCTGAGCCCGCCGCCACGACGGCCAACGCCGCCGCCTGATGGAAAGCTGAAGCCGCCACCGCGGCCGAAGGGATTGCGTCCCATGCCACCGGATGGATCGCCACGGCGATCCTCGATATTGTCGGACTGACGCCGGCCTTTCCATTCCATGATCGATCTCCCCGGCGATGCGCCTCATGCATGCTCTCAGGAGTCAGTTATATATCCGGCGCGAGGACGAATTCCAGCCGCTTCCTCACGCGACCCGGCTGCGGCGCGGACGAAACCCGATGGCGGCGCCGATCGCAGCAGTGACCAGCCCGAGCAGCGCCAGGGCCAACCAGCTATTGCCGGAGAATGTGACCGCATGCATCAGCCGGCCCGGTAGCAGTGTCGCAAGGCCGGCAACGACGATACCGCCGAAATACATGCCCGATACGATCCGCCGATGTGCACGGATATCATGCCGCCGCGCGGCAAGAACCGCCCGCCAGCTTCCGGCGAGCACGACGACGGAAAGAAGATGGATTGGGCTGAAGCCATAGACGAGATTGATCCGGTGGATGAAAAAGCTCGACAGAGCCGTCACTACCATCAGCACCATCCAGATCTTGCCGAGCAGACGGTGCCGCGGCGTGCCCTTCGGCCATGCGAGCAGATAGGCGCCGAGGATAGCCGCCGGCACCACGGCGGCAACGTGGATCTGAATGGCAATAGGGGCATTAAGCAGAGGTTCCAGGGTCATGAGGGGCTCCGGTTGAATTCGTCCTCTGTTTCCGGCATGACTGCATTCCTCTCAACAAACATGGCGTAAGCGGCAGGAAAACTTCGTGGATCACCCATCCTTGCAATCCACGCTTCGCGAATTGCAGGTCTTCTGGCGCGCGCCGCGCTTCTGGGGAACCTTCCTCGCTATCGTTCTGATCTTCACGATCACCGGCCCCTACGGCACGATGGAAAGCATGGCAGCCGGCGAGCGCTTCGCCTACTGGTTGATCCTGCACGCCGTCGCCTGGTCGATCGCCATCCTGTTTTCAGTGTTTGCCGATGCCTTGTTGCGCAAGGCGATAGACCGGATGTTCTGGCGCATGATGATCGGCTCGCTGGTCGCAGCCCTGCCGATCGGCTTTGCGATCGGCCTCGTCGACTATACCTTCAGCGGCAATCCGGCCTCCCTCGACAACAGCTTCGTAAGGGCGCTCTTCGCGTTGCCGCTCTGCGCCCTCTTCTGCTTTCTGACCTACCTCGCCATGCATCGACAGATCGAGGAGGCAACGGCGCAAACCGCTCCATCAGCCTCGATCCTCGACCGGCTGAAGCCACAGAACCGTGGCGCCCTGCTCCGCCTCTCCGTGCAGGACCATTATACCGAGGTGGTCACCAGCCGCGGTCGCGAATTGGTGCTGCTGCGTTTTTCCGACGCGTTACGCGAGATCGGCGGAACGCCGGGGCTTCAGATGCATAGGTCGCATTGGGTGGCCGATACCCATGTCGAATCCCTGAAACGCGACAACGGCAAGATCCTGATCGTCACCCGCGACGGCACCCAGATCCCAGTCAGCCGGAGTTTTGCCGAGGAAGTCCGCCGACGCTTCGGCTGAAGAAATACCGGCAAATGCTTGACGCGACTCCTGCTTTCCCGCTTCCTGATGACAAGGAGACAGGGAGGAGAATGCCGATGAAAGCCGTGCGCCTGGAAGCGACCGGAAAGCTGTTTCTGCTTGAGGTCGAAAAGCCCGTTCCCGGACCAGCTGACTTGCTGGTGCGCATCGAAGCCTGCGGCATCTGCGGCACCGACCGGCATCTTTTCCTCGGCGAGTTCCCCTCCCATCCACCGGTGACCCTCGGTCACGAATTCGCCGGCATCATCGAAACGGTCGGCCCCGAGGTCACCGGCTTCCGCCCCGGCATGCGCGTGACCGGCGATCCCAACATCGCCTGCGGCCGCTGCGAGGAATGCCACAATGGTCGCGTCAATCTCTGCCGGAACCTGCAGGCGATCGGTATCCATAGAGACGGCGGTTTTGCCGATTATGTCATCCTTCCGCAGAAACAGGCCTTCGCCCTGCCGCTCGGCCTCGACCCCCTGCACGGCGCCTTTTGCGAGCCGCTCGCCTGCTGCCTGCACGGCGTCGATCTGGCAAACATCAAGACAGGCGCTTCCGTCATCGTGCTCGGCGGCGGCGTGATCGGCCTGCTCATCATCCAGCTTGCCCGGCTCGCCGGTGCGACACGCATTCTTCTGGTCACCCGCAATGCCGAGAAACGCGCGCTTGCCGAAAGGCTTGGCGCGACCGCCACCTTCGATCCGTCACAGGCGGATGCCGTCGGCGGCATTACCGGCGACGGCGGATTGCTGCCCGGCGGCGCCGATGTCGTCTTTGAATGCGCCGGCGTGCCGGAAACCATGATGCAGTCTCCCAAGCTCGCAAGACGCGGCGGCACTGCCGTCATCCTCGGCGTCATGCCGCAAGGCGCAAAGATAGAGATCGAACCCTTCGATCTGCTGTTTCGCGAAGTGAACCTCGTCAGCTCTTTCCTCAACCCTTTCACGCACGGGCGCGCAGCCGATCTCATCGCCTCAGGCGCAATCAAGGTGGAGCCGCTGATTTCGCGTCGGATCACGCTCGAACAGGCGCCCGAAGCCATTGCAAATCCGGCGCTTGGCGGCGAGATTCGCACACTCGTCGTACCCACCGGGCAATAGGCTTCCAAAGGCCGGTCCGAATTCCTGTCGATTCGATGATTTATGGGGTTCCGTTTGCAAAAACATTTGCCTATAAGCCGCTTCTAGCCTGAAAAGACCCTCAATGCGCGACCCGACCCGGTGACCTCCACCCTGGCCGGCTTTCTGCGCAGCTAGAAATGGATATCGCCCATGCCGAAGCGCCAAGACATCAAATCGATCCTCATCATCGGTGCGGGACCAATCGTCATTGGCCAGGCTTGCGAATTCGACTATTCCGGCACCCAGGCCTGCAAGGCGCTGAAGGAGGAAGGCTACCGCGTCATCCTCGTCAACTCCAACCCGGCCACGATCATGACCGATCCGGGTCTCGCCGACGCAACCTATGTCGAGCCGATCACGCCCGAAGTCGTCGCCAAGATCATCGCCAAGGAGCGCCCCGACGCGCTGCTGCCGACCATGGGCGGCCAGACGGCGCTGAATACCGCTCTCTCGCTGAAGCGCATGGGCGTGCTCGACCGCTACAATGTCGAGATGATCGGCGCAAAACCTGCCGCCATCGACATGGCTGAGGACCGCGCGCTGTTCCGCGAGGCGATGGCCCGCATCGGCCTTGAAACGCCGCGCTCGATGCTGGCAAACGCCACCGATATCAAGGATGCCGACCGCAAGACGCATGAGGCTGAGCGCACCAAGCTGCGCGAAAGCCTCTCCGGCCCCGCTCTCGACAAGGCGCTCGACGAACTGGAAAACCAATGGAACCTCGGGGAGAGCGACCGCAAGCAGCGCTACATGAGCCATGCCATGGCAATCGCCGCCCAGGCGATCGACCATGTCGGCCTGCCGGCCATCATCCGTCCTTCCTTCACGCTCGGCGGCACCGGCGGCGGCATTGCCTATAACCGCTCGGAATTCTTCGAAATCGTCGGCGGCGGCCTCGATGCATCGCCCACCACCGAAGTGCTGGTCGAAGAATCCGTCCTCGGCTGGAAGGAATATGAGATGGAGGTCGTCCGCGACAAGGCGGACAACTGCATCATCATCTGCTCCATCGAAAACATCGACCCGATGGGCGTTCACACGGGCGATTCGATCACCGTCGCCCCAGCGCTGACGCTGACGGACAAAGAATATCAGATGATGCGCAACGCCTCGATCGCGGTGCTGCGCGAGATCGGCGTCGAGACCGGCGGCTCGAACGTGCAGTTCGCCGTCAACCCAAAGGACGGCCGCCTCGTCGTCATCGAAATGAACCCGCGCGTATCCCGCTCCTCGGCACTGGCCTCGAAGGCCACCGGCTTCCCGATCGCCAAGGTCGCTGCCAAGCTCGCCATCGGCTACACGCTCGACGAACTCGAAAACGACATCACCGGCGGCGCGACGCCGGCTTCGTTCGAACCCTCGATCGACTATGTCGTCACCAAGATCCCGCGCTTCGCCTTCGAAAAATTCCCGGGCGCTTCGCCGGTCCTGACCACGGCCATGAAGTCGGTCGGCGAAGTCATGGCGATCGGCCGCACTTTCGCCGAATCGTTGCAGAAGGCACTGCGCGGCCTGGAAACCGGCTTGACCGGCCTCGACGAGATCGAAATCCCGGACTCCGAAGAAGGCGAATCCAGCCACAACGCCATCCGCGCCGCGATCGGCACGCCGACGCCGGACCGCCTGCGCATGGTCGCCCAGGCGCTGCGCATGGGCCTGACCATCGAAGAGGTGCACGAAGGCTGCAAGATCGACCCCTGGTTCCTCGCCCAGCTCAAGAATATCGTCGACATGGAAGCCCGCATCCGCGAGCACGGCTTGCCGACCGATGCCACGAACCTGCGCATGCTGAAAGCCATGGGCTTCTCCGACGCCCGTCTCGCCACCCTGACCGGCAAGCGCCCGAAGGAAGTGGCCGAGCTGCGCAACTCGCTCAACGTCCGCCCAGTCTTCAAGCGCATCGACACCTGTGCCGCCGAGTTCGCCTCACCGACCGCCTATATGTACTCTACCTATGAGACGCCTTTCGTCGGTGCTGCCCGTTCCGAAGCGCTGGTCTCCGACCGCAAGAAGGTCGTCATCCTCGGCGGTGGTCCGAACCGTATCGGCCAGGGCATCGAATTCGACTATTGCTGCTGCCATGCCGCCTTCGCGCTGAAGGATGCCGGTTATGAAGCAATCATGATCAACTGCAACCCGGAAACGGTTTCGACCGACTACGACACGTCCGATCGCCTCTATTTCGAGCCGCTGACGGCCGAAGACGTGATCGAAATCTTGCGCGCAGAGCAGGAAAAGGGCGAAGTGGTCGGCGTCATCGTCCAGTTCGGCGGCCAGACCCCGCTGAAGCTCGCTGAAGCGCTCGAAAAGAACGGCATCCCGATCCTCGGCACCGCGCCCGACATGATCGACCTTGCGGAAGACCGCGACCGCTTCCAGAAGCTTCTGATGAAGCTCGACCTCAACCAGCCGAACAACGGTATTGCCTACTCCGTCGAGCAGGCCCGCCTCGTTGCCGCTGAAATTGGGTTCCCGCTGGTCGTTCGCCCGTCCTACGTGCTCGGCGGCCGCGCCATGCAGATCATCCATGCCGAGAGCCAGCTGCAGAGCTACTTGCTCGATACCGTTCCGGAATTGGTGCCCGAGGATATCAAGCAGCGCTACCCGAACGACAAGACCGGCCAGATCAACACCCTGCTCGGCAAGAACCCGCTGCTGTTCGACAGCTATCTCAGCCACGCCATCGAAGTGGATGTCGACTGCCTCTCTGACGGCACCGACGTCTACGTGGCCGGCATCATGGAGCATATCGAGGAAGCCGGTATCCACTCCGGCGATAGCGCCTGCTCGCTGCCGCCGCGCACACTTTCGCGCGAGATGCTCGACGAGCTGGAGCGCCAGGCGAAAGCCATGGCAAAGGCTCTCAATGTCGGCGGCCTGATGAACGTCCAGTTCGCCATCAAGGATGGCACAGTCTACGTGCTCGAAGTCAATCCGCGCGCTTCGCGCACGGTGCCTTTCGTCGCTAAGACCATCGGCGCGCCGATCGCCAAGATCGCTGCTCGCGTCATGGCCGGCGAGAAGCTGGATGCGACCTTTGCGGCTTACGGCGAGAAGCCCGATCCGCGTGCGTTGAAGCACATCGCCGTCAAGGAAGCTGTCTTCCCCTTCGCCCGCTTCCCGGGCGTCGACACGCTGCTCGGCCCGGAAATGCGCTCGACCGGCGAAGTCATCGGTCTCGATACCGATTTCGCGCTGGCCTTTGCCAAGTCGCAGCTCGGCGCCGGCGTCGAACTGCCGCGCGAGGGCACGGTCTTCGTTTCCGTGCGCGACGAGGACAAGCCGCGTGTTCTGCCGGCGATCCGCATCCTCGTCGAACAGGGCTTCAAGGTTCTTGCAACCGGCGGCACCGCTCGCTTCCTCGCTGAAAACGGCATCACCGCCACCAAGATCAACAAGGTTCTGGAAGGCCGCCCGCACATCGAAGATGCCATCCGCAACCGCCAGGTCCAGCTCGTCATCAACACGACCGATGGCAACAAGGCGATCTCCGACTCCAAGTCGCTGCGCCGCGCCACGCTGATGCAGAAGGTGCCCTATTACACCACGATGGCCGGCGCGGAAGCTGCCGCTCAGGCCATCAAGGCGCTCAAGGCCGGCAACCTCGAAGTTCGCCCGCTGCAGAGCTACTTCTGATCCCAAGCGAAGGGGCCTCGCCTCTTCGCCCTTACCTCGGCGTCCCAGCAAAACTGCGACCCAAAATTGCAGACGTGGAAACTTGATGTTAGCCTGCTCCCCGGCCGTATCGGGGAAGCAGCATGTCGAAGAATATCGTCATTCTGTTCGACGGCACGTCGAACGAGATAACTGCAGACCGCACCAATATTTTGCGTCTGTTCGGAACGCTGAAGCGCTCCGACGAACAGATCGTCTATTACGACCCCGGCGTCGGCACGCTGGGTGCGGCAGATGCCTGGTCGCCCTTCTATCGCAAATCTATCGAAATCTGGGGCCTCGCCACTGGTTGGGGTCTCGATGAAAACGTCAAAGGCGCCTACCGCTTCCTCGTCGAAAATTACGATGCCGGCACGCCTGACGATCACGGAGGCCATCCCGACAGGGACCGTATCTATATTTTCGGCTTCAGCCGCGGCGCTTATACGGCCCGCGTTCTCGCAGGTTTCATCCATGCCTTTGGGCTGTGCAGCAGATATCACCTGAACCTGCTCGACTACGCTTACAGAACCTATAAGGGCATTCCCGAACAGGAGCAGCGCGCCGATGGCGGGGATCCCTCATCGGCCTTCAAGAGCATGCGGCTCTACGAGCGCATGCTGCGCAACGACCGCCCGCCGATCAAGCTGCTCGGTCTCTTTGATACGGTTGCCTCTGTCATCGAAAAGGGCAAAGGGCGTATTCAGTTCAAAACCCATCCTTTCACCCGCAAGAATCCAAGCGTCGAATATGTGCGCCATGCCATGGCGATCGACGAGCGAAGAAACATGTTCCAGCCGGAAGTGTGGACGCCGGATCAGGACTATCGCGGCAATCCCTTCAAGCCCGCAACCGCAAAACAGGATTTCAAGGAGGTGTGGTTTGCCGGTGTCCACGGCGATATCGGCGGCGGTTACCCGGAGGCTGAGAGCGCCCAGATCAAGATACCGCTCGACTGGATGATCCGCGAAACGGGGCCTGCAGGCCTGCTCTACGTTTCACGTACGATCAACAACATCGTCCTTGGCAAGAGCGACAAGTACTATGTCGAGCTCAATGCGGCCGCACCGCTGCATGACTCAATGAGCACAGGCTGGAAACTGCTCGAATATATTCCGCGGCGCGTGCCGGAAAACTCCTGGCGCAAGCGCGGCAACAGGAGGGGCATTTATCTGCCCCGCGAAGACAGGCGCTTCATCCCCGATGGCGCAAACCTGCATGAATCCGTGAGGGTGCGCATGGTGACCGGATATAATCCGCCGAACCTGCCGAAAGATCCGGTCTTCCTCCCCTAACACTGGCACCGGAGGCTACCGAATCCCGTTTGCCCCTGCCGCTGGAGGCGCAGGAAGCACCATATTTGGCGGCGGCGGAGAGGATCGCCAACCGTTCTTTAAGCGATTTCTTCATCAGCATGTTCACCAAATGTTCACGGCAGCAAAATCAAGACGAAGAAGTGAGCCTCCATCCAACTTCCCTTCAAAAGCAGGCACTTCTGCGGGAGGTGGAAAGCTTCGGTAAGAATTTTATGGAAATCGCGCATGCCGATCTGCTATAAGCAACGAACTAAGATTGTAGCACGGTTCCGAAGTTCCCTTCGGGACCTGTTTTCTTTTGTGTCTGCGAGAACTGCGGATGCGGGGAGAGAAGGACGAAAAAATGGTTGATAAGGTACCGATGACACAGGGTGGTTTCGTCAAGCTGCAGGAAGAACTGCGCTGGCGTCAGCAGGAGGAGCGCCCGCGAATCATCGAGGCAATTGCGGAGGCGCGCGCCCATGGCGACCTTTCCGAAAATGCCGAGTACCATGCCGCCAAGGAAGCGCAGAGCCACAATGAAGGCCGCGTTGCCGAGCTCGAAGACCTGACGGCGCGCGCCGAGATCATCGATCTCTCGAAGATGTCGGGCAACAAGATCAAGTTCGGCGCCAAGGTGAAGCTCGTCGATGAGGACACGGAAGAGGAAAAGACCTATCAGATCGTCGGCGATCAGGAAGCCGATGTGAAGCAGGGCCGTATCTCGATCTCCTCCCCGATTGCCCGCGCGCTGATCGGCAAGGAAGTCGGCGATTCCATCGAAGTCAACGCGCCGGGTGGTTCGAAGGCCTACGAAATCCTCTCCGTTTCCTGGGGCTGATCGCCCGCGTCTCCCCCCTTCAAGAGCAGCCAGTGCCGGATATCAGTGACGTCGAGATCATCGCGCCCAACCTGAAACGCCGGCTCTCCGGCGTCACGTCGACGATCGTCCAGCTTATCCCCTGCCAGATTCGGCTGGGGATCAAGATCGCAGCCCTCGGCCCCGGTCTTCCGCCAGAACTTCCGCGCCTGAAATGGCCGCAGCTTGCTGGCCTCTGGCGTCCGCCAGCCGGGCGGCGTCACCGGGTCTGGCACGCGCGCCGCAACAATGAGATGGCGGCGGGCATCCTCATGCGTCACGTGCTGCGTATGCCGCTGAAGCTCGTCTTCACCTCAGCCGCCCAGCGCCGCCACACCGCCTACACCCGCTGGCTGATCCGCCAGATGGATGCTGTCATCGCCACCAGCAGCCGTTCCGGCTCCTTCCTCAAGGTGCCACACACGGTCATCCAGCACGGCGTCGATCTCACGCTTTTCCATCCGCCCGAAGGGCCTGACGATACGATCGCCGCCACCGGCCTGCCCGGCCGCTATCTCATTGGCTGCTTCGGTCGAGTCCGCCATCAGAAAGGCACCGATCTTTTCGTTCAGGCGATGATCGCGCTGCTGCCGCAGCATCCGGACTGGACGGCCGTGATTTCCGGTCGCGTCACCCCGGAGCACACGGCGTTCGCCGACAAGCTGAAGGCCGATATTGCCGCAGCCGGTCTGACCGACCGCATCGTCTTCATTGGCGAGGTGCCAGATATCAAGGTCTGGTATCGCCGCCTGACGCTCTACGTGGCCCCATCCCGCAACGAAGGATTCGGACTGACTCCGCTGGAAGCCATGGCGTCTAAGACACCGGTCATCGCCTCCGATGCCGGTGCCTATGCCGAAATGATCGTAGCAAGCGAAAACGGCGTCATCGTACCGCCCGGCGACGGCAACGCACTGACGGCAGCCATCGCCACCTATCTCGCCGATCCTGCGCTGACCGTAGCACAGGGCGAAACGGCACTCCGGCATGTGCGTGAAAATTTCGCGCTGGAAAAGGAAGCAACGGCGATCAACCGGATTTACCAGCAGCTTCTCGACGCTTAAGCCGAACCCAAGTGACAGACATATCAGGAAGGCAGAGTCTCGGAGATGTCGACCGCAAACAATAACGATCTGGTCAACGTGCTCTGCATGAAGTGGGGAACGCTCTACGGCCCCGAATATGTCAACAATCTCTATCACGGCGTCAAAAGGCACCTGAAGCGCCCGCATCGTTTCGTCTGTTTCACCGATAATACAGAGGGCCTCGAAGCGGGAATCGAAACCTTCCCCCTGCCTGAGCTCGGTCTGCCGGCCGGCTCCAAGGACCGCCGCTGGCAGAAGCTTTCGCTCTTCCGCCGCGAGCTTGCCGATCTCAAGGGGATCGGTCTCTTCCTCGATCTCGATCTCGTCATCGTCGATGATCTGGAGCCGCTCTTCCAGCATCCGGGAAAGTTCCTCATCATCCGCGATGACGATCTCTTCCGCGCCAAGCCGCTGCGCAAACTCAAGCCCACGCGCGACAAGTTCCTGGGCTCGGTCGGCAACAGTTCGGTCTTCCGCTACGAAATCGGCGGCCACGCTTATATTCTGGATACCTATGTCGCCGCTCCGGTGGCGGCCATGTCGAAATACGAGATCTCACAGCAGTTCCAGAGTGCGCAGCTCGAAGCGCATGGAAACCTGCAATACTGGCCGCGCGAATGGTGCGTGAGCTTCAAGAATGCCTGCGTGCCACCCCACATCAAGAGCTTCTGGCGTGATCCCGAGCGGCCACCGGAGGCCAAGATCGTCGTCTTTGCCGGCAGTCCGAAAATGAGCGAGGTTTTTGAAGGTGGCGGACAGAAATGGTATCGCCGCATCGGCAATACCGATTGGCTGAGCAAGGCCTGGCGCGGCTAGAGCACGTCGCCCAAAAGTGTGTAGCGGCTTTGCGGCAACGACATGCGAAAACAAGGGCCTAAAGCGTGGCAAGCGGATCGGAAGATCGCGACACGCTTTAGATTACAGTTCGACGAGCCCGAGCTTCTTCACCTGCCGGATCGTCAGCATGGTGCGAACGGTATCGACATGCTCGTTGGCCGTCAGCACCTCGATAACGAAGTCCTGGAAGCGGGTGAGGTTTTGGGCCACGCAATGCAGCAGGAAATCGCTGTCGCCGGAAACCATCCAGGCCTGGCGCACCAGCGGCCATTCGGTGGTGGCAGCGGCAAAGGCCTTCAGATTGGCTTCCGACTGGTGCTTGAGGCCGACCATGCAGAAGGCGACGAGATCGAGCCCGAGCTTCGGGCTGTTCAGCATCGCGTGATAGCCTTCGATGACGCCGGCTTCTTCGAGCTTGCGCACACGGCGCAAGCAGGGCGGCGCTGAAATTCCCACCCGGTCGGCAAGCTCCACATTGGTCATGCGGCCGTCGGCCTGCAGTTCCCGCAATATCTTTATGTCGATAACGTCAAGTTCAGCGCGAACCACGCTTAGGCCTTTCTTTAATTCCCCGCGGGCAGCTTCTATATAAAGCGACGGAATACGCAAGAAAGTTTCAGTCAGATGACGGAATCTTGCACAGCGCCTGCATTTGCCTTGTTGGTAATGCAAGGCTGCCCTTGAATAAAAGCATTGGTCGTTCATAAATGACGCAGGGATCGCGAAACGGCCTTATTCGCCTCTTAGCCGCCGCATCCTGCCAGTCGAAAGGAAATTCCATGTCTGCCCGCCATACCAAGGTGCTCATTATCGGTTCCGGACCCGCCGGCTATACGGCAGCGGTCTATGCCGCGCGCGCCATGCTGAAACCGGTTCTGATCGCCGGTCTGGAACAGGGCGGCCAGCTCATGATCACCACCGATGTCGAGAACTATCCGGGCTTTGCCGATCCTATCCAGGGTCCCTGGCTGATGGACCAGATGCTGCAGCAGGCTCAGCATGTCGGCGCCGAAATCGTCAACGACCTAGTGACCGAAGTCGACCTCAACCAGCGCCCCTTCGTTGCCCGCACCGATAGCGGCCAGGTCTGGACTGCCGATACGCTTGTTATCGCGACCGGCGCCAAGGCCAAGTGGCTCGGCATCGAGAGCGAACAGCATTTTCAGGGCTTTGGCGTGTCTGCCTGCGCCACTTGCGACGGCTTCTTCTACCGCAATAAGGATGTGATCGTGGTCGGGGGCGGCAACAGCGCCGTCGAAGAAGCGCTCTATCTGTCGAACATCGCGAAGTCGGTCACCGTCGTGCACCGCCGCGACGGCTTCCGTGCAGAAAAAATCCTGCAGGAACGTCTCTTCTCCAAAGAGAACATCAAGGTTCTCTGGAATACCGAAGTCGCCGAAATCACGGGCACGCCGGCAAAGCCCCCCATGCCGCCGTCCGTTTCCGGCGCTCGCCTGCGCGACACGCGCACCGGTGTCGTCACCGATGTCGCCATTGACGGCGTCTTCGTGGCGATCGGTCACGCGCCGGCAACTGAACTTTTCAAGGGCAAGCTGAAGCTGAAGGAGAATGGCTATCTCTGGACCGCACCGGATTCGACTGCGACCAGCCTGGAGGGAGTTTATGCCGCAGGCGATGTGACTGACGATACGTTCCGCCAGGCGGTCACCGCCGCAGGCATGGGATGCATGGCCGCCCTCGAGGCAGAACGTTATCTGACGGGCCATATGCCCGTTGCCGTAGCAGCGGAGTAACAGTGGCATGAGGGGTGGGGGAATGCCATTGGACTGGGACAAGCTGCGTATTTTCCACGCAGCTGCCGAAGCCGGATCGTTTACGCATGCGGCTGACAAGCTGCATCTGTCCCAGTCGGCCATCAGCCGTCAGGTCAGCGCGCTCGAGCAGGATGTTGGCACCAAGCTCTTCCACCGCCACGCGCGCGGCCTGATCCTTACCGAACAGGGCGAGCTGCTTTACCGCACCGCCCACGACGTGCTGCTGAAGCTCGAAACCGTGAAGATGCAATTGACCGAGACGACGGAAACGCCGTCCGGCAAGCTGCGCGTCACCACCACCGTCGGCCTCGGCCAGGGTTGGCTGACGGACAAGATCCAGGAATTTCTGCAGCTTTATCCCGACGTCCAGATCCAGCTCATCCTCGACAACGAGGAAGTGGATGTGAACATGCGCCATGCCGATTGCGCCATCCGCCTTCGCCAGCCGCAGCAGTCAGACCTGATCCAGCGCAAGCTCTTCACCGTGCATATGCACGTCTATGCGGCCCCCTCCTACATCAACCGCCACGGCGAGCCGCAGACGATCGAAGATCTCGACAATCACCGCATCATCACCTTCGGCGAACCGGCGCCGAACTATCTGCTCGACGTCAACTGGCTGGAAGTCGCCGGCCGCTCGTCGGACAACAAGCGCATTCCGCATCTGCAGATCAACAGCCAGACCTCGATCAAGCGGGCCTGCCTGCTCGGCATCGGCATCGCCTGCCTGCCGGATTATATCGTTGGCCGCGACCCTGGTCTGATCCAGCTGGCAATCAATGCCGACGTCCCCTCCTTCGATACTTATTTCTGCTATCCGGACGAGATCAAGAACGCCGCCAAGCTGAAGGCATTCCGCGATTTCATCGTCAGCAAGGCCCGCAACTGGAACTTCTGATTTCCATTTTTATGGAACGAATTTCAAATCATGCAACCCACGCATGACTGACATGCACAAAAAAGGGTTGTTGTTTGCTCATTAAAGCACCATATCGCACGTAGCTGATGCACACGGTGGCTTTTCCTCCCAGTTCTACCGCATTAGCTGTTCCCCTCTGGAGGTTTTTGACCTTCACACTTATAAGGGCCCTGGTTTTCCGGTGGCCCTCTTTTTTTGCCCGGACTTTGCTTTTTGCCTGAATTTTTGTCGGTAGATACCGCAATGCGGAAAAATTTGTGCAGTGCATAGCAGACATGCACAAAAATGTATTGAAAGCTGCACAAAGAACCACCATATCGCTCATAGCTGATGCATTTGGTGGTTTCTCTCCCAGTGCCACCGCGTTGGCTGTTCCCCTCTGGAGGTTTTTGACCTTCACACTTAAAAGGGCCCTGGTTTTCCGGTGGCCCTCTTTTTTTGCTTAAAATTTAAGCAATCCGGAAAAATCGTCAGCTCACGCCTCCGTGATTTGCATATCGAAAATCACCGATCCATATATCGGGAAAATCCGATTTATACTTCGATGAACGACGATGGACAAAGACGAGATTCTCAAGGCACTGGCCAACCCTGCCCGGATGGACATCCTCAACTGGCTGAAGAACCCGGAAGAGCATTTTCCGACGCAGGAACACCCGTTTGAAATGGGCGTCTGCGCCAGCCAGTTCGAACGCTGCGGCCTTTCCCAGTCCACCGTTTCCGCCCACCTCGGCACGCTGCATCGCGCCGGCCTCGTCACCAGCAAGCGTGTCGGCCAGTGGATTTTCTACAAGCGTAACGAAGAAACGATCGCCGCCTTCCTCCAACAGCTAAAGCAGGATCTCTGATCATGCCCCTTGCCCTGCTCGTTCTCGCTCTCAGCTCTTTTGCGATCGGCACCACCGAATTCGTCATCATGGGTCTTCTGCCCGAAGTCGCCGCCGACCTTTCCGTGACGATCCCCCAAGCTGGCTGGCTGGTGACGGGTTATGCCCTGGCCGTCGCGCTCGGCGCGCCAGTCATGGCCGTCTCCACCGCCAAGCTGAAGCGACGCTCGGCCCTCATCATGCTGATGGCTTTCTTCATCGCCGGTAACCTGCTCTGCGCCATCGCACCCAATTACTGGGTGCTGATGATCGCCCGCATCGTCACCGCACTTTGCCATGGCGCCTTCTTCGGTATCGGCTCGGTGGTCGCCGCCAATCTCGTCAGCGAAGACCGCAAGGCCCGCGCCGTCGCCCTGATGTTTACCGGCCTGACGCTGGCAAACGTCCTCGGCGTCCCAACCGGCACTGCCATCGGCCAGGCTTTCGGCTGGCGCTCCACCTTCTGGGTCGTTACCGCCATCGGCGTCGTCACCATTGCCGGCCTGATCGCCATCCTGCCGCGCGACAAGCAGGAAACGCAGAGCAGCATCCTGCGCGAGATCGCGGCATTGAAGAACGTCCGCCTCTGGATGGCGCTCTCGGTGACCGTCTTCTTCTCGGCCTCGATGTTCACGCTCTTCACCTACATCGCCCCGCTGTTGCGTGATGTGACCGGCATCTCGCCGGAAGGCGTCACGTGGACCCTGTTCCTGATCGGCATCGGCCTGACAGTCGGCAATCTCATCGGCGGCAAGCTGGCCGATTGGCGGCTTGGAGCCACGCTCGCCAGCGTCTTTGCTGTGATCGCGCTCACCTCCGCAGCCTTTTTCTACACCAGCCGCTTCGTTATCCCGGCCGAGATAACGCTCTTCCTGTGGGCTGCCGCAACCTTCGCTGCGGTCCCTGCCCTGCAGGTCGGTGTCGTCGGCTTCGGCAAGGATGCGCCAAACCTCGTCTCGACCATCAATATCGGCGCCTTCAACACCGGCAATGCGCTGGGCGCCTGGGTCGGCGGCATGGTCATCAATGCCGGTCTCGACTTCGTCCATGTTCCCCTCGCCGCTGCTGCCATGGCCCTGATCGGCCTCGCAGCGACGGCGCTCACCTATCTCTCCGGCCGGGCACAGACTAACCCCGCTACCGCCGAGTGATCCCCCAAGCAGAAAGGACCTTCCATGGCCAAGCTTTTCCAGCCGACGCAGGTCGGCGATATTTCCCTCAAGAACCATATCGTCATGGCGCCGCTCACCCGTAACCGCTCACCGGGCGCAATCCCGAACGATCTCAACGTCGAATATTACCGCCAGCGCGCCACGGCCGGCCTCATCATCACCGAAGCGACCGCCATTACGCATCAAGGCCAGGGTTATGCCAACGTTCCCGGCCTCTACAGCAAGGAAGCGCTCGATGGCTGGAAGCGCGTGACGGATGCGGTCCATGCCGGAGGCGGCAAGATCGTCGTGCAGATGTGGCATGTCGGACGCATCTCCCACAACACGCTGCAACCCGATAATGGCAAGCCGGTCTCCTCAACCAACCGCATCGCCAAGGCCAAGACCTATCTCGTCAATGCTGATGGCACCGGCGCCTTCGCAGAAACGTCCGAACCGCGTGCACTCGAAACCTCCGAAATCCCCGGCATCATCGAGGATTACCGCAAGGCCGCCCGCGCTGCGATCGACGCCGGCTTCGATGGTGTCGAAATCCACGGCGCCAACGGCTATCTGCTCGACCAGTTCATGCGTGATGGCGTCAACGACCGCACCGACCAATATGGCGGCTCGATCAAAAACCGCGCCCGTTTCCTCTTCGAAGTCGTTGAAACCGTGACCAGGGAAATCGGCGCGCGCCGCACCGCGATCCGCATCTCGCCGGTGACACCGTCGGGTGAATCCTATGATTCCAACCCGCAAACACTCTTCACCCATGTCGTTGAAGGCCTTGCCAAGTACGACCTCGCCTATATCCACGTGATCGAAGGCCAGACCGGCGGCGAGCGTGATTATCGTCAGGGCGACAACCCGTCCTTCGACTACAAGGCACTGCGCGCTGCCTATGAAAAGGCTGGCGGCAAGGCTGCCTGGATGGTCAACAACGGCTACGTCAGAGACATGGCGATCGAAGCCGTCGAAAACGGTACGGCCGATCTCGTCGCCTTCGGCAAGCCCTTCATCTCCAATCCCGATCTCGTTGAGCGTCTGGAGAAGAACCTGCCACTGAACCCGCCGGATCAATCGACCTTCTATGGTGGCGACGCCAAGGGCTATATCGATTACCCCTTGCTCGAAAAGGTCGCCTGATCCTTCGCCGAAGCGAAATCCCGCCGGCCGGCGGGATTTCCATTCGTGACCATTGCCGCTAGCATGCGCGCATGTTCTCACCCTATCTCGAACGCTGGTCGCTCACCTCGGACGGCGAACCCATCATCACTCATTCGAGCCGCCTCCTGCCGGTCACCTGGCAGGACAAACCCGCCATGCTGAAAGTCGCAACCGACAGCAGCGAGCGCGAAGGCGCATTGCTGATGAAATGGTGGGATGGTGACGGCGCAGCCAAAGTCTATGCGCAGCAGGACGACGCCGTTCTTCTGGAGCGCGCGGCCGACAAGCACTCGCTGCTGGAAATGGCCCTGAACGGCGAGGATGATGAAGCAAGCCGCATCATGGTGCGCACCGCAGCAAGGCTGCATGCGCCGCGCTCCACGCCTCTCTCCGGTTCCCCGACCCTCGAGCGCTGGTTCCTTAGTCTGGAACCGGCAGCGCGCACCTATGGCGGTACGTTTGTCGATAGCTGGAGGATTGCCAACAGCCTGCTCGCAACACCGCAGCAGCTCAGCATTCTCCACGGCGACATCCACCACCGCAACATCCTCGATTTCGGCGAACGCGGCTGGCTGGCGATCGATCCCAAGCGGATCTATGGCGAGCGCGGCTATGACTTTGCCAATATCTTCGCCAATGAAGACCTGCCGACGACGACGGATCCCAAGCGGCTCCAGCGCCAGCTTCCGATTGTCTCCAAAGAGGCAGATATCGAACCATCAAGGCTGCTCAAATGGATCGCTGCCTATTCCGGTCTTTCCGCTGCCTGGTTTCTTGAAGATGGCGACCACGCCTCGGCGGAAAAACCTCTGACGGTTGCCCGTATCGCACTCGCGGAACTGGGCTGATTTAATTTCCCCTCGTGAGAGAGTGCGCTGCTGTCGCCGCAGAATGCAGTTCCGGCAGAGATCCCTGCGCTATGAGCGTTGCGCGCACGGCCTCGTCGATCGGCGTGTGCGGCTCGGTTCCGAGTTCGGCCACCAGCTTGTCGTTCCTCATACGCACTGTCACCTTCCAGAGGTAACGCATCTCCTTCAGCTCATGCATGACGGTCATGAAGGGAGCGAGCAGCGGTACAACGAACCAGGGGAAGCGGCCGATCTTCGCCGCGCCGCCGGCAACGCGCCCGACAGCCTCCGCCATCTGCCGGCCGTCACCATCCCAGAAGCCGTTCATGTGATAGCAAGCGAAAGCTGGCAGGCGCTCTGCCCGCTCGACGAGTTGCACCATCGTCTCGGCAACATCGGGCAAATAGGCCCATTGGTGACCGATACCTGGCCTCGCCGGATTCCTGATCGTACCAACAGGTTTGCCCGGCGTGGCGAAGGCGGCGGAGAACCAGCTGTTGCTCGTAGCGCCCGGCCCGAAGAAATCGCCGGCGCGAACGATGATCACACCTATGCCGGTCTCTGAAGCCGCCTTCAGACGCTTCTCCATCTCGACACGGATCCCGCCCTTCTTCGTCACCGGATGCTGCGGACTATCCTCCGTCACGACGGGAAACGCATCCGGCCCGAAATTATAGACGGTGCCTGGCAGCACGATGCGGGCGCCAACGGCACGAGCTGCGGCAATCGTATTATCGAGCATCGGCAGAACCAGCTTCTCCCAGTCGCGATAACCGGGCGGATTGACGGCATGCACGATAAGGCTGGCACCTTCGGCCGCCTTGCGCACATCCGCCGCATTCATCGCGTCCCCCTGCATCCATTCGAAACCCTGCCCGCTCGCGGATGCTTTCGCGGCTTTGCGGTTGAGCGCCCTCACCGTCCAGCCGCGGGCCTGCAGCTTGCGGGCCACCGCACCGCCGATGCCGCCCGTAGCGCCGAGAACCAGCGCCAGTTTCTTGTCCTGATGTTCGCTTCTCATGATCATCTCCTTGTTCGATGAGACGACTATGCCTTCGATCCACGATAAACAAAATTGACGAAATAAGTTCCATCGCTATACATAATTATATGGATACCGAACCAAGCTGGGATTTCTATCGCTCTTTCCTCACCGTCCTGCGTCAGGGATCGCTCTCGGCTGCCGCGCGTGAACTCGGCCTGACCCAGCCGACGATCGGCCGTCATATCGACGCGCTGGAGCAGGCTGTCGGTGCGGAGCTCTTTACCCGCTCTTCGAATGGCCTGCTGCCGACCGATATGGCGCTCGACCTGCAACCCTATGCCGAGACGCTCGCAACGACGGCCGACGCCTTCCTGCGCACGGCATCCAGCCGGCGCGACAAGGTGGAAGGCACCGTGCGCATCAGCGCCAGCGAAGTGATCGGCATCGAAGTGCTGCCGCCGATCATCGCCGATCTGCAGGATGCATATCCGGGTTTGCAGGTGGAGCTGTCGGCATCGGATGCGCTGGAAGACCTCATGAACCGGGAGGCGGATATTGCCGTGCGTATGACCGAGCCGCAGCAGGATGCGCTGCTGGCGCGGCGCATCGGCGATATACCGCTCGGCTTCCATGCCCATCGCCGCTATCTGGAACGCCATGGCGCACCGCAGACAATGGCCGATCTCGCCGGTCATCGTATCATCGGCTTCGACCGGCAGACGGCCTATATCCGCATGATGCGCAAGCTCTATCCGGCAGTTGACGAACTCGCTGCTGCCTTTCGCACCAGCAATCATCTCGCCCATCTGGCCGCGATCCGCGCCGGCATCGGCATCGGCATCTGCCAGACGGGGCTCGCCCGTCCGAACCATGATCTCGTCCACATTCTGGCGGATGAATTCGAAATGCGGCTTGGCACATGGGTTGTCATGCACGAGAGCCTCAGGACCTCGCCGCGCTGCCGCGTAACCTTCGACGCCCTGGTCGATGGTCTGCTGAGCTATATCAAGTCATGCAGGGGAACGCGCGCCTGATGACGCGCTGAACGACGTCAGAAAATCGGCGGGAGATCAGGGCTCTGGGGAAACCTCGGGCGAACGGCCCTTAGTAAAGCCGTCCACGACCTCTGTCTCGGGACGATCGCCACCCTCTGCATATTCCTCGTGCCACTTGCCCTGCGCATCCTGCCAGCTGATCTCGGCAGAATCGCCGCCGACCTGCTGCTCGGCCGCAACGATGCGGGCTGCTTCGAGCGCTTCGGAGTGGCTCGGAAATGCCTCGGAATAGACGTCTCCCAGCTTGTAGGCCCAGCCGCCGTCATGCGGTACGACTTCGTAGACCACCTTGACCATGCATGTGTCTCCTTCCTCTCGTTGCGCATCCGTAGGCTCCCGGATCATGTCCGGTTCAGCGCGGGCCGCTTGAGAAGATTTCGAGGACGCCGCGATCTGGGTTCCGGCTGCCGTATGAAAAGCAGTATTTCATTAATCGTCACAGACTGCAAATTTCATCAGCGGGGAGTCTGCTTGCATAGAAAAATCACCGGCTTAGATTCCCCGAGGGAATCAAAATCGGCGCTGGTGGTAGAAATGGCATTGCATCTTAAGGAAGAAAAATTCCTGATCGTGGCGGTCATAATCGCGGTCATCGCCTACCTGCTGGAGCATTCGGTCATGGAGGCCGGCCGGGGCATGGCACTTCTCGCCGCCGCCGCGCTGATCGCAACCATCGTGCTCGCCTCCATGCGCGTCGCCCATCACGCGGAACTGCTGGCCGTCAAGGTCGGCGATCCCTACGGCACGATGATCCTGACGCTCTCGGCCGTTGCCGTTGAAGTCATCATCCTCGCCATCATGATGAGCGGCGAGGAAACGTCGCCGACGCTCGTGCGCGACACGATCTATTCAGCGCTCATGCTCGATATCAACGGCATCCTCGGTCTGGCCGCCCTGCTCGGCGGCCTGAAACATGGCGAGCAACCCTATAACGACAATTCCGGCAAGACCTATGGTGTGATGATCCTGACCGCCATGGGCATTTCGATGATCGTTCCGGAATTCGTGCCCGACGACAAATGGCACTATTATTCCGGCTTCACCATCATCGCCATGATTGCACTCTACGGCCTTTTCCTGCGCATGCAGGTCGGCCAGCACAGCTACTTCTTCTCCTACAGCTATCCGCGCTCGGAAAGGCAGAAGGAACATCCCGAGGAACATGACGGAGAGGGATCGGTCGCGACTTCGATCACCATCATCCTCATCGGCGTGGTCATCATCGGCGCGCTGGCCGAGTTCATGTCAGGCTTCATGAGCGAAGGCCTGCGCGATACCGGCGCTCCTGTTGCCGTGACCGCCATCGTGGTTGCCGCCATCTCCGCTGCACCGGAAATTTTGACGGCCTTGAGGGCGGCGCTCCGCAACCGTATGCAGGCAACCGTCAACATCGCCATGGGCGCGTCTCTCTCGACGGTCATCCTCACCGTGCCGGTCATGGAAGCGATCGCGCTCTATACTGGCCAGCCGTTCATCATGGCCATGTCGCCGGTCCAGACAGTGATGGTAATGGTCACGCTGATTGCCGCCGCCATCAACCTCAATGACGGCGAAACGAACGCCATCGAAGGCATGACCCATTTCATCCTCTTCGCCACCTTTATCATGCTGACGGCGATCGGACTTTGAATCTGAAATCAGCGACTTAACGCGACGAGCGGAATCATTTTTGCAGCGCGTTCAATTAGAACATCAGACAAACAAAAAGCCCGCCATCTCTGGCGGGCTTTTAATGAGACTGGCTGTCGCCGATTACTTGCAGGCGCCGCAGAAGCGCTGGATGCGGCGGCAAGCTTCCTCGAGCAACTCTTCCGACGTCGCATAGGAGATGCGGAAGTTCGGGCCGAGGCCGAAGGCTGAGCCGTGAACGACAGCAACGCCTTCCGATTCCAGGAGTTCGGAAACGAAATCCTCGTCCGTCTCGATGACTTTGCCGGACGGGGCTGTCTTGCCGATGAGCCCGGCACAGGACGGATAGACGTAGAAGGCGCCTTCCGGAACCGGGCAGACGATGCCCTTGGCCTGGTTCAGCATGGAAACAACGAGATCACGGCGGCCTTCGAAGATCTTCTTGTTCTCTGGGATGAAGTCCTGAGTGCCGTTCAGCGCTTCGACGGCTGCCCACTGGGCGATCGAGGTCGCACCCGATGTCTGCTGCCCCTGGATCATGTCCATAGCCTTGATCAGCTGGATCGGGCCTGCCGCATAACCAATACGCCAGCCGGTCATTGCATAGGCCTTGGAGACGCCGTTCATCGTCAGCGTGCGGTCGTAGAGCTTCGGCTCGACTTCGACGGGCGTGACGAATTTGAAATCACCATAGGTCAGGTGCTCGTACATGTCGTCCGTCAGCACCCAGACATGCGGATGCTTCATCAGCACGTCCGTCAGCGCCTTCAGCTCGTCATGCGTATAGGCAGCGCCCGTCGGGTTGGACGGCGAATTGAAGATGAACCACTTGGTCTTCGGCGTGATCGCCTTTTCAAGATCGGCAGGCTGGAGCTTGAAATTATGCTCCTGGGTGGCAGAAACGAAAACTGGTGTGCCGCCGCAGAGCGCCACCATCTCGGGATAAGACACCCAGTAAGGCGCTGGGATCACGACTTCATCGCCGGGATTCAGCGTCGCCATGAAGGCGTTGAACAGGATCTGCTTGCCGCCCGTGCCGACGATCGTCTGCTCCCAGGAATATTCCAGACCGTTCTCGCGCTTGAATTTGGCGGCAATCGCCTTACGCAGTTCGGGGATACCGGACACCGGCGTGTACTTCGTCTCGCCGCGATTGATCGCGTCGATGGCGGCTTTCTTGATATTCTCGGGCGTATCGAAATCGGGCTCGCCTGCACCGAGGCCGATCACGTCACGTCCTTTGGCTTTCAGTTCGCGCGCTTTCTGAGAAACGGCGATGGTGGCTGAAGGCTTCACGCGGGAAAGGGCATCGGCAAGGAAAGCCATGATATCGGTCCTACAAGGTTGAAACGGGCAGAAGGCCGGGACCGGAGTTCTGCGCTAAGCTCTATGTCCAATGTATGACGGCATTTCAAGCGCAAAGGCGTGATGGTGGCGATGATTCTTATTGATCAATTGCCGCATCTGCGTCTGGAATTTTGAACCGAGCTTCGAAGAGACGCTGCAGGCGGCGGATCCAGGCTCACAGGAAGTTGAATCAGTTTCTGAAGTCGGCCCTGTTTTATTCCTTAAAATCAAGGTTATCGCCCGTTTACCATTTGCCACGAATAAGCCGCAACAAATGCCGCGGCATGCCGCAATTCGGTCGTGAGAGCGCCGAGATCAAACCGGTATTCTATCACCATCCGACACTGGTTATTGAGGGCATGCCATGTTTCTGGAAGACGAGCGCGCAGCGGGACGCCTGCGTGCAAGCCGAGTTTCTCTGTCGCTGATGGTGGCGGTCATCGCTTTTGCAAACTGCGTTGTGGCAACGTTCGGCCTCTTTTCGGTTGCCGAAGCAGGACCGGCCATGGCTTCCAGTTCCCTCCACGCTTCCTATGCCGACCAGAAGATTACCGATGGCGTAGCGGTGCTTTTCGCCGCGTTCGTCGCCGCAAACGGGCTTGCCATCTGGCTGCGTCGCATTAAGGGCCTTGTCCTTTCGGGAGGCCAGCGCGATGTCCGCTAAGCCGCAGCGTTCCGGCTGGACCGAGGAAGCCGACACGTTCGAGCCGCTGCCGACCTATATGGAACTTGCCATGGCCGCCGCGTCTGCCCACGACGCACTGCCTGCACCGCCACGACCCCGTCTCCCCGGGCTTTCGATCGTCGAGAAACTGGTCGCCGTCGGTATCGTTTGCCTCGCCTTCTACGGCATGGCACTGATCGGCTGCGGGCTTTTCCTGAAAGCTGAAGCAAAGCGCACCGGCTTCATCACGCAGCGGATGATGAGCGCGGATCTGCAACAGGCCGATTTCGATACCCGTTTCCCTCCCCGCCTGATCAACTGACCTGCTCTCATCAACCCGAGAACACAAAACCGTTATGGAGCGCCAATTACGGTTGAAGCGCCCCATGCCCCGCGCCACCTTCCCCTTAAACTGACGACGGGGGATTATGATGGACGCCATTTCGACTTTCCGTTTCGCCGCGCTGCTCGCAGGGGCCACTGCTTTTGCAGGTCCAGCCCTTGCCGAGATCGGGGACATCGTCAGGACGCAGGAAGTTTCGGTTCGTGTCGAGAAACTCGCCGAAGGGCTGGAGCATCCCTGGGCAGTCGAGGTCCTGCCTGATGGTGGCTATATCGTCACGGAGCGGCCGGGGCGGCTGCGCATCATCCGCGACGGCAAGATTTCCGATCCAATCGATGGCGTGCCAAAAGTGAGCGCCCGCGGCCAGGGCGGCCTGATGGATGTTGCTCTTGCCCCGGATTTCGCCACCAGCCGGAAGCTCTACCTGACCGCCGCGATCGCCAGCGACCGGGGTTCCGGCACCGAGGCTTTCAGCGCCATACTGTCCTCGGATGAAAAGAGCCTCAAAAACGTCACGCCCATTTTCACCATGCGGCACTTTACCCGCGGGAACATCCAGTACGGGTCACGCATCGCGATCGCCCCCGACGGCTCGCTGTTCATCAGTGTCGGCGACCGCGGTGACCGCAACCGCTCACAGGACTGGAAGGATGACGCCGGCTCCATTGTCCACCTCAATGCCGATGGCAGCATTCCCGCCGACAATCCCTTCAAGGACAGCAGCAAAGCCCTGCCCGAGATCTGGTCCAAGGGCCATCGCAACCCTCAGGGCATCACCTTCGACACTGCCGACGGCAAGCTCTACACCGTCGAGCATGGCGCGCGCGGCGGCGATGAGATCAACAATCCCGAACCCGGCAAGAATTACGGCTGGCCTATCATCACCTATGGCCGCGACTATTCCGGCGCCAAGATCGGCGAAGGCACCGCCAAGGAAGGCCTTGAGCAACCCCTGCACTATTGGGATCCGTCGATCGCCCCGGGCGCTCTCGTCGTCTATCGCGGCAAGATGTTTCCGGAATGGAACGGCAATTTCATCGTCGCCGCCCTGAAGTTCCAGTTGCTGTCGCGCATGCAGCGGGATGCGAGCGGCGCCTTCACTGCCGAGGAGCGCATGTTCGAAGGCGATTACGGCCGCATCCGCGATGTGATCGTGGCCCCCGATGGCGCATTGCTGATGGTAACCGACGAGAATGATGGCGAATTGCTTCGGGTTTCCCGCGCCGCAGACCGGGCCGGTTAAAGCGAGCTCCGCAATTCCTTGCGGATCATGAATTTCAGTCCCGACCATGTTTCATCGACGGCACAGACCTTGACGTCGACGAGGCCTGTCGGCAGCAAAATCTCACGCAACGCGTCCTCGGTGATGCTGGTCGCCACCTTCGAGCTCTTCTTCGGCCAGGATATCCAGATCATGCCATCGGGCCTGACTACGCGGAATAGCGCCGCCGTCATCTCTTCCAACGCCACACGATGTGTTTCGAAGACGTGGATATAATCGAATTGCCGATCGGGAGCCGTCGGAAAGACGCGTTCGACCGTAGCGAAACCCTCGAACCGGCTGATCTCGGCCAACCCATCGGGAACATTGATGAGCAAGGCCGTCTGTCCTGGTTTAAGCCCCAGCTTCCTTGCGAGCGGCGTGCCGGAATATCCTGCCGTCATTGGCGCTTCCACGCGAGCGGCCATGTTGCCGGACCGCTATCGGCCCTTGCATCGCACTCTTCCTTGATGCGCACTTCCTCGAGAACAAGGAGATCCGTGTTGCCAGGCTCTGCAACACGCCACGCATAATAGCTGCCGCAATCGCCTATGCCACGCCCCTTTACGAAGGAGGTGAAACGCCTCTCCATCGCATCGTAGCGGATGTTGAAAGCCGTATCACCGGTCGTTTCTGAAAACTTCATCGGAAAGACTGTTCGAGAAATCTGGCTGCCATAACCGCCATAGATCGCGAAAGGCATGTTGTAGGCAACGGCCGGGCCGCAGGGCACGATGATCAGCCTCATCCCCTTCTCCTGGGTGACTTCGAAGGCGTCGCCATAGGCAAGGCGCCGCTCTTCGATATGACAATCGCCATCATCAGGCTCGATATCTGCCCGCACGGACTCCGGCAGATCGGCAAAGAGCGAAATCAGCCGGACGGACGAGGAAGCCTCGGCTGAAGCGCTCTCAAGCCCCGCCAGAACGACTGATATCGCGGCGGCAATCAGTCGCCCCCTCATCTGCATGTCCTCCGAACCATTTGGGGAATCCTCATCCTTGCCGAAAAGAAATGCAACTGCTAACCCGCTGAGCATAACTCCCAGACGCTTCCCCAACATCGAGGGTGAAAATGACGCGCATTCAGGCGAACCTTCTTCTATTGCTTGCAGCCGCCATCTGGGGCGGAGGCTTCGTCGCCCAGTCGACGGCAATGAAGGCGATCGGTCCCTTCTGGTTCATCGGCCTGCGCTTCGCCATCGCTGCACTTGCCACCCTGCCCTTCACGCTCTTCGAAGCCCGCAAGGCAAAGATCGCAACCAGCCGCAGACATCTCGGTCTCTATCTTTTGATCGGACTGGCGCTCTTCGGCGGCGCGTCGACACAGCAGGTCGGCCTGCAGACGACGACCGTCACCAATTCCAGCTTCATCACCGGCCTCTATGTGATCTTCGTGCCGCTGATTGCCGTCTTCTTCCTGCGCCGCTCGCCGCACTGGATCATCTGGCCGGGCGCCATCATGGCCGTGTCCGGCATTTACATGCTGTCGGGCGGCCAGCTTTCGACCCTGACAGTGGGGGATCTGCTGACGGTCGTTTGCGCCATCTTCTGGTCGGTCCAGATCACGCTTGCCGGAACGACGGTTGGTGAAACGGGTCGGCCACTTGCTCTGTCCAGCGCCCAGTTTGCGGTCACGGCAGTCTGCGCGCTCATCATCGCCGCCATTTTCGAACCTATCAGCCTGTCAGATATCCGCGCAGCAGCACCCGAAATCCTCTATGTCGGCATCTTCTCCTCGGGCGTCGCCTTCGTGCTGCAGGTCGTCGCCCAGCGCTACACCACGCCGTCACAGGCGGCGATCTTCCTCTCCGCCGAAGCACTGTTCGGTGCCTCGCTCGCCGCACTTCTTTTGGGCGAGAGCATGCCGCCGCTCGGCTATATCGGTTGTGCGCTGATGTTTACCGCTATGCTTGTAGTCGAGCTCGTGCCCGAAATGACCCGCCGACGCTCGCAAACGGCCTGAACACGCGTCCATTTGTGGGGCGTTTAGTGCCATCTGAAATTTTTTTTAAGCAGGTGTTAAGACGCGCTAGCGTTGCATTTTTGGTAAAATCTGCCCGGAACTTATATTGCAGACGATATAAAACGTTAATCATTTGCTCCCGACGGAGGATTTTTTGCGTTTTTGCGAAAACAGGCCATATTTGCGGGTGTGTTCTTAGGGACACGTTAAAAAACTTTTGCTTGCCAAAATCCTTCAAACGCAGCACTCTTCGCGCGTTCGGGCATTTTGCGAGCATGGGAAGTCCTTAAGAATTTGCGAGCCGGAAACGCTAATATTCCGGTCAGCCGGTCCCAAAAAACAGCAGGCGTTAAGTCCTGTCTGGAACCGGCGGAGGTAGAGGGGACCTTTTTCTCACATTTCAAGATCTGCCTGCCAGCGTCTTCGCAAGAAGGCAATAGCGTAATGCTGCCCGTGTGGATGGCGGGCGGAGACAAAAGGACCTGAGGCATGGCCGAGACTGGCACTGTAAAATTCTTTAATACCGACAAGGGCTTCGGCTTTATCAAGCCGGACAAAGGTGGCGCCGATATCTTCGTTCACATTTCTGCCGTTCAGGCTTCCGGTCTGGCCGGTCTGACGGAAAACCAGAAAGTAAGCTTCGACACGGAGCCGGATCGCCGCGGCAAGGGCCCGAAGGCCGTCAATCTGCAGATTTCAGGCTGAACCCTCGCATAGGCGTGGAATTCGAGTTGAAGCCCGGCAGCGATGCCGGGTTTTGTCGTTCAGCCTTCGTTCAGCATGACGCCGCTAGTTTCAGAACCATTGAGAAGGGACCGCTTCCGGTTCCCGCTACCGGGATTTTACGCCATGAACAGGCTTGCAAAGACCATTCTTCTGACCGCAACCGCTGCCGCCCTCACCCTCTCGGCCATCGGCGAAGCCTCTGCAGGCGATCGCTACTGGCGTCATGGCCACGACCACGGCAACGATGCGCTGGTCGGTGGTGCTGTCGGCCTTGCCACTGGCCTGATCGTCGGCTCTGCCATCGCCAATGCCAATAATGGCCCGGTTTATGAAGAGCGCCGCTACATCGACCCGCCGGTCTATGAGCCGGAATATGCTCCGCCCCCGGTTTACCGCGCGCGTCCGGTCTACTCCGAACCCGTCTATTCCGAGCCGGTCTACGGTCGCCCCGTCTATGGTCGCCCAGTCAGCGCCATGGAACCCTGGAGCGCTCAATGGCAGCGCTATTGCTCTTATCGCTACCGCAGCTTCGATCCGCAGAGCGGCACCTATGTCGGCAATGACGGTCGCGAACACTTCTGCGTCGCAAGCTGATAGGCTGAAGATATTCAGACGAAAAGCGCCGCCACAGTGCGGCGCTTTTCTTTTGTCCACACCTTAGCCGGCCTTCTTCTCCCAGCGCATAGGCTTGGCACCTCCGTCCTGTTCAAAATCGGTCGACTGGCTGACGACGCGCCAAGCGCGATCGGCTTCCATTCGCGCAGCATCCGCCCTTTCCACGGCCGCGGCCGCGTCGCTGCCGAGCAACAGGCGTAGTGGCGGCGTATCGAGCGAGGCAATGTGCAGGACTACGGCGGCGGCCTTGGCCGGATCACCGGGTTGGCGGCCATTATAGTTGCGTTGGTAATCTGCCATCGCGCCAACCGTTTCGGCATATTCCGGACGGCCTTCGTAAATCGCCGTCGACGAGCCTGCGAAATCCGTGCGGAAACCGCCAGGCTCGATCACCGTTACCTTGATGCCGAGCGGCCCGACCTCCTTGGAGAGCACTTCGGAAAAGCCCTCGACACCCCATTTTGCCGCCGCATAGGGCGCACGCCCGACAGGACCGATCCTGCCGCCGACGGAGGAGAACTGAATGATGTGCCCTGCCCCCTGCCCGCGCATGACCGGGATCGCTGCCTTGGTCATGATAACAGTGCCGAAGAGATTGGTCTCGATCTGCGCCCGGAAATCCGCAAGACTCGTATCCTCGATCGGCGCGACATTGCCGTAACCGGCATTGTTGACCAGCACGTCGAGCCTGCCGAACGTTTCGACCGCGGTCTTCACCGCCGCTTCCGCCGCCGCCTCATCGGTCACATCGAGCGGTAAAGCGAGAACGCGGGGGCCATACGCATCAACGAGATCGGCAAGCTGGCCGGGATCGCGCGCGGTCGCGACCAGCTTGTCGCCGGCCTCGAGCACGGCATTAGCGAGCGCACGCCCGAGGCCGCGCGAACTTCCTGTAATCAACCAAACCTTCGACATGGGAAACCTCCTTTTCGGTTCCCGCTCCATTTAGGATCTATTGTTTCCAGTGGAAAGAAGGTACCTTAGAGATCTATACACACCTGAAAGTAACTGTAATGAAAGACGACATCTTCGATTTTTGCCGCGACATGAGCGACGAGCAGGATACGCGAGCCCGGCAGATGCTGGAGCGCGCCGCAGCCAAGTGGCCGCTGCGCGTCCTCCACGTGCTTTCTGAGGCCGATGGCCCCTTGCGGTTTTCAAGAGTGTTGGAGCGGGTGGAGGATATCAGCCAGAAGGTGCTGACACAGACATTGCGCACGCTCGAAAGCGACGGCCTCGTCATCCGCACGCTCTATCCGCAGGTGCCGCCGCGCGTGGAATACGAGCTGACGCCGCTCGGCGGCGAACTGCTGACACAGGTCGTCTCGCTCTGGCGCTGGATCGTCATCCACCTGAATGAATTCGACGCCCCCAAACCGGCTGCAAAAAGCTAGGCCGGAAGACGCACAGTCGCTCTCAGCCCACCGAGCGGGCTGTCGCCAAGCGTGATATTGCCGCCGTGGCTGCGCGCGATATCCCTGACGATGGCAAGCCCGAGACCAGTGCCCGATGCATCGAGATTGCGCGCGCTATCCAGCCGGAAGAACGGCTTGAACACGTCCTCCCGGTACTTCTCCGGAATGCCTGGACCATTGTCATCGAAGACAATCGTCAGCCACTTTGCACCATGCTTGGCCTCAATGTGGAGCGTGTCGGCATAGCGCCTTGCATTCGAGGCGAGATTGGTCACAAGTCGCAGGAAGGCATTGGGGCGCACCGAGATATGGTCCTCGCCCTCGATGGAATAGGTCAACACCTTGCCGTGCAGCTCGAAATCGATCTCGAGCTTCTCGAAGATCTCGCTAAGCTTCAGCTCGCCGACATCCTCCTCCACCTCACCCTTGGCAAAGGCCATATAGGCTTCCAGCATGGTCTGCATGTCGTTGACGTCTTCGTTGAGCCCGGCAAGATCAGGGTTGTCTCCGGCAAGCGCCAGCTGCAGCTTGAAACGCGTCAGGATGGTTCTGAGGTCGTGGCTGACGCCAGAAAGCATCGCGGTGCGCTGCTCCATCTGCCGCTCGATACGTTCACGCATGAGAATGAAAGCAAGACCGGCGCGGCGAACTTCGTCAGCGCCGCGCGGATAGAAACTGTCGGCCTTCTGTCCCTTGCCGAAGTTTTCCGCCGCCCGCGCCAGATTGAGGATCGGCCGGATCTGGCCGCGCAGGAACAGGATCGAGATCGCGATCAGCACGAGTGACGCGCCGACCATCCAGAGAATGAAGATATGCGTGTTCGATGCATAGGCCTGACTGCGTTTTGTGATCACACGCAGGATGCGGTTGTCGAGCTTGATGCGGATCTCGATGAGGTTGGAATTGCCGACGGTATCGATCCAGAACGGCCGGCGGATCTCCTCGGTGATCTCGTCGCTCAGGATGCCGTCGAGGATCGAGAAGAACGGCTTGATGCGCGGCGGCGGTAAATCTCCATCCGGCTCGATCGAAATCTGCAGGTTGAGTTGGTCGCGGGCAATGCGGGTTATATCGCTATAATCAGCATCCTGCGGAAAGGTGTCGATGACCTCGATGATGGCGGCGATGTCGCGCGTGACGGCGAGCGACAGCCGCTCCGTCACCATCTGCCAGTGACGCTCCATGAAAACGGCGGCAACGACCGACTGCAGGAGCACCATCGGAATGATGATGATGAGCAGCGAACGCGTATAGAGGCCCGTCGGCAATCGCCGGCGCAGCCAGCGCACGAACCAGCGCCAGCCGGGCGCAGGAGAGCGGTCTTCCCGCCGCAAGCTGTCGAATGTCACCATTTGCGCCGGTCCCGAACCCGTCGTTTCAGTCGATGCTCAACCTGTATCCGATACCGCGCACTGTCTGCAGCCAGACCGGATTGGCAGGATCATCCTCGATCTTGCGGCGCAGACGGTTGATCTGCACGTCAATGGTACGTTCGCCGACTTCCGCATCGTCTCCGATCAGCTCGTGCCGCGGGATCGTGTCGCCGGCCCGGCGGGCAAAAAGCAGCATGATCTCCTGCTCGCGATCCGTCAGGCGGATCACCTCAGCGGCCTTCTTCAGTTCCTTGCGCGTCAGCGAGAAGGTGTAAGGCCCGAACATGATCTGCTCGATCTTCGGCGTATCGCCGCCGCTGTTGCGCCGCAGGATATTGTTGACACGCAGGACGAGTTCGCGTGGATCGAAAGGCTTGGGAAGATAATCGTCGGCGCCGGCTTCAAGCCCGGCAATACGGCTGTCGGATTCGGCAAGCGCCGTCAGCATGATGATCGGCACGTTCTTCACAGCCCTGAGCCCGCGTGTCACCTCGATGCCGGATTCGCCTGGCATCATCACGTCCATGATGATGAGGTCGAAATCGAGCCCCGCCAGCTTGCGCTGCGCCTCCGCCCCGTCAGAGGCAATGGTCACGCGAAAACCGTTTTCCGTCAGGTAGCGGTTCAGCAACGCGCGGATACGGGTATCGTCGTCGACGACGAGAAGATGCGCCGCGTCATCGGAAATGCCTGTCTTGACCGCCATTCAATCCGCCTTCTGTCTGTCTCGCATACCTCTGAGGAATGCCTTTACGCCCTCGCGCGCCTCCGGGGTAGCTCCCTCGAATGCCCGTTCAATACGGCGTGATTGCGGCTCGGCGAGCGCCAGCGCCAGCTCCCTGCCCGATTTGGTGGGATAGAGCTTGCGCTGCCGGCGATCCTCCGGGCCTGCCACCTGCCGAATATAGCCTGAATCGATCAGTTGTTTCAGCACTCTTGCAAGGCTCTGCTTGGTGATCTTCAGCGTATCGAGCAGATCGGCGACCGTCATGCCCGGATTTCGGTTGACGAAGTGCACGACGCGGTGATGCGCCCGCCCAAAACCGCTTTTTTCGAGAATGGCGTCAGGATCGGATACGAAGTCGCGATAAGCGAAGAAGAACAGCTCGATGATCTCGAAATCGATGATCCCGACATCCTCCATCGGCGTGGCCAGCGGCTCAGGTTTGCCTGCTTTCGAGCTGGTCTGTCGTGGCACTCGGCATTTCCTCTCTTTTGGCACAAGCCTTGCGAAACTTCCGCAGAATATGTCAGCTTTATTGACGTATCTTGCGTCGCCGCTAGCTTCCCCGAACGTTGCGGGAGCCTCCGCGCGGACTGTTCTTTCCCCGGAAACTAAAGCCCGCCCGGCAAATCTCCAACGCAACGCGCAATTTCCCCTTGCGCCAGTGGATAGAACGTAATGGGGACAACAATCAACAGACATGGCGCAAACGCGCCAAAGGAGGCAAGGATGGTTTCAGTTCCCGGAAGCTTACGTCCGGCCGATCGCACGACGCGCGGGCGTGAGATTATGAGCGTTTCCGCCCAGGCGAACCGCATCAACGTGGCGAGGGCGCCAATACCGTCTTCGTCGAGGATGGCGTCATTCATACGCTGACCGCGGATTGCTTCCTGAACGGCATCACCCACCGGACGGTGATTGAGCTTGCCAAACGCGGTGGCGTTTACGTCGTCGAACGAGCACTCCTCCCGGAAGAGCTGAGCAGCTTCTCCGGACGCTGCCAGACCGGTTCGACAACGGAAGTTACTCCCGTGTCTGAAATCGGTCCGTATTGCGTCACGCCGGCGACGATCTCCGAAACGCTGATGAACGACTACAGGAAGGAAGTCTCTTCGGCCGCTGCTATCGCCGCCGAATAAACCATCAACCGATCATGCCACCCGGCCAGGCGCATGCGTCTGCCGGGCCGTTTCGCTATCCACCGTCCAGCGCGTCCGAACCTTTAGCGTGCCTTGGCCATGACCAGCCCGGCGACCGTCGAAAGGATGCCGCCACCGATCAATCCGCCAATGCCGTCGGCAACCAGCCCGGTCATTGATGCTTCCCCGCCGACCATGCTGAGCAGCATGCCGCCGCCAATGCCGCCGATGGCGCCCGCAATCGTGCGGGCAACGACATTGATCGCCTGCTGTTTCAGCGCAGCACTTGCGACATTGCCGCCGACTGCGCCTGCAACCAGTTGTGTGATGAGCGGAAGTAGCGCTTCCATGATTTTCTCCTCTGGCGATCTCCCCGATCGCCGACTCATGCCATCACCTGATGACATGTTAGAATATTATCATATTTAGGAGGAGAAGTAGAGGATTCTGACAACCCATGCGAGAGCTCTGAGGATCCGTCACGGAGGGGAGAAAGGCGGCAGCGTAGCCGCCCTTCCAAGAGCTTATTGATAGACATAGACGATGCGGCGCGTGCCCGGGTCGACCAGCACCGGCTGATCGTTGATGCGGACGTAGCGATACTGGTAATCCGGAATCCTCTCGAATGTCACGTCGGCAGGCACTTCGGCACCGACGACCACATCACCGCCAAGCCTCACGGCCTGCCCCGGCGTGGTGTCGATATAGGTGCGGACTTCCTCCGGCGGCGTAATCGCCTCGACCGAGCCAACCGGACCGATCAGCTCATCACCAGGTGCGGGCGTCGGCTCCGCCGGCACGACGCTGGAGGTCGCCTCATAGGTCACCATAGGCACGCCGAGATCGTCGCGATGCTGCTCGACGATGACGGGCGAGCCGCCCTGATCGACCTGCAGATATTCGGCATAGACCCAGCCGCGCACGCCGTTTACATCGACCCGGCACCAGCGGCTGCCTTCGATGCAGCCGTCGAGAACGGCGGTCGAGCCGCGCGTGGCAAGGCCAACGGAGGGATATTGCGGGCCGGGGCCGGAGCGGATGTTCAGGTCGTTGATGGACGTCGCCACCATCTCGGCCTGAGCAAGGCCGGCACTCGCAGCCAGAAAGACGCCGGCCAGCAGAAGGTTTCTCTTCAAGGTCATTCTAAGGTCTCCTTGTTGCGATGGGCTGAGAACGCACGGGTTGCGTGGTTGTTCCGCCGCGGCCGGCATGGCTGAAGAATGGCATAAAGAAGGCTGCAGCAAGCATCTGAAATCGCTTCAAAAATTCACTTGGAAGCAGTGCCGAACCGCTCCCCGAACGCCGATAAATTCCTGTTGCAGCCTGTCTTTTTCGCGTGAGCCGGTCGAAAATTCCGGCTGCCTTCGGCCGCGTTTACGCTTATAGAGACAGGCAATTGAAAGACGCGAAGCGAGGCATTCATGGGCATGCTCCAGGCCGGCATCATTCCGGTAACCCCCTTCCAGCAGAACTGCACCATTCTCTTCGATCCAGATACGAAGGAAGGCGTGGTCGTCGATCCCGGCGGCGACGTCGCCGTCATTTCGGGCGTGATCGAAGAGCACGGCTTCAAGATCAAGGAAATCTGGCTCACCCACGGTCATCTGGACCACGCAGGCGGCGCCAAGGAACTCAAGGAAAAGCTGGGGGTCGATATCGTCGGCCCGCATGAGGACGACCTGCCGCTCCTGCAGCGCATCGAAACCCAGGCCGAGAAATATGGCATACAGGGCCTGCAGAACGTCATGCCCGACCGCTGGCTGAAGGATGGCGACAAGATCTCCTTCGGCTCTCACGAATTCGAGGTCTATCACACGCCGGGCCATGCGCCGGGCCACGTCATCTATTTCAACCGCGCCCAGAAATTTGCCCATCTCGGCGATGTGCTCTTCAACGGCTCGATCGGCCGCACCGACCTGCCCGGTGGCAATCATCGCCAGCTTCTCGATTCCATCAGGGACAAGGTGCTGCCGCTCGGCGACGATGTCGGCTTCATCTGCGGCCACGGCCCGGGCAGCCGCATCGGTGACGAACGCCGTGAGAACCCCTTCCTGCGGGAGATCTGAACATGAAACATATGAGCTGGCTGAACCCGCCACCATTCTTCGAGGAACGTGACGGTGCGCTCCATGTCCGCTCCGGCGAAAAGACCGATTTCTGGCAGGGCACCTATTACGGCTTCCACCGCGACGACGGCCACTTCCTGCATGAAAGCCGTAAGGGTGACTTCACCGCCGAAGTCACCTTCTCCGGCAATTATGAAGCGCTCTACGATCAGGCCGGCCTGATGATCCGTGCTGATGAGAAGCACTGGGTGAAATGCGGCATCGAATATACCGATGGGGCCAGGCATTTCAGCACCGTGGTCACCAACGGCAATTCCGACTGGTCGGCTTTCCGCATCGGCCATGACTTTGATGCCATCTCGGTGCGCGCCACCCGCAACGGCGACGCCCTGTTCATCCAATACAGCACGGACACCATGGACGAATGGCGCATGGCCCGCCTCGCCTGGTTCGATCCGGCTTTCGAGGCCGCGCTGGTCGGCCCCGTCTTCTGCTCGCCGCAACGCGCCGGCTTCGAAGCCGTCTTTCACGATTTCACATTGAGCGACCCGCTCTCGCGCGACATTCACTGAGCCTGCTTGCCGTAAAGTCAGCCGGAAATGCGCTTCGGCGAAGACCAGATTATCTATGCAGTCGTGAAAGGCAGCTGACCGACCTGGCCGGCCTACATCAGCTTCTGGCCGTTCGGCACCGGCCGCTCGACAGCCGCAAGGACGATATCGCCATTCTCATCGGCAAAACCGAGCGTCAGCACTTCCGAGCGGAACGGGCCAATCTAGCGCGGCGGAAAGTTGACAACGGCGAGCACCTGTCGCCCGACGAGCCGTTCCGGCGAATAATGAACCGCGATCTGCGCCGAAGATTTCTTGACGCCGATCTCGGAGCCGAAATCGATGAGCAGCTTGATCGCCGGCTTTCGTGCTTCCGGAAAGGGATTTGCCTCGATGATGGTCCCGACACGGATATCCACGCGCTCGAAATCAGCAAAAGTGATCTCTTCAGCCATAACAGTCTTTCTCAGCCGGCGAGCTCTTCGGCGCGCTTGCGGGCAGCCGCGAGCGCCTCGTCGAACAGCGGCTGCATGCCATCTTCAGCCATCAATACGGAAAGTGCAGCCGCAGTCGTGCCGCCCGGCGAGGTGACGTTCTGGCGCAGGCGCGCAGCGTCGTCGGGGGACTGGTGCAGCAGCTCACCAGCCCCCGCGACAGTTTCCCGCGCAAGACGCATGGCAAGGTCCGCCCGCAGGCCAAGTTTACGGCCCGCTTCTGCCATACATTCGACGAGATAAAACACATAAGCAGGCCCGCTGCCCGACAGCGCCGTCACGGAATCGATATCGGATTCGGAAGGCACCCACTCGACCGGGCCGGACACACGAAGAAGAGCATTGACGCCGTCGCGCTGCTCGGCGCTGACACGCGCATTGGCATAGGCGCCGGTCACACCGCGCCCGACCATGGCAGGCGTGTTCGGCATGGCGCGCACCATGGCCGCCTCGCCGAGATGCTTTTCGAGGAAGGCGAGCGTCTTGCCGGCAGCGACCGAAACCACCACCGTCTGAGGCCCTACGACACTCTTGACCGCCGGAAGCACGGCTTCCATCACCTGCGGCTTCACGGCAAGGAACAGGACCCCGGCCTTGAGACTGGCAGGAGCGGCGGTGACATGGGAGGCACCCGCATCGGCAATGGTCGCCAGCATGGCCGACGATGGGCCGGGATCGACCACGACCACGGCAGAGCCCGGAACGCCGCTCTTCAGCCAGCCGGAGAGCATCGCTCCGCCCATATTGCCGGCACCGACGAGAACGACCGGATTGGCAGCGGAAAAGGCATTCGCAGGCATGTTTTACGCCTCACCGACGGTTTCAAACAGGACCGCTTCCATCGCCTTGTTGGCTTCCATACCGGACCAGACGACGAACTGGAAAGCTTGATAATAAGCTTCGCAGGTATCGAGCGCGCTGGAAAGCAGAACTTCCACCTGACGGTTGGTGGGCTCGGCACCGCCGGCAAGCAGTAGCGACTGGCGGAAGATGACGACATCTTCCTGCCGCCACAGGTCGAAATGCCCCATCAGCACCTGGCCGTTGATCGCCGAGAGCAGCTTCACTACCTCGTTGACCCTGATTTCGGGAACCTTGATGTCAAAGGCGCAGCCAAGATGCAGCGCTTCGAATTCCTCCATCCACGAGAAGGAGACGTGATAGTCGGCCCAGCGACCTTCGACCGTCATCGCGATCTCGTCTTCGCCGGAGCGCTCGAAGGCCCAGTCATTGTTTGAAGCCACGTACTCGATCATGTCGACCGGGTTCGACTGGCGTTCGACTTCCAATTCCATAAGGCTCATGCAGCACCTTCTTGACCGGAATGAATGCGGCCTAACTTCGTGAAAAACACAAAACGAGACACACGCAATACCGGAAACAACCACTGGGGATGATCGCTGAACCGCTGCCAGACTAACGCAGTGAACCTGCCCGGAGCTTACCAATTCGCTTCGAATCATCATTTAAAATCAGTGTATAATGCCCCTCGCACCCTGCCAGCCCCCTTCACGGAAATTTGGCCGGACCTGCTGTGGAAAGCACTTATGGAATCAAATTCAGCGGGGGAGGTAAAAGACTCTGCCCATTGGCTTTTTTGGCAGTGTCCACAGGTGAAAAATCACAACCGATTTTTTTATCCACGATGCGGCATGTAACATATGGGCCACGCCGCACCTTATACAGCATCTTCTTTAAGCTGATATCACTTGCCCTTTGCGGCGAGCTTGGCTTCGAGCGCAGCGATACGGGCTGCGAGCGCCTCGTTTTCGTCACGGGCCTTGATCGCCATTTCACGCACGGCTTCGAATTCCTCGCGCTTGACGACATCCATGCTGTTCAGCCAGCGCTCGGCATGAGCGTTGAAGGCGGTCTCGACCTCCTTGCGCACACCCTGCGCGGCACCTGCCGCATCAGTCATCAGCTTGGCGAATTCATCCATGATGCGGTTCGTTCCGGTCGTCATGGCGTATTTCTCCCTTCGCACGACGTGAATGTCAGGCCTTGCGGCCACTGAAATGGAGGTAGGGCTTCGCCGTTAAGGATGCAAGCGCTTTACACGGGATAAGCCCTTGCGCACGGGGCCGTGACGAACAAGGCACTTGACCGCCAAAGATCGCAGCGCCATGTTCCGCGCATCTTAACGGGTGGGAAAACCTTGCCGATAGCTGCTGATCTTCTTGCTATAATGCCTTTCCCTAATATCGACCCGATCGCTTTTTCGATCGGCCCGCTGGCGATTCATTGGTATGGCCTGGCCTATGTTGCCGGCATCCTGCTCGGCTGGGCCTATGCCCGCCGCATTGCTGCAAACGACGCACTCTGGCCGAACAATACCTCGCCCATATCAAGGGCCCAGCTCGACGACTTCATTGTCTGGGCAGCCCTCGGCATCGTCCTCGGCGGCCGCATCGGCTACATCCTCTTCTACGATCTCGGCGCCATCATCGAAAATCCGATCCGCGCCGTGCAGATCTGGAACGGCGGCATGTCCTTCCACGGCGGTCTGACCGGCACGACGATCGCCATGATCCTCTTTGCCCGCCGCAACCGCATCCCGATCTGGAACCTCTTCGATATCGTTGCGACGGTGGTGCCCTGCGGCCTGTTCTTCGGCCGTATCGCCAATTTCATCAACGGCGAGCTCTGGGGCAGGCTGACGGACGTGCCCTGGGCAGTCGTCTTCCCAACTGGCGGCCCCTTCGCCCGCCATCCGAGCCAGCTCTACGAAGCCGGCCTCGAAGGCATCGTCCTGCTGCTCGTCCTTGCCGCCCTCGTCTACGGCGCCAAGGCCCTGAAGAGCCCCGGCCTCATCACCGGCGTCTTCGTCTGCGGCTACGCGCTCTCGCGCATCTTCGTGGAATTCTTCCGCGAGCCGGATGCGCAGCTCGGCTATCTGCTCGGAACGAACTGGCTGACCATGGGCATGGTCCTGTCCTTCCCGATGATCCTTCTCGGCCTTTGGGCGACCTTCCGCGCCCGCCGTCAGGCTGCTGCATTGCAGCACTGAAGCTACCGGAACTGCTGCTATGACCACCGCTTTAAACGAAAAGATCAAGACGATCATTCAGGCAAACGGGCCGATCAGCGTCACCGACTATTTCTCGCTGTGCCTGGCCGATCCCGAACACGGCTACTACCGCACCCGCGAACCCTTCGGCCGCTCCGGCGATTTCGTCACCGCGCCCGAAGTCAGCCAGCTCTTCGGCGAAATGATCGGCGTCTTTGTCGTGCACGCCTGGCAGCGTCATTCGACACCGGCCGGCGTCCGCCTCGTCGAAATCGGCCCCGGCCGCGGCACGATGATGGCGGACATGCTGCGCGTGATCTCGCGCATCGCTCCGCCGCTCTTCGACAACATGACGGTCCATCTCGTCGAAACCAGCGAACGCCTGCGCGATGTCCAGGGCCAGACGCTGGAAGACTATGAGGGCAAGATCAGCTGGCATGGCGGCTTCGACGAAGTGCCGCCGGGCTTCACGCTGATCGTCGCCAACGAACTCTTCGACGCGATCCCGATCCGCCAGTTCGTGCGTACACCGACCGGCTTCCGCGAACGTATGGTCGGCCTCGACGCGGATGGAGAGCTGATGTTTGCGGCCGGCGTTGCCGGCATCGATTCGGCCCTGCTGCCGGAGCCTGCGCAGAACGTACCTGCTGGGACGCTATTCGAGATCTCGCCCGCCCGCCAGGCGGTCATGAGCGCTATCTGCGAAAGGCTGCGGATCTTCAGCGGCACGGCGCTCTCAATAGACTACGGGCATCTCGTCACCGGCTTCGGCGATACGCTCCAGGCCGTGCGCATGCACGAATTCGATCCGCCGCTTGCCCATCCCGGCGAAGCAGACCTCACAAGTCATGTCGATTTCCAGCAGCTGGCGGAGACGGCAGCCTCTGCCGGCGTGCACATTAACGGCGCGCTGCATCAGGGCGACTTCCTGACCGGCCTTGGTATTCTCGAGCGCGCCGCAGCCCTCGGCCGCGACCGCGAGCCGAACACCCAGCAGATCATACAGAGCGCGGTCGACCGGCTCGCCGGGGCAGGTGAAGGCCGCATGGGCGAACTCTTCAAGGTGCTCGCTGTCTCCTATCCGGCGATCGACCTGATGCCGTTCCGTCCGGTGGATTGACAGCCAGCCTTACGCTCGCCAACATCCGCCGCAAAATGGCACCGCTGCGCCGGACGAGATCCGGCCATGATGACGTCGATCCCTCTCCAAAAACCGGAATATCACATGACAGACGCGGCCTCTCCAGCACCGATCGAAAGCGCGCTGCTGAACGAAGCGGCCGGCGGCGCGATCCGCCACGGCTATTTCACCCGCGCAGGCGGCGTTTCGCAGGGCATATATCGCGGCCTCAATGTCGGCCTTGGCTCGCATGACGAGCGCGAAAATGTGCAGGAGAACCGCAGACGCGTCGCCGCTTGGTTCGACCTGCCGGTCGAGCGACTGGCAACCGTCCATCAGGTCCATTCGCCTGACGTCGTCACCATCGGACCGGACTATGACGGCGACCGGCCGCCGGCTGATGCGATGGTCACGGCAACGCCTGGTATCGCGCTTGGTGTGCTTGCAGCCGACTGTGGCCCGATCCTGTTCGCCGACCCTGAAAACCGCGTCATCGGCGCCGCCCATGCCGGCTGGAAGGGCGCTCTGACAGGTGTGCTTGAAAACACCATCGATGCCATGGAGGCCCTTGGTGCCGACAAGGACAACATCGTCGCGTGCCTCGGCCCCTCGATCAGCCAGGCAAGCTATGAGGTCGGTCCGGAATTCGTCGAGCGCTTCCTCGCCTATGATCCGGCCTATGAGCGCTACTTCATCCCCTCCCCGACAGCGGGTCACGCCATGTTCGACCTGCCGGGACTGACCGTCGATCGGCTGAAAAGCGCGGGCGTGCGTGCCGAAAGCCTCGGTCTCTGCACTTATCCCGATAGCGAGCGCTTTTTTTCCTATCGGCGAACCACACATAAAAAGGAGCCGGATTACGGCCGCCAGATTTCGGCGATCAGCATCAGGGAGATGTAAGCAGCATGGCACTTCATTTCGAACGGGCTGAATTCGCAAGCCGGCTTGCCCGCCTGACGGACAAGATGAAGGAAGAAAAGCTCGATGCCCTGCTGCTGTTCGCGCAGGAGAGCATGTACTGGCTGACCGGCTACGACACGTTCGGCTACTGCTTCTTCCAGACGCTGGTCGTCAAGGCTGACGGCACAATGACGCTCCTCACCCGCTCGGCCGACCTGCGTCAGGCCCGGCACACCTCCGTTATCGACGACATCCATGTCTGGGTCGACCGCGTCAATGCCGATCCGACGATGGACCTCAAGAACCTGCTGGTCGAAATGGATCTGCTCGGCGCCCGCATCGGCGTCGAATACGACACGCATGGCATGACCGGCCATGTCGCCCGGCTGCTTGACGCGCAGCTGACCACCTTCGGCCAGATCAGCGATGCCTCCTACCTCGTCAGCCGCCTGCGCCTCATCAAGAGCCCGACCGAGGTCGCCTATGTCGAGCATGCCGCCGTGCTGGCAGACGATGCGCTGGATGCAGCGATCCGCCTGACCAAGCCTGACGCCGATGAGGCCGATATCCTCGCCGCCATGCAGGGCGCGATCTTCTCCGGCGGCGGCGACTATCCGGCCAACGAGTTCATCATCGGCTCCGGTGCGGATGCACTGCTCTGCCGCTACAAGGCCGGCCGCCGCAAGCTCGACGCCAATGATCAGCTGACTCTCGAATGGGCTGGCGTTTACGCGCATTATCATGCCGCCATGATGCGCACGATCGTCATCGGCGAGCCGACGCACCGCCACCGAGAACTCTACAATGCCTGCCTCGAAACGATCCAGGCGATCGAGACCGTGCTGAAGCCCGGCCATTCCTTCGGCGATGTCTTCGACATGCATGCGAGGATCATGGACGAGCGCGGCCTCGCTCGCCATCGCCTGAATGCCTGCGGCTACTCGCTCGGCGCGCGCTTCTCGCCGTCCTGGATGGAGCACCAGATGTTCCATGCCGGCAACCCGCAGCCGATCGAGCCGAGCATGTCGCTCTTCGTGCACATGATCATTGCAGATTCCGACACAGGCACAGCCATGACCCTCGGACAGACCTATCTGACGACAGGTGAAGCCCCGCGTGCACTTTCGCGCCATCCGCTGGATTTCATCGGGGTCTAACCTCCGCAATCACCGGCAAAAATCCGGAATTGACAGACAGGTCCCCCCACCCCCATAAATTCGCACGGGGCTGATGCGATTGTGGGAAGGACGAACCGAGGGATGACGCGAGTTGCGACTGCGCCCACGCTCCTGATCTGTCTTGCCTTGCTTTCTGCTTGCAACACGACCGATGCGTTGACGCTCACGCCGCCGATGGAAATCGGCGACTCTTCGATGAGTCAGCGCTCATCCACACCGGTGACGCAGAGCGAAGCCGAGCGTATGGCCGGAGCGCAGCAACGGACCTTCCCGGCGGCACCCCGCCGGAACGGCTATACGCCAGCCTACAGCGAGCAGACCTATCCGACCCAGCCGAACTACCAAGCGCAAGCCTACCGGCCCGGCACCGGCGCTCCGCCGACGACCATGCAGGCCCAGGCCGATGCGCTTTCCCGTGACGGCTCTTCGCCCGCTGCCTCCGGACCGATCGAAGGCCAATCACTGGCGCCACCGTCCGCCGCCGAGCAGCAGCAGCAGTCGACGCAGACAGCGGCCCTTGATCCTTCGGTTTCCTCATCGACCTCGGTACGCGGCAACACAGTGCGCTTCCTGCCCATCATCGGTGCGCCCGTACAAGCCGTCACCCCGCTGTCCCGCCAGCTTGGCGCAGAGGCCCGCGCTCATGGCCTTGCCATCAAGAGCTCCAACGATACCAGCAGCGACTATATTCTGAAGGGTTACCTCTCCGCTTTCAGCGACGAGGGCAAGGTCACAGTAGTCTATGTCTGGGACGTGCTTGACAATGCCGGCGCTCGCCTGCACCGCATTCAGGGACAGGAAAGCGTGCCGACGGCGGCGACCGATCCCTGGGCTGGCGTGCCCGCCTCCGTGATGCAGCAGATCGCCTCAAAGACGATCACCGAGTTCACATCCTGGCGGCAAAGCCAGGGCGGTTAGTCACAAGCTTTTTATAAATATAAAAGTATGTGACGCCTTAGCCCTTGCATTCACCGGGAAGCTGGCTAAAAAGCGCGGCTATCAGCGCATAACAGGCGGACCAAAATGAAGGTTTTCGCAGGCAATTCGAACCGGCAACTCGCCGAAGCGATCTGCACCTATCTCAACGTTCCCTTGGGGAAAGCCAGCGTTCGAAGGTTTGCCGACCAGGAAATCTTCGTGGAAATCCAGGAAAATGTCCGCGGTGAGGACGTCTTCCTCGTGCAGCCCACCGCCTTTCCCGCCAACGACCACCTGATGGAACTGCTGATCATGATCGACGCGATGCGTCGTTCGTCAGCTCGCCGCATCACGGCCGTGCTTCCCTATTTCGGTTATGCCCGTCAGGACCGCCGCGCCTCCGGCCGCACGCCGATCTCCGCCAAGTTGGTCGCAAACCTGATTACCGAAGCCGGCGCCGACCGCGTCATGACGCTCGATCTCCATGCGGGGCAGATCCAGGGGTTCTTCGATATCCCCACAGACAACCTCTTTGCCCTGCCCGTTTTGACGCGCGACATCAAGAGCCACTATGACCTCAGCAACGTCATGGTCGTCTCGCCTGACGTCGGCGGCGTGGTGCGCGCCCGCGCGCTCGCCAAACGGCTGGACTGTCTTCTGGCGATCGTCGACAAGCGTCGCGATCGGCCGGGTGAATCCGAAGTCATGAACATCATTGGCGACATTACCGGCAAGGACTGCCTGCTGATCGACGACATCGTCGATTCCGGCGGCACGCTCTGCAACGCGGCCGACGCCATGCTCGCCAAGGGCGCCTCCAGCGTTACCGCCTATATCACCCATGGCGTTCTCTCCGGCGGCGCCGTCACCCGCGTCACCTCCTCGAAACTGCGCGAACTCGTCATCACGGATTCCATCCAGCCAACCACGGCCGTGCTCTCGGCCCACAATATCCGCGTCGTGACGACAGCACCGCTGATCGGCGAAGCCATCAGCCGTACGGCACAGGAAGAGTCCGTCTCCAGCCTCTTCGACTAAAAGAGCCGGCATTCGACCGGCTCTTTTGATCTTCGAACTGCAGTTCCCTGACGTTTACCGCTGATCCGTGCTGGATGGTCCTCTCAGTGATTGACCATTAATGGTCGCTGTGCCGTCCGAACTGTTGGTGTCAGCAAAGCCTTTGGCCATCATCATCCCAAAGCCGACCTGGCAGAGATCAGGTGCCTTTCTTGTGAACTCCTGAGCGGCGGCAATCGATTTGCCGACCAATGTCCCTGTGACACCAGACGCAAAAAAGCCGGCGCGAGACCGGCTCTTTTCGTTTCAGGCTGCAGTTCAGAGCACTTATTGCGGCTGACCCTGCTCCGGTTCCTGCCCCTGCTCTTGTTCGGACTCCTGCCCCTGATCCTGGTCCTCTTCCTGACCATCCGGCCCCTTGATCTGCTGGCCGTTGATCGCCACGGAGCCGTCACCGGCGACGCTGATATCCCAGCGCGAGCGGCCATCCGGGTCCGTCTTGGCAAAGCCCTTGGCCATCATCATGCCGAAGGAGACCTGCTGGAGGTTCGGATCGCTCTTGGCAAGCTCCTGGATGGCGGCGATCGACTTGTCGAGATCCCGCGCCAGGATCGAAGCTTGGAGCGAATAATCCTTCTGCGTATCGACGCGGCCCTGCAGCTTGCCGGTGACGTCGATATCGTAGACATCCGAGACAGCTGTGAACTTCGGCAGATCGACGACGACGACGCCGTCGTGGAAGAGTTTTTCGGCAGCCAGCTTGCCGCTTTCTTCCGAATTGTTGCCCGACGAGAAATCGATCTTCATGAACTCGTCGCCAAAAGCGGCGAAATCCATGTCCGGCACGGCGATCTGCATATCGATGCTCTTCGGCAGGAAGGCATGGTAGCTCGCCGGCACGACCGGGCTGTCGAGCGTGAGCTCCTGGGCATTCATGCCGAAGGCAAATCGGACCGCATCGCTCGGCCCGTCGACCGAGAAATTATAGCCGAAGGCCTTGGCGCCGCCACTTCCGGCGACGGTGCCGACCGCCAGATTATTGACCGTGATCGTTTCGTTGGCCGAGGAAAACAGCGGAAAGGATGCCTTGAGGACGGCCTTCAGCTTTTCGCCGTCTTCCTTGCTGAGTTCCTTCTCATCCACATGGTCAAGGATAAAGAAGACGATATCGCGAATTTCCTTCGCCGGCAGGCTGGCTACATCGGCATTGAAGTCGATCGAATCCGCCTTGATGGTGACCGGCGGCGTCTGCGCGCTGGTAACCGTCTCCGACAGCGCGGTAAACGCGCCATTCGCCTTGAAGTCCAGCCGGCCATTGCCGCTGGCGCTGTCAGTCGAATCGAGCCTGTAATTCATGCCGGCAAAGCTCGCATCGACCTGATCGGCATCGGACTTCGACGTGAGGTGGATATCGCTGGCCTTGAAATCGCCGGAACGCAGATAGGCGATCGCCGGATCGAAGACACCGTTATAGACCATCGAGGCAATGGAATAAGTGAAATCGGTGCTCTTGTCGTCCGGCCCTTTGACGTTGCCGGAGATGTTGAAGCTGTTATTGCCTTCGAGATTCCAGAGCCCACTGTCGAGCGGTGTGGCGAAGACCGACCAGGGCGTCAGCCCGTTTACCACGTACTTGGTCGTATCCACTTTTGAAAGCAGTTTGGCGAGATCGTAGATAACCTCATAGCGGGTACCCGCCGGGTTGACGGTCACAAAACCACTCTTGGCGAAATCCTCGGGCAGGAAGCCCGTCAGGCTGTCGCGAAGCTTGTTCGCTCCATCCTGATTGATCTCAGCCCCTTGCGCTGCCCCGAACAGCGATAAGGCAACAAGGCTCGTTGTCGTGACAAGTTTGAGACGCATTCACACTCTCCTCAGCCGCTTTGAATGCGGCCATAGGAAGATCGGATAGCTTCCAGTGTCAACCCGGCACGTTTGGACAAATGTTATTTTGCGATCACGGCTGAGAGTGAACATATCCTGTCGGGCACTGCCGCATACGAAGGCCCTCGATTCTGATCTCGCTTTGCGTCAGGCCGCAGTATTGAGCGTAACCGATTGTTGTTCCATTCGCGCCGGGCGACCGAAATAGTAGCCCTGGGCCTCGTCACAGCCTTCGGATGTCAATAGTTCGAGCTGGCTCAGCGTTTCGACGCCTTCAGCAAGCACGGGGATCGACAGGCCGCGTCCCAGCGCCAGGATGGAGCGAATGACCGCCTTTGCTTCCTGACTGGTCTCGACTTCGTTCATGAAGCTGCGATCGAGCTTGATCTTGTCGAAGGGGAACGAGCGAAGGGTCTCGAGCGACGAATAGCCTGTTCCGAAATCGTCGATGGCGATCGCAACGCCCTGCTGCTTGAGCGCGCGCATCGCAAGCAGCGCCTTGCTCTTGTCGACGATGATCGATGACTCGGTTATTTCAAGTTCGAGCCGCGATGCTGGCAGGCCCGTTTCCTGGAGGACGGAGCGAACCAGTTCCGCGATGTTCGCATGGGCAATCTGGATGGGCGAAATATTGACGGCGATCTTGATGTCTTCCTTCCAGCTGACCGCTTCCCTGCATGCCTCGCGAAGGACCCATTCTCCGATCGGCATGATCGCCCCGCATTCCTCGGCAATCGGAATGAAATCGACGGGCGGGATGTTTCCGCGTTCAGGATGGTTCCATCGGAGCAGCACTTCGTAACCGGTCGTCTTGCCGGTCGCCACCGACTTCTGCACCTGATAGTGAAGGTACATCTGGTCGCGCTCGATCGCGACCCAGAGGTCACGCGCCAGCCTTCTCCGGTCGCGCGACACTTCATCCATGGATTCTTCATAGAAGCAAACATTGCGCCCGACCTCGTGTTTTGCGCGATACATGGCCAGATCTGCGTTTGCGAGAAGCGTTTCGGCGTTTTCGCCGGCGTCGGGGTAAAGTGCAACACCAACGCTTGCGCCGGGGACGATGTGATGCCCCTCGAAATCCATCTTCTCCATGAGCGTGGCTTCCAGCCGCGCAACGAAGTCGTCTAGCTCTGCCCTGTCGTTGAAGCGCTTCACAGCCGCGAACTCATCGCCGCCAAGCCTGGCGACGAGTTCCTCGTCACGCAGGATCCCGTTCAATCGTGCGGCCAATGTGCTCAACACGAAATCTCCGGCCACATGGCCCATCTGGTCATTGATCTCTTTAAATTTATCCAGATCGATGCCAATCACCGCAACCTTGGTCGACAGCCTTTTGGCAATTGTCAGCTGATGTGAGAGATAGTCGTTGAAGGTGGGACGGTTCGGCAGACCGGTCAAAGCATCGTGCTTGGCCATGAACGCGATTTTCTCTTCGCGCGCCAGCCGTTCGGTAATGTCTTCGAATGTCGTAACCCAGCCACCATCCGCGAGAACATTAAACGTCGCAAGAATTGACCGACCGCTCGTCGTCTGATGCACCAGGGTCTTCTGGCCGGAGCGCATGGTCGCCATATGCCTGCGATAGTGATCGGTCGCCCTCGAATCCGCAGCATCACTATCGCCAAAAACGATCTGATAGCCGCTGCGAACGATCTCGGAATAGCTAAGACCCGGGCGAATGAAATTCTCAGGGAATCCGAAGAGCTGGCTATACCTGGCGTTTGCGAGAATCAGTCGCTCATTGCGGTCAAACATCGAGATGCCCTGGCTCATATTCTCCAGTGCCAGATCGAGGTTCCTCGATACTTCTTTGATGCGATCCCCGTCGATCTTTGCCTGCGTGATATCGCGGGTAATCTTCGCGTATCCGATGAGATGATGGCCATCGTCATACACGGGTTGGATGACGACATGTGCCCAGAACGAGGATCCGTCCTTGCGAAAACGCAGCCCCTCTGCCTCAAACCTGCCGTTGGCGAGAGCGGATGCGAGAGCTCGCTGCGGAACACCATTCTGCTGATCCTCTGCGGAGTAGAACCGGGCGAAGTTCTGGCCGACGATATCAGCGGCGCTATAGCCCTTCGCGCGTTCCGCCCCCGCATTCCAGTTCGTCACGACGCCTGAAGGATCGAGCATGTAGATTGCGTAATCCGTCACGCCCTGCAGGAGCAACTCAAACCTGGTCTCGCTTGCACTCGCCTGCTTGGCGGCGCGAAACGCAATGATCGATGCCGAAATGCCCGAAGCGAGCATTGAGATCGATACGACGAGAATGGTCACCAAAAGGAACGGCTTGGAAAGCGCCTGCGGCTCGATCGCGTTTGCGCCCCCTTCGATAATCTTTAGCGCGCCCATCGCGGTGAAATGCATCAAAACGATGCCGAGCGACAGCGCAGACGCCGCAGCGAGAATGCTCCAGTTCGAACCCTTCCAGTTTTTTGTGAGCGTAAATCCCCAGGTCGCCATGGCAGCCGATATGATCAGCGCAGCGATAACGAGATGTCGATCCCAGACGATGGTCCCAGGAACCTGCAGACCGGCCATGCCGACGAAATGCATGGCTGCGACACCGACGCCAAAAACCAGGCCTGCAGCAATATTGGCCTGAGAACCAGGAAGCGACACCGCGGCAAGGCCTGCCACAAAGGTAGAGGCAAAGGCCGCGCCGAGCGAAATAAGCGTCAGATAGCGATCATAACCGACAACGATGCCCGGATCATAGGCGAGCATAGCAACGAAATGCGTCGACCAAATGCCGAAGCCGCCTGCCGCCCCCGCCACGGAAAGCCAGATCCAGCGTGGCACGCCGTTTGACCTGCCAGCGCTTCTCAGGAACAGGATCGTTCCGAAATTGGACACAAGGCATAGTGCGGCAGCCAGAAGAACCAGCGTAAAGTCATGTTGGTATGTCAGGCAGTATACGATCGCAAACATGAGAAAACCCATTCTTTTCAAGCCTGACATCGGTCTTGCCGCGTTAAAGAAGGGATAATCCGGCGCCTTCGCAGGTAAAGTGGAACCTTCTGTTCGACTTTGTGATTAACGCCCGAACAACGAAGGCTTATCAGCGGTTTTTGGAACGGCTTGCAAAACACCAGGGATTGCATTTCGCGATCTTTCGGGTGTAGTGCCGATGAGGCGCGATCAACGGATACGGCCAACAGCCTTGGTTCTCCAGGCAGAGCCCGTCACCGCTTGCGTTTGCGTGACACTTATATTATAGGCCACGCGTCCGCGTAGACACCCTTGGAGGCAACGCGGATGAGGATGGGCTTGCCCGCCTCCGGTCCGACGGCACAAGGCTTCAAGCCCGCTGTGGACTCTCCAAATAACCTCGAAAGGACTAGCCATGAGCCACGAAACTTACGAGCTCAAGGCCGAGGCGCGCGAACGGGTTGGTAAGGGGTCCGCCCGTGAACTCCGCCGCAACGGCTTTATTCCCGCTGTCATCTATGGTGACAAGCAGGCCCCAGTTTCTATCGCTATCAACACCAATGAGGTGACGAAGCGCATTCATGCCGGTGGTTTCATGACCACCGTAGCGACCATCGACGTCGACGGCAAGAAGTACAAGGTTCTGCCGAAGGACTACCAGCTCGATCCGGTCCGCGACTTCACGATGCACGTCGATTTCCTGCGCGTATCTGGCAACACCCAGGTTACCGTTGAAATCCCGGTTCACTTCGTCAACGAAGACAAGTCCCCGGGCCTCAAGGTCGGCGGCGTTCTGAACATCGTTCGTCACGAAGTCGAAGTTCACTGCCCGGCCGACGCGATCCCGGAATTCTTCACGGTTGACCTTTCCGGTCACAAGATCGGCGACAGCATTCATATTTCGGAAGTCACCCTGCCGAAGGGTGTAACGCCCGTCATCGCCGATCGCGACTTCACCATCGCGACGATCATTGCTCCGGCTGGCGGCATCGACGAAGCTGCTGCCGAAGGCGAAGCACAAGCCTGATCGCTTCTACCAATTTGTAAAGCATAAGGCCCGTTTTCCGTCAGGAAGACGGGCTTTTTCATTGCCGAAAAAGGCTTATTTCAGCAACATTTAACACATTCATGGAAGCATGCCCCGGCTGGTTGCGAAGTCCCCGCCCTGCTGCGTGACCGCAGAATATTCCGACCCCGTGGAGCAAACGGAACCATGAATAATTCCGTTGAGAACAGATTTTTTGCGATTGTTTGCGGCGCGCTGCTTGTTTTTGTAGCTCCCCTCTTTGTTCTTTTTCTTTTCCTTTCCTCTGAGCGCGCCGACAAGGAAATACGCGACCATATTTCCGTTCTTCTTGTGGCCAATGCCCAGGCGCTCGCCAAGCCGCTTTGGGATCTCGATGCCGATAGCGTGACCCAGATCAGCGCGACGGTCGTTTCGCAGGGCGCCATCGTCAAGGTGGAAGTCCGCGACCAGTCCGGCGAGCTCGACGTCAGCCAGTCGACCATTCCGAGGTCCTTCGATGGCAAGCTGGTTCAGGTTTCCCGCGCCATCATCTACAACACCGTCGATGGACCGAAGAACCTCGGCAGCATTTCCGTCTTCTATCCGGCACTCGGCCTGTTTTCCGGCCTGAAGCAGGAAGAGGTCGTCTTCATCTCGATCTTCATTTTCGCGGTGCTGGCCGTTTTTGCAACCGCGCTCATCGGCAACCGCATCTTCGTCATCCAGCCTCTGATGCGCCTGACGGCTGCGATCGAGGCAACACGCCAGCTCGGCTCCCGCCACCATGTCGACTGGCAGTCGAACGATGAAATGGGCCGCCTCGCCCAAAGCTTCAACGAAATGCAGACGAAGCTTGAAAACGAGGAAACCGAGCTGAAGCTCGCGCATCGCCGCGCCACCGACATCTACAACCTGACGCCCGCCATGCTCTTCTCTCTTGACGACGAAGACCGCATCACCGCCGTCAGCGACTACTGGCTGCTTGCGACCGGCTATCACCGCGCCGCCGTCATCGGCCGGAACTTTTCCGATCTCGTTACCTCCTTCACCCGTGACAAGTTCATCAAGCGCAAAAGCCAGCGTGAGAACGGCACCGGCGACGTCACCGTCAAGTTCATCTGCATGGATGGCCGCATCATGGACGTCCTAATCATGGAATCGGCCCTCACGCCCCATGGACAGGAAGGTCAGTCGCTCTCCGTCATGACCGATGTGACGGAACTGAAGGCCTCCGAAGACCGCAACCATCGCCAGGCGATATCAGACCATCTGACCGGCCTATTGAACCGCCAGGGCTTCGAAGCCGTGCTCGACAGTAAGATCGCAGCCGCCGATGCCGCTGATCAGGAGCTCGCCTGCCTCTTCGTTGACCTCGACCGCTTCAAGTGGATCAACGACAATATGGGCCACGCCGCCGGTGATGCTGCCCTCATCGAACTCGTGGAGCGGCTGAAGACGCTGCTTGCCCCCTCCGATGAAGCCGCCCGGCTTGGCGGCGATGAATTCGCCATCCTGCTGCCGGCCAAGAATGCCGAAAAGCGCGCCCGCGCCATGTGCGACCAGATCGCTTCGATCTTCGAGACGCCCTTCGGTCCGGACATGCATCTCAGTGCTTCTGTCGGTATTGCCATCTATCCTCGCCACGCTGCGACCGCCGCCGAACTGTTGCAGAAGTCCGACATGGCCATGTACGCCAAGAAGCGCGACGGCAAGAACGGCGCACAGATCTTCGATAGCGGCATGCTCGATCATGCTCGCCGCCGCGCCGAGATCGAAGCCCATATCGAAGCCGGCCTCGCCGACGACTGGTTCGAGGCCTATCTCCAGCCGATCGTCAACCTCAACGGCGGCGGTATCGCCGGCTTCGAGGCGCTGATGCGCCTCAATCATCCGCAGAAGGGTCTTATGCCGCCGGCCGAGATCATCAGCGTGGCCGAAGAGACGGCCAAGATCGTCCGCGTCGGCAACGTCATCATGGAAAAGGCAATCGCCAATCTGGCGAAGATTTCGCGCCTGCCCGGCATGCAGGACACCTATCTCGCGATCAATTTCTCGCCGCTGCAGTTCGAGCCGGCGCTCGCCGCCCGCCTTGCCGCCATCCTCGGCCGCCACGGCATCCTGCCGGATCGCATCGTCGTCGAGATCACCGAGGCTGTGCTGATGCACGACAACCCGCAGATCCGCATGATCGTGACGGAATTGCGCCGTTTCGGCTGCCGCATCGCGCTTGACGATTTCGGCACCGGCTACTCGTCGCTGAGCTATCTCAATCGCTTCCCGGTCGACATCATCAAGATCGACCAGTCCTTCACCCGCGCCATCAATGATACCGACGATGACGTGCGCCAGAAGAGCCGCATGCTGATCGAAGGCATCACCACGCTGTCGCACAAGATGAACTGCACCGTCATCGCCGAAGGCATTGAGACGGAGGAGGAATGCAGCACGCTGCACCAGATGGGCCTTGATTATGGTCAGGGCTATCTGTTCCACCGTCCGCAGAATGCCGCCAAGCTGATCGAGGAACTAAGCAGCTCGCTGCCGAACGTGGCGCGCGCTTCATGAACTGACGAGATATGGGAGGTATCGCGATGAAAAAGCTGCTGCTTCTTGCTCTTATTACCCTACCCTGCTTTGCCACGTCTGCCTCAGCCCAGACGGTAGCCTTCGTGACCGAGGAATACGCCCCCTTCAACTACCGCGACGGAAAAGTCATCAAGGGCGCGACCGTCGAACAGGTCGAGAAGGTGATGGCCGATATAGGCGTCGACTATACGCTCGACGTGATGCCCTGGGCCCGCGCCTTCAGTCTCGCGCGCACGACACCGATGACCTGCGTATTCGCAACCGCCCATAACGCCGCGCGTGACGGCCTGTTCAAATGGGTCGAGCCGCTTCTCATCGACCGCAACATCCTGATCACCCGCAAGGGATCGGGTGTCTCGGCCACCAATCTCGAAGAGGCGAAGAAATATGTCATCGGCACACAGCGCGACGACTACACGGAAGTGACGCTGAAGGAGAAGGGCTTCACCAAGCTTGATGTCGCCAGCGATTTCAACGCGACGCTGCGCAAGCTGCTCGGCGGGCGCATCGACATGATGCCGATCTCCGAACTCTATTTCGACAAGCTGAAGGCCGACCAGCCGCTGGAAATGGTGACGGTGCTGTCCTCCCAGCCGATGGGTATTGCCTGCGAGAAAAATTTCCCGGACGATCTTCTGGCGCGCATGCAGGCCTCACTGGACAAGCTGATCGCCAGCGGCGAACAGAAGCAGATCTTCCTGAAATATGGTCTGCATCTGCTGAAATGATCGGCCGCCTGCCCTTCACGCCCGCCTTTGCCACTTGACTTTGCCGCCATTTCGCGGTGGTGAACGCCAACAGCTCTTGCAAGGAAGACAGGCCATGCTGATCATCGCGGGTCTCGGCAATCCCGGCGCGAAATATGCCGGCAACCGGCACAATATTGGCTTCATGGCGGTGGATGCCATCTACCGACGCCACAGCTTTTCGCCCTGGTCGAAGAAATTCAAGGCCGAGATTTCCGAAGGCGAACTGGCGGGTGAGAAGGTGCTGCTGATCAAGCCGCAGACCTTCATGAATCTGTCGGGCGAAGCAGTCGGCGAAGCCATGCGCTTCTACAAGCTGCAGCCTTCCGATCTCGTGGCGATCTATGACGAGCTCGATCTGCCGGCCGGCAAGGCGCGGCTGAAGACCGGAGGCGGCCATGGCGGCCACAACGGCATCAAGTCGCTCGACGCCCATTGCGGTAAGGAATACCGTCGGCTGCGCCTCGGCATCGGCCATCCCGGTGTGAAGGAACTGGTGCACAACCATGTGCTCGGCGATTTCGCCAAGGTCGACAGCGACTGGCTGGAGCCGCTGCTCGACACGCTCGCCGACAATGCCGAGATGCTGGTTCGCAAAGAGGATTCCCAGCTGATGAACAAGATCGCGCTGGCGCTCGGCGGCAAGGCGGAAGAGGAAAAGCCGAAGCCGGAGAAGAAGCCGGCGGGAAAGTCCCATATCCATCAGGCCCGCAATCAGAGCCAGCAGAAGCTTCCGGCGACCGGCCCCATGGCCGAGATGCTGAAAAAGATGTTCGGCAACAAGGGCGACTGAACGCAATGGCAGGCGGGGATTTCACCATCCGACCTGCGGTCGCCGGCGACCTGCAGAACCTGACTACCCTTTACCAGCACCTCAGCCCGAGCGATCCGGTCCTCGCGCCCGATGTGGCAATAGAACGTTTCTCCGCTATTCTGGCGCAGCCCGGCATGACGGTCCTCATCGGCGTTGCCGGCGAGATTGCTGCTGCGACCGTCACGCTGATCATCGTGCCCAACCTGACGCGCAATGGCGCTTCCTATGCATTGATCGAAAACGTCGTCACCCACGCCGATCACCGCCAGCAAGGTTATGCCGGCAGGGTCATCCGGCATGCGATTGCGCAAGCCTGGAATGCCGGCTGCTACAAGGTCATGCTGCTGACCGGATCGAAGAATCCGGCGACGCTGCGTTTCTACGAAAATTGCGGTTTCATGCAGGACAAGACCGGCTACCAAATCCGCCGGCCGTCTTGAGACGCACGCCCTATTCCTCGGGCTCTGTCGTGAACATCAGCGGAAAGTCCATCTCCTTGGCAAGGTCGATGGCCTCCTTGGCCTTTGTCTCCGCAATATCCTTGGTGCAGACGACCACCACGCACGAACCGAGCTTGTGTGCCGTCATCATCACACGGTAGCCGGTATCCTCGCTCATGCGGAAGACGATCTTCAGCACCATAATGACGAACTCGCGCGGCGTATAATCGTCATTGACCAGAATGACCTTGTAAAGCTTCGGCTTGTCCAGCTTGAGCTTCGTTCTGGTCTTGGGTTTCAAGGCAATATCGTTGTCAACCATCGGAAATCCGCCCGTTGATGACATGGGAAGGGGTTTCGATCTAACTACACTTTTTCGATTGCAGAATTTCGACACATGGTGCCGGGGGAAATCCCGCCGCGACAAGAATAAGGCCGCCAGGCCCTGACGGCAAGGGAGCGGCGAGAAAAGCTCTCTAAGACTTGACCGTTCTCCTCCTTTATCCCATAGCCACGGCCAAGGAATTCTTGAAAACAGCAGGTTTCAGCCATGGGCTTCAAATGCGGTATCGTCGGCCTGCCGAATGTCGGCAAATCGACCCTCTTCAACGCGCTCACCAAGACGGCAGCAGCGCAGGCGGCGAACTATCCTTTCTGCACGATCGAACCGAACACCGGCGAAGTCGCCGTTCCCGACACGCGCATGCAGAAGCTCGCCAATATTGCCAAGTCGAAGGAAATCATCCCGACCCGCATCAACTTCGTCGATATTGCCGGCCTCGTGCGCGGCGCGTCGAAGGGTGAAGGCCTCGGCAACCAGTTCCTCGCCAATATCCGCGAAGTCGATGCCATCGTGCATGTTCTGCGCTGCTTCGAAGATGGCGACATCACCCACGTGGAAGGCCGCATCGACCCGGTTGCCGACGCCGACACGATCGAGACCGAACTAATGCTTGCCGACCTCGACAGCCTTGAGCGCCGCACCGAGCAGACGCGCAAGCGCGCCACCGGCAAGGACAAGGATTCCATGGCGATGCTGCCGATCATGGAAGCCTCACTGGCGCTGCTGCAGGACGGCAAGCCAGTCCGTACGCTGCTTTCGAAGCTCGATGCCGAAGAGATCAACATCCTGAAGGGCCTCAACCTTCTGACATCGCACCCGGTTCTCTATGTCTGCAACGTCGCCGAAGGCGATGCCGCGACCGGCAACAAATATACCGAGGCCGTCGCTGCGATGGCCAAGGCTCAGGGTGCCGAAACCGTCACCATCTCGGCGGCGATCGAATCCGAAGTCGCCCAGCTTCCGGATGAAGAGGCCAAGGAATTCCTCTCGGCCCTCGGTCTTGACGAAGCGGGCCTCGATCGCCTGATCCGCGCCGGTTACAAGCTGCTCGACCTCATCACCTACTTCACGGTCGGCCCGAAGGAAACCCGCGCCTGGACCATCGAACGCGGCACCAAGGCGCCGCAGGCGGCCGGCGTCATCCACTCGGATTTCGAACGCGGCTTCATTCGCGCCAACACCATCGCCTATGACGACTACATCCAGTTCGGCGGCGAAGTCGGTGCCAAGGAAGCCGGCAAGGCACGCGACGAAGGCAAGGAATATGTCGTCCAGGACGGCGACGTCATCCACTTCCGCTTCAACACCTAATACACAAGGCTGCTGCTCAGCCGGGCGGCAGCCTCTCTACCACGCCTGACGGCAATGCGCGCAGCACGATGCGCCGAAGCGGCATCCAGCCCGTACCGATGACGAGCACGATCACGCCGACGACGACAAGCGTTCCGAAGATGTAAGTATCGACGGTCGCACTCCCCTGCCGGAATATCCCATAGATCGCCAGTCCCAGCGTCAGCAGGCCGGACGTCACGAAAGCGCGCCGGTCGATGATCAGGCCAATCAGCATCAGCAGCGCGACGATTACGACGACAACAGGCGTCTTGAAGGAGTTGGCGTCCATGATATCCAGCCAGCCGCCGTCCAGCGAGAGCAATATCCGGATGCTGTAAAGCAGGGCCGGCGCGGCGACGAGATGAAGCCAGAAGGCGACATCCGATCGCGTCGTGCGGCGGAACCTGTCGCTGAGATCGAAGCCGAGTGCGGCGACGAACAGGCCAACGGCGCAGGCAAACAGGATGACCGACACGAGAGTCGGATGGTTGAGGATGAAGGCATCGTCGTCGCTCCCCCATTGCAGCAGGCGGAAGACGAGCGCGAGCACGAGGGCAAGCCCCGAGAAGATGCAAAGCGCAAGCGCAAGCGGCACACGGTAGCGCAGATAGAAAAGCCCCATGATGACGGGAAATGCGACGATGAACCTATCGATACCATCGCCGGTCAGCCACAGATCGGCATTCGAGGGATAGACCGACAGCATCATCCGGAAGGTCCAGAAAAAAACCGCCAGCGTCAGCACGACAGCCGGCAGCGCGAGGCGCTGGCGCTTCACGAGGATTTCCGCCAGCACCAGGATCGCAGGCAGCACCGCATAGAGCGAGGCAAGCCCCCAGAGGCCCGCAAGTGCGATGAGAATGCCGATGGTGATCAGTACATCATGGAAGCCGCGCACGAAGCGCGGCGTCTCGGTATCAGACCAGGCAGGCTCTTCAGGCCCAGCCGCCTGCGCCTCGACGATCACGCCACGCGCCACAAGGAACGACGCCAGCCGCTCGCTGGCCTCTGCGGTGATCAACCCCTCCCGCGCCGCCTCATCGAGTATCGACCTTAGTTCTGCCATTCTGGTTCGCCCCTAGGGAATCATTGAGCCCGCGCGGATGCTATTGTAAGCAATGAGCCCTGCCTATGATGAGAGACCCTGATGCCTGCAGAAAAGCTCGCCTATGAGGATTTCCAGCCCGGCCGGCGCTTCCCGCTCGGTCCAAAGCCGGTAACGGCACCCGAAATCATCGAATTCGCCGCGGAGTTCGACCCGCAGCCGATGCATCTGGACGAAGCGGCAGGCCGTGCCAGCATCCTCGGCGGCCTTGCCGCCTCCGGCTGGCACACTTCGGCGATGTTCATGCGCATGATGGCCGACAGCTTCGTGCTGAACTCGCTTTGCGAAGGTGCACCGGGCGTCGATTTCATGGAATGGCGCAAACCGGTGCTGGCGGGCGACACGCTCTCCGGCCATTCGACGGTGCTGGAGGTGCGTCCGATGCGCTCGCGTCCAAGCCTCGGCATCGTCAAGTTTCGCCATGAAGTGGAAAACCAGCGCGGCGAATTGGTCTGCTTGTCGGAAAATTCCGTCATCTTCGGCATGCGTGGCAGCCAGGAGGCAAGCGCATGAGAATGTCGGAACTCTATGACAAGGGCGAAAAGACCGAGATCGGCACCTACGTCTTTACGGAGAAAAACATCCTCCGATTCGCCAGGAAATACGATCCGCAGCGCTTCCATACCGATGAGGATGCCGCCAAAGACACCATGTTCGGCGCGCTCTGCGCGTCTGGCTGGCATACCACGGCCGCCTGGATGAGTTGCTTCCTCAAATACTGGATGGCCGAGATTGGCCGGCTGAAGAAGGAGGGCCTGGAGCCACCGAACCTCGGCCCCTCACCCGGCTTCCAGAAGCTGCAATGGCTGAAGCCGATTTTCGTTGATGAGACGGTCAGCTACTCCGTGACCTTTCTCTCGGGCCGGCCGCTTGCGTCGCGACCGGGCTGGCATCTCAACACCATTCTTTGTGAAGGCGTCAATCAGGACGGTATTCCCGTCATCCGTTTCGAAAGCAGCGTGCTGGAATTCGAATGACCGACTGGAGCAATTTCAGCAGAGCCGGCAACGGTTCTACTGAAATTGACATGCTCAGTGGCCGGCGAATTCTACGAGCGTGTGCACGTCGACACCGAGGTCTTCGAGCTTCTTGCGGCCGCCGAGATCCGGCAAATCGATGACGAAGCAGGCACCGACCACTTCCGCGCCGATCTGGCGAAGAAGCTGTGTTGCGCCCACAGCAGTGCCGCCCGTGGCGATCAGATCGTCAACGAGGATTACCTTCTCGCCCGGCTGGACGGCATCGCGGTGCATTTCCATCTCGTCCACGCCATATTCGAGGCTATAGGCGATGCGCACCGTGTCATGCGGCAGCTTGCCCTTCTTGCGGATCGGTACGAAGCCGGAGGACAGCTGATGTGCGACCGCGCCGCCGAGGATGAAGCCCCGCGCTTCCATGCCGGCGATCTTGTCTACCTTCAGCCCGGCATAGGGCTGCACGAGCTCATCGACCGCACGGCGAAAGGCACGCGGATTGCCGAGCAGCGTGGTGATGTCGCGAAAGATGATGCCGGGCTTGGGGTAATCCGGAATGGAGCGGATGCTGGCCGCAAGCTCCGAAAGCGTATTGTTCATCGATAATCCGTATCTGCGAGGGCATGAAACGCCCGCACACTATCAACTGAACAGGACCAAACCAAATAAAAAAGGCGGCTATAAAGCCGCCTTTTCCTTGGGACTAAGGGTCTGCTTAGTGATCGGTCCGGGAATAGATCGAGCGCTTGGTCAGGTAGATCAGCACGGTGAAGATCAGCAGGAAGATCATGACCATGAAGCCGGTGCGCTTGCGTTCTTCGAGATGCGGCTCGGACGCCCACATCAGGAACGACGAGACGTCCTTGGCATACTGATCGACCGTCTGCGGCGAACCGTCGTCATAGGTCACCTGGTCGTCGGAGAGCGGCTTCGGCATGGCAAAAGCTGCCGCCGCGTGGAAATACGGGTTGTAATGCGCACCAGCCGGGACCTGGAAGCCAGCCGGAGCCTCTTCATATCCAGTCAGCAGCGAGTAGATATAGTCAGGGCCGCTTTCCTGGTACTGGGTGAAGATGTCGAAGACGAACTGCGGGAAGCCGCGCTCGACTTCGCGTGCCTTGGCGAGCAGCGACATGTCAGGCGGAGCAGCGCCGTTGTTGGCGGCAGCGGCAGCCTCCGCATTCGGATAGGGCGACGGGAAGTGGTCGGACGGAACTGCCTTGCGGGTGAACATTTCACCGCTGGCATCCGGTCCGTCCTGGACTTCGTAATTGGCCGCGAAGGTCTTCACCTGCGCATCCGAATAGCCGAGCTCGCTCAGCATGCGGAAGGGTACGAGGTTCATCGAGTGGCAGGCTGAACAGACTTCCGTGTAGACCTTCAGGCCACGCTGGAGCTGGCCCTTGTCGTAATTGCCGAATGGACCCGCGAAGGTCCAGTCTATTTCCTTGGGCTCCTTCAGCGGATAATGCGGCGTAGCGCTTTCCTCATGGTGAGCAGCCGGAGCCGCCGCTTCCTGAGCAAAAGCCACACCGGCAGCACCGGCTGTGATCGCGAGCGACAGAATGCTTGCAACAAGCTTTTTCATGTTTCTATTCCTTCCCGTCGCTCGCTCAGGCCTTGGCCGCAGCAATCTTGTTGCGCTTTTCGAGCACCGCTTCAGTGATCGAGTTCGGAATGCGGCGCGGTGTTTCCACCAGACCGAGAACCGGCATCGCGACCAGGAAGAAGGCGAAGTAGAGGAGTGTGCAGAACTGCGAGATCGTCGTGTACAGGCCTTCTGCAGGCTGCGAACCCAGCCAGCCGAGAATGATCGCGTTGATCACGAACAGCCAGTAGAACAGCTTGAACCACGGACGATAAACCGCAGAGCGCACCTTCGAAGTGTCCAGCCAGGGCAGGAAGAACAGCACGATGATGGCGCCGAACATGACGAGGACACCGCCGAGCTTGGAGTCGATCGGACCGACGTTGAAGGTGATCGAACGCAGCATGGCGTAGAACGGCAGGAAGTACCATTCCGGAACGATGTGGGCCGGGGTCTTCAGCGGGTCAGCCGGAATGTAGTTGTCGGCATGGCCGAGATAGTTCGGCAGGTAGAAGACGAAGTAGGCATAGACGATCAGGAAGACCGAGACGCCGAGCGCATCCTTGAGCGTTGCGTAAGGCGTGAAACGAACCGTGTCCGTCTTGGTCTTGACTTCGACACCCGTCGGGTTCGTCTGGCCGGTGACGTGCAGAGCCCAGATGTGCAGCACAACGACGCCGGCGATCATGAAGGGCAGCAGGTAGTGCAGCGAGAAGAAACGGTTCAGCGTCGGCTGGTCGACGGCGAAGCCGCCGAGCAGGAACTGCTGAACCCATTCGCCGACCAGCGGGAAGGCCGAGAAGAAGCCGGTGATAACCGTCGCGCCCCAGAAGGACATCTGGCCCCAGGGCAGAACGTAGCCCATGAAGCCGGTTGCCATCATCAGCAGGTAGATGACGACGCCGAGGATCCAGAGGATTTCGCGCGGCGCCTTGTAGGAGCCGTAGTAGAGGCCGCGGGCGATGTGCAGGTAGACGGCGACGAAGAAGAAGGATGCGCCGTTGGCATGCATGTAGCGCAGCAGCCAGCCGTGGTTGACGTCACGCATGATCTTTTCAACGGAGTTGAAGGCGATCGTCGTGTCGGCGGCATAGTGCATGGCGAGCGTGACGCCCGTCAGGATCTGTACGATCAGCATGACGGCGAGCATCGCGCCGAACGTGTAGGCGTAGTTCAGGTTCCGCGGAACCGGATAGGCAATGAAGCTGTCATAGACCATGCGCGGCAGCGGAAGGCGCGCATCGACCCACTTTTCCAGGCCGGTTGATGGTTCGTAGCTGGAATGGCCACTCATTAATCAGTCTCCCCTCAACCGATCTTGATCTTCGTGTCGGACAAAAACGAAAAGGTCGGAATCGCCAGGTTCTGTGGCGCCGGACCTTTGCGGATGCGGCCGGCCGTGTCGTAGACCGAGCCATGGCAGGGACAGAACCAACCATTGTATTCACCGGCCTGACCGAGCGGAACGCAGCCGAGATGGGTGCAGGTGCCGATCATGACGATCCAGTTTTCCTTATCCTTGCCGCCCGAGCGGTCAGCGCCCGTTGCCGGAGCGTCGGCAGGAAGGTTTGCATTGCGCGCGATCGGGTCCTTGAGGTCCGATAGCTGGACATCGGCCGCGGCCTTCACTTCTTCCGGCGTGCGGTTGCGGATGAAGATCGGCTTGCCGCGCCACTTGACCGTCAGCGACATGCCGGGCGTAAGGCTCGCAACATCGACTTCGATGGAAGCCAATGCCAGCGTCGAGGCATCCGGGCGCATCTGGTCGATGAACGGCCAGGCAACCGCAACGGCGCCGACTGCACCTGCCATACCAGTGGTGAGATAAAGGAAATCACGGCGAGTGGGCTCTGAAGCCTCGCTTGTCGTTACGTGTTCGCTCACGGCTTAACCATCCTCTGCGCAATTGTCGCGGAATTCCGCCCTGCCCCTCCAGAGGCGGCGAATCTATCAGAACATATTTCGGCCATAGATTCCCCACCAATCCGGCGCGTTCTATGCTTGATCGCAAATTATGTCCACCCTTGACAAGGGGATGGGGGCACAATGTCGCGGGAAATTTCAGTGAATTTTTTAAGGCAATCACTGGCTTGCAACTTTGCTGCGTTGCAACAAACAAGGGGGCGTGTTAGGCGCTGGTGAGTTTGCCATACGAATTTGGATTTGCGCCGATGAGGCATACTGTTTTCTGCGTATTGAGCGTCCTCATCACCATTGTCTTGGCTCTCGTTTCGCTCCGTTATTTCACCGATTTCTGGCTGCTTTCGCTCATTTACAGCTTCCAGATTCATCTCAGCATCGTCTGTGCAGTCGGCGCGGTCATTGCCCTCTTTTTCAAGCGGCACTGGTATGGCTTTCTGATGCTGGCGGTGGCAACCTTCCTGAATATCCACGGCGTCATCATGCTGCGCGAATTCGCCGGCAGGACGCCTCCGGAGAATGCCCCTCTCCTTTTCCGGCTAATGTCCTTCAATATCGAGAATGACAATTTTGAAAACGGTGGGCGGATTGCCGACGCCATACTGGCTTCAGGCGCCGATGTGGTCGACATCATGGAGGCCGAGCCGGTCTTTGCGCAATTGCCACGGCTTATGCAGCTCTATCCCTACCGTATCGGCTGCGATGCGAGCGAGACATGCGATACGCTTGTGCTGTCGAAGCGTCCCTTTGTCCGGCAGGAGATCCATGACATCGGCGAGCTTTGGAAAAAGCGGCTCGTGTCGGTATCGATCGACTTCGACGGAACGCCTGTCGACTTTCTGTTCCCTCACCTGTCAAAGCCATATTTTGATGATTTCCAGGCTGACGAGCTCGAGGATCTCACGGCCTTCATGCAGTCGCACACGGGTGCACTGGTAGTCGCCGGAGATTTCAATTCCTCGATCCTCGCGCCGACGATTCAGCACTTTCTGCGCGGAACCGGCCTGACCACAGATTTCCCGGAACCCACCACCTGGCCGGTCAGCGCCGGCTCGTTCGGCATCAGCATCGACCATATCTTCGCAAGACCGCCGCTGCTTATCCGCGCGACGAACCGGCTGGAGGACAGCTTCGGCTCGAACCATTACGGCCTAGTCAGCGATTTCGTTCGCGAATACTGAGCGCGTATCGTCGTCGGAAGCGAGGAAGCCGCCGGACTGGCGTGCCCAGAGCTCGGCGTAAAGCCCACCCTGCTTGAGAAGCGCATCATGCGTTCCTTCCTCGATGATCTTGCCGCGGTCGATCACGACAAGCCTGTCGAGTGCGGCGATCGTCGAAAGCCGGTGGGCGATCGCAAGCACCGTCTTGCCTTCCATCACGCGGTTGAGGTTCGACTGTATCGCCTCTTCCACTTCCGAATCGAGCGCCGACGTCGCCTCGTCGAGAACAAGGATCGGCGCGTCCTTGAGCATCACCCGCGCAATGGCGATACGCTGGCGCTGGCCGCCCGAGAGCTTCACGCCGCGCTCGCCGACATGCGCGTCAAAACCCTTGCGGCCCTGCTGGTCCCGCAGCCGCTCGATGAAATCGAGCGCCTCGGCGCGTCTGGCGGCCTCGACAAGGCGTTCCTCTCCGGCATCAGGCCGACCGAAGAGGATATTGTCACGCACGGAGCGGTGCAGCAGCGACGTATCCTGGCTGACCATGCCGATCTGCATACGCAATGATTCCTGGGTGACGGCGGCGATATCCTGCCCATCGATCAAGATGCGCCCGCCTTCGAGATCGTAGAGACGCAGGAGAATATTCACGAGCGTCGACTTGCCCGCACCGGAGCGGCCGATGATGCCGACCTTTTCGCCAGGACGGATCGTCAAGGAGAAATTGTCGATGACCGCATTCTCCTTGCCGTAATGGAAGGAAACATTCTCGAAACGGATACCCGGCTGCTTGATGACGAGTTCCTTCGCATCGGGGCGGTTGACGAGATGCAGCGGTTGGGAAATCAACTCGGCCGCATTCTGAATGGTGCCGAGATTGCGCATGATGCCGTTGAACTGGGTCATCAATCGGCCGAGAAGGAAGTTCAACCGCAGAACCAGCGTCAGCGAAAAGGCGACCCCACCCGAGCTGATCAGCCCGCGCAGCCACAGATCGACGCTGAGGCCGGCCATGGTGACGATCATCAGGCCTGAGAGCAGCGCCATGGACGCACGAACGCCGGTGATGAAGCGTGTGAACTGCAGCACCGTTTCCTGATAGGCGTTGAAGCCGTTAAGCATGTAGCGGTCGCTCTCCTCGTCGCGTGCGAAGAGTTTCAGCGTCTGGATATTGCTGTAGGCATCGACGATGCGGCCATTGAGCAGCGAGGCCGCCTCCGCGGTTTCACGCGAGTGATAGCGGATGCGCGGCACGAAATAGCGGGCAAGCACGCTGAAAGCCGCCAGCCAGAAGAGAACCACCGCCGCCAGCGAAAAATCGAGCTGCCCGACCAGAACCAGTGTGGTGACGGCATAGATGCCGACGAACCAGACGCTTTCCATCAGCGATGTCACGAGATCGCCCGTCGCCTGCCCCGCCGACCAGACCTTGGTAACGATGCGGCCGGAAAAATCGCTCTGGAAGAAGGCAAGCGACTGGCGCGACACATGCAGATAGGACTGCCAGCGCGCCAGATTATAGAAACCCGGCGTGATCACCTGCTGGTCGATGAGCGCAATCAGGAAGGCGACGACGAAACGGACGACGCCGATCAACGCCAGCATGCCGAAAATCTCGCCGCCATGGGCGGCCAGAAGCGTGCCCCAGCCGGCTCCGGGCTTGATCGTGCTGAGGATGTCGACGAGGCGTCCGACGAACCAGAAGAGGGCCGCTTCGATTGCCGCCGACATGCCGCCGAGCACCAGCATGGCGATAAACGGCCACTTGGCCTGACCGATATAGAACCAGATGAATCCAAAAGTATTGCGCGGCGGCTGAAGATTGTCGCTGGCGCGGAAAGGATCTATCCAGGTTTCGAACAGGCGAAGGATCGGTGTGAGCAGCATCACCGCGATATAGGCCCGTTCAGAATTGCGGCAAAGAGAATATAAGGCGGACGCAACCTTATATTTTCGTAATGATCGGTAATATCGGCGTCATCGCCATTGATACGGGTGGAAGCAGCCACGATCTCGTGCCATGATCTCGTCTTACCGGAGACCGCAGATATGGAAACGAAAACGCTCAATGCGCATCTTCCGCTTTCCCTTGCGGAAAAGCTCGACGCCCTGGCGGACGCGCTGGATGTGCCGCGCGACAGCATCGTGACGGAAGCCATCGCAAGCTGGATCGAACGGGAGGAACGGTTGCGGATTTTCACGCTTCAGTCGCTTGCTTCGAACTCGATCATTGTCGTGGAGCATCATCGCGTCATCGACTGGGCCGACAGCCTCTGCGCCGACCGAGTCCGCACGCTCTAAGCGGAAAATTGATTTCTTCAGCAGGACAAAAGAAAAGCCCTCCCCGCAGAAACGGGGAGGGCTTATTTTATTGGGCTGCGACTTCGGCCTCTTCCTCATGATCGGCGAGGAAGCCGCCGGACTGGCGATTCCACAGATCGGCATAGATGCCGCCATGGCTGACCAGTTCGCCATGCGTGCCGCTTTCGATAATGCGGCCCTTGTCCAGCACGATCAGCCGGTCCATCTCGGTTAGCGTCGACAGGCGGTGAGCGATCGCGATGACAGTCTTGCCTTCCATCAGCGCGAAGAGGTTTTCCTGGATCGCCGCTTCCACTTCGGAATCGAGCGCCGAGGTCGCCTCGTCGAGCACCAGGATCGGCGCGTCCTTCAGGAAGACGCGGGCGATCGCGATACGCTGGCGCTGGCCGCCGGAGAGTTTCACACCGCGCTCACCGACCTGCGCATCAAGCGCCTTGCGGCCGTGCATGTCGACAAGCCCTTCGATGAACTCCCAGGCATTCGCCCGTCTTGCCGCCTCGATGATGTCCTCATCAGTTGCGTCAGGACGCCCATAGGCAATGTTGTCGCGGATCGAGCGATGCAGCAATGACGTATCCTGCGTCACAACACCAATCAGCGAGCGCAGGCTATCCTGCGACACATCTGAGATATCCTGGCCGTCGATGGTGATGCGCCCGGCTTCCAGATCGTAGAAACGCAAGAGCAGGTTCATCAGCGTCGTCTTGCCGGCGCCGGAGCGACCGACCAGACCGACCTTCTCGCCGGCCTTGATATCGAGCGACAGGTTGTCGATGATGCCCTTGCCCTTGCCATAGTGGAAGCCGATGCGTTCGTAGTGGATCGCGCCCTTCTTCGCCGTCAGCGCAGGCGCGCCCGGCTTGTCGACGATATCGTGCTGCTTCGACATCATCTCCATGCCGTCATAGACGGTGCCGATGTTTTCGAAGAGCGCCGAGACTTCCCACATGATCCACTGCGACATGCCGTTGACGCGCATCGCAAGGCCGATGGCGATGGAAATCGCACCGACAGAGATCGTGCCGTTCAGCCACAGCCAGATGGACAGGCTGGAAATGATGAACAACGAAATGCAGTTGTTCATGTAGACGCTCATATGGAAGAGCGTCACTTTGCGCATTTGCCTGTGCACCGTATCCAGGAAGCCGTCCATGCTCTCCTTGGCATAGACCTCTTCACGTCCGGCATGGGAGAACAGCTTCACGGTGGCAATGTTCGTGTAGCTGTCCACCACGCGGCCGGTCATCAGCGAGCGCGCATCCGCCTGCTGCGCCGCAATCTTGCGAAGCCGCGGCACGAAATAAGCGACGATGCCTATATAGACGCCGAGCCAAGCGAGGATCGGCAGCATCAGCCGCCAGTCGGCAGCAGCGATGATGACGATCATCGACAGAAAGTAGGTCACGACATAGACGAAGACGTCGAGGATCTTCATGACCGTTTCGCGCACGGCAAGCGACGTCTGCATGACCTTTGTGGCAACGCGTCCGGCGAACTCGTTGGCAAAGAAGGTCATGCTATGGCGCAGCAGGAAACGGTGCATCTGCCAGCGCGCGATCATCGGATAATTGCCGAGCATCATCTGGTGCATGATGAGCGAATCGAGACCGGCAATGAGCGGCAATCCGATCAGCACCAGCGCACCCATCCAGATCAGCTTGTGACCCTCATTCTGCAGGAAGGTTGCCTTATCGGCATTCGTCAACCAGTCGACGATATCGCCAAGGAACTGGAAGAGCGCCACTTCCCCGACTGCGATCAGCGCTGTCAGGAAGGCCATGAGTGCAAGCCATCCCGCCGCCGGCTTGCTGTAGTGCCAGCAGAAGGCAAAAAGACCCTTCGGGGGAGCGACCGGCTCCTCGCTCGGATAGGGATTAAGTCGCCGTTCGAACCAGTCAAACATGAAATCGCTCCAGAACTTCCGCGTTCCGGCCCCGGCTTTGCGCTCTTGCGGCGCACGAAAGCACATATGGGAACCGAAGGCTCAAGGGGCGAGGCCGTAATGGCCGCGCAATTATTCAAAATGGGCAATTGGGGAAAGAAAAGCGCCTTATACGCGCCAGATCGCCAAGCGTGGCATCACGGGCGGGAGACGCATCAGCACAAATGTATCCATGTCGGCGCTCCCTGTTGGCGATTGAAGATATGCACCGATAACGCGAAAATGCCTAAATTTCCAGCCCCGGCCGCTCGGAAAGTGACCATCGAAAGGTCAAAAAGCGTTCTGTTGCCTCAAAATCACAGTTCGGATAGGCCAGTTGCGTATCATCTCAACGGACAATTTCCATGGCAGACCTCAGATTGGCGCTCTATCAACCCGATATCCCGGGCAATACCGGAACGATCCTGCGCCTTGCCGCCTGCCTGGGCTTTGCGGTGGACATCATCGAGCCCGCCGGTTTCGACATTTCCGATCGAAACCTGAAGCGCGCGGGCATGGACTATCTGGCCGCCGCCGCCCTCACCCGCCATGTCAATTGGGAACGCTTCGAGGAATGGCGTGCAGCCACCGGCCGCCGCCTGATCCTCGCCACCACGAAGGCATCGCAGCGCTACACGGATTTCGCCTTCCGTCCCGACGATATCCTGCTCTTCGGCCGTGAAAGCGCCGGCGTGCCCGATCATGTGCATGAGCGCGCCGACGGGCGCATTCTGATTCCGATGGTGGAAGGCCAGCGTTCGATCAACCTTGCCGTCTCCACCGCGATGATAACAGGTGAGGCAATGCGGCAGACGGTCTGGTCGTGAACCGGCCCCATGCCGATCCTTGGCGGCCTTGAGGTCGCAAACGACGCTTTGAATCGACGCAAAAGCGCCTATATTAATTAGCCAGGCAATCAATAAATCTGCACTGGCAGTGAGATTCCAATGATTTACTCTGCTACGGAAACGTAGAATCGAGAGACCCTTCTCAAGAAGAAGAAAAAGACCAAGGCCATGGAATCCACGATCGTCATGATCAATCTGTTCGGCGCGATTGCGCTGCTGCTCTTCGGCCTTGCGCAGGTCAAGGACGGCGTCACGCGTGCCTTCGGCGCACGCCTGAGGACCGGGCTTGCGACAGGCACGGCGAACGGGCCGCGCTCGATCCTGTCAGGTTTCCTGGCAACCATCGCCCTGCAGAGTTCGACTGCGACGGCCCTGATGACGGCCTCTTTCGTGGAGCGCGACCTCATCAAGCCACGGATGGCCCAGATCGTGCTGCTCGGCGCCAATGTCGGGACTGCCGTGACCGCCTGGATAGTCGCTACCGGCATCGAATGGCTTTCGCCGCTGCTCATTCTTGGCGGCATCGTGCTCTATCGCGGAAAGTCCAGCGCCCGCCACGGCGGCGGCGCGGCGATGATCGGCATCGGCCTGATGCTGCTCTCCTTGCATCTGCTCAGCAACGCGACGGAGCCCATGCGCACATCGCCGGCGCTGGCTGCCTTCATCGGTCTGCTCGGCGATGCCTGGCCGGTCGCTCTGGCTTTTTCCGCAGCGCTCGCCTTCATCTCGTCGTCGAGTCTTGCGGTCGTCGTCCTGATCCTGTCGCTCGCGTCAACGGGTATCGTGTCCCCGGAACTGATCATCGTTCTCGTCCTCGGCGCCAATCTTGGCGGCGCGATTCCGCCTGTTGTCGCAACCCTCTCCGGCCCTGCCTCGGCGAGACGCGTCACGCTCGGCAATCTCATCGTCCGCACCGCGGGCTGCCTGATCGCGCTGCCGCTTGCCGGCTATGCGGCGCCACTGCTTCAAATGCTGCCCTTCGGCCCCGCCAAGCTGCCGGTCGATACGCATCTGATCTTCAACATCCTTCTTGCCGCCGTGGCCTGGCCTTTTTCGCGGATATTGGCTGTCTTTACTGCCCGCCTCGTGCCCGACGACGTGCAGCCCGATCAGGGTCCCAAGTTTCTCGATATGCAGGAGCTGTCGACGCCCGTCGTGGCCCTTGCCAGCGCGACGCGCGAAGTGCTCGGTGTCGGCGATCTCATCGAACGCATGCTCCTGCGCGCTTCCGATGCCTTCGAACATAATGACATGTCCAAGCTCGCCGAGATCCCTGCGCTCGAAAAGCGCGTCGATCTGCTGCAGCAAGAGGTGAAGGTCTATCTCTCCAAGCTCGGCCGCGGCGGTCTCAGCGACGAGAATGCCCGCCGCTCGATCGTTATCATCGACTACGCGATCAATCTCGAGCACATGGGCGACATCATCGAGAAAGGCTTGCTGGAGCAGGTCGGCAAGAAGGTCTCGCTCGGCCTGAAATTCTCCGAAGACGGCTACAGGGAATTGCGCAAACTGTTTGATCTGACGATCGACAACCTGCGCGTTGCCCAGACGATCTTCGTCACCCGCGACTTCAATCTCGCCCGGCAAATGATGGAAGTTAAGGTCGAGGTCCGCCGGATGGAAAAGCAATCCGCCGAGCGGCACCTGGAGCGGCTGCGCGACGGGCGTGCCGACAGTCTCCAGACGAGCTCACTTCATCTCGATATGCTGCGTGACCTGAAGCGTATCAATGCGCACATCGTCTCGGTGGCGCATCCAATCCTCGACGAAAGCGGCCTTCTGATCGAAAGCCGCCTGCGTGATGCAGCCGAATAAGTTCAATCGGCGGATGGCAGGCGGCGCATGGTGAATTCGATCTCGTCGCCTTCCAGCTGGCGCCAGCTTTCCACCTCGGTCCAGTAGGCAGCCTTTGGGTATTCGTCGAACCATTCGCGCGCCTTGGCGCGGGCTTCAATCAATCCCATCCGATATGTCTCACGGACGAAATGATCTCGCTCACGGGCGGACGCCTCTGCCCGATGCCTTGCTATTCTGCGCTTCAAACCTTCGAAGGGCGGAGGCCCCGGAATTTTCGCCATAAAACCTACCTCTGAATGAAAAGTAGTATCGAAATCCGCCCTTTGCGAGTCGAATCTTGCAGGCGCTTTCCACTGCTGGCAGGCTTCTGCTGCACCTGCTAAACCGGGATTGTAATCAACAAAGAGCGAATCGCATGGAAAGACCGGAACTGCCGATCGGCCTGCCCGAAGACATCGAGGACAAAAAGACTGCCGCCCGTACATGGTTCGAGGGGCTGCGGGACACGATCTGCGCTTCCTTCGAAGCGCTGGAGGATGAACTCGAAGGTCCCCTCTCCGATCAGGAGCCCGGCCGCTTTGTCGCCAAGGATTGGTCGCGCGAAAACGGTGCCGGCGGCGGTGGCCGCATGTCGATGATGGAAGGCCGCGTCTTCGAAAAGGTCGGCGTTCATACATCCACCGTCTTTGGCGAATTCGCGCCCGACTTCCGGGCACAGATACCGGGCGCCGCCGAAGACCCGCGCTTCTGGGCGTCGGGCATTTCGCTGATCGCCCATCCGGTCAATCCCAACGTGCCGGCCGTTCACATGAACACCCGCATGGTCGTCACCACCAGCCGCTGGTTCGGCGGCGGCGCCGACCTGACCCCGGTGCTCGCTCGCCGCCGCACGCAGGAGGATGAAGACACGCAGCTCTTCCACAAGGCCATGGAAATCACCTGCCGCAACCATGCGGTCGCCGATTACGATGCCTACAAGAAATGGTGCGACGACTATTTCTTCCTCAAGCACCGCAACGAGGCGCGAGGCGTCGGCGGCATCTTCTACGACTGGCTGCATTCCGCCGAGGAAGCCGGCGGCTGGAATGCCGATTTCGCCTTCACGCGGGACGTCGGCAGAGCCTTCGCTATGGTTTACCCGAAGATCGTCCGCTCAAACTTCAACAAGGACTGGACGGAGGCCGACCGTGACGAACAATTGATTCGCCGTGGCCGCTATGTCGAGTTTAATCTGCTCTACGACCGAGGGACGATCTTCGGCCTGAAAACCGGCGGCAATGTCGAATCCATTCTTTCTTCCCTGCCGCCCGTCGTGCGCTGGCCATAGGCCGGCGCCAAGCATGCGGGCAAAGACCGGCGTGCTGATAAATTTGAAATACTATTCCGGTAAAATCGCGTTGAACGGCCTTCATCAGAACTGAGTGCGTCCTAAATTAGTCTCTGTGCGTTACAATCGGAGGAGGATTGTCATGACGGTACAAAGCAGCTCGCCTGCTTCTGCAGATATCCAGGAAACGTCCCGCGCAATCGAAGCGCCCGAGTTTCTAACGCGCATCGCCGAAGACTTGAGAGCGAAAAGCGGCTCCGACCTGCCGCTCTCCTGCTTTGTCGAGCAGGTGAAATTGCAGCTCGCAGGCGGCAAGACTCCGGAAGAACTTCAACAGCAGGCAACAGGTGCTGCCAACAGCAACAAGCCTGCACACCTTTCGGACACTTACATGGCGTGGGCAATGCCCCATCAATAAACAGAGCCTTTCGGCCGACGTCCAAGTCGGCCGAAGCTTTCTCCCCGGAACCTTCTCCGTTGCCGCACATTCCTCAAGCGCGCGAAAGCGCGATGGTTTTGCATTTCAGAGACAGGAGAAGACCATGCGACTTTTCGAATGCGGTACACTCGTTCCCGGATGCGATTGGCACACAAGGGCCGACAATGACGCTGAAGTCGTTCGCCGCGCCGTCGAACATATGAGAACCGCCCACGGCGAAACGACCATTCGCGAAAACATGGTGGACAATATCAAGGCCCGCATCCGCGACGAAGCGAACGCGGCCTGATCTCAACCTGCAATCTCCGAGAGCCGGGCGAGCAATGCCGCCCGGTCGGAGATAAAATTCTCTTCCACCCACTGGTTTTCCAAGGTCGACAGGATTTCACCGACCTTCGGGCCGGCCTGTATACCCGTGGCCATCACATCTGCGCCATTCAGCGGAAACTGCGGTTTCTTCCAGATGCGTGCATGATCCAGAAGCTTCGAAAGCCGCGCCGAACGGCTCATCTCATCAAAACTACCATTCTCTGCCTTGCCCCGAGCAACGCCAAGCGCCAGTTTCAGCCGCACGATGATGCCGTCTGCACCGTTTCTGTAGAGCAGCTTCTCGAAGGCGGCAGCGGAAATCTCGTCATTGACCGGGGCGGCTTTTGCCCAAGCCCTGAAATAGGCGGCTTCCGCATTCGAAAATTTCAGCCGCGCAGCCAATTCCTCTAGCCGCGCCGGATCGGGCGGAATGATCGAGGCAAGCCGAAGCAAGGGATCAGGCGTCCAGCCGAGCGCCTTCTCGGTCGAAACGAGCGCCGGAATGGCATCGATACCCCATTTTTCCGTTTCCGGCAGGATTTCCGAGAGAACTGCAACCTGCCGCATCCAGAGAAGCGCGCGGCCTGGATCTTCCGCCGACAGGAGCTTTCTGAGCTCCGACCAGACCCGTTCGGCCGACAACGTTTTCAGCTTCGAACGCGCCGCGGATGACGCCCTCAGCCCCTCTGCATCGGGCCGTCCGGAACCGTACCAGGCGAAGAAACGGAAGAAGCGCAGGATGCGCAGATAGTCCTCGGCGATCCGCGTCGCTGCATTGCCGATGAAGCGGATATTGCGCTTCTCGATATCGACGAGCCCGCCGACGAGATCGATCACCTCGCCCGCAGCATTTGCGTAAAGCGCATTGATGGTGAGGTCGCGCCGTTCTGCATCCGATTGCCAGTCCGCGCTGAAGGCCACCTTGGCGCGACGGCCATCCGTTTCCACATCGGTACGCAACGTCGTCACTTCGAAGGGGCGGCCATCGATGACGAGCGTCACCGTTCCGTGGGCAATGCCGGTCGGCACCGCCTTGATGCCGGCCACAGCGGCCCGCTCCATGACTGCTTCGGGCAGCAGCGTGGTGGCGATATCGATATCGGCGACCGCAAGCCCCATCAGGCTGTTGCGCACCGCGCCGCCGACGGCACGCCCTTCCCCGCCATCGGCGTTGAGCAGCGCAAAGACGCGACCGAGCGCCGGATCCCGAAACCATGCCTGGTCGGCCACTGAGGTCATGCATAGAGCCTTTCATAGAGCGTGCGGACAATGCCGGCGGTGATGCCCCAGATCATCCGCGTTTCATAGGGCATGCGGTAGAAATGCCGGTCGATACCATCAACCACGCGCTTGTCCCTGTTGTGATTGGCAGGATTCATCAGGAAGGAAAGCGGCACCTCGAAAACGTCATCCACTTCGATCGGATTGAGCTGCAGCGAAAAACCACGTTGCACCACGCCGAGAACGGGCGTGATGCGGAACCCTGTGGATGACAGATAATTCGGCAGCCGGCCGACTGTTTCGACAAAGCCGCCGCCAAGGCCGATCTCTTCCTCGGTTTCGCGGATCGCCGCCATCTCGGGCGAGACATCCTCGGGATCGATCGAACCACCGGGAAAGGCGATCTGGCCCGAATGTTTGCGCAGTGTCGACGTCCGCTTGGTGAAGATCACCTTCGCTTCATCGCCGTCATCGACGACGGGCACCAGCACGGCCGCATCACGGAGCTTCAAGGTCTCGGCCAGCGCAACGATATCGGGATTGAGCACATGGTCGCCATGGTCGCGCCAGGCGTGATCGATGGGTGCACCGATCTGGTTGAGCGCCCGGCGACGGAACTCGGCAGTCGAAAACGGAGGATAGGACTTGCTGATCGCTTCACTCATCGGGAGGCTGCTTCCAGTTCATCGGCCAGCATGATCGGAAAGGTCTCGCCGCCGGAGCAGACGACGAACATCTCCCTGCCGTCCACGTCGATTACCTCGCCGAGTTCGACCAGTTCATACATCACGGCGCGGGACACGAGTGCTTCAAGCCGGCCCCGCACATGCAGATGGGGCTTCAGTTCGCTGTCTTTGCCAAGCTCCGGAAAGCGCAGGGGGTGATCCTTGCCGGCCTCGATGACATCGCCGACATTGGTGCGGAAGGTCAGGACTTGCTGGCCATCCCGCTCGCTCGCATTCATCTCGACGGCAATAAAGGGTGCGTCAATGACCCTGATGCCAACCTTTTCCACAGGAGTTACGAGATAGGTTTTCCCGTCTTCGTCCTTCCTCAAAACGGTCGAAAAGAGCTGGACCAGCGGCAGCCGGCCGATCGGCGTGCCCATGTAGAACCATGTGCCATCCGCCCGAATTTCCATGTCGATATCACCACAAAAGGGCGGATTCCATTTCTCAACAGGCGGCAAGCCGCGCTTTTTGCCGGATTTTGCCTCGGAAGCGCGCGAAATCAGCGCGGCAAGCCCCGCTGCATCTGCCGTATGCCTCATTTCCTCGGCTGCCATTCTTCTGTCCCGGTTTGCTTTTAACAAAATAAAGTCACGAGATAGTCATTTGAAACAAACTTGTCAGCCCGCAACATCTTCATAACTGTATCGGGTATGAGGCACGCCTATTAAAGTCAGACGATTCGCAGCCGAATGATTTCAGCCGTTGGAGATGCCCGTGGGTATGATCAAGACCGAAGCCAGCCTCGATGAACAGGCGATTGTCGCCGCCGCAGAAAGAGCGCTATCCGATATCGCCGCCATCCGCACGGAAGTTTCCAAGGTCATCTTCGGTCAGGAAAGCGTGGTTGAAAACACGCTTCTCGCCGTCCTCTCCGGTGGTCATGCCCTCCTCGTCGGTGTTCCCGGCCTTGCCAAGACGAGACTCGTGACAACGCTCGGCGAAGTCCTCGGCCTTGCCGCAAACCGCATCCAGTTCACGCCCGACCTGATGCCTTCGGATATCCTCGGTTCCGAAGTAATGGACCAGGACGAGAGCGGCCGCCGCTCCTTCCGTTTCGTCAAGGGGCCGGTTTTCGCCCAGCTTCTGATGGCCGACGAAATCAACCGCGCATCGCCGCGCACCCAGTCGGCACTTCTGCAGGCGATGCAGGAATATCATATCACCATTGCCGGCCAGCGTTATGACCTGCCCTCGCCCTTCCACGTCCTCGCAACGCAGAATCCGCTGGAGCAGGAAGGCACCTATCCGCTTCCCGAAGCCCAGCTCGACCGCTTCCTTCTGCAGGTCGATGTTCACTATCCCGAACTTGCCGCCGAGCGCCAGATCCTTCTGGAAACGACGGGTCTCACCGAAGCCAAACCCGAACCGGTCATCAATGCGGCACGTCTGTCCGAAATCCAGACGCTCGTACGCCAGATGCCGGTCAGCGATACCGTCGTCGACGCCATCCTCTCGCTCGTACGCTCCGCCCGTCCGGGCCAGGGCAATGCCTCCACCGACAAACATGTCGCCTGGGGGCCCGGCCCGCGCGCCGGCCAGGCGATGATGCTCTGCGCCCGCGCCCGCGCGCTCTACGAAGGCCGTCTGGCACCCTCGCTCGACGATATCTACGCTCTGGCCGAGCCCGTTCTCGAGCACCGCATGGCACTGACCTTCGCCGCCCGTGCCGAGGGAATGTCGGTGCGCGACGTCATCGCCGGACTGGTCAAGCAGGCAAAGGGATAAGGAAGCGCAGCGCGTGGCATCCATCGGACAGATCGTCAACCCGACGTCAGGCAATGATGCCCTTTCCCGCGCAAGGCAGCGGGCAGCCCTCGTGCCGGATTGCCTGGTCGAAGCCAAGCGCATCGCCAACACCGTGATTGCCGGCTGGCATGGCCGCCGTAAACGCGGTATCGGCGAGAATTTCTGGCAGTTCCGCCCCTATAGCGAAGGTGAAAGCCTGTCGCGCATTGATTGGCGCCGCTCCGCCCGCGACGACCATACCTATGTGCGCGACCGCGAATGGGAGGCCGCCCACACGATCTGGCTCTGGGCCGACATGTCGCCCTCGATGATGTTCAAGTCGAGCTATGGCAGCGTGTCGAAGGAAAGCCGGGCGCTCGTCATCATGCTGGCGCTCGCCGAAATCCTCGCCCGCTCCGGCGAGCGCATCGGCTGCCCCGGCGTGATGGAACCAGTCTCAGCCCGCAATGCAGCCGAAAGGCTGGCAGCCGCCCTGATGCACGCGCCGCTGACTGGCGGCCTGCCTGAAACCGCGATGGTGCGGGGTTGGAGCGACCTCATCCTCATTGGCGATTTCCTCGATGACGCACCTTCCATCATGGCGCGTCTCGGCCCGCTTGCCCGCCGCGGCCTGCGTGGCCATGTGGTCGAGATCGCCGATCCGGCCGAGGAAATCTTCCCCTATAACGGCCGCACCGAATTCACGGATCCGGAAACCGGCGAAAGGCTGACCTCCGGGCGAGCGGAGAGCCTGCGGGAAGCCTATCGCAACGCCTATCTCGCCCGACGCGAAAATCTCGGCCAGTCGCTGCGCCATCTCGGCTGGACCTTCGTCAGCCACCGCACCGATCACCTGGCGTCCGAAGCGCTGGTCGCCGTCCATATGTATCTTTCCGGCATGCCGGCAAAGGCAACGCATGGAGGACAGTTTTGAGCGCGCTTCCCTTCGCCTTCGCCTATCCCGCTATCCTCGGCGCGCTGATTGCCCTTCCCGTCATCTGGTGGCTGCTGCGGCTCACCCCACCGCGCCCGCAGGCGGAAGTCTTTCCGCCGCTGAAAATCCTCGCGACTGTGCTGAAGCGCGAGGAAACGCCGGCGCAAAGCCCTTGGTGGCTGACGCTGCTGCGCATGCTTCTGGCAGCCGCCATCATCTTCGCGATCGCCGACCCGGTCTTCAATCCGCGCACCAGCACGCTTGCATCAGGTGGTCCGCTCGTCCTTTTCGTCGACAATAGCTGGGCTTCGGCACCCGATTGGGAGCGCCGCGTCCAGACGGCCGGCGCGCTGATCGACGATGCTGAGTCTGCCGGTGCTGTCGTCTCCATCGCCTTCACCGCCGACCCGACCAATAACGCGACGCCCGGCACTGCCGCCGCCGCCCGCGAAAAGCTGCGCGCCGCCGAGCCGAAGCCGCTCGTGCCGGATCGCCAGCGGGCTTTCGAAGCGCTCCGCGCCGCCCTGAACGGCACGCATCCCGGCACGCTTGCCTTCCTCACTGATGGTGCGGCAAGCAGCGACAACGATGCTACCGTACGTCAACTCTCAGACCTTCAGCCTGCCGAACTGCGCGTGATCGAAGGCGATGCGGCCCAGACAGTAGCAATCTCGGGCGCCACCAATACGGCCCATGCGATGACGGTCAAGGTGACCCGCCTCAACCCGGGTGGCTCGGCCTCTGTCCCGCTCAACGCACAGGACGCGCAGGGCCGCGTGATCGCCACTGGCAGGGCCGACTTCGCCCCCGGCCAGACGGCCGTCAATGCCGGCATTCCCGCCCCCTTCGAGATGCGCAACGATTTTGCCCGCGTCAGCATCAATACCGGCGCCACCGCAGGCGCGGTGCACCTGCTCGACGATGCCTTCAAGCGCCGCAGGGTCGTGCTCCTCTCGGGCGAAAGCGGCGATGAATTCCAGCCGTTGCTCTCCCCGCTCTACTACATCCAGCGGGCGCTCGAACCCTACGCGGACCTCGTGCGGCCGACCGATGCCAATCTTTCGGTCGCGATCCCAAAACTGCTCGCCAATAATCCCTCGATCATCATCATGGCCGATATCGGCCGCCTTCCTGAGGATACCTACGCGCCCTTGCAGCGCTGGATATCGAATGGCGGCATGCTGCTGCGCTTTGCCGGCCCGCGCCTTGCCGCGGCACCTGCCGAAGATCCGCTGATCCCGGTCACCCTGCGCCAGGGTGAACGTGCGCTTGGCGGCAGCCTGTCTTGGAGCGAACCGCAGGCGCTCGCCGAATTCCCTGTATTCAGCCCGTTTGCCGGCATACCGCGTCCGACCGACGTGACGGTCAACCGCCAGGTGCTGGCAGAGCCGACACCCGATCTTGCCGAGCGCACATGGGCAAGCCTTGCCGATGGTACGCCGCTCGTAACCATGAACAGGATGAATGCCGGCCAGATCGTGCTCTTCCATGTGAGTGCCGAAGCGACCTGGTCGAACCTGCCGATTTCTGGCACCTTCGTCGAAATGCTGCGCCACCTCATACAGATCTCGCGCTCCGGCGGGGTGACCTCGGAATCATCAGGCAGCGCGCGCGTTGCCGAAACCCTACCGCCCTTCCGCATGCTGACCGCCAAGGGCATCCTGGTCACCGAAACCGGCAATGCCCGTCCTTTGATCCCGAATGCCAAGGCAGCACCCGTTGCCAATTTCGACAATCCACCCGGCCTCTATGGCTCCGAAGATGGCTTCACGGCGCTGAACGTTCTGCCCGACAATGCCGAGCTGAAACCGCTCGACCTGAGCGGCGTCAATGTCGTGCGCGCCGGCCTTGTCGGCGGCGAAAGCTGGTCGGCCAAGCCCCTGCTCTTCTTCATCGCCTTTCTGCTGCTTCTGGCCGACAGCCTGATCGTTCTCTTCATGAACGGCGCCTTCTCCCGCATGCGCCCGCGCGCTCGGGCTGCGGCGACGATCGCCATTGCACTTGCGGCCGGCCTGATGTTGCAGCCGGACATCTCGCATGCCAATGACACCCAGCCGGGCGACGACATCATCATGCAGCGGCTCGACAATACCCATCTCGCCTATGTCGTGACCGGCGAGCAGGATGTGGACAATATTTCTGAAGAGGGGCTCAATGGCCTTACGAGATTCCTGACCTACCGCACGACGCTGGAGCCGTCCCCGCCCGTCGGCATTGACCTGAATAAAGACGAGCTATCCTTCTACCCGATCATCTACTGGCCGATTTCGGCAACCGCGCCGATGCCGTCCAACGCCGCCATCAGCCGTATCGACGCCTATATGCGCAATGGCGGAACGGTGCTTTTCGACACGCGCGACCAGTTCGACTCTCTCGAAGGCGGCAGCGACACGACCGCCAACGGCCAGCGCCTGCAGCAGATTCTCGCCAATCTGGATATTCCGCCGCTGGAACCCGTTCCGCACGACCATGTGCTGACCAAGTCCTTCTATCTTCTGTCCAGCTTCCCCGGCCGCTACGCCGGCAGCCCGCTCTGGATCGAGGCACGGCAGGGCGGCCAGAACCAGAACAGCGCCAACAGGCCGGCCGCTGCCGCAGACGGCGTCTCGCCGATCCTGATCACTGCAAACGATTTTGCCGGCGCGTGGGCCGTTGACGACAACGACACACCGCTGCTGCCCACTGTGCCGCCGGATGAGACGCAGCGCGAATATGCCTTCCGCGCCGGCGTCAACATCATGATGTACATGCTGACCGGCAACTACAAGACAGACCAGGTCCACGTGCCCGACCTGCTCGAACGGCTGGGGCAGTGATATGACACTCGATTATTCGCCCTTCCTGCCCTGGCCCTTTTTGGCGGTACTGACCGGCATCGTCCTTCTGATCGCCGTATTCGCGATCTGGCGCGGCATACGCGGCGCGTGGATCCGCACGCTAGCAGCGCTGGCGCTACTGGCAGCACTTGCCAATCCGGTCCTGCTGCAGGAAGACCGCGACCAGCTTTCGACCATCGTCCCCGTTATCGTCGACCGCAGCCAGAGCCAGCAGACGGCCGACCGCATGAAGATGACGGATGATGCGCTGGCGTCCTTGAAAACCCAGCTCGCCCGCTTTCCGCAGATCGAGCCCCGCTTCGTGGACGTGAACGAGGACCGCAATTCCGACGTGCCCTCCACACGCCTCTTCGAGGCCCTGTCGGCTTCGATCGCCGATGTCCCGCCCTCGCGCGTCGGCGGCGCGATCATGCTGACGGATGGCGAGGTGCATGATGTGCCCGGCGTCAATCAGGCACTCGGCTTCGACGCGCCGATCCATGGCCTCATCACAGGCAAGCCGAACGAGTTCGATCGCCGCATCGAGGTCATCAAGGCGCCCCGCTTCGGCATCGTCAACGAGGAACAGCAGCTCGTTCTGCGCGTCTTCGACGACGGCCCGAGTCCCGGCGGCGCTGCGAATGTGACGGTGCGACTCAACGGCGACGAGATCGCTACCCTGCAGGCAACACCCGGCCAGGATACGCCCTTCTCCTTCAAGGTGACCCGCGGCGGCCCGAACGTGCTGGAATTCTCCGTCGCCGGTATTCCCGGCGAAGTGACGGATGCCAACAATCGCGCCGTGCACATCATCGATGGCATCCGCCAGAACCTGCGCGTTCTCCTCGTCTCGGGCGAACCGCATGCCGGCGAGCGCGCCTGGCGCAACCTCCTGAAGTCCGACGCATCAGTCGATCTCGTGCATTTCACCATCCTGCGTCCGCCGGAAAAGCAGGATGGCACCCCGATCAACGAGCTATCGCTGATCGCATTCCCGACCCGAGAGCTCTTCGTCGACAAGATCAAGGATTTCGACCTGATAATCTTCGACCGCTATCAGGATCGTGCCAATGTGCTGCCGATGCTCTATTACGACAACATCGCCCAATATGTGGAAAATGGCGGTGCGCTGCTGATCGCCGCTGGTCCTGAACATGCAAGCCCGGAGTCGATCGCGATGACCCCGCTTGCCTCCGTACTGCCGGCAGAGCCAACCGGCCGGATGATCGAGCAAGCCTTCTATCCCCGTCTTTCCGAACAGGGCCGCAAGCATCCCGTCACGCGTGGGCTTGACGGTTCCGGCGATGAGCCACCACATTGGGGCCGCTGGTTCCGCAGCGTCGATGTCGAACGGCCGCAGGGCCAAACCGTCATGGTCGGCGCCGACAACCATCCGCTGCTGGTGCTCAACCGCGCCGGACAGGGCCGTGTCGCCATGCTGCTCTCCGATCAGGGCTGGCTCTGGGCGCGCGGCTTCGAGGGCGGCGGCCCGCACGTCTCACTCTATCGCCGCATCGCCCACTGGTTGATGAAGGAACCGGCACTGGAGGAAGAGGCGCTGACGGCCCGCACCTCCGGCCGCACGCTGGAAATCACTCGCCAGACGATCGGCGATGCCCCCGGGGACGCAGTCGTCCGCTACCCCTCGGGCAGGACCGAGAACCTGCCGCTGACACAGACTGAGCCCGGCCTCTACAAGGCCGAAAAGCGCATGGACGAAATCGGCCTTTTCGAAATCCGCAACGGCGATCTGACGACGCTCGCCCATGTCGGCGCCGTCGATGCGCCGGAATTCAAGGCGATGATCTCGACAACCGCTGCGCTGAAGCCGATCACCGACAAGAGTCGCGGTCTCGTCACACGCGTCGTCAACAATGCCGGTACCATCACCGTCCCGCCGATCCTGCCGGTGCGCGGCCAGGTGCGCGTAGCAGACAATGATCGCATGCAGATCCGCCTGACCAATGAGACCGTGCTGAAGGGCATCAATACCTTGCCACTCTTTGCTGGCTTCGCAGGTGTCGGAATCCTGCTCCTCGCCTTTGGCGCCATGTGGTGGCGTGAAGGACGATAGATGCCCGGCAGAATGCTTCAATCTGACCAGGAAAGGCATCGACATGCCGGAATTCGAGCTCACCGCCGTCCCGTCACCGGAAGAGCTCGCCATCATCGTCGACGGCCTGACAGCCTTCAACACGGCAGATGTTGGCCCGTCCGAACGGCAGGCGCTTGCCGTTCTGATCCGTGATACCGATGGCAAGGTCTCCGGCGGTCTTTCCGGCTACACTGCCTGGGGCTGGCTCTTCGTGCAGATGCTCTACATTCCCGACATGCTGCGCGGCGGTGGCATGGCCGGCAAGATCCTCGCGAAGGCGGAAGAGGAAGCCATCGACCGGGGCTGCCGTGGCGCCTGGATCGATACGTTCAACCCGCATGCGCTCGGCGCATACAAACGTCAGGGCTACGAAGTCTTTGGCGAACTGCCGGATTTTCCCGAAGGCAGGACGCGGACCTTCCTCAAGAAGAGGCTCTGACGAGAGCAATTCCAGCAAAAGCGCGCAGCGATTTTGCGTCCGGAATTGCGTAAGAACAAAGAGATAGAGTGTTTCCGTAATTCTAAGAGGAACAGAAATACTCTATCGCCGCCAGGCGATCGTGCCTTTCAGCCGAGCATGCGTATCTTCAGCGATCGGGACGACGAGCACACGGCCCGGATCGACGGGACCGGGAAAAGTCAGTGCGCCATAGGCGACCTTCTCGAAGCCGAGCGGGCCGTAATACGGCGGATCACCGACGAGAATGATGGCTTCAGAACCCTTGCGTTTGGCGGCTTCGACCGCGATGCGCACCAGTTCCCGGCCAATGCCCTTGCTCTTGTGCGATGGCCGCACGGCGAGCGGTCCCAGGAGATGGCCTTTCACCGTTCCGGCCAGAACCGGCGTCATCCGCACCGAAGCGATCGTCTCGCCGTCATCGGCGCAGATGAAGGAGAGCGACAGGTCATGCGGTCCCTGCTCGCGAATACGGGCAGCAGCGCGCGTATGCCGGCCAGGGCCGAATGCTTCTTCGTTGATGAGTTCGATAGCCGCGTCGTGCGACGCATCCTCGGTGAGGTAGACGAGATCGTGCTTGTACATGAGCATGGGAGCAGAGACCGTATAGACGCAGATATATGGGTTCGCGAACACGCCGTCAGGCGTTCGGGAGCATCAGCGTCGTCGCAGGCCTCTGAGAATAGACATCAAGCAGGATTCCAGAAATTCGTGAGGAAGGCGGATAGCAGGAAAAATTTTCGCCGTCCATTATAAAAATTCGGGCGGGAGACGGGCACCCGAGACGCAGTGTTCAATCTTTGCCGCCTGCAAAAAGCGGCGTACTGCGATATCTATTCTGCAACAACCAATTTTCAGAGGTAAAGCTCATGGGCATGCTGGTGGACGGCGTCTGGCATGACGTCTGGTACGACACGAAGGAAACGAAGGGCCATTTCAAGCGTCAGCCTTCGCAGTTCCGCAACTGGATTACAGCTGACGGAGAGGCCGGTCCCAGCGGCAAAGGCGGCTTCAAGGCCGAGGCCGGCCGTTATCACCTCTATGTCTCCCTCGCCTGCCCCTGGGCGCATCGCACGCTGATCTTCCGCAAGCTGAAGAAGCTCGAAGATCTGATTTCCGTTTCGGTCGTCGACCCGCTGATGCTGGAAAATGGCTGGGAGTTCAAAGTCGGCAATGGCGCCACCGGCGACCAGCTCTTCGGCTCCAAGGCTCTCTGGGAAGTCTATGTGAAGGCCGATCCGCACTATTCCGGCCGCGTCACCGTCCCGGTTCTCTGGGATAAGCAGACGGGGACGATCGTCAACAACGAGTCGGCTGAAATCATCCGCATGTTCAACAGCGCCTTCAATCACCTGACGGGCTCGACGGCGGATTATTACCCGGAAGACCTGCGGGCGGATATCGATGCGCTAAACGATATCGTCTACGACACCGTCAACAACGGCGTCTATAAGGCGGGCTTTGCCACCGCTCAAGCCGCTTACGAGGAGAGTGTCGTCAAACTCTTCGAAACGCTGGATAAGCTAGATGAGCGTCTCGGCAAGGGCCGCTACCTTTTCGGCGATCGCCAGACCGAGGCCGACTGGCGGCTCTTCACGACGCTGGTGCGTTTCGACCCGGTTTATGTCGGCCATTTCAAGTGCAACATCCGCCGCATCGAGGACTACCAAAACCTGTCGGGCTATCTGCGTGACCTTTATCAGACTCCCGGTGTCGCTGAGACGGTGAACCTGCGCCACATCAAGGAGCACTACTACCGCAGCCACAAGACCATCAACCCGACCGGCATCGTGCCATCAGGGCCGGCGCTCGATCTCGACCGGCCGCACGGCCGGGACAGGCTCGCAGCCGCAGCCTGAGCCTCACCAGTAATGTGCCGGCTCCGCCTCACCGCGGAGCTCGGCAAGCCTTCTATGCGTCGCTTCCGTCGTTTCAGCCGGCAGATTGTCGATTTCGAAGAAGCCGCTATCGGCAATCTCCCAGTTCGGTGGCCGCGGCGCGGTCTGCTCCACCGTGGCTCGATAGAAGACCACATGGTCGCGCCGGGTGATGTTGGTGTTGAAATAGACGTGAAAGAGCTGCGGCTTGCCCACGATCCTGAGGTTGCCTTCCTCCCGCAATTCCTTGATGAGCGCCTCTTCTGCCGTCTCGTTCCGCTCCAGCCCGCCGCCCGGCATATGCCATCCGCCGGTATAGCCGTGACGAACGAGAAAGAGGCGTCCCTGCTCGTCGAAACAAGCTGCGCGCACCCCCATTGTCATGCCGCGCGCGATGGAAAAATACACGTGCAGCAGCCGCACCAACACTTTCGTGTGAAGGGGCCATGTTTGTTTGTCTGCCATGGGTTCTTTCATACTCTCATCGCGGGGATGTGTTTGAATTGTAAATAAGCTGGTCTATGTGTCGTTGCATGTTCAAGCTCGCGCATATCTCCGACGTCCATCTCGGACCCCTGCCCCGCCTTTCCATTCACGAACTTTTCTCAAAACGTATTACGGGCTTTGTGAACTGGCACCGCAACCGGCGCAAGCACCTTTTCGGCAGCACGCTCGATCTGCTGCTGGACGATATCCGCTCACACAAGGCCGACCATCTGGCGGTGACCGGCGACCTCGTCAATCTGGCAAGCGGCATCGAGATCCGCTCCGCCGCAGCTTGGCTGCGCGAACTCGGCGATCCTGCCGCAACATCGGTCGTCCCCGGCAACCACGATGCCTATGTGCCGGGCTCCTACGAGAAATCGATGCGCGCCTGGTATGACTATGTGCGCGGCGACCTCGCCCCGCCGGAATGGGAAGAAGACCGGCACATATTCCCTTACCTTCGCATCCGCGACAAGGTCGCGATCGTCGGCTGCTCGACCGCCGTTGCAACTCCGCCCTTCGCGGCCTCCGGCTTCTTTGGCGAGCGCCAGGCGCGCGATACGGTCAACATGCTGCGTGCTGCCGGCGAGGCCGGTTTGTTCCGTGTCGTCATGATCCACCATCCTCCGATCCGCGGCGCGACCTCCTTCTACAAACGCATGATCGGCATCCGCCGTTTTGCCGCCGTCGTTTCCACCGGCGGAGCCGAGCTCGTGCTGCACGGCCATACCCATCTCAACACACTCCACTGGCTGCGCGGACAGACAGGCCCCGTGCCCGTCGTCGGCATAGCTTCGGCATCGCAAGGACCGGGCGGCATCAAGCCGCGCGCCGCCTACAATCTCTTCTCCATTTCCGGTTCTCCCGGCGCCTGGGAAGTGAAGGGCGAGCGCTTCAGCATAAATGATATGGGCGACGGCATGATGCCGGAAAGTGCAGATATTTTCGCGCTTTAGAGGCGATTGCGGAATCGACTTCGGCAGTTGTTGAATCAACGTGTGAAGAGCGATCGCCAATGTCGCAACATAGGCAATAAAGGCCGCCGGGGCTCTTGGTATTTTTAAGCGTCGGCGTACAATTCAACAACCGCAGCGCTTCAAAACGGAGTACGCCCGATGACTGCTTCTCTTCATCGCCTGTGCAGACTTTCGCTTGTTTCCGTCTTTGCTTTTGGTCTCGCTACGTCCGCTTTCGCGGTCGGTGGCGGGAACGATGACACCTCCCCGCCGCAGAAGACCCAAACGACCAAGACCTGCACCAAGGGCAAGGTCTGGGATGCCAAGAAGAAGGAATGCGTCGATCCGAAGAAGCAGAGCTTCAACGATGACGATCTCTACAAGTTCGCCCGCGAATTTGCCTATACCGGCCAGTATGAGAACGCCATCACGGTGCTCAGTCTCGCCAAAAACCAGAACGATCCGCGCATCCTGAACTATCTGGGCTACGCCAACCGCAAGGCCGGCCGCATGGAGCTCGGCATGTCCTACTACAAGAAGGCGCTGCAGCAGGATGAGAACTACATTCTTGCCCGCTCCTATATGGGCATGGCGCTTGTCGAGCAGGGAGACATTCAGGGCGCCCGCGTCCAGCTCGTCGAGATTCGCGACCGCGGCGGTGAAAATACCTGGGCCTATCGCGCTCTGCTGCAGAGCCTGAACGGCTACAGGACATATTGAGGCAAGCTCCGCGGGGTATGGTGCGGAAATCCCTTGGGATGGGATGGATGAATTGAACCCCGCGCTTGCGAAATACAGGCGACTTGTTCCATAAAAGCCGCCTGCATGGCCGGGATGAATACGATGGCTTCGCACCCGCCGGGCAATGCCTGCATGCGAAGCTGGCCCATATTTGAAGCTGGTATGAGTTTCGGCCAATGTGAATGCTTCTTGGAAAAACCATGCGCCAACCCGCCACTACCACCGATATCCGGCGTGATCTTGTCGGTCTCCTGCCCCGCCTCCGCCGCTTTGCCATCACGCTCGCGGGAGAGACTGCTGCGGCCGATGAGCTGGTCCAGGCAGTCTGTCTGCGTGCAATTTCCAAAGGGCATCAGTGGAATGGTGAAGGCCGGCTGGAAAGCTGGATCTATACGCTTGCCCGCCAGCAGTGGGCCGATGACAGCCGCAAGCGCAAGCCGCGTCCGGTCGCACGGGGCAATGTAACCGATATCCGCGATGCCATTCGCGACCGTACAGCGCTCGTCGATACCGACGCCCTGCACCGCATGCTCGCGGAAATGCCCGAGGGCGTGGCCAGCATCTTCGTGCTGATCGATGTGGAAGGTCACAGCTATCAGCAGGCCGCCGAAATCATGGGCATCGCAATTGGCAACATTGCCGGTCAGCTTGCCACCGCACGACTCCATTTCGCCGCATTGTCCGGTCATAATCCGCCCGTCCACAGGTACTGACTGATTTGCTCGATTTCAAAAAACAGCCGCTTGAAGCCCAGCTTGCCGCCCTCCTCGACGGCGAAACCACACCGGAACAGAAGCTGGAACTGGAAAGCAGGCTGGCAACGGATGAAAACGCCCGCAAGATCTACGACAAGCTCCGCCACGGCGTCGATTTCGGTCGCCGCAAGTTGGACGACATGCTGAAAGAACCTGTTCCGCTGGCGCTTGTGCGTTCCATCAAGAGCACGCAGCCGCCGAAGACGCCGATCGCCCAGCGCAACGCGCGCCCGCAGCTGAAGCTCGCGCCGAACGGCCGCCAGGCGCTTGCCGCAGCCCTTATTCTCTTCGTCGTCGGCGGTGGCATCGGCTATTTCATCGGCAATACGCCTGATACGGATGACACCACACCGATCGCGGCCCCCCAGATCAATACCAATGACTGGCTGGGGGACGTCACCGCATTCCAGCGGCTTCTTGTGCGTCAGCCGCGTCACCTCGTCGAAGTGCCGGCCTCGCAGTCAGAGGAAATCTCCTCCTGGCTGACGACCGCGATCGGGGTGCCGTTTCGCGTGCCGGATCTCTCGGCCGAATCCTGGAACTTCCAGGGCGCGCGCGTGATCCTTGGTGACAGCCGCCCTGTCGGCCAGCTCGTCTATTCCAATGCCGATGGCGATATCATCTCGATCTGCTTCCGCAAGGATGCGCAGCCACCGGAAACGGAAGACTTCAAGGAAACGATCCGCGACGAGATCGGTCTCGTAACCTGGCACAATGCCGGCACGTCCTATGTGCTGGCAGGCCCCTCCGCCGAAGCCACGCTCAGCCAGCTCGCCATGGAAATCGCCGCCGCCATTTAAGGTTATGGCACCAGCACGACTTTTCCGCTGACCCGACGCTCCTCAAGCGCACGATGCGCTTCAGCGGCTTCATCAAGCGAAAAACGACCGCCTTGCACGATCTTCAGCCCTCCGGATGCGGCAAGATCAAAGAGAGTTGCGAGATCACCCTTCCATTTGTGCACCGCAATCAGTGGCAAGAGTGAAAAGCCCTTCAGCGACTGGTTCATATCCAGCATGGAGTGGATCTCGGAAAGCTCCAGCGAGAACCGCCCCATAGCCGCAAACAGCATTTCTCCGGCGGGAGCAAGTGCAGCCAGAGACGCCCTCACGATATCGCCGCCGACGGTCTCGTAAATGACGTCGGCACCCTGCCCTCCAGTCGCTGTCCTGACGGAGCCGGTCCACTCTGCGGCGGTGTAATCGACCGCCAGATCGGCGCCGATCGAGAGTGCAAGCTGCCTCTTCGCCTCACTGCCGGCTGCTGCAATGACCATGCTCGCCCCTTCGAGCCTGGCAAGCTGCAGCAACAGAGACCCGACTCCACCGCCAGCAGCGTTGACGAGCACCACCTTTCCCTTCGGCGGGCTACGACGCACCATGTGCAGAGCCGTCAGACCCTGCACCATCAATGCCGTCGCATCTGCAAAGGAAAGGCCGTCCGGCAAACGCACCGCCGCTCCAGCATCCACAGCCACATAGTCGGCATAACCGCCGAAGCCGCGCCCAATTACAAAGAGCGGCACGGCGACACGCGCGCCAAGCAGCGACGGATCGGCATCCGCCCCAAGTTCTTCGACGTTGCCCGCCACTTCCACACCGGGAAGGACTGGCAGCGGTGGTGTAACGGCATAGCGATCCGCCCGCATCAGAACCTCGAAGAAATTGACGCCGGCGGCATGGACGCGCACCAGCACTTCGCCGCCTTTGGGCTTCGGGATCGGCACCTCTACAGTTTCGAGAACCTCAGGCGGACCGAAGCGGGTGAATTGAACGGCTTTCATGGCAGACCTCACGTTTTGATGGTGTAAGGCAGCCTGTAGCACTCGATTTACGGTTCAAAATACACACATATCAGTGCCATACCCACCAGGAGGTGACCATGGCCGAGCCCATGAAAAGATTGCCGAAACTGCCCGTGGAACGGGCCTTGAAGGTCATTTCCGGGCGATGGAAACCCGTCATTCTCTATCATGTCTTCTCAAGACCGAAACGGCTTTCAGAGCTCAAGCGCATGATGCCAGAGATCACCCAGAAGGTGCTGATCCAGCAGTTGCGGGAGATGGAAGAGCACGGTCTTGTACGCCGAGAAGTCTTTGCCGAAGTGCCCGCACGCGTGGAATATACCGCGACTGAACTCGGCCTCGGGCTGGAGCCGATCCTTCTCGCCCTCTGCCAATGGGGACAAAACCACGCGCAAGCACAGGGCGAGCTCGATGAGCTCACCGATTGCATCGTCAGGCCGCGCCACTCCGAGGCGATCGCGGCCTGATCAGAATGGTCAGGCCTTGCCGGCCTTCACGTCGAGCACGCGGTTGGCAGCCGAGACGATCGCTTCGAGCGACGCCGCCACGATATTGGTGTTGATGCCGGCACCAAAGAGCTTGCCGCCCGGATAGGATGTCTCGACATAGGAGATGGCGGCGGCATTCGAGCCGTGCTGCAGCGAATGCTCCGAATAATCCTCGACCGACATCTCGATACCGAGATAGTGCGACAGCGCATTAATGAAGCCATCGATCGGGCCGTTGCCACGGCCTTCGATGCGCTTGATCTCACCATTGTCGGTAATCTCGGCCGCCACGATCCGCTGTCCCTTGTGCTCGGTATCGGGATAGGTGTGGTGATCGACGAACCGGAGACGGGCGCCCGGCTGGGTCACATAGCGCTCGATGAAGCGGTCGTGGATGCGCTTCGAAGGAAGCTCCTTGCCCTCTTCATCGGTGATGCGCTGGATGTCTTCGCGGAATTCGACCTGCAGATTGCGCGGCAGGTTGAGCCCGTAATCCTGCTGCAGGATATAGGCGATTCCACCCTTGCCGGACTGCGAATTGATGCGGATGATCGCTTCGTAGGAGCGGCCGACGTCACGCGGGTCGATCGGCAGGTAAGGCACTTCCCAGACTGGATGGTTGGCAACCTGCGCCGCCTTCATGCCCTTGTTGATCGCATCCTGATGCGAACCGGAAAAGGCCGTGTAGACCAGTTCGCCGACGTAGGGATGACGCTCTGCGATCGCCATCTGGTTCGAATATTCGAACACTTCCTTGATGCGTTCGATGTTCGAGCAGTCGATTTCCGGATCGACGCCCTGCGTGAACATGTTGAGCGCCATGGTGACGACGTCGACATTGCCGGTGCGCTCGCCATTGCCGAAGAGCGTGCCCTCAACGCGATCGGCGCCTGCCAGCAGCGCCAGCTCGGCAGCGGCAATACCGGTGCCGCGATCATTATGCGGGTGCAGCGAGATGATCAGGTTTTCTCTGTTATCGAGATTGCGGCACATCCATTCGATCTGGTCGGCATAGACGTTCGGCGTCGCCATTTCGACGGTCGAGGGCAGATTGATGATGAGCTTGTTGTCAGGCGTAGGCTTCATGACCTCGATGACGGCGTTGCAGATTTCCAGCGCCACATCCAGTTCTGTGCCGGTGAAGCTCTCCGGCGAATATTCGAAACGGTAGCCGCCTCCGGCCTTGGCAGCCATGTCTGTAATCATCTTGGCGGCATCGACGGCGATCTGCTTGATGCCCTGCACATCCTTGGCGAACACAACGCGGCGCTGCAGTTCGCTGGTCGAATTGTAGAAATGCACGATCGGCCGGTTGGCGCCTTCCAACGCTTCGAAGGTACGCGTGATCAACTCAGGCCGGCACTGCACCAGGACCTGCAACGAGACGTCATCGGGCACATTGCCCTCTTCGATGCACCAGCGGGCAAAATCGAAATCTGTCTGCGAGGCGGAGGGGAAACCGATCTCGATTTCCTTGAAACCCATCTCGAGCAACAGCTGGAACATGCGGGCCTTCCGGTCATGTCCCATCGGATCGACGAGCGCCTGATTGCCGTCGCGCAGGTCCACGGAGCACCAGATCGGCGCCTTGGTGATGGTCTTGGTCGGCCAGGTGCGGTCGGGAATGTTTACCTGCGGATAAGCCCGGTACTTCACGGCGGCGTCTGGCATGCCCTTGGCGGAAGCAGCGCTTGCGGAGGATCGGCTGGTGTTCGTATCCATTGTCTTGTCTCCTCGTCCCGGCATTTGCCCCGCGTCTTAGCCGATCATATCTGGCTTGGCGACTGCAAATGCGGACCTTTACTCGGTCGTTTGGTCAATTTTGAGAGTGAGTCGCGAGGAGCGATGGCCGGGCGGGCTTTCGGCCGCCGGGCGCTCCTCAAAGGACCCGGCAACCGCGCGTAAGGCCGAGGAGAAGAAGCGAGGTCAGGGCGCGCGTATTGTCACGCAATGCCGTGCGGCTGCGTGCAATCGTCTCGGAAATCCGTGCGCTTGTGCTCTTCATGACCGCGCTTATAGCCTTCGCCGCAAATTCCGGCAACCCCTCCCCTATTTTTTCCGCGCCTGCACAATCCGGGACAGCGCAAGCATCAGCCCGCCGGCAATCAGGCCCCAGAAGGCGCCGGAGATGCCGCCGAACGAAACGCCGGAAGCCGTGACAAGGAAGGTGATAGCCGCTGCCTCACGTGACTCCGGCGCCTGGAAGGCAGCCATGGCAGAACCGGAGAAGGCGCCGACCAACGCAAGACCGGCAACGGCCTCAATCAGAATCGGCGGCGCGAGCGCGACAAAGGCGGTCACCGCCCCTGCAAGCAGGCCGAAAATGACGTAACCGACGCCCGAAATCAGCGCTGCCCAATAACGCCGCGAAGGATCAGCATGCGCATCCTGCCCGGCGCACATCGCCGCCGTGATCGCCGCCAGGTTGACTGCATGGCCGCCGAAGGGCGCCGCCAGAAGCGAGAAGACGCCGGTCACGGCAAAGAGCGGGCCCGGCATCGGATCATAGTGATTGACCTTCAGCACGGCGATGCCAGGAATATTCTGCGAGGCCATTGTCACAACGAAGAGCGGCAGGGCAATAGACACGAAACCGGCGAGATTGAAGACCGGGTGGACGATGTCGATAACAGGCACCAGCGATTGTTCGAGTGACGCAAACGCCCCCTCGGGAATATCGACGCCGAACGCCAGCACCAGCGCGAAGGCCACCAGCGCTGCCGGCACCGCCCACAGCCGCTTGAAGGCGCCGACCACGATCCAGGTCAGAATGATCGGCAGGCCTAGCAGCGGATTGAAGGCAATGGCCTTGACCGGGGCAAAACAGAGACCGAGCAGCACGCCCGATAGCATTGCATTGGCAAGCGGCGCCGGAATGGCGGCAACCGCACGCCCGAGCGGCTTGAACAGCCCCGCAACGACGATGAGCAAACCGCAAAGAATGAAAGCCCCAGCCGCCGCATTGAAGCCGCCGTCGATCGTGCCGATGCTGGCAAGCAGTGCCGCCCCCGGGGTCGACCAGGCGATACTGACCGGCAGACGCGTGACAGCGCTGAGCATGACGGCGCAAAGTCCCATCGAGATCGACAACGCCATCAGCCCTGAGGCCGCCTGTGCATCCGTCGCGCCGACCGCCTGCAACCCATGCAGTACGACTGCAAAAGAGCTGGTAAACCCGACGAAAGCCGTCAGAAGGCCCATGAATAGGCTCTGGACGGAGAAATCTTTGAGCATGGCGCGACTCCGGCTGCGAAGATTGCGCATGGAGCAGCATAAGCAAGGACCGCGCAAGCCGGATTGCCGCCGAAAAATGTTCGCTTGCGCGGCAATCCCCCGGGATTGCATGGCGCTATGTCGGTAGATACGGAAACGCCCCGCCTGCGACCGGCAGACGGGGCGTAAATTCAAAAAGCCAGGTGGCGAAGGATCAGATTTCGCTCTGCGAGGTCACGACGCGAGAGACGAGACCGTAGGCGACGGCATCTTCAGCCGAGAGCCAGTAATCGCGGTCGATATCCTTGGCGATCTTTTCTTCCGACTGGCCAGTTGCCTTCGAGAAGATCTTGATCAGGCGCTCGTTCATCTTGATGATTTCGCGTGCCTGGATCTCGATGTCCGAAGCCATGCCGCGTGTGCCGCCGGACGGCTGGTGCAGGAGGAAGCGGGTGTTCGGCAGGCAGATACGACGTTCCTTCGGAGCCGCGGCATAGATGAGCGCACCAGCCGAGGCAACCCAGCCCGTGCCGATCATCCAGACCTTCGGCTTGATGAACTTGATCATGTCGTGGATGGAATCGCCGGATTCGACGTGGCCGCCGGGCGAGTTCACATAGATACGAATATCTTCGTCATTGGCGGCCGAAAGCGCCACGAGCTGGGTGCTAACCTTCTGCGCCAGTTCCTGCGTGATCGGCCCATAGATGAAGATCGAACGCGACTTGAAAAGGTTCGCCTCCGTTTCCTTGCCGAGCGGCAGTTCCTTCGTCTTTTCGTCCTGATCTTCTTCTTCGTTCATTCGAACCTCTCTCACGTCTAATGCGGTTCCTCGCACATAGTGCGACTCAATGCGTAAAACAATGCGGGAAAAAGAGGAAGCAGGAAGCGGTGAAGATATTCTTATGACAAACGGACGATATCATCGCATCCTCTGAAAAGACCGGGAGAAACGCAAAATGACCTCCTCCTTTCTGCGTGCTGCCATCAGCAACAATGCATTCTGGTGCGACGCCGTCTGCAAGGCATTGGGCTCGCCCGGTGAGTTTACGGCCACACTCTGGTTTCATCGCCGAGGCACACCTCCCTTCTATCCCGATGCCGTAACGCTGAGGGAGGCAGACGGCGAGCAAACGGAGACGATCGCGACGCTGATCAACAGCGAGAAACGGGACTGGGCGATCAAGGACAGCTATGCGGCCCTCGATCTTGCGCCGCTCGGCTTCAGGCTGCTGTTCGAAGCCGAATGGATCGGCATGCGCATGCCGGTCTCGGCGTCGTCTCCAATCACTTGGCAGCGCATGGAAAGCGCCGCCGATCTTGCGCAATGGGAGGCGGAATGGGGCAAAGCGAACGGTCCGGTAACGCAGAAGATCTTTACCGAGCCATTGCTGCACGATCCCGAAATCGCCTTTCTGCTCGGCTTCGAACACGGCCAACCGGTCGGCGGCGGCATCCTCAATCACCAAGCCGGCGTCGTCGGCCATTCAAACCTGTTTGCCGAGGGCCGGCACGGTGAAACCATCCGCCGCGGGCTGGTCGCTCAGGCGGCCGAACTCTATCCGCGAGAACCGCTTGTCGGCTACGAACGCGGCGACGATCTGGACGAGGCGCTGCGAGCGGGCTTCGAACTTCTAGGCCCGCTGCGCGTCTGGCTGAAGGAGGCCTGAGCTTACTGAAATGTAAGTTGCCAAGGCTTTGAAATGCCCCAATCGCTTCCTAACTCAGCCTTAGCGGCCCATCCGCCGAATGTTAAAGCCGCAGAACTTTAGAGGAGACAGGATATGTCACCGGAAGAACGCCAATTGCTGACCGCCCTCTTCGATCGCGTCCGTACCGCCGCCGCAACGCCGCGCGATCCGGAAGCCGAAACGCTGATATCGGAAGCGACCCGTGCGCAACCGTCTGCCACCTACTACCTGGCGCAGGCCGTCATCGTGCAGGAAAAGGGTTTGGAAGCTGCGGCCAATCACATCAAGGAGCTTGAAGAGCGTGTCCGGCAGTTCGAAGCGGGCGAAACCGATCACCGCCGGGCCGAACAAGGCGGCTTTCTGAGCTCCATCTTCGGCAATACGCAGACGCAACAGCCGGCGCCCGCACCCGGCCCATGGGGCGGCGCTCCGAGAGATAGCTACGAACAGCCGCGCGGCTATGACAACACCAGGCAGGCGCCGCAACAGCCGACCGGCCCCTGGACCCAGCAGGCCTCCGCGCCGTCTGCCGGCGGCAGCTTCCTGCGTGGCGCCCTCGGCACGGCAGCCGGCGTTGCCGGCGGCATGCTGCTTGCCAACTCGCTTTCCGGCATTTTTGGCAATCACATGTCGTCGCTCGGCTTGGGTTCACCTTTTGGCGGCGCCAATCCCTTCGGCAATGCCAGTGCGCCCGCTGAGGAAACCGTCATCAACAATTACTACGGCGACAACAATAAGGCTGACGACAACCAAGCCGACAATAACGACAATATCCAGCAGGCCGATTACGACGACAACGACGATTTTACGGATGACTCCGGCGACGACACGACGGATGTTTGAGTTTTGATACGAAGGGCAAGCGGCAGTTGGCTTTAAACTGCCGCACCGTTGCCCGGCCCTTCGCTTTGGCTCAGGGCGTTCGCCGTTGCAATCGATTCACTGGATCGATTGCTCGGGCTGCGCCCGACCACGGCTCACCCACGTCCACGATAGGTCGCAACGCCCTGATCCGGCAGCCATACACCTTCCGGCGGCTTGCCTGTCTGCCAGAAGACGTCAATAGGAATGCCGCCGCGCGGATACCAGTAGGCACCGATGCGCAGCCATTTCGGATCGAGAAGCTCGACGATCCGCTTGGCGATATAGATCGAGCAATCCTCGTGAAATGCGCCGTGATTGCGGAAGGAATGCAGGAAGAGCTTCAGCGACTTCGATTCCACCAGAAATTCGTTCGGAATGTAATCGATGACGATATGGGCGAAATCCGGCTGTCCGGTCATTGGGCAGAGCGACGTGAATTCCGGCGCGGTGAAGCGCACGACATAGTCGGTTCCGGCATGATTGGACGGCACTTTTTCCAGAACCGCCTCTTCGGGACTCCTGGCCGTTTCCGTCTGCTGGCCCAGCATCGAAAGGCTGGAAACGTCTGTATTGGGCATTACGCCTCCTTGATCACTTTGACGCGGATGCCATGGGCCTTTTCGCCCTCCGGCTCCACGTGAATGGCAATTGTCGAGCCCGAATGCGCGGCCCTGATGGCATCTTCAAGGCGATCGCAAATATCATGGGCTTCGCGAACCGTCATCTTGGCGGGCACGACGAGATGGAAATCGACGAAGGTCACCGACCCGGCACGCCGCGTCTTCAGGTCATGCACGCCGATCGAGCCTGCCGCATGGGTGGCAATCGCCTGCTTGATCGCCTCTTCCTCCTGCGGTTCTACCGCCTGGTCCATCAGCCCGCCGATCGACTGCGAGATCACCTTCCAACCCTGATAGAGGATGTTGAGCGCAACGAGAATGGCGAGAATGGGGTCGAAGATCGCATAACCGGTCGCAAGCGCCAGAAGCAGGCCGACGAGAACGCCGACGGAAGTGACCACATCCGACATGATGTGCTGCCCGTCCGCCGTCAGTGCCGCGGAGCGATGCTTGCGCCCTGTGCGGATCAAAAGCCGAGCCCAGACGGCATTGATGACACCGGCGGCGAAGTTGATCGAAAGACCGAGCACCGGTGCGTCGAGCATGCGCGGATCTGCGAGATGGTTCACGGCCTCCTGCACGATCAGCAGCGCGGCAACGACAATCATCACTCCTTCGGTGACGGCCGAAAGATATTCCGCCTTATGGTGGCCGAAGGGATGGTCGTGGTCGGCCGGCTTCTGCGCGTAGCGGATGACGAAAAAGGCGATGAAGGCCGCCACCACATTGACGAAGGATTCCAGCCCGTCCGAGAGCAGCGCCACGGAGCCCGTCACCCACCAGGCGACCATCTTCAGCCCCAGAACGCCAAGCGACAGGGGAATGCCCCAGAACGCCAGTTTCCGAACCGTGAGATTGCCTTCTTCGTTCATATCATCCCCCTGCGGATGCGAATGAATTGCAGCATTTAAGCCATTGAAACGCAAAACCGCCCGCGCGGGAATCGCGCAGGCGGCCAATGCGGGTGATATGGGCAATCAGGCTCAAAAAGTCAAAGGTTTTGGCAGGACAAAGGCGAGGTCATCTCCAGGTGAACCGCGCCCTAACGCGCTTGTGAATTGACGATAATTGCATTATTAGTTATATAACTTGTTATGCAATTAGAATGAGGAACCTGTCTTGGTCGAAGATGTCGTGAAATCGCTGGGCTACCTTTGCCTCGGCAGCCGCTTCCGCCGGATCGGGGAGCGTCTGCAGGCCGACACGCAACAGGTGATTGAGGAACTGGGCGTCTCCATACAGGCCGCGCAATATCCCTTCCTCGGCGCCATCGACAGGCTCGGCCCGCTGACCATCGGGGAATTGGCGCAGGCAGTGGGTATCACCCAGCCCGGCGCGACGCGCACCGCCTCCCAGCTCATGGAGCTAGGTTTCCTCGACATGCAACCATCCGCCGAAGATCAGCGGCGCAGAGTCGTCTCGCTGACACCAAAAGGACAGGAACTCGTTGACTATTCGAAGCAACAGGTCTGGCCGCACATCGCAGCCGCCGTCGCCGATCTTTGCCGGGATCTCGACGGCCCGCTGCTCGAGCAACTTGCTGCGATGGAGGACGGGCTCGCCGAAGCACCGTTGATCCGACGCGTTAGAGCGCCGTGCGTCCATTCGGACGCACAAAGGACGCTCTAATTTTTTGAATTTACGCATCAGGCTTTCCGAAAATCGGTCCCGATTTTCGGGCCGATGCTGTAGCGCCATACAGGAAAAGACACCATGAGCCATATTCTCGACCGACCGATCTGGAACGCGCTGCAAACAACGCATGCCGAACTCGCCGAAGGCGGCAAGCACGCGATGCGCTACCCGCCGTCCATCGTCCCCTTCGCAGCGGCCGCCGACGATAGCCGCGAAAGCCTCGAAGCGCTCGAAAACCTCCCCGCCGCTGATGAGGTCATGGCGATCGTCGAAGCCGGACCCGTCACCATCCCGCAGGGACTGACGGTCGTCTCTGAAGGAAAGCTGGTGCAGATGATTGCCGAGCGACCCTATGAGCGCATTTCCGACAGCCGGCTGCAGCCATTGACCCCTAATGATGCGGAGGAAATGCTGGCCCTGGCGACTCTGACCAAACCCGGCCCCTTCACACTTGGCGCCCAAAAACTTGGTACCTTCTGGGGCGTCAAGGTCGACGGTCGGCTTGTCGCCATGGCCGGGCAGCGCCTGCGACATCCCGGATTTGGCGAGCTCAGCGGCCTTTGCACCCATCCTGATTTTCAGGGGCAAGGCCTCGGCACCCTGCTCTTCCGCTATGTCGCCGGCGAAATTTCCGCCAGGGGCGACACCGTCTTCCTACATGCCTATTACACCAACACTTCAGCCATAACGCTCTACAAGGCACTCGGCTTCAAGCTGCGGTCGGAAATGAACCTACGCGTCGTCAAGCGCAGCGTATAGGCTGACCAAAGCGCCGCAGGCTCGAGCTTTTGCCCATTTGCGCCATGATAGCGTCCCAATTGCATGGTGTTGACGGCCCTGCAGTCAATTGGGGACCGCGCAGACATGCATTGGATCAATCGTTACATCGACCAACCGTTGCTCGACGGTGCGGCCAGTTCCTTGCGGGCCTGGCACATCCGAACCGGCCTTTCGCCGGAACGGCTGGAGCCGCTCTGGAACATTGCCGTGACAGGCTTTCTGTTCTTTGCCGCCGGACACTTCCTCTCCGGACCAGCCTTGCTTCTGTGTTACGGCGGTCTCGTGATGCTGACCTTCCCCTCGGTCTGGATGCTCTTCACATCCAGTCGCAAGACAGACAGCTATAACGTCGCCGCCTACAAGAAGCTGAGAACCAGGGCTTTCATGAAACGCGAGGCGGAATGGGCCGTGCGGCTCGCCATCCTCTTTACCGCCATCTGCCTTCCCTTCGTCTCACGCTCGGATGATCCGACGGCCGCCTATTTCATGATCGGCGCCAGCCTCTGGTTCGTGCTGACCGGCCCGGCGAGATCCTATCTGGCAGCAGCAGAACCGCCTATGCCGCGCGATGGAGACCGCTCCTTCAATACCGATCTGCAATTCGGCTGAGCAGATTTAGATCAGCACACAATTCAATTGTCGCAGCGACAATGGAACGAACGGCTCACGTTTCCGTTATATTGCCAGCAACCGACAAAGGAGATCGCGATGCTGTACTATGCTCTGGTATTTCTCGTCGTAGCCCTGATTGCAGGCGTCCTTGGATTTGGCGGCATTGCCGGCGCATCCGCTTCGATCGCCCAGGTCCTGTTCTTCATCTTCCTGGTGCTGTTCGTCGTATCCATCGTCGCCCGGCTCATGCGGCGCGTATAGACGAACAAACCAACGCACATAAAAAAACCCGCCATTCCGGCGGGTTTTTTTATTGCTTATGCCTTTGGCATCAGGCCGCCTTGGTCTTCGCCCGGCGGGCAAGATGCGCCACCACATTCTCGATCATCCGCATGCCGGCATCGCCGCCGAGCGTCATGATCGATTCCGGATGAAACTGTACGGCCGCGATCGGCTCCTTGGCATGCTCGATGCCCATGATCGTACCGTCTTCGCTCTCGGCGGTGATGATGAATTCCCGCGGCAGCGTCGAAGGATCGGCAAAGATCGAGTGGTAACGACCGACCGTCACTTCCTTGGCAAGGCCGGAGAAGACGATGCCCGGCTCCAGCACGCGGATGCGCGACGGCTTGCCATGCATCGGCAGCGCCAGATGACGAAGCTCACCGCCATAGGCTTCCGCAAGTGCCTGCAGACCGAGGCAAACACCGAAGATCGGCAGGTTGCGTGCCCTCGCCTTCTTGATTGTCGCCTTGCAGTCGAAATCCTTGGGGTTGCCGGGACCCGGAGAGAGAACGACGAGATCCGGGTTCAGCCGATCGAAGACTTCCTCGGGCACTGGCGTACGAACGGTCGAAACCGTGGCACCCGTCTGGCGGAAATAGTTCGCCAGCGTGTGAACAAAGCTGTCTTCATGGTCGATCAGCAGGATGTTGACGCCCTTGCCGACGGAGGCGACATCGCGCTGGGTCTTGCCGGAATTGCCGGTCTTGGCATCGCGGATGGCGGAAAGCATGGCAGAGGCCTTCAGTTCTGTTTCGGCTTCTTCTTCCTCGGGAATGGAGTCGTTCAGCAGCGTCGCGCCGGCGCGCACTTCGGCAATGCCGTCCTTGATGCGCACCGTGCGCAGCGTCAGGCCGGTATTCATATCGCCATTGAAGCCGACCATGCCGATCGCCCCACCATACCATGCGCGCGGGCTCTTCTCATGGGATTCGATAAAGCGCATCGCCCAGAGCTTCGGCGCCCCGGTTACGGTGACAGCCCATGCGTGGCTGAGGAAGCCGTCGAAGGCATCCATATCGTCCCGCAAACGGCCCTCGATATGGTCGACTGTGTGGATGAGACGCGAATACATCTCGATCTGTCGGCGGCCGATGACCTTGACCGAACCCGGCTCGCAGACGCGGCTCTTGTCGTTGCGGTCGACATCCGAGCACATGGTGAGCTCGGATTCGTCCTTCTTGGAATTCAGGAGCTTTAGGATCTGCTCGCTGTCGGCGATCGGATCGTCGCCACGCTTGATGGTGCCGGAGATCGGGCAGGTCTCGATGCGGCGGCCGGAAACGCGCACGAACATTTCCGGCGAGGCGCCGACGAGATATTCCTGGTTTCCGAGGTTGATGAAGAAGGAATAGGGCGACGGATTGATCGCCTTCAGCCGCTTGGAAATGTCCGAAGGCTTGCTTTCGCAACGCTCCATGAACTTCTGGCCAGGCACGACCTCGAAGAGATCGCCCTTGCGGAAGCTCTCCTTCGCCTTGACGACGAGCTCGGCATATTCGCCCGGGCGGTGATCGCTCTTCGGCGGGATGGCATCCGTGCGGATAAACGGCTCGGCAGCGATATCGCCCGCCTTGCCTTCCGTCGTCTTGCCGTCCTTGGCGAAGTCGTAGCGATCGACCCACGCCTTTGCGGCGTAGTTGTCGACGACGAGAATTTCATCGGGCAGGTAGAGCACCATGTCGCGCTGGTCGGAAGGGCGCTCCAGCTTCAGGTTGATCGCATCGAACTGAAAAGCGAGATCGTAACCGAAGGCGCCATAGAAACCGATGCTGGCATCAGCCTGCGAATAGAAGAGATCGGTGATGGCGCGAAGCACGGTAAACACCGTCGGCATCTTCGAGCGCTCTTCTTCGGTGAAGACTCGGTCGGGCAACTTGACCATCAGGTCGAGCCTGCGCGCGGTCAATGCACCGAGTTCAAGTTCGCGGACAGTCTTCAACCGCTCGACGATAAAGCCGAGGATGATCTCGCCGCGCTCGTTATAGGCTTCAATCCAGACATTGCGGCCGAAGGAGGAAACACCGAGCGGCGGATCGACGACAGCCGTATCCCAGCGTGTATAGCGGCCCGGATATTCGTAATTCGAGGAGAAGACGGCGCCGCGCCGCTCATCGAGCTTGTCGACATAGGACGAAACAGCATCGGCATAAGGGATGGCCCGCCTTTGCCGCGTGACGGTGATGCCGCCCTTGGTCTCGTAGATTTCCGCACCATCATCCCGCAGGATCGTTACCATAGTTCCACTCCGTTATCGGGGCCCGGACGAAAGGCGGCCTTGAAACAAAAAAGCCGCCTCGAAGTTTCGGGCGGCTCGTTCGTCGTCTTTGGACACGATTGGTCGAGGCCGCCTCAGCGAGCCCACCACCAAACTGCAATGTTCACAGACTTCTTCATGGGCGAAATTGTTAGCCTGAGATTAAGCCAAGCGCAAGAGGCGATCAGCTTACGAAAAAGGGCGGCCCGAAAGCCGCCCCACCCCAGCCTTGAAAAGGCAATTGTCAATCAGAAGGTCTTGGTAACGGAGATCTTGAAGGTACGGCCCGGCTCCGAATACCATTCCTTCGGCTGCGAAGCGGTGGCACTCAGATTGACCTCGCGAACAGCGAGCGCGTTGTAGTACTCCTGATCGAAGATGTTGTAGATCCCGCCCTGGATACGCAGACCTTTGACTTGTTCTGGCGTCCACCATGCGGTCAGGTCGACGATGCCGTAGCCGGGCGCATCGAATGACGTCAGCGCATTGTCGTTACCGGTCATCTGTGACGAGAGCGTCGAGGAGAGGTCGAAACCGTATTCGTCATTGCTCCAGCCGCCGCCGACAATGGCCTTGAACGGCGCGACAGAACGCAGCCGCTCCTGCGTATCGTCGTTCCGGCCATAGGTATAGGCAAGCGAGGTATGAAGATTGATACCGTTGTCGAAGGTCTTGATCAGGTTCGCTTCGAGACCGGAGATGGAAGCCGAGGATACGTTCGTGTAGTTGAACGTCATGAAACCGGTGGTGGGATCTCTTGTCGTCACGGTTTCGATGAAGTTCTGATACCGGGTATGGAATGCCGCTACGCGACCCTGCAGACCGCCAGTATCGAAATTGGCCCCGATCTCAATGCCGCGGCCGATTTCCGGATCCAGGTTCGGATTGCCAAGCTGCGCATAACCCTGCGTCGCGTTGTAGAAGCGGCTGTAGAGTTCATCGACGGTCGGGGCACGGAAGCCGACTGCAAGCTGGGCATAGAGCTGAACATCAGGTGTCAGGTCGTAGGTCGCGAGCAGCTTCGGCGACATGCCGGCTTCCGTACGATCATAAACCGCACCGAACCGGGGAAGCGCCGGGTTGCTCTCGAAACCGCCACCCGTCGACGGCCGGTAGTTGAACCAATCGAAGCGGAAGCCGGGCGTCAGGGCGAAGCCGCTATTGCCGATTTCGATCTTGTCTTCGAATGTCACGCCGAGGTTCGCACTGTCGACGTTGGGCACTTCGGACTGGTTGTTGAGCGACGGGCATGTGGTCGGCGTCGGGCAAAGCGCTGAACTATATTGGGTCCATTTCGATACCCCGACGTCGAGGCCGACACGAACGGAGTGGCTGAGGCCGGAATATTCGAAGTCCTTCGTTGCCGTACCGCTAAAGCCCCAAGTTTCGTTTTCGATGCTGTTATTACGGCCATAAGCGACATTGGCTGCTGTGCGGCCCTGGCTGCCGGATTCCTTTTTCAGATCCTGCCAGTAGAGGGTGGCTCTGGCAGTGCTGAAGAATGCATCGGAAGACTGCGCCTCGTAATCATAATCCAGCGAAACACGGTCGCGGTCGCGCAGTTCCCGACCATCATAGTTACCGACGAGATAGCTGCGGATCGGAGGCGTGCCCTGCAGGTCCCGCAGATCGGTCTTCAGGTCGCGCCGGAAGCGTTCAGCCGTAAGGCCGATGCGATGGCCGCCTTCGAGATCCTGACGCAGCTTGAAGAGCAGGTTGTGCTGGTCGAAATCCGCCGGATCGGCCTCGGTGCGGAAGCGGCCATAAACATCGTCATTGCCCTTGCTGTCGCGTTCATGGCCCTTGCGATAGGCACCCTGGAAAAGGATCGACGTGTTGCCGACCTTCTTGGCAGCGGCGGCAGAGCCGGCAATGCTGCGGTCTTCACTGTCATAGGTCGACTTGACGATCGCCCCCCAATCGCGGTCCTCAGGGATCAGATCCTCGGGCTCCAGCGTGTTGAGAACGAAGGCGCCGCCGAGCATGCCGGAACCACCCTTGCTCGAATCCGCACCGCGCACGATATCGAGAGAAGAGAGTGAATCGAAATCAAAGGTGTCGCCGCCGCCATTGGCGTTGGCCGGCGCAAAAGCACCCTGGCGAGAGCTGTTTGAGAGATAAGGGATCGGGATACCGTCGATGGTCGTCAGGATACGGGAGCCTGAAAGGCCACGCAGGTTGAAGCCCGCGTCTGCACGCGAATAGTTCACGGTTGCATCGACGCTGCGGCCGATATCGTCGTAATTCGTGACCTGCTTCTTTTCCAATTCCTTCTTGTCGATCTGGGTTGCAAGCGGCGTGTCGGCAACACTGCCGGGGGCCGCACGGTTTCCCTTGACGACGATTTTCTGAAGGACAGTTGCGCCTTCAGCATTCGTGGCCGGCGTGGTCGCCGGAGCGCTCTGGGCGAAAGCCTGTGAAACAGGAAGAACAAGTGCGGCTGCTGTGCAGACCATTAGAACCGAGCGCCAATGCCGGACGATCATAACCTACCCTCAAATGAAAATTACCGGGCTGGCTGTCGTGGCGTTTCAGACGCTCGAGGGGCTGGCTAGGCTTGCGGACGACTGCGGAGATTTCCGCCTTCTTTTTGCCGCATAAAAAACATGAGTTTTATTGTCAATATATTCGACCGATTTATGTTGAATAATAGCGTCAAGTTTTAAGGATCTCTGGAAACGTTGCGCATTTGCAACGAATTCGCCGTTCTTGCGTTTCCCCTCCGCTCGATCAACGGGAAACGACGTGTGAGAGAATTTCGGAAGATGGCGGTCATTCTGGCCGCACTCGCCCTGCTCCCCGGCGCAAGACTGCCGCGAACCGGCCCGGTGCCTCAGACAAAGCCAGAAGCAGCAATCGAAGCGCCTGCAGCCCCTCAGCCAGAAAAGAAACAGGAAGAAGAGCAGGTTCCCAAGCCTCAGCCCGAACCTGCGCCTGCGCAAAACCCCGAAACACCGCCGGCCGCCTCCGAGGTTCCGACACCGCAGCCCAAACCGAGCGAGACCCCGGCCGCGCCAGCCGGCGAAAAATTCGGTCCGCCCTCACCGGAGGACCGGGCACCGAAGTCTCCGACTGAACAGACGCTCGAAGAGCAGCATCTGACCATCGAATCGGAAAGCGATGCGGACCATGCCGAATGCACTAGAGAATTGCAGAGCCTCGGCGTCGTCTTCCGCGAGACACCCCGCATCGACGACGGCAACGGCTGCGGCATCGACAAGCCGATCATTGTCTCTGAGGCCCTGCCCGGCATCGCACTGAAGCCTGAAGCCACACTACGCTGCCCGACGGCACTGGCGCTCGCACGATGGATAAAGGGAAGCGTCATTCCCACAGCCTCGGTCGCCTTGCCGGAAAGCGGCGATATAACCACCATCAATCAGGCCTCCGCCTACATTTGCCGCCTGCGCAACGGCGCCGACACCGGCAAGATCTCCGAACATGCCCGCGGCAATGCCATCGATATCGCAAGCTTCAGCTTCAAGAAGGGCGAGGATGTTGCCGTCCGCTCGCGCCGCGAGGATTCGACGCTGACAGGGGCATTCCAGCGCACCGTCAGCGCCGCAGGCTGCCTCTATTTCACCACCGTGCTCGATCCCGAGAGCGATGCTGCCCACGAGACCCACTTCCATCTGGACGTATTGCAGAGAAAGGGCGATTATCGCTACTGCCATTAATCATTTCAGGCGCTTGAGACAGCGGCTTGAATCAGTTCCTCACATCCCCAAATCAAAGTCTGAGAATGACGAAGGCGAAGTTAGGAAAGTGAATGAAGGCTATCGCAGCCTGTATCATCCTCGGGCTGCTTTTAGCTGCCATAACCTTGCTGTTTGCAGGCCACATTCTCTGGCTCATCCCCATAGGGATATTGCTGAGTGGCAGCCTTGAGAGGCTCTTCATTTGGCTATTCATCGACCCTGAATTTGGGAACCGCCAACGTCATCGCCTGATCCGAGGCGAGAAAGCTGCTCCGGATCAGAACAACCCTTCGATATAACCCTGGTCATTGAGGTAAATCCGCTCTGCCGACGGCGACTTCGGCAGACCGGGCATCGTCATGATCTCGCCGGTAATGACCACGACGAAACCGGCGCCGGCCGACAGGCGCACCTCGCGCACCGTTACGATATGCCCCTCCGGCGCACCGCGCAGGTTCGGATCGGTGGAGAAGGAATATTGCGTCTTCGCCATGCAGACCGGAAGGTTGCCGTAGCCCTGTTCCTCCCAGGCTGCGAGCTGGTCGCGTACAGCCTTGTCAGCCGTCACCTCGCCGGCGTGATAGATCTTCGAGGCGACGATCTCGATCTTTTCGAGCAGCGGCAGGTCGTCGCCATAGAGCGGCTCGAACTTCGCCTGCCCGGATTCGGCAAGCTCCACAACCTTATAGGCGAGGTCCTCAATGCCTTCAGACCCTTCCGCCCAGTGACGGCAGAGGATGGCTTCCGCGCCATGACGCGCGACGAAATCTTTGACGGCAGCGATTTCCGCATCCGTATCCGAGGTGAAATGGTTGATCGCCACCACGACAGGCACGCCGAACCGGCGCACATTGGCGATATGGCGGCCAAGGTTGGAGCAGCCGCGAACCAGCGCCTGAACATTCTCCGCGCCGAGATCGTCCTTCTTCACGCCGCCGTTCATCTTCAGCGCCCGGACAGTCGCCACGATCACCGCAGCACTCGGCTTCAACCCTGCCTTTCGGCACTTGATGTTGAAGAATTTCTCCGCGCCGAGATCGGCCCCGAAACCCGCTTCCGTCACGACATATTCGCCGAGCTTCAGCGCGGTCTTCGTCGCAATCACCGAATTGCAGCCATGAGCGATATTGGCGAAAGGACCGCCGTGAACGAAGGCAGGATTGTTCTCCAGGGTCTGCACGAGGTTCGGCTGCATGGCGTCTTTCAGGAGCACGGCCATGGCCCCATCCGCCTTGAGATCGCGGGCATAGACCGGCGTCTTGTCGAAGCGATAGCCGATGATGATATCGCCGAGCCGACGTTCCAAATCCCTGAGATCGGTCGCAAGGCACAGGATTGCCATCACTTCAGAGGCGACGGTGATATCGAAGCCGTTCTGCCGTGGAAAACCGTTGGAAACCCCACCGAGTGACGAGACCATGCTGCGCAGTGCCCGGTCGTTCATGTCCATCACCCGCCGCCATGTGATGCGGCGCAGGTCGATATTCTCTTCGTTGCCCCAATAGATATGATTGTCGATCATTGCGGCGAGCAGATTGTGTGCCGAGGTGATCGCGTGGAAATCGCCAGTGAAGTGCAGGTTGATGTCTTCCATCGGCACGACCTGGGCATATCCGCCACCTGCCGCCCCGCCCTTCACGCCGAAGCAGGGACCAAGCGAGGCCTCACGCACGCAGACGATCGCCTTCTTGCCGATGCGGTTCAGCCCGTCGCCGAGACCGACTGTGGTCGTCGTCTTGCCCTCGCCCGCCGGCGTCGGGTTGATGGCGGTAACAAGGATAAGCTTGCCATCCTTCTTGCCCTCTTGGGCGGCGATGAATTCGGCACTGATCTTCGCCTTGTCATGTCCATAGGGAACAAGCTGCTCCGGGGGGATGCCAAGCCTGGCGCCGATTTCGAAGATCGGCTTCTTCGTCGCCGCACGCGCGATTTCGATATCGGATTTGATGGCAGCCATGGATCGTGTCCTCATTCTCTCAGCACAACGGACTCGGCGTTTATTTCAATCGGATAGCGAAATATCCCGAACCTGTGAATAGTACTGCGCCTTGCAGTCCGCCTATTCCATTGTTTATTAGGGACCAACGATTCTGGGATTTACGGGGATAGACCATGAAATCACTCGAACTTCTGGTCGAGCGCATCATTCTTTCCAGCCGCTGGCTGCTGGTGGTCTTCTATATCGGCCTTGTGCTTGCGTTGGCCGTTTATGCCGTATCTTTCGCCTTCAAGTTCCTGAAGGTCGCAGGAAGCGTATTCGAACTCGGCGAGGCGGAAATGATCCTCGCCATGCTCGGGCTTATCGATGCGGCACTCGTCGCAAGCCTCATCGTCATGGTCATGATCTCCGGCTACGAGAATTTCGTCAGCCGCTTCGACGAGGCGGAAAAGGAAGGTGAAGTCTCCTTCCTCGGCAAGCTCGATTCCGGCAGCCTGAAGATCAAGGTCGCCTCTTCGATCGTCGCTATCTCCTCCATCCACCTGCTGCAGGTCTTCCTCAACGTCGATCAATATACCGACGGCAGGATCATGTGGCTAACCCTCATGCATCTCGCCTTCGTCGTCTCGGCGGTCATGCTCGGCTTCCTTGAGAAGCTGATGAGCGTGACCTCGAAGAATGATTTGAAGGACAAGGCGTAAGGCGGCATCAAGCCGAAAAAATCCGACGAATGATAGCGGCACAAAGCAAAGGCGCCGTATCGCGGCTGCGCATCTTTTCGGATATCGGCATCAATTGACCGTAGCCGCAACCGGAACAGTTTCCACACCGGATCTCCTGGGGCACCGAACGCTTTCCTTCGCGTTCGGTCCGCAGAAATGAAGGCCAGGCTCTTCATCGTAGGGGATCACACCATCGATGATATCAAGCATGAGCGCCTGAGGCGGATATATATCTCCTCTCCCGAAAGACGGCGTTATCATCATCGTGTCGAATGTCTCGGGACTGATCCCCATCTCACTGAAATAGGCAATGAATTTTCCGCGCTCAGTCTCCGTAACCTTGCTCGCCGGCTGGCTGAGGCCAAGAGCGGAAGTCCTTCCCACGAGCCGCGACGTTCCGCCCATAAAGGCGAGCGTGCAGCTCGAAAAACAGTACGCACCACCGGCAAAGACTTCCCCCTCGGTCGGCCCGCTTTTGGCCATGCTCGCGGTGCAACGCGGATCCTGCATCGGACAATTCGGCAAGCGCGTTCTACCAATTGACGTATCGAGGCCTGCAGCGCGGATCATACGCCCCATTGCGAAAGCTGCATCCTTGTCGCCACCAAAGGACTGAAAGACGACCGGCAACTTTCTGTCGCCGAGCGTCTTCAAGATTGCGTCCAGTTGAGCCGGTGTATCCGGCATGATGTCGCCATCCGCCGAGATCCACTGCGTGCACTCTTCCTGGCAATTACCGTTGTACATCAGGAGAAAGTCCATCGGATGGGTTTTAGGCGCAGGATAGCTTGGGTATACGGTCGCACGCTTCACGGGCGCCTCTGCGACAGCCGATATGGGCGCCGGATGGCGATAGCATACGGCATCGGCCGCTGCATCCTGCGCGCAGAGCGGCATGCCGGGCCATTCGTTGTAAGCCAGCATATCCGTTAGCAGACCCGTCCGAAGTGCGTCGGTGGGCGCGACCATCATCATGCTGTCGGGCGTGGCCCTCATCATCAGGTCAACGATGTCATCGCTGACTCCCATTTCTTTCAGATACGCCTTCAAAGTCGCGGTAGCTTTTTTTCCGAGCTTGGTGGAACTGCTCTGCCCGGTCACTTTGCGGCCAATCTCCTTGCGGGAAACTTCCTGCTTCTTCCCATTCACCATCTTATATTCGATGCGATAGGACACACGCATCTTGTTGTATACGGTCGTGATCTGATGAACGCCGATATAGGCCCACTGAGACGAAACTCGCGTCGTGCCCCCCGCCAAAGCCAGCGGGCACGCAGAAACGCAATATGCTCCATACGAATAGGTGGATCCAGCTGGAGCGCCATTCTGGGCGATGGCGGCAGCGCAACGCAGATCCTCAGGCGGGCAGCCCTCCAGCCGCGTACCACCGACCGCCGTTTCCAGCCCAGCCTTACGAATCATTCGTCCCATAGCATAGGCAGCGTTCACATCCCCACCTTCGGAACGGAACACGATCGGCAATTTCCGATTCCCGATCTTCTTGAGAATCTTTCTCATCTGGGCAGGTGTATCGGAAGTAATGCGCCCCTCTGCCGAAATCCATTCCGGGCAGGGTTGGTTGCAAACAGCACGGCGCACGATGATGAAGCTCATCGCTGGATGTTCCGACTGCTTCTGCTCTGCGGCCTGCAAAAGCGCAACCTCGATTGGGAGGGTAGAAAGAACTAAAGCAAGTATTATTCGAGAAAACAGATACTTTACGGAAAAGAAAATTGCAAAGCGCACGACCAGATCGCCTCAGTTGTATCTGATCATACGCTTACCAATTGGTTTGAACGGCAGCAAGCGGCGTTCCAAAGACTTGCTGCCGCTTCATTACTTTATTCGCCCATCGCGATCAGGCTGGCATTGCCTCCAGCCGCAGCGGTGTTTACCGAGATCACCTGTTCCAGCGCAAAACGCTGCAGATAGGCAGGGCCGCCAGCCTTGAAGCCGGTTCCGGAAAGGCCCGAGCCACCGAAAGGCTGAGTACCGACAACGGCGCCGATCATGTTGCGGTTGACATAGATGTTGCCGGTATCGAGCGCATCGGTGACGGTGCGGATCGTGGATTCGATGCGGCTGTGGACGCCAAGCGTCAGGCCATAGCCGGAGGCCTGGATATCCTGCAGCACCCTAGGCAATTCCTTCGCCTTCCATCTGACGATGTGTAGCACCGGCCCGAAGACCTCCTTGGTCAGCGCCGCTGGCTTGTCGAGCTCGATAATGTGCGGCGCGAAGAAGCTGCCGCCATCGGGCGCCTTGCCGGCATAACGCAGCTTCTGCGTCTTCTGCATCTCGGCGATATGGGCTTCCAGCATCGCCTTCTGCTTTTCGTCGATGATCGGCCCGACATCGGTCGTTTCCAATGCGGGGTCGCCGAGCTGCAGCTCGCGTGCAGCCCCTTCGATCATCTGCGTCATATGCTCGGCCACATCCTCCTGCAGGAAAAGCAGGCGGAGTGCAGAGCAGCGCTGACCGGCCGAACGGAAGGCCGATAGGACCACATCATCGGCCACCTGCTCGCCGAGCGCCGTCGCATCGACCACCATGGCGTTGAGACCACCGGTTTCGGCGATCAGCGGCACGATCGGACCATCCTTGGCAGCAAGCGCCCGGTTGATCGCCCACGCCGTCTTCGTGGAACCAGTGAAGGCGACGCCGGCAAGTGCTGCATGCGCCGTGATGGCGGCACCGACATCGGGACCGCCAGGTACGAACAGCAGCGCATCTTCCGGCACGCCGGCCTTGTGGAACAGCTTGACGGCCTCGTAGGCGATCAGCGGTGTCTGCGGTGCAGGCTTCGCGAGAACGGCGTTACCGGAAACGAGGGCGGCCGAAACCTGCCCGAGGAAGATCGCCAACGGAAAGTTCCAGGGCGAGATACAGGCAAAAACCCCGCGGCCGCGCCATAGATACCGATTATCCTCTCCAGTCGGCCCCGGCATCTTGGTCGCGGTACCGAAGAGCCGGCGCGCCTCGCCGGCGTAATAGCGGCAGAAATCCACCGCCTCGCGTATTTCCGCAATGCCGTCGTCGAGCGTCTTGCCGGCTTCTGCGGCCAAAAGAACAAGCAGCCTGTCGCGATTTTCTTCCATAAGGTCGGCCATGCGCTCCAGCGCAGATGCACGTTCTTCGACCGAACGGCGCGACCATGCCTTGTAGCCTTTGGCGGCAACGACAAAGGCCTTGTCGATATCGGCAGCGGTGGCATTGCGAACCGAGCCGACGGCCTTGGAGCGATCAGACGGCGAAACGACGGGCGCTTCCGAACTGCTGGCAGCCACACCGGGGATGAGAGGCGTCGCCACGATGGGGGGAAGACCCTTGCGGATCGCGTCCATCAGCTTTTCAAGCGTCGCACGATGACCGAATTCCAGTCCGGTGCTGTTCTTGCGCTTGCCGTAGAGCTGCAGCGGCATCGGGATCTTGCTGTTGCGCGCGCTCGCGCCGACATCGAATTGCAGTTTGTCCGCCGGACGCTCCAGCAATGCCTTGATCGGCACGTTCTTGTCGCCGGCCATGGCGACGAAAGAGGAGTTGGCGCCGTTTTCGAGCAGACGGCGGACGAGATAGGCAAGCAGATCGCGGTAACCGCCAACCGGCGCGTAGATGCGGCAGGCAATACGGTCGTTGGAATCCAGCAGGTGATTATAGAGGCTCTCGCCCATGCCATGCAGGCGCTGGAACTCGAAGCCGGAACGGTCGTTGCCGGCAAGTTCCAGGATGGTGGAAACCGTCAGCGCATTATGGGTTGCGAATTGCGGGAAGATGCGCGCCCGCTTGGCAAGCATGTGCTGCGCGCAGGCAAGGTAAGAAAGGTCCGTCGCCTGCTTGCGCGTCCAGACCGGATAGTCGTCGAGCCCACGCTCTTGTGCCCGCTTGACCTCCGTATCCCAGTAGGCGCCCTTGACGAGCCGCACCATCATGCGGCGGCCAAGCTTTGCGCAGAGTTCGTCAATATAATCGATCACGGCGACCGCGCGCTTCTGATAGGCTTGGATCGCGAGGCCAAAACCATCCCAGCCGGCAAGCGACGGATCCGAAAAGACGGCGGCGATCACGTCGAGCGAAAGTTCCAGCCGGTCAGCCTCTTCGGCGTCGATGGTGAAATTGAGCTGATGTGCCTTCGCCATCTGCGCAAGCTTCAGGAGATCGGGCACGAGTTCCTTCATCACGCGGTCGCGATGAGTGGCGAGGTAACGCGGATGCAGCGCCGAAAGCTTGACGGAAATACCCATGCGATCGGGCAGATCTTTGCCCTTGCCATTCTTCGCCATCCAGCCGCCAATCGCCTCGATCGCCATGGCGTAGGATTGCCAGTAACGTTTGGCGTCCTCAGCCGTGCGCGCGCCCTCGCCCAGCATGTCGAAGGAATGGCGATACCCCTTCTCCTCGCTCTTGGCGGCACGGTTCAGCGCATCCTTGATGGTTTCGCCGAGCACGAAATGATGACCGAGGAAGCGCATGGCCTGCTTGGTGGCGTTGCGAACGGTCGGCAGACCCATGCGTTTGACGAGACCGCGAAGCACACCCTCGGGCGTCTCACCGGGACGAATGATGCGGGCTGAAACGCCGAGCGCCCAGGCGGATGCCGAGACAAACCAGCTGTCGGCCTTGCCCTCATGCTCGCTCCAGCCGCCCTCTTTCAACTTATCTTCGATCAACTTGTCCTGCGTCAGCGCGTCGGGCACACGCAGCAGCGCTTCGGCAAGCACCATCAGCGCCAGACCCTCCTTGGTGGAAAGCCCGTATTCCCTGAGGAAATCCTCCACGCCGCCGATCGATCCCGAATTGCTGCGGATCGCCTCGATCATGCCCCCGGCCCGCTTGTCGATCGCAACATCCTGGGAGGCCGAAAAGCGCAAGCCTTCGGCAAAACCTTGAAGCAGCCGATCATCGTCACCGGCGAATGGAGCGTTGAACGGGGCAAAAGGCGTGGAAATCTGGGTCGGCATGAAGTGTTCTCCGTGATTTCGGCAACATAGCTGTTCATTCGTGGTGTTTTTCACTAAACTGAGGCCGACCAACACGATCTTCGCCTACCGACTGCCTGAAAGGCCGCGAAAAATGAAAGAGCTCGACCGTCTCGACCGCAAGATTCTCCGTGCACTGCAGAAGGAAGGACGGCTTTCCAACATAGAGCTCGCCGAACGCGTCAACCTATCTCCCACGGCCACTGCCGAGCGCGTCAAGCGGCTGACCCGAGACGGTTATATCACGGGCTATATGGCAGTCCTTTCGCCGGAAAAACTCGGCCGCAATCTCCTCGTTTTCGTACAGGTGAAACTTGACCGCACCACGCCTGACGTTTTCGATGCCTTTGCTGCGGCAGTAAAACGCAGCGACGACGTCATGGAATGTCATATGGTCGCGGGAGGCTTCGACTATCTTGTGAAGGCGCGCATGGCGGGGATGGAGGCTTATCGCCAGTTTCTCTCGGAGGTGATTCTTTCCCTCCCCGGCGTACGCGAAACACACACCTATGCGGTCATGGAGGAGGTAAAAGGCACAGCCCTTCTACCCGTATAGCTCGAAAATCAACTTAAGCGCGTTTTTCATCTGGTTAATTTTTCACAAAATGAATTAATCAGCGTGTGCTAAGTCAATTAGGGCTAGCATGCAGCCGGATTTATGTATTTGATAGCGGTAACATGGGGACTTGCGGGGGCATATAATGTCTTACATGACTACCTCTGAAAGGCAGTCATTGCTATCGAGCGAACTGGCAGTGGCGCGCACGCGCGGCCTGTTCGCGCAAGCGCTTGGAAGGGTGGCGGCAGCTTTCGGTTTTGAGCACGCCACTCTGCTGAACGCACCGACGATAGAAGATTTGCTGCTCAAGCCGCTGATCATCGAGAGCTCGCTGTCGGTTTCCTACATCAGGGATTTCGATCGCGCGCATATGCTGCGCGCCTGTCCCTTTGCCGCGCGCATGAGGGAATCAGCCGTACCGCAGGTATGGCATCTTAACGATCCCGGCCATGCCCAGTCTTTCCCCGCCGGCACCAGAAACTTGATGCTGCAGCACGGTATGAGCGCCGGCATTGCGATGCCGATCAATTCCGCCGATGGACAGCGCCTCGTCTTCTGGTTCGGCGGCGAACGCGCATCCCTCGGCCAGAGCGAGATCAACGAACTCGCGATGATCGTTCTCCACGCCGTCGACACCTACAACAGCGTCAAGCGCAATGAGGAGAGTGCCCATAGCGCGCTCTCGGCCCGCGAGCTCGAGGTCGTGCGGTGGACGGCGCAGGGCAAGACCTCGATCGAGATCGGCCAGATCCTGGCGCTCTCGGATCACACGGTAAATGCCTATATGACCAACGCAATTAAAAAACTCGATTGCGTCAACCGCACCCAGTTGGTAGCAAAAGCCATCCGATTGAAGCTGATCAACTGAGGAATCAGAAGAGAATCAGCGCGTCATCCCGAATTTGGGGGGAAACCGTGCCTCTTCGTTTCGAACAGCCGGCCGTCGAACATCGGCTGCAATCCCGTGCCCACATCGGAATTACCGATGCCGAAGCGCTGACGATGTTTGCCGCCTACCGCCTCTTCGGCTTCTGGCGGATGAACCTTGAGACCGGGCATTTCTTCGCCAGCGAAGACGTACACCAGATCTTCGATCTTCCCTACAGCGAAGGTCCGGTCAACCTGACCGAACTCATGTCGCGCATCCATGAGGAAGACCGGTTGCTGATTGCCGAAACCTTCGAGCAGGCAAGCCTCTACCGGGTCGGCTTCCACTATGTCTATCGCGTCGACAACGGGCTCGGCGGCTACAAGATGGTGCGCTCCGTCGGCAAGTTCCGCGACGACGCCAGCGGCGGCGGCATCGTAGGCATCACCTACGAATTCGTCGAGAAACTCCGCATCGTCGGCTTCGAGGACGGCGGCACCCCCCTTTAGCGGGTCAAGCTTTAGCCGCCAGGATACAGCGTTCCGGACGGCTTAGCGGTCGAGCACCGAGCGGATTTCGACCAGGTTCGACCGCACTCTCAGCATATAAAAGCCCATCGTGGCGAGATGGCTCGGCATGATCCAGCCATCCTCCCGGCCGTTGGAAATGATCGCCGGCTGGATGCGAAGTGCGGCCTGAAACTGTTTGGTCGTGCCCGCCCAGATTGCTCCGAGGTTCCGTTCTGCCACAACCTGAGAGAAGTCCGACTGCGCGGCCGACAGAATCGCGTAATAAGCGTATAGCTGGCCATAGGCGAACCAGAACCGGTCGTCGGCCCGCGTGTCGAACCAGCCGCGATTATGGTTTTCCGAGCGCTCCGCCAGCATGTCGGCGGTGCTGCCGAGATCGTTGGCGATGCGGTCGATGAACTGCATCAGGTTATCGGCGCGACCGTCGAAAACTGCGTTGCAGGCGGCAAGATCAGTGTTGAACTTGCGCAAGTCTTTGATGGCCGTGCGATAATAGGCAGGCGTCGGCGTCTTCAGTCCGAAGGGATCGAGCCCGAAATACCAACTGTGTTCATCGAACTGCAGATTGCCGCGCGCGGTCTGCAGATCGTTGTTGATACCCGACGTGCCGCGCACGCGCCCGAGCGTATCAACAAGCTCCGCCGAAGTTCGCCGGACCGCCTGATTGATGCCGCGCTGGAAGGATGCCTTGTTGTCGAGGAAGGGCGTGTGATCCCAGTCCATGCCGAAGAAGCCCATCTTGTAGAGCACCATCGACGATATCCAGGCATTCTGGTTGACGTTGAAATCGGTCAGATCGGCCGCGACATCGACGATCGCCGAGCGCTGGCAGGTCTTGGTGGCAGTGCCGTCCGCGGCCGGGATCTCCTGCCCTGCCGGTACCTTGCGATCCGAAAGCCTGTATTGATCAACAAAATTGGTATTGAAATTCGACCAGACCTGCGTCTGCCAGATGAAATAACCGTAGAGGACAACGAGAAGTGCGAGAAACGCGATGATCGGCAGCCGGATCACCCAGGTCCGGCGCGCATACCATCCATGCGCGGCCATGAATGGCCAGATGGCCCAGGCGGCAAAAAGGCGAACCCAGCGGCTGATCGTCTGGCCGATCAGTCTGAAAAAACCGGCAATCCGGTCAAACATCGTCGTCTCCTGTCAGGCGGCGAAAACAGGGATATCCTTTCCATCCACATATGCGCTCGATCGCCCAAGTACAACAACAGACAAGGATATTTCGGACAAACGGTGCGCGAGCCAGACACGACAGATCGGATGCGCCTTCCCTCGCCGCCCCGTCACGAGCGCAGCGAACGGAGGAATCCGAGGCCGAATACCGGAGATTTTCGCACCACATCGATCAGTGGTGCCTCCGAGGGCTCCTCGGCATAGGCAGGGAATTTCCGGGCAAATTCCTGGTCTGCACGGCTCTTTCGCTGGACCAGATCCTGAGGCACCAACATGCCCTTCTCGAAAAGCGCGATGGATGCGGCGATATTAGGGAAAAGCTCCGGCTTGATCCTCACCTTCATGCCCGGACGATCGGTATCGACCTGTGCCTGATAGATGATGAGCCGCTCCTCGGTATCGACCGAAAGCTTTCGGATGAGAACGTTGCAGCCGGCGATACGGCCGTTCAGCCTGTCGACGAAGGCCTGGAACATGCCGATGAAGCGTTCGCGCCGCTGGCTCTCGTCGCGCATCGCATGTTCCTCGACGGAAATGCGCTCGGCCTCCGCCTTTAACGCCAGACGCTCCGCTTCCATCTGCTCCCAGTGCGCCTTGTTGCCATAGACGCCGATGCGCCCCTGCGTGTTTAATGCCTTGGCGTTGAGCTCCTTCATACGCATCCGCGCGATGTCGATCTTGTCGACAAGCCGCCGCCGGTGCTCGACAATGTCGATGAGGCTCAATTCGGCGCTCTTGTGACGCTCGACAAGGGACCGCCGCTGGCCTTTAAGCAGCGTCGCCAGCAGATCGGATTTCGTCAGAAGATCGAGTAGTTGTTCCACGACCGGCGCCTCGCGCACCCGCGCGCTATGCATGCGCCACATGCGCTGTCGGGAAAACCATCCGGCCATCTTTTCGCGCCGCGTCAGCCCGCGAAAACTGTCGAGATCGGCCGAAACCTTGGCCGTCAGCCGGTCGAGGGAGAAGACGAGTTCCGCAAACAGCACATCGAGCGTGGCACTGTCGTTTAAGAAGGCCTGGAAGCGCACATTCTGCTCCAGGAAAATCTCGTCGGATGAGCGCGACTCGTCACCATCGAACCCCTTGATGCAGGCGGAGCAATAATCGGCTTCGCCGGCCATGGCCTCGGCAAGGTCACGGGCAGCATCATACTGGCTATCGAAAGGCGGGCTTTTGCGCACCGGGCACTCCCAGGGAATCTGCGAATTCCAGATTATTCATTTGCCGCGCTAAAGAAAACAGGCGTCGATCCGTTCAGACCGGCTCGGCAATCCATTCGCCGTTCATTGCATCATCCCAATGGCGGCGACACAATGAAACATATTTCTCGTTCCCGCCGACATCGATCTGTGCGCCTTCGTGCAGCACCTTGCCCTCGGCATCGAGCCGCACGACCATGGTGGCCTTGCGCCCGCAATGGCAGATGGTACGCACTTCCCGCATCTCGTCGGCAATCGCCAACAGCTCCTGCGAGGCCGGGAAGAGCTTGCCCTGGAAATCCGTTCTCAGGCCGTAGACCATCACGGGAATGCCGAGCCTGTCGACGACGCGGGCAAGCTGCCAGATATGATCGCGCGTCATGAAATGCGCTTCATCGACGAAGACGCAGGAGATCGCCTGTCCTTCACCGCTGAGTTTCCGGACCAGCGCATAGAGATCGCTGTCGCTTTCGAAGGGAATGCCCTCCGCTTCGAGCCCGATACGCGAGCCGATGATGCCCCGCCCCACCCGATCGTCAAAGGCCGCGATCAAGAGAACCGTGCGCATGCCGCGCTCCTGGTAATTGTAGGAGGCCTGCAGCAGCATGGTCGACTTGCCGGCATTCATCGTCGAGTAGTTGAAATAGAGTTTTGCCATCGGATTCTCCTTATCTGGCTTCTTGAAAGCTGGAGAACGCAAAGAAAAGCCCCGACAAATCGATAATCACAGGAAATCCTGGCGGCGAAATCGCCAAAAGCCTTGAAATTCAAGCTTTCCCAAAAAACGCCGGGGCGTCGCAATCACATAGTCCGGAACGCCGCAAACGCGCCGAGATCGCTTGTAAAACTGGTCTATTGATGGTTGGCTTGGGAACGTAAGACTGGGAGTCTAAAATGAAAACAACAAGCGCATTCAAACTCGTTACCGCAACTGCAGTCGCAGCCCTTTCCGTTGCGACCGCCGCCTTCTCCGCAGACCCTGAAAGCTGCTCCACCGTCCATCTCTCGGACATCGGCTGGACGGACGTCACGTCGACTACGGCGACCGCCTCCCTGCTCCTCAAAAAGCTCGGCTATGAGACCGACATTAAGGTTCTCTCCTTGCCGGTCACCTATACCTCGATGAAGAACAAGGACATCGACGTCTTCCTCGGCAACTGGATGCAGTCCCAGAAGGCAGATATCCAGCCCTATCTCGACGACAAGTCGGTCGAGTCCTACGGTCCGAACCTCGTCGGCGCGAAGTACACGCTGGCGACCAATGCCAAGGGCGCCGAACTCGGCATCAAGGACTTCAAGGATATCGCTGCTCACAAGAGCGATCTCGACGGCAAGATCTACGGCATCGAGCCCGGCAATGACGGCAACCGCCACGTTATCGACATGATCGACAAGAACACCTTCGGCATGAAGGAGATGGAACTGGTCGAATCCTCCGAGCAGGGCATGCTGGCGCAGGTCGCCCGCGCCGAGAAGGATGGCAAACCCATCGTCTTCCTCGGCTGGGAACCGCACCCGATGAACACCAACTTCAAGATGACCTATCTGTCGGGTGGCGATGACACCTTCGGGCCGAATTTCGGCGGCGCCGAAGTCTATACCAACGTGCGTGCCGGCTATCTCGGTGAGTGCCCGAACGTCGGGACGTTGGTCAAGAATCTGAAGTTCTCCCTGAAGATGGAGAACGAGATCATGAACAAGATCCTGAACGACGGCGAGGAACCGGAAAAGGCAGCGGGCGAATGGCTGAAGGCCAATCCGTCCACCGTCGAACCCTGGCTTGCCGGTGTCAAGACGCGTGACGGCAGCAGCGATGGCCTCACAGCCGTCAAATCTGGCCTCGGCCTCTGATGAAATGACCGGGGCGGATCTGCCGCCCCGTTTTCGTTTTCATCCCGATCTTCGTTCTCAAAAGACAGGCGCGCCTCGTGAATTGGATCACCGACGCTAAAATTCCCATTGGCCCCTGGGCCAAGTCCTTTGTCGATTGGCTGACATCGAACGGCGAATGGTTTTTCAACCAACTCTCCGCCCTGTTGTCGCACGTCATTAATGCCTTGCTTTTCGTGCTGCAGACACCCAATCCGCTGATTGCCGTCCTTGCCATCAGCCTCCTCGCCTGGTGGCTGCGCCGGTCGATTACAGTGGCGGTATTCACCTGTCTTGGGCTGCTGCTCATCATGAACCAGGGCTATTGGAAGGAGACGACGGAAACGCTGGCGCTCGTACTCGCCGCGACCTTCGTCAGCATGGTGATCGGCATTCCGCTCGGCATTGCGGCTGCCCGCCGCGCCTGGATCTATGCCGCGATGCGGCCCGTTCTGGACCTCATGCAGACCATTCCGACCTTCGTCTATCTGATTCCAGCACTTATCCTTTTCGGCCTCGGCATGGTGCCGGGCCTGATCGCAACCGTCATCTTCGCCATCCCCGCCCCCATCCGCCTTACCCGTCTCGGCATCATCTCGACACCCCCTTCCCTCGTCGAAGCCGCCGTCGCCTTCGGCGCGACGCCGATCCAGGTTCTGCGCAAGGTCGAGCTGCCCTTTGCAACGCCGCAGATCATGGCCGGCCTGACACAGACCATCATGCTCTCCCTCTCGATGGTCGTGATCGCCGCCCTCGTTGGCGCTCCCGGTCTCGGCGTACCGGTCGTGCGTGCCTTGAACACCGTCAACATCGCCAAGGGTTTTGAGGCCGGTTTCTGTATCGTTATCCTGGCAATCATTCTGGACCGCATGTTCCGCACCGCAGGCGAAGGAGACGGCGCATGACCGCGGTCAGTTTCAGAGACGTCAACATCATCTTCGGCGACCGGCCGGAAATTGGGCTCGCCATGGTCGACCAGGGTCGCTCACGCGACGAGATCGGCGCCGAGACCGGCCTCGTTCTCGGCGTCGCCAATGCCTCGCTGACCATCGAGGAAGGCGAAATCCTCGTGCTGATGGGCCTATCGGGTTCCGGCAAGTCGACGCTCCTGCGCGCCGTCAATGGGCTTGCGCCGGTCGTACGCGGCGACGTCGCCGTTTCGACGGCAACGGGGCCGGTAAACCCGTACAAATGCAACGCCAAGGCGCTGCGCGACCTGCGCACGCATACGGTCTCCATGGTGTTCCAGCAGTTCGCGCTCCTGCCCTGGCGCACCGTTGCCGAGAATGTCGGTTTCGGCCTTGAGCTCTCGGGCGTGCGGGAAGCCGAGCGCAAGAGCCGGGTCGGCGAGCAGCTCGAACTCGTCAACCTGACGAAATGGGCGGACCGCAAGGTCAACGAGCTCTCCGGCGGCATGCAGCAGCGCGTCGGCCTTGCCCGCGCATTCGCCACCGGCGCGCCGATCCTGCTGATGGACGAGCCGTTCTCCGCGCTCGATCCGCTGATCCGTACACGCCTGCAGGACGAGTTGCTGGAATTCCAGCGGCGGTTGAAAAAGACCATCCTCTTCGTCAGCCACGATCTCGACGAGGCTTTCCGCATCGGCAATCGCATCGCGATCATGGAGGGCGGACGCATCATCCAGTGCGGAACGCCGCAGGAAATCGTCAAGAACCCGGCCGATCAATATGTCGCCGATTTCGTGCAGAACATGAACCCGATCAACATGCTGATGGCCTCCGACATCATGCAGCCCGGACTTGGCGATGCGGCAATCGGCATGTCGGTCAGCGCTACTGCGCGCCCCACGACACCGCTTGTCGATATCCTCGACGCCCTCTCCCGGCAGCCCGGCAGTATCGGCGTAGTCGACAACGGCCAGATCGTCGGCACGATCTCGGCGCAGGATGTCGTCACCGGCCTTACACGGCACAAGCGGAAGGAATAAAGCATGTCGCGCAAAACTGTGCAGCGGTTTTGCGGTAACGACGTGCGAAAACAAAAATCTAAAGCGTGGCAAGCGAATCCTGGAGATCGCGACACGCTTTAGACTTGATCCTTTCACTCCGCGTTGCGACAACGCGGATATGAAAGAACCGTACTCCACGCTCCGCGAAACCGACGACGAGGCCCGCAAGCTGGCGCGCACTCTCCTGCGCTCCGCCCGCTATGCGGCTCTCGCCGTTCTCGATCCTGAAACCGGCTTTCCCTTCGCAAGCCGGGTTCTCCTCGGCACCGACATAGACGGCGTGCCTGTTATTCTCGTTTCCGCGCTGTCGACCCACACGAAAGCGCTTGCTGCCGATGCCAGGGCCTCGCTCCTGACCGGCGAGCCCGGAAAGGGCGATCCACTCGCCTATGCCCGCCTGACGACCCAATGCCGTGCGGAACAAGTGGAGCGGGATACACCTCTCCACGCGCGCATCCGCACTCGTTTTCTCAACCGTCACGCCAAGGCGAAACTCTATATCGATTTCCCGGACTTCCGTTTCTTCCGCCTCATCCCGCAATCGGCCAGCCTTAATGGCGGATTCGGCCGTGCTTACATTTTGGACGGCAGCGATCTCGTGATTCACTCCCGGGCAAATGATGACATCGCTGAAAAAGCTGACGCCGCAGTGCAAGATTTAGTAGCGCGCCATCCGGACTTGATGTTAGCGCTGACATCCAGGCTAAAGGCGCCTGAAGCGGGTCCTTGGCGCATATGTGGGGTCGATTCCGCAGGTTTTGATATGATTTCAGGTGACTTATTGATGCGTTGCGAGTTCGACATACCCGCTGAAGACTTGGATCACATTTGTTCAAACATATCTAAAATAGCATACCTGATACCTTAAATTTAGGTATATACAATCTTCGAGCCCAATTGCTAGTTTTCGCCGTCAGTCAAAGAACCGTCTGACGGCCTGTGCCTGTACGGATGATGTACGTTTCGCATTAGGAAGAAAAAATATGGAAACCTCTGATTTGGCCGAGCACACCAATGTGGCGGCAGCTTTATTATCGGCCATGGCCAACCCCAAGCGTTTGCTGATCCTCACCAGCCTGGTAAAGGGAGAAGTGCCTGTCGGCGTTCTCGCCACCCAGGTTGGCCTGAGCCAGTCGGCCCTCTCCCAGCATCTGTCGAAATTGCGCGCTCAGAAGCTGGTCAAGACCCGTCGTGATGCACAGACGATCTACTATTCCAGCAACTCCGAGCCGGTCATGAAGATCCTCGCGACGCTGGAGGATATCTACGTGGCTCAGAACCGGAGCAGGTCTGCAGCCTGATATCAGCGCTGACATGATGTCAGTCTGAGCAGCGTCCTAAAGGAGATGTTTCCACGGACGCGGCTTGAGCTGTTTTCAGCACGTGAAGCCTTAGAGACCGGCAATTCGCAAGAATTGCCGGTCTTGTTTGTTTGAAGCATGTCGCGCAAAACTGTGCAGCAGCTTTGCGATGACGATATGTGGAAAACAAGAACCTAAGCGTGGCAGCCAATCTGAAAGATCGTGCCACGCTTCAGGAAGGGCGGACCTAGCTGCCCACCACTTCGTTGTTGCCGCGTGTCAGCACGACGAGCGACGGACGGGCTGGTACGCCCGGCTTGAAGTCCGGCCAGTTGGTGCCGGCATCTTCCATTGAGGTCGCATCCTCGTTGTCGGCCATGCGCAATTCGCCCGGATGCTGGACCGAGAGGAAGACGCTGGAACCATCAGAGGTGAAGGTCGGCGAGCAGGTTTCCGAACCGACAGGCGCGATATAGATGAGCTTCGGCAGCGCGCGGCCCGGACCCTCCGTATCCATCACATAGACGGAATCGGCGATACCTTCCGGCGGCGGACCGTCGGTGGTCACCCAAAGGCGGCCTGCCGGATCGACAGCAAGGTTGTCGGGGTCGGTGAACCAGCCGGCCGAGGTGGTCGCCGGGTGGAACATCGCCTGGTCCTCGGGCTTGGCCGGATCGCCGCAGAGTACGAAAACGTCCCACTTGAAACTTTCGGCTGCGTAGTCCGGCTTATCCGGACCGCCTGGTGTTACCAGCTCCAGCAGATGCCCATGCGGGTTGGGGCCGCGTGGATTGGCAACGTTGACCTGTTCCTTCTCGTCGTCCCCCTGGCCCTTCGGCAGGCGATCCTCGTTTTCGGTCATGGCCACATAGAGCTTGCCGGTGCCGAGATGCGGGATGAAGCCTTCCGGCCCGTCCATCGGCGTCGCACCAACGAGGTCGGCGGCAGCGCGGGTGGCGAGAACCACGTCTGACTGCGTCTTGAAGCCGGCCTCCGCTGTCAGCGGACCTTCGCCGGCAATCAGCGGAATCCAGCGCATCGTGCCGTCGCTTTCGAACTTGGCGACCGACAGTGTGCCGTGGTCGAGCAGATCCTTGTTGGCGGCACGATCATTGGGATGCCACGGATCGCGGGTGACGAAGCGATAGATATATTCGAAATCGTCGTCATCGCCCATGAAGACCACGACGCGGCCGTCAGGCGCGACGCAACATTGCGCGCCTTCATGCGTCATGCGGCCGAGCGAGGTGCGCTTGACCGGCTTTGCCGTCGGATCGAACGGATCGATTTCGACAACCCAGTCGAAACGCATCCACTCGTTCGGCTCTTCCTCGAACTTGAAGCGCGGCTCGACGCGGCTGACGGAATAGATGTCGTTCTCATCCTCGTCCCAGCCCTGGCGCTCGGCCAGTTCCTGGTTCGGCAGCTTGGTATAATCACCGGCAAAGACATCCATGGCGCCTTCTTCGCCTGACAGCATCGTGCCCCAGGGTGTGATGCCGCCATTGCAGTTCGAGATCGTGCCGTAGACGACGGTGCCGGTCGGATCGGCCTTGGTCTTGAGGCGGTCATCGCCGGCAGCCGGGCCGGAAATGCCGATCTCCGTGCTCATGTGGATGCGGCGGTTATACTTGCCGTCCTTGACCACCTGCCACTGATTGCCGTCCTTGCGCACCTCGAAGACCGAAACGCCAACAGCGGCCATGACGGCGCGGATCTGATCCTCGGTCATCTTCTCGCGGTAATCATCCGCCGTCAGGCCCGGGAACATAAGGAAAGGCGTCGCATATTCATGGCTGACGACCATCAGACCGTGGTCCGAGCTCTTCTCGCCCCAGGGAAGTGGCAGGAACTGCGTGAAGTCGTTATTGTAGCCGAATTGGCGTTCGGCAGCCTTGCCGTTGAGCTTGGCGACATCGAATTCCGGGCTGTCGGTAAAGAGAGCGTCACCCCAGCGAACGAGGATCTGGCGCTCGTAACCTTCAGGCCAGTGGTCGGCGGTGTCGCGCACGCGCTTCAGTTCGGGGAAAGTAAGGGTCGACTCGGCAGCTTCTGCCTTCGTTGCTTCGAGCGCCGGCGCAAAAGCGGCCGCGCCCATGGCTGCGATGAAGCCTTTGAGAACGGTACGGCGACGAACGCCTTCTTCGAGAATGGTGCCGTAGCTCGGCGCAAATGCACGCCGCGGATTGGGGCGCGGTCTGCTTTTCTGGCGGTCCGTCATGACTACCTCCGGTAAAAACGGTTGAATTTCAAGGAAATGAATGAAATGCCCTCGGCCATTGCGGCCATCGATTTTTGTAGCAATGCCGGGCGAAGGATTGATGACGCCCGAAGTGTCCGGGAACGGCAGACGGCGGCGCTTCTTCGGCTTGACGCCTTGCCTTGCGCTGATAATTTGACCGGGCAGTAAAAATAAACGGCGCCAAGCCTTGAACGGGGAACGGCCTCCCCAACGGCCAGGAGAACAGCATGTCCAACCGTCTGAATGCAACGCCAAACGACCTTCGCGCCTTTTGGATGCCCTTTACCGCGAACCGTCAGTTCAAGAAGGAACCGCGCCTCTTCGTGAGCGCCAAGGATATGTACTACCAGACCCACGACGGGCGTCAGGTTCTGGACGGTACGGCTGGCCTCTGGTGCGTGAATGCCGGACATTGCCGTCCGAAGATCACCGAAGCGATCAGCGAGCAGGCCGGCGAACTCGACTATGCCCCGGCATTCCAGCTCGGCCATCCCAAGGCTTTCGAGCTCGCCAACCGCCTGGTCGACATTGCGCCGGAAGGCTTGGACCATGTCCTGTTCACCAATTCCGGTTCTGAATCGGTCGAAACGGCACTCAAGGTGGCGCTCGCCTATCACCGCGTGAAGGGCAATGGCTCACGCTTCCGCCTGATCGGCCGCGAGCGTGGCTATCACGGCGTCAATTTCGGCGGCATCTCGGTCGGCGGCATCGTCACCAATCGCAAGATGTTCGGCACACTGCTGACCGGCGTCGACCACATGCCGCACACCCACCTGCCCGGCAAAAACAACTTCACCCGCGGCGAACCCGAGCATGGCGGCGATATTGCCACCGAGCTCGAGCGCATCGTCACCCTGCATGACGCCTCCACGGTTGCTGCCGTGATCGTCGAGCCAGTCGCTGGCTCCACCGGCGTTCTCATTCCGCCGAAGGGCTATCTGCAGAAACTGCGCGAAATCTGCACCAAGCATGGCATCCTGCTGATCTTCGACGAAGTCATCACCGGCTTCGGCCGCCTCGGCGCTCCCTTCGCTGCTCAGTACTACGATGTGAAGCCCGATATCATCACCACCGCCAAGGGCCTGACCAACGGCGTCATTCCGATGGGCGCCGTCTTCGTGACCTCGGAAATCCATGATGCCTTCATGAATGGCCCCGAGCACATGATCGAGTTCTTCCACGGCTATACCTATTCCGGTAATCCGATCGCCTCGGCCGCAGCACTTGCAACGCTCGACACCTACAAGGAAGAGGGCCTGCTGACCCGCGCAGCCGAACTCTCCGACTACTGGGCCGATGCGCTGCATTCGCTGAAGGATTGCCCCCATGTCATCGATATCAGAAACACCGGCCTGATCGGCGCGATCGAACTCGACCCGATCGCCGGTGAGCCGACCAAACGCGCCTTCACAGCCTTTCTCAAGGCTTACGAAAGCGGCCTGCTGATCCGCACGACAGGCGACATCATCGCGCTCTCCCCGCCGCTGATCATCGAGAAGAAGCACATCGACGAACTCTTCGGCAAGCTGCGTACGATCCTGCAGAACAACATCTGAGCTCAATCGTCCCAAGTGAATTCAAGGGCGAGGCTCCGGCCTCGCCCTTTCTTTTGATATTGGCGACCTCAATCGTGTTATCGGTCTCCAGTCGCAGGGATTTCCTCCAGACAGGGCAAATCAACCCAATGGAGATCCTATGCCAAGGCTTGCCTTTGTCCTCCCTCTGCTCCTGCTGCTGGTATCAGCAGCACATGCCGGAACCGGTTTCCGCGAAATCACCCTGCCCGGCAAAAACGCCGATCGCGCTGTTCATGTCAGCATCTGGTATCCGACCGCGTCTGACGCCACACCGGTCCTTCTCGGCGAAACACCGGCCTTCATCGGCCAACCTGTCATCAAGAACGCCGAACCCGTAACCGGCCCGCATCCGCTGGTCGTCCTCTCCCATGGTTATGGCGGCAGCTGGCGCAACCTCGCCTGGCTCGCCGCCGATCTCGTGGACGCGGGCTATGTCGTCGCCGCACCCGATCATCCCGGCACGACCACATTCGACATGCGAAAGCCCGATGCCGTCGAACTGTGGAGGCGCCCCGGCGATCTCAGCCGCACGATCGATGCTCTGCTCGACAATCCTGATCTTGCGGGCGGCGTGGCATCCGATCGGATTGCCGCCATCGGCCATTCGCTCGGCGGCTGGACGGTCGTCGAACTGGCCGGCGGCCGCTTCGACGCGGCCAAAGTGACGAAGAATTGCGTGGCTGAATTCAGCCCGATCTATTGCAAGATATTCGAGGCGCTCGGCATCGGGCGCGATGAGGCCTCCAATGCGGCGATGGCCGCCGATCTCCGTGATGCAAGAATTCGTGCCGTTGTGACACTCGATCTCGGACCTGGCCGCGGGCTGACACCGGAGAGCCTCGCAGCAATCCATATCCCCCTCATGGTGCTGGGTGCTGCGGCGGATGTCGATGCGGACACGGCAACCGAGGCGGACATAGCCGCCACCAACAAGGATTCCGATTACCTTGCCCGCTATCTGCCGCCAGCGACCGCCACCTACAGCCTTATCCCCGGATCGCTGCATTTCAGCTTCATGCAGCCCTGCAAACCTGGCGCCGCCGAACTGATCGAGAAGGAGGCGCCAGGGGAAAGCATCGTCTGCCGGGATGGCGTCGGCGCAGATCGCGGAACGATTCACCGGCAGGTTTCCAGCATGATCACGGATTTCCTGGGAAAGACGCTCGCTGATCAATAGAGCAGCTTCCTTGTCCTGCGCGCTTTCGGGGTGCCACGGATCCCGAATACATTCGGCCTGCGGCGGATCACATCCCCGCAGGCCTTGTGTGATGAGACAGATACGCTCAGGAACCGGAGGCGACCGATAGGCAGAGGGCGAATTTTTTGACGAGCCGGCGATCGAAATGCCCCTCATTGGCCAGCATCCAGGTCAGCGCCTCCTTCGCGCTCCATGCAGCCTTGTAAGGGCGTGCCGACGTAACGGCGTCATAGACATCGCAGATCGCGGCAAGACGCGCGTGAAGGCTGATCTCGCCGTGGGACAGCTTGCGCGGATAACCCTTGCCGTCGATCCGTTCATGATGATTGAGGCAGACATCGAGAACGATTTCCGACATGCCCTCCTGACGCGACAGGATTGCATGCCCCTTTTCCGGATGATCGCGGATCAACTGCATCTCGTCTTCGTTCAGGCGCCCTTCCTTGTTGAGCACTTCGAGCGGAATTTCGAGCTTGCCGACATCGTGCAACAGTCCTGCCGTGCCGAGCGTCTGCACCACTTCCTCGTCCAGTCCGAGATGACGGCTGAAAAGGATCATCAACGCACTGACCGAGAGTGAGTGCAGAAAGGTCACCTCGTCCTTGGACTTCAGCCGCGTAACGCTGATGAAGACGGCGGGATGGTCATCCATCGATTTCGAAACGGAGGAAATCACCGGCTCGACCTGATCGACGGTGATCGCATCCCCGCCCTGCAGCCGACCGAAGACATTTTCCAGCACTTCCACGGATTTCTGAATGGTCTCGCGCGCCGCCTTGACGTCGATCTCGGTCTTGCGTGAACTGTCGCTGACATCGAGGCCCTTGGTGGTGTTGATCACGACACCCGCATCCGCGCACTCATTGAGCTTCAGCGTATCGCTCTCGCGTCGCAGTAAGAACCGTCGCCGGGATAGAAGAGGATCGTGCCAGATGCCCTCGACCATCTCGATAAACATTCCGGTCCGCACCTGCCTGGCTTCAATACGCTTGAGCATCCAGATATCTGTTCCCGCCATATGCCTGTATCGACAAATTGAATATTTTATTGCACCGCAACAATATACTAGGGAATCGTAGTTATACTGGGATTCTTAGAATCAATTGTTAACTGGCTAAAACAGCAAAACCAAAACTGTGGTCAGCGGCGCCATTACCGGATATCTGCTTATCCGCAGCCGTCGATATGCTCTGTCGCGGAAGCTTCGCCTCGACTTTCTGCAAAGGTTGCAAGTCATGCACGACTGAAAGCATGCGGTCGGAAAAACCTCGCCCGGACACTTGCAGATTGAGACTGCCCCGACACCGCCGCGGCAAGCCGAGGGATGGTCGGGACAAGGCAGACCGAAAATTGCGGGAAATGGACTGAAAAATCAAAAAATCGGGCGCAATCTTTCCAGATTTGGCGAAAACGACCCCGATCTTGTTATCATCTTGCGGAATCTCACCGAAATTCCTAGAAATCTTGCCATGCGCCGCGCGAGCCAAATATGGCCGTGAGGCTCATTGATCGCGCAGCTTTTCCTCGTCCTTGGCACGCTCCCAAAGGGATCGCTGACAAAAGAAACGGCTTTCGCGGCAAGCAACCGGTGGTCGAAGAGACCCTACCCAAGGAGAGAGAACATGACCCTGAAGACTCTGACGGCGACGCTCATCGCCTCGCTGGCATTTGCGCCGCTCGCACATGCGGATATCGTGATCGGCCTCATCGCGCCGCTGACCGGTCCGGTGGCCGCCTATGGCGACCAGGTAAAGAACGGCGCGCAGACCGCCGTCGATGAAATCAACAAGAGCGGCGGCATTCTCGGTGAGAAGGTCGTGCTCGAGCTTGCAGACGACGCCGGGGAACCAAAGCAGGGCGTTTCTGCCGCAAACAAGGTTGTTGCCGACGGCATCCGCTTCGTCGTCGGTCCGGTCACCTCCGGCGTCGCCATCCCGGTTTCCGACGTTCTCGCTGAAAACGGCGTGCTGATGGTCACCCCAACGGCAACCGCGCCTGACCTCACCAAGCGCGGCCTGACCAACGTTCTGCGCACCTGCGGCCGTGACGACCAGCAGGCCGAAGTCGCCGCCAAATACGTTCTTGAGCATTTTAAGGACAAGCGTGTCGCCATCATCAACGACAAGGGCGCTTACGGTAAGGGCCTTGCCGACGCCTTCAAGGCAACGCTGAACGCCGGCGGCATCACCGAAGTCATCAATGACTCCATCACGCCCGGCGACAAGGACTTCTCCGCACTCACGACCCGTATCAAGGCCGAAAAGGTCGATCTCGTCTATTTCGGTGGTTACCACCCGGAAGGCGGCCTGCTTGCCCGCCAGCTCCATGACCTCTCGGTCAACGCCCAGATCATTGGCGGTGACGGCCTCTCCAACACCGAGTTCTGGACGATCGGCACGGATGCGGCAGCCGGCACGTTGTTTACCAACGCCTCCGACGCCACCAAGAGCCCGGACTCCAAGGCTGCTGCCGATGCACTCGCCGCCAAGAACATCCCGGCCGAAGCCTTCACGCTCAACGCCTATGCTGCCGTCGAAGTGCTGAAGGCCGGCATCGAGAAGGCCGGCAGTGCCGAGGATGCGGAAGCCGTTGCTGCTGCCCTGAAGGGCGGCGAGCAGATCCCGACCGTCATCGGCAAGCTCACCTACGGCGAAACCGGCGACCTCACCTCGCAGAGCTTCTCGCTCTACAAGTGGGAAGGCGGCAAGATCGTCGCTGCCGAGTAAGCGAAACGAATGAGATACGGGATCGGGCGCCATTGGCGCCCGATTTCTATTTGCAATGCGAAGACACCGTCACTCTGGCAGCTTGGGACCGCCACCAACATAATCTTTCAGCGTATTGTACTCGATGACTAAGGGTTGAACGTAAACGCCGTTGGAAGCTGGCCGCGGAACCTTGTTGTGGAAGTTTTTGATCGCCAGGCGCTTCAGATACTCATCATAGTCGGTGTTTCCGCTTGATTGCTTCACTGTAACTTGGCTCAGTCGACCGTTCTTGTCAGTCTCAAGCTTGACCACAGCCACCGTTGAACAGCTATTCAAGAGAAGCACGGCTACACAAGCAGCTGAAATAATTGCTTTCATATCATGGCCTTGAGTTGGAACTTCGCATCTGTATGCTCGCGTCATTAGCATTGCCGATCTGCAGGCGAAAGCAGTCCGAAATACAACCGGGAAGTTTTCCGGCATCCTGCGCCCACCAGCAGAAATCAGTTGAAGAAGGTGAAGACCATGACCGCCAAGCTCGAACGTCTCATCGATCAGGGTGTGGGCCGCATACCGGCCGATATCGTGCTGAAAGGCGGGCACTTCTTCGATCTGGTCACGGGTGAGCTTATCCAGTCTGATATCGCAATCTGCGGCGACCGCATCGTCGGCACCTGCGGCAGCTATAGTGGCGAGACCGAAATCGATATTTCCGGCAAGATCGTCGTTCCCGGCTTCATCGACACACATCTGCACATCGAATCCTCGCTCGTCACACCGCATGAGTTCGACCGCTGCGTGCTGCCCTACGGTGTGACGACCGTGATCTGCGATCCTCACGAGATCGCCAATGTGCTCGGCAAGGACGGTATCGAGTTCTTCCTCGCTTCGGCGCTCGAAACGATCATGGATATTCGCGTTCAGCTTTCCTCCTGCGTGCCGGCCACGCATCTGGAAACATCGGGCGCCGATCTGCCGGTCGAAAGCCTCCTGCCCTATCGCGATCATCCTAAGGTCATCGGCCTTGCCGAATTCATGAATTTCCCCGGCGTGATCCACAAGGATCCCGTCTGCATGGCAAAGCTCGATGCCTTTCAGGGCGGCCATATCGACGGACATGCGCCGCTGCTCTCAGGCAACGATCTCAACGGCTATCTCTCCACTGGCATCCGCACCGAGCATGAATGCACGAGTGCCACCGAAGCACTGGAGAAAATCCGCAAGGGCATGCATATCCTCGTGCGCGAGGGCTCCGTCTCCAAGGACCTGCACGCCCTGATGCCCATCATCACCGAACGCCTCTCGCCATTCCTCGCGCTCTGCACCGATGACCGCAACCCGCTCGATATCGCCGAGCAGGGCCATCTCGACTACATGATACGCACGGCGGTCGCTGCCGGCGTCGAGCCGCTGGCGATCTACCGGGCCGCCTCGATCTCCGCTGCCCGCGCCTTCGGTCTGCGTGACCGTGGCCTCGTTGCCCCCGGCTGGAGGGCCGACCTCGTCGTTGTCGACAGCCTGGAGAATTGCCGGGCGGAGATGGTCTTCTCGGCCGGCCGCCACGTCACCGACGCACTCTTTGCCACCCGCAAGTCCGTGGCGCCTGTCGGCCTCGACAGCGTCAAGGCGCGGCCGGTCAATGCGGCCCACTTCGGCGTACCCGTCTCGGAAGGCGAAACGCCCGTCATCGGCGTTATGCCCGGCAAGATCATCACCGAGCATCGTCGCTACCGCCTGCCGGCCAGGGGCAACCAGACCACTGTCGATCTCGGCAATGACATCATCAAGGTCGCCGTCATCGAGCGTCACGGCAAGAACGGTAATCACGCCAACGGCTTCGTCCAAGGTTTTGGATTGAAGAAAGGCGCCATCGCCTCGACGGTCGGCCATGATAGCCACAATATCTGCGTCGTCGGGGTCAGCGAGGATGACATGGCGCTTGCGGCCAATCGTCTCGGCGAGATCAAGGGCGGCTTCGTCGTCGTCGAAGACGGCAAGGTCACAGGCGAGATTGCGTTGCCGGTCGCCGGCCTGATGAGCCTGGAACCCTATGAGACAGTGCGCGACACGCTGCACCATCTGCGCAAGGCGGCTTATGCGCTGGGCACGACCCTGGAAGAGCCCTTCCTGCAGGTTGCCTTCCTACCCCTGCCCGTGATCCCGCATTTGAAGATCTCGGACAAGGGAATGGTGGACGTCGATCGCTTCGCGCTGATCAGCTGACGACTGAGTTAGCTGATACGAGCGCAGAAGGCGTCAAGCGCGTCGAGCTGCACTGTCTTGATGCTGGCGGCGGCTTTGAACCCAGGCATGGACAATGGGGCACCCAGCGCCATGCCGGCAGGAAGTTGAAACTCCGCAGGCTCACGCGTCAGGTTGAAGACGAAGAGCAGCTTCTCGTCTCCCTTCTCGCGCACGAAGGCAAGCAGATCCTGATTGCTGCCAACGAATTCCATGCTGCCGTCGACGAGCGCTGGATAGGTTTTCCGGAATTCCAGCGTACGCCGGTAGTGGTGCAGCACGGAACTGTCATTGTTTTCCTGGGTGTCCACTGAAAGCGCCGCCTGTTCATAGGGCACCGGCAGCCAGCTCTTCTCGGCACTGGTGAAACCGGCATGCGCCTTGCCAGCTTCCCACGGCATCGGCGTGCGGCATCCGTCGCGGCCCTTGAAGGCCGGCCAGAAGCGAATGCCATAGGGGTCGCGCAGGTCCTCGAAGGCCAGTTCCGCCTCCGGCAGCCCCAGCTCCTCGCCCTGATAGAGGCAGATCGAACCGCGAAGTGCTGCCAGCACCGAAATCGCCAGCTTGGCGATGACAGGACGTTCGTCTTCCGTCAGCGCGAAACGGCTGACATGGCGGTTGACGTCGTGATTGGAGAAGGCCCAGCAGACCCAGCCATCCTTCACCATGCGCTGGAAGCTCTCGACACAGCCGCGGATATGATCTGCCGTGAAGTCCGGACCAAGCAGGTCGAAGGTGTAGCACATATGCAGCTTGTCGCCGCCGGTCGTATAGGCCGCAACGGTCTTCAGCGAGCGCGCACCGTCGCCGACTTCGCCGACGGTCGTACGCCCCTCATAGTGGTCGAGCAACGCGCGGAAGCGCTTGAGGAATTCGAGGTTCTCCGGCTGCGTCTTGTCGTAAAGATGGTTCTGCATGCCATAGGGATTGCTGTCGGGCGCATCGAGGCCGGGCTGATCCGGGTCTGGCTGATGCGGCGGATTGTCTCGGAGCTGCTTGTCGCAGAAGTAATAATTCACGGTATCCAGCCGAAAACCGTCCACACCGCGGTCGAGCCAGAATTTCACCGTCTGCAGCAGCGCATCCTGAACCGGCTTGCTGTGAAAATTCAGGTCGGGCTGCGAGGTCAGGAAGTTATGCTGGTAATATTGCCGGCGCACGCCGTCCCATTCCCAACCAGGCCCGCCGAAGATCGACAACCAGTTGTTCGGCGCCGTCCCGTCGGGCTTCGGATCGGCCCAGACATACCATTCGGCCTTGTCGTTCGTGCGGCTGGAACGGCTTTCCACGAACCATGGATGCCGGTCTGATGTATGGGAAATCACCTGATCGATAATGACCTTTATGCCGAGCCTGTGGGCTTCTGCCATCATCGCATCGAAATCGTCGAGCGTGCCGAAAATCGGATCGACATCGCAATAGTCTGAGACGTCATAACCCATGTCGGCCATCGGCGACTTGAAGAAGGGAGAGAGCCAGATGGCATCGACGCCCAGGCTTGCGATATGGGTGAGGCGCCGGGTTATCCCCTTGAGATCGCCGAGCCCGTCACCGTTCGTATCCTGAAACGAGCGCGGATAGACCTGATAGATCACCGCACCGCGCCACCAATCCGCATTCCCGCCTGTCTGCAGCACCATTGACCACCGCCTCCTGCTTCATTTCGCCCGCAACACTAAAGCATGTCGCGCAAAAGTGTGCAGCGGTTTTGCGATAACGACGTGCGCAAAACAAGGACTTAAAGCGTGGCAGGTCAAACTGGAAGATCGCGGAACGCTTTAAGCGGCGAAGCAAAAAACAACACGCAATGGCTCATTCTGGAGCAAAGATCGGGCAGTCGCGATCGGACAAAAGGGAGACGCTTATAAGCTTGTCCACACCCGAATGCTACCCACCGGTTTAGGGGTTGCAACGCCAAACCTTTGCGTTAAGGTGCCGTTGACCTGCACGTAACAGGTCAAACCGGGAACAAATGACTAAAGAAAAGGCGAAAAGCCTAGAAAGGTGGACCCAGTATGTCCTTTTTCACGAAAAAATTTCTCGCGTCTGCAATGGTTGGCTCATTGCTCGCATTTTCGGCCCACGCGGCCACGCTGAATATCCATAATGGTGGCGACCCCACCTCGCTGGATCCGCAAAAACTCTCCGGCGACTGGGAAAACCGTATTGCCGGCGACATCTTCGAAGGCCTCGTCACCGAAGACGCCAAGGACAACCCGGTTCCCGGCCAGGCCGAAAGCTGGACCATTTCCCCTGATGGCAAGGTCTACACTTTCAAGCTCCGTGATGGCATCAAGTGGTCCGATGGCCAGCCGGTAACAGCCGGCGACTTCGTCTTCGCCTTCCAGCGCCTCATCGATCCGAAGAATGCGGCCGACTACGCCTATCTGCAGTTCACCATCAAGAACGCAGAAAAGATCAACAAGGGCGAGATCACCGATCTGAACGAGCTTGGCGTCAAGGCAATCGACGACAAGACGCTCGAGATCACCCTTGAAAACCCGACCCCCTATTTCATCAACGCCCTGATGCACTACACGGCCTATCCGCTGCCGAAGCATGTCGTCGAGGCCAAGGGTCAGGACTGGGTCAAGATCGGCAACATCGTCACCAACGGTCCGTACAAGCCGGTCGAGTGGGTCCCCGGTTCGCACGTCACGACTGTCAAGAACGACCAGTATTACGGTGCCAAGGATATCAAGATCGACGGCGCGAAGTTCTTCGTGCTTGAAGACCAGGAAGCCGCTCTGAAGCGCTACCGCGCCGGGGAATTCGACATCCTCACCGACTTCCCGACCGACCAGTACGAGTGGATGAAGAAGAACCTGCCGGGCCAGGCGCATGTCGCCCCCTTCTCCGGCCTCTACTACTACGTCATCAACTCGACCAAGCCGCCCTTCAACGACAAGCGCGTCCGTCAGGCTCTCTCGATGGCGATCAACCGCGAAGTCATCGGCCCGCAGATTCTCGGCACCGGCGAACTGCCGGCTTACTCCTGGGTTCCGCCGGGCACGGCAAATTATGGCGAACCGGCCTATGTCTCCTGGAAGGATCTTCCTTACAAGGACAAGGTCGAAGAAGCCAAGAAGCTGCTGAAGGAAGCCGGCTTCGGCCCGGATCATCCGCTGACCACCGAGCTCAAGTACAACACCAACGACAACCATAAGCGTATCGCCGTCGCGATCGCCTCCATGTGGAAGCCGCTGGGCGTGAATGTCGAGCTCGTCAACGCTGAGACCAAGGTCCACTACGACCAGCTGCAGCGCGGTGAAGTGCAGATCGGCCGTGCCGGCTGGCTCGCCGACTACAACGATCCGGACAACTTCCTGAACCTGCTCGTCACGGGCGTTCAGATGAATTACGGCCGCTGGTCGAATGCCGACTATGACAAGCTGATCAAGGACGGCAACGCTCAGACCGATCTGACGAAGCGCGCCGAAATCTTCAAGAAGGCCGAACAGCTCGCGCTGGACGATTCCGCCGCACTTCCGATCTACTACTACGTCTCCAAGAACGTCGTCTCGCCCAAGATCGAGGGCTTCGTCGACAACGTTCAGGACATCCACCGCACCCGCTGGCTGTCCATCAAGGAATAAGGATGAAAGGCTCTTCCCGGTCAGCCCGGGAAGAGCCGCTCCACGATCATGATCAAATACGCTCTCCGTCGATTGCTGTCGACGATCCCTGTCCTGTGGATCGCCGTCACAGCTTGCTTTTTCGTTTTGCGCCTTGCCCCCGGCGGCCCCTTCGATGGCGAAAGGCCATTGCCGCCGGTGATCCTGAAAAACCTCGCGATCCACTACAATCTGGATAAGCCGCTCGTTCAGCAGTACCTGATCTATGTCGGCGACCTGCTGAAAGGCGACCTCGGCCCCTCCTTCGCGAGCGAGGACTTTACTGTCGCCCAGCAGATCATGATTGGTCTGCCTTATACGTTCACCATCGGCACGGCTGCCTTCCTGATTGCCATCATCGTCGGCGTGGCCGTCGGCTGTCTTGGGGCGCTCTATCAGAACAAGGCACCGGATTATATTCTGAGTGCCCTCATTCTGGTGGGCGTCGTTCTTCCGAACTTCCTGATCGCGCCCATCATGCAGCTGATCTTCGGCATCCACCTCGCCTGGTTCCCTGTCGGTGGTTGGGGTGACGGCTCGATCAAATATCTGGTCCTGCCGATTGTCGTCCTGTCTCTACCGCATGCCGGCCGCATCTCGCGCATCACCCGCGGTTCGATGATCGAGGTGATGAACCAGAACTTCATCCGTACCGCCAAGGCCAAGGGCATCGGTCCGCGCCTGACGGTCATGCGCCACGCGCTGAAGCCCGCCATGATGCCTGTCGTTTCCTATCTGGGACCGGCCGCAAGTTACCTTCTCACAGGCTCGCTGGTTGTCGAGAGCATCTTCGGATTGCCCGGCATCGGCCGCTATTTCGTCAACGCAGCGCTGAACCGCGATTACGGCATGGTTCTCGGTACGGTCATCTTCTACATGGTGCTGATCGTGTTCCTGAACCTTCTGGTCGACATCGCCTATGCCTGGCTGGACCCGAAAGTGAGAAACAGATGATCCTCAATCCCGCAAAAAGAGAGCTGCTCGCAGCCGAACTGCTGGAAGCGGAAGGCCTGGCTCCGGAAGGCCGCTCGCTGACGAAGGACGCATTGCGCCGTCTCTCCCGCAACAAGGCGGCAGTCATATCGATCGGCGTGCTGGTGCTGCTGATCCTCGCCGCCTTCCTCGGCCCGAACTTCATCCCCTTCAACTATGAAGATCCGGACTGGGCCGCCTTCCGTACCCCGCCCTCCTTCGAAACCGGCCACTATTTCGGCACCGACCCGAACGGCCGCGACCTGCTCGCCCGCGTGCTCTACGGCACGCGCGTTTCGCTGGCCGTGGCGCTGACGGCAACCCTCGTCTCCGTCGTCATCGGCGTGCTCTACGGTGCGGTCTCCGGCTATATTGGCGGCAGGCTGGACTCCATCATGATGCGCTTCGTCGACATCATGTATGCGCTTCCCTATATCCTCTTCGTCATCCTACTGATGGTCATCTTCGGCCGCAACGTCTACCTGCTCTTTGCAGCGATCGGCGCGCTCGAATGGCTGACCATGGCCCGCATCGTGCGCGGCCAGACCCTCTCGCTCAAGCACCGCGAATTCGTGGAAGCCGCCCGCGCCTCGGGTCAGAAGCCTTTCAAGATCATCACCAAGCACATCATCCCGAATCTCGTCGGCCCCGTCGTCATCTTCGCGGCGCTGACCGTGCCTGAGATCATCGCGACCGAGAGCTTTCTTTCCTATCTCGGTTTCGGCGTTCAGGAACCGCTGACCTCGCTCGGCACCCTGATTGCCGAAGGCACCGACGCCATGGAAAGCATGCCCTGGCTGCTGATTTTCCCGGCAAGCTTCCTCGTGGCCCTGCTGCTGAGCCTGCTCTTCATCGGCGATGGACTGCGCGATGCGTTCGACCCGAAGGATCGATAGGATGACCCCAGAAAATCAAAAAGAAAAACAGAACGATACCCTTCTCGAACTGAAGGACTACTCGATCACCTTCGAAACGCCCGAGGGACAGGTGAAGGCGGTCTCCAACATGAACCTCACGGTTCGCCGGGGCGAGCGCATCGCCATCGTCGGTGAATCGGGTTCTGGCAAGAGCCAGACCTTCCTCGGCGTCATGGGCCTGCTCGCCAAGAACGGTAAGACGACCGGCCAGGCTTTACTCGAAGGCAAGGATGTGTTGGCGCTCAAACCGCGCGAACTCGATCATGTCCGCGGCAAGGACATGGCCATGGTCTTCCAGGATCCGATGACGGCCCTGAATCCGTCCCTCAGGATTTCCCGGCAACTAACGGAACAGCTTGAGATCCATCGCGGCTTCACCGCCAAGGCGGCATCCGCAGCGGCGCTCGATATGCTGAAGCGCGTCGGCATTCCCGATCCGACACGCCGTTTCAACCTCTATCCGCACGAGCTTTCGGGTGGCATGCGCCAGCGCATCGTCATCGCCATGGCGTTGCTCACCAAGCCGAAGCTCCTGATCGCCGACGAGCCGACGACTGCGCTCGACGTGACCATCCAGGCGCAGATCCTCGATCTCTTCAATGATCTGACGGCGGAAATGAACACGGCGCTGCTGATGATCACCCACGACCTCGGCGTCGTGGCGGGTCTCGCAGACAGGGTTGCCGTCATGTATGCCGGTCGCATCGTCGAGGAAGCTCCGGTCGACGAACTCTTCGAAAACCCGGCCCACCCCTATACGGCCGCACTCCATGCTTCGATCCCGCGCCCGGACCAGGATGTCGACGACCTCGTCGTGATCCCCGGCCGCCCGCCGAACCTGCAGCACCTGCCGAAGGGCTGCAATTTCTCGCCGCGCTGCTCGCAGGTCCAGGACGATTGCATCGACCGCCCGCCGCAGCTTCAACAACAGGGGGCAAATCATTGCGCCGCCTGCTTCCACCCTTTCCCCCGCCGCGAGGAGTTGCTGATCCATGGCTGAACGCTCGCTTCTGAGGGTCGAGAACCTGACGACCCAGTTCGAGATCCCCTCGAAATCCTTCTTCAAGCCGCCGCTGATGCTGACGGCCGTCAACAATGTCAGTTTCGATCTCGCCGAAGGCCGCACGCTTGGCATTGTCGGTGAATCCGGCTGCGGCAAGTCGACGCTCGGCCGCTCCATTCTGCGTCTTCTGAAGGCACAGAAGGGCCGCATCCTCTGGCAGGGCCGCAACCTGCTCGATCTGACGGATGAGGAAATGCGTGCCGCACGCCGCGACATGCAGATCATCTTCCAGGATCCGATCGCGTCACTCGACCCGCGCATGACGGTCGGCGATATCATTGCCGAACCGCTCACCGTCTTCGAACCCAAGCTGAACAGGGCTCAGAGGCTCGAACGCGTACGCGAGATCATGACGGCCGTTGGCTTGGTGCCTGAGATGATCAATCGCTATCCGCACGAATTCTCGGGCGGTCAGGCGCAGCGCATCGGCATCGCCCGCGCTGTCGTCACCCGGCCGAAGCTCATCATCTGCGATGAGCCGGTCTCGGCTCTCGACGTGTCGATCCAGGGCCAGGTCATCACGCTGCTTCGCAAGCTGCGCAAGGAGTTCGGCCTGACGCTGATCTTCATCAGCCACGACCTCTCGGTCGTACGTCTGATCTCGGATGACGTGCTGGTGCTCTATCTCGGCAAGGTCGTCGAAGCCGGTGATTGCGCGACGGTCTTCGAACATCCGGCCCATCCCTACACGCAGGCGCTCTTCTCGGCGGCCCCGATCCCGGATCCCAAACTTGCGCGCCTGCGCAGCCGCATCCGCCTGCAGGGAGACCCGCCCTCGCCGCTCAATCCGCCGAAGGGCTGCGTCTTTTCGCCCCGCTGTTGGAAGGCAACAGATATCTGCCGCGCCGAAATGCCGCCGACGGAAATGATCCGTCCCGGTCAGACAGCCGCCTGCTATCACATAGACCGGCCCTGATCTCCCATCCTCCATCGCCCTACATCGGGGCGATGGACTTTCCGCTCCGTGCGGCTTGTCTCATCTCAGCACTTCGCGTATCCGCAAGAACAGAAAAAATCCGGGAGGACGGCTTGAGCGGACGGTTTCTGTCGATCGGCGAATGCATGGTGGAACTCTCGCAAGCGGGTGAAGGCCTGCTGCGCAAAGGCTTTGCCGGCGATACTTTCAACACCGCATGGTATGCTCGCGCTTGCCTGCCTCCCGCCTGGTCGGTCGACTATTTCACCGCGCTCGGCGATGATCCGATGTCCGACGAAATGGTCGCCTTCATGGGCAAGGCCGGCATCGGCACAGACCTCATCCATCGCATCAAGGGCAAGACGCCCGGCCTCTACATGATCAATCTCAGGAACGGCGAACGCTCCTTCAGCTACTGGCGCGACAGTTCCGCCGCCCGCAGCCTTGCCGCCGACCCTGACCGCCTGCGTGAGGCGGTGGAAAGTGCCGATGTCGTCTATTTCTCCGGCATCACGCTCGCCATCCTCTCCCATGACGACGCCGAGACGTTGCTGGCGGAAATCCGCCGCGCCAAGGCAATTGGCAAATTCGTCGTCTTCGATCCGAACATCCGTCCCCGCCTCTGGTCGAGCTACGACGTGATGCACACGGCGATCAGCGAAGGCGGCCGCGCCTCCTCGCTGGTCATGCCGAGCTTCGATGATGAGGCTGCCCATTTCGGAGACGCTTCCATCGACGCCACAATCGAGCGCTATCTTGCGCTTGGCGCCTCGCATGTCGTCGTCAAGAACGGCGCCGAAGGTGCAACGCTGAGCTTCGCCAACGAGAAATCTTACGTGCCGGCGGAAAAGGTCAAAAAGGTCGTCGACACGACGAGCGCGGGCGACAGTTTCAACGGCGCATTTCTTGCTCATTATCTGGAGAACCGGGACGCCCCGGCAGCCGCTCGCTTCGGGGCTAAAATCGCCGCCCGCGTGGTCAGCGAGCATGGCGCACTCGTGCCGAAGGAAAAGCTCGGCCTCTGATATCGTTAAAGCCTGCGCATGTCGCTTATCGCTGGCCACGCGCAGGCTCGCCCCCGCCTAAACGGTCATTCATCATCGATCGTCAGATCAGGAATTGGGTTTCCTGTCGTCGCGAACGGCTTCGTCGTGATACCAGCAGCTGTCGAGCGCAGCGTCACACACATCAGCGGCCTCCCTCTCCATCATGCGAAAGCGCTCGAAGCGGTTCGGGGCCTGAACGGCCTTGACGGGAAACTGGTAGATCGTCGCGGATTCACGATGGAAACCGATTGCCATGAGATAGCCTTTCTTCAGCTCGGCCTATCAACATTCACGGTCTGGATAATAGCACAATGCACATAGTTTATGCAAATTGCACAAAATAACGGCAATGTTGCAATTATAAACGATCGATGCAGCATTTCCTGATTAAGCTTGCGCTGATTTGTTTAAAACTTCATCCGTCATGCTCAACGCCGGAATTTTCATCTGGTTCCAACGCGGAAAATGCTCATCTCTAAGCGGGATAGCCATATACCGACTCCATCAGCCTCCTGCCGCGCCCGCTCCGAAATTGCGATGGCGGGATGATTCGTAAATTTTTTATGTCGGCCGCTCGATCTGGCACGCTACGTGCTTCACAAGAGACATCCCCTGGCGGGAGAGCGCACCCTTGCGTCTACTGCCTCAGGATTTGCTCAAGTTCGCAGCAGAGAGAGTCGCGATGACAAAGTATAAGCTCGAGTACATTTGGCTCGATGGGTACAC
>UCKU01000036.1 GCA_900473185.1 Hyphomicrobiales bacterium | reverse complement strand
AAACTTACTCTTTGCCATTTGAATGCTTCCTGTGGACGTAAATGGGTGACCCCGGCGAACCGGTTTAGTGCCGCCGTTTAAGGCTTTCGGCGAAATTGCGCAAGACTTAATTGCAGACGCCATTCTTGGCCTGTCAGCGCATATGGGAGATAATTCGCAACCCGCAAGGCGATTCGTCGGCACCTGCCCCAAAACACCTGAAATCTCAGGCAAAATCGAGAGATGGCCCCGCGTCCGACTTTATTGATGCCGGCGGCGACTGCAATTTCTGCGATCGTTACCCGGGTGCCATGCAATGCCAGCGGCGCGACGTCTGCCGACAAGATTATATTACATTTTACTAATTGATTTCACCGAACAGGAAAGCTTGCATGATATCCCTCTAATATTCGGAGGGACAGTCAATGCAATCGGAGAGCTACACCAACCACTATTCGGCATTCACGGAAGACCATCATGCATTCGGCTATCCGCGCGACGACGATGCGGACACGAGCGTCAAAAAGAACACGGGCCAGTCTTCGGTCTTCATCGCCGGCATCGCCATAGGAGTGCTCGGCTACTGGATCATCGGCAATTTCATGAATCTCGTCTTCGAGTTCTGAAAGCGGGCATGATTCGTCGAGAACGGCAAGGAAGATGGAGCGGGTAGCGGGAATCGAACCCGCGTATTCAGCTTGGAAGGCTGCTGCTCTACCATTGAGCTATACCCGCGGGTTGGTCCGATCCAATGACGAATGGTGGAGAGAGTTGGATTTGAACCAACGTAGGCTGAGCCAACGGATTTACAGTCCGTCCCCTTTAACCACTCGGGCATCTCTCCAGTTTTTCGTCCGGATCTTGAAGACCAAGTTCGTCAGACTTTGAAGCGTTGCCGCCCCGTCGTCTGCGCCGCGTATATGACCGGACGATTTCAGTCTGTCAACACGATGACAATGGAAAAGACAGGAAAAATTTCGTCGCCTGTTGAAAGCCGGCGTATGAAAGAAGGCCTATGCGGCAACAGGCGCCATCGTTATAAAGCCGCATGAGCAAAGATAAGAAATCCGGCGACAAGCCCGCCACCGACAAGTCCGCAAAGGACACGCATTACGCAACCTTGCGACGCGCGCATCGCGACGGCAAGCGCGAACGCGGTGAGATTCCAACACCGGGACCACAGAAGCGCAAGCGTGGCGGAGACGACTGGAAACCGCCGGCGCTCGCCCCCGATCAGGTCTTCCTCTACGGCCTTCATACCGTTCGCGCCGCGCTTGAAAATCCTGAGCGCAAGAACATCAAGCTGTCGGTGACGCAGAACGCACTCGCGCGATTGGAGATCGATCCTGGTACGATCGGGATTCCCGTCGACATGGTCTCTCCGCAGGATATCGACAAGGTGCTCGGCCCCGAAGCGATCCATCAGGGCGTGATGCTGGAAACACGCCCCCTGCCCGTCCGACGGCTGGAAGCACTGAAGGACAGCCCATTGCTTCTCGTGCTCGACCAGGTAACCGATCCGCACAATGTCGGCGCCATCATGCGATCGGCCGTCGCCTTCAATGCAGGCGCCGTTATCACCACCCAGAGACATAGCCCGACCGAATCGGGCGTGCTTGCCAAATCGGCTTCCGGCGCGCTGGAACTCATACCTTATATACAGATCACCAATCTCTCGGATGCGCTCGGCGAATTGCACAAGCTCGGCTTCTTCACGATCGGGCTCGATTCGGAAGGACCGGCACCGCTGGAAGGCACGTTCTCAGGTGGTCGAATCGCGCTGGTGCTCGGCTCCGAAGGCAAGGGCCTGCGGCAGAAGACCCGGGAAACCGTCAGCGCGCTCGCCCGGCTCGATATGCCCGGCGCCATCAAATCGCTGAACGTATCGAATGCCGCGGCGATTGCCCTTTATGCAGCGGGACTGCACCTGAAGGCATAGGCCACAGTCGGCAGATCACCATTGATATGTGGCGGAGAGTGGGAATGATGACCGCCATCGCAGTTGAACACCCTCTCTCCTGGTCCATATTCTGCCTTGGAAAGAGCTTGCCGGCCACTATCGTCGGCAATGCATTCATCTTTGGGGCGCCGGAAAAAGGGGAATCCGCACTATGGCAATTCGGCCGCTGATCTTCGGCGTTCTTTTTATTGCGGTCCTCGTCATGGTCATTTTGAGCATCACGTGGGTGGACAGGTCTCATCCGATCCGCCAGCCGGATCCCCTGGCACCGTCGACGACGCCATCAAATCCACCTCCATCCGTGCAATAGCGTATCCGGAACCCGCAACGTCGCCAGGCGTTTAATCCCGCCAGACAAACAGGGATCTAGATGTTCATGCGCCTGATGATTGCCGTCGTTGCCGTTATGATTGCTTCGGTCCTCAGCATCGCGATAATGTCTCCGTCCGGTGCCGGACAGACCGGCGGCGGTGCGAAGATCGCATCGAGCGTGAACGAACCCGCACAGAAGTGACTGCAAACCGTCTCACCGAACGAGGCGCAGAACACTATCCTCGATATTGCGAAGCAGTTTTGTTCGCCCGGCATCGTCGCCGCCGATGCCGCTCTGATTTACGACGCCGTGCAATGCGTTGAACAGGAATATGGCGGTGAATGCCGGCTCCTTCAGTGACCAAGTTCCTTCACGGCTTCCTGCTGCAAGCAATTGCTGGAGATTATCGATCAGGATGTTGCTCGTCAGGCCCTCGCGGCTTGGAGGCGGAGCAGCAGAAAAAACGAGATTGTGCAGGCGCGCGGCGTTCAGATAGCCCATGGCGCAGGCTTTTGCCCAAGCCGTCAACTTGCCGTTCCAGTCGCCAGTATCCTGTTTACTCACTTCTTCCACGATGCCGTGCAGAAGTTTCTGAACGAAGCGGGTCCGCAATGCTTCGATGACATCCGCCTTCGAAGAGAAATGAAGATAAAAGGCTCCCTTCGAGACGGCAGCACCCTGGGTGATCTCCTCGATCGTCGTATGCTCCACCCCATTGTCGAGAAAGAGGCGTTCGGCCGTGAGCATGAGGTCGTCCCGCCGTTCCTCGGCTGGTTTGGTCCTTGGCCTGCCGGCCGTGCGTGATGCCATCGGAAAGTCCGTCAATGCCCGCGACGCCGAGGCTCCGCGCGGTGCAGATAGCCTGCGAATATGTCACGCATAGCATTGTTTTCAATGTCGGGCAAAAGACGACCGACCTCCCCGCGGTGATAACCGCTGTGGGTGATGACATGGGCCAGCATCTCCTCCCGCGACATACGACCCTGCCCGCCATCGGTGAACGTGAAGTCGATCGTCTCTTCGAGCTCCTCGGGCGTCACCTGCACCATATAATCCAGATACCACCTGTCGGTTTTCCTGATCGCGGAAGCAAGATCCCCAAAAGCTGGCGGCTCGCTGGTCCAACTCGCCGTATAGCCATGCGGCTCCTTCTGCAGGTTGGCAGCGAAAATCCGATCGACGATTTGAGCGTGATTGAGAACACGAAAAGCGGACTGGAGGTTTTCAGACGGCCCGCTTTCGGGAAAAGCAGCAAGCGCGCTCAGAAGCTCCTCATCAATGCTGGCCTTATATTGAAAGAGAGAGGTCAGGAGTGTTTTTGCAGACATGGCGAACTCCATCGCGGCGATTGATAACCCATTTTTAAGTTATTGACTGGTGGTCAGTCAATAAAATTCCCGAGTGCACTGGATACCGATCAAGCAAAAATCCCGCCGCAAGTTCGAAACCTTGCAACGGGATTTTGCCAGAGCATGTCGCGTAAAACTGCGCAGCGGTTTCGCGATAACGACCTGCGTGAATACGAAGACCCAAAGTGCGGGAAGCGAATCTGAAGATCGCGGCATGCTTCAGGGATTGGAAAATGCGTGTCTCGGTCAGCTATCAGCTCCGGTAGAGCCAATAGGGTCCATCGTGATGGCGACGCCAATAATCACGCTCGCGCCAACGCTCTTCCCGCCACGGGCTCCAGCGGCGTTCATAGCCCCAGGCCGGACGCCAGTAGCGACGTTCACGCCACTCGCGACGCTCGCGCCAGTCACGGCGATCACCCCAATCGCGGTCACCACGGTCGCGGTCGCCCCAATCTCGATCACCCCAATCCCGATCACCGCCGCGGACCTGGATCACATCGCTCTGTTGCGAGGCTGCCGGACGGTCGAGAGGGATGGCCGCAGCCGGAGCTACGGCGGAAAACAAAGTACCGGCCGAAAGGGCGGCTGCTAGGAGAAAACTGGAGATCCTCATGGCTCACTTCCTCGTTTCTGATGAAGCGAGAATGACCTGATGCTCCTGAATTGCCGCTGAATCGACCCTTCAGTCTCTGTTCATGTAATGCAATGGCTTGGAAAAACTGGTGCCCCCGGCAGTTATGCTATTATTGGTTTAAATCAATAGCTTAACACCAAAAGTGCGGTCAAGAATGCCCATTGAATCTATTGGACGATTCAAGGCGGCGACCGCACCGATATAGAGGAACGCATGCTAAATCACAAGAACGTTGCAGAGCTTGTCAAGGTCAATGGGCGGTGGCGTCTTTCTTTCTTCGAGCCAGCTAATCAAGCGTGGTGCTATGACGACATGGAAGCGAAGACTGGAATCCTTTACGCCATCAAGTGCGAAGATTTCTGCAAGATCGGAATGACAACAAACCTTGAGAAGCGTTTCTGGGATATATCGGCAGGGACGCCTTTTGACGTGTTCTTGGTAAAAATGGCGGTCGTACCTTTCGCGGGACTGGCCTACGCCGAGGCATGGCTTCATAAGCAGTTTGCAGATCGGCGCGTGAAAAACGAATGGTTCAGAGTCAGCCCGGAAGAAGCGGCCGACAAGCTAAGGCATGGCAAGAAGGTTGCAGAACTATACACTCGTCACTGCCGAGATTGGTTTGTAGAGGATAGGGATCGCAAGCGGAACGACCCTGAGTACCAACGCCGTATGCGGGAGGAGTACCATGCATACCTGCTGCGCAATATGGATTCGATCGAGGCTGCATGACGTTTTTGTCACAGTCGAGTCTCGGAATGTTCCGGTGACCGTGAAAGGAGAGAAGGAATGGAAGCGCAGGGAATGATTGAGAAGGTCGCTCGGGCGCTTGCCGCCCACATTCACGAGAATGGCGATTACGGCATGTCAGGTGACGACGCCTATGCATCTCGGCCTTCGGAATTTGAAGGCATGGCGAGAGCAGCAATCAAGGCCATACGCATTCCTTCCAAAGCCATGCTCCATGCTGTCGAAAAGATAGAGGACGAGCGCTATGTTGGATACGAGCGCATGCCTGCAGAGGAAGCTTGGCCCATCATGGTAGATGCGGCACTGAACGAGCAGGAGAAGGGATGATGAGAGAACTGTGCGCTTTTGAAGCGGTAATAATCGTCTCGTTCCGGGCAGCTGTTGAACTTGGCTTTCGGTGGAGCTACGCCGGGACGACTTATGACCCGCGAGATTTCAGCTATTGGGGAGCCTGATGTTACACCGCTACCAGATCCAAGCCCTCCTCGTCTTCACCGGCTTTGTCTGTGTTATGGCTTGGGAAGGGATGAAGGCTATTGTGGAGTGGTTTGGCTAGACCTTCAGGCCGCCGGCCACGATGAAGGCTATGAACGCCGTGACGAAACCGCCGACGAAGATCCATGCAAGCCGTGACACGCCGGTATCGATCTTGTCCAGCCTCTTCTCCATGCCCTTGAACTTCTCATCTGTCCGGGCGTCGGAAATCTCGGTCTGCTGGCGCCATTTTTCCATATCGGTGATACGCCTGTGGTGGTCCGTCAAATCGTGCTCTACTCGCACCATGCGAGGGCGGAGGTCCGTATTTTCCATTGATTCGTTACCCGGTGCGTTCATTCCCTGCCCTGCTTTCATGCGTATTTCGAATTGAGAAAGGTTTGGCTGTCACAGTGCTGGAAGCCATCGCGATTCCCGGTGAATCGTGTGGTTAGACTGCGGTTTCTGTTCCAGCAGAGCCGCAGTCGCTTTGGGGTAAAGAAAAACCGCCGCTGGTGGGCGACGGTTGGGGTATTATCGATACTGACGCGAGGCGCTAATTAGGATTTCCCCTTGCGCGAGCCATACCATCCGCCATGCGGTTCCTGGGTCTTGAACTCGATGTCGGATCCTTGCAGTCGGTCGCTGTCGCAGGCCGTTAGGAACGTAGACGCCCGCCTCTGCTTTATCAGTTCTCTGAACCGATTGGCCATCTCCTCATGAGACTTGCGTATCTCATCTTCAGGACGCTCTATGTTCATGTCGTTCGCGCCGACATCGATATATGCAATCGTCGATTCACGGGTGATAGAGTACATTGAATCCTTACAACGCCTTACCTCTGCGAAGCGCTCGTCGTCAGGGTGGAAGTGATGCGCCACCATGAGCGTGTCGCCAGGCTTGATAGGTGGGTCGAGATTGATTGGATCGCTGACGGTTGCGCCGCACTGATAGTGGGCATCTACATGGCGGACATCATCGCTCTTCATAAAGGCCTCTCCAAATGAGAGTATATTCTACCATCAAGTGCGTGTCTGCGGTATAGTCAATCACCCTAAAATGGAGGTATAAGTGGCCACAATCGAAATCGAAAAGCAGGATTTCCTAGCCCTTATGTCGATGATCGTATCCGCTGAAGTCGGAAGGGTCGCATTGTCAGCGGAAACCAAATCACAGATCAAAAGCCTGCTTCAACGAATGCATGAGGCTGGCAACGGCGAATTCGAATTTCGTGCTGAGCCGATCGCTGATTTCGTATCTGATGACGACGGCCGGCACGTTCGCCTTCATCCGGCATATTTCAACTCGTGATCGATGCCGCGAGGGGTTGGGCCATCGCTTCGTTTTGTGGCCCCTCTGGGTGAACGCCAGGAGAATTACCTGCAGCGGGGGATGACCGGACGGTTGAGCCCGCAAGGTGCGTCGAAGATCCTCCCCAATTGGTGCCGATGCTCACCGTGTAGGGGCCGGAGCCAGATACATTCAGTACGCGGGCGTTAGCGGTGGTAGATTCGTTCCCGGTCCCTGGCTCAAGGATGAGGAACATGCCGAGACCAGCTGGCTCTGCGATCATCGCAGTAAGTGAGGCTGTCGATACGTTCGTCGCCGCATCCGCTGCGAGTGTTGTGGTGAAAGGATCTGGCTTCCATTTGTTCGGCTCGCCATCAGCGGTGCCATCGACGGTAGCCTTGACATCCACATACTTGTCAACGTTCACACCAACATCGGCAAGGAGGGCCGCGTTGAGCTGATCGCGGACGCCGCCGGTAGTGTGGCCGGTCGAGGGTGTCTGGTTGGCGTAGTCGAGGCACTTGTTTGTCGTATCGGTGCGCTGGATCTCGTTGATAGCGTGAATACGCTTGCGGCCGATAAGATTTGCTTTGCCGCGAGCCCACAGGGTGCGACGATCAGCGAGGATCTGCGCGGCTGTACGAAGGCCTGCGGTATCGTTCGATGCAACGTTGTCGCAGGCGTCGGAATGATACTTCATCAGGTCCAGACACATGGGAGTGCTGTTCGCGGCCATGACATCGGCACGCATCGCGGAGCGGGCGCAAGACAGGTACGGGACGCTGGCAAGCCAAGCAGCGCGGCGGACGAAAGCGCCACCTCCGGAGAATGAACCATCCGACGAAGGTAGGGCGTCATCACCGTCGCCGATCGAGTCCAGACCGTAGCCGATAAGCGCGATCTTGCCGGGGGATACCTCACCGAACAACATCACGGGAGCGAACGGGTTCTGGTTCCCCGCTGTGGCGCCTGTAGGGACAGCCAGAGCTCCGGTAGAGTCGATATCGTCGATCTCGTTCGCGGGATCGTAGAAGTAACAGTTCTCGATGAGGCCGCCCTGCTCGTTATTCACATCGCGGTAGATCTTGCCGATTGGGAAGGTGTTGGAGCCTGCGACGACATCTACCTCTGCCCGCACCCAGGCCAAGCCTGGAACAACCGCACCATTCGACATGCTGATCACACCAAACTCACCGGGCGTGAGTGTTCTGTTTCGGGCGCTGCCTGGGAAGACGCTTGGCGAAACGCCTGCACCCTGTTCGACGGCGGCTTTGACAACGGTAACTGAATTGCTGTTGCCAATCTCAGCAACAGACAGGTCCATTGAACGGTTGCCCCAATACAAATAGGTCTTGGCGGAGGCGTACCAGATCCAGAAGCGGAGTCTGTACTTCTGCCGCGTTCTTGGAGCAGTTGCGCCACCATTCATTGTGATGTGCATCTGCCCGCGGGCGGCGATGTTCATTTGAACAAGTGACGGGCTCCCGCCCCCGCTTCCCACAACCGGGAGGCCGCCGGCCGCAACGACAGTAACAGCCGTTCCTATGCCATTGGTGGCAACAGTGACTGGCGTGCCGAAGCCGTTGGTTGCTTCAGTGACAGGGATACCGCCGCTCGGGACGACGACAATAGGCGTGGCCATCAGCGCTTTACCTCGTATTTCATCTTGATGTCGTCGTAGAAGCTGATCGTTCGCTGCTGGCGAGCGTTGGCGCGGTCGAGGGCCTGACGCTCGCGAGCAAGGATCGAGATTACCGGCTGGCCTTCCACAACAGGCGCGTGAGCCTCTTGCTTGCGCAGATCATCTGGAAGCGCCGGAAGACTGATGCCGGCCTGCGCCTGTCCTTGCGCGGTAGCCGCACGGTTCAATCGTTCAGTGGCGGAGCAGCCAATCGCGGTCAGCGGCAGTAACAGCACAAGCGCGGTTCTTTTCGGAAAGCAGGAGTTCATAGGAACGGATCTCGGTTTCGAGGGTGTCTTTCGCGGTCTGCTCTTGAGCCTGTGCGGCCTCGAGGCGCTTGCGATGATCTTCGACGGCTTGGGAGGCTGCGTTGCGCTGGCGCTCCATCTCGGTTGCTCTGGCCTCTGCCGCGGTCTTTTCGGCAATCAGAACGTATCCCTGACGCGCCTCTCTTGCCGCGGAGGGATAACCGATCGTCACGGCATAGGCGTGGTAGAGCATCAGGCCGCCGGCCACGCCTGCGCCGAGCTTGAGGTAATCGAGGATGCCGAACATCAGCGGCTCCCTGTGTCGTTCGGATTGAAGGGACGCGATGGCGGGTCGTATGGTTCTGGGCCGATCGGCTCACCATCTACGGTGACAGGAGGAGATGCATATGGCAGGCCGGTGCGGGTCGCGAGGATCGCGGCAATATCCTGGGCAGTAGCGAACCCGGTATAAAAGAACACCAGCGAGATAATCAGGACGATCCAGCCCCACGCGATCGTCTGATTGACAACGGTATCAGGAGCATTCTCCATGACGGCAAGGCGCCAGCAGGCGAAGATGATCAGCGGGAAGATGACGGCGCGGCGCCACTGCCAGCCAGGTTCACCGCTTCGCTTCGCCTCTCTCGCCTTCGGCATCAGGCGGCGTCCTGCAGGGCTGCGTTGAAGAGCTTCCCATAGCCGGCGATCGTCTGTGCGCGGTCAATGCCGTTGATGATGCGCCGCGCGTTCACCCAATCCGAAGACGTGGGCGTGAAATAGTTGCGCAGCTTCTTGCCGGTGTACCAACCTTCCGACATGCCACGGACGGCCGCCTTTGCAGCCATGTCGATATCCGTCAGCATCAGGTTGTAGTTGGCGATCAGCTGGCCATTGAGGCCAAGTTCTCGGTCGGTGCGCTCGTAGTTGTCATCCCACGTCGTCTGGACGAAGCCGCGCCCATAGGGAACCTGCCCACTATTGCGGCCCGGTACGCCATACTTGCGACCCTTCCCTTTGCCATATTCGGCGATGGGCTGCATGGTCTTGGCTGTCTCGTGATAGGCCGTGGCGAGGATGTAGGCGACCATGCGCTGATCGGCCACCTGCAGGGCTGCGCAGGCATCCAGAAGAGCCTCAGTACCTTCCACCTGCGACTGTGATAGCGACCCGCCGAACATGGAGTCGCGAACGGCGTCGAAGAAATGTCCTCGATCCATCGGTGTTGTCCTTTTGGATGTGCGAAAGGCCCGCTTCCGGGTGGAGGCGGGCTGTGGATTTGCGGCCTTGGCCGTGCTATTTGTCGGGCAGAACGATCAGAGGTTGACCATGAGCATTTTCAGATCAGTCGTCACGCGCATCAACGAATTCTGTGAAGCGGCTGTGCAGGGTCATACAGAGCAGCCGACAGACTGGCATTTCGAAAGCAAGAGCAAGAAGATGCGACGCCTTGTTAACGGCAAGTGGCAGTATCGTAATCCTACCGACTCAGAGCGAGACGAAGCCGAGCAGGAACTGATGGACCGCGCCTGGTAATCAGAACGCCGCCTGAAACGCCGGCACAGTGACCGGGAATTCGTACTGAATCTTCGAGCTTAAAGGCGGATGCAGCCCGTCAGGAATAGCCGCCAGCGTCGGCGATCCCCACGCTGCAGAGCAATCGAGAAGCGTCAGGCTGCTATCAGCGGCGACGAGATCCGCATACATCGCCTTGTAGGCCGGATAATTCGGGCGAGCCGTATCGGTCGGCTGCCCGGCAACTGGCGGGTTCAGGATTGTCAGGAACAGCTTCACGTCAGGATCATTGGCTTTGAATGCCGAGATCAGCGCCAGCGTATTGGTCTTGCTCTGTGCAACCGAAATCCCATAAGGGCTGTAGGAGTCGTTGATCGTGTATTCGATAGAGACGATATCCGGCCGCACATGAAGCGGTTTGGCGAGGTTTGCCAGACCGAGCGCGGAACTGGCACCGCTGATCCCGAAATCGTAGACGACGACGTTCTTGCCCGTTCCCTGTCGCAGTTTGTGCGCTAGCATCGTCTGCCAGGGCTGCGAATAGGCGGTAAGGCTGGTACCGAGAGTGGCAATTGTGACTGTCTGCATGATTACGCCCTCATATCGCGGAAACCGAGTGTCCAGCCGGACATCTGCTGCTGCCCCGCGGTATCGGCATTGCTAAAGGACAGGATGCGGCCCATGACATCGGTGAAGCACCTGATACGGCTGGCGATCCAGTTGCCACACTGATACGCGACGAAATTGGTGATATCGATCGTCCCAAGGTCAGGATCGGCAATAGAGACGAACTTTGTGCCCGTAGCGGGTCCGTTGGTAAGGATGTTGAGATTTGCCTCAACCTTCAGCCCGATCGGGACCGTCACCGCATGGGTGTTGACGACGTTTCCCCCGATATATGCATGGCTCAGGAAGATGATCGGCTTGACGAACTCGAAATAATCTCCGGTCTGGAGCATAGGCACTATATGCGCGCTGCCATCGGTAAGAACGGAGAAGATGCGCCTCTTGAGCGTGTACCCGGCAGGCATCACAGGATTGCTCACCGAGCCCGAGGCGAGCATGTCAACATCGCCGGTCATCGGGTTTCCGATCAGGAAGACGTGATACCAGAGGTTAGCCCAGATTGATCCTATATCGAGTGCTCCGCCCCCCTTCCCCGCCGACCACGAGGCCGACATGTTCTTGGAAATACCGACTGGCAGTTCCAGCAATTGTGATCCGGTGTCGTCCGTAGCCTCTCCTGTCGAGATGATGAAGTTTGTGAATGGAGAAACTGTGTCGTTCGCGAATTCCAGGCCCTTTATACTCAACCGTTTGCTCCTTGGTCATCCCACCAGCCCAAGCTGTTCAGGATGTTGCTCGCATATGTTCCGACACTGGCGCTGGTAGAAAACCTCACATTGCGCGATGTGTCCGTGTAGACGAAATCAATGACGGTCGCGTCGATACTGGACGCGTTGCACTGCTGGTAATTGAAGGAGGCCGTTGCGGAATCGCCGTCACCGATGGAATTCTGGCCTGCGGAAGAGGCGTTCATACCGAGCTGCGAAGATAAGATCGGACGGACTCTACGCCCGGTAGGGACGACACAGGCGACCTGGATATTAGTGGCGCCGACAGTGCTGGTTCGGATGATGAAAGGCACGCTCAATAGGACGCGTCCGCCAATCTGCTTGAAACCGAGAAGCGCGCCAGATGACCGGATGACGGACATGATGAGGCGCTTGCGGTCATAGTTAGCAGGCATCGTCGGTGCCGTAGCGGAAAGCGAGAACAGCGCGTCGACAACGCCAGTATCCGATCGCTGGATTAGCCAGACGTGATAGGTGTTGTCCCCGATGGAGCCGGTGTCGAGGCCGCCGTTTCCAGATCCTACCGTCCATGCGGCGTCCAAGCGCTTTGTAATGGAAGCCGCAAGCACCATGACCGCTGGAGAGGCCGTATCCTGGGCAGCAGCGCCAGCCGCTATGTCGATATCATTAGTGGCGTCTACTGCATTGTTCGATAGTGTCAGGCCATAAATATACCCACGGTTTGCTGACGCCTGAGTAGTAGCCTGAGCGTCAAGCTGCGTCTTGTTCACGGCATCAAGCGCATTTGTCCCGGCCAGAACGTTGGTCAGTTTGAACCCGTTCATGTTCAGATTGCCGGTCATGGGGGCGCGACCATCGCGCAGGAGGACCAGAGATAGACCTGAAGCGCTGATGTCTTCCAGAGGAGGATTATGTTGAGACGGCTGAATTGTCTGGCCTGCTACTGCAGTGTACCCAGGAGTAAGTGAAAATACGCCGTTGCTATCGTATGGGCACATATGGTATTCTCCGTGCAAATTCACACGCTTAGGAGAAAGCGATGGAATGTAGTGTCTGCGGTAAAAAGGCTATCGCCAGAGAACTTTGCCGTGCTCATTACCTGCGGCAATGGAGGGCTGGACTACCAGCAATCGCGAACGACAAAAGAAGCCGACCAATCGAGGATCGGTTTAAGGAAAAGGTTTCCATTGATAGCAATGGCTGTTGGAAGTGGACCAGCAGCCATGCCGACAACGGCTACGGGATGATATGGAAGGGGACCAAGAATGTTGCCGCCCATAGAGAGAGTTACAAGATTTTTGTTGGCCCAGTCCGAGACGACGATATCGTTTGCCACAAGTGTGACGTGAGAGATTGCGTTAACCCGAAGCACCTTTTCCTGGGAGATCGCGGCGACAACAACCGCGACATGTTCGCGAAGAAGAGACATAAATTCGGGTCAGCAAGCCACCTTGCGAAACTCAACGAGGCTTCAGTGCAAGAAATACTCGATAGCCCAGAAACCAATACATCTCTAGCAAAGCGCTACGGCGTTAATCAATCGACGATCTCTCGCATTAGAACCGGACTCCGCTGGAAGACTGCACTGTCCTAAAGTCCCGTCATTGCGAGGCGATTTATTGTCGTGTATTTTGCGGATGGGCGGCTCTATGGAGAGCGAATGAAACAGTACCCTTACGAAGGGCTCGTCGTTACGGTCGGGACGGCAGCAATCATCATCCCGCTGGGCATGTGGCTGAAGGCCAAATCAAACGAATGGCCGTTGCCGGTATTCGCCTTATTCGGGATTGCGGCTATCTCTGGCCTTCTCTTAATTGCCCGGATAGTGGATAAGCGAGACGCCGACCGGCGGAAGAGAGAAAATCCGCAATCGCCCTGGCCTGTACTTGATTTGCCGCCGTCTGAGTTCCGTAATTCGTCATCGCCCGAAAAGCGGGGATCGCCTGAGCGGCAGGACGTGTAAGGAAGTCTGCCAACTCCGAGTAGATTTGCTGTTGTCTTTCGGTAATGCGTTGCGGAGTTTGACCAGTAAGGATCTGCACGAGCCGCTTGCCAGCATTCAGAGGTTCACCCTGAGCAACCGTTCCGATGGGGCCGGGCTCCGTGATATCCTTGATACGGCCTGCAACTGCCTGCCGCGCGAAAGTCTTACTATTTTCAGCCACCCCAGCGCGAAGCTCAAATGTCGTGGCAATACGATCGACTTCGTCAAAGAGGCGCTCCGCCTGCTGCTCTCCGATCGCCAGCGTTACCTTCTCGCGGTTCGCACGGCTAGATAGCTCGCGCAATGCCTTGATTGCCTCGCGAGCGTCAACATTGCCATCCTGTACCGTTCTCTTGACCTGGGAAACGGTATGCTCGATCTCGGACCTGATCCCTTGGCTCACCGCGCCGCGCTCGGCAATGGACATCCCGTCCAGCGAATTCGCGAATTCATCGGTACGGACGGATGGCGATAGAGCGCGGCCACCGAGACGAACAGCTTGAGATCGAGATATAGGATCTGCTGCAGTATCGAGGGCATTCCCATATTCCGGGACGATATCGCGAAGTGTCGTGCGAATCTGTCTAGAAAGGTTTTGATACGCGGCGCCTAGAGGAGTTTGCCCTCCCATCGCACCTTGCCCGTCCCCACTTTCGGCGGCCTGCCTAAGCGCTCTGGTTATGTAGTCAATCTGGCGAACGTCTGGAAGCCGCTCAAAAGTGACCGATCCGTCATCCGCGATGCGCCCCAATATCTGCTGGGACTGGTTGCCTTCAAGCTGCATGAGCCGGTTGGCTTGCCCGACAATATTCCCCGGAATGCGCGTCCGGATGATGTTCTCAAGGTTCTGCCCCTGTTGAGACGCATAGTCGATCGGCGCTCCATACGCGACTTCATAAGCATCCCTGAGTGCAGGCCGTGCAGTATCGGCAATAGCCTGCCGCGCGCTGAAGACGCCCTGCGGCTGGCCTAAGCTGTCGTCAAGTGCCGTGGTCAGGTCATCAGCACCGCGAGCAACGCGCGCATCAATGGCATTGCGTGCTGCAACTGAACCAGGACCACCACTCTGAATGGCGGTATCGAGTACAGACCGAGCATTGGGGCCGGCATCAGCAAGCATGGCTTCCTGGCCTGCTCTAGCCATATTCTGCGCGCCTTGAGCGCCGAGGCTTCCATCTGCTTCCAGAACATTAGACAGCATACGAGCCACTTCTGGTGAAGTCCCGGCATTCTGCGCAGTCCTATTAGCCGCCAGAGCATCCATGACGGACCTATAGGCAGAAGAAACTCCACGAGCTGCTACAGGGACTGCCCCACCGACTATGCCCCCAATTACGGCACCCTTTCCGGCTTCATACCCGCGGTTCAGAATACCGTCTTCACCAGACCCGAAGCCATACGCCCCGCCAAGCAGCAATCCGTCTGCCGCGCCTCTTGCGACGAGAGACCCAAGACCAGCTCCAGCCGGCGCCCGAGCAGCTAGAGACAATCCTGCCCGACCAAGGCCCATGGCGCTTCCTACGCCGCCCGTAACCTTGCCGGCGATAGTGGAGACAGGGTTGGTTTCGGCCAGAGAGCGCTGATCGGCGCGTGTTTTCTCAAGCGCCTGTTCGTAAGTGACAGGCTCGCGCCAAGGGAGGATCTTTGAACCGGCAGAGTCTAGAGCCGCGCCGATTTCATCGCCGAAGCCCATAAGCGCCATATCGGCAATTCCCGAACCGAAAGCGGTAGCAGGCTTTGTCCAGCCAGGGCCACTGGAATACCCACCTTCGACGGGAGCATTCTTTGGCGCAGCGGACTGCGTCTGCAACTGCTTGACCGCCAGATTGACGGCGGCATCATCCGGCGCGTCAATCTCGAATTTCTGGCCGTTCAGTTCTACTTCGTAAGTAGGCATCAGTTCTTCCTACGAATGGTGACGCCGGGAACGTCAGTCGGGACCGCTGTCCAGCCTTCCTCTTCCTTGCCGGGAGGAGGAGCCTTGAATCCGGAAAGCGGGTTCGGTAGGGCTGCGATTGCAGCGCGACCTTCAGCCGGAGATAGTTCACGATTTGCCACGCGGTCAGCAATCTCACCCATCTGGACCTGATATTGAGAAATCCCACGGATGGTATTGATGATTGTGGCGTTGCCGCCCGGCTGGTTGATGATGCGCGGCAGAGACTGCTTGAACAGGGCAAGATCGGCATCCGACATAGTGCCCGAACCGGGCTGGCGCTGCGTCGGGACCATTTTGTTGATTAGCGCCGTTGCTGCCTGGATATCGCTCAGGCCTTCGGTATTAATGCCGTATTCGCCAGCGGCCTGCTTCATGGCCCCTACCCACCCAGTGGGGGACGCCTTGAGAATATTGTCGAGAGCATCGATCTGCCCAAGGGTCGATCTGGCCTGAATACCAGTGTCTGACAATCCGCTGAAGATGCCGGCGTTCTTCTCGTCGAGGGTATTGTAGAACTTATTGCCCTCGCCGGTGTTGATCGTCGTGTTGTTGGCCGCCGACTTCTTCATGTCGATCTGATACTGAGCGAAAGACCCCGTGTAGCCGTTTTCCTTGGCGAATTTGTATTCCTTGATGTCAGGCGTAAGCTGCGAGCTTTCTTTCTCAAAGGCGAACTTGTCACGGTTCAGGCCAATATTCGCTTCATCCGCTGGTGATAGGCGAGGATTGGCGATCTGGTCAGCTTGTAGCTGCTTTAGCTTGAGGTCGGCCTGATAGCCGGGGTCGGACTGCTTCAGGTTCTGCTCAAGGATTGCCTGCTGCCGTGCCTGCGCCTGCCTGACCAGAAGCTGAGCGATAGCCTTGGTGTTCTCATTAGCGCGCGGGTCGGACAATACCTTAATGGCATTGGCGAGTGCTGGGCCGGATACGTCCTGCGCAACCTGGGTGTTCGGCGCGGGCGCTGGTGTCGGGGCAACAACCGGGACTGAGGCAACTGGAGGAGGCGCAGCGACTGTAGCGGCTGGTGGAAGCGGGGATGCTGAAGGCTGCGACCCCTGGATCTGCGCTTGCGCTTCTGGAGCAGGCATAGGAGGCTGTGATATGCCGGCGGCAGGGTCTAGGCTTGCGACCTGCCGACCCCCACCAAGGGCGCGGTTGAATTTGTCGCTATAGGCGGCGACGCTGGTCCCAAGCGAATCCCTGCGGTCTAACTTGCCGACGCCACCAGGGCCGGCAAACCATGCTTGAGATGCGCCTTCAGGGCCGTACTGTTGGACATAGCTTCCGAACTTCTTGTCAAAGATGGCATCCTGCAACTGCGGATTGGCGAGAAATTCGTCAGGAGTTACCGTGCGGCCAAGCGCTTCCTGCGACCACGGGCCAATATTAGCTTCCATGATCTGATAGCGGCCAAGGGCGCGGCCGAGCTTTGGGTTTGTCGGGCCTACCGCCGAGTAGCCGCCGCTTCCGTCACTTTCAATCGAAGCAATTGCATCACGGTACGATGGATCTCCAGCCGGGGCCGTATTCGATATCTCTCCCGCCGCGCCGGGTGAAGGGATAGATCCTGCAGAGGACGCCCCACCGCCACTGAGAAGATTGGAAATTAGCCCGTTGTTATAGTCAGTCAGGTCCTTTTCCTGACCGTTAAGGCGCTTTTCCTGTATCACGTCGCCGAGGGCATCGGCCACCCGAGCAGCGCCCTGCGTCCAGCTCTGAACCGGGCTCGTATCGGCGCCCTGCATCTTCTTGCGCATGAGAAGCTGGCGAGCGATAGCGATCTGCTCCGGAGTGAGCTTTGAACCGCCCGCACCCCATGTGAAAAAACCTTCAGCGGCCATTTATGCCCCCAAAACCATGTCGTAATCGACCTTGAAGAAGCCGCTTGGGTCCGGGATGACGGCGGCAGGCATGACTTTGACCACATCGTCAGCCATGAAGCCCTCGCGCAACGGGGCCGTCACCGCATCCCAGATATAGCGGAACGAATACCAGGGGAGTGCCTTCTTTGTACCGATCGCAACAATGTCCGTCTTCAGGCGCCTATCGGACCACGGGATGGCCTTGATGCCGGCAGATGCGAGGCCGAACAGCCCGCCCATGGCCGCGTTCTGGTTTTGCACCTCAGCCTGATATTTGTTGTTCACAAGCCCGGTATAGTCGACGCCGCCGACGTTAGCGGAAGGTGTGTTGACGAAGGTGGGCTGCTGAACCTGTGCGCCTGACATAAGTGAAGCAACCTCGTTAAGAGGCTGCGCTCGCTCGTATGACGCTTCGGTAAATGCCTGCTGCCGGCCATTCAGGGCAAGCTGGTTATAGGCGTCGTTGCGTGAATTCTCAAACTCGGCCATCTGCTGATCGTAGGCTGCAGTCCCCGGTCGGATGCCAGAGGCCACAAGCCGCGTGCTAAGTTGGTCGCGTTGCTGCTCGAAGCGAGGATCAAGGCGGGAGGCGCCGAGATCGTATATCTTCTTCTCGACATCGGCATTCACGTCGAACGGCTTGGCGAGATAGTCCTTGAGGAAGGCTGACCGTTCGTTCGCGAGCGTACCGAGATTGAGGCTTGCCTTGTCAGTCTGGGCTTTGAGCGCCTGCTGCTGCGGGGAAAGGGTCGTGGTTGCAGTGTACTGCGGAACGGTGACGGTCTTGCCGGTCGAGTCGACGAATGAGCCGGCCCCGGTCTGATTATAGATCAGCGAACCATCCGGCCCCACCTGATTAACCATATTCGTGAGCTGCTGCGTCTGGGCAGTGTCACGATTCATACCGGACTGGGCTTCAGCAGTCTTTACGGGATCTGGCGGCTTGGGCGAGCTGACCATCAATATTTCCAATCGTCTTTGAGAATGCCGACAAGGAAGCCATCCCGGCGTTTGCCGAAATGATTGCGGATAAGCCCTTCGACCTGACCGCCCAAGCGTTCTGCTATGCGGACTATGCGGGGCTGCTCGGTTAGAACCGTCATTCGCTCGCAGCCGAGTTGCTGGAACACATATGCCCCGACATCGGCCAGAAAGCCCCTATTGAAGCCTTTGCCGGCCACCGTGACGTGAAGGTCGAATCCTTCGAAAACATTGAACACAACGCCGCCGATGATCTCACCATCTCGCTCGATACCCATGGCCGTGAATGGGGGCACGAAGCTCTTGCCAACCAAAGCGCTGACGAATGCAGGAACACGCTCGTCAGTGACGATCAACTCAGGATGTCTCCGACATCGAAGGTGACTTCCACGCGAATGACCTCCACGTCGAGGGGCACGATATCACCGCTCGTGGTCTGGATATCAGGAGCGAACGCATAGCCCGAGCCGCCGACAGACTGCCATTCAAGGTAATTCTTCAGCGTCCCGACATCGCCCCATTCGGACACGCCCCAGATGCCGATACCCCATTCCGAGCCTACAGTGGTGATTGGCGCCGAGCCGGATGGGTTGCTTTCATAGACGTAATCGAACTGCATATTGAGCGCGACGCTCGTCTCGCGAGGACCGCGGAGAAATGCTCTGGCAAGCTGGGGAACCTTCAAGGATGCTGGTGACTTCAGATCATCGAACAGAGGGATGTACTGCCCGACATAGGTTGCGCCCTCGTCTGCCCCGGTGACATTCGCTTCGACGACCTTGCCGGACACGGATCCGAAGAAGAGCCGCCCCTGAAATGCTTCGAGACAATTGCCATTCCAGTTCGTATATTCAGCCCATGCGCCGGATCTGACGTTGGATACCAGCATGCGCGCCGGCTGGTAATTGACTGTCGGAGGCGCGACGATTGCCATCTGCTTTTCGGGCCATAGCTCGCAGCACCAATTGCCGCCAGCGCGGCTCTGGACAAGTGAATTCCATTCCGTCTCGATCGGATAGGACACTGCGGCGGGAGAAAGAGCGGCGTAATCCTTCTGGACCGCCTGCGAGAGCGGAACGAAGCCCACGTCAGTGGCGATGATGATATCGCCGCCGGCCCTGATCCATGCCTTCGGGCCAAGGGGCCTGCCAATGCGATAGACACCGACGCGCGACCAGTTGTTGGCATCGCTCGGGTTAGAGCCTTGGTATACGGCTACCTCACCTTCCGTGGTGACGAATACGCATTGCTCCGAAAGGCCGCCATCCCCGGACGTTTCGAGCGACCATGAGGCCCCGAACAGCAGCGAGCCGCCGCGGGAGAATATGCCCCCCATAGGAAACTTGGTGATCGTGCCGCCGATAGCATCGACCGGCAGATACCACGCATTCATGCTGTTCTCTTCGACATAGAAGAGCCTGGACTTGTACGACCAGACATAGGAAAGCGTGTCGGTGCTGACGCCGGTAACCGCAACGAAGAGCAGTTGTGCAGGGCCGTTGACCGTTGCCGAGCCACCACCCCCTGTGATAAGTTCGTTATCCTGAAACGTGCCGGTAATGTTGCCGAGGATGAGATAGCCGGTTGAGCCGCTGTCCACCTGGGACTGAATGACGCCTGTCGCTCCTGACGTGCCGCCGGTGACGGTGGCGCCATTCGGGAAATTGACCGTCTGGGCATCGTAGTTCAGTCGATTGATGTTCTGCCCACCGATCGCCCACCAGCTCGTGCCGTCATATATGCGCTGGAGATCAGCGGCATTGACGTTGACGAGATACGTGCCTCCGGTGGTGGCGAACTGCACAGATGACCATTGGCCGCTTGTGAGGCCAGTTACATCGGCGGTTGGGCTGACGTTAGGGTTGGCAACAGTGGTGATGTCGTAGATCGCGTTTGCGGTTGCGCCGAACAGCGCGACGTTGTTGCCGTTCTTGTACGACATCAGCGAGTCAACAGGCAGCGAGCCTGCGCCGAGAGTGGCGTATTTTTGCGAGCCGCGTCGAAGAATGATGCTTGTCGTCAGCGGAAAGTAGTTCTGCAGCTTGTATGCGCCGAGCAGCTTTCCATTCGCAGACGCGAGGTTTGCATTCGCCACCCAACCGCTTGTAGCGGCAGGAAACGTAGCGAGGCGCGCGATACGGGGCTTGGTCTGAGCTGCAGGTCGGCGCATCAGGTGCCGAGGCTCCGCGGATAGGCCCACTGGCTATCCCATGAAACGCGTCGATTGCCGGCGGACAGGATATGCGCGCCACGATCGGCGCCAGATACCTGCGCAGCGAGGATCTCGTAGTTCTGCAGGTCTTCGGCGTATTCCATGCGCTTCTGAGCACGCCAGCGCCAGATAAGGCCAAGCGTCAGAAGCCGGTCATTGTCACGGGCATTATTCGAAACCTTCAGGCTATCCGTATCCGTGTCGAACAGCGATTTCTTTGTGGTGCCGTCAACCGCCACAACTGCCTTGTCGCTGATGTAATAGTATTGAGCGGTCGTGCCGGCGGAGATGGGGGGCTGAAACTGCATCTGGCCGTTCAGGATGATCCAGTAGCCAGGGCTTGGGGATGCAAGGCCATTGATGAGATCACGCCAGAAATTCAGGTCAGGCGTATCGACATAGCCCCACGTATACCAGTTGGCGCGTGCAACCTCTTGCGAGAATGGCATGCGCGCGAAATCGGATGGTAGGTTGAAGCCGATTGTCGTACCGTCGCCCGCCATCGTCTGCAGAGTGACAAGGGTACGCCAATCGGCATATTTCGTTAGATCCGCGGCAACTTCATTGGCAAGATCCGTCAGCTCAAGCTCGAACTTCCCCTGGCTGGAGAAGAACGTGGTCGGCTTCTTGCCGATGAGACGGATACTTGCGCTCTGCGCAGCGGTGAGAAAGCTCATTAGCCGAGATCCTGAAGCATCTTCAGAAGAGTTTCACGGGAAGGATTGCCGCGCGGACGCGAGCCGGTCTTCTGCTCGATCTCGTCCTTGAGTTCGGCGTCGGTCTTGCTCTCGTCCTGATCAGGGTCACCATAGCCGAGGCTTTCGGTCACGCGTTCCGTCGCCGGCCACTGGGCACGCTCCTTGCGGAGTTCTTCTAGCTGCTGCTTGAGGAATTCGTTTTCGCTGGCGAGCTTCGTGATGTTTGCCGAACCGGCGGCATTGTCGAGATAGGCCTTTGCCTTCGTCTTCCATTCCAGGCCACCCTGCCCCAGAGCCTTGAGGTTGGCGCCTTCGAGGGATGCGAGAGATTCAGCCGTGTAGATATTGAGCGCCTTGAATTCCTTGACGCGAGCCGGCGTCAGGAAGGTCAGCGCTTCGAGCGGCGTTCCGTCCTTGGTCTGGACTTCGCCGGCCTTGAACTTGCGATATTGTTCCGCGTATTTTTCCTTGTACGTCATCGGGACGATATAGCCGTCCTCATTCTCGGCGCCGCCGGGGGCTTCGGCCCATGCCGGGAAGACGGGCGCCTGAAGACGGTCGCCACCCATGCGGATGCGGCAGACTTCCATATCTTCGTAGATCGGGCGATTTTCTTCACGCGACCGTGCCTCATTGAGAACGGGAAAGTTCTCGAATGTGACGATCAGCCTCGTATCTTCATTCGGGTTTGCCATTGCATTCTTCCTTGTCTGAGGGGCGAAAAAGCGGGGGCCGAAACCCCCGCCTATTGCTCGATTAGATCGCGGTCTTCTGCAGCCAGGCGACCTGGCCGGAGAGAACGCCGCCGGTGACGGTCGGGGCAGTCCATGCGCCGGCGCCGGTTGCGAAGGTCATCGCCGGTTCCGTGAGGATGACGACGGCATTCGAAGCCACGTTTGCCGACGCCTGAGCCAGGACGTAAACGTGACCATCGCTGCCGTTGACGATGGAACCGAGAGCCGGCGATACCTTACCGGAAGCGGTGTCCCAGTAACCGAGAGCAGCACCGATAGCGCCGTCGTTAATGCTGATGGGCGCGCCGAGGGAGGGAGTGATAGTGAAAGCCATGGGGGAATTCCTTTATCTTCCATGGTTGGCATGAAAGCCAAGTTGAGTTTCAGCGGCCTTGCGAGCCGCAACGGCTTGGTCGAAATCGCTGAAACTCCCCACGTTGATCACAACGGTCCAGCATTTCTTCGAGTTGTTCCAGAAAACGCCATTGACACCCGATTTGTTGTCGGAGCGCTTGGCGGCATTGCGTCGATTATCCGCTACGCTGACATTCCGCAGGTTCGACAGCCGGTTGTTGAGCCGATCTCCGTCGATGTGATCGACTTCAATCGGGTCTTCGCCCGTAGCCATTTTCCAGATTACCCTGTGGGCCAGAACCGGCTTTGACCACAGATGGCCGCACCGATACCCCTTGTTGACTTTCGTCAGGGCTTCCTTGCCTGCAAATCTGGCGTTCCACTTCCGACACGTATGCGCGGGGGAATGGCCGCCAGTATCCTCGAACATGTCTTCCGTTCGTTTCCGCCAGTACAGAAGCCCGGTGGATTTTTCGTAACGGAGAAGCTTGTCGAGTTCTTCCTTCGAGAGAAGCGGATTTGTCTTTTTCATTAGGCCCAATCCTTTTTTTGAGATTGGGGAAATCCTATCAGAACTGGGCCTAACTTTCAATGTTCAAGGGAGATCAAGCTGCGGGGTTGGAGTCGTAAAGTCTCCAATTAAATAATGGGTTCACCATCGTGAGCTCGCCCATGAAGCCCATGAACTGCGCGATTGCGTCCTGATTGATCGGCATCTGCCCGTCACCCGAGAACAGCTTCGAGCCCATGCGACGCAGCGGGTTGACGCGAAGACGGAGCGAATCAGAATTCAGGCCGAAGGTCGTATTGGCCGGGATAGCCGAACCGATACCGCCACCCATGACCACCGAGACTTCGCGGCCGGCGCCGATATAGGCGAGGTTATTGAAGCCGAGGGAATTCATACCGGGAGCACCGCCACGTTCCGTGATACGCTGGACCGCGACGAGAGCACCGTCGTAGGCCGAATAATGCTCGTTCGACATCAGGAGGATGTCGGCAGACTGCTTGCCGCGCGAACGCTGCATGAAGATCTGCGTGAGGATCGGGCGGATGGTGGTCGAGTTGACCTGGGTGCCGATGGTCGGGAACGCTGAGTTGGCATCGAAGGACGACGTACGCCAGAGCGCATAGGTCGCACGGTCGATACCGCCATAGACGCCGGTGTTGGTGACGATCGGGACAGCGGCAGCAAGGCCGGTGAGCTGCTTGCCATTGTTGGCCGTGCCGTCAGAATACAGCGCCGTTTCGATCGTCTCCATGAGCGTCGTTTCGGCGATGTCCATGTATGTCGTGACGACATCCTCGATCTGGGCCTCACCGGCGTTGTTCAGGATTTCCTCGTTGGTGAGGGAAATCGGAACAGCGAGCATCTTCGGCGTCCAGTAGGCGTCGTTGATGAGTTCGACCGGCGGGTTGTCGAGGAAGTCATAGCCGGAATACCACTGACCGGTCGGCTTGCCGATCTGCAGGGTTTCGCGGATGCGAGGGCCGGAATAGTCCTTGATCAGGCCCTTGCTTTTCATGAGGCCCAGCAGGGGGATGACGTTCGATACAAGGTCCTGATAACCGTTCGAACGGTCCTCAAGCGCCATGGACAGAACCTGCTGGTAGTTTACTACCGGGTTGATTGCCATTTACCTGTTTCCTTTAAGCGCCGAGCTTCGCCAATGCGCGTTTCACGGCTTCTGAGTTGGATTTTGAGACAGGTTGCCTTGAGGCTGGGCTGACGCCGCCACTGGGAGCACCTGACACTGATTTCGAACCTGCGGGGTTTAAAGCCGGTGCCTGGGTTTGAGCCGATGCACTTTCTGCCGGTATGAGCGGCTGGCTGGTCTGCGCTGCGTTTGAGGCAGCGGGCTTCAGGACATCGGCTAGCTCGTAAGCTGCATCGAGATCCTTGGCAGTTCCGGTCTTAAGGAGTGTTCCGATGATCGGAGACAGCTCCTCAAACCGTTCATGGCCTTCTTGCGCCGCGAATTCCGCGACGATATCCGGAGCCTTGCGCTCAAACTCCATATGCTGGATTTTGGCCTCAAGCTCCTGAATGCGTGAATGTGCTTCTGCAACCTGCTGATTGGGGTTCTGGCCGACAATATGAGCGGCGACCGCCTGCAGATTGATGCCGAAATGATCCGTGACCCGCTTCAGCCCGTCGATCGGGTCGCGCTGGAAGGCGTTCTCGATCTCGACAATCTGTTTCAGGCTCTCGTGGACGCCATCGCGCCCGTTCTTACGAGCCAGGTCGTCGTACTCACGGACCTTTTCGTAGCGGTCAGCGCTATCCTTGTACTTCTTGTGGCCCTCTTCCAATTCCTTGAAGGCGCGGTATGTCTCTTCCTTGACGGTATCGGGCGTATTGGCCCAATCACGCTTGCCGAATTCATTGAACCGTGCAGGAGCGTCGTGGTGAGGCTTCCGCCCCTCAGACGTTTGGTTGCCTTCCGTCTTCTCCTGCACGGCTCGTTGTTCAACGGATTTGGGGTCCGCTGATTCCTTGGGGGCGAACTTGCCGTCTTCGGCGCGGGTACGCTCGGCCGGCTTCGGCTCGGGCTTGGCTTCCGTCTTTTCCGGCGCCTTTGCTTCTGTCTTGACTTCAGCCTTGGCTTTCTCTGCCTCTTTCGCCTTCAGCGCTTCCATGGCGCGCTTGACAGCCTCGCCAGACGATTTCTCGACCTCAGCCTTTGCTGGCTTGTCGGTCTTGGCCTCTGCTTTCGGCTCTGGTGCCTTCTCCTGCGGCTGGATCTGTGTGCCAAGCTCGGGAGTGTGCGGAGTCGGGGCGTCAATCACTGCGCCCGAAGGCACATTGGCTTCATCTGACATTGAAGTTTCCTTGTCTGAGAAGGGGTGGTAGAATCAAGCGTCCAAAAAGGAGCGGGAAATGTCTGAATACCCTTGGGTTAAAGTGAGCGTCCAGTTGACAATCCCACCCGAAGAAACTGATGGAAGGTCGCCTGAAGAAGTGGCCACGGCAATTAACGCCTTGCATCAAGAGATAGCCCGCTCAAAACCGCTTTGGCAGGACCAAACAAACTCAATATTGAACGATATGGTCAGAGAGGCGTCCTACGCTGTAGGACCTGATGATATTTTTCTGACGTCTTGGGGTGCGCTTACGACTAGCGAAATAGAACGTCTTCTGTTCAGCGATAAATAACCTAGCTATTTATTCCGCTCACTCGCTCGCCGCGGCGGAAACGGGCCATGGCTTTTTGCACGGAGTCTTTGATGGCCTTCTTGTCGGCCTTGGGCTTCGGAGGCGGGCGCAGGCGAGCCGGATCATTACCGACTGTCTCATAGCCGCCCTCACGCGTGATGCGCTCGAATGTGCTCTTGCTGGTGTAATGGCGCTGGTCTAGCGGGTGTAGCGTCGGCTCCATCGTGTCGCTGATGAAATATGGGACTGGCAGCGTATCAGAGGCCGCCTTCGTGACCTTGAAGCATTCTATGGGCCACGCTTCGAGTTCGTGCCAGTTGCCACACATACGGCAATAACGCTGCCTCATTCAGCCGCTCCTTGCTGTGCCTTCTGCTCGTTTAGGCGCGTCTGCTGCTCAAACGATTGCTCGGAATGGTCGGCTTCGCGATTGGCACTCTCTGCCGTGATATCGGCCTTCTGGGCGTCGAGTTGGATCTGGCCGCCAAGCTTGGCGATCTCCAGCTTCTTCTTCTCGATGTCTAGAACACCAAGTTCCATGTCCTGCTGATGCTTCTGGGCCTTCTGCACGCCCTCGACATTGATATTGCGAAGACGTTCATCGGATTCACGCTGCTTCAACTGAGCCTCGTGATCGGCGAGGGCAGCCTTGATCTGGCTATCCCGCTCAAATGTCTGCTGCTTGAGCAGCGCGTCCGTCGCGCGGGCCTGCGCCTCTTCCTGATGCTTCTGCTGTTCCATCTGAAGGCGCTGCTGGTCTGCCTGCACCTGCTGGGCGGCTGCGTCTGCTTCCGGATTTGGCTTTGGCTGGCCGGCCATCTGCTTCATATTGTCAGCAAACTCATCGATCGACGCATCAAGCTCACGGCCGGCGCGGAACTGGCTTGCCACATACTTCAGCGTATCGGCCATGAGCGGGGCTACCTGTGGCACAGCCTGGACTGCCGTGATCGCCTGATTGAGGAACCCACCCACTGCCGTCACAAACTCGGTTGCGCGCTGCTTCTGCGCATTTTCGTCCGGTGCAATCGTGCTATCCGTCTCAATATCGAGGGCGAACGGTCGGATTTTCTGCTCTCTCAGCAATTCCATGACCTGATCAATGGTCACAGTCTCGCCGATCTTCTGTATCTGCTGCTGAATACCCTGGATCTGTTCCTGCGCCTGCTGCTGCAATTGCTGCGCGGCCTGCTGGGCTGCTTCCGGATTCTGCTGGGCCTGAGCTGCCACCTGTGGGTTGCTGGCGGCCTGCTTTACCTTCTTCTCGGTCTCGGCAATGATCTTCTTGCCCTGGTCTTCAAGGTCTTTTATCTGCTTCTTGATCTCCGCATCGGTCGGCAGGTCCATCTGCGACATGTCCAGAAGCGTCTGCTTGTCGAAGTTCTCCGACATGATCTCAGCGTCGATACGCGTGATGTCGCGGGCAATGCGCACGAGATCCTGCTGCTTGTCTCGAATGCGAACTGAACCATACTGGCTCTTCAGCTCCTGTGCGCCGAGCGTTTCATTGGCATCCGATTCCCCGCGCATGATGTCGGAAAGGCCGGTGATCTGGTAAACGTCGTCGATCAACTGCCGGCGGAGATCAACAAGCCCTGCGATTGTATTGGCAATCATCTCCAGCGGAAGCCAGATGATCGGATCACCGCCATTGGTGCCAAATGCAGCCCAGTTGGACACAGGCACGAGGATAGCCTTATTGTCGGAAACCTTCATGGCCGCTTCGACTGCAGAACCAATCTCGCCACCCGACTGATAGAAGCCCTTGAGGCGGACAGCGTCGCTAAGATCGGCAATGCGGGCCGTTAGTTCGTTGATTTCCTCGATCTGATCCTTGTAGTAGACGTAATCGGGAACCGGGACCAGAGAGCCTGGCTGCACAGTCGAATAGACCGGCCGCGGGCAAGGGAAGAAGCCTTCGAGATCCAGATGAGGCTTATCGCTGTCAAGCGGCTCATCCACGCCTTCCGTTACCCATACAACGCGGTCCTCGCTCTTGGACCAGATTTCCCAGACACCGGCTTTCTTGATAGGATCACGGTTGCCGCGGTCCTGCCTGTCACGGTCGAGAACCTCGAATGCGGCATCCTTCCACGCATCACCGCTCGTGGGCTGGAAGCGCTTTTCCATCTCGTCTGCAGACATCCATGCGCGACGGGCGACCCAGTCAACCTCCTGCCACTTGCGGGCCGGAGAGCAAAGCCAATCCCGGCGATCGACATGCTCGATGCAAACCTGTTCGGCCTTCTTGCCCTTCTTCTCCTTGTCCTCGTAGCGAATCCATGCGCAGCCGCGGCCAAGGCGCACCAGATCGTCACGAATGAGCTTCATCGTGCCGTCGATATCGTTTTTTTCGAACGAGACAGCCGTGGCGCGCTCCAGAAGCTCCGAAGCCGTGCGCGTTACTGGCTTGCGGTCACGGAAGCGTGGCACAACGACAGGCGCCGGCGGCCGGGCATAGACAGACGGGCCTAGAACCTGGATATTGGCCCAGAAGAGCTGAAACTCACGGTCACGCGAGATATTGGCCAGACGCGACAGATCAGCATAACGTTTGTCGATGTTGTCGCTCTTGTCCTGCCAGTCTTTGAGCGCCTTTTCGGCGTCTTCGATAAGGTTGAGCCACGCCTTCGAGCTTTCCTTGTCGATGGACGGATCGAAATCCGCTTGCTCGTAAGCTTCGTTGTCAGCCATCAGGTATCCTTATAGGCGGATGCGTCGGCCGCTGGGCTCAACAACAGGAGGAGCGCGGAACTTGCCGGGTGGCGGGGTTGGCGCATCATCATTGGCCGGCATCTTCGCAACCCAAGGCCTAGACATGCAGGCGTAGCGCGTCTCATCTGCTGCGTGGTCTTCAGCCGTCGTGTCCAAGTCTTCCGGCTTGTCATCATCGTGCTGAAGCGCCGGAATGGTGCGGATCGAGTGAATGCAGTTGGAGAAGAAGAACAGCATTGCGTGCCCGTCTTCATTCCCCCTCAGTCTGCCTCTGAGTTGGTCCCATCCACCCATGGCGCCTCTGGCAGTGACGCGCTTGTTGTCGGCAGGCCGAAACAGGATGCCACTGGCGCCTGCGATGCGCTCGGCTATCGACGGGCCACCATCAGCGGCGAATGCAGCTGGGTCGAGAACGCCGTATGAAATGTTCTCGCCTAGATCACGCGCCTTGATACCTTTGCCGACCTCAGTAGCGTCGAGCTTCAAGCCAACATCAGGAACGAACTTGCCTTGGGCGTCTTTCTTGCAGCCGTACCACTCACGGTATTTGACTAGAGCACCCCGAGGGATGAAGGTGCCATGTGGAGACATGAAATCATCCGAGGCGACCGCATACCATCCAAAGGCGAAGGGCTTGGCTGAACCCCAGTCCCCCGCCCTGAATAAGAGCCAGTGATCGGGAATCTCGAATGGCCTGACTACATGGCGTTGCGGGTCGAACAGATCGAAGAACGCTCCTTCAACGATATTCCAATCGCCGTGACGCATCGCCCGAACCAAGCTATCGCTTCCAAGGCCCGCCAGGCGGAACTCATAGCCGGGGTCATTCTCCGACATGCTCGGGTTGTCTTCGAGCTTTGCCGGTATGTATTGCCGGAGCATGCCACCTTCTGAGTTGGCAGCTCTGATGACCTTTAGCGGCTCAACACCATCGATAAAGGTCATCTTCACAAACTGATGGCCAACACCGCCGGGGTTTGCGCCGCAGATGATGCGCGGGAAACGGCCTTCATATTCGCGAGGCAATGTGATGCCAACCATACGAACACGATTGCGCAGGAAGCGGTAAATCTTGTCAGTGAAGTGCGTCAGCTCGTCGATTAGCAGGACGTGGATTTCAGCGCCCTGGTATTTGAAGCGGTCCTTCTCATCCTTGCAGTGGCAGAGGTAGATCTTGCTGCCGTTCCAGAAGCGGATCTCGTCCTCGACAATGGTGCAGAATTTGCACTCGACCCAGCCAGCGAGAAACTCGCGGAAGCCGCTCGGGCCTTCCATGTGGTTCTTGACAAGATCGTCTCGAATTCGGCGGAACAGATAAACCTGCAGGCCCGGGATAGCAGCGCACCACGTGATGGCCGCCATGCGCATAAGATGGCTCTTACCGCCGCCGGCCGCTCCGCCGTATAGGATTTCAGTCGCCTCGCTATCAAACGCTACCTGCTGTTTTGCGTGCAGGTGTATGTCGAGCGTGGCGTCAGCCCTTGTGGCCATTGAAATTGATCGTTGGCGTTAGGGCGACTTCACCAGAGTGCTCGACATCCTGCTTGTCGCGCCATTTGTCAGGTTGACGGTTTTTCAGCCAGAAGATTGCTGCCGTCGTATCTGGAGCTACCTTCTCTCGGTATGGAGCATAGACCGGATTATCGGCGCCAGCCGGCATGAATATCTTCACCGCATCTTGCTCGTACCCAACGGCACGCTGATACAGGCTGTTGATGACGCGCTCGTCAGCTTTGCTCTTGCCCGCGTTTAGGGCCTGACAAAATCCCTCATGATCATGCTTCCAGCGATAGATGGTCCTGACATCGACCTCGAAGAAATCGGCCATTTCCATATCCGTTGCACCAAGCGCTGAAAGCTTCTCTGCTTGCTTGGCGAACTCGTCGCTGTAGCTTGATGGTCTACCTGCTGGCATCATAAAACCGCCTGTCTGAGAGGCTGTTAACGGCTAAAATAGCCATGTTTCAATTAGTGGTTGGTACTGGCCAGGCGGCTGATACGACTGGCACGATGACAGCACGTATGCCCCGACAAATGCGAAGAGGATCATCGCTATGATGAAAGCAGCGCGCTGGAGGGTTATGGAAGAACGGGTGGTCATTGTGCGACGGAAGCCGAATACTCAGCTTTGCCGAGATCGAGCATGGCGCTCTGTCTGTTGAAGGTGCCAGCGGTGCTGCTGACGGCGGAATACCCCGCGCCCATGCTATGGACCGGAGCCCCCGCAGACCAATACGGCACACTTGGCCAATACCGTCGATAGGGCTCTACATAGCGGTCGACGAAGATGGGATATGTCGTCACCGTCCCATCAATCTCAGCCACGCGGGCCTTGATGCGCTTCCACTGATCTTCATCAGGAGCGCCGGCCATTCCTTCGGTGAAGCCTTCGAACCATGCTTTGAATTCGGAAAGCGTCATGTCGATCTCCTGAAAAGAAAAACCCGCCTCGGCGAACCGGGCGGGCTGTGGTGAGACGGCTTCCACGTCTCTCCGGGTATAGCGCTCCCGGTGCTTCTGGACGCCGGGGAGGCCGAAGCCTCACGCGCAACGCGCTCCCGAACGATTCATGCCCTAGTCGGACCCTTTCGGGCGAGGACCTCACGAGGCCTTTACATCCACCATTAACCGACTGACGAGAGGCAGAGTACCCGTTGCTACACCGGTGTGGGCCCAAGGTAGGCTCTATGCTTCCCGGTCTTAATTGAGCGCTGCGCTACCCCGTTCTTTTGCGTAGTATTAGGCTAAATGCCTTGAGGCCGCTCAAACTGTAATTTCATCGGGAAAGAGGTGGGCGACTCCTCATTCTTAGTGCTTCCCGGATTTACGGTACTTGAGCCCATCCGCGTCACTTACACGCTAAGAACCCCGATCTGTTTACCGCCTATGCGGGGTGTTGGCTGGAACGGCAGGACTCGAACCTGCGACAACGGAGTTAACAGCTCCTCGCTCTACAGACTGAGCTAAATTCCAAGGCATGAATCAAAAATGACCGGCCGCTTTCGCAGTTCCGGTCATCTCCAGTAAGGCCGAAATTAGGTGATTTGCTCCCTTGCGTCAATGCCATAGTGGCGGACGAGCGCGTTACTCACAACTCTTAGATCGCCGATCATATGGGGATAGTACTCATCACGTGTCACCATGAAGTTCAGAGCTGCGACAAGGTTTCCATTCGACTGGTGCTGCGCCTCGGAAACTGCCTTATGCACCCTACCCCATGCTTCGACTGCGCCTATGTCGCTTTCATCAGGTGCAACGTTCATGACGCCGCCAGCACGAGTTCGGAGGCTGTCAGGAACGCCCATTGCGATCATGTAGCGCTCACGCGTCATGTTGTAGCGGATGAGGCCTTCATATTGGGCTCTGGAAAGCTCGCCGGATAGCTTCATGCGACCGATGACTGTTCCTGCTTCAGGCTGAGACGCATCTTCCTTGCTGATGCCGTGAAGGCGCATGCGGGCTTCTCTCGCTACCTTATCTGGCGCCTCATTGGCATTGGCAGCTCTGGATATCCTGCCGTTGTCTGTGCGCGACACGCCGTCTTTGATCGGCCTGCCTCGTTTGCGTCTGAGTTTCTCGCCTCTGCTTGCCGCCTTCATATTGATCCTCGTTATTCTGCCGCCGCTTCAAGTTCACGAATACGCTCACGGGCGTATTTCCGGCGCTTCTTGCAGTACTTCCGCTGCAGCGCGAGTTCTCTACGGCGCTCGTCAGCAGTCATTTCGGCAATTTTCCTGTGGCCATAGATGATGGTCGTGTGGTCTCGGCCGCCGAAGTATCTGCCGATCTGCGGGAAAGAGAGATCCGAGCGCTGCTCGACGACTTCGTAAAAGCACAGATGCCGAGGATAGATGATATCCTTAGTGCGGTGATGCGAATCGATGTCGACCCTTTCAATGCCAGGGAAATCGCGCAGAACATCAGCAACAATCTCCTGAATTGGGCGGCGTGTTCTCACGGTGCATGACGCGGCGTCGATCTCAGCCACCCGAAGAGCCATCCGCATTGCTGCATTCTCATGGACTAGATCGGAGACGGAGTGGCCAACTGCTTCACGCCAAGCATGGACATGCCAATCAAACTGTACATCTGCCCATGTCCACAAAGGTCTCGGCTGCGGCTGCTGAACCTCAATGACTGGCTTAACAACCGGCGCCACAATCTGGATCTGCGGCTTGGCTGCCGGCCGAAACAGCCGCTCCCTTGCTGCCTTCCAGTTCTCGTGCTGCTCTTTCAGTCCGCCTACTGACACGTTCATGGCTTACTCACCTCATTACTGGTTACTGGTGCGTCTGGAATGTCGAGATGCGGATACATCCGCCGAAGCTGATCTCTTGATGGCTGGTGCCCCTGTAGTGCCTTGTTCAGAAGCTGGAGCTTGCGCGGATCCACCGGTGGCCCGTCGTCTTTCGGCTTCGGAGGCTCTATGCGTGGCCGGCGCTCGGCGGCGATCGACATCTGCTGAAACCGGCATTCTTCCGCAAACTCTGCACAGCTCGGGGCGAACGAACGGTTATGGCCGCCAACCTCGCCACGCATGAAGCGCTGTGCTGCTCGGGCTAGTGCTTCCGGTTCAATGCCGCTAACTGCCATGAGATACGCCCTCAATTGGATATCCGCGTCAGTGCCGGCCGATGCTGGGAAACCCGAAAGCATCGCCGCGATAATCGTTGCTGGTGATGAAGTCACGTGCGGCGTCGGCAATTGATCGTCTCCCATTATTGCGTTGAACAGGATCTGGCTCATCGAAGAACGACTCAGACCGGAGCCACGTCGCCGGGTATGGAATGAATTGCGGGTCACGGCGCTGGAGATCGGCCAGATTGCGCATGAGGCCGGCCATGATCTCGTCGGGGGCGTGGCCCTTCTTGATTGCCTGTTGCCATGCCTTCTCAGCGTCGCCGCGGGCTTTCTTGCGGGGGAACTGGCTGTAAAAGTCTGCGAATGTCGTCATCCAAACATCTCCGTTTGCCGCGTGTCGTTGCGATCGAGCATGCGCAGGACCGTTTCGCCGCGATGTTTCTTGTCCCAGATAAACCAGCCGTTCAGCATGGGAGGTGCGCCTTGGCCGGTGAAGTCGATCTTCCAACGCATGAGATAGACGCGGGCTGGCGGGTGAGCGGCATAGAACTGTTTCAGCCCCCCGGCCCCCGGCCATCCCCAATTCATCAGGAGGCCCATGTATTCAACATCAAGGATGTCAAGCGCGTGCTTCAGCCATCGGGCTTTGCCATTGCCCCAACCGCATTCGGCGAATGGCGGGTTTTCCAGGATGGCCGTGGCTGGCGATTCCGAATATTCGTAAAAGCTCTTGATCTCAGCGCCACAACCACGGTCCACCAGATCACTATCAACCGTCTGTAGGCCATGTGCGCGCAGTTCGCGGCCAATGACGCCAGTCCCACAAGCCGGCCCCCAGATAAGGGGGAAATCCTTCAGCCTATCAATTTCGGCATGGATGATGGCTCGGATAGGATCGATTGGAGTCGGATAAAATTCATCCTTCTCGCGCTCCAGCGCATCGACCTTGACGATATTGCCTTCGAGGTCACGAACAGCGACTGGCTTCGATTTCTTGCCGGTAGCTCGGAACAATCCTCGTGCAGAAACTGGAGCATTCATATCTCGACGATCTCCAAACCTGGGTAACAAGCCTGAACAACTGCTTTTTTGAGAATAAAGGTCTGGGTGCGAAATCCCTTGGCGTCCTCGCAGATCCGCTTGTTGCGGCGCGAGCAAAAATATGCGAAGTCGCCAATCCATTTCGACCGGCGGCCGTTGGGGTAGCCTTTCGACCTGATCAGGACAGGCCCATTGGAGCCGTAGAGATAAAACTTCGGCTGGCGCTCCAGATGGCTGATCTCGCCGGCCTTCTCTAGAAGCTTTAGTTGCATCCAGCGATCGGCTTCGCGGCCGCTGTCGAAGGTTTCACCGTCCGGCGTCGTCACCTTGACGTTTCCGTATTTTCTGCGCTTCGGCTTCGCGAGGATGGCCTTGGCTTCCTGCCGGGATAGAGTTACCGTCATGCCCCTGCCCTCGCCTCACGCATTTCCTGGCGGCGCGTGCGCCAGTATTTTTTGGATGCCTCAGATTTCTTCCGCCGAGACTCCTTATCTTTGAAGTGTGCTTCTCGGCCTTGGTGTACGAGATTGTACGCGACGGCTTCTGACGATAGCCCGAGCATCACCATGATCTCTTGGGTGTTGAAGCCTCTCTTGAAGAGTTCATAGGCTGTCATCGTCGCCCTCTGGGTTATGGGGTGGTGGGGGTTAGGGTCATGCGGCGATATCCATGAAAGCGCCGATTACTTCTGCCGCGACTTGAGGGACGATCGCGTTTCGAGCGGCATCAGTTGCGCCCACTGATCTGGGTAGCCCATCACCCAAAGCTCGAAAGCTGGACAATGCACTTTCCCAAGGGGCGTCCCACGGAATGGATTGCTCGACCCGCCCCATTCGTCCAGCCGTCCGGCCACATGGTTCTTGCCGTGATTGCTGGTCCCGCTCGGAGTGGGCAAATACCCAAGTTCTATCCCGCCGGTGCTTCGCGCCTTTGCACGCGGCTTCGATAGGCATGAACCCCACGGCGTATTCCATGGCTTCCAAACCACGTCGTACAGTCCTGATCCAACCAGCCGCCGCCGCAGATTGCTCTCCAAAGAAAACTGAAGGGCGTCGCTCGGCGATAAGTCGTTCAAGGTGAGGCCAGAGAAACCTTTCGTCCGAGGCGCCAAGCCCCTTTCCCGCGACCGACCAAGGCTGGCAGCAGTCTGACCCCGTCCACAGCTCACGATTGTCAGGCCATCCAGCCAATCGAGCTGCGTAGGACCATCCGCCAATGCCTGCGAAGAAATGGCATTGGGTGTAACCTTTGAGGTCGTCTGGTTGGACATCGACGATCGATCTTTCGTCTACATCGCCAGAGGCGATAAGGTTTACAGAAATGAGGTTGCGAAGCCACTGGGCATGGAACGGACTGATCTCGTTGTAGTAGGCCGTCATTGCACAATCCCCCAGACGAGCGCGATAATCACAGCAGCGCCTGCGAGGTATGGGGCAGTATCTGAGAAGGCTTGGGGCCAGGTCATGGTGCGTCCCTCTGAACGGGAGCTGGGGGAGAAAGCTCCGGCTTCTCTGCCGCCAACATCCGCAGCAACGCCGCAATGACCCAGATAGCAACGGCGACAGTATCGGAGTTGCTAGGACCTATAACTCCATTTTTCGCCATACGACTGTGCTCTTTTAAGAGAACATCACGAGCGCGATCGATTTCTTCATCGGTAAAATCAGCGAGATTCATTGAAAATCTCCGTATTATCTAAGTCTGTTGCAACACCGTCCGTCGCTTCACAGACGGCGTTCTCAGCCTCCATGGCGGTCTTCATCCGCTGATTAAGAGTGTAATAACTTTCCCAGTTTGCGAGGTGATATAAGAACTGGGAGTTGTCGTGCTCGTGAGGGTCTTCGCCCATATAGGCGTTGATCACCTTGTGGATGATTGCCTCGGGCGGTCGCGGCCCTTCCCACCGATAGGGGAACTTGCTCCTGTCTGGGTTGATTTGTTCAACGCGCTTTTCCGCATTGGTGCTCGATAGCCTTTCAAGCAGCTCGTCTGCTTGCTCGTGAGGCGTTCCGATGCTCATGTAGTAGTCTGCGGTCAGGCCGCTGTCATGGCGCCTTGCCCAACCTTCAGCGATGAACCGGGCTATGATTTCGCGGGCTTCGCTCCCCATCAAATGTGATGATGGCGATGGGGTCTGCTGTTTATCGTGAGCCGTCATCATCACTCTCCCTGAGTTCGGGCGCGATCGCGTAGGCCAAGGCGCGTGAACAGCGCAGCCATGCATCAAGCCCGCTCATCTCATGAGCCCGAAGAGAAACGCGAGGATCTGCGTAATAGAAATCCTTGGTCCGGTTCTTGCTCCAGCCAAGCGCCTTCGCCAGTTCGATGACTACATCGGCTTTGGATTTATTAGGCCATCTGCGGCCGGCTTCTTCCTTGACCTTCTGCGAAAGATCGGCAGTCGATATTCTTTCCACCCGACGCTTTACCTGGATCGGCGGCTCGGGCTCAGGAAGGTGCGGGATAAGCATTGCGTCGAACAGGGAGCGCATCTGCTCCGTCTCGACGAACCACTCACCTGAGAATGACGATTGCGCGAATATGTCGTGGAGATGCTTCTCAACATCTCTGTCACCGGGCATATGCCCTACGAACTCTACCGGGATAGGGACGGTCGAAATGATCTGGCGCACCCGTTTCCGCAGATTATCGCTGAAGCCGATCTTGACGAGATTATCGCTTCGAAGGACATAAATGCTCATTTCCGCAACCTCTTAATTTGCAGACGAATCCATTCCCAAGCCCGAACGATCAGGCTTTTCGTCAGTCGTTTCATGATGTCCTCGCATCCCCAGGCGAGCCGCCCGGTACCTGTCCGCCGCGTCCTCGTTTGCGCGGCAGGCATTGTCATAGGCGATCATCAGAGCGCGATAGACAGAGCCGGCCACGTCCTTCATCTCTGCCGTCTTGTATTGAAGGCGGAAGAGGTAGCTTTCCGGAACTCCAGTCTTCTTGGAGAGCCGATATCTTGCTGATTTTTCCTTATCGCCACGGCCACGAAACTCACTGTCCATGAGTTGGTCGGCCCAGCCTTTTGCTTCAATCAACGCTACGCTTGTCATGTTTTTGGAACCGTTCTTTCCGGTTTCGGAAACCCTATTTCCATTCATCTGTCGGCCTCTGTGCGATTGATGATCTCGTCAAAGACGGAGATCAGCGATGCACAAGAGCCAAGTTGAGCAAGAAGAGGGGCCGATTTTCCTGCCAGGGTCCACAGACCCCTCTTCTCTTTCCGCCGCACTCGCGGGTACCGTTATTCCATTTCCATTCCAGGCCAGATCCGCCGCCGCCTCTTTGGCTCTGGAAGATGCGATCGAGACCGAGGAAGATAGTTTCCAGTCACTCGGCTCGATCGCCATTCGATTGGTGGGAGCGTGGTCGCTTCCACGGATAAGTTGCTGGCGGGCTCCGGAGGAGAACGAGCCCGCCAGCTCGCTCAAGAGCCCTGCTTGGGAGGGGTGACGGGCTCAGGAGATGGAATGGGTAAAGCTGCAACGACGCGATAGGCGACGATGTCTCCGCTTGTGCCTTCGTGATGCCAATTGCTGTACCTAGGAACGTTGCTATGCCAGCTACCGGCCATTCGCTCAGAACCAGAGTTCTCATAATGAGGAGACCTGTCTCTGAACCGAACCAAAACGAAGCAATCCTCGGCTACAGGCATTCCTTTGCCGTCATGCTCGACCCACTCGCTCATACCCTCGCCCTCCTCGTCTGCCGGCGACGGGAAAGTTCGTCTTCGGGGAAGTATTGGCGACGGTCTTCTTCGATGCGCTCTTGAGCAGCATGACGGCCGGAATTGATGAATGGAGCCATGATGCAGGCGAAGAAGCTGGCGCCGATGATGCAGGCCGCTAGGCCTTGCAGGATCTCGGTCATGCTATGATCTCCTCCAAAGCTATATCGACGAGATCAGCTACGGCTTTGGAGAAAGAACACCCCTTCTCCTCGGCGATGATGTTAACCGCACCGATCTGTTCATCTGTGAAAGAAATAGCGACACGCTTTTTGTTGCCCATAACATGCCCGCCAGACTTTCCACGGAACGTTCGGCCCCAGGTAGGATTGGTACTCTTGACGCCCTTAGTAGCGATAGCGACGGTGAAATACGCTTTGCCAAATTTGGCAGCAATATCGCCGATGGGAGAGCCATCACGCTTCATCTGGCAAGCTTCTTCGCGCCATAATCCCTTAGCCTTCCGGCCATCGGTGATCTGCATTTGCGCTTCACTCATCTGTCTATCTCCCCGTCTTCTGGGATTGGGTGGTGGATGGGGGCTTTGGAAGGGGTTGCCACATAGTCGGAACGATCTTGGCGGACGAACTGGCTTCGTATGTCATCCAGCAGTCAAAGCCGCCGTCTTTCTCGCTGTACCAGCCCTTGACGACGCCCTGTGATCCAGTTCCATCGTCTTCATCTGGGACGTATAGAAGGATATCGATCCACCCATGCGGCGCCGTCTCTATCGTCTGCCAGCCGTCCGTGTGGGGTTGGGGTTGGTGTGGGGTGGTCATGCTGCGGCCCTTTCATGACGATATCGCTGGGGCTTGCCGGCCTCGTACCAGAACATCACGCGAGGCGGCTCATGCCAGCAGACGAGAGACACGGTTTTGACGCCTTTGTAGGCTCTCTCGGCCTTGCGCATGGTTTGGCCGGTTTCCATCGCCGTATCGATGATCAGCAACTTCCCTAGATGCCAAGGAGCGTTCGCCTTGAACGGGATGAAGGGCACGCCGAGAATATGGCTTGCGTAGACAGCTGCGACGGCTCCGGATCGACCGGGACCTGTAACGCTTCCAACGTCCTCAAACCCTTCTCGAAGGAGAGAGCTGATGCGCTCGAAGAATTCCGGTTCGCTTATGACGCGATAACCCATTACGCCACCTCTTCGAGTGCGGTCGTGCGATGATTGATGGAGGTGGTCATTGGACGGTATCTCCCGCTTCCGTCTTCGGAACTGGTCTATAGTCCGTCTCATCCCATGCGCCCTTACCCTGATTACATTCCTGGCAAAGCACCTGAAGATTGTCGCGGGCCAGACGTAGGTCCCAATATTTGGATAAAGGCTTGATGTGATCGACGACGATAACCACAGGCTCACCGCCGATGGTCTTATGTTCCGGAGTGGCCCCGCAGCACATGCAGCGAGGGCCATATTGCTGCAGAACCTTCGTCCGGAGAGTGCGCCATTCCCACGAGAGGTAGAATTCAGCCTTCTCGTCCTTGGCGGTCTTACCTGTAGCAGGCTTGCCAGCGTATTGGAGCCGGCACTTCTCAACGAATGCCTTAGACTTCGCCGCCCGATCGACCCTAGAGCAAGGCTCACATTTTATCTTCTTCTTGCTCCAGACGCCCCTTTCATGGAGGCGGATTTTTTCGATCGCTGCGATGCGGGTCTTGACGATCATTTCCTGATTGCAGTCGCTACAGACGATACCGTTCAACCGGGCCTCGCAGGAGGCGCTGTTTACCTTCCCAGTTCCGGAAAGGCCGAAGTCGTAGGCTATCTCAGTGACAGATTTATCAGTCTGCCAGTAAGCCTTACTGATCTCGGAAGTATCGTCGAGCGGGATCGCGTATTCCTTGAAACGTGCGTCAGCTATTGTCATGCCTGCGCCCTCTGTTTCTTGGTGAAGTCGGACGGCTTTACGGCGCTCCTAGACATCTCTTGGATCTTCAAAGCCAGATCCAACGATGGGGTTCTCTCTCCAGTTTCGAGGCGGTTTACAAACCATCTCGAAATGTCGAGCTTTGTCGCCAGTTCGTCCTGCGTCATCTTCTGGCTTTTGCGCCAAGTGGTGAGTGCGTGCTGTTTTCCCATGTTTAAGAGGTTGTCATATAGCCAACCTAATTGCAAGAGGGTCTTGAAAAAAATGTTGGCAGGCTGGCCGTCTACAGTTGGCGCGAAGGCAACTAAGATATGAGGATGGTTACGAGAATCGGCCCCGCAAAGCCTTCAAGGCATTTCTTGAGAGAATGGCGTCAGTTTAGAGGACTGACACAACAGCAGCTCGCGGACAGGCTTCCGATCGGCGAGGATGGAAAGCCGACTGGCAAGGACCAAATCAGCCGTTGGGAGCGCAATGAGCGCGGCATGACAATGGATGTTCAGGGCGCCCTTGCTGAAGCGCTGAACCTGGGTTCCCCCGGCGATCTATTTCGCGATCCCGCCATGCCGAGCGCTGACGAACTTCTCAGGAATGTTCCTCCTGAAAAGCGCCAACAGATTTTCGTGGTGATCGAGGCGATGCTGAAGACCGGCTAAACCCGGAAGGCATGCACCATAAGCGGAATTTGTTTATCAGCCGGCCGAAAATCGATCTGCACTTTCGTCAGACCTGGCAACTCGCGCATAAGTGCGCGCTCAAGCTCTGGCAGAATTTCTGAAATCTTGGGTGTCTCGTCGGCTTTTGCAGCGCTTACTGTAACTACGCCGGCTGCAGCGGCAATCAGGACTTCCCGTCTTGTTCTCATTTTTGCCCGCCCTACTCCCTTTTAACGCGAAAAAGGTAAGCCTAGCTGGTCTTTTTAGCAACTATGAAAACACGTTATGTGAATTTTAGGTGACGCAGGCTAATCCATACGGACTAAAGTCTGATATCGCAATCATCAGCGGTTGAAAACGCTTCGATCCTGTATCTAAAGCCTATACCTTCAATATCCTGTCAATCGCTTAGGATGTGTCTTGCTCTTTGGTGAGACCGTTGTGACTTCCGCAAACCAAGAACCTCGCCATCAAAAGACAGCGAGTTTCCTGGCTCGGGAGGAGTGACCTGCTCTTCGGAGCCGACCGCCGCTTATCCCGCTACCTACCGACGCACAGGGACGCCGTAAGTCTTGAGGTCTTTTTCAGGTCCTGCCTGACGATCTGGGCACCTCACCAGCTTTCGCTGCCAGAGACCCATCGAGCCTGATCGCAACCCGTTCCTTGCTCAAGCATCAACGCACGACCGAACCGGATTCGCGTCATTCCGTGCGCTCTGAATGAAACTAGTTGCAATCTGAAGACAGTCTGGTATTATTACCACACTGGTTCGGTCCGCAAACCATTCTCACCAGTCACGCCCCGGAGCCTCAGCAGCTCGCGGGGCATTTTCATTCCCCCGAAGCTATCTCAAAAAACATCGGTTGTCTACACGCCAACTATTTTTACTCACCCCTCTTGCGCATATGTTGGCTATGTGTCAACTTAGTAATCACTCAAGAGCGCCGGACGAACGCAAACCGATCTCCACGCTCACAGCAGAAGAGGAAACGGCAATGACAAACGAGATCGAAATGAACGGCAGGAAGTACCGCGCAGTTGTCATCGCCGATCGTTGGCAGAAGTCGGCTTTCGAATATCTGCACGAGACCCGTAACGAATGGCGCGAGGTCAACAACTGGAACACTCGCGAACGTCTGTTCTGCCTCGTATCGGAGGCCGCGTGATGGAGAAGCTCAATAAGCCTGCCCTTGTTGGAAGCACTGTTTTCAGGAAAGGCGTGTCGGCGGAGACAGTCATACGCGCCGCCCAGCGGCATTTCGAATACTCGAAAACCAGCGCTCCTGCAGGCGAGCCGATAGCGATGAGCTGCTGCAAATTCTGCCGGTTTTGGGATGACGGGTGCAAGTGCCCAAGGTTCGGTGTTGGTGCCTCGAACTGTGGAGGAAGGTATTTTCACCCTCTTGGACCGACTGGTCTTCTGTTCGCATGGCTGAACTGGAGAGATCCGTAACCACGACATACGGCAACAATTGACCAACACCACCCGCTTCCCTCCCTCGGGAAAGTAGCGAGACGGGGTGGGAAGGAAGAGGACAGAGGAACATGGCAGAGAGCAAGCACACGCAGGGGCCTTGGGTAGCATATTCCCTTCAGGGTGGAGCGTCACTGGTTCCCACGCCAATTAGCTTCGTTAGCGGGCCGAAGGTCGTCATAGCAGGAGACGGCAGGACGCAGGGATACGATCCTGTGGACGCTGCCCTGATCGCAGCCGCTCCTGATCTGCTGGAGGCAGCGAAGCGTGCCGCGCCGGTCATGAAGAAAAACATTTATCCAAAGCCCGATGTCGGCCCCGACCATCCCTATTCAATCTTTCTGGCGCTCGAAGCTGCCATCGCCAAAGCGGAGAACGCGTGATGTCCTTCAACCGCATCATCTCAGCCGCCGAACGTGCGAAGCCTAAACTGGAGGCCTTGTGATGGAAACCACATTCTTCTTTGAGGAATTGCAGCTACCGGAATTCGGCGAAGGCGTCCTCTTCTACGGAGAAGCGACACTCGTCGACAACCAGGGCGAGACAGACACATTCATCGTCAAGGACATCAAGCTTGGCGACAAGTGGTTGCCGCACGTCCCCCGCGGTGGTCCGCGCACGATCGGCACCTGCCTGTTCGAAGCTATATCCGCCGTTCTCTACGACGACAAGTCGGCAATGGGGAAGATGGTGCACCTTGAATGGGCTGATGCTGTCTCCGGAGAAGTGCCCGTCGTCCCGATGTTCAGGCGCCGTTACGGCCTCGCCCGGCAGCTCGTCGAAGGCGCGCACCTGTAGCAGCACACATCAACGCAGAGATGGCCGCATGAGCCGGCCCACCCCCCTACCGGGAGAGAGACGACAATGACGGATAGCAAGGACATTGTTGAAAGGCTGAGATCAAACCAGCCGCTTGTGATCTGCCCTTACGATCAAAAGTCTCCGGAATACTGGACGTCGCCGGATGACAAGCCTTGCAAGTTCTGCGGCGGCCTTCCGGATGGACCGGATAAATGCACCGGAGCTGACACCCGCATCATAGGTGAAGCTGCCGACGAGATCGAACGGCTCCGTAGGGCTCTGCAAAGCGCTAAACCCTACGTGGACAAAGCGGTGAAGTCTGCTCAGCAGCGCGGCGCTGTGACGATGGCTGACATTCTCGTTCCGCAGATTATAGCTTTAGCCCTCAGCGACTCCCCTCTCCCTGCTGATAACGGGAGGGCGGAATGAGCGAAGTTCAGGAAAAGCTCGACGCCATCAACGCCAACATCAGGGCAGAGCTTATCAACCTCGCCCGACTCCATGACGCAGCCGGCAAAGCCATCGTCCTAATATGGATGTTTGCCGCCGTGTTCTTCGGGTTCACTCTTGCTGAGCCGCAACAGAAAATCATCGATCTCGACAGACAGGAACAGGTGAAGACATGGCGGAAGTAGAATTCTCCATTGCGCGCCAAGCTGAAGCCGCTAAACGCCTCGTTGCCAGTCTGCGCCTTCAGGGCGCTGATGATGACGTCGAGTTGGTAGCCGACACGATCGAAGGCCAGACGACGCTGCTTGAAGCTGTCGAGGCCGCTCTGTCGGAAATAGACGAGTGCGAAGTTCATATCATCGGTCTGAAGGCGAAGGAAGAGGAATTTTCCAAGCGCAGAAGCCGGCTTGAGGAGCGCGTTGACCGCATCCGCGCCATGATCGAGCAGGCGATGCTTGCTTCCGAGCAGACGCAATTCCGGTTGGCCGGCGCTACTGTCAGCCTCAACCGCCGTCTTCCTGGCCTCATTGTCAACAGCGAGGCCGATATCCCTACACGCTTCTGGATCGAGCAGGAACGCCCTGCTCCCAAGCTGGACAAAAAGGCGCTCACCGAGGAGCTGCGCAACGGCGCGGCCATCCCCGGCGCAAATCTCGACAACGGTTCCTATTCCCTTTCTGTACGGAGGAAGTGATGCAGCAGGCTCTTACTCGATACGATCTGACGCCGAAGCAGGTGTCTCTCGTCAAGCACACGATCGCCAAGGATTGCAACGACGACGAGTTCAATCTTTTCTGCGAGGTAGCGAGGGCGAAGGGGCTCGACCCATTCACTGGCCAGATCATCCCGATGGTCTTCAACAAGGGCAATGCCGAAAAGCGGAAGATGACGATCATCATCAGCCGTGACGGGCAGCGCGTCATTGCGCAGCGCTGTGGCGATTACCGGCCGGCATCAAAACCACCGCAGTACGAGATGGACAAGGCGCTCATCAACCCACTGAACCCGCAGGGTATAGTTTCGGCGACCGTCTATCTCTGGAAGCAGGATCAGAAGTCGGGAGATTGGTACGAAGTCGCCGGCCAGTCGTTCTGGGAAGAATTCGCCCCGATCAAGGACGAATGGCAGAAGGGCGACAACGGCAAGAGCTACAAGACTGGGAAGCAGACGCTGGACGATTCCGGCAATTGGTGCCGCATGCCGCGCCTGATGATCGCTAAGTGCGCAGAAATGCAGGCCCTTCGCGCCGGATGGCCGGAACAGTTCGACGGCATGTATGACGAAGCCGAAATGGACCGCGCCAAGGTTCTCGACCTGACGGCAACCGAGATTGTCGAGCAGGAGCGGCAGGAAAACCGTCTGCGGGCCATTGGCGGCAAGGATACGATCACGGTCTGGTGGGATGAGGGTTTCGCACTAGAAAACGTCCCTGACGGCCAGTTTGCAGATCGCGTTGCCGAACATATCGCCACGACGCACCCAAGCAAGATTGCCAAGTGGCAGGATTCCAACCGCGCCGGCCTGCAGATGTTCTGGGCTCGTCATCCTGGCGATGCTCTGGCGCTTCGCAAGATGATCGACGCTGCCATTACCAAAGCTGCTTCTGACAAGGAAGCCATGACCGTTCCGCTGGCAGGAGGCTGACATGGGCGTTTCAAGAACTGACTATTTGATGTGGGCTTTTAACGTCGGGGCTAAAGGTTTCGATTGGAACAAACACGAAGCTGAGGTGGAAGGGCGCCCAGATAGGCGCTTCGATCTGGTCTATGACGGCATGTCGGGAATGTACTGCATGGCCGGGAAGATCATAGCAGTCAGTGACGAGTATGAAGGATTCACGCTGCACAAGATCGATCCTGAAGACATCGGTGTTGACAGAGAGGAACTGGCTAAAAAGGTAGCCGAATCCTTCGGAACATGGATATCGCCAGACGACTTCGCCCTCGTCCTCTTCTCTCATTACAGTTGAGGAGGCGAACATGGCCAAGAAGACATCAGAAAACCCACCCTGTTACGTCATCCGAGATGGTGACCGCCTAATAGGCGAGATGGAAATGGACCGGGATATGATCCGCCAGTTCCCTGCCGGCCAGCGTATCCGCGTCGATCTGCGCACTGGCCGCGTCCCGGATCGTCTGCGTTTTTATTGGGCGTTCCTTCGAGAAGTCGTTCAGTCAACCGGATGCGCGCCGACTGAAAAGGCACTCCACCAGATGGTGAAGCTTCGGACAGGCTTCACGGATGACATCATCATGGGCGGCTATATCGTCAAGGTGCCGTCGTCGATTGCCTTCGAAAACATGGATGAGCCCACCTTTGCGGCCTTCCTAAACGAAGCACTTGCATTCATCGCCTCTGAATTTGGCATCACGCCGAAGGATACGAAGGGGAAAGCAGCATGACCTTCACCAGATTGATCCGCCGCACCATCACCGAATGGCAGTCATGGCGCACCCGTCGCCGGCTGTATCGGCAATATCCGGAGCTTCTGTATTTCCACGAAGCCGAGCAGGCCGCCAAGCGCCGCCATGCCAAGACCAGGCATATCCAGAAGGCTCGGGAAGAATTTATGCGCGGCGCTCTTGGCGGGAGGGGCTGATGGCAGGCTTCCGTATCGCCAACACCAATTTCGACCCCACGCCGAAAATCAAGCCGGTGAAGAGCAAGGACTACCTGTCTTTCATTCACCTGTTGCCATGCGTGGTTTCTGGCGCCCGTGAAGTCCAGGCTGCGCACGTCAGCTTCGCGGCTCTGAGATATGGCCATTTCGGCCGCGGAAAGAGCCACAAGGTACACGACCGATGGGTACTTCCTCTGTCAGCGGTCCAGCATGCAAAACAGCACGCCATGAATGAGCAGGACTACTGGCGATCGGCCGGGATTGACCCGCACCTGCTCTGCCTCATCATCTGGGGCCTCTTCTGCGACATGGGCGATGCTGCCGAGCCTTTCGCCGCTTCCATCATTCTTCAGAACCGGGTGAAGCCATGACCGACCAGACCCGCAACCTTAATCCTCACGCTGAAGCTCGAGTCGCCATGGTTATCTGGAGCGAAGAATACGCCTCACAGCGTGGCGGCTCCATGGATTTCTGGGATACGCTCCCCGAGCACCGAAAGAGCCTCTGCGCGAAGTTCGTTGACGACATCCTTTCATCAGGTCGCGCCCAAGAGCAAGACCCCTCTCCGCAGCCGCAGCTTCGCCAAGACGAGGGATATCTGAGATGAGCGATTTGACAGGAACTCGTTTCGACCAATGGAGCCTTTCTGACTTCGCCGCGCAATGCAAGATGCAGGCGCGAGATCAACTCGACCCTGAATATTCAGCCTTCATGACTGCGCTGGCTTCTGCTCTTACCACCGCCGAATCCAAGCTTGCCGAGTTGGAGAAGGAGCGGAACGAACAGCGCAATGCGCGGATATCCGCTGCGACCGAGGCAGTGCGCCGGTTGAGGGTTCTCGGGGCTGAAAAATCGCGGATCGAAGCCAGCATAGAACATAAGCTTGCCGAGGCGAGAGCGGAAGCGCTGGAAGAGAACACAGAGGCACTGGAAGCCGCGAAAGCACGTGGACGCCAATTGACCGGCGATCAACCTGGCGCTCTTGTCGAGGCTATGGCGGAAGTTGCGGCAGAAGGTGCCAAAGCCTATCTCGCCGCCATCCGGGCTCTGAAGTCGGGGGGAGCAAATGGCTGATATCGTCGAACGGCTGGCCCGGATGACACGAGACGGCTGGCGGTACTATGACCAACACGAAGGCGATTCCGTACATTGCGCCATCCAAGACGCCGGTAAAGAAATCACCACCCTTCGCGACCGCTGTGCCAAGCTTGATAAGGCGCTGGAGGAATCCAGGGGAACGAACAGAAAGCTTCACCGCCGCCTGCAGATCGCAGAAGCTGTTTCTCAATCGGCCTTCGATTTCCTAAAAGGGTGGCTTTACTATCTGCGAAATTCCGCCAACCACCGACCCCGGAAAGAACGTTATCTGCTGACGTGGATCATCAGAGACGCGATGGAGAAAGTTCGCAGGCTTTCCGCCCGCGCCGCACTTGATCAAGATAAGGGAGGCGGGGAATGAGCAGTACCGCCCTCGTCCGCCGCTCCGACCTGAAACGCTTGGCTGCAATCGCCAAGTCGGAAAACGTTAGCGTTAGCATCGATGTGGGCGGGACGATTATTACTGTTTCGCCCAATATCCACACAGACAAGCAAGAAGATAGGGTTGCCAAGGGCAAGGGAATTCGGCTGTGATAGACGACATGCCCAGAAAGCTGCCGCTGCACGTCATTGCCGAGAAGAACCGCCACGGAAAAGTGGTGTTCTATTACCGTGTCGACAAGGGACCGAGAGCCCGCCTGCCCGCCCCGACCGATCCAACCTTCAAAGCCTGCTACCAGGCCGCCGTGTCGGGAACACCGATCAAGAAGCAGAGCGACGATCCACGCACGCTCGCATGGCTTATTGGCCGCTATATGGAAAGCGCCGACTGGAAAGAGCTTTCTGACGGCACGCGCCGGCAGCGCAGCAATATCTTCCACACCATGTTGAAGAAGAAGGATGGCTCTCCCACGAATGCCGCGAAGACGCGATTCAAGGATATCACCGACGATTCGATCCGAAACGGCCTTGAGGACCGGCGCCATACGCCAGTGCAGGCCAATAATTACCTGAAGGCCGTCGTCGGCTTATTCAAATGGGCCAAGAAGGACAATCACGTGGAAATCAACCCGGCCGTGGATGTCGAACGGCTGAAGGTGAAGTCTGCCGGCTTCCCGGCTTGGGACGAGAGCGACATCCGCCTGTTCTGCTCGAAGTGGAAGATCGGCACGCCTCAGCGCCTTGCGCTAGAAATAGCCATGCATACCGGTCTGCGCCGATCGGATCTCGTCAATGTCGGTCGGCAGCACTTGCGCGGCAACGAGTTGTCGATCCGCACCGAAAAGACCGGCGCGCTGATCACCGTTGAACTTCCGCAGCGGGTTCTCGACATCATCGATGCAACGCAGAGCGGGGACATGCACTTTCTGGTGACGAGCTTCGGAAAGCCGTTCTCGTCGCCAGGATTCGGGAATTGGTTTGGGGAAGCAGCACGAGAGGCGGGGATTGAGAAGAACACTCATGGCGTTCGGAAGTTTGCGGCGACCACGGCTGCGAATGGTGGCGCAACAGCTCATGAGCTCATGAGCCAGTTCGGGTGGGCGAACTCAAAGCAGGCAGAAGTTTACACGAAGGGGGCCGATCGCGCCCGCCTCGGAAAGAAGTCTTCGCGCATTGTCTCGGAACAGCTCGGGAACATACTTTCCCCTCACCAAGAACCGGGTGCGGGAATTGTTCCAGAAAACAAAGTGAAATCAACGGCCAAAAAGTAGTATGGTGCCCCCGGCAGGGTTCGAACCCGCGACCCCCTGATTACAAATCAGGTGCTCTACCAACTGAGCTACAAGGGCAATGGCTGCGAAGTAGCAGATTCTGATCTTTTGTAAAGAAAATTTGCCCATTCCGGCAGCTCGGCAAAGCTATCCACAGCGGGTTGTCGATCAACGCTGTGGTTGGGAAAGCCCGCTGGGGGCCATGTGGACGTGTTTATTACCGGAATCATCAGCCGATCTATCAGGGCAATAAGATCATCCGAACTTCGCTCGCAACGCAAAACGTCTTGTCGTACAAGCTCTTTATCCTTTAGCTAGAGCAGCATAACAAAGGGCATTGCATGGGCCGGTCATTTCAGACGCTTTCTTTTATCGCCTCGCCGACCACGGAAGCACTCGCCGCGCGAGATGAACTGATTCGCCTTTACGGCGATGTGCCCGCAAACGAGGCCGATGTCATCGTCGCGCTCGGCGGCGACGGCTTCATGCTTCAGACACTGCACAGTACCATGAACAGCGGCAAGCTCGTCTACGGCATGAATTGCGGCTCGGTCGGCTTCCTGATGAACGATTACAAGACTACCGACCTGCATGACCGCATCTGCACCGCCGTCGAGAATGCCTTTCATCCGCTGAAGATGACGACGACCAATGCCGACGGCAGCAGTTCCTCGGCGCTTGCGATCAACGAGGTCTATCTTTTCCGGCAATCCTATCAGGCAGCAAAGCTCAGGGTGGAAATCGACGGACATGTGCGGCTGGAGGAGCTGATCTGCGATGGTTTGATGGTGGCAACGCCTGCAGGCTCGACCGCCTACAATCTTTCGGCCCACGGGCCGATCCTGCCGCTTGACGCCCCTCTCCTCGCCATGACGCCGGTCAGCGCCTTCCGGCCGCGGCGCTGGCGCGGAGCGCTGCTTCCCAACCGGGTGACGGTGGACATCCATATATTGGAAGCCGAGAAGCGGCCCGTGAATGCGGTCGCCGACAATACGGAGATCAAATCCATACTGCATGTGCGCATCGCCCAGTCCGAGGACATGACCGCACGCATCCTTTCCGATCCCGACCGCTCCTGGTCGGACCGGATTCTGGCAGAACAATTCGAGGATTGAAATGATGGCGATGCGGCAAGCATTTATGACGGCGCTCCTTGTTTCCGGCTGGGCGATCGCCGCCGAGGCGCAGACCGTTCATGACGATATCCTGCCGGCCTCGATCATCTTCGCGACCAGCACCGGCTATTGGGAAGACGACGGCAATTCGCTGCCGGTCGAGCGTGCCCCGACAACCACGCAAAGTGTCAGCACCCAAAATGTGAGCGAGGTGGATGCCAAGCAACAGCAGCGGCACGGCTATTACAAGCTTTTCGCTGAGCGCCAGCCGGACAAGACCTCCAAGGTCTTTCTGCAGCAGATCGTACAGAGAGACGCCGGACCTGCCATCATCTCGACGGTCGAACTGCAGGAAATCAGTGATCTCAAGCCCTATGTCACCGACATCCGACCCGAAAATTCGAGCGGCCTCATCAAGGAACCGGGCCTTTTCGCCACGGTTTATCTGAAGACCGATCCAGCCGCCGAATCCGATGGCTGGACTGTGCTGATCGACGAGTTTGGGGACATTACCGTGGAGAGGGCGACCAACTGAGCGTCGCAGGCTATTCATCGGGGCTAGAGCCATGAAACTCGGCTTTCGCGAAGGCGTTCTCCACGACGAGACGCGGCCGGACTGGGATGAGACCGGGCCAAGACCTGTCCGCTGGTCCCTATGGTATCCGGCGGCCGAGGGGTCGATTGAAACCGAAATCCCGGGACGAAGCTGGTTCCGAAGGGCCGCGGTCGCCCGCGATGCGCCCGTTCAGCCGGCCACGAATCCCTACCCGCTGGTCCTGCTGTCGCACGGCACCGGTGGCTCGGCCGCAGGGCTGGAATGGCTCGCCCGCCGCCTGGTCAATCGCGGATTTATCGCTCTCGGTGTCAACCACCACGGCAATACCGGCGGCGAAGCCTATCGCGCCGAGGGCTTTACCTGCCTTTGGGAGCGCGCGCCCGATCTAAGCCTCATGCTCGACCGCCGAAAAGACTGGCAGGGTGATCTTGCCGGGCATATCAATACCAGGAGCGTGTTCGCCGCCGGCTTTTCAGCAGGAGCCTATACGGTGATGCTGCTTCTCGGCGCGGTCGCGCAATTCTCGCAATTCGAACAATCCAGATTGAAGCCTGGGGCCTCGCGCGGCCCGAGGGAATTTCCTGATCTCGCCGATCATATTCCGTCGCTGCTTCGCACGAGCACGGCATTTCGTGATTCATGGTCGCGGATGTCGCAATCCTATCGCGACGACAGAATCAAGGCCGCGCTGGTATGCGCGCCGGGTCGATCTATCCGCGGCTTCAGCGAAGAGAGCCTGAAAGCCATCGATAAGCCTACCCTCATTCTGGTCGGTGATGCCGACAACACGGCCCCAGTCGAAGAATGTTCGTCATGGCTGCATGCGCGGCTTGATCGAAGCACCTTCAAGATACTCCAGGGCGGTCTTGGGCATTATATCTTCGTGCCCGAGGGCACGGCATTGGGGCTTTCCTTCGCAGAGCATCTCTTCACCGATCCGGCGGGCGTAGAACGTGCTGATGTCCACGAGGAGATCGCCGAACTATCGGGTATGTTCTTTCACGGAACAGGCATTCCAGTGGACATCTGAAAAAGAAAAAGCCCCGTTTCCGGGGCTTTCTATCTCAGGTCTGTCTTCGCCGCTCAGTCGACGTCGTCGACGACAGCGTCGGCTGCGCCGCTGATGCGATGAGCAAGTGCTGCTTCCATGAACTCGTTCAGGTCACCGTCGAGCACGTCATCCGGAGCCGTGCTCGCAACGCCGGTGCGCAGGTCCTTGACAAGCTGGTAGGGCTGCAGAACGTAGGAGCGGATCTGGTGGCCCCAGCCGATATCCGTCTTGGAAGCGGCTTCGGCGTTGGCGGCGTCCTCGCGTTTCTTCAGCTCCGCTTCGTACATGCGGGCGCGCAGCATGTCCCAGGCCTTGGCGCGATTCTTGTGCTGCGAACGCTCCTGCTGGCACTGCACGACGATGCCTGTCGGGATATGCGTGATGCGCACGGCCGAGTCTGTGGTGTTGACGTGCTGGCCGCCGGCGCCCGACGAACGGTAGGTGTCGATACGGCAGTCGCTTTCGTTGATCTCGATCTGGATCGAGTCATCAACGACGGGATAGACCCAGATCGACGAGAAGGACGTGTGGCGGCGCGCATTGCTGTCGTAGGGCGAGATGCGCACCAGGCGGTGCACGCCCGATTCGGTCTTCAGCCAGCCATAGGCGTTGTGGCCCTTGACGAGCAGCGTTGCGGACTTGATGCCGGCCTCTTCGCCGTCATGCACTTCCAAAAGCTCGACCTTGAAGCGCTCGCGCTCGGCCCAGCGACTGTACATGCGCAGAAGCATGTTCGCCCAGTCCTGGCTTTCCGTGCCGCCTGCGCCGGAATGGACTTCCAGATAGGTGTCGTTGCCATCGGCCTCGCCTGACAGCATGGCTTCGACCTGTCGGCGGGCTGCCTCGGCCTGCAGGCTTTTCAGCGCGGCCTCAGCTTCCTTGACGATGCTTTCGTCACCTTCTTCTTCCCCGAGATCGATGAGCTCGACATTATCGGAAAGCTGCTGTTCCAGCGCCTTGACGCCATTGATGCCGTCATCGAGTTGCTGACGCTCGCGCATCAGCTTCTGGGCTTCCTGCGCATCGTTCCAGAGGTTGGGGTCCTCTGCCTTGTTATTCAACCAGTCCAGTCGCCTTACCGCCTGGTCCCAGTCAAAGATGCCTCCTCAGCAGGGTGATAGCCTGCTTGGTTTCATCGACTATGTTCTGGATTTCCGCTCGCATTTTCCTGCTTCTTTGCTTCGGTATTCTGTGAGTGCCGGGGTATTCTGTAAGGCTGGTGACATAGAGACGCCCGCCGCGGATGTAAAGAGCCGTGGCGGGCGCAAAGGAAATCGGTCTCGATCAGAACAGGCCGGGCGTGTTGGTCTGGACCGCCTGGTTTGCCTGCGGTGAGGTGCGCAGGATTTCTTCCGGCGCCATCGTGCCGTCCATGCCGATGACAGAGAAGCTGTCAGCCGGGCCGGTGCCCGGCTTGAAGGCTTCGATGATGGTGCCCGGCTCGCCATCGACAGCAGCCATGCCGGTCTTGCGGTTGATCGCGATCATGTTCATGCCGGCCGGGACCACGAATTTGGATTCTGGCATGTCCTTGACGGCCGCCTGCATGAATTCATTGAAGATCGGCGCCGAAAGCACGCCACCCGTGCCGCCGCGGCCGAGCGGCGCCGGCGTATCGAAGCCCAGGTAAAGGCCCGCAACCAAATCCGGCGTGAAGCCGACGAACCAGGCGTCCTTTTCATCGTTGGTCGTACCGGTCTTGCCTGCAACGTCACGGCCGGAGAGATCGACCTTGCCAGCGGCGGTACCGCGCTGGATGACGCCCTGCATCATCGAGGTGATCTGGTAGGAGGTCATCGGATCGAGAACCTGCTCGCGGTTGTCGACGATGTTGGGTTCTTCCTGGTTCTGCCAGTCGCCGGCATTGCAGCCTTCGCAGAGACGCTCCTCGTGCCTGAAGATCGTCTTCCCGTAACGATCCTGGATGCGGTCGACCAGCGTCGGCTTGATCTGCTTGCCGCCATTGGCGATGACCGAATAAGCCGAAACCATGCGCAGCACCGTCGTTTCGCCCGAGCCGAGCGACATGGCGAGCAGCGGCGGCATCTTGTCGTAGACGCCGAAGCGCTCGGCATATTCGGCAACGATATTCATGCCGAGGTCATTGGCGAGACGCACCGTCATCAGGTTGCGCGAATTCTCGATACCTGAGCGCAGAGTCGAGGGGCCGCCGACTTCGCCGCCGTAGTTCTCCGGCTTCCAGACCTGCCCGCCCGAAACGATCTCGATCGGCGCGTCCATGATGACCGAGGCCGGCGTATAGCCGTTGTCCATGGCGGCGGCGTAAACGAAGGGCTTGAAGGAGGAGCCCGGCTGGCGCATCGCCTGCGTGGCACGGTTGAATTCCGACTGGGCATAGGAGAAGCCGCCGACCATGGCGAGAACGCGGCCGGTCTTCGGGTCCATGGCGACGAGACCACCCTGTACCTTCGGCGGCTGGCGCAAGCGATAGGAGGTAGAATTGTCGCCGCCGAGGCGCTCGACGTAAACGACATCTCCTGCCGAGACGGCGCCGACCGGCGACTTCGTCGTCTTGCGGTCGCCGGCGGCGGAGCGGAATGCCCACTGCATATCCTTGGCTGCAATCGAACCACGTTCGCGTTCGCCTGCGACTTTGCCGCCTCCATCCTTCGGCGGCTGGAGGCCGATATCGACGGCCTCGTTGGACACGGCAAGCACGACCGCAAGGCGCCATTCAGGCACGTCGGAGAGAGCGGGAACTTCGGCGAGCGCCGGTCCCCAGTCGCCAGACGTGCTGATCTGCTTGACCGGTCCGCGGAAACCACGACGCTCGTCGTAATTGGTCAAGCCATCCTGCAGCGCCTTACGCGCAAAGAGCTGCATCTGCGGATCGAGCGAGGTGCGCACCGAAAGGCCGCCTTCATAGAGTGCCTTCTCACCATACTGATCGATGAGCTGGCGACGGACGGCCTCAGCGAAATAGTCGGAAGCAAAAAGAGACGGGCCGCTGGTGCGGGCAGTGACGCCGAGCGGCTGCTTCTTGGCGTCCTCGCCGTCGCTCTGGCTCACATAGCCGTTCTCGACCATGCGGTCGATGACCCAGTTGCGGCGTTCAAGTGCTGCATCCGGATGGCGGAAGGGATGGTAGTTGGCCGGACCCTTCGGCAGCGATGCGAGATAGGCGGATTCGGCGATCGTCAGCTCGGTGACCGACTTGTTGAAATAGGTGAGTGAGGCACTGCCGATCCCGTAGGAGTTCAGGCCGAAAAAGATCTCGTTGAGATAAAGCTCGAGGATCTTGTCCTTGCTGTAGGCCTGCTCGATGCGGAAGGACAGGATCGCTTCCTTGATCTTGCGGTCAATCGTCTGGTCGGAGGTCAGGAGAAAATTCTTCGCCACCTGCTGGGTGATCGTCGATGCGCCGACCGGGCGGCGGCCGGAGCCGAAATTCTGAAGGTTGACGAGGATGGCGCGGCCAAGGCCGGTCAGGTCGACGCCGGGATGGTTGTAGAAGTTCTTGTCTTCGGCCGAAAGGAAAGCAGCCTTCACGCGGTCCGGGATAGCCTGGATCGGCAGGAAGAGGCGCTTTTCCTTGGCGTATTCGGCCATAAGCGCACCGTTACCGGCGTGAACGCGGGTGGTAACCGGCGGCGCATAGCTGTTGAGCACCGCATAATCAGGAAGATCCTTCGCGACATTAGCAAGATAGACGGCAATAACAGCCGCAGCGCCCAGGAACAGGACGCATGCTATCCCGAAGAAATATCCAAGAAGTCTAACCATATTTTCAGCTACCGGTATTTCTAATCATTAGATCGGCGCAGCCGCAACAATCGCACAGATCATGTCTCTTTGCACGTTGCGCGGCTTACTCCATGCGCGTTGGCGCCACAAGCCGATTCCGTCTTGCATGTTCGAAACATATAGATCGGAGTAACGGCGCGAATGTGAGCAAAATAGGGCCCGCCCCGCCACTTTCGCCTTCCCGGTCGGCGAGATGTCCCGGTTTAGGCGCGGGTGTCACTTCCGGGCAACGCCCAGCTAGCCACCATTTGCCATCAGGCTCGTTCGGTAACGTTTCACCGCATCGGTCAGGAGATCGGCCATCTTCAACCGCCAGGCATCGTCAAGCAGACGCTTTTCGTCCTCGACATTGGAGAGGAAGCCGAGCTCGAGCAGGATAGACGGGACGTCCGGCGCCTGCAGCACACGGAAGCCCGCGTGACGGTGCGGATTGTTGATCGTGCCGACCTGGTCCTTGAACGAGGCGAGTACGCTTTCGGCGAGCGAGATCGAGAAGGCCTGAGTCTCGCGCCGCGTCAGGTCAAGAAGGATATCGGCGACCTCGGGCGGCTCGGCGACCGTTTCCTTGCCGGCGATCTGGTCCGACAGGTTTTCGCGTTCGGCGAGATCGGCGGCAAGCTTGTCCGAAGCCTTGTCGGAAATCGTGTAGACCGTCGCGCCGCGAATATCTTTCTGCTTCAGCGTATCGGCATGCAGGGAAATGAAGAGACCCGCATGGTTCTGCCGGGCGATCAGCACGCGCTGCGAGAGCGACAGGAACTCGTCGTCGTCGCGCGTCAGGAAGGCCTTGATGCCGGGCTCCTTGTTCAGGCGATCGGCCAGCGCCTTGGCGAAGGCGAGCGTCACCAGCTTTTCCTCGGTCTTCGTATCGACACCGATGGCGCCCGTGTCGATACCGCCGTGGCCGGCATCGACGGCGATGACGAAATCTCCGGGCGCGGTCTTTTCCGGCTGGGGAATGGCACTCGTCGTCTCAGCCGCATCGGCCTTGTCGTTCCAGGACTGGGTCTTCACCAGTTCGGCGAACTTCTGCTTGTCGATCATCTCGGCATCGAGCACCAGCCGGTGGCCATTACCGCTCTCATCCGTCTGCACCTTGGCAAGAGCGAGCTGGACCGGGCGCGCCGCCGTCAACACGATGCGGGCGCTTCCTTCATCCATGGCGCCATAACGGATGTCCTTGAAGAGGCCACGCGCCTCAAGGTCTTTGGCCGGAAAGCCGAAAGCAGTTGCCGGCAGATCGACGACGATGCGCTCGGGATTGGCGATGTAGTGGACGGAAAAACGAGGCTCACGGTCGAAATCGATGACGATACGGGTTCTGGCGTCGTCGCCGACGATACGCGCTCCGTAAGCCAGCAAGGGGTTCTTTGCCCCGGCTGCACTGCCCGGAACCGCGCAAAGCGCTGCGAAGGCGAAAAGCCACGCTGCAAAACCCAGTTTTCGCCCTGCGGACAACTCCGCCGCGATCCGAAACCTCTTAAACAATAGCCCGCCACACCCTATTTATTTCTGCGATGGACCCTACATCGCCCCCGCGGTCGCCCGCTAGAGGCGAGCGCACACACCGACCCTCGGAATCAAGATCGCTCATCCCCGAGAATTTTATGCGATGCGAAATCCATCAATATTATGGCACATTTGGCTTTTCCCTTGCTATTGTGACAGAGAAAACATACAACGAATTTTAGGGTAGAAGTGTTGACGGGATAGAGTCGCCGCGAGGCAGCCAGCCGACCCCCGGACCTGGCGCTACAACCGGTAATCGTCCGCCGTCTAGTGCATTTCCACCCGAGAACTAGATCCTGATTTTCCGGATTCATGCTGGGATTTCATTGGTGGATCAGCCACCACGCTCTCAGGGAGCAAACTCATCGGACCCGAAACGGGTCTTCGTCATTGTCGATCACGCTTGGTTGTTGATGGTTTCGCAGCAGGTTTTATCTGAAGTGTACAGGCCCCGGAACGAAATGGTTCCGGCTGCGGTCTGGCTGCTGCCTTCTCCCTCGCACCAATCGCGACTTTCATTATCCGGCGCGGCCACGGCGGACCGCATTCTTTCTGTGTCAACAGCAGTCGGGAATGCGCTCTCGCGGCCTCGCCGAGGAGCTCAGCTTACATGGCAGACAAAATGCTTATCGATGCGTCTCACGAGGAAGAGACGCGCGTCGTTGTCGTTCGCGGGAACCGCATAGAAGAATTTGACTTCGAGTCGCAGCACAAGAAGCAGATCCGCGGCAACATCTATCTTGCAAAAGTAACGAGGGTCGAGCCCTCGCTGCAGGCCGCTTTCGTCGATTACGGCGGCAACCGGCACGGCTTCCTGGCCTTTGCCGAAATCCATCCCGACTATTACCAGATCCCGCTTGCCGACCGTCAGGCCCTGCTTCGCGCCGAAGCCGAGGAGCATCGCCGCGACGAGGATGTCGAGCATGTCGAGACCGCCCCGCTCGTCGATCTCTCCACGCAGGATCAGCCCGATATCGGCATCGTTCCGGTGGAACAGCCCGAGGCAGTTGCTGCAGAAGAAGCAGCAACGCTAGCCGAAGAGGCTGCACCGGTCGCTGAAGGCGCGCCGGCCAAGAAGCCCCGCGCCCGCCGCAGCCGCAAGAAGGCAGCCGAGCCGGTTGCCGAAGAAGCGGCCGCACCGGAAGCATCGGTCGCCGACAATGATGACGAAGGTTCGACCGGCGGCGAGATGGCCGCGATGGTCGAAACGGACTCCATTTCCGAGGATGTCGACGTTTCCAAGCGCCGTCAGGATGACGACGACGATGACGACGACCATGGCGAAGAGGAAGTCATCGAATCCGTCGGCGCCGAAGATGCGATGGAAGAAGTTCCGGACCGCGTGCAGCGCAAGCCGCGCAAGCAATATCGCATCCAGGAAGTCATCAAGCGCCGTCAGATCCTGCTGGTGCAGGTCGCCAAGGAAGAGCGCGGCAACAAGGGCGCTGCTCTCACCACCTATCTCTCGCTTGCAGGCCGCTACTCGGTTCTGATGCCGAACACGGCGCGTGGCGGCGGTATTTCCCGCAAGATCACCAACCCGCAGGACCGCAAGCGGCTGAAGGAAATCGCCCGCATGCTCGAGGTGCCGCAGGGCATGGGCGTGATCCTGCGCACGGCCGGTGCGAACCGCACCAAGGTCGAGGTCAAGCGCGACTTTGAATATCTGATGCGCCTGTGGGAAAACGTCCGTACGCTGACGCTCGCTTCCACTGCTCCCTGCCTCGTCTACGAGGAAGGCTCGCTCATCAAGCGCTCGATCCGCGACCTCTACAACAAGGATATCGGCGAGATCATCGTTGCCGGCGAAGAAGGCTATCGTGAAGCAAAGGACTTCATGAAGATGCTGATGCCGAGCCACGCCAAGGTGGTTCAGCCCTACCGCGACATCCACCCGATCTTCTCGCGCTCCGGCATCGAAGCGCAGCTCGATCGCATGCTGCAGCCGCAGGTAACGCTGAAGTCCGGCGGCTATCTGATCATGAACCAGACGGAAGCGCTGGTTTCGATCGACGTCAACTCCGGCCGTTCGACCCGCGAGCACTCGATCGAGGATACGGCCCTCCAGACGAACCTCGAAGCGGCGGAAGAAATTGCCCGCCAGCTTCGCCTGCGCGACCTTGCCGGCCTGATCGTCATCGACTTCATCGACATGGAAGAGAAGCGCAACAACCGCGCTGTCGAGAAGAAGCTGAAGGAATGCCTGAAGAACGACCGCGCCCGCATTCAGGTCGGCCGCATCTCGCATTTCGGCCTTCTGGAAATGTCGCGTCAGCGCATCCGCGCTTCCGTTCTCGAATCGACGACGCAGGTCTGCTCGCATTGCGGCGGCACCGGCCATGTCCGTTCGCAGTCTTCCGTCGCCCTGCATGTGCTGCGCGGCGTCGAGGAATATCTGCTTAAGAACACCACGCACAATATCACCGTGCGCACGACGCCCGATATCGCGCTCTACCTGCTCAACCATAAGCGTCAGACGATCGTCGATTATGAAAGCCGCTTTGGTGTGGCGATCATCATCGATGCGGATGGCTCGGTCGGTGCTCAGCACTTCGCGATCGATCGTGGCGAGCCGGTTGAAAACCCGGTCAAGATTGAAAGCCTCTTCAACTTCGCAGCCATCCCCGATGACGATGACGACGATATCGTCATCGAGCATGACGAGGAGGAAGACGAAGAACTGGAAGAAAAGCCTGTTGCTGCCGAACGCCCGGCTGCTCGTGCAGAGAGTGAAGGCGAAGGTGGACGCAAGCGCAAGCGCCGTCGCCGCCGTCGCGGCCGCAATGGCAATGCTGAGCAGCAGGTTGGTGCCGATACGGTCTCTGACGCGGCTGACGATAGTGATGAGGGCGAGGACGACGGCAGCGAGGGCGATAGCGACGCCAGCGAAGCTCCGGCCGAAACCCACGCCGACAGCGAGGATTCACAGCGCCGCAAGCGCCGCCGTCGCGGCAAGCGCGGTGGCCGCCGCAACCGCGGTGAAGAAGGTGCTGAAGCCAACGCCGCTTCCGAAGGTGACGAAGGCGACGATAATGGAGCCGACGAGACATCCGAGACCGCAGCGGAAGTGATCGAAGTCGTCGCAGTCGAAACGGTTGAAGCTCAGCCGGCAATGGCTGCTGTCGAAGCTGGCGAAAGCGTTGCCGAAGAGGTCAAGCCGGCACGCGGCCGTGGCCGCCGCAAGGCAGCAGCTGCACCCTCGCCGGTCGAGGAGCCCGTGATCGAAGCGCCTATCGCTGAGACCGCGGCCCAGGCCGAGCCGGAAGTGATGGAAGCGTCTGCGGATCTCGCAACACCGGCGCAGGAAGAGGCAAAGCCGGCTCGCGCCAACCGCGGATCCAACATCTCGTCTTCTGAGCCGACCGTCACCTCGACGCGCACCGAAAGCGCGGAAGCTGAGGGCGAAGGCAAGCCGAAGAAGGCTGGTTGGTGGCAGCGCCGCGGCTTCTTCTGAAAGCTGATTTTTGGTGATACGTGACATGATCCGGCTGCGGCGACGCGGCCGGATTTTTTGTGCCATCAAATGATGGAATGCTCACCCTGTGGCAAACAGAGCTCGGTTAGAGCGTGCGGCCGAACCAGACCGAGGCTTCCGATGCCGGAACGAGCGGCGGGAGCAGGCGCTCGAAACCGCGGGAGGACCAGAAGCGCAGTCCGCCCTGGTTGCCGGCATTGACGCCGAGATGAATGCCGCTGACGCCTGCCTTGCGAGCCTGCGACACCCACTCGTCCAGAAGGGCACTGCCGACACCCTGCCCCTGCAGGCGCGGCAGAAGGTTCATGTGGACATGGGCCGGATAGGCGTCGACGATCCGCTTCGGCACGATGCGCGGATGATGGATCGCGAAACTGCGGCGCTCATCGGCAGTCCATGAGTTTGGGTCGCCGGCCGGTTCGGCATATCGAGCCCGCAGCGCCGGCCACCATTCGCGCTCAAGCCGTGCCTCGAAAGTGGCGGTGTCGTAGACACCAGCGATATAGCCGGCAATGCCCTGCTCGTTCGTCACGACGAGGGTCGCTTCGGGGCTCAACACCACATAGGGCGCAGAATAGATGTGCCCCATCAGCCTGATATCGCGATAGAGATGGCTCGCATCCTGTCCACGGTCGCCAGTCGCAAGCGAGATGGCGTAGATCTGATCGAGATCATCCGGCCCCGCGTTGCGAAACGGCAGCATTTACGCTGCCGGCGGATACAGCAGGTCGACGATATAGCTCGCATCGAAACGGGAATCGAGCATGCCGTAGGTCGAGCGCCAGCCGCCAGCAAGACGGGTCTCGATGAAGGCGTCGGCTATGCGCCCTGCCCCAAGCCGATAGAGCTCGGCGGCACCGGCAACGAGCGCCAGCTGCTCGACGAGCAGGCGGGCAGCGCCCTCGTCCTGTTCGCAGAGCGCGATTGCGGCGCGCAGCACGTCGATCGTCTTCTTGCCGGCCGGCCCGAGATCGCGCGCAAAGCCTGCAAACACCGTCTCGAACAGATCTTTGCCGCGGTTCAGCACACGCAGCACATCGAGCGCCATGACGTTGCCCGAACCTTCCCAGATCGCATTGACCGGCGCCTCGCGATAGTGGCGGGCGATCGGGCGTTCTTCGATGTAACCGCTGCCGCCGATGCATTCCATCGCCTCGTAGATCAGCGACGGGGCGATCTTGCAGCACCAGTATTTGGCGACCGGCGTCATGACGCGGGCATAGGCGGCATCTTCTGCATTGCCGCGCGCCTTGTCGAAGGCATCGGCTAGGCGGAAGGAGAGAGCCGTGGCGGCAGCAACATCGAGCGCCATGTCGGCGAGCACGCGCGTCATGATCGGCTGGTTGACCAGCATCTTGCCGAAAACGCTGCGGCCGCGGGTGTGGTGCACTGCCTCGGCGAGCGATGCTCGCATGATACCCGAAGAGGCAAGCGCACAATCGAGCCGCGTCAGCGTCACCATATCCAGGATGGTGCGGATGCCGGCATCGGGACCGCCGAGCAAAAAGCCGAACGTATCGGTGAACTCCACTTCGGAAGAAGCATTCGAGCGGTTGCCGATCTTGTCCTTCAGGCGCTGGAACTGCAGGCCATTGGCAGAACCATCCTCGAGCAGACGCGGCACTAGGAAGCAGCCCATGCCGTCCTTGGTCTGCGCCAGCATGATGAAGGCGTCGCTCATCGGCGCGGACATGAACCACTTGTGGCCGGATAGCCGGTAAATGCCTTCGCTGACCTTTTCGGCAGCGGTCTTGTTGGCACGAACATCCGTGCCACCCTGTTTTTCCGTCATGCCCATGCCGATCGTCACGGCCGATTTCTGCATGGCCGGACGATTGGACGAGTCATATTTGCGCGACAGGATCTTCGGTGCCCAGTCCTTCTGCACGGCCGGTGAGGCCGAGAGAGCGGCAACGGACGCGCTCGTCATCGTCAACGGGCAGAGATGGCCGGATTCCAGCTGCGCCGTCAGATAGAAGCGGGCTGCGCGAATATGGTGGGCCTGATCCTTGGCCTCCGTATCAGCCTGCGGATCCCAGACGGAGGAATGCAGGCCGGACGCCATGGAACGGCGCATCAGCGCATGCCAGGCCGGATGGAATTCGACGATATCCAGACGCTCGCCGCGCGGACCGTGGGTGCGCAGCTGCGGCGTGCCCTGGTTTGCCATGCGCGCCAGTTCCTGTGCCTCCGGCGAGGTCACGTAACGCCCCATGTTTTCAAGGTCTTCGCGGATGGTGCGTGGCAGCGTGGCGGTCAGATCGACGATCAGCGGATCGGATCGATAGGCGTTGATTCCCGACCAGAGGCTCGGCTGGTTGAGTTCGGCGAGTTTGTCGTCAGTCCGGTTTGCGGAGGTCATAGTTCGCTTCTATTTCATGAGCCCGGCAAAGGTAAACCGGAAGTTCGTGATTCGCAGATTTCTGCTCTATCGGGATTCGACGGAAAATGCATGGGGACATAGGGATTTGCTCACAGCGCAAGCTTGCCCCTTCCCCCTACACTCTTTATAGACCCCGCGAAGACAATAAGAGGCAGGGTCATGGTCTTTTTCCCCCACCGCCACCTCATTGGCATCAAGGGCCTCACCGAGCAGGATATTACCTATCTTCTCGACAAGGCTGACGAAGCCGTCAAGATCAGCCGACAGCGAGAGAAGAAGACGTCGACCCTTCGGGGACTGACGCAGATCAACCTTTTCTTCGAGGCATCGACGCGCACGCAAGCCTCCTTCGAACTTGCCGGCAAGCGTCTCGGCGCCGACGTGATGAACATGTCGGTCGGCAATTCCTCGGTGAAGAAGGGTGAGACGCTGATCGACACGGCGATGACGCTGAACGCGATGCGGCCGGACGTCTTGATCATCCGCCACTCCAGCGCCGGTGCCGCGGCACTTCTCGCCCAGAAGGTCTCCTGCTCCGTCGTCAATGCTGGTGACGGCCAGCACGAACATCCGACGCAGGCGCTTCTCGACGCGCTCACGATCCGCCGTGCCAAGGGCCGACTGTCGCGCATCATCGTGGCGATCTGCGGTGATGTCCTGCACTCGCGGGTGGCGCGCTCCAACATTCTGCTTTTGAACGCCATGGGTGCCAGGGTGCGCGTCGTCGCTCCTGCCACGCTGCTGCCGGCCGGCATTGCCGAGATGGGTGTCGAGGTCTTCCATTCGATGAAGGAAGGGCTGAAGGAAGCGGATGTGGTCATGATGCTGCGGCTGCAGCGCGAGCGCATGTCCGGCGCCTTCGTGCCGTCGGTGCGCGAATATTACCATTTCTACGGCCTCGACGCGGAAACGCTGAAAGCGGCGAAGGAAGATGCGCTCGTCATGCATCCGGGACCGATGAACCGCGGCGTGGAAATCGCCTCCGAGGTCGCCGATGGCCCGCAGAGCGTGATCGCGGAACAAGTGGAAATGGGGGTCGCGGTACGCATGGCTGTCATGGAGACGCTGCTGGTTTCCCAGAACCAGGGTCCCCGCACTGATGGAGTGGGCGCATGAGCAATCTCGTCCTCAAAAACGTCCGCATCATCGACCCTTCCCGCAATCTCGACGAGGTTGGCACTGTTATCGTCAAGGACGGGCTGATCGTTGCGGCCGGCAAGGATGCGCAGAATCAGGGTACCCCCGCAGGGGCTATCGTGCGCGATTGCACCGGCCTCGTCGCAACGCCTGGCCTCGTCGATGCACGTGTCCATATCGGCGAGCCCGGCGGCGAGCATCGCGAGACGATCGCTTCGGCAAGCCGAGCTGCGGCAGCGGGCGGTGTGACCTCCATCATCATGATGCCGGATACGCATCCCGTCATCGACGACATCGCACTCGTCGAGTTCGTCAAGAAGACGGCGCGGGATACGGCCGTCGTCAATGTCTACCCGGCAGCGGCCATTACCAAGGGGCTCGCTGGTGAGGAGATGACCGAAATCGGCCTCCTGATGCAGGCCGGCGCCGTCGCCTTCACCGACGCGCATTCCAGCATCTCCGATACACAGGTGCTGCGCCGGGTGATGACCTATGCACGCGAATTCGGCGCGGTCCTTTCCTGCGCCACGCGTGACAAATATCTCGGCGCCAACGGTGTCATGCATGAAGGCCTGCTTGCGAGCTGGCTCGGCCTCTCCGGTATTCCGAAGGAAGCGGAGTTGATCCCGCTCGAACGCGACCTGCGCATTGCCCAGCTGACGCGCGGCAATTACCATGCGGCGATGATCTCCGTGCCGGAATCGGTCGAGGCGATCGAGCTTGCCCGCTCGCGCGGCGTGAAGGTCACCTGCGGTGTTTCGATCAACAATCTGGCGCTCAACGAGAACGACATCGGCGAATACCGGACCTTCTTCAAGCTCTATCCACCGCTGCGCTCCGAAGACGACCGGGTTGCAATGGTGGATGCGCTGGCAAAAGGCGCGATCGATATCATCGTCTCCTCGCATGACCCGCAGGATGTCGATACCAAGCGCCTTCCCTTCGCCGAGGCCGAAGATGGTGCGGTCGGACTGGAGACGATGCTCCCGGCAGCGCTACGGCTTTATCACAGCGAACAGGTCAGCCTGATGCGGCTGATCGATGCCATGTCGACGCGGCCAGCACAGATCTTCGGCCTCGATGCCGGCACGCTGAAGCCCGGCGCCAAGGCCGATATCGCCCTGATCGATCTCGAAGAACCTTGGCTTGTCTCCAAGGACATGCTTCTCTCCCGCTCGAAGAACACGCCGTTTGAGGATGCGCGCTTCAGCGGGCGGGCCGTTGCGACCTATGTCGGGGGCACGCTGGTTCACGCATTGCAGGACTGAGGGCTGCCCTGCCCTTCCGGGCATCCTCTCGGCAAAAGACTGGGGAACAAAAATGATATCTGATCTTGTCACCTGGCAGATTACCCTGCCTCTGGCGCTTGCCGCCGTCGTCGTTGGCTACCTGCTCGGCTCCATCCCGTTCGGTCTCCTCCTCACGCGCGCCGCCGGCCTCGGCGATGTGCGCAGCATCGGCTCCGGCAATATCGGCGCGACCAACGTTCTGCGTACCGGCAACAAGAAGCTCGCGGCCGCTACGCTACTGCTCGATGCGCTGAAAGCTGCCGCCGCTGCCTGGATCATGGCCTATTTCGCGGGTGAGGAAGCGGGCATCATCGCCGGTTTCTTTGCCTTCATTGGCCATCTCTTCCCGGTCTGGATCGGTTTCAAGGGCGGCAAGGGTGTTGCCACCTATATCGGCACGCTGCTCGGCGTTGCGCCGCTCATGGTTCTGCTCTTTGCAGCCGTCTGGCTTGGGGTTGCCTTTATCAGCCGCTATTCCTCACTTTCCGCTCTCCTGGCGATGCTTGTCATTCCGGTTGCATTGTGGATATTGGGCGACGAAAAGGTTGCGGCAATCATGGCCATCATGAGCGTCATCTCCTATTGGAAACACAAGGCCAATATCTCCCGCCTGATCAGCGGGACGGAAAGCAAGATCGGGGCTAAGGGGTAATGGACGCGCTCAGCGCAAAGCCAAAAGGAATTGCGCTGACGGAGAGACAGAGGATCGCCTGGCTGAGGCTGATCCGCTCCGACAATGTCGGCCCCGCGACCTTTCGCGATCTCATCAATCATTTCGGTTCGGCGGAAGCCGCTCTTTCCATGCTGCCGGAACTATCGGCGCGCGGCGGCGCAACACGTTCGATCCGCATCGCCACCGAAGCCGAAGCATACCGCGAACTCGAGGCGGCACAGCGCTTCGGCGCCCGCTTCGTCGGCATCGGCGAGCCTGATTATCCGCAGGCGCTCCGCCAAATCGACGGTGCGCCGCCGTTGCTCGCGGTCAAGGGCAATCTTTCCGTGCTAAAGAGAGCGGCGGTCGGCATCGTCGGTTCGCGCAATGCTTCCGTCAGCGGCGCGAAGTTCGCGGCGATGATGGCCCGAGATTGTGGCCGGGCCGGCTATGCGGTCGTCTCCGGCCTTGCCCGTGGCATCGACACAGCCGCCCATCGGGCGAGCCTCGATACCGGCACCATTGCCGCAATGGCTGGAGGGCTGGACCAGCCCTACCCGCCTGAAAATGTCGGACTGCTGGAGGAGATATGGAACGGCAACGGGCTTGCCGTCAGCGAAATGCCTTTCGGCTGGGAGCCGCGTGCGCGGGATTTTCCCCGCCGCAACCGGCTGATTGCGGGCATCTCGCTCGGCGTCGCGGTCGTGGAGGCAGCCGTTCGCTCCGGTTCGCTGATCACGGCGCGGATGGCCGGCGAATTCGGGCGGCTGGTCTTTGCCGTGCCGGGTTCGCCGCTCGATCCACGCTGCCACGGCACGAACGGCCTTCTGAAGGACGGGGCGATGATCGTCACTTCGCCTGAGGATGTCGTGGAAGCGCTGGCGCCGCTCTCCCAGCCCGATCTCTTCTCGCTACCATCAGCCGAAGAACCGAAGCGCGAAGGCGGCAGGATGTCGCTTCCGCCCGACGAAACGGATCGCACGCTCGTCATCGATGCGCTCGGTCCGACGCCGGCAGAGGTCGACGACATCATCCGTCATACCGGTCTCTCGGCTTCCGCCGTCTATCTTGTTCTTCTGGAGCTGGATATGGCCGGGAGGCTCCATCGCCATGCCGGCGGGCTGGTTTCAATTTCCATGACCGACTGAGCCGTTATCAATGCGTGACTGCAGGTCTCCGGCTTCGACGCAGGCCATTTCAATGAGATAACAGAGCATCTCCGCATTTTCGCGTTCTGCCACCTGGCGCAACTCTGCGAGCATCTGCCGGATGAAAGCAATGTTTTCAAGCGATGCCGAGCGATCGGTGTCTTTTTCTGCAGCCTTGGGCGCCATATTTGTCTCTATGAAATCGGAGAGGGCTGCTTTACCAGGAGCCCGAACCACGCTTCAAAAACGATAGCGCAATCATCCTGAATTGCAATAGGTTCAAAATCTCGCAATGGTTGCGATACGCGGCAAAGAGGTAAAATTGAAGCAAACCTCTTGACCAGAGCGAATTCCCTGTCCATGTCGGGGGGCCGGTATTCATGTTGCAGTGCATGTTACGCCTGCCTCTCCGCCGGATCGGCATCTTTTTTAGAGAATCATCATGAATGTTGTAGTGGTGGAATCGCCTGCCAAGGCCAAGACGATCAATAAGTATCTGGGTCCAGGATACAAAGTGCTCGCCTCTTTCGGCCATGTGCGCGATCTGCCTGCCAAGGATGGATCAGTTCTTCCGGATCAGGATTTCGAGATGCTTTGGGAGGTGGACAGCGCCTCGTCCAAGCGCATGAAGGATATTGCCGACGCGGTGAAATCCTCCGATGCCCTTTTCCTGGCGACCGACCCGGATCGCGAAGGCGAAGCGATCTCCTGGCATGTTCTCGACCTTCTGAACAAGAAGCGCGTCATCAACGGCAAGCCGGTCAAGCGCGTCGTCTTCAACGCCATCACCAAGAAGGCCGTGCTCGATGCGATGGCCGATCCGCGCGACATCGACGTCCCGCTGGTCGATGCCTATCTGGCACGCCGCGCACTCGATTACCTCGTTGGCTTCAACCTCTCGCCGGTTCTCTGGCGTAAGCTGCCCGGTGCGCGTTCCGCCGGCCGCGTGCAGTCGGTAGCGCTGCGCCTCGTCTGCGATCGAGAATCCGAGATCGAGCGCTTCATTTCCGAGGAATACTGGAACCTGTCGGCGCTCTTGAAGACGCCGCGCGGCGACGAGTTCGAGGCAAGACTGGTTGCCGCCAATGGCAAGCGGCTGCAGCCGCGCTCTATCGGCAATGGCGACGAAGCCGGCAAGCTGAAGGCGCTGCTGGAAGGTGCCAGCTATGTTGTCGAAAGCGTCGAGGCAAAGCCCGTCAAGCGCAACCCGTCACCGCCCTTTACGACCTCCACGCTGCAGCAGGCGGCCTCCTCCAAGCTCGGCTTCTCGGCCTCGCGCACCATGCAGATCGCGCAGAAGCTTTACGAGGGCGTCGACATTGGCGGCGAGACCGTCGGTCTGATCACCTATATGCGTACGGACGGCGTGCAGATGGCGCCGGAAGCGATCGATGCCGCGCGAAGCGCCATCAGCGAACAGTTCGGTGAACGTTACCTGCCGGAAAAGGCACGTTTCTACTCGACCAAAGCGAAGAATGCCCAGGAAGCGCACGAAGCGATCCGCCCGACCGACTTCAACCGCTCACCGGATCGCGTCCGCAAGTTCCTGGATGCCGACCAGATCCGTCTCTACGATCTGATCTGGAAGCGCGGTATCGCCAGCCAGATGGCATCGGCCGAAATCGAGCGTACGACGGCTGAAATCATTGCCGACAATAATGGCCAGAAGGCTGGCCTGCGCGCCGTCGGTTCCGTCATCCGCTTCGACGGCTTCATCGCCGCCTATACCGACCAGAAGGAAGATGGCGAGCAGAGCGACGACGCTGATGACGAGGATGGCCGCCTGCCGGAGATCAATGCGCGCGAGAATCTCGCCAAGCAGAAGATCAACTCGACGCAGCACTTTACCGAGCCGCCGCCGCGTTATTCCGAAGCCTCGCTCATCAAGAAAATGGAAGAACTCGGCATCGGCCGTCCGTCCACCTATGCCGCGACGCTCGCGACACTGCGCGACCGCGACTATGTGACGATCGATAAGCGCAAGCTCATTCCACAGGCGAAGGGGCGTCTCGTTACCGCCTTCCTCGAGAGCTTCTTCACCAAGTATGTCGAATATGATTTCACGGCAGATCTCGAAGAGAAGCTCGACCGGATCTCGGCTGGCGAACTGAACTGGAAGCAGGTTCTTCGCGACTTCTGGAAGGATTTCTTCTCGCAGATCGAAGACACCAAGGAACTGCGCGTCACCAACGTTCTGGACTCGCTGAACGAAGCCCTGGCACCGCTTGTCTTCCCGAAGCGCGAGGACGGCAGCGATCCGCGCATCTGCCAGGTCTGCGGCACTGGCAATCTGTCGCTGAAGCTCGGCAAGTACGGTGCCTTCGTCGGCTGCTCCAACTACCCTGAATGCAACTATACCCGCCAGCTTTCCTCCGAGAATGGCGGCGAGGCTGAGGGTGCAGCTCTGAACGAGCCGAAGAACCTCGGCACCGACCCGACCACCGGCGAGGAACTGACGCTGCGTTCGGGCCGTTTCGGACCCTATATCCAGCGCGGCGACGGCAAGGATGCCAAGCGCTCCTCGCTGCCGAAGGGCTGGAAGCCCGAGGATATCGATTACGAAAAGGCGATGGCGCTGATTTCGCTGCCTCGCGATATCGGCAAACATCCGGAAAGCGGCAAGATGATCTCTTCCGGGCTTGGCCGCTACGGGCCGTTCCTGCTGCATGACGGCACCTATGCCAATCTGGAGAGCATCGAGGACGTCTTCTCGGTCGGTCTCAACCGCGCCGTGACGCTGATTGCCGAAAAGCAGGCCAAGGCGCCGGGCGGAGGCCGCGGAACGCCGGCAGCCCTTAAGGAACTCGGCAATCATCCAGATGGCGGTGCTATTACCGTCCGCGACGGCCGTTACGGCCCCTATGTCAACTGGGGCAAGGTCAATGCGACGCTGCCGAAGGGCAAGGATCCGCAGGCGATCACTGTCGAGGAAGCCCTGGCGCTGATCGTGGAAAAGGCCGGCAAGGCTCCCGCGGGCAAGACCAAGGCCAAATCGGCGGCGAAGCCGAAGGCTGCGGCCGCTGAAGCCAAGACGACGAAGACCGCGGCAAAGCCGAAGACAGCCAAGGCAAAAGCGCCGGCGAAAACGAAAAAGAGCTGAGAGTGGCGAGAGAACCGCGCGAGACTACGAGAGCCATGGGCAAGCGCCCGGGAAAATTCGGACGCGCGAGCGGGGAACCTGCGCCTGAGCCGCTGAACATCGTGCACGGCATCCTGCCGCCGCGCGAAGTCATCCTGCGTTTCATCGCTGAACATCCGCAGAAAGCCTCCAAGCGCGAGCTCGCTAAGGCCTTCGGGCTGAAGGGCGAAAGCCGCGTCGAGCTCAAGCACCTACTGCAGGAGCTGGAGCAGGAAGGCATGCTGCAGAAGACCCGCAAGTCGCTGATCCGGCCCGGTGCGCTGCCTCCCGTCACCGTGCTCGACATCACCACCCGCGACAAAGATGGCGAGCTGATCGGCCGCCCGGCCGAATGGCCGGAGGATCAAGGTGTGGCCCCTGCCGTCGCCATCCGTCAGCAATCGCCGGCGGGCCGTCAGGGCAAGGGCAAGTCGCCGGTTGCAGGCATGGGTGACCGTATCCTTGCCAAGATCTTCCCGGCTGTCGACCGCGGCGGCCCGGCCTATACCGCCCGCATCATCAAGGTGATCGACAAGCGGCGGGGTGCCACAATGGGCGTCTTCAAGGATGCGCCCGGCGGTGCCGGACGCCTGCTGCCGATCGAGCGGCGCGGCGAGGAAATGCTGATCGACCCTGAATACAAGGGCGATGCCAGGGACGGCGATCTGGTCGAGGTGGAAATTGCGCGTCTCGGCCGTTTCGGCCTGGCGCGTGCCAAGGTGCTTTCGGTCGTCGGCTCCGTCGCTTCGGAAAAGGCGATCTCGATGATTGCCATCCATGCGCACGGTATTCCGCATGTCTTCCCGCCAGCCGCCGTCGCAGAGGCGGATGACGCAAAGCCTGCCACCATGTCGCATCGGGAGGACTGGCGCGACCTGCCATTGATCACCATCGACCCTGCCGATGCCAAGGACCATGACGACGCCGTCTATGCCGAGGATGATCCATCGGAAGACAATGCCGGCGGCGTTATCGTCACCGTCGCCATTGCCGATGTCTCCTGGTACGTGCGGCCGAATTCGCCGCTCGACCGTGAAGCGCTGAAGCGCGGCAACTCGGTCTACTTTCCCGATCGTGTCGTGCCGATGCTGCCGGAGCGGATCTCCAACGATCTCTGCTCGCTGAAGGAAGGCGTCGACCGCCCTGCCCTTGCGGTTCGCATGGTCTTCTCGAAGGACGGCCGCAAGAGCGGGCATACCTTCCATCGCATCATGATGAAGAGCGCTGCCAAGCTGTCCTATCAGCAGGCGCAGGCGGCGATCGACGGCAAGCCTGACGACAAGACCGGGCCGCTGCTGGAGCCGATCCTGAAGCCGCTGTGGCACGCCTACGAGACGATGAAGCGCGGCCGCGACCGGCGCCAGCCGCTCGAACTCGATATGCCCGAGCGCAAGATCCTGCTGAAGCCCGACGGCACCGTCGACCGGGTCTTCGTGCCGCCGCGCCTCGATGCGCACAAGCTGATCGAAGAAATGATGATCCAGGCGAACGTCTGCGCTGCCGAGACCCTGGAAAAAAAGCGCCAGCCGCTGATCTACCGTATCCACGATACGCCAACGCTTGCCAAGCAGGAGGTGCTGCGCGAGTTCCTCGCTACCCTCGGCATCTCGCTTGCCAAAGGCGGCAATATGCGCGCCAACAGCTTCAACGGTATCCTCGCCAAGGCTGACAACACGCCGCACCAGACGATGGTCAACGAGATGGTACTGCGCTCGCAGAGCCAGGCGATCTACAGCCCTGAGAATATCGGCCATTTCGGCCTGAACCTGATGAAGTATGCGCACTTCACCTCGCCGATCCGGCGTTATGCGGACCTGATCGTGCATCGTGCGCTCGTCGGCTCGCTCGGCTTCGGCGAGGGCGGCATCACACCGGAAGAGGAAGCGACGCTCGACGACATCTCCGCCGAAATCTCCACCTTCGAGCGCCGTGCCATGGCCGCCGAACGCGAGACGGTCGATCGCCTCATCGCCCATCATCTTGCCGGCCGCATCGGCCAGGAATTCGAGGGGCGCGTTTCGGGCGTCACCAAATCCGGTCTGTTTATCATGCTGCCGGACTATGGCGCTGATGGTTTCATCCCTATATCTACGCTCGGCACCGACTATTTCATCTATGACGAAGCGCATCAGGCGCTATCAGGTGAAAAGACGGGTCTTGGCTATCGTCTCGGCGACGATGTGACGGTGCGGCTGGCAGAGGCGATTCCGCTCGCGGGCGCCCTGCGCTTCGAGATGCTGAGCGAGGGACGCAAGATGCCGACGGCTGTGCGCTCCTTCCACAAGGCGGGGCGACGCGACGCAAGCCGCGCTCGCAAGAAGATCGGAACGAGGCCGCCGCGCGGGCGGCGCTAGTTCTGAGAAGGGAACGATCGATGAGCACACCGACAGACGAGGTCGTCCGCTACGGGGATACGCCCGATGTCGAGCGCCCACTCGGACGCTCCATCATGCGCGGCATGCTGAACCGCTGCCCGGCCTGCGGCAGCGGCAAGCTGTTCCGCGCTTTTCTGAAGCCGGTCGATCATTGCGCGGCCTGCGGCGAGGCGATGTACCACCAGCGCGCCGACGATCTGCCGCCCTATCTCGTCATCCTCGTACTCGGCCACGTCGTCGTCGGCGGGTTCATGCTGACGGATATGGCCTTCGTGCTGCCAGTCTGGGTGCATCTCGCCATCTGGACACCGATCACCATCATCACGGCGCTCGTCTCGATCCAGCCGATCAAGGGCGGCGTCATAGGCCTGCAATGGGCGCTGAAGATGCACGGTTTCGACGGCCATGATGACGAACCGGATGATTACGACGTACCCGGCCGGCAAGCTTGAACACTTTCACCTTCCAGACATATTTCGCGTGTAGTGGCAGCGACCAGAGCGCCATGGCCCATAGCCGACTATCTGCAGAGGATCGACACGGTAATCATCTTTTGTACGGGGAAAGCTTACACTCAAGAAATCGCCGGCGGATGCCAGAAATATTGTGAAACCCTGCCCGTCACTTGGATTTGGCATGCCTATGTCTTTCTATGTGGCTCCAGACGGACGATTCGTCCGCATACCTCTCTAAGGATGGATAAATGTCTCAGCCGAGGAACGGCACACCAGGCGATCTCGAGGAAATCCATTGGCCTTCTCTGGTGGCAGCCGTCTCGTCCATCTCCGCTGTCGGCATAGCGATCGGTCTGGGACTCCCTCTCCTCAGCATTATTCTCGAAAAGCGTGGCATTTCCTCCACCCTCATCGGCCTCAACACCGCCATGGCCGGTATCGCGGCGATGGCGGCGGCACCGATCACCACCAAGCTCGCGCATAAATACGGTGTGGCGCCTACCATGATGTGGGCGGTGCTGATCTCGGCGCTCAGCGCGCTCGGCTTCTACTATGCTCGGGATTTCTGGATGTGGTTTCCGCTGCGCTTCGCCTTCCACGGCGCGACGACCACACTCTTCATCCTCTCCGAATTCTGGATCAATGCGGCCTCACCGCCTTCCAAACGCGGCTTCGTGCTCGGCATCTACGCAACCGTCCTTTCACTCGGGTTTGCTGCCGGACCGCTGATCTTCTCGCTGCTTGGCAGCGACGGCATCCTGCCCTTCCTGGTCGGTGCCTTCGCGATCCTGCTGGCTGCGATCCCGATCTTCGTCGCTCGCCATGAAAGCCCGGTCCTGGACGAGAAGCCGGAACTGCATTTCATGCGCTATGTCTTCCTGGTGCCGACCGCGACCGCGGCTGTCTTCATCTTCGGTGCAGTCGAAGCCGGCGGCCTCTCGCTCTTTCCGATCTTTGCGGTGCGCGCGCATTTCACCGAATCGCAGGCAGCTCTGCTGCTCACCATGATGGGTGTCGGCAACGTCATCTTCCAGATCCCGCTCGGGTTGCTTTCGGACCGCATCAAGGACAAGCGCCCCCTGCTGGCGCTGATGGCCCTGACCGGTTTCGTCGGCACGATGATGCTGCCTGTCCTCGTCAATAACTGGCTTCTCATGGCCGGCATCCTGCTTTTCTGGGGCGGCTGCGTCTCCGGCCTCTACACGGTCGGTCTCAGCCATCTCGGCTCGCGGCTGACAGGTTCGGACCTTGCGGCGGCCAATGCGGCCTTCGTTTTCTGTTATGCCGTCGGTACCGTTGCGGGCCCCCAGGTGATCGGCGCTGCCATCGATGTTGCCGGAAACAACGGTTTTGCCTATGCGATTGCCGGTTTCTTCGCGCTTTATGCCTTGCTCGCCGGCATAAGACTGCTTTTCCTCGGAAAGCGGGCTTGACTTTTCGGGCTAGATTCGTAGTTTCGCGCCAGAATTTGCCGTGGAGCCTATCCGGCTTTCCACGGCTTTCATTTTCTTAAAGGCAGGACGACCATGGCCAAGGCTACCACTATCAAGATCAAGCTTCTGTCGACGGCCGACACCGGTTTCTTCTACGTCACGACGAAGAACAGCCGTACGATGACGGACAAGATGACGAAGACCAAGTACGACCCGGTTGCAAAGAAGCACGTCGAGTTCAAGGAAACCAAGATCAAGTAATCACTTGGTCTGACGGTTCTAAAAAAGCGCGCGCCTTCGGGTTGCGCGCTTTTTGTTTGTTCTGGACTTGCTGACGGCAATGTTAGCGCAAACAAAGAAAAACGCCGCCCTTCCATCTTTGGGAAGTGACGGCGTTTTTTTCGAAAAGGGGGTCGGCCAGCATGCAAAACGGCACGAGGAACCGTTTGAGATTGCGTACCAGCCGACCGACCCCACGACCCAGGAGATGCGGCGGACCTGAGCATCATGGGGTATCGACAGCTCCTCCATGGGAGCGTTTTCTGTTCTGAGCCGATAATTTGCGCAAAAATGAAAGAAAATCAACAAATTCTTAATGGTAAAATTTGCGAGTATGATTCTATGGTTAAAAGTCCAATTTTGGCACGTGTAAAGACGCAGCCAAATCTCTTTTTCCAAAAGGACAATATTTTACATCGGCAAGAATTTCAGAAATATATTGCAATAATACGTCAGCCCCTCCCCTAACGTAAGGTGTCGGCGTTACGTTTTGTGAAATACGATTTACACGGACCAGACAATCTGGATGCAACTATAGTCCGCTCTTCTTTTCGCATTCTCTGCCTCTAGCTTTCGGGAGCAGGCGATACGTGTTATCGGAAGAAACACGCTTTAAAGTCCATTTTTTGGCTATCGGGTTGGAAAACCGGCGCCTTCATTGCAGCCAGCAAAATTAAATATTCGTAAGGTTCAGCTACCCCCAGTGGATAACCGAAAGCGACGCATTACGGAACGCTGTGTGTCAGGCGGCCGAGGCTACGACGCGGTTGCGCCCGGTATTCTTCGCCTCATAGAGCGCAAGGTCTGCCTGCTTCATGAGCTGGTCGGGCGTTATGACTGAGGCAATGCGCGAGGATATGCCGAAAGAAGCCGTAATATTCAGCGTTTCGCCCGACGACTTCAGCAGGAACGGCGCGCTTTCAATGGCCGCGCGCAGGCGCTCGGCAACGGCCGCGGCAATTTCCGGCGAGGTGTCCGGCATGACGACGACGAACTCCTCCCCGCCGTAACGGCAGGCAAGATCAGCGCCGCGGACGGTCGAACGCACACGGTTTGCGAATTCCTTCAGCACCTGGTCGCCGCCGTCATGGCCATAGGTGTCGTTGACCTGCTTGAAGCGGTCAATATCGGTGATCAACACCGAGAGCGGCCGGCCACGGGCCATCGAGCGGTTGAAGAGCACATTGAGATGGTTGTCGAGATAACGGCGGTTGTTGAGACCGGTCAGCGGATCGGTGACAGCGAGTTCGATCGTCTGCTTGACGCTGGCGCGCAGGCGGTCGTTGTAGCGCTTGCGGCGGATCTGCGTCAGGCTGCGGGCGACGAGCTCGTTCGGATCGACAGGGCGCACGATATAGTCGTTGACGCCGAGATCGAGCGCGCGGATGACCATCTCGTCGGCGCCCTGCTCCGTGATGATCAGGATCGGCAGGAAACGGGTCCGTTCCAGCGAGCGGAACTGCGAGCAGAGCCGCAGCGGATCATACTCATCGAAATTGGCGTTGACGATGACGAGTTCGAAGGCGCTCTCGGCGGCTTCGAAAAGAGCCGCCTGCGGATCGGAGATGGCGACCACGTCTGCGACGGGCTTCAGCGCCTTGATGATACGTTCCTGCGAGTTGGCGCGGCTGTCGACCAGCAACACCTGCCCCGCCTCGTCAGAGCGTCCGTCGCCGGCGCGCATCAACTCGTCCATGCCCATCGTATGGGCGGTCTCGGCGCGCACGCGCAGTTCGTCGCTCAGCGTCTTCAGGCGCAGCAGGCTTTTTACGCGGGAGATGAGCTGCAGGTCGTTGACGGGCTTCGTCAGGAAGTCGTCGGCACCGGCCTTCAGGCCTCGCACGCGGTCGGCCGATTGGTCGAGTGCTGTGACCATGACGACGGGAATATGGGCGGTCTTCGGATTGGCCTTCAGCCGCTCGCAGACTTCGAAACCGTCGATGCCGGGCATCATGATGTCGAGCAGGATGAGATCCACCTGGTTGCGGTCGCAGATCGCCAGCGCCTCGTAGCCGTCGGCCGCGGTCAGCACGTCGAAATATTCGGCCAGCAGCCGCGCTTCGAGCAGCTTCACATTTGCCGGAATATCATCAACAACCAGTATTCGCGCAGTCATGAATCTTTTTTCCGATGCCTCAGGCGTCGCCCAAATAAGTCTTAATCGTCTCAATGAATTTCGGAACGGAGATCGGCTTCGAGACATAGGCCTCGCAGCCGCCCTGTCTGATCCGCTCCTCGTCGCCCTTCATGGCAAAGGCCGTGACGGCAATGACCGGGATCACATGCAGTTCGTCGTCTTCCTTCAGCCACTTGGTGACTTCGAGACCGGAAACTTCCGGAAGCTGAATATCCATAAGTATAAGATCGGGGCGATGTTTGCGCGCAAGATCAAGCGCTTCCATGCCGTTGCGGGTCTGGATCGTGGTATAGCCCGAGGCCTCAATGAGGTCGCGAAAGAGCTTCATGTTGAGCTCGTTATCTTCTACAATCATCACCTGTTTGGGCATGATCAGCTGTCCCTACGTCCGCTCTTGAAGCCAAATGTCCATGATAAAGACATTAGCTGACAAATGGCCCCATGAAACCGATAGTGCAAGCTACCGGTATTTGGTTGAAGAAAAGGTAACTCGACCACCGCAATGCAAAGCAATTTCAAGACTTCGAAACAACTTGCGGCGGCAGCAGATCCGCAAGAAACGGCCATTGCCGTCCTCGGCTGGCTTGCGAACGACCCGGATCTCTTCGGTCGCTTCCTGGCATTGACAGGCGTAGAACCCCAGCAAGTGCGCAATGCCATCAACGATCCCGGCTTTCTCGCCGGCATGCTGGATTTCCTCATGAACCATGAGCCGACGGCGATCGCCTTCTGTGAGGCGACGAACACGACACCGGAAGCGCTGACTGCGGCATGGCGCCACTTCTCGCCGCCCGGCCTCGACTCCGGGGAATACTGATCGTGAGCAACAGCGCCGAATTCGACATTTCGCATATCCGCCTTGGCGACAGGCCGCTCATCGTCTGCGATGTCGATGATGTGGTGCTGCAATTCATTGATCCTTTCCAGCTGTACCTCAAAAGTCTCGGCCATGAATTTCTGCCGCGCTCCTTCCGTCTTCACGGCAACATCGTCTCGCTGGCCGACGGGCTTGTGCTTGAGGATCAGCATGTCAGCCGGCTGATCCTGGAATTCTTCGAGGCCCAGGAAAGCTGGCAAACGCCTATCGATCCCGTCGTTTCGACGCTCGAACGCTTGTCTGATGACGCCGACGTCCTGTTCCTCACCGCGATGCCACCGCAGTTTTCCGCCCATCGTCGTCGCCTTCTCGACAGCGCCGGCCTCACCTTCCCGTTGCTTGCCAGCGAACAGCCGAAGGGACCGATCGTACAGGCGCTGCATGGCGGTCGCGATCTTCCGGTCATCTTTATCGATGATATGGCGCGCAACCTGCATTCCGTGAAGGAGCATGTGACAGATTGCCTGCTCATCCATCTCATGCCTGACACACCCGTTCACCGCTTCGCGCCAGCCGCCGCCGAGGATATCACGCGGGCAAGAGACTGGACTCATGCCGCCGAACTCATCGACCAACATCTTGCGGCACACACGATCAGCCGTGCAAATCCAGCCGCATGAGCGGCCGGCCGTCCTTGCGCCGCGCGATCGTTTCGAAACCGGCCGTGTCGAAAATCGCCGTGGAGCCGATACAAAGCGTGACGGATTTCGACTGCTTCACATGGTCGATCGGACAGGCTTCCAGCAACCGTGCGCCCTGACCGCGGGCATAATCGACGGCACCAGCAAGCAATCTGTGGCTCAAGCCTTTTCCGCGCAGCTTCGGCAACAGGAAGAAGCAACTGACTGCCCAGATCGAGGGATCATGAGCGTCACCCTCCTCGAGTGGCCGCGAAACCGTTCGCGGCGAATTGAACTGCGGCACGTCGTGGCGCGGCCCCACCTGAATCCAGGCCACAGGCTCGCCCTCGATATAACAGAGAATGCCCGGCGGCGGTCCCGCCTCAATGCGGCCCTGCATATGGACCTTGCGCTCCGAAGGCTCCATCTTCGTGCGGACGGCATGCGGAAGGCGCAGCGCCACGCACCAGCAATTATAGAAGGCGCCCTGCGGGCCGAACAGCTTTTCGAAATCGCCCCAGCGCTCGGCCGTGACAGGTTCGAAGCGAAGATCGATATCCACGGCCAAGCTCTCCTCCCTCTCTTGAGACTCAAAAGCTTAGGGCGTAATGTTGCAATGTTCAACCTTTGTTCTCACCATGGCGCCTGCATCTGACAAGACACCCGGCTTCTGTCGCGACTGCCTTGCCGAGCAGAAGGGAGACGTGCGCCGCTGCCATGTTTGCGGCAGCCCGCGTCTCGCGCGCCACAAAGAGCTTTATGACCTGACGCTCGCGCATATTGACTGCGACGCCTTCTATGCTGCTGTGGAAAAACGCGACAATCCGGAGCTTGCCGACAAGCCCGTGATCATCGGCGGCGGCAAGCGTGGGGTCGTCTCAACTGCCTGTTATATCGCCCGCATCCACGGCGTCCGCTCGGCCATGCCGATGTTCAAGGCGCTGGAGGCTTGCCCGCAGGCAGTCGTTATCCGCCCGGACATGGAGAAATATGTCAAGGTCGGGCGGCAGGTCCGCGCGCTGATGCAGGAACTGACACCGCTTGTGCAGCCGCTCTCCATCGACGAGGCATTTCTGGAACTCGGCGGCACGGAACGGCTGCATCACGATCCGCCGGCCCGCACGCTGGCGAAGTTTGCCCGCCGCGTTGAAAAGGAGACCGGCATTACCGTCTCGGTCGGTCTTTCCTATTGCAAATTCCTCGCCAAGGTCGCCTCCGACCTGCAGAAACCGCGTGGTTTTTCCGTCATCGGACGCGAGGAAGCCGTGGAGTTTCTGGCGCCTCGTCCCGTGACGACCATCTGGGGCGTCGGCAAGGCATTTGCCGCGACGCTCGAAGCGGATGGTATCCGCACGATCGGCCAGTTGCAGCAAATGGAAGAGAACGACCTGATGCGCCGTTACGGCAGCATCGGCCAGCGGCTTTCCCGCCTGTCGCGCGGAATCGACGACCGCGAGGTGCATATCAACGATGCCGCCAAGAGCGTCTCGGCCGAAACCACCTTCTTCGACGATATCTCGCGTTATGACGATCTGGTGCCGATCCTGCGCAATCTCTCGGAAAAGGTCTCCTGGCGGCTGAAGAAGAGCGACATTGCCGGCCAGACCGTGGTGCTGAAGATGAAGACCGCCGATTTCAAATCGCGTACCCGCAACCGCCGCCTTGAAGACCCGACACAGCTGGCCGACAAGATCTTCCGCACCGGACTCGACCTTCTGGAAAAGGAAACGGACGGCACGAAATTCCGTCTGATCGGCATCGGCGTCACCGACCTCGGTGACGCCGGCCGGGCTGACCCGCCCGATCTCATCGACCAGCAATCCGGCCGGCGCGCGGCGGCAGAGGCGGCCATGGACAAGTTGCGCGACAAATTCGGCAAGGGCATGGTCGAAACCGGCTATACTTTCGGCGGCAAGGGGGACCGCTAGCCTGCAGCATCGGCCCGAAAATCGGAATCGATTTTCGGAAAGCCCGATGCGTAGATTCAAAGAGTTAGGGCGTCCTTTGTGCGTCCGAATGGACGCACGGCGCTCTAGGCCGGCACCGTGGCCATTTCCTGCAGAGCCGCCTCCCTGTTCTTCACAGCCTGTGCATAACCGGGTTCGATCGCGATGGCGCGATCATAGCTTTCCAGCGCCTCATCGTGGCGCCCCAGTCGCCGTAAAACATTGCCGCGATTGTTGAGGGCGATGGCGTGGCCGGCATCGAGAGCGATTGCTCGATCGTAGCTAGCGAGCGCCTGATCGAAATTCGAAAGCCGCGCCTGGATATTGCCGCGATTGCAATAGGCTGAGGCGGATGTCGGTTTCGCCTCGATCGCCTTGTCGACGCAGACTGCTGCGCCACGCAGATCGCCCTTCTGCAGGAGCAGCAATGCCAGATGCTGCAGAGCATCGAAATGATCCGGCACGACCGAGATCACGTCGCGATAGCCAGCTTCCGCAGCAGTAAGATCGCCGGCGCGATGACGTTCGGCGGCTGCATTGAAATGGGTTTCGGGATCACCGGTCAGCCTTGGCCGCTGTGCTGCCTCGATTTTCGCCAGCAATGAGGAGGCTTGTGCATGTTTCTCGTTGACGGCCAGGATCTGCCGGCAGCAGAGTTCGGCGGCGGTCGAATTTCCATTCCCGAAGAAATGCACCGCCTGATGCATGGCGATGCCAAGCGAGTGCGGATCGAGGCGGTCGCCGATATTGCGGCCTGTCAGCGTGGAGATCTGCAGCTTCTCGACGAGATGATGCTCCGATCCGAGTAAATCCTTATAGCTGTAATTGCCGGTGCCCATGTCGTAGATGCGGTAGCCATTTTCGATCGCCCAGCGCAGATTGTAGCAATGGAGCATGAAGCCGGGGCTGATCGAGTGGCGGAAGGTCAGGTCGCGGCTTCCGAGGAAGCACATCATCGACTTGCGGTGGGGATCGAGGAAGGTGATGAAGGTGCCGACCGGCTTGTCCTGATGCCAGAGAATCGGCATGAAGACCGTGCCATGCTCGATGCAGGCCGGCAGCATATGACGGCTGTTGTCGAGAATGAACTTTCCGTAGCGTGGCTGGCGCTCGCCCCACTGCAGGTTCCACATCTCATAGAAGAGCGCCAGGTCGCGCTCCATCGTCTCGGGCGTGACGTGCGTGATGCGCAGCTCGTTCTGCGGTGCGACGAGGTCGCGCAGCGCTTTTCGCGCATTGCGCCGGGTCTTCGAGCCGAAACGCTCATCGACGAAGGTTTCGAAATCATCACCGAGCGGCACATAGACATGGACGTCATGGTCGATGTTTTCACCAACCGAGGTGATATGCGGCCTGCGAGCGACTTTTCTCTTTGAAAATTCGGAAACCGGAAAGGCCTCGAGGAGCGTCTTCAGCCTCTCCTCGGATATATAGACATCGTCGAGATCGAGATGTCTCCAGTTGAAGGTCTGCAGGCAATCGGCAAAGGCGCTGAGCGCCGCTTCGGCATCCTCGGGACGTGTCAAGAGGCCGTTATAGCCGGCATAGGGCGTGCCGCCGAGCCGCAGGATATTGACGAGGCCCTGCCCTTCCTCGAATTCGACATGCAGCTGGATGGGCAGGAAAGCCACATATCGGTCATCCCCCGCCTGCCGTCTGGCGGCGAGAACGAACCACGAAACGCGCCGCTCCAGCCATTTGGCGATCCAGTGCCAGGAGAGGAAGTAGTTCCCCTCCGGATCGGCAGCATAGACCTCGTTCCAGTTATCTTTCAGGGCATGCAGATCATCGAACGCAGAAACAATATCGACATGCATTTCCAAGTCTCCCCCAAGACTTCCAATATTTTAGATTTGCATAAAATTGAATATCCCACAATCTCGTGATCAAAGCGCTGCTGCGTATTCAAGCCTTCGTTAAACTTCGCGTGCTTAACTCGCGTCGTTTTTGTGCATGTGGTGTATTGCGTCATGTCTGTGCGTGTAAGCGTTCTTATCGGGTTGTTGTCGGCAACCGCTCTTGTCCATCCGGCCTTTGCAGCAGACGCGCGCACGCTGCAGATTTTCGTGTCCAAGGGTAAGCAGGCGCTGGCCGTCTATGACGGTGCGGAGGTCGTGGCGACCTCCAAGATCTCGAGCGGCAAGGACGGGCACACGACGCCGAGCGGTATCTTCTCCGTCATCGAGAAGCAGAAGTACCACGAATCCAACATCTATTCGAACGCGCCGATGCCCTTCATGCAGCGGCTGACATGGTCCGGCATCGCGCTGCACGAGTCTAATTCCGTGCCGCGCTATCCGGCCTCACATGGCTGCGTGCGCATGCCCGGCGCCTTTGCGAAATCGCTCTACAAGATGACCGAGATGGGCGTGCCCGTCATCATCACCGACAGCGAACTGACACCAGAGCCGATTGACCATCCGACCCTGTTCCACCCCGACCGGCCCGAACCGGCACCACTGCTATCGGACGTGGAGCTGCGGCCGGCCATAGGTGACGCGAAGACGCAGGTGCTGGTCGCCATGAACGAGACGACGGCTGCCCTGCCGATGCCGCAGTTCCAGCTGCAGGCGCCCGCTGCGGATACCGCGCCGATCAGCATGCTGATTACGCGCCGGACGCTGCGTGAAAACGTCATCGATATCCAGGCCCTGCTAAACCAGCTCGGCTTTGCCGCCGGCGAACCTGATGGGCTGGCCGGTCCAGCGACCGTTCAGGCTATCAATGCCTTCAAAGCGCTGCGGCCAACGGAATTTGCCCGTGACAAGGGTCTGATCACGGATACTCTCCTGAGGGAAGTTTACGCCGCGGCAGGCAAAGGCGAGCCTCCGAATGGCGTCATCATGGTGCGACAGGATTTCAAGCCGCTCTTTGAGGCGCCCATTACCATCGCCGATCCGGGCCTTGCTCTCGGCACGCATTTCTTCTCGCTGCACTCAGTCGATGATGCGACAGGCACGGCGGACTGGCTGGGCGTAACGCTGGAGAACAATCTCTCCCGCGAGACGGTGAAGCGGCTCGGCATCGCCAATCAGGAAAGCTCCATCATCAGCGGCCGCCCAATCGCCAGAGCGCTCAGCCGCATCTCCATGTCAGAAGAAACCCGTCACCGGATCGATGCACTGATCTCGCCCGGCTCAACGCTGACGATATCAGATACCGGCCTCGGATCCGAAACCGGCGAAGGCACGGGATTCATCACCATCACCCGCGAGAGCTGAGGCCTACCAAAGCTTCTCGCTGGCGCGTTCGTCGTAGCTTCGACGGGCGGAGATGATCGTTGCCTGGTTCGTTTCCGTCCAGACCACAAGCGCCTTGATTGTGTCGTGCAGCGTGCAGCCGAGCTCTGTCAGAGCATAATCAACCCTTGGCGGAACGACGGGATAGACTGTCCGCTCGATCAGCCCGTCACGCTCGAGCTGACGCAATGTCGTCGTCAGCATACGCTGGCTGATGCCATCGATGCTTTTGCGCAATTCGGTAAAGCGCAAGGTGCGTTTTTCGAGCAGGGCAATGACCAGCAGCGACCATTTGTCGGCGATGCGATCGAGGATCTGGCGCACCTCGCATTCCTCCCGCGAATCCCACTGGTGGATGTCGTAATCGCGGTCGGTGCTGCAGCAGTCACTCGGTGAGTTTGAAGTGCCTTCTTCCATGGGTCCGAACCATGACTTATGTCAGCCTTGGTTACAATAGGGAACCGAGGATCAATATGTAACCATTCTCGCTCTTCCCTGCTTCACGGACAAGGAAATCAGAATGTCTACAAGTCCTCCACTGGCGGTGGATAGCGGAAGAATGAGCCGCAGCGCCGCCGGAATGCTCGCCGTTCTGTGCGGCGCGATCTTTCTCGAAGGCGTCGATGCGGCCATGCTCAACATCGCGCTTCCATCGATCCGGGCCGAGCTTGGTCTTTCGACCACCACGCTGAGCGCCGTGGTTTCTGCCTATGTGCTTGCCTATGCCGGGCTGATGCTGCTTGGCGGGCGCGTCGCAGACATGTACGGCAAGCGCAAGGTCTTCCTGACAGCACTGACCGTCTTCCTGCTGTTCTCCGGCCTCGGCGGCTTTGCGACCGAGGGCTGGATGCTGCTGACGGCCCGCTTCGTCACGGGTGCAGCGGCCGCCTTCATGACGCCCGCCGGGCTTGCGCTCATCAATGGCAGCTTTCGCGAGGGATCGCAGCGCAACAGGGCCGTGCTAATCTATGCCGGCACGGCCTCGGCCGGCTTCTCGCTCGGCCTTGTCATTGGCGGGCTTCTGTCCACTGTCGGCTGGCGATGGGTGTTCTTCGCACCTGTCATCTTCTCCGCCATCCTGCTCGTTGCCGGCATGAAGCTGATCGTGGAGAACAAGGAGGACACAACCCCACGCCAGAGATTCGACATTGCCGGCGCAGTGACCCTGACCGGCGCCATGCTGCTTGCCGCCTATGCGCTGACCCGGCTGGAACATGCCACCAGTGAGCTAACCTGGACGATTGCGGCGGTGGGCGCGAGCGCGGTGCTCTGGCTCGCCTTCATCCTCATCGAACGCAATTCGCGTGCGCCGCTCGTGCGGCTCGGCATCTTCCGGTCTGCCGCCCTGGTACAATCCAACCTCGGAGCGATGCTCTTCACCGGCGCCTTCTTCGGCTTTCAGTTCATCGTCTCGCTCTACCTGCAGGAACTGCTCGGCTGGTCCTCCTTCGAAACCAGCCTCGCCCTCATCGTCATCGGCATGGACGCCATTCTGGCGCCGTTGCTGACGCCCCTGCTCGTCGAGCGCTTCGGCAATGGACGCGTGGTGCTTGGCGGCTTTGCTTTTGCCGTCGCGGGCTACGTGCTCTTCCTCGGCATGGGGCTCGACTGGACCTACGCGGCGATGCTGCCGTCGACGATCCTGCTCGGCCTGGCCTTCTCGCTTGGCTACGGCCCGCTGACGATCATTGCGACTGAAGGTATTGCCGAAAACGAACAGGGATTGGCAAGCGGGCTGGTGAATACGTCGTTCCAGTTCGGCGCGGCCCTCGGCCTCTCCGCCGTCAGCGCCGTCGGCACACTTGCTCTCGGCGATGGCGAAAGCCCCTCCGAACGGCTGGAGGCACTGCGCGCCGCGCTTCTCGTGCCGGTCGGAGCCACGCTGATCGGCATGGTGGTCATGGGCTTCGGTAGGCGGCGCTGCCCGGATGCATCATGCCGGGTGCAGGCCGGCTGATAACAAAGGCGACCGGCATAGTACCGGTCGCTCCATTTCGTTAAACGAGTTCGACGTCGACGACGCCGGGAGCAGCGCGCATAGCGGCTGCGATTTCCGGCGTAATACGATACTTTTCCTGCAGTACCACTTCGACCTCGCGCTTGCCCTCCTCCTTGATGACGATGAAGGAGACGAGGCCGTCGCCCTTGGCGTTCAGATGTGCGGCAACGGCGCGCAGCGGGCCGGAGTCGCGGACATAGACGCGCAGCGCCTTCTGCATCTGCAGCGACTTTTCCTCCAGCGACTGGATGGTCTGCAGACGCAGGCTGACACCTTCCGGCCGCTCTTCACCGATCGCAGTGATGACGAAGGATTTTCCGGGCTCCAGTATGTCACGATACTGGTTCAGCATTTCTGAGAAGAGCACGGCTTCGTACTGGCCGGAGGAATCCGAGAAGACAATGATGCCCATCTTGTTGCCGGTGCGCGTCTTGCGTTCCTGCTTGGAAATGACGGTGCCCGCCAGTCGCCCGTTCGCAGCACCCTGCTTCACCGCCGTCGAGAAATCCGCGAAGGTCTGGACGCGCATCTTCTGAAGGATGTTGTTATAGCTGTCGAGCGGATGGGCGGTCAGGTAGAAGCCCAGCACCTGGAATTCCTTAAGCAGCCGCTCGGAAGCAAGCCAGGGCGAGAATGGCGGCAGCGCGATCTTTTCCGGACCCGAGGATAGAGCACCGCCGAAAATATCCGACTGGCCGCTCAGCTTATTTTCCTGGGCGCGCTGCGCATAGCCGAGCACGCGGTCGAGACCGGCCGAAAGCTGGGCGCGATCCAGGTTGAAGCAATCGAAGGCGCCGGCATAGATCAGGCTTTCCAGCACGCGGCGGTTCACCTGGCGCGGATCGATGCGCAGGCAGAAATCCTCGATGCTGGCAAAGGGCTTATCGCCGCGCATTTCGACGATGTGATCGACGGCGGATTCGCCGACCCCCTTGAGAGCCGCAAGCGCGTAGTAGATACGGTTGTCGCCGGTCTCGAACTGGCGGAAGGAAGTCTGGACAGAGGGCGCAATGACTTCGATCCCCAGGCGCTTGGCATCCTGGCGGAAGTCGTTGACCTTTTCGGTGTTTGACATATCGAGCGTCATCGACGCGGCTAGGAACTCGACCGGATAGTGCGCCTTCATATAGGCCGTCTGATAGGAGACGATCGCGTAGGCGGCAGCGTGCGACTTGTTGAAGCCGTAGTTTGCAAACTTTGCCAAGAGTTCGAAGATGTTGTCGGCCTGCGGTTTGGACACGCCGTTCTTGACCGCGCCAACGACGAAGCGCTCGCGCTGCTGGTCCATTTCGGCCTTGATCTTCTTGCCCATGGCGCGGCGCAGAAGATCGGCTTCGCCAAGCGAATAGCCCGACAGGACCTGGGCGATCTGCATCACCTGCTCCTGGTAGACGATAACGCCCTGCGTTTCCTTGAGCAGATGGTCGATCATCGGATGGATCGATTCCAACTCCTCGTCGCCGTGCTTGCGGGCATTGTAGGTCGGAATGTTTTCCATCGGGCCTGGACGATAGAGGGCGACCAGCGCGATGATGTCCTCTATGCAGTCAGGCTTCATGCCGATCAGTGCCTTGCGCATGCCGGCACTTTCAACCTGGAACACGCCGACCGTCTCGCCGCGCGAAAGCATCTCGTAGGTCTTCTTGTCGTCGAGCGGGATCTTCGGAAGATCGACCTCGATGCCGCGCTTCCTGCAGAAGTCGACAGCGACCTTGAGCACGGTCAGCGTCTTCAGGCCGAGGAAGTCGAACTTCACGAGACCGGCCTGTTCCACCCACTTCATGTTGAACTGGGTGACCGGCATGTCGGACCGCGGATCGCGATACATCGGCACGAGCTTCGACAGCGGGCGGTCGCCGATCACGATGCCGGCGGCGTGGGTCGAGGCGTGGCGATAGAGGCCTTCGATCTTCTGGGCGATATCCAGAAGGCGGGCAACGACCGGTTCCTTGGCTGCTTCTTCTTGCAGCTTCGGCTCTTCTTCGATCGCCTTGGAAAGCGGCGTCGGGTTTGCTGGGTTGTTCGGCACCAGCTTGCAGATCTTGTCGACCTGGCCGTAGGGCATTTCCAACACGCGGCCGACGTCGCGCAGTGCCGCGCGCGCCTGCAGCGAACCGAAGGTGATGATCTGCGCCACCTGCTCGCGACCATATTTCCGCTGCACGTAGCGGATGACCTCTTCGCGGCGATCCTGGCAGAAGTCGATGTCGAAGTCCGGCATCGAAACGCGTTCCGGGTTGAGGAAGCGTTCGAAGAGCAGCGAGAAACGCAGCGGATCGACGTCGGTAATCGTCAGCGCATAGGCGACCAGCGAACCCGCACCCGAGCCGCGGCCAGGACCGACCGGAATGTCATGCTGCTTGGCCCACTTGATGAAGTCCGCAACGATAAGGAAGTAGCCGGGGAACTTCATGCGCTCGATGACGCTGAGCTCGAATTCCAGCCGTTCGCGATAATCCTTCTCCTCGTAGCCGGCGGACATTCCAAGCTCGGCAAGGCGCATGTCGAGCCCCTCCTCCGCCTGGCGCCGAAGTTCGAGCGATTCTGCGCGCTCGGCCTCCTCGGGATCATCGGTCGCGCCGGTGAAGCGCGGCAGGATCGGCTTGCGGGTCTTCAGCACGAAGGAGCAGCGCCTTGCGATCTCGACGGTATTATCAAGCGCTTCGGGCAGATCGGCGAAGAGCTTTTCCATCTCCGCACGGCTCTTCAGATAGTGATCCGGCGAGAGGCGGAAGCGGCTGTCGTCGGAAACGATGGCGTTGTGGGCCACCGCCATTAGCGCGTCATGCGCGTCGTAATCGTCTCGTGTCGGGAAGAAGGCCTCGTTGGTCGCAACCAGTGGCAGATCGTGCTTGTAGGCAAGGCCGATGACCTTCTGTTCGTGGCGCTTGTCGTAGGTGCCGTGCCGCTGCAGCTCGACATAGAGCCGATCACCGAAGAGGCGCTTCAGCGCCAGCACTCGCGCCTCTGCCGGGCCGGCATGGCCGTCCTTAAGCGGCATGTCGACAGGGCCGGTCGAGGCACCTGTCAAAGCGATCAGCCCTTCGGTGCCGATTTCCTCCAACCAGGAGGAACGAATATGGATGGCCTGATTGCTCTCGCCGCCGAGATAAGCGCGGCTGACGAGATCGACCAGCCGTTCGTAACCCGCATCTGTAGCGGACAGAAGCACGATCGAAGGCAATTTGACCAACGCCTGCTGACCGCCCCGTTTCTCGGTGTCGAGGCCATCCTCCATGTCGATCGACACCTGACAGCCGATGATCGGCTGCAGACCGTCGTCCAGCGCCTTCTGGGAAAATTCCAGGGCGACAAAGAGATTGTTGGTATCGGTGATGGCAATAGCCGGCTGGCTGTCGCCCGACGCTTTATAGAGGATCTTCTTGAGGGGCAGCGCGCCTTCGAGCAGCGAATAGGCGGAGTGAACCCTTAGATGGACGAAGCCCGGTTTTCCGCCGACCGCACCCTGTTCAGCATCCGCCATGACATGCCCTTCCAACTGCATCAATGAAGAGTGCGCATTGTCGGCATTGAAGGCGATTCTGTCCAGACAAAGTCCCGCTTCAGGACCGCATGGCAGCCATGCGGTCCCCTGAATTCTTACATTGCCATGACGATCAGCGAGAAGCTGGCAATGAACATTGCGATGGAGGTGAATGCTGCAATATCACGGATCATGTCAGTCATTTAGCTCTCCTTTTGCTCTTATGTTTTTAATTTGTTCCATGTATGTTCTGTTGTCAACAGGTTTACCCCCCGCTTCTGCGGGACATGGTTAACATCGGAGCATTGGGACGATGGACACGCAGGAACTCAACGGCTTCATCGTCGAAGCCAAATCGCAGACTTATGTTGCCGGCGCCAAGGCACAGCCTTCCTATCGGATCGGCGCCCATGACCTCGGCTACAAGCGCGGCATCTGGCGTTATCTCGACAGCTATTTCGGCGGTAGCGATTTCGCCGGTCAGGAAGTGGTGTGGCTGGAGGAAAAGCCGGTATGGGCGATGAACTATTTCGGGCGGATCATCGAGCCCGGGATCATCGACGGAACTGTCGCCGGCACGATCATTAGCGCCGCGCTGTCACAGCTCTACAAGCAGGGCCGCTTCCTCGGCGGCATGGTCTTCGATCATTCGCTGGGGCGCTATGTCGATACGAGCGAAGGCGACTGCACGCATTTCCGTGGCCACGAATTCATCCTTGTCGATGGTCAAAAGGCCTATGAGCTCGATTATCGCGGCGGGCTGATTATCCCCTGATAATCAGAAATCCACGACCTTGCCGTCGGAGATCGTCACGCGCCGGTCCATGCGCCGGGCAAGCTCGTGGTTGTGTGTGGCGATCAGCGCGGCAAGGCCGGACTGACGCACCAGAGCCTCCAGAGCGTCGAAGACATAGCTGGCGGTTTCCGGGTCGAGATTGCCGGTCGGCTCGTCGGCGAGAAGCAGGCTCGGCGCATTGGCAACGGCGCGCGCGATTGCCACGCGCTGCTGCTCGCCGCCGGAAAGCTCGCCCGGGCGATGCGTACCGCGGTGGCCGATGCGCATGTAATCCAGAAGCATCTTTGCCCGCTCGCTCGCTTCCTTCCATGAGAGGCCGGCGATAAGCTGCGGCATCATGATGTTTTCCTGCGCCGAGAACTCCGGCAGCAGGTGATGGAACTGATAAACAAAGCCGATCTCGCCGCGGCGGATCGCCGTGCGCTTGTCATCGGAGAGGCCATCACAGGGGCGGCCGTTGACCGTGACTTCGCCGCCGTCAGGATGCTCCAGCAGCCCTGCGATATGCAGCAGGGTCGACTTGCCGGTGCCTGAAGGCGCCACCAGCGCCACCATCTCACCGCTCGACAGGGTGAAATCCGCACCCTTGAGGATGGTCAGCAGCGTTTCGCCCTGGCCATAGTGGCGCGCGACGCCTGAAAGCTTGAGAACGACGTTGCGTTTCATGAATGCGGCATTCCTTGGATTGGGCCTTGGATTTGACCTTGGATCACGGCCTTATTCGTAACGAAGGGCCTGAACGGGATCGAGGCGGGAGGCGCGCCAGGCGGGGAAGATCGTCGCGATGAAGGAGAGCGTCAGCGCCATGATGACGACGGACACCGTTTCGCTCACATCCATTTTCGCCGGCAGCTGGCTCAGGAAATAGAGCTCCGGATCGAAAAGCACCGTGCCCAATACCCAGGAGAAGAACTGGCGGATCGACTCGATGTTAACGCAGACGAGCACGCCGAGCAGCACGCCGGCGATCGTGCCGACAATACCGATCGCCGCTCCCGTCATGAAGAAGATGCGCATGATGGCGCCGGCGCTCGCGCCCATGGTGCGCAGGATGGCGATATCGCTGCCCTTATCCTTCACCAGCATGATGAGGCCGGAGATGATGTTGAGCGCGGCGACGAGCACGATCAGCGTCAGGATCATGAACATGACGTTGCGCTCCACCTCCAGCGCGGAGAAGAAGGTCTGGTTGCGCTGGCGCCAGTCGGTGATGGCGATCTGCCGACCGGCAGCCTCCTCAACCTTGGGTCTCAGATTGTCGATATCGTCAGGGTTGTCGACGAAGAGTTCGATCGACTGCACCAGCCCGTCGGCATTGAAATAGAGCTGCGATTCCTCGAGCGGCATATAGATGATCGAGGCATCGTATTCCGACATGCCTATCTCGAAGAGGCCGGAGATCTTGTAGGACTTGATGCGCGGATTGACACCCATCGGCGTCACGTCACCTTCCGGTGACGTCAGCGTGATCAGGTCGCCGACCCGCAGTCCGAGCTGATCGGCCATGCGCCTTCCAACCAGAACGCCATCGCCTGCGGCAAAGCCCACCATATCGCCGGACTTGATGTTGTCGGAGACCGTCTTGAGCTTGGTCAGGTCTTCGGCCCGCGTGCCGCGCACCAGCGCGCCGGTGCTGCCGCCCGTCTGCGAGGAGGCAAGCACCTGGCCTTCCACCAAGGGCAGCGCCATCTTGATGCCGGGCACTGCCTCAAATTTCTTCACGAGGTCGGCATAGTCGGTAAAGGGACCATCGATCGGCTGGATGATCATGTGGCCGTTGATGCCGAGGATGCGCGAGACGAGTTCCGTGCGGAACCCGTTCATGACAGCCATAACGATGATCAGCGTCGCAACGCCCAGCATGATGCCGACGAAAGAGAAGCCGGCAATGACGGAGATGAACGCCTCCTTGCGGCGGGCGCGCAGATAGCGCCACGCCACAAGGCGTTCGAAGGTGGAGAATGGCTTGCCAGCCGGACCCAAGCCGGATTTGGAACTCCGGTCCACTGCTGCCTCTGCCATTTCGCCTCCGTCTTCCTTAAGCCACGAACCTGTTGATCGCCGCCTCGATGGTCATCGTTTCGCGAGCGCCAGTCTTGCGGTCCTTCACTTCCACTTCGCCGTTCGCGACCGCGCGCGGGCCGGCAATGATCTGGTACGGCACGCCGATCAGGTCGGCGGTCGCAAACTTGGTGCCGGCGCGGTCGTCCGTGTCGTCATAGAGCACGTCCTTGCCGGCCTTGGTCAGTGCTGCGTAGATCAGCTCGCAGGTGCCGTCGCAGGCTTCGTCGCCGGCCTTCATGTTGATGACCACGACATCGAAGGGCGCGACCGACTCCGGCCAGATGATTCCGTTCTCATCATGCGATGCTTCGATGATGGCGGGAACAAGGCGTGTCGGGCCGATACCGTAGGAACCCATGTGAACGAAGTGTTCCTTGCCATCGGGACCTTGGACCTTCGCACCCATCGGCTCGGAATACTTGGTACCAAAGTAGAAAATATGACCGACTTCGATGCCGCGCGCAGAAAGACGCTCACCCTCCGGAATGGCGTTGAAGGCCGCCTCGTCATGCATCTCGGAGGTCGCGGCATAAAGCGACGTCCACTTGTCGAAGATCGACTTCAGGCCGTCGACGCTGTCGAAATCCGTATTTTCCACGGGAATGTCGAAGTTGACGAAATCCTTGTGGCAGAAAACCTCGGACTCGCCGGTATCAGCTAGGATGATGAACTCGTGGCTGAGATTGCCGCCGATCGGGCCGGTATCGGCGCGCATCGGAATGGCGCGCAGGCCTAGACGATCGAAGGTGCGCAGATAGGCAGTGAACATCTTGTTGTAGGAATGTTCCGCATCTTCGCGCGTCAGGTCGAAGGAGTACGCGTCCTTCATCATGAATTCGCGCGAGCGCATGGTGCCGAAGCGCGGACGGATCTCGTCACGGAACTTCAGCTGGATGTGATAGAGATTGAGCGGCAGGTCCTTGTAGGACTTCACGGAGGAACGGAAGATATCCGTGATCATTTCTTCGTTGGTCGGGCCGTAGAGCATCGGACGGTCCTGACGGTCCTTGATGCGCAGCATCTCCTTACCATAGGCGTCGTAACGGCCACTCTCCTGCCAGAGTTCGGCCGACTGCAGCGTCGGCATCGAAAGCTCGATGGCGCCCGCACGGTTCTGCTCTTCGCGGATGATGTTGTTGACCTTGTCCAGCACCTTCTTGCCGAGCGGCAGCCAGGAATAGATACCCTGCGACTGCTGGCGGATCATGCCGGCGCGAAGCATCAACCGATGAGAGACGATTTCCGCCTCTTTGGGATTTTCCTTGAGGATGGGTATGAAGAAGCGGGACAGACGCATGGCGGATTCCGGTACAGTTGAGACGCCGCTTACCAAGCGGAATCGACGGCATTTGTTAAAGATGGGAGCGTTCATAGCCGCTTCGCGGCAGGAAGGAAACCCGCGACCGGTGCCAGCTGCCTCCCGCAGACGCATGTTAGCGCCTACAAATTGAGCAGGCGCGAAAAAGCGCGTATTTATAAGGACTTGAAGGCAAATCTTGTCAACAGAAAAATTTTGCGTGAGTGTAGCAAAAATGCAAAAAAAGCTAATGACAAAGCACAATCTTTGAGCTAGCTTTAGCTCACAAAACAGGCAGGAAGGTTAAATTCTTGCCGAACTCGCGGTCAAGTCTTGGGAGGATCAGATCTTAGGCGCGCTTGTCGCTGCCCCGGTAACGGTTAAGGATCACGCGATAATTAAAACAAGGCTTTTAGCCTTGTTTTTTTTTGCTTTTTCGGCTTCCGCCATTCTCGAAAAATCAAGCTTGCCTTTCGTTAGGTAAGCCCGCCTTCCGTTACGCAAGCTCTTTGCCTCACTTGCATGACGTGCGTATGACAGATTTTCTCGATTGCATTTACATCTGCTCAAAGATTGAGCAAAAGCCATTCCTAATAGAAGCTAGGCCCTATTTGTGGAAGTGCATCGAAGCCGAGACCGAAATAGGTCGAACAGATATACCAGAAGCCGTAAATTGCACCTGAAATAAGCGTCGTCAGCGAAAAGACGAAAACCGGGCGGAAACGGGTCGGCGCGCTCGGCACGGTGCCGAGCACAACATCATTATCGTCCGCCTGAGTGCGCAGGCCTATCGGCAGCACGGCGAAAAGCGTGATCCACCAGATAATGAAATAAACTGCGAACCCCTGGAGGAAGGCCTGAAACATCTTGGTTCCCGTCGATATGGTGCCTTGGCGGCAGGTTTTGGCCGCTTATAAGCCGGAATGGCGGCCAGTTCAAAGGCGGTAGACAGTTTAGGTCACTCTGACGCAGAGCGTCAGACCTGTTCCAGCTCAATCAATGTGCCGAAGAAGTCCTTCGGATGGAGGAACAGCACCGGCTTGCCGTGAGCGCTGATCTTCGGCTCGCCATTACCAAGCACCCTCGCCCCTGATGCCATCAGCTGGTCTCGAGCCGCCAGGATATCATCGACCTCGTAGCAGATGTGGTGCATGCCGCCGGACGGGTTCTTCTCGAGGAAGGCCGCAATGGGCGATGCCTCACCGAGTGGCTCCAGCAGTTCCACCTTGGTATTCGGCAGCTCCACGAAAACGACCGTTACGCCATGCGCCGGTAGTGCTTGCGGCTGCGAGACTGCGGCCCCCAGAATGTCGCGATAGCTCGTGACTGCGGCGGCCAGATCAGGCACGGCGATGGCGATATGGTTCACCCGGCCAAGCATCATCAGACCCTAGTGATGAAGACCGTGACGAGAGGCTTCTTGCCCCAGGTATGATTGGCGGCAGCTCGCACGGCGCGGCGCAGGGCCTCCTGTACCATGTCGATATCCTTACGGCGGGCGCGTGGAATGCTCTCGAACGCCCCGATCGCGGCGTCGAACAGAGTATCTTCCATATCCTCGCCCTCATCGTCATAGACCGGCAGGCCGATCGCCACGAGATCGGGCTCGCCGATGATATCGTAGCGGCTGTCGAGCACGATACTGACGGCGACATGGCCGACATAGGAAAGCTTCTTGCGCTCGCCGATGCCCATCTCATCGAAGTCACCGATCAGCGACCCGTCCTTATAGATGCGGCCATGCGGCGCCTCGTCGATCACCTCGACCGGCCCCGGGGCAAGCCGCAGCACATCGCCGTTGCGCACACGCGGCACCGTCGGAATGCCCGACTGCTCGGCAAGCTCCTTATGCGCCGTCAGATGCGTTGCCTCGCCATGCACGGGCACGACGACTTTCGGCCGCGTCCACTCGTACATCTTCTGCAACTCGTTGCGGCGCGGATGACCGGAGACATGCACCAGCGCCTCTGTGTCGGTGATGATGTGAACGCCCTGCTCCACGAGACCGTTCTTGATGTCCTGGATCGCCTTCTCGTTACCGGGGATGGCACGCGAGGAGAAGACGACGATATCGCCGGCGGTAAACGCCACATTGCGCATCTCGTCACGGGAGAGCTTGGCAAGGGCAGCGCGCGGCTCGCCCTGACTGCCAGTCAGGATGACCACGACCTTGTCACGCGGGATGAAGCCGTAATCCTCCTCGGAGATGAAGGGTTTTACGCCTTCCAGCAGGCCGATGTCCTGAGCGACATCGCACACGCGCTTCAGCGAGCTTCCAAGCAGCAGCACCTCACGGCCAGCAGCTTCGGCGGCTTCGGCGACGGTGCGGATACGGCCGACATTCGAGGAGAAGGTGGTTATCGCCACACGCCCCTCGGCATTCTCGATGATCTTGCGCAAGCTCTCCGAGACATCCTTCTCGGAGGGCGAAACGCCGTCGCGCAGAGCATTGGTGGAGTCGCAGAGCAGCGCCAGCACACCCTCATCGCCAAGCTGGCGGAACCGCGCCTCGTCGGTCAGAGGTCCGAGCGACGGCTCGTGGTCGATCTTCCAGTCGCCGGTGTGGATGACATTGCCCAGCGGCGTACGGATAACCAGCGACATCGGCTCGGGGATCGAGTGATTGACGGCGACACCCTCGATGCTGAAGGGGCCGACATTGATCGTATCGCCGGCCTTGAAGATCGTCACCGGCACTTCGCCGATCGCATCCTTCTCGAAATTGCGCTTGGCTTCCAACAGGCCGGCCGTGAAGGGTGAGGCATAGACCGGCACGTTGAGGCCGGGCCAGAGATCGGCGAGTGCGCCGTAATGATCCTCATGGGCGTGGGTGATGATGATCGCCTTGAGGTTCTTGCGCTCATTGGCGAGGAAACGGATATCCGGCAGGACGAGATCGACACCCGGCAGATCCGGCCCCGGAAAGGTGACGCCGCAATCCACCATAATCCACTGGCGATGATCCGCCGGGCCGTAGCCGTACAGCGCGAGATTCATGCCGATCTCGCCGACGCCGCCCAGGGGCAGAAATACCAGTTCGTCCTGTTTCGCCATAATGTTTGTTTTTTCCACTATCCAAAGAATACATCGCCGGCCGCAATCGGCATTATCCTGCCTGCGCCGGTATCGAGCATCAACAGGCCATTATCATCTATTCCGGCGAAATATCCTGAAATCGACCTGTCAGGCAGATTCACGGTTATCTTTTCGCCAATACCGCAGGCGACAGCGCGCCACCGAGCTGTGACCTCGGCAATACCCTGCCCTTCATCCCAGGTATCAAGCGTCTCGGCCATGGAGGCAAAGAGATGGGCGAAGAGCTCTTCGGGCGAAGCCGCACTTCCCTGATCGCGCAGGCAAGTGACGGGATAGATAGGATTGTCGGGCATGACCGATACATTGATGCCGATGCCGATCACGACAGCATGGCGGCCATCAGCCAGCCGTTCGCCTTCCACGAGGATGCCGCAGGTCTTCTTGCGTCCGATCAGGATGTCGTTCGGCCACTTCACCTCCAGCGGCTCGGCGCCGGGCGGCAATACACTGCGGATCGCCTGGTGTACGGCGACAGCGATTGCCAGCGGCAGAGAGGCAAGGCGCTCCATCGGCGCCGGATCGATGAGGAGAAGTGAGGCGTAGAGATTGCCGCGCTCTGAAACCCAGGGACGGCCCCGGCGGCCCCGGCCGCCGGTCTGTCGTTCGGCGGTCACCCAAAGCAGACCGCCGTCCCCTGCCCGAGCACGGGCAAGGCATTCTGTGTTGGTCGACGACGTATCCGACAAGGCCTCGTGCCTGATATCGCCGAGCGATATCCGGCGCCGCTTGTCGGAAGCCATCAGAACAGCGTTGCCGCAGCTAGTTCTGCCGCACCGCCGATCGGACCGCCGATGAGAACATAGGCAGCAACGAAGAGGCCGGAGAGACCGAAGACGAGGCGCAGTGAGCCGGAGACGCGGGCGAATTCGCCGGTCGCCTCATCGAACCACATCAGCTTGATGACGCGCAGGTAGTAGTAAGCGCCGACGACCGAGGCCAGGACACCGATGACGGCAAGCGCATAGAGCTTGGCTTCGATGGCGGCGACGAAGACGAAGTACTTCGCGAAGAAGCCGGCGAGCGGCGGGATACCGGCAAGCGAGAACATCAGCGCGGTCAGCACCACAGCCATGAAGGGGTTCGTCGTCGAAAGGCCGGCGAGATCGCTGACATTCTCGACAACCGTACCGTCCTTGCGGCGCATCGACATGATGATGGCGAAGGATCCGAGGGTCATGACCATGTAGATCGCCATGTAGAGCATGACGCCTGTGACGCCCGTCTGGTTGCCGGCTGCGAGGCCGACCAGCGCATAACCCATGTGACCGATCGAGGAATAGGCCATCAGTCGCTTGATGTTCTTCTGGCCGATGGCCGCGAACGAACCGAGCAGCATCGAGGCGATCGAAATGAAGACGATGACCTGCTGCCAGTCGGTCAGCACCGGCTCGAAAGCGGTGATGACGATGCGGGTCATCATCGCCATGGCAGCAACCTTTGGTGCGCTCGCCAGGAAGGCGGTGACCGGGGTCGGCGCGCCTTCATAAACGTCCGGCGTCCACATATGGAACGGAACGGCCGAGATCTTGAAGGCTATGCCGGCGAGGATGAAGACGAGGCCGAAGATCAGGCCGAGCGAGCGTGCTCCTTCGACCGTGAGCGCCTGGGCAACCTCGGCGAAATGCGTGTGACCGGTGAAGCCGTAGACCAGCGACATGCCGTAGAGCAGCATGCCCGAGGAAAGCGCGCCGAGGACGAAATACTTCAGGCCGGCTTCGGTTGACTTCAGGCTGTCGCGGTTGATCGCAGCTATGACGTAGATCGCCAGAGACTGCAGTTCGAGGCCGAGGTAGAGCGCGATCAGATCATTTGCCGAGATCATCAGCATGATGCCGAGCGTGCAGAGCACCAGGAGAACCGGGAACTCGAACTTGTCGAGTTGATTTTCCCGCGCATGACCCATCGACATGAACAGCGCGACCAGAGAACCGATCAGGGCCAGCACCTTCATGAAGCGTGCAAAGCCGTCGGCGAGATAGACGCCGCCATAGGCAAGGCCGTCGCCGGGGATGAAGATCAGCCACAGGCCAGAGATGGCAATCACGATCATCGCCAGCGCGCTGACGAGCGGACCGGACCGCTCGCCCGAGAAAACGCCGATCATGAGCAGTAGAAGGGCACCGATCGCGAGGATGATTTCCGGCGCGGACAGGTACAGGCTCAGGGAGATTGTTTCAGCAGTCATGTCCTAAAGTCCCGTCATTTCATCGACAGCGCAACATTCTGCGCTGCCTGCACTGCGGCCGAATAGCTGTTGATCAGATGGTCTACGGAAGCTGCGGTCGCATCGAAGACCGGAGCCGGATAGACGCCGAAGAAAATAGTGAGCGCGACCAGCGGATAAAGGATGACCTTTTCACGCGGCGAGAGGTCGAGCAAAGCCTTCAGCTTTTCCTTTTCCAGCGCGCCGAAAATCACCCGGCGATAGAGCCAGAGCGCATAGGCGGCCGAGAGGATGACACCGGTGGCGGCAAAGAGCGCAACCCAGGTGTTGGCGCGGAAGACACCGATCAGAGTCAGGAATTCACCGATGAAGCCCGAAGTGCCCGGCAGGCCGACATTCGCCATGGTGAAGACCATGAAGGCCACCGCGTATTTCGGCATGTTGTTGACCAGGCCGCCATAGGCCGCGATCTCGCGGGTGTGGGTACGGTCATAGACGACGCCGACGCAGAGGAAGAGCGCGCCCGAGACGATGCCGTGCGACAGCATCTGGAAGATCGAACCCTGCAGGCCCTGAGCGTTCGCCGCGAAAATGCCCATCGTCACGTAGCCCATGTGAGCGACCGAGGAATAGGCGATCAGCTTCTTGATGTCGTCCTGCATCATCGCGACCAGCGAGGTGTAGATGATAGCGATAACGGACATCGCAAAGACGAGCGGCGCGAAATGATCCGAAGCGACCGGGAACATGCCGATTGAGAAGCGGATCAGGCCGTAGCCGCCGAGCTTCAGGAGCACGCCTGCCAGGATGACGGAACCGGCCGTCGGCGCCTGGACGTGTGCGTCGGGGAGCCAGGTATGGACCGGCCACATCGGCATCTTCACCGCGAAGGAGGCGAAGAAGGCAAGCCAAAGCCAGGTCTGCATTGCCGGCGGGAACTTGTAGGCCAGCAGCGCGGTGATGTCGGTCGTGCCGGCCTGCCAGTACATGGCCATGATGGCGAGCAGCATCAGCACCGAGCCGAGCAGCGTGTAGAGGAAGAACTTGTAGCTCGCATAGACGCGGTTCGCACCGCCCCAGACGCCGATAATCAGGAACATCGGGATGAGGCCGCCTTCGAAGAAGACGTAAAAGAGAACGATATCGAGCGAGACGAAGACACCGACCATCATCACTTCGAGGATGAGGAAGGCGATCATGTATTCCTTCAGCCGCTTCTCGATCGAGAGCCAGCTTGCGAGCACGCAGAAGGGCATCAGGAAGGTCGAGAGGATGATGAACAGCATGGAGATGCCGTCGACACCGACATGGTAGCCGATGCCGGTGCCGAGCCAGCTATGCTGCTCGATCATCTGGAAGCCTGGATTGGCGTTGTCGAAACCGATCCAGATGAAGAGCGAAAGGATGAAGGTGAAGACCGTGGTGATCAGCGAAATCCACAGCACGTTCTTGCGGCCGTTCTCGGTTTCGCCGTTCATCAGCAACAAGAGCACCACGCCGACGAGCGGCAGGAAGGTGACCGTTGAAAGAATAGGCCAATCGGTCATCAGAAGGAACTCCCGAGCATCATCCAGGTAACGAGCGCCGCAACGCCGATCAGCATCGCGAAGGCATAGTGATAGAGGTAGCCGGTCTGCAGGCGCACGACGCGGTCGGTAACGTTGACGACGCGGGCGGCAATGCCGTTCGGACCGTAGGTATCGATGACGCCGACATCACCCTTCTTCCAGAGGAAGTTGCCAAGCGCCTTGGCGCTGCGCACGAAGAGGAAGTCGTAGAGTTCGTCGAAGTACCACTTGTTGAGCAGGAACTGGTAGAGCACACGGTGCTGCTCGGCGAGCTTGCGCGGCGTCGACGGCGACCTGATGTACATGTACCAGGCGGTCACGAAACCGAGCAGCATCGCGATGAAGGGGCTGAGGCCGACCCATGCAGGAACGTGATGGAATTCTTCCACCAGTTCGTTCTCGGCACCAGTGAAGAGCGCACCCTTCCAGAACTCGGCATATTCCTCGCCATAGAAACGGCCTTCGAAGAGCATGCCGGCAAAAACTGCACCGATGGCGAGGAGGTAGAGCGGCACCAGCATGACCTGCGGCGATTCATGGACGTGGTGCATGACCTCGTGGGAAGCGCGCGGCTTGCCGTAGAAGGTCATGAAGATCAGGCGCCAAGAATAGAAGCTGGTGAAGAGAGCGGCAATGACCAGCAATGTGAAGGCGAAGCCTGCAGCCGGCGAATGCGACGCATAGGCAGCCTCGATGATGACGTCCTTCGAGAAGAAGCCGGCAAAGCCGAACGGGGTGAAGGGAATGCCGACACCGGTGATCGCCAGCGTACCGATGATCATCATACGGAACGTCCACTTGATGTGCGGACGCAGGCCACCCATGTAGCGCATATCCTGCTCACCGTCGACGGCGTGGATGACCGAGCCGGCGCAGAGGAAGAGCAGGGCCTTGAAGAAGGCGTGCGTGAAGAGGTGGAAGATTGCCGCGCCATAGGCGCCGACGCCGAGGGCGACGAACATGTAGCCGAGCTGCGAGCAGGTCGAATAGGCGATAACGCGCTTGATGTCGTTCTGCACGAGGCCGACGGTCGCCGCAAAGAAGGCAGTGATTGCGCCGATGATCGTCACGACGACGAGCGCATCATGCGAGAGTTCGAAAAGCGGCGACATGCGGGCGACGAGGAAGACGCCGGCGGTCACCATGGTTGCGGCATGGATGAGTGCGGAGACCGGAGTCGGGCCTTCCATGGCGTCCGGCAGCCAGGTGTGCAGCAGGAACTGCGCCGACTTACCCATAGCACCCATGAAGAGCAGCAGGCAGGCGCCGGTCAGCGCATGCGCCTTGTCGAGATGCATGCCGAAGAGGTTCAGGATCACTTCACCGGCTTCACCGCCGCCTTCCGCCGGAGCGAAGGTCGAAGCATTGGCGAAGATCGTGTCGAAGTTGATCGAGCCGAACAGCACGAAGACGGTGGCAATACCGAGCACGAAGCCGAAGTCGCCGACGCGGTTGACGATGAACGCCTTTATTGCAGCCGCCGATGCCGAAGGCTTCTTGTACCAGAAGCCGATCAGCAGATACGAGGCCAGACCCACGCCTTCCCAGCCGAAGAACATCTGGGCGAGGTTGTCGGAGGTCACCAGCATGAGCATGGCGAAAGTGAAGAGCGACAGATAGGCGAAGAAGCGCGGGCGATGCGGATCGGTGTGCATGTAACCGATCGAGTAGACGTGCACCAGGGTCGAGACCGTATTGACGACGATCAGCATGACCGAGGTCAGCGTATCGACACGCAGCGACCAGGAGACGTCGATGCCGCCGGACTGGATCCAGCGCAGAACCTCGACCTTGATCACGCCTTCCGGATGGCCAAGCGCAACCGTGAAGAAGACGACCCAGGACAGGACGGCGGCGATGATCATCAGGCCGCTGGTGACATATTCCGACGCCTTGGCGCCGATCGCGCGACCGAAGAGGCCGGCAATGATCGCACCGATCAGGGGAAGGAAGACGATAGCCTTATAGAGGAACATGAGCCGCTCAGCCCTTCATCATATTAACGTCTTCGACCGCGATCGAACCGCGGTTGCGGTAGAAGACAACGAGAATTGCAAGACCGATCGCCGCTTCAGCAGCAGCAACAGTCAGAATGAACAGTGCGAACACCTGGCCGACGATGTCGTTGAGGAACGACGAGAAGGCGACCATGTTGATGTTGACCGACAACAGGATCAGTTCGACCGACATCAGGATAACGATGATGTTCTTCCGGTTCAGGAATATGCCGAAGATGCCGATCGTGAAGAGGATGGCGCTGACCGTGAGATAGTGGGAAAGTCCGATGACCATGTTCTTTGTTCCTTGACCTCTCGGCTCAGCTCACGCCCTGGCCCGGCTTGACCTTGATCACCTCGACGGCGGTCGCAGGCGTGCGGGCAACCTGGCGGGAAATATTCTGCCGCTTGATATTGGTGCGATGCTTCAGCGTCAGCACGATCGCGCCGATCATGGCGACCAGCAGGATCAGACCGGCGATCTGGAAGAAGTAGACGTAGTTCGTGTAGAGCACGTCGCCGAGGGCCGCCGTATTGGTGCGTTCGGTGAGTGCCGGGATGGGCATGGCGACTGTCTTGGCAATCTCGGGCGAGATCGCGCTCCCGCCGATGACGACGATGAGTTCGGCTGCGAGGATGAGACCGATCAGCGCGCCGATCGGCGCATATTCGAGAACACCGGCGCGAAGCTCGGTGAAGTCGATGTCGAGCATCATCACAACGAAGAGGAAGAGAACAGCGACCGCACCCACATAGACGACGAGCAGGATCATCGCCAGGAATTCGGCACCCAGCAGCAGGAAGAGACCCGCTGCATTGAAGAACACCAGGATCAGGAACAGAACCGAGTGAACCGGGTTCTTCGCCCAGATGACCATGAACGCCGACGCTATCGCGACAAAGGCGAAAAGATAGAAAAATAGAGCCTGCAGACCCATGTTGGTGCCTTTTTCATCTTCCCCCGGGCAGCCGGGAGTTTCCCTGCCCGATAGGACTTCGCACAGCTTTCGCCGGCAAAGCCCCGGTGCATGTTGACCGCGGTGAGCAAGAGTGCCCTTCCCGCGGCATTTCAAATTTCAATCAACGATACGGCGCATCGATCGCCATGTTGCGGGCGATCTCACGCTCCCACCGGTCTCCGTTGTCGAGGAGCCTCTGCTTGTCGAAGTAGAGCTCTTCGCGGGTCTCGGTGGCGAATTCGAAATTCGGGCCTTCGACGATCGCATCAACCGGGCATGCCTCCTGGCAGAAACCGCAATAGATGCACTTCACCATGTCGATGTCGTAACGCACCGTGCGGCGCGTGCCGTCATTGCGGCGCGGACCGGCTTCGATGGTGATCGCCTGAGCGGGACAGATCGCCTCGCACAGCTTGCAGGCGATGCAGCGCTCTTCGCCGTTCGGATAACGGCGGAGCGCATGTTCGCCGCGGAAGCGCGGGCTGACCGGACCCTTTTCGAAGGGGTAGTTGATCGTCGCCTTCTGCTTGAAGAAATAGCGCATCGACAGGAAGAAGGCGCCGACGAATTCCTTGAGAAAAAGCGAGTTGATGGAGGCGGACAGGCTTCCCATCTTCAATCTCCAATTTTGCCGGAAACGAGGTTGGACATCAGCCGGCCCATCCCGTCAGTTTCAGCACGAATGCAACGATGACGACCATGGCGAGCGACAGCGGAAGGAAAACCTTCCAGCCGAGACGCATGAGCTGGTCGTAGCGGTAACGCGGCACGAAAGCCTTGACCATGGCGAACATGAAGAACACCAGGCACGACTTCAGCATGAACCAGATGATGCCGGGCACCCAGTTGATGAGCCAGAAATCAACCGGCGGCAGCCAGCCACCCAGGAAGAGGATCGTCGTCAGCGAGCACATCAGCACGACGGCCGCATATTCGCCGAGCATGAACATCATGTACGGAGCCGAGCCGTATTCGACCATGAAGCCGGCGACGAGTTCGGATTCTGCTTCCGGAAGGTCGAAAGGCGGGCGGTTCGTCTCGGCGAGCGCCGAGATGAAGAAGACGATAAACATCGGGAACAGCGCCAGCCAGTGCCAGTCGAGGAACGAGTTCGGCAGGCCGAGCATCGTGCCGAGGCCGGTGCGCTGAGCGTTAACGATGTCAGTCAGGTTCAGCGAGCCGACGCAGAGAAGAACGGTGACGATGACGAAGCCGATCGAGACTTCGTAGGACACCATCTGTGCGGCGGAACGCAGCGCGCCAAGGAACGGATACTTCGAGTTCGAAGCCCAGCCGCCCATGATGATGCCGTAAACTTCGAGCGAGGAGATCGCCAGGATGTAGAGGATGCCGACATTGATGTTGGCAACCACCCAGCCGTCAGCTAGCGGCACGACCGCCCAGGTCGACAGTGCCAGAAGCACGGTCACGAGCGGGGCAAGCAGGAAGACCGCCTTGTTGGCGCCAGCCGGAATGACCGGCTCCTTGAAGACGAACTTCAGAAGGTCGGCGAAGGACTGGAACAGACCGAAGGGGCCGACGACGTTCGGGCCGCGGCGCAGCTGGACGGCAGCCCAGATCTTGCGGTCGGCAAGAAGGACGTAAGCGATGAACACCAGCAGGCAGACGAGCAGCAGCAGTGACTGACCGATCATGATGATCGCCGGCCAGACATAGGTCGAGAAGAAAGAATCCATGAGTTCCTGCCCTTACTCTGCCGCGACTTTGAAATTGTTGCGGGCCAATGCCGAGCACTCGGCCATGACAGCCGAGGCGCGCGCTATCGGGTTCGTCAAATAGAAGTCTTTGACCGACGACGCAAACCCGGATTTGTTCATCTTACCGGCTTTTTTCGCCAGTGCGGCAATTTGGGCGCTATCACCTTCGGCGATCTCATCAACGGCCGCGAAATGCGGGAATGCCGCATAGAGTTTGCTGCGCAATTCGCCGAGAGAATCAAAGGGTAGCTTCTTGCCGAGCACGTCGGAAAGGGCGCGGATGATCGCCCAGTCTTCGCGGGCGTCGCCCGGTGCGAAACCGGCGCGGTTACCCATCTGGACGCGGCCCTCAGTGTTGACCCAGGTGCCGGACTTTTCGGTGTAGGCGGCCGCCGGCAGGATGACATCGGCGCCATGTGCGCCATTATCGCCGTGCGAGCCGATATAGACCGTGAACTTCGCAGCCTTGGTCGAGAAGTCGAGTTCGTCGGCGCCGAGCAGGAAGAGCACGTCCATGGCCTTCAGCATCTCGGCGGCATTGACGCCCTTGGCGCCCGGCACGAAGCCGAGGTCGAGGCCGCCGACGCGCGAAGCTGCAGTGTGCAGCACCGCAAAACCGTTCCAGCCTTCGGCGATCGCGCCGACATTGACCGCGAGCTTGGCGGCGGTTGCGAGAACACCTGCGCCATCCGTGCGGGTCAGAGCGCCCTGGCCGATAATGATCATCGGCTTGGAAGCCTTGGAGAGGACTTCGGCGAAGGCGTGGCCGCCGTCGAGAATGTCCTTCAGCGTATCGGGGCCTGCGCCGAGGTAATCATACTTGTAGCGCATCTCGCCGCCCTCACCGATCACACCGATCGGGAAGCCGCCGCGACGGAAACGCTTGCGGATCCGAGCATTGAGGATGGCGGCTTCAAAGCGCGGATTCGCGCCGACGATGAGCAGTGCGTCGGCCTCTTCGATGCCTGATATGGTCGGATTGAAGAGGTAGCTTGCGCGGCCGAGCGACGGATCAAGTGCCGCCCCATCCTGGCGACAGTCGAGGTTCCCGGAACCCAGCGACTTCACAAGTTCGGAAAGCGCATACATTTCTTCGACGGAAGCCAGATCGCCGGCAATCGCGCCGATCTTGTCGCCTGATGTTGCCGATACGGCAGCCTTGATGGCGCCGAAAGCTTCGCCCCAGCTCGCCGGCTGCAGGCGACCATCCTTGCGGACGTAAGGGCGGTCGAGGCGCTGCGTCTTCAGACCGTCCCAGACGTGACGGGTCTTGTCGGAGATCCACTCTTCATTCACCGCCTCGTTGACACGCGGCAGGATACGCATGACTTCGCGGCCACGCGTATCGACGCGGATTGCCGAGCCGACGGCGTCCATGACGTCGATCGATTCGGTCTTGTTCAGTTCCCACGGACGGGCCGTGAAGGCGAAGGGCTTGGAGGTGAGAGCACCGACCGGGCAGAGGTCAACTACGTTGCCCTGCAGCTCGGAGGTCATGGCCTGCTCGAGATAGGTGGTGATTTCGGCGTCTTCGCCGCGGCCGATCAGGCCGAGTTCGGAAATGCCGGCAACTTCCGTGGTGAAGCGGACGCAACGCGTGCAGTGAATGCAGCGGTTCATGACCGTCTTGACGAGCGGGCCGATATACTTGTCTTCGACGGCGCGCTTGTCTTCCTGATAGCGCGAGGTGTCGATACCGAAGGCCATGGCCTGGTCCTGCAGATCGCATTCGCCGCCCTGGTCGCAGATCGGGCAATCCAGCGGATGGTTGATCAGCAGGAATTCCATCACACCTTCACGGGCCTTCTTGACCATCGGCGTGTTGGTGAAGACTTCAGGCAGTTCGCCGTTCGGGCCGCCGCGGATATCGCGCACGCCCATGGCGCAGGAAGCCTGCGGCTTCGGCGGACCGCCCTTGACCTCGACGAGGCACATACGGCAATTGCCCGCAACCGACAGACGCTCATGGAAGCAGAAGCGCGGAACTTCGGCACCGGCCTCTTCGCACGCCTGAATCAGCGTGTAATGATCCGGAACTTCGATCTCGTTACCGTCAATCTTCAGTTTTGCCATCGTCACTCAGTCCTGTTTCCCATTCGCCGGGCACCGGCAAACAAACCTATTTTTGCAACATCCATATTGCCAAGGCAGACATTTCGTCCGTCCTGGCGCCGGAATTGCCCAAATTCTCTTTCGCTGGTTCCGAGACCCGAAACCCGCCATCGGCAGCACGACCCGGAGCCCCCTGCCCCGTCGATCGACATGCCATTCTTCCGGCCATCGTCTGCGGCCGGAAACCTATTTCTTCCTGCGACCCCGTGTCGCCAGCACCTTGGCCTGGCCAACCCAGTCGTCACGCAGGATGCGTCCGTCGAAGCCGAGTTCGGCGTCCAGGCTCACAACATCGGCGTCGCTCCATGCCGCGATATCGGCAAAGGTGCGGATGCCTCTTTTGTTCAGCACCTGCTCCAGCTTCGGGCCGATGCCGGCGATCAGCTTCAGATCGTCGACCTTCCTGGACCTTGCGGCCGGCTTCGTCTTGGCAACCGCCGGCTTTGCGGCTTCTGCCGTCGGTGGCCTGGTGGAAACCACCGTCAGCTTCGGCTTTACAGCGTTGCGAACCGGCGTAGCCGTTTCAGCCGGACGGCGAATATTCTCAGGACGGATGGCCATCTCAGGCGCTTCTTCATCCGGCGGCGTTTCGTCGAGCGCTGCGGCCGCCATGTTCGCCGTCTCGAACGCGCCCTGCAGCGCGCCGAAGAAGACGCCGGCCATCTGCGTGGAAATGCCGAAACCGATCGCCGTGGCTGCGGCAAATGCCGCAGCCGGATGCGCCATCAGCGGATGAACAGGCATCGCACGCGCATTTTCCAGCATGCCGGCAGCAAGACGACCGAAGTCAGCCGCGAAATCGGCTGCCCCTTCCCCCACCTTGCTGTCGGATGCCTTGGTCGTCATGCGCTTACTCAGCCGCCTCCAGAACCGCACCGTGATCGAGCGCATTGGCCGTATACTGGTCGATGCGGGCTTCGATTTCCGGACGGAAGTTACGGATCAGACCCTGCACCGGCCATGCGGCGGCATCGCCGAGCGCGCAGATGGTGTGGCCTTCGATCTGCTTGGTGACCTGGAACAGCATGTCGATTTCGCGCTTCTGGGCGTTGCCGCGCGCCATGCGCTCCATCACGCGCCACATCCAGCCGGTGCCTTCGCGGCACGGCGTGCACTGGCCGCAGCTCTCATGCTTGAAGAAGGCCGAGATACGGGCGATCGCCTTGATGACATCGGTGGACTTGTCCATGACGATCGAGGCGGCCGTACCGAAGGAGGAGCCGACAGCGCGCAGGCCGTCGAAGTCCATCGGGCAGTCGATGATGTCCTTGGCCGGAACGATCGGGCACGATGCGCCGCCCGGAATGACGGCCAGCAGGTTGTCCCAACCGCCGCGGATGCCGCCGGCGTGCTTGTCCACCAGTTCGCGGAAGGTGATGCCCATGCTCTCTTCGACGGTGCACGGCTTGTTGACGTGACCGGAGAGCATGAAGAGCTTGGTACCGACATTGTTCGGACGGCCGATGGACGAGAACCAGCCGGCGCCACGGCGCAGGATGGTCGGGGCAACGGCGATCGATTCGACATTGTTGACCGTCGTCGGGCAGCCGTAGAGACCCATATTGGCCGGGAACGGCGGCTTCAGACGCGGCTGGCCCTTCTTGCCCTCAAGGCTTTCGAGCAGCGCGGTTTCTTCGCCGCAGATATAAGCGCCGGCACCATGATGGACATAGATGTCCATATCCCAGCCGAGCTTGTTGTTCTTGCCGAGAAGGCCGGCATCATAGCATTCATCGATTGCAGCCTGCAGGGCTTCGCGCTCGCGGATATATTCGCCGCGTACATAGATATAGGCAGCGTTGGCGCCCATGGCGAAGCTTGCGATCACGCAGCCTTCGATCAGCGTATGCGGATCGTTGCGCATGATGTCGCGGTCCTTGCAGGTGCCGGGCTCCGATTCGTCGGCATTGACGACGAGGTAATGCGGACGGCCGTCGCTCTGCTTGGGCATGAACGACCACTTGAGACCCGTCGGGAAGCCTGCGCCGCCACGGCCACGGAGGCCGGAAGCTTTCATCTCGTCGATGATCCAGTCACGGCCCTTTTCGAGGATCTGCTTGGTGCCATCCCAGTGGCCGCGGCTCATCGCGCCCTTCAGGGATTTGTCCTTGAGGCCGTAGATGTTGGTAAAGATGCGGTCTTTATCTTCTAACATATCTCACACCTCTTACCGCGGCTTCTTGCCGAAGACCTTGATATATTCCGCTTCGCCGCCCTTGGCGAGCGCCTTGGCCTGCTTGACCCAGTCGTCGCGCTCGATGCGGCCGCGGAAATTCAGGAAACCATCGACCCATTCGCGTTCGGCCTTCTTCCAGCCCGCGATCTGCGAGAAGGTGAAGATGCCGATTTCGTTCAACGTTGCTTCGATCTTCGGACCGACGCCGGAAATCATCTTGAGATCATCGGGAGCGGCGGGCTTTTCGACGCCGGCCGGGCGATTCTTATCGGTCAGCGACGGCTTGGCAGCAGCCTCAGCGGCGGCCTTTGGCGCCGGCTCGGAAGCGGCGGTGCCGGAGAGCGGCTGAACTTCGGCAGCCTTGGCATTCTTGGCGGATGCCTTCGGTGCCGTTGCGGGCGTCTTCAGCGCCGCGTTGGTCTCTGCATCGGTGCTCTTCGGACGCGCAGCCTCGGAAGGCGGAACAGTGGCGCCGTCTGCCGCTGCAGTAGCCGGGGCCTTGTTAACCGCGGTGCGGGTGACAGCAACATCGTTCAGCAGGGTCGTCGGGCCACCTTCGGGCGAGGACAGGTGACGGTCGATCTGCGGGCCGACCTTGACGCTCGCCCCATTGCCGGCCGCAAACGTATCGATGATTTCTTCCAGGCGCTCCGGCGTCAGGTCCTCGTAGGTATCCTTGCCGATCATCACCATCGGAGCGTTGACGCAGGCCCCGAGACATTCGACCTCTTCCCAGGAGAGCGTGCCCTCGGCGTTGCGCTCGAACGGATGCTGGTGAATCTTGCTGCGGCAGACGCCCATCAACTTTTCCGAACCACGCAGCATGCAGGGCGTCGTGCCGCAGACCTGCACGTGAGCGCGGGTGCCGACGGGATGAAGCTGGAACTGGGTGTAGAAGGTCGCGACCTCGAGAACACGGATATAGGCCATGTCCAGCATGTCGGCGATCTTTTCGATCGCCGGGCGGGTGACCCAACCATCCTGCTCCTGCGCACGCATCAACAGCGGAATGACCGCGGACTGCTGACGGCCTGCGGGATATTTCTGAATCGTCTTTTCCGCCCAAACCGCATTTTCATCGCTGAAAGCGAATGCGGCCGGCTGGAATTGATCTTCGGCTAATCGACGAACGGACATTCTTCCTCACGCCTTGTCAGTTTAGCGTTCCACACCGCGAAGCAGTCAAAGACTGCATTTCACAGGCATAGGCCGACTGGTCTTTTTGCATAAACACTACGAACTTGCCGCCATTCGGCACGGCAGCCTTGATTTGATAGCCCTTGGACAAAAGATCGCCCATGGACGATTGCTCTGCCGGCGGCTGTGCTTCCTCATGGCCCAGCGGCGTGCCGAGCTTTCCGGCATCCTGCGCAAAGGCGCCGGAAGCCGAAAGAAGAAGTGCAGCTGCGAACGGCAGAGCCTGCATCAGCGGTCCACCTCGCCGAACACGATGTCGAGCGAGCCGAGAACGGCCGCGACGTCGGCAAGCTGGTGGCCACGGCACATGAAGTCCATTGCCTGCAGGTGCGCATAACCCGGAGCGCGGATCTTGCAGCGGTATGGCTTGTTGGTGCCGTCGGAGACGAGGTAGACGCCGAACTCACCCTTCGGCGCTTCGACGGCAGCATAAACTTCGCCGGCCGGAACATGATAGCCTTCGGTATAGAGCTTGAAGTGGTGGATCAGCGCTTCCATCGAACGCTTCATCTCGCCGCGCTTCGGCGGCACGACCTTGCCGTCGATCGAGGAGAACGGTCCCGCCTTGGCATCACCGAGCAGGCGGTTCACGCACTGCTTCATGATCTTTACCGATTCGCGCATCTCGATCATGCGGATCAGGTAACGATCGTAGTTGTCGCCGTTCTTGCCGATCGGAATGTCGAATTCGAGATCCGAATAGCATTCATAGGGCTGTGCGCGACGCAGATCCCAGGCCGCGCCCGAACCGCGCACCATGACGCCCGAGAAGCCCCAGGCCCAGCAATCTTCGAGCGAAACGACGCCGATATCGACGTTACGCTGCTTGAAGATGCGGTTGCCGGTCAGAAGATCGTCGATATCGTCGAGCTTGCCCGGGAATTCGTCGCACCACTTGCCGATATCCTGCACGAGCTCTTCCGGCAGGTCCTGGTGAACGCCGCCCGGACGGAAGTAGGCGGCGTGCATGCGGGAGCCGCTGGCGCGCTCATAGAACACCATCAGCTTTTCGCGCTCTTCGAAGCCCCAAAGCGGCGGCGTCAGTGCGCCAACGTCCATGGCCTGCGTCGTGACGTTCAGCAGGTGCGACAGAATACGGCCGATTTCCGAGTAGAGCACGCGGATGAGCTGGCCGCGAATCGGGATCTCGATGCCGAGCAGCTTTTCGACCGCCATCGCATAGGCATGTTCCTGGTTCATCGGCGCCACGTAGTCGAGGCGGTCAAAATAGGGAACGGCCTGCAAATAGGTCTTGGTTTCGATCAGCTTTTCGGTGCCGCGATGAAGAAGACCGATATGCGGGTCGACGCGCTCCACAATTTCGCCGTCAAGCTCCAGGACAAGACGCAGAACGCCGTGCGCCGCCGGATGCTGCGGTCCGAAATTGATGTTGAAGTTGCGGACATTATGTTCTGTCATGGCGATCAGGCTCGCGTTCTCAGATAGTTGGTGAACGGCGGGAACAGGCCCACCAGCCGCCTTGAATTATTGCTTCGCTTTTTCATCGCCGGGCAGCACGTATTCGGTGCCTTCCCAGGGCGACAAAAAGTCAAAGTTTCGGAACTCCTGCTTCAGTTCCACCGGCTCGTAAACGACGCGCTTTGCCGCATCGTCGTAGCGAACTTCGACGAAACCGGTCGTCGGGAAGTCCTTGCGCAGCGGATGACCTTCGAAACCGTAGTCGGTCAGGATCCGGCGCAGGTCCGGGTGGCCAGTGAAGAGCACGCCGTACATGTCCCAGGTCTCGCGCTCGAACCAGTCGGCGCCCGGATAGACGGCGCAGGCGGACGGAACCGGCGTATCCTCGTCGGTCGCCACCTTCACGCGGATGCGCAGGTTCTGCTTCGGAGACAGAATATGATAGACGACATCGAAGCGCAGTTCGCGCTGCGGCCAGTCGACGCCGCAAATGTCCGTCAGGTTGACGAAGCCGCATTTGACGTCATCGCGCAGGAAGGTCAGCAGCGGAATCAGGTTATCGCCAGTCGTCGTCAGCGTCAGCTCGCCATATTTGATCTGCGAGGCGGCAATCAGGTTGCCACGCGCTTCCGAAATGTAGGACGAAAGCTCAGTGAGGGCTTCGCTCATAATTCTCTGTCCTTGCCCTTAGCGTTCGATCGTGCCGGTGCGGCGGATCTTCTTCTGCAGCAGAAGCACGCCGTAAAGCAGCGCCTCCGCGGTGGGGGGACAGCCCGGCACGTAGATGTCGATCGGCACAACACGGTCGCAACCACGCACGACCGAATAGGAATAGTGGTAGTAGCCGCCACCATTGGCGCAGGAGCCCATGGAGATGACGTAACGTGGCTCAGGCATCTGGTCGTAGACCTTGCGGAGCGCGGGCGCCATCTTGTTGGTCAGCGTGCCGGCGACGATCATGACGTCCGACTGGCGCGGCGAGGCACGCGGGGCGAAGCCGAAGCGCTCGACGTCGTAACGCGGCATGGAGAGCTGCATCATTTCGACAGCGCAGCAGGCAAGACCGAAGGTCATCCACATCAACGAGCCGGTACGGGCCCAGTTGATCAGCTCATCGGTCGAAGTGACAAGGAAACCCTTGTCGGCGAGTTCGTTGTTGATCTCGCCGAAGAACGCGTCGTTGCTGCCGATCGGCTTGCCGGTAGAGGGATCGATAATCCCCTTCGGCTGCTGCGCTACGAGCGTCTGATTGCTAGCGGGGGCTACTCCCATTCCAGGGCTCCCTTCTTCCATTCATAGATAAAGCCGATGGTCAGCACGAGCAGGAAGACCATCATGGACCAGAAGCCGAACCAGCCGATGGCGCCGAAGGAAATGGCCCACGGGAAGAGAAAAGCGACTTCAAGGTCGAAGATGATGAAGAGAATCGACACGAGATAGAAGCGGATGTCGAACTTCATGCGAGCGTCGTCGAATGCGTTGAAGCCGCATTCATAAGCCGAAAGCTTTTCCGAATCGGGCGCCTTGAAGGCAACGGCAAACGGCGCAATGAGAAGCGCCAGACCGATAACGAGCGCGATGCCGATGAAAATAGCGATCGGAATATAAGAACTGAGCAGTTCAGTCATCATGTTCATCCCTGCTTGCGGGCGGCGCCGGGCGGCGCAACTGGGCAAATGCCCGGCAAGCGAACGTGCGTTGCAACAAGCCGTGGTTAGCGCAGCCGGAGCCCCGGCGCAAGACTTTTACAGAAGCTATTCGAACAGCGTGAGACGGACATTATCAAGCAGATGCAACGATGTCGCGACAAATCCGCAAATGTCGCGGAAGGCCGCATGGCTGACCCTCGGAAACTGCATGGCTTTTCGGAGATAAGTGGCGCGAGTGACGGGGCTCGAACCCGCGACCTCCGGCGTGACAGGCCGGCACTCTAACCGACTGAGCTACACCCGCGCATTGGACCTTTCGGACCGTGAGGATACCACGAAACCGGACAGACAGCGTCAAATTGACGCCTGCTTTGAAATGGCGCGAGTGACGGGGCTCGAACCCGCGACCTCCGGCGTGACAGGCCGGCACTCTAACCGACTGAGCTACACCCGCATTCTTTCAAGCAATCCGGTGCCTGAGCACCTTCTCCAAACGGGCTGGCCGTTGGGATGAGCGGCTAACTAAGGGGTTCGCCTTTTAGTGTCAAGCAGGTTTGGAGACAAAACCATGACAGTCCTGAAATTGTTTCGGAAAGCCTTCCCGATCCTCGCCGCAAATCGGCGATTCTGCCTTGCCTACGGAGCTCAGATCCGTTGCATCAGGTTTTCCACAAGCAACCCGCAGTGATGCCTGAAACGCCCCTGCCCGCGACAGAGCTTCGCAATGGAAGCCCGAATCGCATGTGCTCTCCCAGAGCCTGGAATCCCTTGCAGCCACCTCAGGCCTTGCCGGCATATTGCTCGTCGCTGACCTGCTCCAGCCAGTCCGCGACGCTGCCCTTCAATGCTTCCTGGATGGCGATATGGCTCATGGCGGTCTCGGGGCTTGCTCCATGCCAGTGCTTCTCGCCCGGCGGGAACCACACGACATCACCCGGGCGGATTTCCCTGATTTCCTCGCCCCATGTCTGAGCGAGGCCTCTGCCTGACGTAACGATCAGCGTCTGCCCCAGGGGATGCGTATGCCAGGAGGTGCGCGCGCCGGGTTCGAAGGTCACGTGCGTGGCCTGCACGCGGGCCGGATCCGGCGCATCGACAAGCGGATCCAGCCGTACGGAACCGGTAAAATAGTCGGCCCGGCCTTTGGTGGAGGGGCGTGCGCCCGCAGTCTTGATATCCATGTTCTTTCCCGTTCTTCCGTCGTCTGCGGTTGATGCCGTCATGGACAAGGATATTTGATCGCAGCAGGCGATCCAAGCGCCATCGGCAATTGCCGCCCTACCCGGCGCCTGCTACTTCGAAGGCCTTTCATTACGAACGGAGGATTTCCATGAAACATCATGCTTTTGGCCGCCTGCCCTTTACCGTCACCGATGTCGGCTTCGGCGCCTGGCAGATCGGCGGCTCCTGGGGCGATGGCAGCGAAGCGGACGGCCGCGCTGCCTTGAATGCCGCGCTCGACGCCGGCATGACCTTCATCGATACCGCCGACGTCTATGGCGACGGCCGCTCCGAAAAGATCATCGCCGATGTGCTGAAGGCGCGCGGCGGCGAACGTCCGATGGTTGCGACCAAGGCCGGCCGCCGTCTGAACCCGCATGTCGCCGAGGGCTACACCAAGGCCAATCTGGAAGGCTTCATCGACCGCAGCCTGAAGAACCTGCAGGCGGACAGCCTCGATCTCGTGCAGCTCCACTGCCCGCCGACGGAAGTGCTCTATCGCCCGGAAGTTTTCGCAGGTCTGGACGAGTTGCAGAAGGCCGGCAAGATCAAGGGCTATGGCGTCAGCGTCGAGAAGGTCGAGGAAGCACTGAAAGCGATCGAATATCCCGGCGTCGTCAGCATCCAGATCATCTACAACATCTTCCGCCAGCGTCCCGATCATCTGTTCTTCAGCGAAGCCCGCCGCAAGAACGTGGCGATCATCGCTCGCGTGCCGCTCGCCAGCGGCCTGCTCTCCGGCAAGATCACACGCGACACGAAGTTCGCAAGCGACGATCACCGCAACTTCAACCGAAATGGCGAAGCCTTCGATGTCGGCGAGACCTTCTCGGGCGTGCCCTTCGAGATCGGCCTGCAGGCGGTCGAGGACGTGCGCAAGCTGGTGCCGGCGGGTGCGAGCATGGCCGCCTTTGCGCTGCGCTGGATTCTGATGGCAGAGGCCGTCACCGTCGTCATCCCCGGTGCACGTAATGCCGAGCAGGCCAAGGCGAACGCAGCCGCAGCCGATCTTGCGCCGCTCTCTGCCGATGTCATGGCAGCGACTCGCGAGATCTATCAGCGTCTACTCGCGCCGCATGTGCATCAGCGCTGGTAGGCCCGACATGACCTTCGAAGGGACTGTCGGGTAGACGTGAAGAATCAAAAAAGGCCGGGTAAAAGCTCGGCCTTTTCCATTTCATTGAAATCCGAACTCAGTTCGTGGCGGTCAGGTCGACCGGGAAGAACAGGGTTTCGCCCGAGGAGTCGCTCACACCGTCATTGTCGGTCACGGCATAGGCCTTACCCGATGCGTCGAAGGCGAAACCTTCCAGCTTGTCGAGAACATAGCCGTTGGTGGCCGACTTCAGGTCGCCGATGAAATCATGGGCTTCCGTCTTCTTGACGACAGGCAGTTCGCCCCCAAGCTTGCCCGGCTTCAGGTCCGAGATCGCGACCTTGTAGAGCTTCTTCAGCTTGGCCGCATCGCCGACGAGGTTGTCGCGCTCGATGATGTAGACGCTGTCGCCCTGAGCGGTGATTTCGGAGAGGCCGACCCAGCCGCTCTCGGTCTTGTCGAGCGGGTAACGCACGCCGCCCCATTCCTTCTTCTTCGGGTTATAAGAGAGGAGCTTCACAAAGCCCTTCTGGTCATCGTTCCACTCACGCTGGACGGCCATCCACAGCGTTGTATCGTCACCGGTGCCGATGATCGTCACACCTTCGAAGCCGTAGCGGATTTCGTTGGCGAGCAGTTCCTTCGGCAGGGCGATCTCGGTCTTGATGTCGCCCTTGGCGGTGACGTTGTAGAGCGCATGCGGAACCAGGCGCTCGGTATAGCCTTCCGAAGCCAGCCAGAAGGAACCGTCGGCAGCAACAGCGATGCCTTCGATATCGAGCTTCTGAGCCGGAGCGCCGTCACGCTTGACGACCAGCGCGTCGGTGATGACGGCCGGCTTCTTGGTTGCGTCGATCGTGTAGATCGTCGGTTGCGAGCCGAGGACACTGTCGCTGACGGCGTAGAGCATGCCCGGCTTGCCCGGAACGGCAGCGAGACCCGAAAGAGCTGCAAAGCCGATCGGATTGCCGTCCTTCTCAGCGGAGACGATGTGCGGATAGGCCTTTTCGCCTTCGCCACGCTCATAGATCATGACGTGCGAACGCGCACCGCCGTCTTTGCCGAGGTCGAGCTCGTTGGCGGTCGCAAGCAGGTTACGCTGCGGAATGGCGATCGCGCCTTCCGGAGAAATACCCGACGGCAGGATCTGCAGCAGTTCCGGATCGGCGCCCGTGTCCTTGTAGACACCGACGACGGAAGCGCGCTCGGCGAGCAGGAAGAACAGGTTGTCAGTGCCGAACTTGGCCGCTTCGAGACCTTCCGGCTCGACGCCCTTCGACGAGGAGCGGCTTTCCGGATAGTGGCCGAGAGCGGCGACGGCACGCTCGAAGGAGCTGCCTGATTCGAAGAGGACCTTGCCGGTCTTGTCGAAGATGGTGAAGCCGCGCGAACCACCCTCATAATCGCCTTCGTTGGCGACGACGAGACGGTTGTCGTCCAGCCACTTCACGGCATCCGGCTCGCGCAGGACGCCTTTCTTCTCGCCGGTGAATTTGAGGGCGCCGTCACGCTTGGTGTCGATGCCCGAGAGGTCGACGCTGCCGGTGGTGAAATGCGTCTTCACCGTGCCGGTCGTGCCGTCGAGAATGATGATCTCGTTGTTTTCCTGCAGGGTCAGGGCGATTTCGTTCTGGCTGTTGAAGGCAACGAATTCCGGCTCCGGATCTTCAGGGGCAACGCCAGCGAGGCCGGTCAGGGCGACGTGCTTGATCGTGCCGCAATCGACGGCGCCGTCGGTCTTGACCTGGAAGACGACGAGGTCGCCTGCCGGCATCTGCGGGATCTTGCCGTCATTGACCTCTTCGTCGCGCTCGTTTTCGATCGCGATTGTGCCGAGCGTCCTGTCCTTGTTGAGGGCGATCGAATCAGGCTGGCCGCCGAGATCGCAGGTCGCGTCGATCTTCTTCGTAGCGATATCGACGATCGCCAGACGACCCGTCGGCTTCTGCTTGCTTTCGCCGGTATTGACGGCGACGAGCGCCTTGCCGGCTGCAGTCGTAACCGAGGTCGGCTCACCGTCCATCATCAGCGCGCCGCCAGCCTTGGGTGCCTTGGCATCGGTGATGTCGATGAAGCCGATCGCGCCGAGCGGGCTGTCGCTGTAGATCAGCGTGTTGCCATCCTGCGAAGCGGTGATGATTTCGGCCGACGTGGCCGAAAGCTTGTCTTTGTCGGCCGGCAGGTTGGTCGCAACCGGGAAAGAGGCGATGCGGTTGAAAACCGGCTCAGCCGCTGCCGGGAAGGCAACGGATGCGAAAAGCGCGGCAGCGAGCGCTGCTTTGCGCGAAGACAATGTCATTGAAAATCCCCCAATGTCGAAAAAATCGAACAGAGGTTTTTTGCGGGACTGCCATGACAGACACATGACAGCCTGCGACATTTTGTACAGTTTGCGTCAGGCCGCCTGCCGTTCGCGACGCATCTCGCTGCGCATGATGAACAGCGACGCGGCGAGGATAAGCGCAGCGCCGAGCCACAGATAACCAGCCGGCGCATAGCCGAAGAAAAGCCAGCCGGCGAGCACGTTCAACGGCAGTTTCAGGTCATCGAAGGGCTGCACATAGGCGGCGTCGGCACTGGCATAGGCGAGCGTCAGCAGATATTGCGCCACGACCGTCAGAAGCCCCGCCAGAAGGAAGAGAGCAAGCGCTGCGCCCGTCGGCACTACAAAGCCCGCCGCGAGCGCCAGGCCGCCATTGATCGGCGTCAGCAGCACCAGCAGCCAGACGGTGATCGTCTCCGGCCTCTCGATGCCGGTCAGGCTCTTGGTGATGAGCGAGGAGGCGCCCCAAAGCAGGGCCGAGACAACAGGCAAAAGTGCCGCCCAGGTGAAGCTGTCCGACCATGGCTGGAGGATGATCATGGCGCCGATAAAGCCGACACCCGTCGCCATCCAGCGTGCAGGTCCGACCCGTTCACCGAGGAACAAGCGTGCGCCGAGAATGATGAAGAAGGGCGATGTCATGACGAGCGCGATCGCCTGCCAGATGGGCACCGAAGCGAGGCCGGAGACCCAGGCCTCGACGCCGAGCGCGGCAAAGACGACGCGCACGATATGCCGCCAGGGATAATCCGTGCGCATGGCAGAAAGGCCGGCCTTGCGCAGGAAGGGTAACGAGAAAAGAAAGGCGAAGCCATATTGCCAGAAGGCTGCGGAGGCCGCCGGGAAGGCAAGCGTCATCGTCAGCCACTGGGTGACGACGTTGAGGAGCGAGAAGACGATGCCTCCAAGCACCATGAAGGCTGCGCCGGCAAAGGCGCGGGAATGCGGTATTGCAAAGGAATTCTGATTCATGTCTTCCATCCGGAATAGGGACCAAACATAAATCAGGACGCATGAGGCAATGGCGCACAAGCGCCGGCAGATTCCTGCCCGCGCGCGGCCATGCTCATTCTCTTTCATCCGGACTCTAACCGTCGGCTCCGGAATCACACCGGATCTGCTGACCCTTCCCAAACCAAGGCTTGAGAAGGCGCTCGCGGGCTCAGGCCGCAGCCCTTACCGCCGGTGGGGACTTTCACCCCGCCCTGAGAACATCACTGTCGTAAAACAAAGCGTTGCATGCGGCAAGCGGCCAAACAAAAAGGGGTCCGGCGATGCCGAACCCCCTCAAAATCCTGCGCGGCCGTTCTCGTTTACGGCCGGCGGACAATCTCGTATCAGCCGTTGACGGCGTCCTTCAGGCCCTTGCCGGGCGTGAACTTCGGCACGTTGCGTGCCGGAATGTCGACTTCGGCGCCGGTCGACGGGTTGCGGCCCTTCGTGGCAGCGCGATGAGAAACCGTGAAGCTGCCGAAGCCAGCGAGACGGATGTCGCCCTTGTTCTTCAGCTCGGCCTGCACAACATCAAAAACTGCGTCTACGGCAGATGCTGCGTCAGACTTCGTCAGTCCAGCCTTTTCGGCTACTGCGGACACGAGTTCATTCTTGTTCATGTTTCCACCCCTTTCTAAATGGTTTGAAACAACTCAATCTGTAAGCTAGGCGCAGAAATCGCTTTCATCAGGCCCGCCGAGAACCCAAAAACCCTGCAAATCAAGGAAAAGCAAGCGTCTACATGACGTTTTCACAAAAAAGGCCGGCGTTTCCGCCGGCCTTTTTTAGGATTTGCAACAATTGGGCGTAAATGTGGCCGCCAAAGCTCAATGAGCGATGGCTGCACCTGCGTCATCGAGCCCTTCGACGGTCGCGATGACGGGCGTTTCAACCGTGCCATCCCACTCGATCGGCTCGGGACGACGGACCAGCGCATGCTTGATCACTTCGCCCATACGGGAGACCGGAATGATCTCCATGTTGTTCTTCACGTTGTCAGGAATCTCGGCGAGATCCTTGGCATTCTCTTCCGGAATCAGCACCTTCTTGATACCGCCGCGCAATGCCGCGAGCAGCTTTTCCTTCAGGCCACCGATCGGCAGGACACGGCCGCGCAGGGTGATTTCACCCGTCATTGCCACATCCTTGTTGACCGGAATGCCGGTCATGATCGAGACGATCGCGGTTGCCATCGCAACACCGGCAGACGGACCATCCTTCGGCGTTGCGCCTTCCGGCACGTGCACGTGGATGTCGCTCTTGTCGAAGAGCGGCGGCTGGATGCCGAAATCGACGGCGCGCGAGCGGACGTAAGAGGCCGCTGCCGAGATCGATTCCTTCATGACTTCCTTCAGGTTGCCGGTGACGGTCATGCGGCCCTTGCCGGGCATCATGACGCCTTCAATCGTCAGCAACTCGCCACCGACTTCCGTCCAGGCAAGACCCGTGACCACGCCGACCTGATCCTCACGCTCGGCTTCGCCGTGGCGGAAGCGCGGAACGCCCAGATAATCGTCGATGTTCGCTGCCGTGACATGAACCGACTTCGTCTTGCCCTTGATGATCTCGGTGACCGCCTTGCGGGCGAGCTTCATCAATTCGCGTTCGAAGTTACGGACACCGGCTTCGCGGGTGTACTGCTGGCTGATCGCCATCAGGGCATCGTCGCTGACCGAGAATTCGCTCGGCTGCAGCGCATGTTCCTTGATGGCCTTCGGCAGCAGGTGCCGCTTGGCGATTTCGCGCTTCTCGTCTTCGGTGTAGCCGGCGATACGGATGACCTCCATGCGGTCCATCAGCGGAGCCGGAATGTTCAGCGTATTCGCCGTCGTGATGAACATCACGTCCGACAGGTCGTATTCGACTTCCAGGTAGTGGTCCATGAAGGTCGAGTTCTGAGCCGGGTCGAGCACCTCAAGCAGAGCTGAAGACGGATCGCCGCGATAGTCCTGGCCGAGCTTGTCGATTTCGTCGAGCAGGAACAGCGGGTTGGACTTCTTCGCCTTCTTCATCGACTGGATGACCTTGCCGGGCATCGAGCCGATATAGGTGCGGCGATGACCGCGGATTTCGGCTTCGTCACGGACGCCGCCAAGAGCCATACGGACATATTCACGGCCGGTTGCCTTGGCGATCGACTGGGCGAGCGAAGTCTTGCCGACGCCCGGAGGGCCGACGAGGCACAGGATCGGACCCTTGATCTTGGTGGCGCGGGCCTGGACGGCCAAATACTCGACGATGCGCTCCTTGACCTTATCGAGGCCGAAGTGATCGGCTTCGAGGATCTTCTCGGCATTGTTGAGATCGGCCTTGACCTTCGACTTCTTGCCCCAGGGGATACCAAGCAGCCAGTCCAGATAGTTGCGCACGACGGTGGCTTCAGCCGACATCGGGCTCATCTGGCGCAGCTTCTTCAGCTCCGCGTCAGCCTTTTCACGGGCTTCCTTGGACAGCTTGGTCTTGGCGATGCGCTCTTCCAGTTCGCTCATCTCGTCGCGGCCTTCCTCGCCGTCGCCGAGCTCCTTCTGGATCGCCTTCATCTGCTCATTCAGGTAGTATTCGCGCTGGGTCTTCTCCATCTGGCGCTTGACGCGCGAGCGGATGCGCTTTTCGACCTGCAGGACCGAGATCTCGCCTTCCATGAAGCCGAGCGCCTTTTCAAGGCGAGCCTTGACGCTGGTGGTCTCCAGCATCTCCTGCTTCTCGGTGATCTTGATCGACAGGTGCGAGGCGACCGTATCGGCGAGTTTGGAATAGTCGTCGATCTGGCTGGCCGCGCCGACAACCTCGGGCGAAATCTTCTTGTTGAGCTTCACGTAGCTCTCGAATTCCGACACGACGGAACGCGACAAAGCTTCCAGCTCCACCGGATCGTCATGCGGCTCTTCGAGCACATGGCCGAGCGCTTCGTAGAAATCCTCGCGGCTCGTATAGGTATCGATCTCGGCACGGGCACGGCCTTCGACCAGAACCTTGACGGTACCGTCAGGCAGCTTCAGGAGCTGCAGCACATTCGCGACCGTACCGACGCGATGGATCGCAGACGGGTCCGGATCATCATCGCTGGCGTTGATCTGGGTAACCAGCATGATCTGCTTGTCGGAACCCATGACCTCTTCGAGCGCGCGGATAGACTTTTCCCGTCCGACGAACAGCGGGACGATCATATGGGGGAATACCACGATGTCGCGCAGGGGGAGAACAGGATAGGCGGTGCTGGTGCTCGCTACAGACGTTTTCTTCGTCATTTTTATTCCTTTCCATCGTCCCGTTACCGGGCTCTTTGGCGCGGCCGCTTGGGACCGGCCGGCACTCTCACTTGTTGTTACAAGTGGAGGTTCTGACTACGCTTTTCAAGCCACGTTAACGCCCGCGTTCCACGGTTGTGACAGCTTTATTACATGGAACGCCAACACAATGAAGCGCCTATCTGGAGCGACGCTTACCATTTCCGAACCGCCTAAAATAGCAACGCCAGCAACACGCTACGGAATCACAGCATCATTGCCAAGGGTCATCCTTTGCGCAATATCGGCGAAGGCTGTTTTCAACCTTGCTCGCAACTATTATCAGCGCCCGGCACCTGTTTTCAAATAGAAAGGGGCCTGCACAAGGCAAGCCCCTTAAAATAACGGTTCTCGGCTCAAGCTTCAGGCCGAAACGTTTGCCTTCTCGTCCTGGCGGTCGGCGTAGATATACAGCGGACGGGCCGAGCCGCGTGCGACCTCTTCGGAGATGACGACTTCACGAACGCCTTCCAGCGCCGGCAGTTCGAACATCGTGTCGAGCAGGATCTTTTCCATGATCGAACGCAGGCCGCGGGCGCCGGTCTTGCGGATGATCGCCTTGCGGGCGATTTCGCGCAGCGCGTCCTCGTGGAAGGACAGTTCCACGTCTTCCATCTCGAACAGACGCTGATACTGCTTGATCAGCGCATTTTTCGGCTCGGACAGGATCTGGATCAGCGCATCCTCATCGAGGTCTTCCAGCGTCGCCAGAACCGGCAGACGGCCGATGAATTCCGGAATGAGGCCGAACTTGACCAGATCTTCCGGCTCCAGCTCGCGCAGCACTTCGCCGACGCGACGGTCGTCCTGGGCCTTGACGGTCGCACCGAAGCCGATCGAGGTCTTCTCGCCGCGGGCCGAGATGATCTTGTCGAGACCTGCGAAGGCGCCGCCGCAGATGAACAGGATGTTCGTCGTGTCGACCTGCAGGAATTCCTGCTGCGGATGCTTGCGGCCGCCCTGCGGCGGGACAGAGGCAACCGTGCCTTCCATGATCTTCAGAAGCGCCTGCTGCACGCCCTCGCCCGACACGTCGCGGGTGATGGACGGGTTGTCGGACTTGCGGGAGATCTTGTCGACTTCGTCGATATAGACGATGCCGCGCTGGGCGCGCTCGACATTGTAGTCCGCAGCCTGCAGAAGCTTCAGGATGATGTTTTCGACGTCTTCACCGACATAGCCGGCTTCCGTCAGCGTGGTCGCGTCGGCCATCGTGAAGGGAACGTCGATGATGCGGGCGAGCGTCTGGGCAAGATAGGTCTTACCGCAGCCGGTCGGGCCGACCAGCATGATGTTCGACTTCGCCAATTCGACATCGCCATTCTTGGAGGCGTGCGCGAGACGCTTATAGTGGTTGTGAACGGCGACCGACAGGATCTTCTTCGCCTGACGCTGGCCGATGACATATTCGTCGAGGACCTTGATGATGTCCTGGGGCGTGGGGACGCCGTCACGGGACTTGACCATCGAGGACTTGTTCTCCTCGCGGATGATGTCCATGCACAATTCGACGCATTCATCGCAGATGAACACGGTCGGTCCGGCAATAAGCTTCCGGACTTCATGCTGGCTCTTTCCGCAGAAAGAACAATAGAGGGTGTTCTTACTGTCGCCGCCGTTGCTGCCGCTGACCTTGCTCATATCACTTTCCTTCCAGCACGCCGCATTTCGAACGCGAAATCGCGGTCCACTCAATCAGCTCCCTGGCAGCACTCCCTACCCGGAGTTCCTGCCGACAAGGGCTTCAGGGGGTACGAACCGGGCCCAATCAATCATGTCCGGGTACCGGCGGCAACGAATTCCCCTTCGAATGCCGAATGCTATGTCACAAAAATTCAACATAGCATTAATAGTTACTATTAGCGTCTCCGCCGCCAGATGAAACCCCTTGTTCAATCACAAATGGGATAGAACTGTGGCGGCGAAAACACCATCCCTATTAATTACTAGGCCTGATCGCCTTCCATTTCGATGCGCGAGGTCAGAACCTTATCGATGACGCCCCAGGTCTGGGCCTCGTCCGCATCCATGAAATGGTCGCGATCAAGGGTCTTTTCGACTTCCTCATAGGTACGGCCCGTGTGCTTCACATAGACCTCGTTGAGGCGGCGCTTCATCTTCAGGATGTCGCGGGCATGACGCTCGATGTCCGATGCCTGGCCCTGGAAACCGCCCGAAGGCTGGTGGACCATGATGCGGGAGTTCGGCGTGGCGAAACGCATGTCCTTGTGGCCGGCGGCCAGAAGCAGCGAGCCCATGGAAGCGGCCTGACCGATGCAAAGCGTCGAAACGGCCGGCTTGATGAACTGCATCGTATCGTAGATCGCCATGCCGGCGGTAACGACGCCGCCCGGCGAATTGATGTAGAGCGCAATTTCCTTCTTCGGGTTTTCGGCCTCGAGGAAGAGAAGCTGGGCGCAGACGAGTGTCGCCATATGGTCCTCGACAGGGCCCGTCAGGAAGATGATGCGTTCCTTGAGCAGGCGGGAATAGATGTCGTAGGAGCGTTCACCGCGATTGGTCTGTTCCACAACCATCGGCACGAGTGCCATAGCGGTATCGACTGGGTTTCTCATGTGCGTCCTTTTAACGTCTTTCCGGCGAAAGCCGGGAATCAAAGAAAAATGCCTTGTCCCTACATAGAGTGTCCCAGCCCCCCTCTTCAAGACACGCATAAGGATAACGTTAAGAAGCGGGCGCGAAATATGGCTTTGACATTTCCCTATCCCGTTTCTCCCAAACGCCTGTTAACGGCGAGGCCAGACCTTTGGCTCTCACAGTTTTTCTCTACGACAGGATGAAGGAAGGCTTACCGCGCTCGACGGATCTCACGGGTATTTACCGGGCGGAAAGCTTACTGGCAGATATCGACGAAATTGCCGAGAGCAGATCTGTGCCATTAATCAAACAGCGAGCTTCTTCGGCAAGGATGCGGCCAATTCTCAAGGGGTTGCTGCCGTGTTCAATGTCACTACAGGTCTGTCCATCTGGTGTTCCGAAGCCCTTACGCTGGCTCTGGTTCTGTTCGTGGCCTGGCGCCACAACCAGAAGAGCGGTGCCTACCTTTATTGGGGGCTCGGCTTTCTGTTCAGCGGCATCGGCTTTGCGCTGGCTGCGGTCCGCGGCGAAATCCCCGACCTGCTTTCCATCGAGATCGGCAATGCCATCGCCCTGCTCGGACAAAGTGCCTGGGTGGCCGGCTTCCTGGCGCTCGACCGCAAGAAGATGGAATGGTGGGCGCTGCTGCCGCCGGCAATCTGGCTTGCAGGCGTCTTCCTGCCCTGGATCAACGAGGATTATTCCAACCGGGTCATTCTCTACAATCTTTCCTCGGCAACCGGCGCCACTGCGCTTGCCATGGCGGTCGCCACCGGCGATATCCATCGCGAGCGCACGCGCATCATACTGATGGCCGTCTTCGTGCTGCAGGCCTTCCTCTGCTTCGGCGTGGCGCTGACAATGGCGCTTATTCTGCCTTCGGATGGGCAGGCGACGAATTTCAGCGGCGCGGCCGCCATGGCCAGCGCCTTCCTGCTTACTATCGCCTTCGCGCTCACCTGCCGCCTCATCATGGAACGGTCGGAACGCCACCTGCGCCTCCTGACACTGACGGATGCGTTGACCGGCGTTCTGAACCGCCGCGGACTGCTCGGCTATTTCGACAAGATCCAGGAAAAGGCGCATGACGATCAGCATCAGGTCGGCGTCATCCTCTTCGACCTCGACCATTTCAAGCGCGTCAACGACCGCTTCGGCCATCAGTCGGGCGATGCCGTCCTCACCGCCTTCGCCCGCCTTGCCCGTCAGTATATCCCGAACAATATCTTCGGCCGCATGGGCGGCGAAGAATTCGCAGCCTTCGTGACTGTCCGCGACCAGACGGAAGCGGAAGCGCTGGCGGAATCGATCCGCGCCGAATTCTGCCGCCTGCCGGTCAGCACGGGCGAGGCACTGATCCCCGCCACCGTCAGCGTCGGCATTGCGCTTTCCTCGGCAATCGAGGCCAATATCGACCGGCTGGTGTCGGCCGCCGACCGGGCGCTCTATTCGGCGAAAGCTGCGGGCCGCAACTGCACGGTCGTCTTCGGCGAGGAAGAAGCGGCGGCACCCGCGCCTGGCGAGCCGAACTCTCTTGCCGGCGAACTCGTGCCGACCGTCGACGATCAGGTGGAAGCATTGCGCCGCATGGGTGTACTTTCCCGTGCAGGCTAGAGCGCCGTGCGTCCATTCGGACGCACACAGGACGCTCTAACTCTTTGAATCTACGCATCAGGCTTTCCGAAAATCGATTCCGATTTTCGGGCCGATGCTTTAGCGGCCATCTTTTCGAGGCTTGGCAAATCCGCTAAGCCTCTGCCCATGATGATACCGCCCTTCCTCAAGATCGATCCAGCCACCCGCCATGTGTCGCTCGACGGCAGCGACCCGGCCTTCTACGGCAACCCGAACCCGGTCTATGCCGCGCTCCATGCCCATTGTCCCACCTTCTACTGGGAACAGCAGAAGCAGTGGTTCGTCACTGGCTACGATCATGTGAACGGGCTGCTGCGCGACCGCCGGTTCGGCCGGCAGATCCTGCATATTGCCAGCCGCGAGGAGCTCGGCCTGCCCGAGCCCGAGCCGCATATCGCCGCCTTCGATCTCGCCGAGCGCTATTCGCTACTGGAACTGGAGCCGCCGGAACACACGCGGCTGCGTACCCTCGTCAACCGCGCCTTCGTCTCGCGCCATGTCGAGAAGATGAAGCCGGAAATCGAAGAACTTGCCAACAGGCTGATCGACGCCTTTGCCGACAAGGGCGAAGTCGAGCTTCTTTCGGCCTTTGCCGATATCATCCCGGTGACGATGATCGCCCGCATGATCGGCATTCCCGAAGACATGGGGCCGCAGCTCCTCGAGTGGTCGCATGCCTATGTGCGCATGTACATGTTCGGGCGCACCCGCGCAGACGAAGATGCTGCGGAGCAGGCGGCACGGGAATTTTCCGATTATGTGAAGACCGTCATTGCCGAGCGCCGGGCCGAGCCGCGCGACGACCTGCTGACGCATATGATCCACACCGAGCACAAGGGCCAGTACCTGACGGAAGACGAGCTGGTTTCGACGACCATCGTGCTGCTCAATGCCGGCCATGAAGCGACGGTCCACCAGATCGGCAATTCGGTACGCATTATTCTGGACAGCGGCTACGATCCGGCTGAGCTTTTCCGCGACGAAACCGCCACCGAGCGGACGGTCGAGGAGTCGCTGCGCATCTGCGCGCCTGTCCACATCTTCCAGCGCTGGGCGCTGGAACCTGCCGAAATCGACGGCATAGAGTTCAAGCGCGGCGACAAGGTGAGCATGATCCTGGCCGCCGCCAATCTCGATCCTACGAAATTCAGCGATCCCCTCGCCTTCAAGCCCGACCGCAACGAGGCTCCCAACCTCTCCTTCGGCGCCGGCATCCACTTCTGCATCGGTGCGCCGCTGGCCCGGCTGGAACTCAATATCGTCCTGCCGATCCTGTTCAAACGGCTGCCGGGGCTGAAGATTGCGAAACCGCCCGTCGTCAAGGACGTCTATCATTTCCACGGCCTCGATCGCCTGGATCTCGTCTGGTAAGCCGCCACACCCGACTTCTTTGAAGCGAAGCCTCGGCTCGGATCATCAAGAACCGCGCGATTGGGTCGGGTGGAGGGGGTGGAGGGGGTTCAGAGCGTATTTCCAAGAG
>UCKU01000031.1:225911-227053 GCA_900473185.1 Hyphomicrobiales bacterium | reverse complement strand
CACCCCCCTTGTAACTTGACATCATCCGCTTGCCGCCTAGCTAGCGCTTGCGGTGACGGAGCCGAGCCCGCAGCCCCCTTGGGCGGAAAAGCCCGTGGCAGAGCAAGGGATGGCTTCGTCGTTCCATCGAACCCGAACAGTCGCTTGGGCCGCTCGCGAAGGCGAAGCCCGCTTGCACAAGGATGGGATCAGATGGACGTTGTCGTTGGCATCGATGTTTCGAAGGATCGGTTGGATGCGCATGTGCTTTCGTCAGGCGAAAGCTTTGCCGTTGCCAATGATGACGAGGGCCTTGATGGGCTTGCTGCAAGGCTCCTGAGCCTGAAGGCGGAGATCGTCGCGCTGGAGGCGACGGGCGGTTATGAGAGGCTTGCAGTGGCAGCCCTTTCGGCCGCCGGCCTTGCGGTGATCGTCATCAACCCGGCGCAGGTGCGCTCCTATGCCAATGCCTTGGGCAAGCGGGCCAAGACCGATCCGATCGATGCCCAGGTGATTGCTGCCTTCGTGGCTGCGACCAAGCCTGAGATCCGGCCACTGCCCGACGAGAAGAACCAGGCGCTTGGAGCCCTTCTATCCCGGCGACGGCAGATCATTGCGATGATTGCGGCCGAGGAGAGCCGCATGCGCATGGCGCTCGCCAAGGAGGCGCAGAAGAGCATCAGGCGGCTGCTTGGTGCCCTCCGGCGCGAGCTCGACAGTCTCGATGCCGATCTTGACGACCATATCCGCAAGTCACCTGTGTGGCGGGTGCGCGAAGCGCTTTTGACCTCGGTGCCGGGTGTCGGACGGGTGACCGCCCGCACGCTGCTTGCCGAGATGCCGGAACTCGGCAGCCTCGACCGGCGGCAGGTCGCGTCGCTTGCCGGTCTTGCGCCGTGGACGCGGCAGTCGGGCAAATGGAAAGGCAAGAGCTTCATCGGCGGCGGCCGGGCGACGGTGCGCTCCGTCCTGTTTATGGCAACGCTCGTCGCCTGCCGTCACAATCCGGCTCTCAAGGCCTTCCGCGATCGCCTGGTCGCCTCCGGCAAGTCGAAGATCGTCGCAACGGTGGCTGCCATGCGCAAGCTGCTCACCATCCTCAACGCAATGATCCGGGACCAGAAAGCATGGCAAAACGATTGACTTCCAAGACAGTCGCTCTG
>UCKU01000031.1:0-225854 GCA_900473185.1 Hyphomicrobiales bacterium | reverse complement strand
AGGCCAGAGGGGGGTGCCACGCACTCCAATGCCAAACGAACGTCCCCACACAATAGACACCCCATCCACCCGCCCTATATCCGCCCGGCAAAAGCACAATTGCCGGGAGCGCCCATGCCATCTACCTTCATCGCCAGGGGCGCAGACGCCTACGAAGCCGCCATGGGCCGCTGGAGCCGCAAGCTCGCAGACCCCTTCCTCGCCTTCGCCGGCGTACCCGCACATGGCCGCGTCCTCGACGCCGGCTGCGGCACCGGCAGCTTGACGCTCGCGCTCGCGGCCCACACCGGCCTGCAGGCCATCGAAGCCCTCGACTTCGAGGAAAACTTCGTCACCGCCCTCCGCACCCGCACAAAGGATCCGCGAATATCAGCGCGCCAGGGCGACGTCTGTGCCCTGCCCTATGAAGACAAGAGCTTCGACGCCGCCTATTCCCTCCTCGTCCTCCACTTCGTCTCTGATGCCGACAAGGCCATCGCCGAAATGCGCCGCGTCCTCAAGCCGGGCGCCACCGCTGCCGCCGCCGTTTGGTCCCATGACGGCATGCCGAGCTGGCGCCTCTTCTGGAACACAATCCGCGCCTTCGAACCCGAAGCCGAAGGCAGCGGCATTCCCTCCGGCCCGCGGCCGATGACGGCGGAGGGCGAGTTGCGGGCACTGTTTGCGAGCGCAGGCTTTGCCGATGTCACCGAGGCGAGACTGACGATCATGATGGACTACGCCGGTTTCGACGATTTCTACCTGCCGAAAGTCTATGGGCAGGGACGGTTTTCGGCTTTCTTCGAGGGCTTGCCGGAGGCGCGGCGGGAGCGGCTGCGGGAGGCGCTGAAGGTCGCCTATCTGGATGGCAGGAGTGAGGATGGGCCGCGCGGGTTTGAGAGTGTTGCCTGGGCGGTGCGGGGTGTGGCGTGAACCCGCACGCGTGTGGTTCCGACCATCCGTCTATGGGGCCAATTTCCGAAGATGGCGTTTGATCAGGACGATGAAGAAGACATGGCGCCGGAGCGTGTAGTATTGCTGACTACAAACGTAATACGTGTTATTCGTGGGGACGGGAGCAGTCCCGCTCCCGAAACGGAGGACTCATCATGCGTAATCTTCTTGCTAAGGCAATGGTTGCACTGCTGACATCTTCATCGGCCATGCTTCTGTTGGCGGTTGCCGCAGAAGCCTCAAGGTCAGGCGGTTAATCCAGAGACTGTCGCGGCTACAGGGAAGGCACACTGTCCTGTAGCCGCTGGACGAGCAAAAGGCGCACGACGATCTCATCGGCTTCGGCAGCGGGGCGTTCGAGATTGAAGGCCTGATCGAGCCCCGCCTCCCTCCGGGACCCAGGATGCGACTGAGCTACCCCCTAATCACCAAGCCTGCTGCGTCGGCATCACGAACACATCGGCAATATCCACATGCCGGGGCGACTGCAGCGCAAACAGCACCGTCTCGGCGATATCCTCGGCCTTCAGAAACTCCATCTGCATCTTCAGCTCCTCCATCTGCCGGCGCGCAGCCGGATCGGAGATCTGGTCGTAAAGCTCGGTCTCCACAGCACCCGGCTGCACGCAGGTCACCCGGATATTGTGCTTCTTGCCAAGCTCGATGCGCATGCCGTCCGACAGCGCGGTGATGGCATGTTTCGTCGCACAATAGACCGACAGGCCCGCAAAGACCTTGCGGCCGGCAATCGACGAGGTGTTGACGATATGGCCGGATTTCCGGCCGATCATGTGCGGCAGCACGGCGGCAGTCGTGTTGAGCACGCCCTTGATATTGACGTCCACCATCCGGTGCCACTCATCCGTCTTCAGCGCATCGATATCCGAAAGCGGCATCAGGCCGGCATTGTTGAAAAGGATATCGATCGTGCCGAAGGCATCAGTGAGCTTTGCGACGCCTGACGCGACGGAAGCGCTGCCGACGACATCCATCTCCAGTGCGATCGCCTGCCCGCCGGCCTTCTCGATCTCGGCAACGAGCGCCGTCAGCCTCTCGTTGCGCCGCGCGGCAAGACCGACCTTGGCGCCATTGGCCGCAAGCTTAAGCGCCGTGGCAGCGCCAATACCGCTCGATGCGCCCGTGATGAGAGCAACTTTTCCTTGGAGTGACATGGTTTCATTCCCTTTTCTGCCGTCCTGAGACGGTTGGTTTCGACGGGAACAAACTACAAAGATGGCCACGCGCTTTCGCTCGGCCGCTTGCTGAAACTGTCGGGGATTTGCTGCGAAAGAAAGCAATTCCAGCAAAAGCGTGCAGCGGTTTTGCGTCCGGAATTGCGTAAAAACGGAAAGGCTCTACCCGCGATAGTCACGCGGGCTGACGCCGACCTGCCGCCGGAACACCTGCGCGAAATGGCTGGGGCTCGAATAGCCGAGATCGAGCGCGATCTGGATGATGCTGGCCTCCGTCTCGCGCAGCAGCCGGCGAGCCTCGGCCATCTTCAGCTGGACGAAATAATCCGATGGCGAAGAACCGGTCGATTGCTTGAAGACGCGGGAAAAATGAAAGGCGCTAAGCCCCGCCTCGGCTGCCAGGCTCTTGAGATTGAAAGCCTGATCGAGCCCCGCCTCCATCATCCGCACGATCAGCTGCAGCTTGAAGGCCGGCAGCGCCCCGCGCCGGGCAGGCACCGCGCCATCCCGCTTGCCGTACTGCCGCACGAGATGGACGGCGAGCGCCTGCGCAATGCCATGCACGACCATTTCGCTGGGCCTGGCCGCGCCCGTCAACTCTTTCAGGATCATCCCCATCAGCCCGGAAATCGCCTCGTCCCGCGCCCCCGAAATATCCGCCAGCCGAAACCGATCCGCACCGTCGGCGCCAAGAACCTCGGATACAGCCTGCTGGTAGATCGGCAGCCCGAGATAGAGATGCATGACGCAAAGCGGCTCGCCTTCACTCGTCTCCCACCGCATCTCATACGGCGTCTCACTCTGCGTCAAATAAAAATCCCCCGCCGAGACCTCCACCGACATCCACTCCCCGCCAATGTCGCGCTCCTCGATGCGAGCGGAGCCGGAGACGATCCAGACCAGCAAGGGTTCGGCGACGGCGGGTATGAGGAGATTGGTTTCCAGCGGTTGGTGGGAGAGCAGATGGACGGAAATGGTGCTCCATACCGGGCCTTGGCTCCGAGCGAGAAGGCGGGCGTGGATGCGCTGGCTCAGGGCTTCGGGGGAGGATTTTTCGGGCATGGAATTGAATAAGGAATGCCTTGTGTCACAACCAATGCTGTCTCACACCTCAATGACTTTCGCCATCCTTGCATAAAATACCCGAAGTATTTAGTGAATTGCACGCACAACTTATTTAAAGGATTCGCGTTCGTGCCGAATTTCATTTGCCAGTGCACTTCCCCAGTGCCTGCAAACAGAAAGGACTGCCCTGCTTGCGGTCGCGACTGCGGCTTTCCCAATGTCAGGCTTGCTGCTGCACCAGAAGAAGTTGCCGCTCTCGAAATCAGGGTGGCGGATGCTTATGCCTCAACGGCTGCACGAAACTGCAGCGCTCAGCTCGACGAATTTGGAAACAGCGTTTCACACTCACATGCCGTGATTGCCCGCAGCCTTAAGGTAGTTGATGATCTGACCCATAGCGATCGCAATTACTACACGAGTTACCAAGCTCAAGTGCAAGCCGGCTCCCGCGATCCCGAAGACAACAACTGGGACAAGGTTCGAACGCAATATGAGAGTGCATTGTACCCGAACTTCCAAGAGAAGATAATTTTCGCTTGCCTAACTCTTTCTGAAGAAGGGATGTCCGGTTACGGAGGGTTCTCCATTCTATTGAAAGACGAGATGATCGGCCACAGAGCATCGCTGTTCGAGGAAAATCCGCATAGCTTCATTGATCGCCACAATATTTTAATGAATAAACCTATCCCGCCCGGTTATCGCGCAGTATGGGATACCAAATCCGACTTAGCGAAGGCAAAACTTCACCACAAAATTAGTCCAAATACTACAATTGTAGACCACCCGAAAATCCTTCAAACAGACAACGGTGGAACTGGCGATAGCGACTTTATTGAGGTTCATATTTATGGTAGCCTCAACCGTCAGGCGATATCAAAGGTCATCGGGCGCAAGCCGAAAACTAATGAAGATCGCATCATTTGGCGAAGAGTAAAAAAAACCTTGGTTTCCATTGGTGCAGAGGTTGTTGAGTTATGATCGATGCGCTTGTCTCGGGAAGTGCCGCCCGTGCCGTGTTTATCCAAGGCTCTTCAGTTCATTTCATAGATGCTGACGATCCCCAAAACATACGTCCATCCAATCTGGCGGCTATCAATCATTTGCTAGCGGACGCGAATGATGTCGTTCGGTTGAAAATCAATAAGTATTCCGATTGCTACAACGTATTGCTGTCGGAATGGCAACGTGATCGCGCGTTGCGTATGTTGCAAATCGTACTTATCAATGACGACCCCGAAGATACCCTCGATGCTAGCGAATGCCTCGAAAGATTACTTCGGGAAGAGCATGTGTATAATGCAGTGCTCAATCTCGTTTATTCCGTACCATACCCCAATTTTCCCTCAATTGACGACGCGCTCTTTAATCGTGCACCAATTACGAAAACCTTTTACTCTCAACTAAGAGAGGATCAGGAGGCTATTGGACGTGTAAGGCAGGCATTTGATGCACTCATATTTCCTTCAGAGACCATCAAGTTAGCTTACGAAGCGGCGGCTGTTCCTAGTGGCTTGTTTCGATTGGTTGTAGAACTTGCGCTCGGCCGGTCCAACGCTAGTGATGTAATATTTTCGTGTGTGAAGAATTTCAAACATCTGCCGGATTCGAGAGCTCTCGCGACTCAGTGGGTCAACAATTTTACTGCTGCTGGGATTGGACGACGACTAAGGCCGCTCGATGAACTCGCCGTAGACGAAGCTGCCTATGAGCTTGATGAGGACTCCCGTCATCGCGGCGATCGTCACAGTATATTCGTTTCTGTAACCGCGCAAATTGAGGCTATCATTGCAAAGCTTGAGGGTCGCGAAACAGATGCAGCGAGGCGTTATGCGGAGCACTTGATAGGATTTCAGCTTCAATCGGGTTCAACCGAATTCGTAGCGAAGTCATTGTCACGTCTAGCGACCGAGGCTCGTCGCCGAAATCTGCATGATATCGAGTTGGAATGGGCCGAAAGAGCGGTGGCAGTGAGGCCAGAGGACGGCTGGGCTCGAGCACTGTTGGGAGATACCTATCTCTTGCTTTATAGGCTTCGCGATGCTGAGGAGGAGTTTAAAGCAGCCTCGGCGTACGGCGAGGCTGCGTACGGCTCAATTGGACGCGCTAAAGTTGCCAAGGAGCGGGGTGATCTTGATCAAGCATTGGCTATGTTCGAGTCTGTTAGAAAATCTGGCGGAACTCATGCATTGACGGCTTGGTCGGGCTATTGCTCGACCCTGCGCGAAATGTGGAAGCCGGAAGAGACGTTGAAGGCTTACAAAGAAGCCAAAGACGCTTATCCGAATGAAATTATTTTCCAAACCGGCTACGCTAAGGCGTTGGAGCATTTGGGACGCTTTCCCGACGCAATAGAGGCTTACGTCCAAGCAAAGACTGGTTGGCCAGGTGATCCCCGCGGCTACTATGGTGAGGCCGACGTTTATAAGCATGCCGGCCAATTTGAGACAGCTCGTGAGCTTTACGAGAAAGCCATCGAGCTCTTCCCGTACTCGATGGAACCGTTAGTAGGCCTTGCGGACCTGAATAGAAAAAATGGGGAATTCGCGAAAGCTTTAAATCTTTACAGCACCGCAAAAGAAGCTTTTCCATACTCGCCTTTGGCGCAGATTGGCGCTGCTGATGTTCTACTCGACGAGCGCAACTATAGAGATGCTTTGTCAATCTATGACAACGCCATTGGCAGATTCCCACTAGAAGTTAGTGTACGAAACGGACGAGCAAATGCTTATAAGCGGGTCGGCCAGTTCCAAGAGGCTCTGCGCCTTTACGACGAGAATGTTCACGATTTTCCGTACAATTTCACCGCTTTGATGGGACGAGCAAATCTGCTTAAACTTCTTGGTCGATACGATGATGCTCTTTTAGCGTACGATGTGGTTCTCGCACGCCAGCCTCGTTACGCCTCTGCTAAAGCCTCTAAGGCTTCAATATTTGTGGCTCGGCGCCGCTTTGATGAGGCCGAACAATTATTGCCACAAAAATCCCCTCACACACGCAATGATTGGCTTTCCTATCAAGTACGTGGAATGCTGGAGCTGCAGAGAGGCAATATTCCTTCCGCGAAGAAGATCTTTTCAGAAGGGGTTTCGCGAACTCCTTATCACAACTTGCGTACCCTGTTTCAGTCCTCACTTGCTTGTTGCGATCTTCAGATGGAGACATACCAAGCTATTCCTGAACATCTTCAAGATTCAAATGAGCCGATCCACGTTCTCTTGAGGGGGATATCGCTCGCATTTTCGGGCAAATTTGAGCCAGCTGCACACACCTCTCAACAAGTGGGAAGTGAGATACCCCCCAAATTGGTAGAACTAAAAAGTCATTTGGACGCTGTAATCAGTCGGCGTAACACAAGGCCTGACGAACGTGTTTGGTTTTCTGAAGCTACTGCCGAGGCAGTCCTACGACTTGCTGCCTGAAATTATAGGAGCACTTTCAAACAGGTGCGATTTGCCAAGCATGTAAGTGAGCATTTTAAGTCAACAAAAATTTGAGGCCGAGCTAGCAATCGAATGTGAGTTCTGCGGCGAACTAAATGCATCCAGCCGGTGGCTCTTAAATCATCGACACAATTACCGCTTCCTCACCCCCCACCACACCCCCAGCCTTCTTCCAAGCATCAATCCCACCCTCAATATGGCACGCACTCCCCACCCCGGCATCCTGCGCCGCCTGCACAGCCATCGCCGACCTCTCCCCAAACGCACAGTAAAACACCACCCTCTTGCCCGTCGCCACCGCCAGCTCATGCAGCATCCCGCCCGCTGACAGGTTCTCCTGCAGATCCGCATAGGGCGCATGCAGCGCGCCCGGTATCACCCCATGCCGCTCCCGCTCGCTCCTCTCGCGCAGGTCGACGATAACAACATCCGGCCGGCCGCGAAGCCCCAGCGCATCCTTCGCGCTCACCGCCCAGCCCTTGCGTGCGATCTCGTCCTGGTGGAGGCCGATGTGGCTGTTGGCGGGAACGGCGACGTCCATCATCTTGGGGTTGGGCAAATGGAGGTTGTTCATCAGCTCGGCATATTCCTCGACTGATTTCACCTGCAGGCGCGGGTTGAAGCGTTTTTCCTCGCCGATGGTGGAGACCGTGTCACCCTTGTAGTCGTGCGCCGGAAAGAGCAGCGTTTCCTCGGGCAGGCGCAGCAGCTTGTTGAAGATCGAGTCATATTGGGCGCGGGGATCGCCGTTCTGGAAATCGGTGCGGCCGGTGCCGCGGATGAGCAGCGTGTCGCCAGTGAAGATGCGGTCGCCCATCAGGTAGGAATAGGAATCGTCCGTATGGCCGGGCGTATAGAGCACGTCGAGGCTGAGGCCCTCGATGCCGACGCGGTCGCCTTCGGAAACCCGCATGGCCACGACGTCAGCCTTGGTCTGCTCGCCCATCACGGTGATGCAATGCGTCTGGTCGCGCAGCGCGCCGAGCCCCGTAATGTGGTCGGCATGGAGATGCGTATCCACCGCCTTGACCAGCTTCAGGTCCAGCTCGCGCACGAGCTGCATGTATCGATCCACCTTTTCCAGCACGGGATCGATGATCAGCGCCTCGCCGCCACGTCTGGAGGCGATGAGATAGGTGTAGGTGCCGGAAACACTGTCGAAAAGCTGTCGGAAAATCATGGTTGCCTCCGTAATGTGCTCATCCAGAGCAATTCCAGCAAAAGTGGGAACCGGTTTTGCGTCCGGAACTGCAGAGAAAACAATAAGCTGGAGCATTGAAGGCGACGCCGTTTTCGCCGGAAATGCTCTAGGCATGCTGATGCGGACGGATACTGGCTCTGCAGCCGATGATACCTTCGCATGGAAAAAAGCGGAAGAAGCGGGCGGGGACGGATCGCAGATCCGCCCTCGCCTAATCTTGGTAGCTGACGTAAGGCGATGTAAGGCTTTCCGTTACGTCATGGTCCGTAATCAGGTCAGGATCGGCTGCGGCACGATGCGGATATAAGGCTTCGGCTCCTTCCAGCCCTGCGGATAGAGCTGCTTTGCCTCATCATTGGAAACCGAGCCGGCGATGATCACCTCGTCGCCCGGCTTCCAGTTGACCGGCGTTGCCAGGCGATGCTTGGCGGTGAGCTGCAGGCTGTCGATCACGCGCAGGATCTCGTCGAAATTGCGCCCCGTCGTCATCGGGTAGGAGATGACGAGCTTGATCTTCTTGTCCGGGCCGATGACATAGACATTGCGCACCGTCTGGTTGTCGGCGGCCGTGCGTCCCTCGGATGTCTCGCCGGATGCGGCCGGCAGCATGTCGTAGAGCTTGCAGACGGCAAGCGTGGGATCGCCGATCATCGGGAAGTTCGGCGCCACGCCTTGCGTTTCCGCAATATCCATCGCCCAGCCGGAATGCCTGTCGACCGGATCGACCGAGAGGCCGATGATCTTCACGCCGCGCTTGTCGAATTCCGGCTTCAGCCGCGCCATGTATCCAAGCTCCGTCGTGCAGACGGGCGTAAAATCCTTCGGGTGGGAAAACAGGATGCCCCAGTCCTTGCCCAGCCACTCGTGGAAGCTGATCATGCCGTCGGTGGTCTCGGCGGTGAAATCGGGGGCGATGTCGTTGATACGCAGTGACATGGTCTTGGTCCTCTCTTGGTTTGCCGGCCGCCTCTGGCCGGGGTCGCGAAATCTGGGTTGATCCTCTCTGCGCTGCTCTGGGTGTGTTGCCATCGCCAGCGCCGGATGTACGATGGCGACATTACGTACCGGCCGTTCCTCCAGCGTTCCCCGAGCCAGCTTTCGCTGCGGCGGGCGGGAACGCCGGCACCGGCAGTTTTTCGACATGGCATTTTCGAGACATTCCGGGCCGCGATCGAGCCCGATCTGACAGGGGCATAATGTGAAAATTTCTCTGGAGCTGCTCGGCCGCTTTGCGGTCCGCGTCGATGGTGCCGAAATCCCGGCCGCCGCCTGGAAGCGCGACCGCGCCGCCGCCATCATCAAGCTGCTGGCGCTTTCGCCCGAGCACCGCATTCACCGCGAACAGGCGATGGAGGCCTTCTGGCCGGATCTCGATGCGGAAGCCGCCGGCGCCAACCTGCGCAAGGCGCTGCATTTTGGCCGCAAGGCGCTGGGCGCGCCTGATGCGATCGGTATCGTGAGGGAAATTGTCGCCTTCTCGCCCGAAGTCGATGTTGAAACCGACGTCAGCAGGTTCGAGGCGGCCGCAAAGGCGGCCCTGCGCAGCAAGAATGCGGCCGAATGCGAGGCGGCCGCCGATCTCTATGGCGGCGCGCTGCTGCCGGATGATCGCTTCCTCGAATGGCTGGATGCGCCCCGCCAGCGCCTGCAGCAGCTCTATGTAGAGACGCTGCGCGCCGGCAAGCTGTGGCGCCGGCTCATCGCGCTCGACCCGACGGACGAGGAGGCGCAATGCGCCCTCATGCAGGCAGCCCTTGATGCCGGCAATCGCACGGAGGCGATCCGCCAGTTCGACCAGTTGCGCGAAAAGCTGCATGCCGAGCTCGGCGTCGGCCCCAGCCGCCCGGCGATCGAGCTTTACGAGCGGGCGCTGGCCTTGTCCGGCAAAGAGCCGCCCGCCGCCGTGGAGCGCATCCGCGCCGCCCTCGCCTGGGCGCTGGTGCATCTGCAGAGCGGCGAATTCGGCAAGGCGGCCGATCTGGCGCGCCAGACCCGCGCCGAGGCGCTGGATGCCGGGCTCGGCCGCGAAGTCGGCGAAGCCGGCGCCATCCTCGGCCTCACGGCCCATATGCAGGGCCAGTGGCGGGAGCTTTTCCGCAGCGAATTCACCGAATGGGTGCGGAAGCGCAGCGCCTTCGTGCCCGCGGTCTTCGATGGCCATCTCTGCCTTGCGGAATTCTGCCTGTGCGACGCCCGTGGCCACGGGCTGATCCATGAAAGCGCTGAGGAACTGCTCGGCGTGGCCGACGAGGCAAAATCCGCCGCCGGCCGTGGGCTTGCCTGCCTCATCCTTGGTGAGATCGCCCGCTGCGCCGGCAATCTCGATGAGGCCGAACGGCTGCTGACCGAGGCCGAGCGCCTGCATGTGGAAGCCAACGCCGTCTCCGGCCGGGTGCTGGTGCTGGAGCGGCTGGCGGAAATCGCGCTCGCCCGCGGCCAGAAATGGCGCGCCGGCCGCTTCATCCAGAAAGCGCTCGCCGATGCGCAATCCTCCTGGCTCTCCGGCCACTTGCTGCTTCGCCTGCAGGCGCTCGCCGTCCGCTCCGCCACCAGCAAGGAGAAGCTCGCGGAAGCCATCCTCACCGGCGACCGGTTGCTGACCTCAGGCAGCTGCCAGCCCTGCTCCATGGGCCTGCGCACCGCCTCGGCCATCGCGCTTGCTCAATCAGGCAATCTCGACCAGGTGGACCGCCGCCTGAACGAGGCAGAACGCATCGCCGGCATGTGGCAGGGTGGCCCCTGGGCGGCCGCTCTGTGGGAAGCGCGCGGCGTCCAGCGCCAGGCCCAGGCCAACAGGATTCGCGCCGTCGCCGCCTTCGCCGAGGCCGCCGCCCGCTATGAGGAGCTTGGCCGGCCGCTCGATCAGGCGCGTTGCCTCACCCAGATGAACGAATCGCAGATCGGCGTTGCGGTTTGACCAGTCAAAAAGTCACACAAATCGCCGTTTTTACTGTGCAATGATTGCGTAAATGCCCGGCGGAAAGTACCGCCGGGCATTTATTAAGCAATGGCTGAAATAATTTCGCCGAGATTTAAAAAGTGAAATTGCGGTTCCATTATTCCAGCCTACAATGCTCCACGCTGGATGCTGCAAACCCAGTGGAGAAGGGTTGCCCACAGCTCTAAATCGGGCCTCCCTTCTCCTTCCATACCGCAAGCGCCGATATGTTGCTATTACGTGCGTAACATCGTGAACAGGCATTGAAGAAATCCCCAGGGCGGACCGGGGCTGCACGATGACGTGATCTCCTTTTTATTGAAGAACACAATCTGCGCCCTAGAACGTACCGGGGGGACGTTTGAGGGAATGTCGATGATCAGAGAGAAAATGTCGGCGAGTCAGACGCCGATGCAGGAAGAGGACGTCGCCCTTTGCCAGCGCGTCTATGAGCATATCTGCGTGGCAAGGCATATCGCCAGCAATGACGAGCGCGAGGAACTGGCAATCCAGATCCTGCATTTCTATCAGCATGGAGTGAAGGATCAGGGGAGTCTGGAGCGGCTGTTGCTGTAGGTCGGGAGACGGCGCATTGCGGAGGGTGTGTGCCCTATCGCACCCCCTCACCTGACGGCGGCTCCTGCTTCATGTTCGGGCGCGCCCCCGATCTCTGCGGCGGAGCAGACTGCCTTTCGCGCCTATGCTACACTCCCGTTCGAGAGCATGCTCATCGAGGGGACCGGCATGGAACGCAAGCTCGCCGCTATTCTCGCCGCCGATGTCGCCGGCTATTCGGCGCTGATGGAGCAGGATGAGGCCGGCACGTTCCAGCGGCTGAGGGCGGATCACAAGGAGCTGCTGGAGCCGGAAATCCGCAAACATAATGGCCGCATCTTCAAGCTGATGGGCGATGGCTTGCTGGCCGAATTCGGCAGCGTCGTCGATGCCGTGGAATGCGCCGCCGCCCTGCAGCGCGGCATGATCAGGCGCTATGCCAGCGCTTCCGAAAACACCCCGCTGGAAATTCGGATTGGCATCAATCTCGGCGAAGTGATCGTCGAGGGTGAGGATCGTTATGGCGAGGGCGTCAACATCGCCGCCCGCCTGCAGGCTCTTGCCGAGCCCGGCGGCATCTGCGTGTCGGGCAAGGTTTCGAAGGAGGTTTCCGGCAAGCTCGCCTTTGCCTTCGAGCCGATGGGCGAGCAGCGGGTCAAGAACATCGCTGAACCAATCGCCTGCTACCGCGTGAATTTCGATCAGGGCATGTCTTCCCGCGCCGAGCCGCGAGCACCGAAGAAAATATCGATCGCCGTCCTGCCCTTCAGCAACATGAGCGGCGATCCGGAGCAGGAATATTTCTCCGACGGCATCACCGAAGACATCATCACCGACCTCGCGAAAATCTCCGACCTGCATGTCGTCGCCCGCAATACGAGCTTCACCTATAAGGGCCGGGCTGTGAAGATCGAGCAGGTGGCCCACGAACTCGGCGTCGCCTTCCTGCTCGAAGGCAGCGTGCGCAAGGCCGGCGGCCGCGTCCGCATCACCGGGCAGCTCGTCGACGGCAGGGATGGCAGCCATCTCTGGGCGGAGCGCTACGACCGCGAACTGACCGATATCTTCGCCATACAGGACGAGATTGCCCACGCCATTATCGAACAGTTGAAGCTCAGGCTGCTGCCGGGCGAGAAGGCTGCGATCAACACCGCGCCGACGGAAGATGTCGAGGCTTACACCTATTACCTCCGGGGCCGGCAATTCCTGCACATGTGCTCAAGATCCTACATGCTACTGGCGCGGCGCATGTTCGTGAAGGCAGCCGAGATCGACCCTGACTATGCGCGCGCCAATGCCGGCATCGCAATCTGCGATTCCGTTCTCCATTCCTGGCAATATGCCGATATCTCGATCGAGGGCATCCTCGCGACCAGCGCCAGGGCGCTGGAACTCGATCCAGATCTCGCCGATGCACACGCCGCACGCGGCCTCGCCCTGCAATATGGTGGACAGCGCGATGAGGCCGCCACCGAATTCGAGCTGGCGCTCACGCTCGATCCCGATCTGCATGAGGCAAACTATTTCTTCGGGCGCTTCTTCTTCGAGAATGGCGATTTCGAAAGGGCCGCCACCCTGTTCGAACAGGCCACCCGGCTGCGCTACGACGACTATCGCTCCGCCGTCCTCCTGGCCTGCGTCTATCTCAAGCTTGGCCGCCACGCCGACATGGAACGGGCCGGCCGGCTGGGCCTGGAGCGGGCCGAACGCGAACTCAGCCTGCATCCGGAGAATTCGAGCCCGGCCCAGCTGGGAGCACTGGTGCTGGCCTATCTCGGCGAGCGCGAGCGCGCCAGGGAATGGGCGGCGCGCACGCTCGCCATCGACCCCGATGATCTCAACGCCATGTACAACATTGCCTGCGCCTACCTGAACATGGGAGACCATGAAGCGGCGCTCGATCTGCTGGAAAAAGTCCTCCCGATCGCCTCCGTGCATCGCCATTGGTGGACCAGCGATCCGGACCTCGACACGATCCGCGATCACCCGCGGTATAGGAAGCTGGTGGAGATGACGGCGGCAGGCAACTGACGCGCCGTTCCCACGGTTGACCTCCGCATACGAGCCCTACCTAAAACCCGGCTGATATATTCAGGAGGTTATGGTGACGGCACTTATCGAGGACTACGCCCTTATCGGCGATTGCGAAACCGCAGCACTCGTGTCCAGAAACGGCTCGATCGACTGGCTGTGTTTTCCGCGCTTCGACTCTCCCCCCTGCTTTGCCGCCCTGCTCGGCACGGAGGAGAATGGTTTCTGGTCGCTCTCGCCTTCGGGCGGAAAATACAGCGTCTCGCGCCGTTACCGCGACGACACGCTCATTCTCGAAACCGAATTTCAGACCGAGACCGGCACCGCTGTTCTCACCGACTTCATGCCGCTGCGCGATAACACGAGCGATCTGATGCGCATCGTCGAGGGCAAGAGCGGCACCGTCGCCTTCGACATGGAGCTCAACCTTCGCTTCGATTACGGCCGGACCGTTCCCTGGGTCACGCATGGCGAGGACGGCGGCATCACCGCCATCGCCGGCCCTGATAGACTGGTGCTCAATTGCGCCGTGCCTCTCGAAGGCCGCGGGCCGAGCACGGTCGGCGCCTTCCAGGTCGCGGCGGGCGAACAGCAGATCTTCACGCTGACCTGGTCCCCCTCGCACCTGCCGCCGCCGGCCCAGCGGCAGGTGGAATATGCGCTGCCGGACACGGAGGAATTCTGGTTATCCTTTGCCGCGAAATGCCCCAAGGTGGGCAAGTGGACGGATCAGGTGAAGCGCTCCCTCATCACGCTGAAGGCGCTGACCTACATGCCCACAGGCGGCATCGTCGCGGCCGCCACGACCTCCCTGCCCGAAAAGATCGGCGGCCCGCGCAACTGGGACTATCGCTATTGCTGGCTGCGCGACGCGACGCTGACCCTGCTCGCCCTGATGAAGCTCGGCTATTACGAGGAGGCCACCGCCTGGCGCCGCTGGCTGCTGCGCGCGGTCGCCGGCGCGCCGGCACAGATGCAGATCATGTATGGCGTGGCTGGCGAACGAAACCTCTTGGAATGGGAGGTGCCCTGGCTGCAGGGCTACGAAGGCTCAGCACCCGTGCGCATCGGCAATGCCGCTGCCGAACAGGTGCAGCTCGATGTCTACGGCGAGGTGGCCGACGCCATGCTGCAGGCCCGCAAGGGCGGGCTTCCGCCCCATCACCGGGGTCGCGAACTGGCAACGGCCATCCTGCCCTTTCTGGAAAAGGTCTGGGTCGAGCCCGACGAGGGCATATGGGAGGTGCGCGGCCAGCGCCAGCACTTCACCTATTCCAAGGTCATGGCCTGGGTGGCCTTCGACCGCGCCGTTCAGATTGCCGAGGCCGACGGCGAGCCCGAAGCCGCCGCCCGCTGGCGCACACTCGCCGATCGCATCCATGCCGAGGTCTGTGAAAAGGCGTTCAATGCCGAGCTCGGCTGCTTCACCCAGGCCTATGGCTCCAGGGCAATGGATGCCAGCCTGCTGCATCTCGGCATGGTCGGCTTCATTGCGCCTGACGATCCGCGCTATGTCGCGACCGTCGAGGCGGTGGAGCGCAAGCTGCTGCGCGACGGCCTGCTGCTGCGCTACGAAACGCAGGAAGTGGATGACGGCCTGCCGCCAGGCGAAGGCGCCTTCCTTGCCTGCAGCTTCTGGCTCGTCGACGCCCGGAACATAGTCGGCCGCCGCGACGATGCGCTGCGCCTGTTCGAGCGCCTGCTGGCGATCTGCAACGATGTCGGGCTGCTGGCGGAAGAATATGATCCGGGTGCGAAGCGCATGCTGGGGAATTTTCCGCAGGCGTTCAGCCATATCGGGTTGATCAATAGTGCGCTGAACCTGGCGCGGGCGGAGGGGCCGGCGGATCAGCGTTCGGCGTGATGGGATGGGTGGCGGCAACCTTCCTTTTGGCGAGCCGATTCTGGCGACTGCACCACCCGGAGCCCCCTCATCCGCCCTTCGGGCACCTTCTCCCCAATGGGTAGAAGGGGGAGCGCGCGGCACCGCTTGCAACAAGAGACGCTTGAAGTTGCACGAGGCATTGCGGCAAGCACCCCTTCTCCCCAACGGGGAGAAGGTGCCCGAAGGGCGGATGAGGGGGCCGCGGGCGCAAACCTTGCCCATCTTATTGACTCGACAACGGACGAAGCAGCACCCCTACTATTCCAAAATCCGAACGATTCATTCGTTTCCCTTTTGTACTCTCAACCCCTTCCATTTCCCTGTCACAACAGCCATATTCCGCGCATGGCAAAATCTCCGAAGAAATCTCCCGCCTCGACCGGTTTCGAGGAAGCCCCCCAATCGTCTTTCGAAGGCGCTCCCCTCTCAGGCTCCGTGGCCGATTGGGTGAAGCAGCTCGAGGCGGATGCCGAGCAGGCTGGCGTCGAGAGCCAGCGGGAAATCGCCTCCAAGGCGGGCAAGCACCGCAAGAAGGTGGAGAACGAGGCGCGCAAGCATACGGAGGCTGTCAGCGTCAACAAGAAGGCCACCGTCAGCAAGACGGCGCGTGGCGTTTCCATCGGCGGGTCGAGCGACCCGAAGACACGTGCGGCGGCCGGTCTCAACCCCGTTGCCGGCCTGGATATTTCCCTTGAGGATGCCGGCAGTCTCGCCAACGGCGGCGTCACGGCCACGGTCGAAGCGCTGTCGGCGCTGATCGAAAGCGGCAACCCGCTGCACAAGAACGGCAAGATCTGGACGCCGCACCGCCCTGCCCGGCCGGACAAATCCGAAGGCGGCATCGCCATCCGCATGTCCTCCGAATACAGCCCCGCCGGCGACCAGCCGACGGCGATCCGCGATCTCGTGGGCGGGCTGGAGACCGGCGAGCGCAGCCAGGTTCTGCTCGGCGTCACCGGCTCGGGCAAGACCTTCACCATGGCCAAGGTGATCGAGGAAACGCAGCGCCCGGCCCTGATCCTGGCGCCGAACAAGACGCTGGCTGCCCAGCTCTATTCCGAATTCAAGAATTTCTTCCCCGACAATGCGGTGGAGTATTTCGTTTCCTACTACGATTATTACCAGCCGGAAGCCTATGTGCCCCGCTCCGACACCTATATCGAGAAGGAAAGCTCCATCAACGAGCAGATCGACCGCATGCGCCACTCGGCGACGCGCTCGCTGCTCGAACGCGACGATTGCATCATCGTCGCCTCCGTCTCCTGCATCTACGGTATCGGCTCGGTCGAAACCTATACGGCCATGACCTTCCAGATGAATGTCGGCGATAGGCTGGACCAGCGCCAGCTGCTGGCCGATCTCGTGGCCCAGCAATACAAGCGCCGCGACATGGATTTCCAGCGCGGTTCCTTCCGCGTGCGCGGCGACACGATCGAAATCTTCCCGGCCCACCTTGAGGATGCCGCCTGGCGCATCTCCATGTTCGGCGACGAGATCGACTCCATCACCGAATTCGACCCGCTGACGGGCCAGAAGACCGGCGACCTGAAATCGGTGAAGATCTACGCCAATTCGCACTATGTGACGCCGCGCCCGACGCTGAATGCCGCGATCAAATCCATCAAGGAAGAGCTGAAGGGCCGCCTGGTGGAGCTGGAGAAGGCCGGCCGCCTGCTGGAGGCCCAGCGCCTGGAGCAGCGCACCCGCTACGATGTGGAAATGCTGGAGGCCACCGGCTCCTGCCAGGGCATCGAGAACTATTCGCGCTACCTCACCGGCCGCGACCCCGGCGACCCGCCGCCGACGCTCTTCGAATATGTGCCTGACAATGCCATCGTCTTCATCGACGAAAGCCATGTCACCGTGCCGCAGATCGGCGGCATGTATCGAGGCGACTTCAGGCGAAAGGCGACGCTGGCCGAATATGGCTTCCGCCTGCCCTCCTGCATGGATAACCGCCCGCTGCGCTTCGAGGAATGGGACGCCATGCGCCCGGATACGATCGCCGTGTCCGCCACGCCGGGCAGTTGGGAGATGGAACAGGCCGGCGGCGTCTTCGCCGAACAGGTCATCCGCCCGACCGGCCTCATCGATCCGCCCGTCGAAGTGCGCTCCGCCCGCAGCCAGGTGGACGACGTGCTCGGCGAAATCCGCGAGACGGCGGCGAAGGGCTACCGCACCCTCTGCACCGTGCTGACCAAGCGCATGGCCGAGGACCTGACCGAATATCTGCATGAACAGGGCGTACGCGTGCGCTACATGCACTCGGATATCGACACGCTGGAGCGCATCGAGATCATCCGCGACCTGCGTCTCGGCGCTTTCGACGTGCTCGTCGGCATCAACCTGCTGCGCGAGGGCCTGGATATTCCCGAATGCGGCTTCGTCGCCATTCTCGATGCCGACAAGGAAGGTTTCCTGCGCTCCGAGACCTCGCTGGTGCAGACGATCGGCCGCGCCGCGCGTAACGTCGACGGCAAGGTCATCCTCTATGCCGATAACATCACCGGCTCCATGCAGCGCGCCATGGACGAGACCACCCGCCGTCGCGAAAAGCAGATGGCCTATAATGAGGCGCACGGCATCACGCCCGAAAGCGTCAAGGCCAAGATCTCCGATATCCTCGACAGCGTCTACGAGCGCGACCACGTGCGCGCCGACATATCAGGCGCCTCCGGCAAGGGTTTCGCCGATGGCGGCAACCTCGTGGGCAACAACCTGCAGACCCATCTCAACGCGCTGGAAAAGTCCATGCGCGACGCCGCCGCCGACCTCGACTTCGAAAAGGCCGCCCGCCTGCGCGACGAAATCAAACGCCTCAAGGCCGTCGAACTCGCCGCCATGGACGACCCGCTGGCCCGCGAGGAAGCCAAGGCAATGGAAGGCATCCGCCGCAACGCCAAGGCCACCCGCGAATCCCTTCTCCCCGCCGGGGAGAAGGTGCCCGGCAAGGTGGATGAGAGTGCCACGCCCTCCTACTTCGCCAAGCCGGAACTGGACGACATGGGCGGCCGCAACGCCAACGGCAAGACCCTCTTCCGCCGCAACACGCTGGATGAGATGACCGTGGGCCGAACGGAAAAGCCGGTGACGGGACACGTGCCGGAGAAGCCGGATGCGGCTAAGGGCACGCAGCGGTTTTCGCCGCTGCTTGAGGGCCAGCCGGAGCGCGATGATGTGCGGCCGCTGGTGCGTGGGAAGACGGGTGTCGGGAGCTATGAGGATCCCGGCGAGCAGAAGCGCAAGAGCCGGACAAAGGGTAAGACTGGGCGGCCGGGGCGGTGAGGCCTTCGCGGCGGCCTTCAGATTCAAAATCATGTCTCCCTCTAAAAACCAAGCGGTTACCTTGATCTGAGTCGGCAACTGACCGCGACAATAGTATTTCCTTAGATAGCCGCATCGCGGATCAATATTTAAGCTTGCATATTTCGCGGCCACACAACTACATTACGCAGAAATGCATGTAGTTGGGGGGGAAATGCTAGAGCGCGGATCGGTATGGCGTCGCTGGGACTTGCACGTCCACACGCCGGAAACGGCAATGGAAAATCGTTTCGGCACATGGGACGAATACCTGTCGGCAATCGAAGCAAGCCCAGATGTGCGCGCCCTTGGCGTTACCGATTATTTGCTACTCGATAATTATGTGACATTGAAGCAGCACCGAGCTGCCGGAAGACTTCAAAATATTGACTTTCTTCTTCCTAATATTGAATTCCGCTTGGCTCCGCCAACAGACAAAGACACGCCTGTAAACATTCATTTATTGGTGTCACCCGACGATCCAGAACACATCACTGAAATTAGAAATGCCCTTGCTAGACTTCATTGGGAATATAATAAGCGAGTTTACTCGTGCACTCCTGACCAACTAGCTCAATTAGGACAGGCGATCGATCCAAATTTGAAGGATCAAAGGGCCGCACGGAATAAAGGAGTTGAGCAGTTTAAGATCGACTTCAGCAGATTTCGGGACTGGTATCAGAAAGAAACCTGGCTACGAGAACATTCGCTTGTCGCAGTTTCTGGAAACAAGGATGGCCTCTCTGGTTTCCTGACAGATGGTGGCTGGGCCGCAATGCGAGAAGAAATCACGCGACTTAGCAATGTTATCTTCTCGGGCCGACCTGGAGAAATCAACTTCTGGCTTGGTCGTGATCAATCCAAGCAAAACGTCGATACCATGAAGAAGCTAGGTGGCCCAAAGCCATGTATTCATGGATCAGACGCACATGAAATGAAATCACTTTTCAAACCCGATAACGATCGATTTTGCTGGATTAAAGCTGACACAAACTTTGAAGGCCTAAAGCAAATTATACTGGAGCCCGCCGAGCGCGTATTTATCGGACCAACTCCTCCAATGTACCATGATCAAGCTCGTGTGATTGACAAGGTTACTCTGAAGGGTGGCGGCCAATGGTTTGCAAGCGACCCAATTCCTTTAAATGCAAGTTTGGTATCGATAATTGGGCAGAAGGGCTCGGGAAAATCCGCTCTGGCTGAGTTAATGGCTTTTGCCGCTGGAGGCTGGGAGGCTGCGGAGGGCAGTTTCATTGGTCGCGCTGGTGCACACCTCAACGAACTAGTCGTCGAACTTGAATGGGCGGATGGATCAAAAACCATCGCTCTCCTTTTTGGCGCTCCTCCTGACACTGGAAGTGTCAGATTCTTGTCGCAAAGATTTGTCGAGAAGCTTAGCGCCGACGATCGATTGGGCGACGATTTGGTCCGTGAGATTGAGGCCGTTATTTTTGACGCTCTTGATCCGACTGACACTTTGAATGCTTCAAATTTTCAAGAATTGCGGAGTATTCGAACTGCATCCATAGTCGAGAGGGGCGAGAAGTTGCGTAGCGAGATCAATCAGTTGATCCGCAGCGATACCGCCCTCCGTGCTTCGGTACAAAAAATTCCTGAGAAAAAGAAGAGTAAGGAGAAGCTGCAGGCGGAGGCCTTGGGGCTGACTGAACAAATTCCCAAACCCACCACAGACGAGGAGGCAACTACGATTGCTGCACTCCAAAAGGCGAGAACAGAGCTTGGCCAAGTGCAGAACGCAATTGGCGAGCTCAAACAAAAGCGGCAGCGTCTCATAGATATTCGCGGAAGAGCTCAGGGGATTGCACGAGAGATCGAACGCTATAAGGACGAATTGGCACCGCTGCTGAGCGCAGCAGCGATAGCCGAAGTGGAAAGGGACATCTTTATCCCGAAATTTCCCGCCAATTATGAAGTCGTTCTCACGCAAAAGGACAGTGAACTTCTCCTTGAAATTGAGAGGCGTGAAGGGGATGAAGCTAATCCAAACGAAGGCACCTCTAGCGCGCTTCAGAAGATAATTTCCGATCTTTCAAAAAGAGAAGCCGTAGATAAGGCTCGACATGAGCGCATCAAGACGATCCAAACACGCCTCGCGGCTATCACCGTAGAGGTTAAACGGCTCGAAGCTGAGATCAATGAAGCGCCTGCAATGAAGCAAGAGCTAATTAAGATTCGAGATCGCCGTCTGCAGATGTATCAGACTTTCTTTGAGAATCTCAGCAATGAGCAGACCGCGTTGGAGCAACTATATCAACCGGTTCACGACAAGCTTGCCGATCGTGAACATGAACAAGACCTCCAATTTTCGATCAGATGGGAAATAGACTTAGACGGCTGGCTAGCGCGCGGCGGTGTGCTTTTGGACCAAAGGAAAACTTTGCCCTATGGCACAATGCAGGGCATAGCAACCGAGGCTCGCCGTATATTGCTCCCTGCCTGGATATCAGGTGATGCGGACAAAATAGCGCCAGCTCACGAGGAATTCATGAAGGCGTTTCGGGAGATGCCCGATCTGTCTTTTCTGAGAAGCGGCAACACCCTCCCCGACCTTTTATCCTGGCTCTACGATGTCGATCACGTCAAGCTGAGCTACGGCCTAAAGTACAGAGGTACAGACCTCGAGAAATTGTCGCCTGGTACCAAAGGTATCGTGCTCCTGATCCTGTATTTAGGATTAGACGAGCGAGATACACGTCCACTAATAGTTGATCAACCTGACGAAAATCTCGATAACGAATCGATTTTTGCTCTTCTAACCGGGTATTTTAGGTCTGCTAAGAAGCGACGACAGATCATTCTTATTACTCACAATCCCAATTTGGTCGTGAATGGCGATTCCGAACAGGTGATCATCGCAGCCGCCGAATTTCGAGAGAATGGCCAACCCGGCATCAGCTACTCGTCAGGTGCACTAGAGAACACTTCACCCGATGGTATCGGAATTCGTGAAAGAACCTGCCGAATCCTCGAAGGTGGAACAGACGCGTTTGTCCGAAGAGAGCGACGATATGCGCTGCTAACTTGATTGCATCTACACACACCCGCGATTCCTGCTACACATCCACCATTCACAGGAAGGAGTCTGCATGCGCCTGCCCACCATCATCCTCGGCCTCGTGCTCCCCGTCCTGATCGCCTCTCCCGTTCTTGCCGAAACGTTCAAAACCCCAAAGGCACTCCTTCAAGCGCTCTACAGCTTCGACACCGAAACTGCCTCTGAAGACGCCCCCTCGCCCTACTCAGCCTTCTTCTCCGACCACCTTAACAAGACGCTCCAGGCCGATCTCGACAACACGCCAGATGGCGAAGTCGGGGCAATCGATTTCGATCCCATCATTGCCGGGCAGGATGGCAAGGCTGATAACCTGAAGATCGGTCAGTCTCACCTGCTGGACGATCGCGCCGAACTGGAGGTGCAGTTCCGCAACAGCGAAGAGGTGACGCTCTATTATACGCTGGTGAAGGAGCATGGCGGCTGGAAGGTGGAGGATATTGCCAATCAGCAAGGCGAAGAGCCGTGGAGCCTCAGTGCGCTTCTGGGCGACGCGCAGTAGGCGGCGTTGAGCGCGCGGCATGTCATTGCCGCCGAACCTGCCTTTGGGCGGCAGCACCCTCTGAAACGAGCCGGGTTTATTAGCGCCCGGTCATTGTAATGGCCGGCCAGCGCCCCATATCCCCAGTATGGCGGCATATGGAATAAAACCGCCTTTTGCATCGGTTTACCCGATGCCCTCAAGGGAAGACGCGCTGTCTTCCGACACTCTGCAGAACAGCTTTTTCGCAGCGATCCTGAGCAGCATGGCCGCGCCCGCAAGGGCCGGCAAAGAGCAATGTCTCTCATATGCCCAGACACTTATGAGACCGCGCCGAAAAAGACCTCTGACGCATTCGATGACGAGCCGTGCATATCCCGCCTGCATCAGGCGTGGCCGCCTATGAGTCCCCGGCAGGCGCCGGAGGCGCCAATTTCTGGAGAAACTGCGATGTCCCTGATTTTCCCCAATAGAAGCCGTAGTTTCGACGAGGGCCGCGATGGGGTTCGTTTCTCCGGCTATGACGGCATGTTCGAGGTGCGGTTTCTGATCGAGGCGAGCGCGCTGCGCTCCATCGCCCAGACGGGCCGCACGGAAGCCGAATGCCTGAGCGCCTTCGATGCGGCGCGCCCCGCCATTCTGGAGGCGGCATCCGGTGTCTACGGTCGCGGCGGCAAGGACCGGTATACGCTGACGGAAAAGGATGTCCGTCGCTAAAGCATATCGCGCAACAGTGCGCAGCGGTTTGCGACAACGACATGCGCAAGACAAAGTCCTAAAGCGTGGCAGGCGAATCCTGGAGATCGCGACACGCTTCAGTTTCACCCCCGGGATGAACCGGGCACGGAGATGAGACATGTCAGTCGACAGAAAACATCTGAGCGTGGTGGGCAGACGGCCGCGTGCTCAACCCGAAGACGTCGATCTCGAAACGGCTGTCTACGATGCGCTTGCCCATACGGGCGATCTCGACCCCAGCTATATTTTCGTGACGGCGCGCGGCAGCGACATCACGCTCGCCGGCTGGGTTCACGTCAGCGAGGAAATCTCGCTCGCCGAGCAGGTGACTCTGCGGACACGCGGCGTGCGCAGCGTTCATAACGAGCTGTCGCGGGATCTCTAGAGCAATTCCAGCAAAAGTGGGAACCGGTTTTGCGTCCGGAATTGCAGAGAAAACAATAAGCTAGAGCATTGAAGGCGGCTCCGTTTTCGCCGGAAATGCTCTAGCGTACCCATTCGTCTCGGCGCGGCTGCGCGCCGACCTCCGGCAACGCTCGAACGCAGGCCGGAGGCGAGGAGCCCGGCCCCCGTGCCGGGTTCCACGTTGCCGGGCACGCGCCGCGTTGCCGGGTACGAGCCCAAACCGATTCCCCCACACACGACCGATTGCGATCGGCCCCACACGATCGATGGATAACCATGCTCAAAAAAATAGACGAGACCACCAGACCGGCCCCTTCCGCCACAGGCCGGCATGCCACTGCCAATGAGAACCGCCCTGCCCGAAGCCCCTCCGCAGGCGAGATGATCGCCGAAGCCGAAATCGCCCGCGCCACGCTGGATGCGGACGGCGATGAGGCGGCTGCGGCGGACAAGCCCGGTGAAGGCGAGGCAGACAAGAAGGCGCCGGCGGGCGATCCGCTTCCGACAATGGAAGAGCTGGAACTGGCCCGCGACCACCACAGCAGAAAGATTGCTGGAAGAGAGGCGGATGGGGAAGATTGAGCTGTGCGGGCGCGGCGGTTTCGTCGCGCAAGGCAGGCTCGGAAAGCCCGAACCTGCGCGCCAATGGCCGAGCGGCTGCATTTTCTGTAGCGTGAATCGACAGAAACGTCACCGACCGGACCCGGACAACAAGCAATGCCAGACATCCGCATCGACCCATTCCCCTCGCCCGATGAATTCTCCGCTCTCTGGGCCACCGCCTGGGATGGCGCGCAGGCGCCGGATTTCGCCCGCATCCTGCCGCGCAGCCTTGCCCATCTCGGCGCCTACCACGAGGGCCGGCTGATCGGCTTCGTCAACGTCGCCTGGGATGGCGGCGTCCACGCCTTCATCCTCGACACCTCAGTTCATCCGGATCTGCGCCGGCAAGGTATTGCGACCGCGCTTGTGATGGAGGCGGTGCGGATAGCCCGGGAGCGCGGGGCCGAATGGCTGCATGTTGATTTCGAGCCGCATCTGAACGGCTTTTACCGCGCCTGCGGCTTCAAGCCGACCGAGGCCGGCTTGATCCGGCTTCAGGACAGCAGAGGCCGGTAGCCGCCACCGGGCTCGCGCCGGGTCAGGAAGAAATGCAGCAGGTTGGCATAGCCGCGGGCATCGTCGATGGCGCGATGCGTGTGGGGCACGTTGCCCAGCCATTCGCGCGGATAATGGGCGATATCGCATTCCCACGGCTTGCGCCCCGTCGCACCCGCCACCAGCGACAGGATGCAGAGTGGCGGATGGCGAAACAGGCGATCGGCAATCCACGGCCCCTGGAACAGCGGCCGGCCGGTGAATCGCTTCAGGTAATGATCGAGCCAGGGGCCATCGAGCGCCACCGGATGGGCGGCAAAAATCGGCTCGGCCTTGAAGGTTTTCACCCAGGCGATGAAGCGGGCCATGACCTCGGCAGCCGGCTCGGGGTTTTCGGTCGCTGCCGCGAAGGCTTGCGGATGGGCCTGCCAGAAGGCCGTGGTCACAGGGTCCTGCCCGGCGCCCTCGAGTTGCTGCAGCACGGCCTCGAACTCGCCGAGAGCCTGGCCGGTCTCGGAAACGGCGACGGAGGCGAAGGACAGCATCGAATGCGTACCCGGTATCGGGCCGTCGAATTCGCAATCGGTGACGATGTAGATATGCGGCACGCGCGGTGTGCTCCCAAGTCTGCTTCGGTGTTGGGGGCAGCATAGCGGGATATTTGCGGGTTGCCATGGGTGGTTTGGGGTGATCGGCGGCATGCACCGATGTGAGAGTGCGCGCGCTGGCTCTCCTTCGTCGCTCTAGGGATGCCCCATCACTTAGCGCCAGACCAGCAGAGACTACCTTCATTGCGGGGAATGAGTCTCTCGCCGCGTAGACACGCGGCTGCTGGATTCCTGTGACAAGCACAGGAATGAGGGGAGTTTGTTTAGCCGTTCCTCCAATCAGCAGCGGCGGATCCGCAAGAAGAGGGCGTACTGAGGTTGGAATAGTATCCATCCGAGGTAGAATCGCAAATAGAAACAGTCATTTGGGCACGAGGCGCCTACCCCAACCTCCCTCATTCCTGTGCTTGTCACAGGAATCCAGCAGCCGCGTGTCTACGCGGCGAGAGACTCTTTTCCTCAAACAGCCTTACAACCCCATCAAGTGCCAGGAAATATCCTCCCACTCCGGATTGTTCTCTTCGATGAGATTGAGCTTCCATTGCCTCGGCCATTTCTTGATCGTCTTCTCGCGCGTGATCGCGGTCGTCAGCAGATCATACTCCTCGAACCATACGAGCATCTTCACACCGTAGCGTGAGGTAAAGCCAGGCGTCAGCTCGTTCTGATGCTCGTACAAACGGCCCGGAAGATCGCGCGTCACGCCGGTATAGAGCGTGCCGTTTCTCTTTGATGCGAGGATGTAGACGTAGCCCTTCATGACTGAAGAGTGGCCTATAGCGGTGCTGCTTTTCAAGAGGATTGCTCGCGCGCCACCCATCAGCTCCGCTGCGGCTACCATCCTGGCAAACCACCCCTACAAGAAAACGCCCGGCCACCTCGTGATGACCGGGCATCCTCGACCCGCGCCGTGTCAGGCTATGGGGATCAATTATTGTGCGCCGCGCAGGCTTCATCCATCGGGGTGGCGTTGCTGGTGCCGCCCTGGGTTTGCAGCTTGCCGGTGCCGGTGCTGCTGGCGGCTTCGCCGTTGCAGTTGAGCTTCTTCATCTTCATGCTGCCCATCTTCGTGCTGCCGGTCTTGGTCTTGTCTGTTACGACAGGCTTCTTCGCCTTCGTGCCGGCGCCGCCGCCGGAATCGACGGTGCTCTTGTCCATCGTGTGGGCCGTCGGGGCCGGGTTGGACTGGGCGAAGGCGGATGTGGCCATGCCGAGGGCCAGCAGCGATGCTGCGACAATTTTCATGCGCATTGGTCTTCTCCTGAGAGCATTCGGTTGCTTATCTCTAGTCAACAGCGCGTGGGCGAGATTGTTCCCGGCAATTTTTACCTGCCGCGCTCCCCTTCCCCTTTTCAATCTCCGCGCGCGCGCCATCTTAAGCTTCAATCGGTTTCGGCCGGTGGCCGCTTCATTCGAAACGGCCAGGGGGGGCAAAGGCCGAACACAGAGGCGCAGCGGAAACGAGCCGCCACGCCCACATTCGACCTCAAGCCCGGAAAACCCCGCCGGGCTTTTTTCTGTGCCGACGCGCTTCGAGGTGGCAAGTGTGGCACCCTCATCCGCAGCCATCATCCCGGAATAACCGACGACATCCGTCGCCAACCTTCGATCGACAGGATCATCCCGCCTCGCGTCCTTCTCCCGCTTGGGGCGCATAACGGCGACATCGACGTGACCAAGATGGCCGGCGGGGTTACGGGAGAAATAGTCGGGGGCCGCTTCAGTTCGCGAGATATTTCTGCAGGAAGCCGCGAATGCTGGCGATGGATTGTTCCGCCGCAGCCGCGTTATATTCCTCCACATGCCCGAACACCGTCTTCGGCTTGATCATGGCCTCGTCATCGAAATCATGACGCGCGCCGGGATAGATATTCAGCTCGACCGGTGGCCCCTTGCCGCTGAGCCGCGACACCCGTTGCCGGCAGCGCTCCGCCGGGCTCCAGTCATCGAGATCGCCATTCAGGATCAGCGTCGGCACCGTCGCATCGCTCTCATGCGGCGCACAGACCGGATAATAGGCAACCGCCGCCCCGAATTTCTCGTCCATCAGCTGCTCATTGCCCTCGATCTTCGTCGCCTCCAGCGTCGCAATCCCACCCGCCGAAAAGCCCATCAGCGCGACGCGCCTGGCATCGACGAAGCCGCTCTTCGTCAGGAAGTCCAGCGCCCCATAGGCATCGAACACCCGATCGGGGAGATAGGTCTTGCAGCTATTCTCGATGTTGCGGGTGGTGAAACTGTCGACTACGAGCGTGACATAACCCCAGGAGACCAGCCGCTCCGGCCAGACCTCTTTCACATGGGCATGGATACCGCCGCATCCGTGCATCAACACCACAGCCGGAAACGGCCCATCGCCCTGCGGACGAGTGAGGTATCCGATGAGCGGGGTCGCCTGCGGTGATGGCAGCGCTACGCCCTGTTCTTTCGCCTTGCGCTCAAGAAACGGACTTGGCTTGACCGTGGCACTGTCGAAATGAACCAGCTCGTCGGCATAGGCCTGCGACATGAAGCTCAGCGAGACGACGAAGCAGAACAAGAACCGCACGATTGTCACTGAACGACCTCTTGCCGGATGGATGGCACGGTGTTGACACTTTCACCACGCAATTTGGGTGAAGCGACGGTCAAGGCAATGCGGCGGAGAGGCGCATGTTCCGGCGATCGCTGCTGGTGTAGAGCGATTTCACGGTGGTGGGTGACAGTGATTGCGGTTCAATTCCGCGCCTTGGCTGCTCGGATCGCGGCGACTGCCGGGTTTGGCGTGGATAACAGGCCGATCACCGAGAAAATCACAGAGGTCGAGCGAGATCCCGCATCGCGTCAGCCGTCAGCGTTTCCATGCGCTCCCTGAGCGCCTTCTGGTCCACATCCTTGCCGGCGGCACGGATGTCCGCAAGCATCTTGGCGATCACGCCTTCATCATCTGCTCCGGTCACCCTGAGAGTGATGATCTCGCCGATATAGGCCTCGCTGTCTGCGCCCGTCATGCCGCAGACCCAGCGGGCGAGCAGTCGGTCGCGGCGCGATCGCACCTTGAAGGCCATGTCGGAATCCAGGAAATACATCTGCTCCAGCGCCTTCTCGCGATCTTCGAATACGTTCACGAGGAAAGCTCCCCTGTCGCATTCGTGGTCTCCAGCAAATGGTGGAGAAATGCAGGCTCGATCCTCACGATCCTGCGCAAACGGCTGCCTTCCGCAATCGAGGGCAGATGAATGAAGGTTCCGACGCGCCGGTAGGCGATGCGCGAAAGCCCCTCGATCGGCTCCTCATCCTGTACGATCTTGTAGTCGCCCGCCGGATGGATCTCACCAACGAGATCGGGCAGCGTGAAGGAGGCGGAGAAATGGACGATGGTGTTGGTTGTGCGTGTTGACGATTCGTAGGCTGACATGGTGACAGGCTCCAGGTGAAGGCGGTTGACCGCAGCCGGGTGAAAGCCTCATCGGGCTGCGGCATCGGTCTGGCAATCGGAATTCGGAAGCGTGGCTGCCTTCTAAGTCTCTGACACCGGCGAGAGCCATATGGCCAAACGACGACCGGATATCATTACGCCATAATTGAGTCGCGATTGGGACGAAAAGATAAAAAAGTAGTTTTATCGAGTTTTTACAATCGCGTCCAAAGAATTTTTTAAATATAATCCAACGATTACAATAGAAATTTTGAAGAAAATAATAAACAAAGCGCAGATTTTTTATTGTGTTATTATTTAAGTACGCGAAATCGCGTGCTTTTTTAAAGATTGGAATTCGTGATGCAAAATATAACATGGCTTCGCCCCGGCCTGTGGGGCGCCGTGTGCGGCGCGGCCGCATTGGCGATCGTGGGCTTCAGCTGGGGAGGCTGGGTGACCAGCGGCAGCGCCCAGAAAGCCGCCGGCATCGAGCGCACCTCTGCGATCGCCGCCGCGCTGACGCCCTACTGCCTCGACCGCGCCAAGAGCGATCCGGCCTCAGCACAGATCATGGCCGAGCTAAACGCGGCCGGCACCTATGGACGCAGCGACATCATCAAGAAGGCCGGCTGGGCTACGCCGCTCGGCACCACAGAGCCGAACGCGGACCTTGCACAGGCCTGCCAGATCGCGCTTGGAAAGCCGAGCTGAGCGTTTCGCCCCCGCAAAACGAGGCCGGCGAGAAATCCCCGGCCGCTTGCCCCACCGACCGCTCACCCAGGCCACCCGCTCGCCAATCCTTCCCGGAGGATGATCATGCAGAGACAGAAATTCGCCTGCGCCATGCGCGCGACGATCTCTGGCTGCGATCAGGCGCCATGACCGTCAATCCCCGTCCCGCAGCGGCAGACCGATGAAGGATGGCGGCTTCAAGACACGAACAGGAGGCATGCAACATGCCTGGAAACACACCCGACAAATCCGCCTCTCATAGGGATGGAAGGCATCACAACGCCAATGCGAAGCGCCCGGCAAGGAGCCCCTCGGCCGTGGAGCTTATCGCCCAGGCCACCGCTGCCCGCGCCACCCTGAACGGCCACCAGCCCGGACCGCCAGGCAAGGCTTCGGCCGGCTATGATCTTCCGACAATGGAAGAACTCGAGAAAGCGCGCGCCGACCAAGATCGCCACCGAAACAGAAGCCGACGGGAGAGCACGCGAAGCCCACAAGAAAGCCCGCGCAGCTGATGCGAAAAACCAGAATTCCAAAGGAAAAACCGGGGCGCGCATAATCCGCGCCCGGTGGAGCCCGCGGCATGAACGGCAGGCTCAGCGCTGCAGCCGGATTGTCGCCTGGATCAGATCCTGATGGAAGCGATGGTTGCGCAGGTCCTCGGTCATCGTGACCAGCCTTTCCCGCGCCAGCCCCGCCGGCTCGCCTCGCACAAGCATCCCGTCGATCAGGATCTCCTGCGCCGAAATCATCTGCCGGTCGGCAACCACTTGCCGGCTCGCAACGTCCAGATCTCTCAGGGAATAGGTCATGGACAACCATATCACATGCCGGACATGCTGTACGGAAATCCTTTGGGCTCACGCCTCAGCCATCCGAGTGGCTACAGCATCGGCCCGAAAATCGGAATCATACGCGCGAGCAAGGCCGGATGATCTGCTGCTGCGATGGTTCCCCTACTCCGCAGCCTCTCCGCGCTGCGGCTCCACTGCATCCACCTCTTCCAGCGGCGCCAGAACCTCCACCTCATACGAATAGCCCTCGAGCATCGTATAGGTGTGCTCGATCGTCTGGATCTGCTTTTCCGTCTTGCGGATGGCGTCGGCGATGGCTTCGCTGCGGGCGCGCAGCATGGAGCCGAGCACGTCGGTTTCCGGGCGGCGGCCGAGGCGGTCTATGTGTTTGCGCACGCGGGCGCGGTGGCGTTCGAGCTCCAGGATGTGGAAGCGGCTCTTGACGATATCGTCCGACAGTTTGCGGCGCATGGCGGCGACCGGGTCGAAGCTGCCGGGTTCGCGCTCGTCGAGGATCACCTCGTTGACGAGCGATTCCAGCATCAGGACACCTTCGAGATCTTTGGGATCGGCCAGCTGCGGATCGTAGCCCGTATCGTCATAGACACGCCGGCGCACGGGATCCTGCAGGAGTTCGTAGGCGATCTGCAGCCGGTTGAAATGATCGGTGTCGCCGCCGGCATCCGGATGCGCGCCCTTGGCGGCCTTGCGCCAGGCAAGCCTGATCGCCTCGCCATTGGCGTCACGCTCCAGTCCAAGCATGGCATAGGGATCGATCACGCCGGCACTTCCTTCATTCACTGCTTCATCCCTCCGAGACCTACCGGCTGGCTCGCGCCGCATCAAGCCCCGAAACACCCTGCCATAATTGCGGCCGCTCGGGACGAAATTGTGGAACGGGGCGGATTTTCCCCAGGCAAGGGGTTAACGGGGTGCGATTTCTGCTGAGCTCGTTGGCGGCAGAGTGGAGGATGTGGCTAAACCCAGGCAAAAAACAAACGGGCAGCCCTTCCGGGCCACCCGCCGTCTTGAGCTGTTCGCGATCAGTTGCCTGGCTTGTTCTTGATCGCCGCGTCTATCTGCCTCTTCACAGCATCCAGGTTGAAGGAGGCCGGATCCTGCATTGGCGGATAGTCGACCGCCGTAAGGGCGAGTTTGGCCACTTCCTGCTGAACACTCACGAAGCGCCAGAACTCCCGAGCAAAGAATTCATTCATGTAGCCTCCACCCAGATCATTGAGGCTTTGCTGGCCGATCGACGGTGTCCGCTCGAAGGGATCCTGACGGATATTGACCATGGTGGGCATATCAGTCGTTACCTTTCCGCCAGGCCAACCCTGCGGCTGTTGAAAGAACTGAAACTTAAAATTATCGAGGCGTACAGCCCCCAGAGAAGGGCCACCGAAGTAGAAGAACTCATGACGTGCGGACGGCGAATTGCCCTCCAGCAGGTCCAGCTGGTTATAGCCGTCGAGGTGGTTCTTGTAGGTCGTGTCACCCAGTTTCACGCCCTTGAGCAACTGGTCGGTGATGTTGGGATTACCAGCCGCAGCCACCAGCGTGGGGAACCAGTCCAGGGCGGAGAAAATACCGTTCTCGACAGTGCCCGGCTTGACCCTGCCCGGCCAGCGGATGATTGCGGGTGCGCGGAAGCCGCCCTCCATCACAGTACCCTTGGTGCCCTTGAACGGGGTCATGCCGCCGTCAGGCCAGGTAAATACTTCTGCGCCATTGTCGGTCGTAAAGATGACGATGGTGTTGTTGGTCTCGTCCGCGTCCTCCACGCATTTCAGGATGGCGCCGACGCTGTCGTCCAGCTGCGCCATGCCGGCTTCTTCGAGACCATAATTGGTCTGGCTGTTCATCAAGGCCTGGTACTTGGGAGACAGGAACGTCCAGACGTGCATGCGCGTCGTGTTGTGCCAGACAAAGAACGGCTTTCCGTCGGTCCTGGCCTTGTCCATGAAGTCACAGGAAGCCTTGACCAGCACTTCGTCGAACGTGCCCATGTCGTACTTGGCCTTGGGCGTTATGTCATGCATGTTCGGCACGTTGGACATATCAGGGTATGGCGCCAGCGGGCCTTCGTCGATGATCTTCTGCTTGCCGATCTTGCCCCAACGCGGCTGCTGGGTCGCGTCGTCCGTATCCATGGCAAAGCTGTGCACCACATTGCGCGGCCCGACCTTGTCACGATACGACTGGTCATCCGGGAACGAATACCAGTAAGGGTCCGACATCGCATCGAGGTGGTAAAGGTACCCGAAGAACTCGTCAAAGCCATGCAGAGTTGGCAGAAACTTGTTCAGGTCGCCGAGGTGATTCTTGCCAAACTGGCCCGTGGCGTAGCCCTCGGTTTTGAGGACGGCGGCGATGGTTGCCGCCTTGTCCGGTATGCCCACATCTGCGCCCGCCTGACCCACAGTCGTCAGGCCTGTGCGCAACGGGATTTCACCGGTGATGAAACTCGCCCGGCCGGCAGTGCAGCTCGCCTCGGCATAATAGTCGGTGAACATCATGCCCTCAGACGCCAGCTTATCGAGATTCGGCGTCTTCCCGGACATGATGCCCCGGTGATAGGCACCGATGTTGAACCAACCAACATCATCGCCCATGATGACAAGGATGTTGGGTTTTGACTGCTGCTGCGCGACTGCCGGTGCACTCAGCGCGGTTGCGCATGCGGATGCCAGCAGACCAAAGCAAAGGTTTCTCATGGCACTCATCGTATATCCTCCGTTGAGTTTGCTCGTTGCTCGGCCCCTTTGGCACGGCCTCTCAGAGTAGAAGGATGCCATCCTCTCGGCCGAAGACGATCTGATGTTGTGACAGTTCGCGGCATGGTGCTGCAGGAGGTCGGGCGTGTTGGCTGGATGAATGCCGCACTGATCACTCGCCATAGGGTGGCGACAGGCGTACCCGCTATCGAAGCGTCGATGGCTAGCAATGAAATAGTTGCCCCGGCGTCTGCCTAGTCAGCAGTCGCCTCGACCGATAATCGCACATTTTCGCCTTCACCGCCAGATTGAAGGCTCACGTCGCCACACCTCGATGATCGGGACCCCGGTGGATGACATCCACGGTAGAGCCGAGCCCACATCATGGACGCTTTGGACGCAGAATGGCCGCCAGAACCGCTGTGAATCGGCTACTTTCTCCACCCCTCTGGCCGCACGCCGATAAAAGGGATTCCAGGGGAACCGGGAGCCCGTCAGCCGGAAGATGCAGCCCGCCGCCTTGAGGTTGCAAATCTCGCCTCGTCCCGCAATAGCACAACCTTGCAAGGCTCTGCTAATCTTCTGCCAACCATTTGAATCATCACCCATTCTCGCAACCGCGAAAGACATGCCACAATATTGCCGCTTGCTTTTTGCCCGAAATGCTGGCACGAACTGCAACACTCGGGCATTTCGCATGCCGGTGACTGGACTGAAGTGGTAATGCCCTTTCGGAGCGCCAACTCCGGTAGGGCGGTATGGGTGACACCCATGCGCGTAGATGTTCTTTCCCCGTACGTGACGTCTCGACTGACCCTTCGCGCCGGGCTCCAGGGCCGAAACGCGAAAGCTAAAGCCGTCCGCCTCCCCACCGCCGGGGGTGCGGATAAACTAACTACCAATGGGAAAAGGACTATCCCCCATGGCCACCAAGGGCACCGTAAAATTCTTCAACCAGGACAAGGGTTTTGGTTTCATCACGCCGGAAGGCGGCGCGAAGGACGTTTTCGTCCACATCTCCGCTCTCCAGGCTTCTGGCATCCAGTCGCTCCGCGAAGGTCAGCAGGTTTCTTTCGACACCGAGCCGGATCGCATGGGCAAGGGCCCGAAGGCTGTTAACATCCAGGCCTTCTGATCTGATTCAGGTCTTTCTGCGTCAAGCAGGCGACGGCGCTCCGCAAGGGGCGCCGTTTTTGTTTTTTGGGGGGTAGCGGGACTTAGCCGACCTTCAAGGGTGCGGCCCCCTCACCTAACCCTCTCCCCGCTGGGTAGAGGGGACTTGCCATGCGTTGCCTGTGAGATTGCCGAAACGGCGCGGCTTACCCCTTCTCCCCTGGGGGGAAGGTGCCCGAAGGGCGGATGAGGGGGCCGCAAGTTCGACGCGCATGACTGAATGCCGCCTTCTACCTCCCAGCCCCATACCCCCGCGAAAATTCCCGCGCCGCCATCAGCACCGGCATCAGCGCCCTGCCCGCCTCCGTCAGCTGATATTCCACACGCGGCGGCTGCTCACCGAGATCCCGCCGATCAACAAGCCCGTCCTTTTCCAGCTCCCGCAGATGCTGGGTCAGCATCTTCTGCGAAATGCCCGGCATGTCCCGCTTCAATTGCAGGGTGCGCATCGAGGGCTCGGCGAAGAGCCGGAACAGGATCGGCAGCTTCCAGCGCCCGCTGATCATTTTCAGCACCCGCGTCACATGCGCGACGGAACCGTCAGGCCCGAGGCAGACGGAGCGTTCTTCCTGTCCTACAGGCACTTTTAAGTGCGTAATTGTGTCCAGCATCATCCTGTTCTTCTGTGCTTTCCTCCACTCCAAGATAGGAAGACCGCGATGGATTTGAAACTCGACGGCAAGACCGCACTCGTCACCGGCAGCAGCAAGGGCATTGGCGAAGCGATCGCCAGAGGGCTCGCCCGCGAGAAGGCCACCGTCATCGTCCACGGCCGCAATAGGGCCGAAACGGAGCGCGTGGCCTACGAGATCATTGCCGAAGGCGGCCGCGCCCATGCGGTGACTGGTGACCTCATCATCGATGACGAGGTGGAACGCCTGATCGACGAGGCACAGGCGCTTGCCGGCCGCATCGACATCGTCATCAACAATGCCGGCGGCTCGGGCGAGCCGGAGGACTGGGCAAACAGCCGCCCCGCCTCCTGGGCCGCAGCCTACGACCGCAATGTTCTGGCCGCAGTCCGGGTAACCACAAGGCTGCTGCCTGACATGCGCAAGGCAGGCTTCGGCCGCGTCATCAATATTTCAAGCCTCGCCGGCCTGATGCCGCCTGCCGGCAGGCCTGATTACTCCGCCTGCAAGGCCGCCATGAATGCCATGACCTCTTCCATGGCAAAGGCGGTGGCGGCCGAGGGCGTGACCGTCAATACGATTTCGCCGGGCACGATCCGCAGCGCCCGCCTGGACGCCCGCTTCCGCGAGGTGGCGGCTGAACGCGGCGTGGGTGCGGACGCCGCATGGGAGACGATCGAACAGGCGGTGCTGCCGCTTTTCGCCGAGGTGCCGCTTGGGCGCGTGGGGACGCTGGAGGAGATCGCCGACGCCGTCTCCTTCCTTGTCAGCCCGCGTGCGGGGTATATTACGGGGTTGAATCCCAGGGTGGACGGCGGGATGCTGCCGGCGATTTAGCGTGGGTGCGGCGAAAAACCCCGCTCCATGCCTCCCCGACAAGAGAAGCCTGTATCGTGACGCGAGCAGCCTGGCGAGGCTCGATCTGACGATCGATAATGGCGATTGGCCACAAGCAGCATCGATGCTGCTTGTGATTGCATGGCACCGGGCGCATCATTTTTGGAGAGGATGAACGGAGAGGAGAGACAAGATGACCTGCATCAAGGCATCAACGATGCTCGCCGCCGTGGCCGTCCTGCCGCCCGGAATGGCTATGGCGCAAACGATGACAAGCGCAGAGATCAAGGCGGCGTTGGAGGGAAATTCGATCAGCAACGAGAATGAGGTTCAGTATTTCGATCCGGACGGCACGGCGATCTACCGGAAAGGCAGTAAGCGGGCGAATGGACACTGGAGGATCGAAGGCGACAAATTCTGCTCCGACGTGAGCACGGATGTCCGTCTCCTGCAGACCGAGGACAAACGTGTCGGATGGCAGTGCCACGCGGTCTTAGGCGACAGCAGGCGCATTGCCTTCCTGATTGGGAACCACGCGGATTCCTGGACGGTCTCCAAGGGCAGGAAGGCCGATTAGCCTCATTCATCCTTAACCCAGATAAGTGCCGATATACTCCCCTTGCTTCCAGAGCGCCGCACGCAGCCGAGCCTCGACGCCATCCGATGTCACCGCATGCAGACACAGTATCCGGTCGGCGATTACTTCACCCGGCTGCAGGATCGCCTCGATCGCTGCCGCCTCCTCCAGGGTATCGGCATAGTCAGGCATTGCTTTCAGCCGCCGTTCCGCAAACATTGCCGCTTCGTGCAGCTCACCGCAGAGCAAGACGAGTTCGCTATCGTCGCTCCTTCGGAGCGGGCAGGCCTGCATGCAAAACTCCCTCTCTGGATATCGCTGCCGTCATAAGGTTGTACCTGCCAATGCCGACAACAATCAAGGAAATTATTCCTATCTTCGATCACGATCCATATCAGACGGGACTATTCAGCGACCCGGAACGCTCGAAAGCAAGCAAAGATAGGTTTATGTTCCGCACCGGCATACGGCGCTCAGGCCGCCTCGCTGTGGCGCTCCACGAGCTCGGCCCATTCCATTGCCGCGTGGCGGCCGAGCACCGTCTTGTCGTTCCCGATGACGGCGGCGATGCGCCGGAAGAGCTCGTCGGCAAAGGGCGCGGGTCTGCCGGATTCGGCATTGCCGGCCGGGTGAAGCACCGTGCCCTCGGCAAGATGGATCATCTCGACACTGAAGCCCTCGTGGTCGCCCGAGAGCTCTGCCGATCCGTATAGCAGCAGACCACTATCGTTCCGGCCGAGGACGGGGATGACGAGTTCGTCGAAATCGAACCGCAGGCTGAAGGCGTTCATCGGCCGATGACCTCCTGCTGGACGCGCTCCGCACGGATGAGCTGGGCCTCATAGTGGCCGGCGAGCGAGAGCACGAAGCCGGCAGCAAGGAGGAAGCCGGTAAGCGGCTGGAGCATGCCGATGGTATTGAGGCGGCAGAGATCCGGCGTCAGCGCAGGCGCGCGGAAAGGCGCCTCGCCCATTGATCCAAAATATCTCGATATCATGCGCAACTCCTGCATCGGCTTTGATTTCAGCGATGCGGGAGGATGCGATGCCAATGGTTGAGTGATGGAATGGGGCCGGCGGGCCTATGCGGCCAGCGAGCGTATATCCTTGGCCACGTCGGCGAGATCATTGTCGAGCTGGTGATCGCGCCCCGGCAGCGAGCAAAGGACTGCATCCGGGATCGCCCTGGCGTAAGCCTCGATATGGGCAAAGGGCACGGTGTCATCCTCGCTGCCGTGATAGATGAGCACGGGCAGCCCCTCCGGCAGGCTTTCGGAAAAGTCGTCACGCCCGGCGATCTCTTCGCTCTCCCATCCGCCGGCACCCATGAAGGGCGGCGCGATGAGGATGACGGCACCGGGCTCGAATGCCGGCCACTCTTCGGCGAGCGTGTGGAGAAGCACCGTGCCGCCGAAGGAATGGCCGATCAGGATGGCGCCGTCTTCGAGGGTCTGGAACTCGGCGACAACTGCGGCTTTCCAGGCCTGATAATGCGGGTCCGCTTCATCGGGCATGCGGGGGTAGCTGATGGCATAGGCCTCGCCGAGTTCGCGGGCGAGGCTGTCGACGAGCTTGTTGTCCCACTGGTCGTGGGTGGTTTCGCCGGCGCCCTGGATGAAGAGGATTTGTGTTGGCATGGGTAATGTCCCCGGTTGTGACCGTCAGGGAGATGGGTCGCTACGGGAGCAGGGCAAGGGTCTCGACCCGTCCTTCGGCCTCCCAAGGAGGGAGATTGACGAGGGCGGAATTCGACAGCCAGACGCCACTAACCTTGATGGTGGCGTTCAGGGCAACTTTGCGCCAGAATCGGACAGGCGCGTGCAGATCGTGGATCTCACCTTCCTGGCGCTATCGCCTTCCGCCGATGCGGCGCATATCCACAACGCGGCCATCGCGCTGCCGTATGGAGATCTCGAACCGGCTGTTGCCTCTCCGGGCATGATAAACGAAGAAACGACCACGGCAGTCGATCCGCCTGACGTCCCTGAAACCACGGCTGCGGATCAGCCTCTCGCCCTGACTACAGGTAATCCCTCTGCCGCTGTTGAGATTGGTGCCGACGCTGATGGAGATCTGGGTCTGTGCGTTTGCTTCGGTCGGCACGGATATTGATGGGACTGACAGGCCGACAGCCAGCGCTAGTGACAGAAACAACGATGATCTGGACAAGGCATCCTCCCCTTGGGTAACGGGCTGCGAATACACCACACTCGTTTGTCTGCGGAATTATACAACCGTGAGGATAGAAGCGATAGAGGGTCGCGTCAGTGCGAGCCGTCTCCGCTGCGCATTCAGTTAACCGGGGGATATTGAGGACCGGCTGGGACGGGTCGAGACCCATGGCTCGACTCCGGCAGAATGGAGGGGGTGCTTCCGGCACCCTCCTCCTCATCCATGCACCCTCACCTCGCTGCATCACCCCGCAGCAACCACCTTCCCTCGCCTTAGCACGACAGCGATCACAAACCCGCAAACCGCCGTCACCCCGCCGACGAGAAACACGCTGCCATAGCCCGCCCGATCCGCCAGCACGCCGGCCAGCGGTCCGGTCAGCCCGTAAGCCAGATCCTGAAAGGCCGAAAATCCGCCAAGCGCCGTGCCGCGCAGATGCGGTGCCACGAGATGCACGACCTCACGCCCCATGGCGGGAAAGATCATCGAGCAGCCGAGGCCGGTCATGAAGGCGCCGATCAGGGCGACGGTGGGATCGCCGGCACTCCAGATCAGCAACTGGCCGATGGCTTCGACCGCGAGTGAGACGACGGCGACCGCGAGCCCGCCATAGCGATCCGGCAGGTGGCCGAAGAGCAGGCGCACCAGCACGAAGCCGCAGCCGAAGGCGGTCAGGCCGAGGCCGGCATGATCCCAGCCGAGATCGCGGAAATAGAGGGTGAAGAAGGAGCCGATCGCGGCAAAGCCCATGCCCTGCAGGCAGACGATCAACCCATGCACCCAGATGCGGCCGATGACGGCGGCAAGCGGCGGGCGCTCCCTGCCCGGATGGGCGGCAACGGCGGGTACGCAGCGGATTGCGGCAAGCCCCAGCAAGGGCAGCACGGCGCTGACGGCCATCGTGCCGGCAAAGCCGATATGATCGAGCAGCAGCAGTCCGACAGGCCCGCCAAGCCCAAGCGCGCCGTAGATCGCCGCGCCGATGAGCGCCAGCACCCGGCCGGAACGCTGCGGCCCGACGAGCCCGATGCCCCAGGCAATGACACCGACGGCGACCAGACTTTCGCCGAGCCCGATCAAAAGCCGCCCGGCAACGAGGATGGCGAAAGCCGCAGCCGGCGCCTGCAGCGAGAGCCCCGCGGCGAGCGAGATCAGCGCCCCCGCCACATAGAAAACCAGGCCGCGCTGCACGGCAAGTTTGGCCCCCCTGCCATCGGCAAGCCCGCCGGCATAGCTGCGGGTGAGGATAGTGGCGAGAAAGGCAATGCCGACGCCAAGGCCGGCCCAGCCATTGCCGAGGCCAAGCGCGCCGGTCACGAATACGGGCACGACCGGAAGGGCAATCGCAACGCAGAGATAGGCGATGAAGAGGATCGCGGTCAGCAGGTAAAGCCGTGCCTGCTCGCGATCATCAGTAAGACGGAAAGCCATGAAAACCTCCTGGCTATTCCCTCGTCGACGGGCACAAAAAAACGCACTCCGACCGGCGAGGATCGATAAGTGCGTTGCTTGACGTCAAACGCTTACGGCCAGCGGACTGGCATGGGTTGCGAGATACGGGATATGCGGGCTGGTGTCAACGGTGGGCGTCCGTGGTGCGCGGCGCCCTCACCCTGCCCGCGTCAGAAATAAGCCGGATCGAGAAAACCAGGAGCACCCGGCACATCGACCAGCTTCTCCTTGAAGCATTTTGCATGGGCAAACCAGACCTGGGCTTTGCCATCGGAAGTTTCGACGGTGACGCTCAACGGATTGGGCTTTGCAGGCGCAATATCCCTCCCGCAGAAACAGCATGGTCCCAACTGCAACGCAGATTACCTCCCTGACTGGTCTCCACCCTCAGCCCAGTTACGCCGATTTCATCACAGCTGCATTGAACCGCGAGCGATCAACGAGAACATCCCGCTTCTGCCCCCACAACAGGCCGGCAAGGAGGTTTCTCGCCTTGATGCTTTCAAGCTCCAGCCGGCGCAACTGCTTGCGCACCCTGCTGAGCGGCAGGAAGACCAGATCCTTTTCCGGGCGCACGAAATCGGCGCTCTCGGCCTCACCCTCCAGAAACCGCTGCTGGATGACGGGCGCCGGCTCGATCTGGTAGGCGGCAAGCCAGGAGCGGTGCCAGAAATGCGCATCGATCAGCGAATAGGTAGTGGTTTCCGCAAGCATGCGTTTTGCCGCCTCGGGGCCGATGACATAACCGGCCAGCCCCACGCGGTTCTGATAGACGCGGGTCGCGCCAAAACGGCCGGCCTCGTCCTGCCATGCGCGTTTGCGGTTGAGGATATGGCGCCGCGGGGCGAATTCGAGGTCGTAGACGCTGTTCCACGCATCGTTGCGCGCTTCGATATTGGCGAGAACGGCAGCGACATCGTCTGACAGCACCGCATCGTCTTCGAGGATGAGCATCTTTGCGCCATGCTCTACAACCGCCTGCCAGGCCTTGCGGTGGGACAGGAAGCAACCGATGTCCTGCCGCCGCGTTGGGCTCGGCCAGTTGCTGGCAGCCGTCTGGCATTCCTCGGCCGTGAGGTCGGCAGCCTCGAATGCGTCGAGAAACTCGAAGGACAGGCCGAGTGCGGCCAGCTGCCGGATCTGGAAGCTCCGCCGAACCTCCTCCGCCTTGCGGCTGATGATCAATATTCTCAAGTGAACTCCCTGGCGCCCGATGCCTGCCCTGTCAGCGCAAGCATATAGCGGTGTTCCGATGCGAGCAAAAGCGCGGAATTCGCTGACAGATGCCACCGGCCGAAGCGAGTTCGTGACCGGTTAGCGCGACAAGCAGACATGCCGTTTTGGCGGTGTGCTGCGGTGCTTCCGCTCACTGCGGATAAAGGGTCGAGACGCGCCCGGCGAAATAATAGGCGACGATGCCGATCCATTCCCGCAGGCCCGTCGTGAACAGGTCGGCATTGTCAATCGGATGGCCGGCCGAAAGCGTGAGGCCCTGTTTTCCAGTCGTGCGGTAATCGGTGACCCAGGGCGTGACGTCCATGCCGAGATTGCGGAAGATTGCCACCGCCCGCGGCATCTGGAAACCCGATGTCACGAGCAGGCAGTGGTTAAGGTTCAGCCTCTGCAGGATCGCCCTTGTATTGATGGCGTTCTCATAGGTATCGCGCGACTCCGCGTCATATTCGACACGATCAGGGTCGATATGAAAATCGTCGAACATCCTGCGGATAATATCCGCTTCCTTGACGTAGCCGCCGAGGAGACTGCCATCGCCGCCGGACATGATGATCCTGGCATTGGGATAGACGCCGGCCAGCCGCACCGTTTCGATATAGCGATCAGCCGCGTCATCCAGGTTGTAGCCACCGCGCACGCTATCGACCTTTGTCACAATCCCGCCACCGAGCAGAACAATGCAGGCGACATCGGCAGGTGCGGCCGGCCGTGGAAAACGATCCTCCAGCTCCTGTACGATCAGCGCACCCGATGTTGTGTAAAAGCTCACGAAGATGAGCGTGAGCGACAGGAGCCCGGCCGCGATCGCGAGCCGCCGAATACGGAAGATCATCAGGATGACGCTGAGAGCGACCAGCAGGAAGCCGATCGTGACGGGTTGCGACGTGAGCCAGAAAACCTTCGCGAAGAAAAACATGGGCGTGCCGGTATCCTACTGAAACGCGGCCACGAAAGCCTAATTGGGGATTCGGGGCAAGTCTCGATTGGTCAATGAGAAACCGTAGAACGGCAAACGACCAGGATAAAACCCCTCCCCACAGGTGGGAGGGGCTCCTCGTGGCACCGCCTCACTCCGCCCTGAAGCGTCGAAGATACTGAATTCCGACGCGGCAAATTAAGCCCCTCCCCCTTGCGGGGAGGGGTTTGGGGCGGAGTTTTCTGCCAAGGTTAAAAAATCTCCCGGCATCAACAGGACACGCTGCCGTCAGGCCTGTGCGCCGCACGAATTTACGCCGGAGTTTACGGTAACGTACTTCCCCGACATGCGCGTAATGTGTTTAGGACTTCAACCGGCTGGGGAGCGGAAACGGAGGGATTTCTGTGAGACATCGTCAGGAAGAGAATCCGCAACGGCACGGCTTTCATGCGGGAGCCATGCTTGCCGCATCCATCTTCATCGCATCCGGCTCCGCCCACAGCGTCCAGGCCGCCGATCTTGTCATCGCCGTGCCGAACTGGCCGTCGGGACAAGCGACGGCCAATATATTGAAGGTCGCGATCGGCAAGAACTTCGGCCTCACGGCCGACCTGCGCGAGATGGGCGAGCTCAATGCTTTCTCGGGGCTGGAATCCGGCGAGCTCGATATCCACCCGGAGGTCTGGCGGCCGAACCTCGATGCGGCAATCGAAAAATATGTCGATGAGAAGAAGGCGGTGGTTCTCGCCAAACGCGCCGTTGCCGCCTGGCAGGGCCTCTGCGCCACCGAGGACGCCGAAAAGGCCGGCATCAAAAGCGTCAAGGATCTCTCGGACCCAGAAAAGGGCGCCCTGCTCGATACCGATGGCGATGGCCGCGGCGAGCTCTGGATTGGCGCTGCAACCTGGACCTCGGCGAGCATCGAGCGGGTGCGCGCCTTGAGCTACGGTTACGCCAGCAACCTCACGCTGGTGGAGGCGGAAGAGGATGTCGGCATGGCCGCCGTCGATGCAGCCGTCGCCACCGGCCGGCCGATGGTCTTTGCCTGCTACGCGCCGCACAATGTCTTCGAGCTGCACAAGGTGACGCGGCTGGAAGAGCCGGCTTACGATCCCGCGCGATGGAAGATCGCGCCTGGCAGCGATCCCCTCTGGATCGAACATTCGAAGGCCGATGTCGCCTGGCCGCCATCGGAATTCCACATCGCCTGGTCGACCTCTTTCGGTGCCAAACATGGTGACATTGCCGCCTTTCTGGAGAAGGTCGATCTGACGCCTGAGGAAGTGACTGCCATGACCTACGCGCTGCAGGTGGAGCGAACGCCGCCCGCCGATTACGCGGAAAAATGGGTGGCGGAGAATGCCGCCCGCATCCAGGGATGGGCAAAACCATGAGCCGGACATTGCAGAAAACCGCCCTCGCCGCACTCGCGCTTACCCTCGCCGCCTATGTCGCCCTTGCGGCCGGCACGCAGATCTACGATCCCAAGACGCGGCAGTGGGTCGACTACGACAAGAACACGGCGCGCAAATATTTCGCCCGCAACAAGCAGGTACCGGATGCCTTCCGCCGGCAGGTCGTGACCTTCCGCACGGCGGAGGAACCGGGCACGATCATCATCGACGGCAATCAGCATTTTCTCTATCTCGTGCAGCCTGGCGGCCAGGCGATCCGCTACGGCATCGGCGTCGGTCGCGAAGGCTTCGGCTGGGCCGGCATCGTGCGCGTGGGCCGCACCGCCGAATGGCCGACATGGACCCCGCCCGCCGAGATGGTGGCCCGCGACCCCAATGCCGCCAAATGGGCGGCCGGCCAGCCGGGCGGCCCCGACAATCCGCTCGGGGCGCGTGCGCTCTATCTCTATGCCGGCGATGCCGACACGATCTACCGCATCCACGGCACGCCGGAATCCTGGTCGATCGGCCTCGACGTATCCTCGGGCTGCATTCGCATGAACAACGACGACATCATCGATCTGCACTCACGGATAAAGGTCGGCGCCAAGGTCATCGTCCTGATGCAGGGCGCGGCCCTCTATAAGGGCGTCTAAAACGGGGGAATTGGTATGCGCATGTTCTTGAAGAGCCAGCCGCTTCCGGCCCTGCTCCTTTGCTCGCTATCGGCACTTGCCGCCTGCCAGTCGGCCCCGCCGCCCGACCAGATGTCGCGCACGGCAGTCGAAACCGCTCCCGCCGACCTGCAGCTGCTCTGCGCCGATGCCGCCGCCAAACAGGCTGGTCTCGACAGGGCGAAAGTCCTGCCGACAAGCTCGCGCCCGGTCGAAGCCGGCGGCTTCACCGTCGATCTTGACGCCTCGGGCCGCAAGTTCGCCTGCGTCATCGACCGCACGGGCGTGGTGAGGAGCGTTCAGCCCGCGTAAGAGCGGGCCGCTCCCAGCGCCCACCACCTTGTCCCGCCGAAAAGTGAGAGCCCCGATGCCTGCCCGCCGATCAAGTTTTGATATTGCTGGCGATCGACGGGTTGCACGCCCATACGGTTCTCTTTTGAAGATTGTCGGGACTGTCGGGCAATCGTCAAAAAAGAACGGTATGGTAGCAATACGCATCGGGTCTGCAGCGCGTTCATTTTCTCGGTACTGTCTATCTGAGGAGGAAGGTAAATGCCGTTTGTAGAATCTCAGGTCAACACGTTCACGGCCAATTCTCAGTACAGTACTGTGACCACCCAGCTGCCGGGCGGCGGATGGGTGATCACATGGGCCTCCACCCTGGAGGACGGCAGCGGTTCCGGGGTCTACCAGCAGGTCTATGACTCGACAGGCGCCCTCGTCGGTCCCGAAACCCGCGTCAACACCACCGTCGAGGGTAATCAGGACATGCCGGCCGTGACGGTCCTTGCCGACGGCGGCTGGGTGGTGACCTGGGGAGACCAGGGGATTTCAACCCCTGGGGTCTACCAGCAGGCATTCAATGCGGACGGCACGCTGCGCAGCGGCGAGACTCAGGTCAACACCTATGAAGGCGGCGGACAGGGCTTGCGGTCGGTCATGGGGCTTTCCGACGGAGGCTGGGTCGTCAGTTGGCTGTCGGTAGGCCAGGACGGTTCCGGATACGGGATCTACCAGCAGGCCTTTGCTGCCGACGGCTCCAAGATCGCCGGAGAGACCCGGGTCAACACCCACACCGATGGAAACCAGTGGCTGGGCTCTATGGCGCCGCTCGATGGCGGCGGCTGGGTCGCCACCTGGTCATCGCCCGGGCAGGACGGTTCCGAAACCGGCGTATTCCAGCAGATCTACAATGCCGACGGCACGCCGCACGGCGGGGAAACCCTCGTCAATACCTACACCAATTCCTATCAGAGCGGCCCATCCGTGGTGGCACGCGACGGCGGCTGGGTCGTCATCTGGGAATCGAATGGCCAGGATGGCTCGAGTGGCGGGATCTATCAGCAGGCCTATAATGCCGACGGAACGCGGCTCGGCACCGAGACACGAGTCAATACCACGACGGACGGCAACCAAGGCTACCATGCCTCCGCCGCATTGGACGGCGGCGGCTGGGTGGTGATCTGGCTCTCGGGCGATGCCCATATGATGCAGCAGGCCTACAATGCGAACGGGACGCCGCAGGGCAGCGAGACCCAGGTCGATACCGATGGGACATATGCAGGGAACCAGAAGGTGACGGCTCTTTCCGACGGCGGCTGGGTAGTGACCTGGATGGTGATCGGCAGTAGCGAGACCTTTTACCACGTCTACCAGCAGGCGTTTAACGCCGACGGGACGAAAAACGGCGATGAGACGCTCCTCAACACGCTGACCCACAGCTACAAGGATGTGCCCCAGGTGGCGGCGCTCGATGACGGCGGCTGGGTCGTCAGCTGGGCGTCCGATAGTGATTATACCGATGTCCAGGGATATGACTCCGGCATCTTTCAGGTCCGCTTCGATACCGACGCCCATGCGGTGGAGCTTCCGAGCAACCGCATATACGGCACCTATCCCGACAAGAACCTGGTCGGCACGGCCGGAGACGACGCCATATATGCGAGCTCCGGCAACGATACGCTGACGGGCCTTGCGGGCAATGACCATCTGGACGGAGGATACGGCCACGACCGGATGACGGGCGGCCTGGGCGACGATACCTACATCGTCGATACGACCGCCGACAGGGTCGTGGAGTTGGCGGGACAGGGTACCGACACGATCCTTGCCGAAGTGAGCTACTCGCTGGCGGCCAATGTCGAGAACCTCGCCTTTGTCGCGGAGGGCAACCTGTATGCGAGCGGCAACGCGCTCGATAATGTCATGACAGGCAATAGCGGCAACAACACCCTGGGCGGCGCTGCCGGCAACGACACGCTTTCCGGTCTCGACGGCAACGATTATCTCGATGGCGGCGCCGACAATGACAAGCTGTACGGCGGCTCCGGCGACGACATACTCGCAGGCGGTACCGGCGACGACACGATGGATGGCGGGGATGGAAACGACAAATACAAGGTCGACAGCGCCGGCGACGTCGTCCACGATACCGGTGACAGCATGTGGGATTGGAACGATATCATCTATTCCACGGCCGAAACCTATTCGCTAGCGGGAACCGGAGCTGAAACGCTGATCCTTCAGGCAGGCGCCGTGACCGGGATCGGCGATAGCGGCAACAACCAGATATCAGGCAATGCTGCAGCCAACACGCTCGTCAGCGGCGGCGGCAGTGATGGCCTGGCCGGCGGCGGCGGCGCTGATACTTTCGTCCTCGCCGCACCCAGCCCATCGAACTTCGTTTTCATCAGCGATTTTAGTGCGGACGACTTCCTGTCGTTCCAGTCCAGCGACTTCCAGGGCATGACGACATCCACTCTGGATTTCCATGTCGGCAAAACCGCCATTGGCGCAGACGCCCAGTTCTACTTCAACACCTCCGACCGCACGCTCTATTGGGACGACGACGGCACCGGAGGAGACGGCGCCGTCAGAGTTGCCATGCTCAACGGAGCCTATGTCCTGCAGCCCGGCGACTTTCTATTCGCTTGACTTCCTGTTTGCTCGACGGGGCGCCGACGCAGCATTCGTCGCCCCGCGGGCCTTGCTCTCCTATTTGAACTCGTCATAGAGCGAGAGCAGCGAAGCCTGCTCGGCAATGGTCGTCTTAATCGTTTCCGCCATTGCGGGCTTCCTCTTTTCCGCGTCGATGGCGTCCTGGAAATTCTGCAGCGCCTCCTTGGAGACCTCCAGGGCCTGCCCCCGGATACGATCGGCCACATCGGCGCCGAAATGACCGACATTCAAAGGCAGGACGACCTTCAGCCCTTCGATGATTTCATCCTTGCCAACCGCACCCTTGCCGTCAGGATCGAACTTCGCCCAGCGTTCCTCGGTTTCATCGGGGTCGAAAACCCTGTTGTCGGCATCCGCCAGCCGCTTCTGAGAGGCCATGTATTCGTCTTTGCTGACCCGTCCGTCGCCGTTGATATCGGTATGGTCGAGCATTTGTTGCGCCGTACGGTCGTAGAGTTCGGCCAGCAGCTGATCATCCGTTTTTGTCGGGGCCGCGTTCACCGCCCCCCCGGCTGATGTCTCGTATTTCCCCTCGCCGAAAACGGAGACGGAGACCCTGGGCACGGCACTGAAGACGCTGCGGATTGAATTGTCGGAGCCGACGATCATGCTGTTTCATCCTTTGGTTTGGCGTGTGGATGCGCGCAAACTGGAAAGCGGAACTTGCATGAAACTGGCCGAAAACGTGTATCTGAGCCTTGTGTTACAACTGTAACGAAATTCCCGGAGAGGGCTATTCTCCCGCCCGCAGAACCGAGGGATAGGCAGCACTGCCCTCCCCGCCGAGCCGCTCCAGCATGATATCGATCAGCGCCCGCACCTTGGCCGGCACATGCGGCCCCGGCGGGCGCACCACGTAGATCGCGCCCTCATCCAGATAATAATCGACAAGCACCGGCACCAGCGTGCCCTTCCGGATCTCATCGGCGACGATGAAAGACGGCAGCTCCGCCACGCCGAGCCCGGCGAGCGTCCAGCTCAGATGCACCTCGGCATTATCCGTGAACAGCCGGCCGTTCGGGCGGATCGACACCATGCGCTCGCCGACCCGGAACTTCCACTCGGGAATATGGCGCCCGGAATAGATGATGCACTCATGCGAAAGCAGGTCTTCGGGCCTCTGCGGGCGGCCATGGCGGGCGATATAATCGGGGCTGGCGACGATGAAGGGCCTGACCGGCGCGATGCGGCGCGCGATCAGCGAGGGGTCGCGCAGCTCGAAAAGCCGGATCGCCGCATCGTAATGCTCGTTGATGAGGTCGACGGCGCGCTCGGAGAAGGACACGTCGAGCTCGAGGCGCGGATGGCGGCCGGCAAGCTCAGTCAGGATTGGGCCGAGATAACGCTGGCCGAAGGCGAGCGGTGCGGCAAGCCTCAGACGCCCGGTGACATCGCCGCCGGCATAGGTGGCAACCGCATCCCGCGCTTCCTCGAGTTCGGCAAGAATCCGCCCGCAGCGCAGCTTGAATTCAAGCCCGGCCTCCGTTGCGCTGATGCCGCGTGTGCTGCGGTTGATCAGCCGCGCGCCGAGATCCGTTTCCATGCGCGCGATGCGCCGGCTGACGATCGATTTCGAGACGCCGAGGCTCTGGGCCGCACGGTTGAAGCCGCCGCTCTCGACCACCGCCACGAAGCTTCTGATATCATCCAGGTCGATCATCTGCGTTCCACTGAGCGCAACACCCTGTTGCCGGAGGCGGGCATTGTGCCGCCCTTGCCCCCGCTCTACCTTGCGCTGACTCTATTCAGCCCGATGGCTACTATCATGACGGATGTGGTGTCGCCAATGGCGGCCGCGAGGCGGATGCGCGCTCAAAAACGGCGCGCGCCCGCAACGGGAAACTATTGTCTCAAGCAAACTATTGCCCCCGCGGAAACATATGGGCCGAACCATATTGGCTGAACACATAGGAAGCGCGCATGGCCGACACGCCGATAGCGAGAAACATCGCTGCTCGATGGAATGACGCCAGACGCAGCGAGCGCTCTGCCGAACAGGCGCCGATCGTCATCATCAAGGGCGGTGCCGAAAGCGCTCTGCCGGCAAGGCGCCCGCGCGGCGAGGCGCACCATACGGCCGCCATCCATCACCTCCCGATTCCGGTCCTGCAACTCGACGCCACCGGCCTGCGGGCGCTCTTTGCAGGATTGAAAGCCAGGGGTGACGCCGAGCACCTGTTTGCGAAGGGCATGTGGCAAGGGGGCATTTCAAAGGCGGGTCTTTTCGTCGCCGATGCCAACGAGATGGCTGTTTCTCTTTTACAGGCCTCTTCGTCAGATGATCTCGTGGGGCCGGCGAGCTACCTGTTTGCGGCTTCGCCCGAGACCATCAAAAGGCTGATGCGCGCCTGGTTCGACGGAACCAAGCTCTTCTGCGAGCCGATGAAGATGCGCAGCTTCAAGGGCGCCGTCCTGGACGTCAAACTGTCGGTCACCTTCCCCTCTTCCGAAAGTCTCGACACATTGCTCGTCGTGCTGGAGGATATCACTGGGCGGAGACAGGCCCACGAACACGAGGTCGACCCGCTGCATACGGCGCGTCTTTCCATGCTCGGCAGGCTTGCGACCTCGATCGCCCATGAGGTGAACCAGCCGCTTGCCGCGATCGTCACCGATTGCGAAACCACCATGCGGCACCTCTCGCGTGACGAGCCGAACCTTGCCAAACTCGGCGAGCTTGCCGCACGCATGGCTGCGAGCGCCCATAGGGCGAGCGAAATCGTCAAGCGCGTCCGCGGCATGGCGAGCGGCCAGACGAACATACGAGTGCCGCTCGATCTGAACGACATCGTCAAGGACGCGCTGTCCTTCGTCGCCCATGAGACCGATATGCACGCGATCCGCCTTTCGGTTGCGTGCAGGCCCGGCCTGCCTTCTTTCCGCGGAGACCGCATCCAGATGCAGCAGGTCGTCGTCAACCTGCTCCTCAATGCCATCGAGGCCGCAGTCAGCAGTGGCAAGCGGCCTCGCCGCATCGAGATCGCCACCAGCGAGGCGGACGGGAGGGTCCAGTTCTCCATCCGCGACAGCGGTGACGGCATTTCGGCTGCCGATCTCGGCCGCATCTTCGATTGCTTCTACACGACGAAACAGGACGGCGTCGGCGTCGGCCTCTCCATCTGCCAGTCCATCGTCCTCAACCACGGCGGCGATATCAGCGCCGCCAATGCCGACGATGGCGGCGCCCACTTCCGCGTCTCGCTGCCGGCTGGCTGACATTGCTGGATCGGCATATCGGGACTGACGCCGGACAGAGCCTCCTGACACTTTCCTTTGCGGCAGCCGGCCGCTAATGCGTGTGGGCAAAAGCACAGGAAAGGCGTCCGATCATGACACGTTCCATCAAGACCATTGCAGTATTTTGCGGCTCGAATTTCGGCGCATCGCCAGAGTTTGCGGATGGCGCCCGGGCGCTCGGCCGGGCCATGGCGCGTGAGGGCATCGGCCTCGTCTATGGCGGCACCACCAAAGGCCTGATGGGCGTCGTCGCCGATGCGGTGCTCGAAGCCGGCGGCACGGCGCATGGCGTCATCACCGAAAGCCTGCACCAGCGGGGCCATGCTCATCCGCGCCTCACGACGGATGAAATCACGCCGACGCTGCGCCTGCGCAAACAGCGCATGGCCGAACTCGCCGATGCCTTCATCGCGCTGCCAGGCGGCATCGGCACCATGGAGGAGCTGCTGGAGGTCTGGACGATGAACCAGCTCTCCGAGATCGATAAACCGGTCGGCCTGCTGAACTCCGCCGGATTTTTCGACGCCTTCCTGCATTTCATCGACCACATGGTGGAAACGAAATTCCTGCCGCCGGCGCATCGGCATTCGATTTCGGTCAATAGGGATGCGGAGGGATTGATAGAGGAGCTACGCGCGTTTCAGCGGGTCGAAGTGCCGAAGTGGCTGTAAGGCGCGCTCCCAACCGGACGTTCGCCGGACAAACGAAAGCCGGCGTACTCTGTTAGAAGCACGCCGGCCAATGACGACCGGTATCAGGCGGCTTCAGCATTCACCGTCGTCTCGGCGATCTCGGACAGCAACTCGTCGGTTGCCTCCTCCTCGTCGAGGGTTTCGGCAAGCAGGGCTGCGACCTCATCGAGGCCGAGACGTTCCGCCCAGGCGAGCATCGTGCCGTAGCGGCTGATCTCGTAATGTTCGACGGCCTGGGCGCCGGCGAGCAGGCCGGCATCGAGCGCAGCCGTACCCTCGAATTCCGACATCACTTCCTTGCCTTCCTCGATGATGCCGAGAATTGCCTTACAGGGCTTCTGCTCGGCGGGCTTGTCGATGATGTCGAAGATCTGTTCCAGACGCTCCACATGGGTGGCGGTCTGGGTGGCATGGGTCTGGAAGGCCTCTCTCAGCTCGGTCGCCTGGGCCGCCTCCGCCAGTCTCGGCAGGGCGGTCAGGATCTGCTTTTCCGCGAAGTAGATGTCCTTCAGCGTTTCATAGAGAAGATCGTTGAGATTCTTTGGCATGGGCTTATCCCTTCAGGGGTTGGATCAGGCATTTCTGCCGAGCGTATATTCTTCGACGACGACGGCAGGCTTGGTGCCGGCAACACCGCCGAACCAGGCTGCAACGACGCCGAGCACGAGCGCGAGGAAGCCGAGGAGTGCACCTCTGGAAACGGCCGTGGTCGTGGCCTGCGCTGCAACGAGCGCCTGCTGGCGGGCAGCCTCGACGGTCGCCTTGTAGTTGGCTTCATATTGATCGACCTTGGTGCGCGCCTGATCGACGGGGATGTTCTGGGCCTTGGCCAGAGCATCGGCGGCATGGGCCTTGGCGTCATCGACCCCAGCCTGGTTGCCTGTTGCCACGGCCCGCATGGCGGAGACTGCGGCAGTCTGCAGGGCCTGCGGCTCGTTACCGCCGCTCGCATCGCGGATCTGGCGTTCGATATCGCCCATCGGATCGGTGGCCGAGGCGATTGCCGGTACGGCAGCAGTCACAGCCGTCGCCGCACTGCTGCCGACGCCGCTGACGACGCCCGAAAGGCCGCTGAATGCGCCGCCGACAAGCGCCCCGACGGAGGTTGTCAGAAGATAGAGAATGACGAGCGTCGTCACGGCCCAGGAGGTAATGCCGTGAAAACCGCCCGTGGATTGGCTGGGACGGCCCGAGAGGCGGCTCGCGACATAGGCGCCGATGAAGGCGGCGATAATTCCGGCAACGACGAACCAGAGGCCGCCGATGATGGAAAAGGTGCTGGCGGCGGGATTGTCCGACCTGATGGGATCAAGCACGGCAGCGCCGATACCGACACCAAGCAGGTTCAGGAGGAACTGGGCAGCAAGGGCGAGAACGACGCCGGCAAATACCGCTCCCCAAGAGATCTTGTTGATGGCACCGGTAAGCGAGGGATCGAAGACCCTGGTATCGGCGGTCACGGCATCGCCGCGCGGCCGGGAGATCGATGGCTGGGCCATCGTTGGCTGGGAGGTGGGCATAGGCATATTCCTTTGGTTCACGCCTGCATCGATGCAGCGTGCTGAACACAGATTCCGCTCGGGTGTTTGCGTGGTGGCCTGCCGGCATTCGCGCCCCATCCTGGGATGGGCGGTGGAGAGCACGGAAAGCCCCGAGATGTTTCAGAGAGAGGGTCTCTCACGACCTGCCGAGGATCTGATGGGTCGGTGGGTGAATCCCTAACAGAAGCGGAGCCGAATAGTTCCGCGCCGGGCGCGTCTTATTGATCGGATGCAGAAATAAAGGTTGCCGCATCCCCGCAACCGGCGTGGCGTGGGCACAAAAAAAGCCCGCTTGCTGCGGGCCCTTCCCTGATCGTTTCCGATCTACTTGCTGTTTTTATGGCTCTGCTCGCCAGCCTTGACGTGCTGCTCATGAGTGCCGCCGCGCGTGCTCGAGCTGGCCTTCGTGTCCGCAGCCTTCTTGGTGGACTTGACGTCGCTGCTCTTGCTCGACTGGCCGGATTTGCCGCTGTCGTTGGAGGCGTTTTGGTTCGGCATGATATTCTCCTTGAGGGTTGAAGCCGGGATCGGCCTCGCACCTCAACCCCCGGGACGCAGCTCTGTTCCAAAATCAATTAAGGCAATCGGCGACCGGGATTGGCATTCGTGACGCAATTGGCCTTGAGCCGGAAAGCGAGTGACTGGAAAACTCTGTCCATTGCGTGTGCAGCAGACTGGGATGCTCCGCGGCCCCCACTGCCAGCATGCTTTACTTTCCCCCAAGCTCCTGCCCGACCAGTGACAGCCAATAGCGCACTCCATGCGCAATCGCCTTGTCGTTGAAATCATAGGCCGGGTGATGCAGACCCGCGCTATCCCCGTTGCCGATCAGGATCATCGCGCCAGGCCGCCTCTCCAGCATGTAAGAGAAATCCTCCGCCCCCATCGACGGCTCGTAAGCCGCATCCACCTGGCTCTCGCCGGCCACCTTTGCAGCCGCCGCAACGATGGCTGACGTCCTCCCGGCATCGTTGACCGTGACAGGATAACCCGGTCGCCAGTCGATCTCGGCTTCCGTCTCGAACAGCTTCGCCGTGCCATGCACGATCTCCCGGAACCGCTGTTCGACGGTCTTCCTCGTGTCCGCCTGCATCGTGCGGATCGTGCCCCCGAGACGCACGGAGGCGGGAATGACGTTCAGCGCCTTGTCGTTACCGGCCTCCGAGAAGGTGATGGACACGACGACGGGATCGAAGGGATCGGTGAAGCGCGAGGCGATCGATTGCAGCGCGGTGACCATATGGGCGCTGACGAGAACCGGATCGCGCGTCATGTTCGGCGCTGCCGCATGCCCGCCCTTGCCGTTGATGGTGATGACGAAACGGTCGGCACCCGCCATGAAGGGGCCGGCGCGCGTGGCAAAGGAACCGATCTCAAGGCCCGGCTCATTATGCATGCCATAGACCTCGTCGATGCCGAAGGTCTCGAGCAGCCCCTCTTCGATCATCACCCGCGCTCCGCCGCCGCCCTCCTCCGCCGGCTGGAAGATCAGCACGACCTTGCCGGAGAAATCCCGGTTTTCGACAAGGCACTTGGCGGTGGCAAGCAGCATGGCGGTGTGCCCGTCATGGCCGCAGGCATGCATGCGGTTGGCATTCCTGGAGGCATAGGGAAGATTGGTCTGCTCCGACATCGGCAGCGCATCCATGTCGCAGCGCAGCGCTATCGTCTTTCCCGGGCCTTTGGCCCCCTCGATGACGGCAACGACGCCGGTCTTGGCAAGCCCGGTCGTGACGTCAGCGCAACCGAATTCCGCAAGCTTGCCGGCCACGAACGCCGCCGTCTCCGGCAGATCGAAGAGCAGCTCCGGATTCTGATGGATATGACGGCGCCAGCCCTTGGCCTCTTCGGCGACGGCTTCGATAATGCTCATGGTGGTATCCTCGTGATGTGGCTGGCCTGACCGTGGGGAGCGGCGGCCGAAGGTGGGGTGGTGCGAGATTAGCCGCTGCGGGGGCGATTTGCCAACCGGGGAAGGGATCGGAAATACGAGAGAGCCGGACTTATCGATCGTCGCCAGCCATGCGCGTTCCAGGGCAAAACAGATCTTGTCCTAGTTTTTGACTCTCCGCTTTTTCCCATCGATGAGTCGATGCGGGCCTGGGCCCCTCAACGCAAGCTTGTCTCCCCAGTTGACCAGCCCGCATTTATCGAGGGAAAGGCACCCACAGCCGATGCAATCGGAAAGTCCATCGCGCAATTTCTGGAGTTGATGTATCCGTGAGTTCAATTCCTCCCGCCACCGCTGGGACATGGTCTCCCAGTCCTCTTTGGACGGTGGTTGTCCCGCTGGAAGGCAAGACAACGCGTCACCAATGGAATTCAAAGAAATCCCAAGATTCTGAGCGACTTTGATTACTGCCACTCGCCGTAAAACATCGCTCGAATACCGTCTCTGATTTACCGCCGTGCGGTAGCTTCGGATGAGGCCCTTGGTCTCGTAAAAGTGAAGCGCGGAAACCGCCACCCCCGACCGTTTGGCAACGTCTCCAACAGTAAGTTCCCGCGCCATCTCCCTACCCTCTTGACCTCAAGTGCACTTAAGGTTGTAGGGGGCTTATCGCGGCAAGACAAGATACGTGATTTTCGCAGTTGGGCCGCGGTCAGGATGACGGATGGCTTTCTTCAGATATTCAAAGATTCGGAACTCCAGGGGACGCACGGCGATCGCGGCTGTGGCCTCGCAAACCTTTGCAGTTGCGTTCCTCGTGCTTACGTTTCGCGAGATCAGCGCCTATAGCGAAGCGTCAACTCATGCCGTCTCAGAATTTGTGACAGCGATCGTCGGTTTTGAAACGGGTTTTTTCTATGCCGTATTTGCCTGGCCGCTAACGGTTCGACGAGCCGTCCTCGTTTCTGTCGCAGCAGTTGCGCTCGCAGCGTTCTACTGGGCGGTTTCTCCAGAGCCCCAAGACCAGTGGCTTGCCCAAATAATAGCTGGCGCAGGCGCCGGGCTATTGGCCGCGGTAGCATTTCGATGGCGCTTCTTCACGCCCCCTGCTTTTCCAAGGGTGCGGTGATGCTCGTATCTAGATACCCGCCAATGCGTAACATCAAGGCAACTTCTCTCAATCATCGGAAGGCGTCGTAATGGTCAAACTGCTCGGTGATCGCGACCTCATCGGCCACGATGTGATGGCTAAGGCAATCGATGTCCTGGAACTGGCCTTTCGAGCGAGGCTCGACAACAAGATCGTATCGCCACCAAGGCATCACGTCTCCTTCGGAGAGCATGGCGATCTGGTCTTCACGGTGGGAGGGATCCTTGGCGAAGCTCCACTGGCCGGATTCCGTGTGTACGATACGTTTCAGGATTCGAAGCAGTCTCAAATCGTCGCCGTCTGGTCGCCGAACGAGGGGAGACTGAAAGGCCTGGTTCTCGGGGAACGTCTCGGTGCCATCAGGACCGGCGCAATTGGCGGCGTTGCGATACGGCATCTGAGCTCGCAGCATGCGAAGTCTGTCGCCGTAATCGGTAGCGGCATCCAAGCGCGAACTCAGCTTGCTGCGGCCGCAGCCGTCAGAGCGATATCCGCTGTTCGTGTGTACAGCCGGGATGTGGTCAACAGAAAAGCTTTCGCCGAAGAGATGCAACGCAATCTCGGTGTAGAGATCACGCCCGTCGAAACTGTTGCCAAGGCGACGACGGATGCCGACATCGTTATCTGCGCTACCTCGAGCCGGACCCCAGTACTACATGCTGCGGATCTGACGCCGGGCGCTCACGTAAACACCGTTGGCCCCAAGCTTATTGGAGGGCATGAAATTGGACTCGACGTCGCCGATACCGCCAAAATCATAGCCACTGACGCGCCTGAACAAACGCGAGCCTACGCGTCGCCCTTTTTTCTCGCTGGCACGCGACACGAAAACCGAATGGTCGATCTGGCCGAGTTGGTTTCTATGCCCGGAAAGACCCGGTCCTCGTCAGAGGACATAACTCTATTCTGCTCTGTTGGGCTCGCCGGAACCGAAGTGTTGCTGGCATCTGCTCTGCTCGACGCATTTTGACCTCATAGATATTCCTGCGGCGTGCGCGCGGTGGCTGGCTTCCCGTGACATCCCTCGCGCCGGGATATGCCGAAGCGAACGATGTAATTTTGACTAAGCTTTCGAGGCCACGCGCGCGTCCGGCGCGTGGCCCATGACAAGATTGTCCTCAATGCCATGCTCAAGGCAGAACTTCATGGCTGCCTTTCCGATACGCAGCAACCGTCATCCACACAGCCGAAAGCAGGAAATAGAAGGCGCCAAACCCCGCATAGGGCGCAATGTCGAGGATACTCGGGGGCGTAGTCCCGAACGACTGGCTGATCATGAAACCGCCGGCGAGCGTCGATTGTGCGCCGCTGAGGATCATCGCCCATTGCGCGCCGTAGATGCGCCAGCGCCGCACGCCGGCTGAAAGCTGCAGGAGGCCGGAAAGGATGGCCCAGATGCCGAAGACGGCGAGGACGGCATAGGTGCTGTTCAGGGCGGCGATGATGACGGCGGCCGTGGTGATCGTGCTGACGGCGACGTTGAACGTCTGGGCGGGATTGGCCTTCAGGCCGCCGTTCGAGCGGGCATCCACCAGGTTCGCCGCCGCATCCCAGGCCGGATAGATGACGAGCAGCACGGAGGCGAGCGCGGAATGCCCTCCCGAAAGAATGGCGGCGATGATCCAGCCGATCGAGAACAGCGCACGGACGAAATAATAGGATCGCAACCAGTTCGATTGCAGAGAAGATTGGTTTTGCATGACAGGCTCCTTGTTGTATCTTCCTACTAGTAGGTAGTTTAATTTGGAGAGTCAACTGCCGAACGCCGCTGCCCTCTGCCATCAGGAACACATGCTTGTGAGCAAGCCCGCCGTGCCAAACTTGACAGCCTTCCTACCCGCAGATAGGCAAGCTGCATGGAACAGACGACCTCGGAAAAGATCCTTGATATAGCGCAGTCCCTCGTCGTGGCGGGAGGCTATAACGGCTTCAGCTATGCCGATATTTCCGATGCGGTCGGCATCCGCAAGGCGAGCATCCACCACCATTTCCCCACCAAGGCCGAGCTCGTGCAGGTCCTGGTCGATCGCTATACGCAGCGCGCCGAATCCGGCCTGAAGTCACTGCGCGAGCACGTCCCCGGCCCTGTCGAGCAGCTGCAGGCCTATCTGAACTACTGGCAGAAATGCATCCTCGACGCGTCGGAGCCATTCTGCGTCTGCGCCATGCTCGCGGCCGAAATACAGATGCTGCCGGAGCCGGTCGCAGCCCATGTGCGCCGGCATTTCGAGAACCTCGCAGCCTGGCTGACATCGGTGCTGAAGGCTGGTGTGGAGCAGAAACTCTTCCGGCTTGCCAGATCGCCCGAAGAGGAAGCGCAGATCCTGATGGCATCGGTCCACGGGGCCATGCTGTCGGCCCGCGCGCTCGGCGATCCCAACCTCTTTGCCGCGATCGTCGGCCCGCAGATCGCCAAGCTCAGGGCATAAAAGCACTCAAGGCATGGAAGTGGCCGCCGAGCCACCCTGATGGACCACATGCGTAAAGCCTGAGGGCATCTGCGCGATGGCGATCATCATCTCAGCGAGAGTGATTTCTTCCGGATTGCGGGCTTGCGCGGAGTCAACGGCAGGCCGGCATCGCAATTCCGCGCAACAAGGGTTTCAGTAACGGACTCGTCTGCATAGGTCTCCTGCATCCGGATATAGACCGCCGACAGGCTCGGATCGAGGGAAAGCGCTTGCCGAACCAGGAATTCAGCCTTTCCAGCGTCGCCGCAGGCCATGCTCGCGGCAACCTGGTAAAGCGACTTGCGCCTGGTCTGGAAGGGCAGCGTCAGGGCGACGCGCATCATCTCCTCGAAACGGCTCAACGCGTAGAGGGCGGCGACCCGCTCTTCGGTGATCCAGACCGGCAGGAAGGGATCAAGCGTCTCGGCACGATCAAGCATTTCGAGTGCGTGCTCGGCCTCCCCGGCATAGACATAGAACGCCGCGCTGCGGCCGAGAATATAGGCGTCGTTCGGAGCGAGTTCGTGGGCACGAATGTGATGGTAACGTGCCGAAACGAAGTCGCCCGATTTCATCTTGATCGCGCCCATGATGCGATGGGCTTCCGGGTCGGATGGGTCGAGGGCGAGTGCGTGCGCAACCTGCTGTTCGGCCCTATTGAGGTCAAAGCTTGGCAGGTTGCTCCACGAGCAGACATGCATTGCGAAGGGACGGCCGAAACCGGGGTCGGCAGCCATTGACCGCTCGAACCAGGCCATGGCTTCGTGCACGTGGATATCCGACACGCCAATCAGGCGGTGGTGGTCCAGACCACGCAGATAATATTCATAGGCCGTCATATTCTCCGGGCGTTTCAGCCGGGCTGCTGCAAGTTCCGACTGCTCGACCCGTCCGGACACGGTTGCTGCAACACGAGCGATGATCTCGTCCAGCACATCGAGCAATTCGCGAAACGGACGCTTGATACGATCCGACCAGATGACGAGCCCCTCTCCCGTCTCGGTAAGCGCGATGTTGACCCGCAGATCGTCGCCCACTTGCCGGATCGAGCCGCTGATAACGTAGCCGACGCCGAGAAGGCGGCCGATCTCGACGGGATCTTTCGTCGTCAGCGCGGTCGCCGCCGAGCGCGAACTGACAAACAGGCCTCTCAGGCGGCTGAGTTCGAGCGTCAGGTCGTCGGTAATGCCCTCCGCCAGGAAACATTGATCTGCGACAGCGCCGGGCGCTACATCGAACCGCGCCACTGCAATCGAGTTGGTCCGGGGGGATTGGGCAGCATTGGGGGCGGATCGCGTCGGAGCGAACTGAAAGACGTGACGGTCCACCAGTTCAGTGACCCGGTAGATCCGGATCGGCTCCAGAATTCCCTTCAGCTGCCTTTCGCCGATGTCTTCGAATCCGCAAGGCGAGACCCGCCGGACCTGGTCGTAAAGCAGCCCTGAAACCTCGATTGCGCCAGGTGGCGCAGACGCCTCGATGCGCGCGGCGATGTTGACCCCATCGCCGCGCAGGTCCGAGCCTACGACGACGACATCTGCCAGATGGAGGCCGAACCGCATGTCGCCGCCGCTCGCTCCAGGAAGGGCAGCAATCTCGGCGCGCGCCTCGATGGCGGACCTGAGCGCATTGACAGGGCTGGCGAACTCGGCAAGCAGCGCGTCACCCGCCGTGCCGAAGACACGGCCGTCATGGCGCTGCACGACCATGCGAACAGTCTCGAGGACAGTATCGATCCGGGCAATCGCGCCTTCCTCATCTGATTCCATTGCTGTGGTGGAGCCGACGAAATCCCCGACCATGATCGTAGCCAGCTTGCGCTGCATTCTCGATCCCTCCCGCAACAAAAGCACGCGATGACGCAATGTAGCACATCCGCGGGCCTGGATGTTTTGCGATTGGCAACGCTGGCGACCCTCTCCGGCCAGCCAGGCGCAGCTTGAGAGAGATCAAGGAAAAATCCTGTTATTGTGCCAAATTCCCGGGCGCGTAACCGGTGTCGGGCAGCGATTTCAGAGCATCGATCCTGCGCACCCGAAAGGAAAATGGGAGGCGTGCGACCATGAGCGTTCTGGACGAGCCGAGGGCTCATTCCCGCATTCGCATTTTCGCGGAATTGCACGCATGGATGCCCGGCATCGGCGTGAGGTCGACGATCATGGCGGCGGCATCCCTCATCGGTCTGGTGGCGGCCTTCGGCCTGTTCCTGCTGGGCTACCGTTCTGCAAGCCTGTTCGTGCTGGCGGCAAGCACCTGCACTGCTCTCGCATTCCTATTGATCGACATCTTTGCCAAGCTCAGAAACGGCGATCTCGGTCTGGACCTGATCGCCGCGCTCGCAATGGGCGCGACCCTCTGGTTCGGCGAATATCTTGCAGGAGCGATCGTCGCCCTCATGTATGCCGGCGGCCAGTTTCTGGAAGCCTATGCGCATCGGCGTGCCGACGAAGGCATGACGGCCTTGCTGGCGCAGGTGCCGCGAACGGCGCTTCGCCTGCGCCAGAATGGCATCGAAGAAGTCCCCATTCCGGAACTTGCAGTGGGTGATGTCCTGATGATCCGCAGAGGCGACGTCATCCCCGCAGACGGCACGCTGATGACAGGCCATGCATCGATCGATCAATCCGTCCTGACCGGCGAAGCCTTCCCGGTCATCGTCTCAAGCGGCGAGAGGATTTCAAGCGGCGCCACCAATGCCGGGGACGCGATCGAAATCAGGGTGGAAAGCCGCGCCGAGGACAGCACCTATTCCGGCATCGTCAAACTGGTCGAGGCATCGAAGCGTTCCAAGGCGCAGATAGCGCGGCTGGCCGATCGATATGCAATCGCCTTTCTTCTGCTGACGCTGGCAATCGCGCTCGGCGCCGCCATCCTGTCCGGTGACATGGCGCGGATCGTCGCGGTTCTCGTCGTTGCGACCCCCTGCCCGCTGATCCTCGCCGTTCCCGTCGCCCTTGCGGCCGGAACCTCGAAGGCAGCAAAGGCGGGTGTGCTGGTGAAGGGCGCAGGGCCGCTGGAGATCCTGGCCGACGCCTCCGTCGCGGTCTTCGACAAGACCGGCACGCTGACGGCGGGCGATCCCGAGGTCGTCTCGATCGACGGGCCGGAAGGCCCGGACAGGGTCTTGCGGCTTGCCGCCTCCCTGGACCAGGCATCCTCGCATGTCGTCGGCCGCGCGATCGTCAGGGAGGCGCAGAGACGCAACTTGGTCCTGTCACGCCCGGTGGAGGTGACGGAGCTTCCGGGCGCCGGTATCTCCGGGCTTGTCGACGGTATCAGGGTGAGCGTTGGCGGCGATACCTATTTCACGCCCGATGGCAGGCCGCCGCGTGCCCCCGAGAAAAAAGGCACAATGCAGGCAAGCGTCTTCATCAATGGCCGGCTTGCCGGCGAAATCGGCTTCGAGGATCGCCTGCGCGGCGATGCCGTCGAACTTGTGGCCAAGCTCCGCAAGCTGGGTTTTGGCAGGATCGTGCTTGCGAGCGGCGATGAGCGCAGCGTCGCCGCCGCTATTGCCGGCTCGCTGTCGCTGGATGCTGTCGAGGCGCGATTGTCCCCTGTCGAGAAGGTCGAGGTCATCGCCAGGGAACGCGCGGCGAGTAAACGCCTAGGCGGAAAGGTTCTCATGGTCGGCGACGGCGTCAACGATGCTCCTGCACTCGCAGCCGCCGATGTCGGCATCGCCGTCGGCGCCACCAATCTTGCGGCTGCAGCCGAAGCCGCCGACATCGTCCTGATCCGCAACGATCTGGGCAGGATCGCCTCGGCCATCGAAATAGCCAGACGCTCCCGCGCCATCGCCGTCCAGAGCATTTTCGCGGGCATCGGCCTCTCGCTCGTCGCCATGATCTTCGCCGGCGCCGGCTTCCTGCCGCCGGTCACGGGGGCCATGCTGCAGGAGGTAATCGATGTGGCTGTGATCCTGAACGCGCTCAGGGCACTGCGCTAGGCAATCAATGCGTCCTGGACCGAGACTCTAGCCCTTGCCCAGATGCTTCGGCCAGAATGCCTTATGGACTTCGGCGGCTTCCTCTTCGATGTTCGGGCCATCGACGGTGACGATGCGCGCACCGGTTTGCAGCACCGCCCGGCTCGGTACGTTCAACCCGATCCCGGCGATTTCGCCAAGCCGCACCTCCGAGCAAGCAAACACCATGCGCCCGATGCCCGACCAATAGATCGCTCCGGAGCACATCGCGCAGGGCTCCGTGCTGGTGTAGAGCGTGCAGTCGGCAAGATAGGCAGTGTCGTAGTGCTTTGTCGCCAGTTTGATCAGGTTCATCTCGGCGTGGTTCGTCATGTCGCGGCCGGTGAATACGCTGTTTTCGGCGCGCAGGATGACCTCGCCGTCCCTCACCAGCACAGAGCCGAAGGGTTCGTCTCCGTGTTCCATCGCGGATTTCGAAAGCGCAATCGCCTCGCGTAAAAACGGCTCGTGGTTTTCCATCAGCGTCTCCCCTCTAAAGCCAGAGCGGGGTGATCTTCCCTTGGATCGGAGAGATTTCCAAGGGCTACGAATGGGGTACAAGGCGCCGATCCGTATCGCTGCGCCGTCATCGTCCGGCTCCGGTCAATGAGTCCTGAGCCTGCCGGGGAACAGGCAGAAACAGACGATGTCGCCGTCAACTGCATCCATCGGGATCTCAGATGACGGCGACGAACTTTATCGGTTCTCTGGTCTCCCGCGTGGGAGGCTCAGTGGGCGAGGAACAAGGGCAGCTGGCAATCCTCGATCATCCTGCGGGTCACGCCGCCGAACAGGCTCTGCTGCCATCTCGGGTGGTTGTAGGCGCCCATGACGATCAGGTCGGCGCCCATATCCACCGCATGCCGGGTGATGATCGCGTCCGCGTTCCTGCCTTCGCTCGAAAGGCGATCGACCTGGACCTTGACGCCATGGCGGGTAAGGAAGGCTGCTATATCGGCACCCGGCTCTTCGCCGTTCGTACGCATGCGCGCGACGGGGTCGACCATGGTCACATGAACGATCTCGGCTCTTTCCAGAAGATCGAGCGACTGGCGGGCGGCCCGTGCTGCCTCGTTGCTGGAATCCCATGCCAGTACCACGGCCCTTGGCGACGTGGTGATGGCCTTTCGCCCGCGGTTGATCAGGATCGGCGTCGGCGCCTGGAAGAGCGCACCATCGAAGATCCGCTTTCTGAGGTCGGCGTCCTCGGCCGCGTCAGGTCCCAGGAGCACGACATCGGCATAGAGCGCGCGCTGGGCGATATCCTCGTCTGCCCATGCAAATTCCGTGTAGAGATCCTGGACCTCGAACGAGAGATCGCTGTCTGCAAGCACCTCCTTGATTTTCGCAGCCGTCGTGGCGAGTTCGTCGATCTCCCGCTGCCTCTCATCCAGCCAGATGGTGGAGATGGCATCGTATTGGCTGAGTGACGGGGCCGCACCGATGGAAACGGCGAGCGCGGTCAGATGTGCCCCATAAGTGGCGCAGAAACTCGCAGCACTTTTCAGATCCTGCTCGTATCTGTTGCTCTTGAGGATACCAAGAACTGTCGTAATGGCCATGATGGCTGTCCTCCGTGATGGATGTCACGACGGTAGCGGTCCGAACCGGCGCAGTCTTTGACCTCAGTCAACAACGACCCGCCTCCCCCTTTTCGCCATTGTCGACGGTCTGCGACCCGTGACAAAACCGCAAGATCGGTCGAGCGCGTCATGTCTGCCTGCGCTTAGTTGATGCGGCCACGGAGGACGGAATGATGAAGGCGGCGCTTCAGAACTACCATGCCCGGATGCAGCGGGTGCTGGATCATATAGACCGGCATCTGGACGATGATCTGGACCTGGATGCGCTGAGCAGTGTCGCAGCCTATTCGAAATATCATCTGCACCGGCAGTTCACCGCGACCTTCGGTCTCTCCCTGCATCGCTATATCCAGCTCGCCCGCATGAAGCGCGCTTCGTACCGGCTGGCCTACAGGGATGCAGAGAGCGTCACCGACATAGCGATGGATGCCGGTTACGATGCACCGGATGCCTTTGCCCGCGCCTTTCGGCAACGGTTCGGGCAATCGCCTTCGTCATTCCGGAAGTCTCCCGACTGGGAGCCGTGGCTTGCGGCCTTCGGGCCTTTCGACAACGCGAGGAGCAAGCTCATGCAGAAGACTTTTAGTGATGACGACGTGACTATACGCGATGTGCCCGCCATACCGGTGGCCATCATCCAGCATCGGGGCGACCCGGCAACGCTCGGCACCAGCATCCAGCGGTTCATCGCCTGGCGCAAGGCCGCCGGCCTGCACCCCAGGACAAGCCCGACTTTCACAGTCTGGCGTTCCGAGCGGCGTCCTGCCTCGCCTGCCGATTACAGCGTCGACCTCTGTGTCGGGACCGACCAGCCGATCGAGGCTGATGGCGGTGAGATCAAGGCCGGCGAGATTCCAGGCGGGCGCTGCGCGGTGCTTCGCGTCGTCGGCAATACCGACAATCTGGAGCCCGCCGCCCTCTACCTCTATCGCGACTGGCTTCCGGCCAGCGGCGAGGAAGCACGCGACTTCCCGATCTATTGCCAGCGGCTGAGCTTCCCTGCGGAAGTGCCGGAACATGAGGCGGTCGCGGACCTGTTTCTGCCGTTGAAATAGCGTCCTGCAACAGCGGCCTGTCCTCTCCGATCGCAAGGAAATGGGCAGGCCGCGATTCAGCCAACCATGGAAGATGCGCTCAGCCGAGTTCCTGGGCTAATCCGATCAGAATCCCTTCAGGCCCACGGATGTAGCAGAGCCGATACGCGTCTCTTTACTGGACGACTTCTCCGACGAGCTCAGCGCCGCGCGTGCGCAGCCTCTCAAGCGTCTCGTCGATGTCATCGACGGCAAACATGACGCGGAGGTAACCGAGCGCGTTGACCGGCGCGTTCCGGTGATCTGCTACGACATCAGGCTTGAGGAAGCGGGAGAGCTCGAGCCGGCTGTGGCCATCAGGCGTGCGCATCATGGCAATCTCGACATGCTGATCGCCCAGTCCGGTGATGCGTCCTGCCCATTCTCCCTCGACCATGGCCCGCCCTTCAAGCTCAAGGCCAAGTTCGCGAAAGAAATCAATCGCCTCTCCAAGGTCCTCGACGACGATTCCAACATTGTCCATCCGCTTGAGCGCCATGTTTCCAATCTCCAAACTGTCGTTTCAATCAACGAGATGTCGCCTCGTCGAACATAGGACGTTTGAGGTCCCCCAACACCGACAGCCGTCCAGGCGAATTCGCTGCCGTCTACATCAGAATCTTGAATACTGGACCGCCTCAAACCGCCGCTGGAACAATTCCGCATGGCCGCGCCGCCGCCACCTGATGAGGCAGAACCTGGCGCTCCGCGCGAAGCTCCGCTCAGGACAGATCAGTTTCAGCCTGCCAAAGGAAGGACAATGTCGAGGTTCTGCATCGCGCCGACATGGTTCCAGGGGGGCGAATTGTAGAATTCATATCCCCCGTTGCCATCAGGCAGGAACATTTCGCCGGATGCCGCGAGCCAATCGACGCTGACGAATTCGTAGGTCCGGAGGATCTCGGCGTAAGAACCTGAATGGTTCATGGAGACATAACGGCCCGCCCGAAACTGCAACGGCGAGAGGGCGGTATTGTCAGTGGGGAAGCCCTGATCCACGACAGCACAGTCGTAGCGGACAAGTTCCCCCGGCGTGATCAACGGCGTGTCGAGGGTGATGCCGACTGGCCGCGCTTCTTCAAGCGGAAAGTCGATCCGCTCCAGATAGTCGGCAAATTTCCGCCAGTTGTCCTCGACCAATGCATAGGATCCATAGAACCGCATGGCCAGAAGCCTCATTTCCGGACGCTGGCCGACTTTCACGCGCGCCAGCTCCGTCTTTTCCGGTCTCGGCCGAGCCGGCAGCACCTTCTGGGCCGCGACACGGTAATCCGAAGGCGTCAGTCCGAATTGCCTCTGGAAAGCGCGGATGAAAGCCTCGTGGCTGGCATAGCCGGCATTGAACGCGATGTGCGTGATCGGCTGCCCGCTCATCTGCAGGTTCATCGCCGCACGGTCGAGCCGTGTGCGGCGCATATAGGCGCTTGGCGATTCCCCCATGACCTCCTGGAACTGCCGCTGGAAGTGAAACGGACTGAGGCCGAGATGAGCCGAAATGTCCTGCAAGGTCGTCGACGCGGCGGGAGTACGCTCGATCATGCGCACGGCGCGCGCAATGCCGGGATGGTCGAGCATTCGCGGAGGCGGAGCCTTGCGGAGCGAAGACGCATTGTAACCCGCCGGGGGCGGATCGTAAGCCGGCTCCCGATCGGAACTTTCGAAATCATCGTTCATTGAAAATATCAAAGACTACAGTTGGATAAGGTGCTTCACCTTAGCCCCACCGCAAGTTTTATCAAGTCAGTGGACGCGTCTTCCGTGTAAAGAAGCTCATTCCTGTGCGATATTTTAAAACCGTTGCGAGTTTTTTCATGACATTCCCCTTGCCCGGCCGTCCGGCTCCAACCTTTCGACTGCTGTCCGAGACGCCGGAAAGCAGCGGGAGCAACCGGCATGATCGGAGTCTTCCGGGCAGGACGTTCATACGGCGCATCATGGTTGGCCCGCTTTCCCTGATTCTTCTTTCGATGATCGTGCTGTTCTGCGCCGCAGCGTCTTCCGCCCAGTCCGCCCCGGTCGTTACCTCCGTTTCGGTCCCGGCGAATGGATTTTACAGCGTCGGAGACAGCCTGACCTTTGCCGCACAATTCAGCGAGAACGCAATCGTCAGCGGCACACCATACATCTCCGTGGTGATCGGCAGCGCGACGCGTGCGGCTTTCTACCTGTCGGGAAGCGGGACGAGTTCGCTTATGTTCAGATATGCGGTCCAAGCCGGCGACATGGACCTGAACGGCGTGCAGCTCGGAGCCGTGATCAGCCTGAACGGCGGCACCATCGGGAACGCCGGAGGTGAAGCGGCCGGCGTCGGCCTCAACAATGTCGGTTCCACCGCCGGCGTCTTCGTCAATACTCAGAGCCCGACCGTCGTGACGGCCGTCGTCGGCAATCCGCCGCCGAACGCCACGCAGGTGACGTTCCAGATCGTATTTTCCGAGGCCGTGACAGGCCTGTCATTGGCGGACATTGTCTTGACCACGACAGGAACCGCCAGCGCCACGCTGGCCAACCTCCGAACCTCTGACAATATGACCTATGAGGTTGATGCCCAGACTATTTCCGGCCTGGGCACTCTCCGTGTCGATATCCCGGCAGGTTCCGCCCAGAACATCGGAGGCAACGGCAACCTGGCAGGGACCGGAGCGCCCTGGACTGCCGGCCTCTCACCCAACGCCGATCTGTCGCAGCTGCAGCCCAGTCAAGGGAGCCTCAGCCCGGCTTTCAATCCGAATACGCTGAACTATTCAATCTCGGTGGCCAACAATGTCACCGCGATCGCATTGACGCCTGTCGTCTCCGAGCCGAACGCGACTGTCGCAGTCAACGGTTCTCCGGTCGCTTCCGGAAGCGCCAGCGGTTCTATTGCCCTTGCCGTGGGCCAGACGCCGATCGCTATCGTCGTCACCGCGCAGGACGGAACGGTGAAGACCTACGATGTCACCGTGACGCGCGCCGCTTCTGCGACGGCCGATCTCGCTGCGCTGGCTCCGGGCACCGGAACGCTCGCCCCTGGCTTCAGCCCGAGCATCCTTGCCTATCAGCTTGCACTGGGCAATGCGGTCGCCAGCATTACGTTTACGCCAACGGCTTCCGACCCCACGGCGACCATCGCCGTGAACGGCAGCCTCGTAGCATCAGGGGCGGCAAGCAGCCCGCTTGCGCTGTCGGTCGGGTCAAACCAGATATCCATTCTCGTAACGGCGCAGAATGGCGCGACCCGAACCTACCTTGTCAACGTTACCAGGTCCGGGCCGGGGCCAACGGCCAGTTCCCGCACCATCCAGGTCATGGCAGGAACGACTGTCGCGGTTGATCTTACCGCGGGCGCGACCGGGGCACCCTTCACCACAGCCGCATTCACCTTCTTGTCCAACCCGGACGCGGGAAGCGTGTATCTCGACGCACCGCAAAAGCGGCTCACCTTTGCAGCCAGCCCTTCATTCGCAGGGTCGGCCCAGGTTGGTTATACGCTTTCGAATGCCTCCGGCACCTCGGTTCAGGCAACGATCACATTTGCCGTTGCGGCCCGTCCCGTTCCGACTGAGGATCCCGATGTGGTCGGCCTTCTCAATGCGCAGGTAGATGCCGCCAGGCATTTTGCCCAATACCAGACACGCAACTTCAACAACCGTCTGGAGCAACTGCACGACGAGAGCGACCGCCAGCGCCGATCGCTTGATATCCGCCTTGGGCTTCACCGCTCCGACAATGGCGGCCCTAATGGCGGGATCGTCAATGCCGAGCGCCAGTTCGGCTGGCCGGGCGGCGGCGAGCCGGACCTCACCGCCCCCTCGGTATCTGGCCGGCAAGGCAACGGCTCAAACTCGGATATTCAGGGACCGGATCTCGGACCGTTTGCGATCTGGTCCGGCGGGTTCGTCGATTTCGCCGATACGGGCAACAGCGGCCTGGACATCGGATCGACCACGGTGGGCGTGAGTGCCGGCGCGGATTACCGGTTTTCCGATCGCTTCGTCGGCGGCTTCGGGCTGGGATATGGCCACGACAGGAGCGATGTCGGCGATAGCGGCACGGAAAGCCGCGGCGCGGCCTACAGCGCGGCGATCTACGGCTCCTTCAAGGCAGCGGACAACCTGTTCCTCGACGGCCTGATCGGCGCGGGGCGGCTCGATTTCGATTCAAGCCGCTACGTCGCCTCTACCGGGGATCTCGCCACGGGAAACAGGGATGGGCGGCAGATGTTCGGCTCCCTCACCGCCGCCTACGAATTCCGGGACAAGAAATGGCTGATCTCTCCATACGGCCGGTTCGACTTGTCCAGGTCTTGGCTCGACGGGTTCACCGAGACCGGCGGGGACGTCTACGGCCTGACCTATGGCGATCAGACGGTCGATACGGCCGCGGGCGTCATCGGCCTTCGCCTGAATTATACCGTCATGATGGACTGGGGAGTGCTGACACCAGGCATGCGAGCGGAATATACCCATGATTTCGCCAGCTCGAGCCGGCTGCGGCTCGGATATGCCGACATCGGCACGTTCCCCTACGAACTCGAAGCGGAAGAATCCGGGGATGACTATTCGACGCTCGGGCTCTCGCTCGATGCCGCGTTGCTGAACAACTGGGCATTCGGCGTGGAATACCGGGCGGCTGTCGGCAGCGGAAGGCAGGACCATGCCATCAGCGTGAGGATAAGGAGTGAATTCTAGAGCATGTCGCGCAAAACGGTGCAGCGGTTTTGCGATAACGACATGCGTAAAACAAAGAGATAAAGCGTGGTAAGCGAATCTTGGAGATCGCGACACGCTTTAGCAAGGGCGGCGATAAAACCGCCAGCACCGTCAATGGCACAGCGCAAAAGCGCGTACGCGCCCATCGATATCATGGGCGCGATGATGTTCGACCGAGAGAATGTCGATCAGGTCGGCGAGTTTGAAATGGTGCTCGCAGCCGCCAACGTCGATGTGAATCTGGTTGTCGCTGATGTGTAAGTCGACGGCAACGAAGTTTCTCTCTTCGCCCTCATCCAATACCGATACAATAAACAGAGGCCCCTCCCTCTTTCGCTTATCCCTTTGTATAGAGTAAATCGGTGAATTCTTTATTATTAGCAGTTAATAATAATTTGTACTGAATAGATTGCCATAGTTCAATATGCGGCGGGCAGAAATGCACCCTTGCAGTCATGTACCGATCAGAGGGAGGCGAGCCAAAAGCTGCTGTGTCTTTGAACCGTGCAGACGACAGAGACCTTGATGGCTTTGAGATCGTCAGAGAATTTTCTTTTCGACGATAGCGGCAACTGGACCGCGCGAGCCTTGGATCGCTGTTCAAATGGGCATCCCTGCCCTACTTATGGGCGGTTACCACTGTCAGGGAACGCGCCAATGACCATACCCACGGCACTTGCAGACTGGCTTTCTCCCGATCGAACCGCATTGCTGGTCTACGACATGCAGGTCGGCATTGCCCGGCAGGTCCCGGGATCGGAAGAAACGAGCCGTCGCATCGCTGATATCGTCGCTGCCGCCAGACGCGCCGGAATGAGAATTGCCTTCTGCCGCCATCTTTCCCTGCCGAAGCCGTGGATGGGGCTGTTTGCGACGCGCATGGCAATGGCATGGCAACGCACCGATGACCCCGAGGCTGTAAAACCCTGGTTCATGAGGGACAGCGAAGCGGTTCAGATCATTCCGGACCTCTATCCGCAAGAGCAGGATTTCGTATTCGACAAGCTCGGAATGTCGGCTTTCGAGGGAACGCCGCTCGAAATTGCCCTGCGGGATGCCGGCCTTTCGGCATTGGCGATCTGCGGAATTGCCATGGAGATCGGCATAGAGCCGACCTGCCGCCATGCCGCCGACCTCGGCATCGTCCCGATCCTGATCGAAGATGCGTGCGGATATGGGGACGCGGAAGCCGCCAGACGATCCATCGACTCCCTTCGCTTCATGGGCGACCCCATTCTGTCGAATACGCAGGAATTCCTGTCAGCCGTCGCTCGTCCGCAATAGAGCCGGCCCGGGCACGGAACTCCGGCAAGCCATCTGCGCGAAGGCTGCGATTTGGAAGCCCGCCAAGGGGGACATCACTTCTTCTTGCGGGACAATTCCGCCTCGCTCATGCCCGTACTGCCTTTCGCCAGGGAGCGCGGGCTTTCCAAAAGGCGCGAAAGCACGTTCCGTTTCCTCTTGCGCGGGATGAGATCGATATCGCTCACGAGCTTGGCGCCGCCCTCGCGCCGCTCCAGGGTGATCTTGCGGCTATGGAAGACTTCGAGCTCGGCGCGATGCGCCACACTGACGATGGTAACCTTGGGCAATTCCTCGATCACCATCTCCATCATCCTGTCCTGGCTCTTCTCATCGAGCGCCGAGGTCGCTTCATCGAGCACGATGATGTCAGGGTTGTGGAGCAGCAGGCGCGCGAAGGCCAGCCGCTGTTTTTCACCGCCCGACAGGATCTGGTCCCACGGCGCCTCTTCCTCGAGCTTCTCGTTCAGATAGTCGAGCCCGACCTTCTGAAGGGCCGTTTTGATCTCATCAAGCGGCCAGCCGTCGGCGGCCTTGGGATAGGCGACGGCGCGGCGCAGCGTCCCCGAGGGGATATAGGGTCGCTGCGGCAGCATGAACAATTGCCTGTCGGCATGGAAATTGACGCTGCCGCCACCCCAGGGCCAGAGACCTGAAATGGCGCGGACCAGCGTGCTCTTGCCCGAACCGGATTCGCCCGCAACCAGCACCCGCTCGCCCGGCTCGATCTCGACCTGCGTTTCCGTCACCACAGCCGTGCCGTCATCCAGCGATACGGCGAGCTCGTTGAGGCTCAGCATCGTCTCGCCTTCCGTTTCGCCATGCTGGATGCGCCCGAGCGCATCGCTCTGTTCGGCCCGCTCCAGCCCGTCGAGCGACATCATCAGCGAGGCGACACGACGCGCGCAGGCGTTCCAGTCGGCAAGCCGCGGATAGTTGTCGACCAGCCATCCGAAGGCGGTCTGAACGATGGCAAAGGCTGACGCAGCCTGCATCACCTCACCCAGCGTCATGCTGCCTTCCAGAAATTTCGGCGCGCAGAGCAGCACCGGAACGACAGGCGCAATCAGCATCGACCCATGCGACACGAAGGTCGTGCGCATGTACTGGTGGGCAAGCTGCGCCCATTGGCGGAGCACATTGGTAAACGTCTTGTCGAGGTCGTTGCGCTCCTCCTCCTCGCCGCCGAGAAGCGCGATGCTCTCGCCGTTTTCGCGCACATGCGTCAGCGTGTAGCGAAACTCGGCCTCCACCTGGTTCTTGACCTCGGAGACCTTGACGAAATGCCGGCCGATGACGGCAATCGTCGTGGAGGTGATCGCAGCGTAGAGCACTGCCGTGACGACAAGAAAGCCGGGAATGGTGATCGACATCCCGCCGATCGGCAGGGTCAGGGCACCACCGATCGTCCACAGAACCACGATGAAGGTCGAGGCCGAGAGAAAGGCCGAGATGACGCCGGCGGTGAAATCGACGGGCGATTCCGTCGCGATCCGCAGATCCTCGGAAATACGCGCCTCCGGGTTCTTGTGATCGCCGCCGATGAGGTTCAGCTGATAGTAACGGCCGTTGGCAAGCCAGCGCGCAATCAGTGCGGTCGCCAGCCAGCGTCGCCAGTGTCGCTGGATCATCATGCGGACATAGACTTGCGACGTCACGAGAACGACACTGCCGGCCACGAGCGGCAGGAAGACGGCGCTGAGATAATAGACGGTGCCGGCATCGTGCCGCTCTATGGCGTCGAATATGCCGCGGTTCCACCTGTTGATCCCATACTGGAAGCCGACATTCATGCCGATCATGACCAGCAGCCCGATTGAACACGGCCAGGCGAAACCATCGCCGCTGCGGCCCCAATAGCCGCGCGCGCTGATCCAGAAACGCTTCAGCAGATATTTCTTACGCGCCTGCTCGGCCTCCTCCGGTGTCAGGTCCGGATCGGGTTCGATAACATCTGGCGGCGGCGCGACCTCGACAGTCGATGCCTTCCCCTGGGGCGTCTCCTCGGCACCATCAGGCTTGGCGCCGTCGACCGATTTCGGCTTCAGTTTTGCGTCGGTCATGCCAGCGAAAACGGATGACAGATCGAAAGGTTTCACGAGGGAGGCAAAGCTTGATGCTTGCCGGAAACCGGAACGCGGATTGACGGCTTCGACCGGACCGATATGCCGGGAGAAACCCGAACCAGGACACAATCGGCACGCGAAAATCCGCTATTCGGCGCTTCCACTATGTGGTACTCGCCATCTGTTGGCTCCCGCTGTCAAACCCGTAGGCTCGCTGCACAAGAGCGACGCGAATTTCGTATTTCGAGTACCAGTCTTTGCGGCCCCTTCGTTGTGCTTCAACATGATCGACGACGGCCTTCCATGCGTGGATACTGTCTTCGTCTTTCCAGAACGATACCAGTATTCCGAAGCCATCTGCGCCGCGAGCGCTTTCGAAGCCAAGATAGCCCGGTTGTTGACTAGCAAGTTTGGTCATTGCGTAACCAATCTCGCCATAACCATCGTCTACGTTTGTTCGCTGCGAGGTGAAGCTAACCATATAGTATGGTGGTTCTGGCAAGGCGGCCATCTGCATGTGATTTCCTTTGTTTTCGAGGCAGAAGCTATTTGCGCAATCCGCTTTACATCCATTTCGGCGGGATCGCTAAGTCTGCTTCTTAGCCCGAAGCAGACATTTGCTACCCCCTGGAGAGATGATCGGAAGTGGGTCATGCCCGCCCGCAAGAGTTCAGGTTAAAAAGGGCATGATATCCACTCCGTCACCAGGAAACACGGTTCGCCGTCGGTCACAAGGAAGGATGACGGCTCGATAGAGGTGGAGAGCGCCTGGACATTACCTCTTACCACTTGTTGACTCACCCGCGGTTGAACAATAACTTGCTAACTCAGTCGTTAGGCTTGTCCTCACATGACGGATCAATCTCTTCAGCGTCGCCTTGCTGCCATCGTCGTTGCCGATGTGGTGGGATATTCACGCCTGATGGAGGCAGATGAAGTCGCAACGCTGGAGAACCTCAGGGAACTCCGTTCCGGCATTATCGAGCCGGCTGTGATGCGCCACAAAGGTCGCATCTTCAAGGTCATGGGCGACGGATTCCTGATCGAATTCGGTAGCGCGGTGGAAGCGGTCGCAGCAGCGTTGGAAATGCAACGGGCCACCGCTGCTGTCGAGGCTTCCGGAGACCGGCGCCTGCTCTTGCGTATAGGCGTCAATCTCGGAGATGTCATTGACGAGGGTTCAGACGTCCTCGGCGACGGCGTCAATGTCGCGGCGCGCCTCGAGAGACAGGCCGCGCCGGGAGGCATCTGCATTTCAGCCAGCGTTCACGGCGAGATCGTCGGCAAGATCGACGACAGGTTCTTCGATGCAGGCGAACGCTACCTGAAGAACCTGACGCGGCCGATCCACGTGTGGCATTGGCCGGATGCGCTGCAGAACATATTGCCGCTGCCCGAAATTCCGTCGATCGCTGTATTGCCATTCACGAATATGAGTGGGGATGAAGCGGACGCACCTTTCGTCGACGGCTTGACCGAAGACCTGATCACCGACCTCTCCCGTACGGCCGGCCTGTTCGTCATCGCGCGCAATTCCGTCTACGGCTACAAGGGCAAGCCGGTCGACGTAAAGCTGGTCGCCCAGGAACTCGGCGTCCGCTATGTCCTCGAGGGGAGCGCCAGACGCGCAATGGGCCGTGTCCGCATCAATGCCCAATTGAGCGACACGCTCGGCGGCCAGCACTTGTGGGCCGAGAGGTTTGACAGGACGCTGGAAGATGTTTTCGAACTGCAGGATGAAGTCAACGCCAAGATTGTTGAAGCCCTCGTCGGTCGGCTGACCATCCCGGCGCAGCGCAATCGGCCGAAGAACTTTGAGGCCTACGATCTTTGTGTACGTGCCCGCCTCCTGACGGAAGAGTCGCCGCAAACCGAGCGTGAGGCTCATATGCTGCTCCAACGCGCGGTTCAGCTCGAGCCATCCTATGCCGAGGCGCTCGGTCTGCTGGCCTATAACCGTTGGCTGGCCTGGACTCATTTCGGCGAGCCCGAAGATCCTAACCGCCAGATGGCGGTGACATCAGCGCAGAAGGCGGTCGACCTGGATCCCAACGACGCCGGCTGCCGTTACGTTCTGGGGACCATTTTGGCCTATGAGCGGCGATGGGAGGAATCGGAGGCCGCCTTCGCCAAGGCCCTGGAGCTGGACCCCAACCACGCCGACACCTGGGCCGCCATGTCGGACATTTCCGTGCTGGACGGCAGGGTTGCCGACGGACTGGCGCAGATCGAAAAAGCCCTGCGGCTCAACCCCTATCCAGCCTGCTGGTATCTTTGTCATCTCGGGCAGGCGCAATACGCCGCGCGTGACTATGAGGCGGCAGCCGATACACTGCGCAGGAAAGAAACGTATCGCACCAATTCACGCAAATTCCTGGCTGCTACGCTTGCGCAGTTGGGCCACCGCGAGGAGGCGCGGCGAGAAGCAGAATTGTTCCTGATCGCCCACCCTCATTTCACGATCGGCCATTGGCTCAGCTCCCAGCCGCTGCGCGATGCATCTGTACGAGACCACTTTGTCGACGGCTTCCGAAAGGCCGGCCTGCCGGAGATGTGAGGGCGCGTAAATGCTGGTTACCGCGATGCGGCCGGCATGACATCAGCACCGTCAATGACATAGGTCGCATAGCGATGGTCGCGGATGAGGCTTATCTTCTGCTCCCGCCATTCGAGCAGCATGAAATAGGAAGGACCATCAGACGGTTCGGCTGATACCAGCAATATTTCCCGGCCTTCCAGCCAGGCCGGTTCGATCCTGACCGGCAGATATTCGGCATAATAGGTGAAAAATCGACCGACATCGGCGGCACCGGAGATTTCCGGCCGGCGCGCCTGACGAAGCCGGACATCATCGGCCAGCAGGCGGCGCAAGGCGTCCCAATCCCGGGCGTTGAAGAGTGCTGCAAAGTTCAGGACCTCGGGGCTCGACTGTTGCGGAACCTCGGACCGCACGTCGGAGATGGCGCGCAATCTCGCCCGACCGCGCGACAGATGCGCCTTGACGGCATCGACACTCAGGTCCAGGAGCGCCGCGATGTCCGCAAGTGACTCTCCCAACACATCCTTGAGGATGACAGCGCTGCGTTGCGGCACCGGCAATTCTGCAAAATGGCTAAGCGCCACCCGCACCGCGTCCTGCCGGATCAGCGCGTCCTCCGGGCCGACGACGCTGATATCGGCGAGATCAAAGGCCATCTCAAGCGGCTCCGCCCGGCGCGTACTGCGCTGGCGCAGGGTATCTATGGCTCTGTTATGGACGATGCGAAAGAGCCAGGGCCGCAGGGGCGTGCCCGGCGGGATCGAGCCGCCCGTCGCAAATACCCCGGCAAACGCGTCCTGAATCACATCCTCGCCGTCGATGACAGAACCCACCAGACGAGCCGCATAGCGGTGCAGTTCGGGGCGAAGCGCCTCCGCTTCCCTGGCGAGGGCTGCGAGCAGAGCTTTCCTCTCTTCGTCTTCGAGAGCAGTGTCTTCCGTCATTCGATGACCGTCACACCCGTATCCCCGCGCACCGCGTAGACCATGGCCTCGGCGAGAGCAGTCCTGCCGATCAGGTCGGCGACCATATCGCCAAAAGCCCGCGGCGTCATGTCCGGCCAGGTGGCGGCCTGTTCGGCAAATGTCCGACCCGCCGCAGCGGCGTAAGCCCCGATGCCGGTATCGCCGACACCGGTTCCGGCAAACATCTGCCGGGGAACGATGACCCGGAAGCGCAGACCGAGACCAAGTTGCGCCGATAGGCCCTCGGCATATTTTGCGATGAACCATTGCGCGCGCTTGGCTCCCGCATAACCGCCCGATAGCGGCGACCCCTGCACGGCGGCTCCGCTGGAGACCAGGACGACAAGCCCGCCCGGCGTCATCGGCAAGGTCAGGGCCGCCTGTACCCAGTGCAGCGCGGCCTTGACGTCCACATTCCAGTTGGCCGTGAATGCCTCCCAGCCAATCCGGTCGATCCGTTCCATGGGAGGTTCCGCACCGGCATTCATGATGACGAGATCAGGTCGCGCCTGCTCCATGATCCGCCATGCCGCGTCGACATCGGTCGCATCAGCCGATATGGCGGCGACCGCCGGCTGCTCGCCTGCCCTCTGCACTGCATCAGCGTTTCGGGCGACCACGGTGACTTCGGCCGCGCGAGCGACGAACGCCTCGGCAAGCCCCCTCCCCAAGCCGCGGCTCCCGCCGACGACCACAATTCGCTTTCCTTCCAGATCCATCTCTCAGTCCTCATTCGGGTCGGTTTCGATCGTTCGACGACGGTCACAACAACGACGTTCCAGCGAGGCGAAAAGTGTCATCGCCATCTGCGATTTGTGGAGGCTGGCGTTAAAAAGTCTGGTTCGACCGAAATTCGACGGTGATCGATATCGACCGGGAATGGATCACCGCAAGCGGCCATGCGTTTCGCCAACCCGAAGAACGGTATCCGCGAAGGGCGGCGCGGATGATTGCGTGCAATTTTCTGATATTGTACATTCGCGCGACTGCATTGAAAGCTTCCGTCCGGGGTTTGTCATGCGAGGGGAACAACGATCTGATGGGCCATCTGCGGCCCCCAGGCGCGACGATGACGACCAGATCGTCCCCATCGCCAGCTCCGCTTTTTCGTCTGTCAAGCTCGTCAAGAAAAACACCACGCGCAAACTGCGCAATCGCCTGCTCTACGGCATGTGCTCCACGCATCCTGAAATCATCAACCCAGGCGGGGAAGCGGCTTCAGCCTGACCCCCGTAGCTCCGCCGCCATTCCGGAAAGGACCTGCCAAATGACCCAGGATTTCAGACTTTCCCGTCGCGGGTTTTGTCTCTGCTGCATGGCCGCCTCGACATTCGCTGCATCGGGAGGCTGGCTCACCCCGAGGCAGGTATTCGCGAAGGCGCAGGGCATCGTCGACCTGATCCGCGACTCCGCCGCCAAGGAGCCGATCAAGGTACATAAGGCAAGGGCCGGCGTATCGGTCCTCGAAGGATCGGGCGGAAATATCGCCGTTCTGACGGGGGCGGATGGAAAGGTTCTGATCGACGGCGGCATCACCGCGTCGCGGCCCCGGATACTCGAGGCCCTGGCCGGACTTGGCAAGCAGCCGATCAGTCATCTCATCAACACGCACTGGCATTTCGATCATACGGATGGAAACGCATGGCTGAACGCCGAGGGCGCGGCCATCCTGGCGCATGAAAACACCCTCAAACACCTGATGTCGGTCGTGAGGGTCGAAGACTGGGATTACGAGTTCCCGCGACCGCCGCTCGCCGCCGTGCCTTCGGAAACCGTCGGCGACGAGATGTCCCTCAAGCTCGACAAATCCACGCTGATGCTGAAGCATCATCCGAATGCTCACACCGATGGCGACATTTCCGTCACCTTCGGCGAAGCAAACATCGTCCACGCCGGAGACCTCTATTGGTACGGCATCTATCCGTTCATCGACTATTCGACCGGTGGCGGGATCGACGGACTGATCAAGGCGGTCGAAGACATCCTGGCCAATGTCGCCAATGACACGATCGTCATCCCCGGTCACGGCCATCCCGTCAGCAACAAATCGGAACTCACCGAGTACAGGACGATGCTGGTCGATATCCGCGGGAACGTCGCCAAACTGAAAGCCGCCGGAAAGCCGATCGACGAGGTCATCGCCGCAAAGCCGACCACCGAGTTCGATGCGAAATGGGGGCAGTTCCTCGTCACCCCTGAATTGTTCACGCGCCTCGTCTATCATGGCGTCTGAAAAGATCGCGCGACGGAAAAGCTGTCCGCGCAGGCGCCGGCGATGAACCCTTCCCGATCGCAGATATCAGGCGTCGTCTGCGGCGTGCGCGTCGAAGAGATCGAGGAGCCGACCATGCGGGAGATCCGCTACCTGGACAAGCTGGTCGATGAACTCGCCAAGGGAAAGGCGATGGAGAAGATCCTGCGGGCATAGCGGGCCGCCCCGGCGACGACTTCAGCCGATAACTCCGCATCACAGAAGGATAATGGCGGGTTTTAAGTCCTGATTCCGGTCGGAGTCGATCGCTCGACGACGGTCGCAAGCCGATCAGGCCAACAGTCCGTGCAGGACAAGATCGATATGCGCTTTCACGTAGGCATCCCTGTCCAGGGGCCGCCGCTCGTCGAAGAGGAGCTTGAAGAACAGGAAGGTGATGGCGGGCGCCACGACGGCGTCGGAAAACGCAGCCGGCGCCGAGCGGAATTCGCCAAGCCTTACGCCGTCATCGATGAGGGACTGCATCTGCCAGTCGAGAGGATCGATGAAGGCCTCGTGGTGCCTGTCGACGATCTGGGGGAAGCGCGAACCTTCGGCGATGATGAACCGCATCAGTTCGCGCAATCTGCGGTCCCTGACCACGAGATCGTAGATCAGCTCGATCGTCTTCTGAAGCCGCTCCGTGGCGGTTCCCTTCAACTCACTCGCGCTCGCCAGCAGACCTTCCAGCGGCTCCGAAATATGTCCGATCATCGCTTCGAAAAGCTGCTCCTTGGTCTCGAAGTAAACGTAGACGGTTCCCTTCGTGACCCCGACCCTGCTGGCTATGTCCTCGACACGCGTCGCCACATAGCCGCTCTCGACGAACTCTTCAAAGGCCGCGTCCAGGATCTCTACGGGCCGGCGCGCCTTCTGTTCGGCACGCGTCAGTTTCTTCGTATCAGGCATGGCTCACCTTGAGCGTTTTTCATGGCCGGGCGTCAAGAAATTTTCATTGACTGATGGGTTAGTCAATATTATTCGTCTGCCGAACCGATGCAAGAGGTCAAATCATGAAAACTGTCCTTGTTGCCGCCTGGCTGGGCGTCAGCGCAGTCGCGCTTGCCTCATGCGAACAGCAAAGCGCGAGTGAGACAAAGCCAAAGAATGTCGAAGCTGTCGTGGCCAAGGTCACGCCGGTGGTCGAAAATAACTCCATCACCGGCGAGGTCAGCGCGCGCGTCGAAAGCGACCTGTCCTTCAGGGTCAGCGGGCGCATTGTCGAGCGTCTCGTCGATGTCGGCTCGTCGGTGAAGGCGGGACAGGTGCTCGCACGCATGGACGCCGAAGAGCAGAAGGCCGATCTCGGCGTCGCCACCGCAAACCTGCAGTCGGCGACTGCCCAGCAGACGCAGGCGCAGCTCGCCTTCGACCGGCAACAGAACCTCTTCAGGACGCAGGTGGCGACCCGCGCCGCACTCGATCAGGCGCAGGAAGCGCTGCTGACCGCCCAAGGCAGCGTGAAATTGGCGCAGGCGCAACTCGATACGGCGCAGGACGCCCTCTCCTATACGGAACTGCGCGCCGATGCCGATGGCGTCATCACTGCCAGAAACGCCGAAGTCGGCCAGGTCGCGCAGGCCGCACAGCTCATCTTCACGCTTGCCCATGATGGACCGCGCGACGCCGTCTTCAACGTCTTCGAGTCCCTTTATCTCGGCCGCAACCTTCAAAACACCGTCGCCGTCAGCTCCCTTTCGGCGCCATCCCACAAGATAGAAGCCTCCGTGCGCGAGATATCGCCGACGATCGACCCGTCGACCGGAACGATCCGGGTCAAGGTCGGTCTCGAAGACACGCCGGACATGCAGCTTGGCGCTCCCGTTGTCGGCTCCTTCCGTTCCATGGCGCGGGAAGCCATCGAATTGCCGTGGTCGGCCATGGCTTCGAAGAGCGGCCAGCCGGCCGTCTGGATCGTCGACCCCGCCTCATCGATCGTGTCGCTGCACCAGGTCGAGGTCTCCGACTATGAGACCGGCCGTTTTGCCGTGCGCGCGGGTGTCTCCCCGGGAGATATCGTCGTCGTCGACGGCACCAAGTTCCTGCGGCCGGGAGAGGTCGTCACATACGGCAAGGGAGCCGCACAATGAATATCCGTATCACAGCCGGCCTTGCGATCCTCGGGTCGCTGCTGCTGACATCCTGCCAGAAGCAGGAGGAAGCACATGAGCAGCCGCCGCGCCCTGTCCTCTCCGTCGTCGTCAAATCGACCGCCGCCTCCGCACTGACCCTGCCGGGCACGGTCGAGGCCAGGATCGAAACCCAGCTTGCATTTCGGGTTCTCGGACGGGTCATCGCGCGCAAGGTCAGCGTCGGCGATGTCGTGAAGAAGGGCGATATCGTTGCCGCCATCGATCCGCTGGCGCTGGAGCTTGCGGTCAAGAGTTCGCAGTCCGAGCTTTCGAATGCGCAGGCGCAGCTCGCGAATGCCGCATCTACCGAAGAACGCCAGCGATCCCTGCTCGAAAGCCGGTCGGGAAGCGAAGCGGCCTATGAAGAGGCCGAACTCGGGCGCAAAAGCGCCAGTGCGGCGGTTGCCAAGGCGCAGGCCAATCTCGACAAGGCCGAGGAGCAGCTCGGATACGCACAGCTCAGGGCGGAATTCGATGGCGTCGTGACGGCGACTTCGGCCGAAGTGGGCCAGGTCGTGGCCGCGGGCCAGAGCATTGCCACCATCGCCCGCCCTGAACAGAGCGATGCGGTGATCGACATACCGGTCGCAAGCTTCGACGGCCTCAAGGCGGGATCGCCTTTCGAGGTTGCCCTCCAGCTGGACCCGACCATCCGCACGAGCGGTACCGTCAGGGAAATCGCACCGGAAGCCGAGGCGACGACGCGGACACGACGCACGAAGATAACGCTCATCGATCCGCCGTTGGCGTTTCGCCTGGGCTCGGTCGTAACGGCAACCGCGACCGTCGACGCCCAACCGACGATCCTGCTCCCCTCCTCCTCCATCCTGACGAAGGATGGGAAGCCGAACGTCTGGGTGGTCGACACCGCCTCGGCCAAGGTTTCCATCCGCCCGATCAGGATCGACGGAGACATCGCCGAGGGAGGTTCCGTTCGCATCGCCGAGGGTGTCAGCCCGGGCGAACGCGTCGTCGTTGCCGGTGTTCACAAACTCGTCGATGGCCAGGCCGTCAGAATAGACTGAGGAAAATTCTCCCGTGAAAAAATTCAACCTGTCCGACTGGGCGCTCGAACACCGTTCGCTCGTCTGGTACTTCATGATCGTCTTCATTCTGGCCGGCGCCTTTTCCTATATCGGTCTCGGCCGCGAGGAAGATCCCAATTTCACCATCAAGACCATGATCATCCAGGTGCAGTGGCCTGGTGCGTCAGCCGAGGAAGTGACCAAGCAGGTCACCGACCGCGTCGAAAAGAAGCTGGAAGAGCTGGAATCGCTCGACTTCACCCGCAGCGAGACGGTTGCCGGGCAGACGACGATCTTCGTGGAACTCTTGCCGACGACCAAGGCCAAGGATGTGAATGCCATCTGGATGCGCGTGCGCAACATGATCGGCGACATCAAGGGCGATTTCCCGAGCGGCGTTATCGGGCCATTTTTCAACGATCGCTTCGGCGATGTCTTCGGCAATATCTATGCCTTTACCAGCGACGGGCTGACACAGCGCCAGCTTCGCGATCTCGTCGAGGACGCGCGCGCAAAAGTGCTGACGGTTCAAAATGTCGGCAAGGTCGACATTATCGGCGCGCAGGACGAGGCCATCTATCTCGAATTCTCCACGCGAAAGATCGCCGCTCTCGGGCTTAACCAGCAATCCGTCATCGAGACGCTGCAGGCGCAGAATGCCGTAACGCAATCGGGCTTCGTCGACGCCGGGCCTGAGCGCATTGCCTTGCGGGTGAGCGGCCAGTTCACCTCGGAGGAAAGCCTCAAGGCGATCAATCTTCGCGTCAACGACCGCTTCTTTCCGCTGACCGATGTCGCCACGATCAAGCGCGGCTATGTCGATCCGCCCTCCGCGCTCTTCCGGTACAACGGCCAACCGGCGATCGGGCTCGCCATCGGCATGAAGACCGGCTCCAATCTGCTTGAATTCGGCGAAGCGCTGGACAAGGAGATCGAGCAGGTCACCGCCGACCTTCCCATTGGCGTAGACGTCGAGCGCGTTTCCGATCAGCCCGCCGTCGTGGATGAAGCCGTCTCGGGCTTCACGCGGGCACTGTTCGAGGCGATCGTCATCGTGCTGGCGATCAGCTTCATCAGCCTTGGCGTCAGGGCGGGGCTCGTGGTTGCCATCTCCATTCCGCTCGTGCTGGCGATCACCTTCCTCGTCATGGCCTATACCGGCATTTCGATGCAGCGTATTTCGCTGGGCGCGCTGATCATCGCCCTTGGCCTTCTTGTCGATGACGCGATGATTGCCGTGGAGATGATGGTGGCCCGCCTGGAGGTCGGCGACGATCTCAGAAAGGCGGCGACCTATGTCTACACCTCGACCGCCTTCCCGATGCTGACGGGCACGCTGGTAACCGTCGCGGGCTTCATCCCCGTCGGCCTCAACTCAAGTGCTGCCGGCGAGTTCACCTTCACCCTTTTCGTGGTCATTGCCGTTTCGCTCCTGGTCTCATGGGTCGTTGCGGTCCTGTTCACGCCGTTGCTCGGCGTGACCATCCTTCCGAAGACCATGAAATCGCATCATGAGCAGAAAGGTCGCTTCGCGCGGATCTTCGCGTGGCTCCTCGGCCTGGCCCTGCGCTGGCGCTGGATCACCATTGGCGCGACGCTGGCGGTGTTTGCCCTCTCCATCGGCGGCATGAGCCTGGTGCAGCAACAGTTCTTCCCCTCCTCCGACCGGCCCGAACTGATCGTCGACTGGAACCTGCCGCAGAACAGCTCGATTTCGGAAACGAACAAGCAGATGGCGAAGTTCGAAAGCGAGATGCTGGCGAACAACAAGGATATCGACCACTGGACGAGCTATGTCGGCCAGGGCGCGCCCCGCTTCATCCTGTCCTTCGATGTGCAGACGCCCGACGTCTCCTTCGGCCAGACCGTGATCGTCACCAAGGGGCTCGACGTTCGCGACAAGGTGAAAAGCGAGCTGCAGGATTATCTGACGAAGACCTTCCCCGGAACCGACGCCTTCGTAAAGCTGCTCGACATCGGCCCGCCGGTCGGCAAGCCCGTGCAATATCGCGTCAGCGGGCCTGATATCCAGAAGGTGCGTGATATCTCTCACCAGCTTGCAGGCATCGTCGGCCAGCATCCGCTGCTGTCCAACATGACCTTCGACTGGAACGAACCTTCGCGCGTGGTCAAGGTCGATGTCCTCCAGGACAAGGCACGCCAGCTCGGCGTCTCCTCGCAGGATATTGCAACGGCGCTCAACAGCATCGTCGAGGGATCGGCGGCCACGCAGATCCGCGATGACATCTATCTCGTCGATGTGATCGGCCGGGCGCAGACCTCGGAGCGAGGATCGATCGAGACGCTGCAGAACCTTCTGCTTGCCGGCTCCAATGGCAATTCCGTGCCCTTGTCTGCGGTTGCGAATTTCCACTACGAACTGGAGCAGCCGACGATCTGGCGGCGCACACGCACGCCGACCATCACCATCAAGGCCGCGGTGGTGGGACCGACACAGCCGGCGACGATCGTCACCGAACTGGCGCCGAAAGTCGACGAGTTCCGCAAGGGCCTTCCGAGCGGCTACCGCATCGTCGATGGCGGTTCGGTCGAGGAAAGCGCCAAAGCGCAGGGGCCGATCGTGGCGGTCGCGCCGCTGATGCTGTTCATCATGGCGACGATCCTGATGATCCAGCTGCAGAGTTTCAGCAGGCTCTTCCTGGTCTTCGCCGTTGCCCCCACCGCGCTGATCGGCGTTGTTGCAGCGCTGCTCTTCAGCAATTCGCCCATGGGCTTCGTCGCAATCCTCGGCGTCCTGGCGCTGATCGGGATCCTGATCCGCAACTCTGTCATCCTCGTCGTCCAGATCGAGCACCTTCGAAGCGAGGGCATGCCACCCTGGCAGGCCGTCATCGAAGCGACGGAGCACCGAATGCGCCCGATCATGCTGACGGCTGCGGCAGCCACACTCGCGCTGATCCCGATCTCCAGGGAGATTTTCTGGGGACCGATGGCCTACGCGATGATGGGCGGCATTGTCGTCGGCACTGTCCTGACACTGCTCTTCCTGCCGGCCCTCTATGTTGCCTGGTTTCGAATTCCCCGCGAAGAGCCGCAACACTGACGGGATGACCGGATGTCACAGGTTGGACGAAGAGCCTTTGCCGGCAGCGGCTGCCTGATTGCCAGCCTGATCACTCTCTCGGTACAGGGAGGATGTGCGGGACGGCTGGAGAATGTTCTCCAGCCGCTCGCAACCGCGGGGCCAGGCACGAGCACTGTGGACATGCTGGTGGCGACGACGCGCCAGCCGGCCGACAAGCCGGGCGAACTTTACTCCGGCGAGCGGGGAACGGCGATTTCTCTCAATGATATCGTCGTTTCCATTCCTCCGGATCGAAACCGCAAAATCGGCGAGGTGCAATGGCCGTCGCATGTGCCGGCCGATCCCGAAAAGGAGTTCGCCGTCCTGAAGGTCGGAGAAATGGCATCAGAGCGCAACATTTTTGAATGGTTCAACAAGAACCGCAACGCCAGGCGGCAGGTCGTCATTTTCGTCCACGGCTTCAACAACACCTACGCCGATGCGGTCTTTCGCTTCGCGCAGATCACCCATGATTCCGGAACGGATGCTGCCCCGATCCTCTTCACCTGGCCTTCGCGCGCCAATGTCTTCGACTATCTCTACGACAAGGAGAGTACGAATTTCTCACGGCGCGCGCTGGAGGATCTGATCCTGCAGGCTGCCAGAAGCCCCGATGTCGGCGAGGTGACGATTCTCGCTCATTCCATGGGTTCCTGGCTGACCACCGAGGCGTTGCGTGGGGTTGCCATGCGCAACAAGACGATCCCGGCCAAAGTCAGAAACGTTATCCTGGCCTCGCCTGACATCGATATCGATGTCTTTCGCCGGCAGATGATCGAGATGGGGCCGCAACGCCCGCATTTCACGATCTTTTCGTCGACGAGGGATAAGGCGCTGCAGGTTTCGCAATGGCTCTCCGGCGGCGTCACGCGGGTCGGCGGCTTCGATTCGACACCCTATGCCGCAGATTTGGCAAAGCTCGGAGTGACGGTCATCGATACGAGCTCCGTCAAGGCGGACGACGCGTTGGGCCACAATACGTTTGCCGACAACAGGGACATGGTCCAGCTGCTTGGACGGCGGCTGGCAGGACAGTCCATGGACACCGGAAAGGCTTCGCTCGCGGATCAAGTGGGCATGGCGGCCGTTCGAACGGCCGACCTTGCTGGATCAGCAGCAAAGATCGCGGTCGTCGCTCCGATGTCGATCATAAGCAATGATGCAAAACAGGTGTTGAAACAGCAATTTTCCTCGGGGCTGCAGCCGATCGTCGACGGGAAAATTTCGTACTAGAGCGCCATTCGGCTATCGTGCCGGCAAGCGATCGGGCTGGCTGCAGCCGGATTAGCGGCCGACTGCCGTACCAAGGCGCTCAAGCGCCTCGCGCACCCGCCCACGCGCCGACTCCGGAAGGCCGAGCACCGGGCGCGGCGGCGAAAACCGGCCGAGACCTATGAGATCGGCAATGGTATACATGACGCGGAAACTGCCGAATTCCTTGAAGAGCGCCCAGAGCGGCGCGAAGGCATCGTTGATGCGTCCCGCCTCCTTGCTGTCACCTGCCTGCGCAGACCTCGTCAGCTTCAGCGCCTCGGCGGGCAGCAGGCCCGCAACGACGCTGTACCAGCCATCGGCGCCCGCCAGCAGCGCATCCGCAGCACCCCAGTCGCCGCTATAGCCGACCGCAAAACCGTCAGGCGTCACCGAGCGGAGACTTGCGATCTCCTCGGCGAAATCGCCATTGGCGGGCAGCGGCATCTTCACCGCCTTGACGGTCCCAAGCCTGGAAAGCCGGGCGATCAGCTCGACGCTGAAGGTGAATTTCGTCGTGCCCGGATTGTTGTAGATGCAGAGCGGCAGCTGCCCGACATCAGCCACGGCCGCAAAATGCTCGTAGACCTCGTTATCGGTGAGCGGCGTATAGGAGACCGGCGCCAGCAGCAGGCCATCCGCCCCGAGCGCCCGTGCATCATCAGCTAGGGCCTGCGCCTCATCCGTCCGAAGTGCACCGACACCGACGATAACAGGGATCTTGCCGCCCACGGCAGACATCGCCGTTTCCACCGCCCGGCGTCGCTGATCGCGCGACAGGAAGGCGTAACCGCCGGTACTGCCGAGCAGGCCGATGGAATCGGCGCCCGCGGCCTGAATGCGGGCAAGCACTGTGGCGAGCGCGCAGGTATCGACGATGCCGGATGCGTCAGCCGGCGTGATCGGAAAGGCGGAAAGGCCCTGGAAAAGCTGCATCGGGAACGTCCTTCTTATGCGCGCGATAGCAAGAGCTTCATGCCGGCCGCCCCGAAGACGAGCGCCAGTGTGCCCTCGATCCAGCGCCGCGCGTGGCGATACATGCGGATCATCGGCGCAGTGGAGAAAACCAGCGCATAACCGCAGAAGATTGTGATGCTCAGAACAGCGCAGCCTGCGAGGATGACGGCGACCGTCGTCGGCGTGGCACCCGGGCCGAGGCCGAGCGTCATGGTCGCGATCCAGCCAAGCAGCGCCTTCGGGTTGGTCAGATGCATCAGGAGACCGCGGCGATAGAGGCTGAAGCCCGAAGCCGGCCTGATGGCATCGAGCGGCTTGCCCTGCTTCTCATCGGAGGTCATGGCGGATTTGCCGGCCTTGTAGGCGAGGAACAGCAGGTACAAACCGCCTGCTATCTTCAGGATGATAAGCGCCTGGGCATATTGCGCCAGAATGGCAGAAACGCCGGTCGCCGCCATCGAGCCCCAGAAGAGCGAGCCGCTGACCACGCCTGCAGCAATCATCAGCGCGGACTGGCGCCCCTGATGCATGGCCACACCCATGATGCGCATATTACTGGGACCGGGGCTTGCGGCGGCGATGATATAGGCGGTGAAGACAAGCGCGAGATGATGCGGATCGACTGACATTCTGGTTTCCTTGGGGCGTGTGCAGCCGTCACATGCCCTTCAGGAGCTTGAACGCGATCAGCCACATCACGCAAGCGATGATGGTTTCGAGAATGCGCCAGGAAACCGGCCGTGAAAAGATGGGACGAAGAAAGGCTGCACCATATCCCAGCGAAAAAAAGAACAGGAAGGAGCCGGTCACGGCCCCCGCGGCAAACGCCGCCTGATGGCCTGCAAAACGCGTCGAGATCGTGCCGAGCAGGATGACCGTATCGAGATAGACATGCGGATTGAGCCAGGTGAGCGCCAGGCACATGGCCATGGTCTTGCCGAAACTTGCCCCCGCCCCGTTTGAAACCTGCAGCGCGCCCGAAGACCATGCGGCCGAACAGAGGCTTTTCGCCCCATACCAGATGAGGAATGCCGCCCCGCCATAGCGCATGACTGGATCGAGCCAGGGCATGAGGTTCACCACCTGCGCCAGGCTGGTGACGCCGACGACGATCAGGATCGCATCTGATAGAGCACAGGCAAGGCAGACGGCGAAAACATATTCATTGCGCAACCCCTGGCGCAGGACGAAGGCATTTTGCGCGCCGATCGCCACGATCAGGCTGAGACCGGCGGCCAAGCCGGTGAAATAGGTCGAGATGTGCATGATATCAGAGGTTTCCGTCGCGTTGTTGAGACGCTCCGTAGACCGATCGACAGGATTAGGCTAATTAATCATCCTTACGTCAATTAAGCGTAGCTTACCCATGATCGATTATCCCGCCCTTCGCGTTCTGCTTGCCGTCGTCCAGACCGGCAGTTTCGAAAGGGCCGCCGCGATCCTGAACGTCACGCCATCGGCCGTCTCGCAGCGCATCAAGCAGCTGGAAGAGCGGCTGGGTGCTGCCCTCGTCGTGCGCGGAACGCCATGCACGGCGACGGAAAAGGGCGACTGGCTCTGCCGGCACATGGAAAATGTCGGCATGCTGGAAAGCGAGTTGCTCGAACACCTGCCTGATCTGAGCGACCGCGACAGTCCCGAACAGCGCGTCACGCTTCAGATCGCCACCAGCGCCGACAGCCTCGGCGCCTGGTTTCTGGAGGCGATGGCGGATTTCTCGAAAAGCTCGAACTACCTCCTGAACATTTCCATCGAGGATCAGGACCACACGGCCGAGTGGCTGGAGCGCGGCCGCGTCATCGCCGCCGTCACCAGCATGGAAAAGCCGGTCGCCGGCTGCCGCCGCTACTCGCTCGGCGCGCTGCGCTACCATGCGGCCGCCAGCCCCGAGTTCGTCCGCCGCTATTTCCCCGACGGCGTCACTCAGGAAGCGCTTGCCCGCGCGCCCTCCTTCACCTTCAACCAGAAGGACCGCCTGCAGGCGCAATGGATCCGCCGCACACTGGCGACCGACGTCAACGTACCGACGCACTGGCTGCCGGCCACCCAGGGCTTTCTCGATGCGAGCCTGCTCGGCATGGGCTGGGGCATGAGCCCGATCCAGCTGACGCAGGACCACATCAAGGCCGGCCGGCTCGTCGAGCTTATCCCCGACACGCCTCTCGATGTCGTGCTCTACTGGCAGATCAGCCGGCTCGCCGCAGACCGGCTTGCGGGCCTAACGCAAAAAGTGATCGAAGTGGCGAGGCGATCGCTGGTGTGAGGGTGACGTGCGGGTACAACGACGTCTGCTTTGCGCCAAAAGCCGCCATTCCGCCCCATGCGGTGATTAGATCACGAATTCCTCGTCGTACGTCCGTGGCTCGGGAACGACGGTAACCTCCACCGGAATGATCCAATTAGCCACGTAGCTCTCGCAGTCGGAACGCTGGTGGTCGGGCTGCACGCACCCCGCCGCATCGGTCGCGCGGCATCGCAGTGTGTATTGCCCCACGTCTTCAGGGGTCCAGATGTACTCCCACAAGCGCCATGCAAACGGACGTTCCGTTTCAAGGAGCCTTGCCTCGCGCCAGCCCCTGCCATCTCCAGTGCAGACCTGCACTTGCCGGATAGCAGTCTCTCCGCTCCAGGCGGCTCCGAAGATCCGGTACGGTTGGCCGACGACGAGTTGCGCCCCCTGTACGGGACGCGCGATCTGCGATTTGACCTCCATCTGCGCAAGGGGGACCAGCGTGGGTTCCCCGAGGCTGCGCTCCCAACGGAAATAGTCGCGCGCCTGCCAGTAGCCAAGGAACGGTTTCTCCACAACCGTGATATCGGTGATCCACTTGACCCAGGCCATGCCGAACCAGCCACCCACGACCGCGCGTAGCGGATAGCCGTGATCGCGCGTCAACGGCTTGTCGTTCATCGAATAGGCAAGGATCGTGCTGTCGGCGATGGCCTTCTCAAGCGGCAAACTGCGCGCAAACGCGATGGGGCCGGGAGAAGCCGTTTTCTTGTTCGAGTCGACGACGCCGCTATCGGCGCCTGTGAGCAGAACCTCACATGCGGTTCGCTTGACGCCCGCCATTTCCAAAATCTCGCGCAGAAGAACACCTGTCCACGCGGCATTGCCGACGGCTCCGTTCTGCCACTGCAACCCCTCCCTCGGCGGCTCATAGTAGACGCGCCCGTTGCCTGCGCACTCGACTACGGCAGTCAAAGTCGTGCTCCGCATCGCCTTGATGCTGTCGAGGTCAAGTTCGATCGGCCGCTCCACCGCCCCGCTAACCCGCAATCTCCAGTCTCGCGCATCGAGGTTCGGCGACGGGAAATGGTTTCGCACGAAAAACAGTTCGGTTGGGATCAGCCAATCGGAGAGCGACGCAAACGGAAACTCGATGTTTTGTGGGGATTTCTGTCGAACTATTAGACTCGGTTGCTGTGGTGTCGGCATCGTCCTCGTCTCTCCTTAAGAGCACAACGTCGGCTCTCGGTCGCACCGCCCCTCGCAGTGCGTCTGTCGCATTCCGCCTTCGGGCCGCATTCTAGCACATACCGTACGTTTCTCGGATCGACCTCGAATGTCCGCTTCGGGCAGAAAGCAGTCATTCGCTCCAAGTCAGATCAGTCCAGCAGAACGCCAGACTTCGCATGCCGAAGCAGAATGCCAAAAGCCGGCCCAGCCCGCCATCTATCATCAAACCGTGCTCAGCCTGAATAGCGGCAACGGATAGCGCCGCACTGGCCGCCGCCGGAATGGGACTCAGCCGTCACGCCCCCTCACCGCCCATGAGGTAGTATCGTGATCGGGATGCTGATTGCTGCTCTCCCTGATTGCCGCAGCCCAGTCGGCGCCGTTGTTTTCAGTCGCACCGGTATTTTCCATGCCGGTGATCGTATCGAACCATTTCACCATGTTCTCGGTGCAGGTATTGGCAAGCGGCGAAAAGGCGTTCGGATCGTCGAGCGAACCGATCATCAGGTTGGTGCGACCGTTTTCGAGGTGGTGGAAAAACAATGGCGTGCCGCAATTGGCGCAGAAGCCGCGCTCGACAAGCTCCGAGCTCTTCCAGACATCAGGCTTGCCGCGTGTCCAGGTGAGTGCATCATCCGGCGCGGCGACGAGCGCGGCAAAGATATTGCCCGAGGCTTTCTGGCACATGCGGCAATGGCAGAGATGCGAATTGTCGAGCATAGCGGTTGCGTGGTAGCGCACGGCACCGCACTGGCAGCCGCCGCTCACCTCCATCTCGATGCGTTTCATTTTTTCTCCTCCTTAAAGAGGCCGGTTGGGCTTAATCCCTTCTAGGTTTTCGTCTTTTGATCGTCCAGCCTGAGGAATACTCTCTCGGTGGATCGTCGAACGGCTCTTCGCACGGATCAGCTGGAACCTTATGAATTCTCCGACGAACTCCGGGATAACCCGATTCCTGTTGCAATCGCCACTAAATTGCATTAGCTAATTCTTGAGGAAATATTCAAAGAAAAATTGAATACTGCAAAATCCACATGGATTGGCGCAATTAATACGCCAACCGTGGCGGGATTTACTTTCTGTTTGCTATCGCATTCATCATGCAACGAGAACCACATCGGTCGCGCCATCCGGAGGCGGAGAGGATCATGATCAAGACGGTTTACTTCGCAACCAATCGTCAGCCGCTCCTCGATCCAACCGATCCGCAGCACCAGCGCATCATCGGCTTCGGTTCCGAACTCGGGCCGACCAGCGGCATCGATGTCCGCTACGGCAGCGCCAAGGTCGACGTCAATCTGTCGAGGAAGACGAACGTGCTCGTGCCGGGCTCGCTCGCCGTGGCCAACCAGCAGCTTCTCTTCGCCGAAGGAGAGGCGCCGACGCTCGGCAGCGACACGATCTTCGATGCTATCCGCGCCTCGATGAAGGCCGATAACAAGCCGACGATCGCCTTCATCCATGGCTTCAGCAACAGTTTCGTCGATTCCATCGAGCGCGCCGGCTGGCTGAGCGCCTTCTACGGGCTCGACGTCAACATGTTCGTTTTCTCCTGGCCGTCGATTGCCTCGCTCCTGCCCATACCCACACCGTTTGGCGATTACGCCCATGACCGCAAGACCGCGGCGGCATCGGGCATCGCGATCGCCCGAACCCTGCGTCGCCTGAGCGATTTCGTCGACAAGCTCAGCGAGGAAGAGCGCTGCAACCAGGCCATTCACCTGATCTGCCACAGCATGGGCAATTATGTGATGCGAAATGCGCTGCAGGCGCTGATGAAACTGCCCGAACCGCCCTCCCCGACGCTTTCGACCGTCAATGCCATGACCTCGCTCGACGGCACATCGTCATCTCCCCTGCGCCGCTATTTCGACAAGGTGATCCTGGCCGCCGCCGACGAAGATGCCGACGCCTTCGATGATCCCCAGAAATTCAAGTTCCTGCCGCGGATCTGCCGGTCGATCACCGTCTACTATTCCGAGAAGGACTGGATTCTGAGCACACTCAGCAGCGGCACCAAATTCAACGGACCGCGCCTCGGCGCAGACGGCCCCGACAATATGGGCACGATCAGCGACAAGGTATCGGCTGTCGACGTCAGCGCCATACTCGAGCTGTCAGAGCCGGAAAACCACCAATATTACCGCGTCTTCCCGCAGATGCGCGACGACATAAAGGCGGTCCTCACCGGCACCCCGCCCGAAAAGATCGCCAATCGCCAGGCGATCGGGCAGGCCAGGTGGCGGATCGTCAGGAGGGCCGGGAGAAGCGGGTGAACGGGATCAATTCGGCCGGGTTTTGAACCTGAGCCAGCGTTCGCGCGAAGCTTCTCCCCGGTCAAAAACCGCTCTACAACGGCCAGCCGAAAATCAGGCACTGCACGACAAACAAGTCCCGGGAAAGTACCTCATTCCCATAGTGAGATACCTTCTTGAGAAAGCGCGTTTTGAACGGCCGGCCTGTCTTCAAGACGGCGGGCATGTTTGGTCCACGCCGGATAGGCGCTTTGCATGTCCATGTGCATCCGATTTCCCCATCGATAGAACACCAGCAGATAAGGATCGACCACGGAATAGTGGTCTCCCACGACCCAGAGACGCTCTTGCATTCTGCTTTCGATAAGCGCGAAGGCTGAAGAAAGATGCTGCTTGCCCTTGGCGATCAACGAATCATACTCGCCATCGTCGGTGAAATAGTCCGGTCGCCAAATCATTCGAACAGCGACGGCATGCACCGTGCCTGACAGCCAGTTAAACCATTCGATCGATCGAACAATTGTTTCCGGATCAGTGCTCAAGAGCTTGGCACCAGGGTTGGTTAGCCCGAGATGGACGAGGATTGCCGGCGCTTCTGTCAGGATAAAATTGTCATCGGTGAGGACGGGAATGCGGCCTTTCGGGTTTAGTCGGCGGAATTGATCAGTTTCAGTTTCCGGATGCCCCAGGGACATCAAAGCAAGTGAGTAGGGTTCGCCGATTTCCTCCAGTACGACGTGAGGCGCGAAAGAGCATGAGCCCGGTGCGGCATGCAGAGTGTATAGCATCTGATCCTCGAATGAATGCGGTGAAAGTCCCAATGAAAGCGACAGTTTTACAGATGAATTCCGCGACGTTGTAAAAATCAGCGTTTCGCGACGAATGAGTGCGCAGAGTGCTTCGCGAAGATATCTCCATCAAGATAAATCGCTCAAAATACACCCGCACCGCAGGCGATTCTCCGGCAGTATCGAGTTGGATTCCACATTTCAGTTGGGGGCTGGGCGCAGCTCATAAACAATGCCATACCGAGTGCCACAATGGAGCGATGGATGACCGCGAACGCTTCTCTGCACACATTCGCCATCGGCGATGTCCACGGGCGTGCCGACCTGCTGGAGGAGATGCTCTCTGGCATTGACGGCAAGGCGCGCGACGAGACGATCGACTACCGGATCGTCTTCCTCGGCGATATCATGGACCGTGGGCCGGAGAGCCGCGAAGCGCTGGATCTCGTCATCCGCACGCTACGCGACAGACCGGGCTCGAAGCTGATACGCGGCAACCACGACGCCCTCCCTCTTCAGATCCTCGACGAGACGGACCCGGCCGTTCAGGCAGATCTCGTAAACCACTGGCAAGACCTCGGTGGCAGCGAGACGATGCTGTCCTACGGCCTGCCCCTTGAGGCAGCCATCACCGCAGACGAGATCCGCGGCAGGTTTGGAGACGAGCGCCTGCAATGCCTGCGCGCGGCGGTGCGCTATGTCGAACTCGACCACCACATCCTCGTCCATGCCGGCCTGAAACCCGGCATTCCCCTGGCCGAGCAGGATGCGCATACGCTGATGTGGATTCGCGGCGAGTTCCTGAACGCCAGCGCCTCATTCGGCAAGATCGTCGTCCATGGGCACACGATTACCGCAAGCGAACGCGTCGAGATCTTCCCGAACCGGATTGCCATCGATACCGGCGCCTTCGCGACGAATATCCTGTCTGCGCTTCATATCAGCCCATCCGGCGATGTCGCGGTGCTGCAGGCAACGGAAGTCCGCCCCGGTCCGTGCCGTTTTCAGGAAGGCCGGCCCCTCCACCGGTCTCATGACGATGCGGATATGCGTTTCTAGGACTGGGCAGAGCAACAAGGACGGGCTGAACGGGATCAATTCTGCTCTCGTCTGAACGGCACCAGATTGGACGTAGAGCCCTTCGCAGGATCCCGGCCCTTCTCTTCATTCCGGTCATCGCCTTCTCCCGCTTCCGCGCGCCAATCCGCCGTGATTTCCAGCCTGTGCGGGCTCGCCAGCATCTGGTCGCTGAAATAGCGCGTCGGCGTCGTTCCGAGCATGCGGCGGAACATGGCGATGAAGGCGCTGACGCTCTCATAGCCGAGATCGCCGGCAATGACGGTCACGAGCTGCCCCGCCGCCAGACGCTGAAGGGCGACACCGATATGCAGCTGCTGGCGCCAGCGCACGAAAGACATGCCCGTCTCCCGCTGGAACAGGCGGCTGAGCGTCCGGTTGCTTGCGCCGACCCGCGCACCCCATTCGTCTATGGTGAAGCGCAGGCCGGGCTCGGCGACCATCGCCTCGGTGAGCCGCTGCAGCCGGCGATCGGTTGGCATCGGCAGATGGATCGGCTCGAGCGGTGCTGCGCGGAGCTCATCGAGAAGCACGCCGACCAGACGGTGCAGCCGTTCGGGCTCCATCTCGGGACTGTCATGACGCGGCTCAAGGCGAAAAATCAGCTCGCGCAGGAAGGGCTGGACGAACAGAATGCCGCACTCGTCCTTCAGGCCGCCGGTCAGTTTCGCATCGACATAGAGATTGCCGATCTTGATATGGCCGGCCACGCGACCGCTATGGGAGGTGTCGCCCGGAATCCACAGTGCGCAATTCGGCGGCACCGTCCACACACCGCCGGCCGCCCTCATCGTCAGCACGCCGCTCATCACGTAAAGCAGCTGCGCCTTCCCATGGCGATGCGGTTCGGACTCGCCGACGAAACTCGTCTCGGTGATGAAACTGAAGGCCGGGCGCGACACCTCATCGATCACGGAGGGGTCAAATCTATCCTGAATATTCATTGCCGATCCTCACAGGCAAATTCAACCGACGGCGTATTGCTCTATCACAGAAGCCGGAGGTCAGAGTAACCACGCATCGTCCCTACTGCCGATGAGGCTCCGTCCCTTGCGCTCCGCCTCCTCCTCATTTGCCGCAAAGACGATCGCGAAGCCAAACGCCTTTCCGGCCGTGACAGCCGCGATCTTGATCGCGGGCGACATCGGCCTGCCGCCATCGATGACGATCATGCCACGGCAATAGGCCCGCATCCGGTCCTTGATCTTCTTGAAAAACAGCGCCCGCTCCTTGCGCTCCTCCTGCGTGTCGTCGTCATGATCGTCAGGCGCGTGATCGGTAACCAGCACGAACGGTCGCCGCTCCTCCAACAAAGCCTCGATCTGATCATTGATGGAGGTCTCGGCATCGGCATTGGTGCGGATGAAGACGACGGGCAGACGGGAACGATCCAGAAGCATGGCAGCGGCCTTTCGAAATGGAAGCAAGTGGGGAGAGACTAGCATTCCGGACGGAAGGCGGATTTCGCGAAGCTGCCAACAAATACGGCGGATCGGCCAAGTTTTGCGAGAGAGTTCGATGGTGGGCAGCCTTGCCCTGGCGCGATGCCCGCTGCCTTGTCAATGGAGCCTGGGTATCCCCATGCTCGCTAACCGACCCGCGAAAAGCCTGCTCCTTTCAATATCTCCTGCCCTTGATCGGATAGGAGAAAATCCCGCAGCTCTCTCGCATCGTTCGGAGCGCCCTTGCACAGCCCCAAACCATATTCGACCTTGGGAGAGAATTCCGCCGGGATTTCGACGACGCGGAAAGCCGGATCGGCCTCCAGCAGCCGGGCGTTGGAATAATAGCTCAGGAAAAGGTCGGCTTCGCCGTCAGCGATCAGATAACCGCCGTCCTTGCCGGGCGGTGTCGGCGGCGAATTGCGGCCGCCGACCAGTTGCCGCGCACGGGCTTTCAGCGCGACGCCCATGCCTGGATGCTTCGCCTCCACAAGGTCGAAAACTTCGAAAGCATAGTCCCCGGAAGGATCGTCGCCTGGCGTCGATGTGCCGATCTTCACCGCAGGATCTGACAGGATGTCGAGAAAATTCTCCGTCGCGAGGCCGAGATCGGCGCGTGCGGTCACGCAAAGCCGATTGCGCGCGAAGCAGATAGGCTCTTCCGTGATGCCGAGGGAAGCGAGACGTCGCGGATGCGCCATGTTGGCCGAAGCAAAAAGATGGAATGCTTCGCCCGCCTGGATCCGCTCGCGCAACAGGCCGGCAGGTCCAAGTGACAGCGAAATCCCGATACCCGTCATCTGCCCGAAAGCGCCAATGATGGCGGGAAATACATGCCGCATGCTGCCGGCGGAGAGCACCTTCACGGATTGGGTCATCAATGTTCGCCTTTTCGATCTCTTTGCCGGAAGAGCGGCACGAAAGCGGTTTCTTCACGCTCACCGCTGCCGAGGCGTGCTGACAGGATCGGAATGCCGTAAAGCGCTTCCAGATAGGCTTCCGTCATCACCTTTTCGGTTGCACCAAAGATGGTTCTCGTCTGTGGCAGCATGAGCAGCACCTTGTCAGCCACGGCGAGCGCGTGGTTGGGCTGATGGGTGGTAAAGGCAATGGCGAGTTTTTCACGGTCGGCCAATTCGCTGAGCAGGGAGAGCACGACATCCTGATTTCTCAGGTCGAGTGCGGAAGCCGGCTCGTCGAGCAACAGAACCGCATTCTCACCCGCAAGCGCTCGGGCAATCAGCACGAGTTGGCGCTCGCCACCGGACAAAGCCTCGACATTGCGCGACGCGTAGTCGGCCATGCCGGTGGCGCTGAGTGCCTCCATTGCCTTTTCCACATCGCGCTTTCGCGGCGTCTGGAAAGCCGGGATATGCCGGGCGCGGCCCATCAGCACCACATCCAGCACCGAATAGGGAAAGGAGCCGATGAATTCCTGCGGTACGAAGCCGGTGCCCTGATTGAGTTCCATCCGGCCGGAGGTTGGCTTCAGAAGTCCCGCCAGAACTCGCAGCAATGTCGATTTGCCGCGGCCGTTCGGCCCCAGGATAGCGGTGATCTCCCCGGCCCTCAGGTCGAAGTCGAGATTGCGCAACTGCCAGCGCTCGCCGTCATAGGACTGGCTGACGGCCTCGATGCGCAGCATGACCGGATCAGAATCCACGTGCGCCTCTCTGGGTCTGTTTCAACACCAGCGCGAAGACCGGCGTGCCGATCAACGCGGTCAGGATACCGAGCGGGATTTCCGTGGCTGTGGCAGTGCGGGCGACGGTATCGATTATCAGCAGGTAGAGCGCGCCGATGATCAACGAGGCCGGCATCATCACCCGGTGATCGGGGCCGACCAGCATGCGCGCCATATGCGGCACGACCAGCCCGACCCAGCCGATAACGCCGCTGACTGCCACCTGCGCCGATACGATGCAGGAGACGAGGATCAGGATCAGCCAACGGAGTGGCTCGACATTGACGCCGAGGGCGCGGGCATCCTCGTCGCCGACGGAGAGCAGATTGATGCGCCAGCGCAGGCCGAGCAGCAGAAGGCTGCAGATCAGAACGGGCGCGGCGATCAGCAGGAGCTTTTCCCAATTGGCGGTGGCGAAACTGCCGAGCAGCCAGAAGACCATGGCCGGCAGCTTGTCTTCCGTATCGGCCAGATACTGGACAAGGCTGACGAGCGCACCGAAGAAGCCGGTGACGACGACACCGGCCAGTACCAGCGCCAGGATGTTACGGCGCGCGACGATGCCGTTCAGCGCATAGACCAGAACCAGTGCCGAAAGCCCGAAGACGAAGGCCGAACCAAGCAGCCCGTAGCGCGGAAAGCTAAAGAGGATGGCGAGCACACCACCGAAAGCAGCACCCGAGGAGACGCCCATCACCTGCGGCCCCACGAGCGGATTGCGGAACACGCCTTGCATCGTGGCGCCGGAAAGTGCGAGACCCGCGCCGGCCAGAAGCGCCAGCAGGATGCGCGGCATGCGCACTGTGAAGACGACATTCGCCTCCGTCGGCGTTACCGGCACGTCCGGCGGGGAAACCGGCGCCCAGAGGATCTGGACCACCCGCGCGAACGGAATGTCGTAACGGCCTATGCCAAGGGAAGCGACCGCGACGAGCGCCAGAGTGACCGCCAGTATGGCGATGATCACCGATGGCGGGCGTCGCGGGAAGACATCGTCATTCATTGCGCAGGGCGATAGTCGGTGCGGTAGAACTCCCTGTAATAGGCATCCGCTTCCTTCTGCATGTCGATATCCTTGAACCGCTCGGGATAAAGCTCCTTCGCCATCCAGAGTTCACCGAGCGCCATCGCTTCCGGCATCGGATAACCCCAAGCCTTGGCATATTCCGGCATCAGGTAGACCTTGCCGTCCTTGACGGCATCGATCGTCTGCCAGGAGGCGGTCTTCTTGATCTCGTCGACGACGGCCGGATAACGCTCCTGGACGAAGATGACGGCCGGGTTCCATTTCAAGACGTCTTCCATCGACACCTGCTTGAAACCGGCGATCGAGTTCGCAACGTTGCGGGCGCCGGCGCGCTCCATCATCAGGCCGGTATATTTGCCGCGGCCATAGGTGGAGAGGTCCGGATTGGCCATGTAGGTGGCGACGCGCTTGTCTTCCGGGATGTCGGCGAGCCGGTCGGCGACGAGCTTGCGGGTCTTCTTGGTGACCGCGATCATCTCCTCGCCCTTTTCCTTGCGGTCAAGCACGTCGGCGATCAGCCGCACGCCGGTCGCGAAACCAGCATCGATCGCAGCCGGCTCGTCCTTGACGCTCGGATTGAGCTTGACGGCTTCGGCCGGCGGCACATCGAGCAGCGAAATGGCGACGACGGCGAGGCCGGCATCCTCGATCTGCTTGACCATGTCTGCCGGCGCGTAGTTGGTGACGAACACCACATCCGGCTTCAGCTTCAGCAATTCCTCGATATTGACCTTGGTGAGGCCACCCGGCATGGCAAGGTTCGGAAGCTGTGGTGCGAGACGCACATAATTGGCGCCGAGCTGCTTCTTCCACTCGTCGAGTACACCGACCACCTTGTCCATCGCATCCATCTGCACGGCGATGTTGAGCGTCTGGTGCTGCAGGATGACGACACGGCTGACGACATCCGGGATGTGCACCTGTCGGCCGATCTGATCTGTAACTAGACGGTCGGCCCAGGCGGGAGCAGATATCAATAAACCACTGATAGCAATGGCGATTTTCGCAACGAAAGCGAGACGGGAGATCATGGGCATGGGTCCTCAAGGATGGAGCCGACCGCTAGCATGATATTCGGCCGTATACAACGGCGTTATATTCGGATGAATACGTCGATCGCGCGGGGACAAGGAGTGATGGTCTGTCAATCGGCGATCAAAACGGCACGCGCAAAAGCGGCCGGCGCACGGCGACGAACAGCGTCTGCCTTGCCCCGATACCCGTCCTTTTCACTATCGAATGCGCGCTCAGTTCATTGACTTGAACGTCTCAAAGATCAGCGCTCTCAGCCAACGATGAACGGGATCTGCATCCATCCGCGGGTGCCACGCCTGGACGATGTCGAAACCCGGCACGGCTACCGGCAGGTCAAACGTCCTGATCTGGCTTGTTGCGGCGGATTTGCGATAAGAATTCGGAATCGCGCCGATCAAATCGGATGCCGCCGCAACCGCGATCACTGCTGGAAAGCTTGGAACGATCAGTCTGACATCGCGGTAGACGCCGAGTTCGGCGAGCGCCCTGTCGACCGGACCGGCAAAATCCGCGTGCGGTGAGAAGAGTACGTGGCCCCAGGCGGCATAGCTCTCGACCGTGATCGGATCTATATCGAAAATCGGGTGTCCTGTCCTTGCAAGACCCACATACCGGTCTTCGAAAAGGGTCTGGCAACGCAGTTCCCCGCTCTCCGTCGGCAGGACGCCGATATCCAGATCCACGGCTGCGTCTCTCAAGGATTGAACGTCCTTGTCCGAGCGCGGCGCAAACCGAAGCCTTATCCCTGGTGCCGCGTTCGCCACAGCAGCGCTCAGGCGCGCGGCAAAAATAAGCACGAACGCCTCATTGGCACGGATGGTGAAATCGCGGCGCACCTCGCGGATTTCCACGGTCGACGGCGGACTGAGCACCGCTTTCACAGCTTCTTTCAACGAATGCACGTCTTCGGCAATCGCCAGGGCATGGGGCGTTGCGACCATGCCGCGCCCGGCCGGCACAAGGATCGGATCGCCGAGCGCAGCCCGCAAGCGTGACAGCGTCCGGCTCATGGCGGACGTACTGAGGCCAAGCCGACGCGCGGCGGCCGATACGCTTCTCTCGCGCAACAGCGCATCCAGTGCCACCAGGAGGTTGAGGTCGAGATCGGACATGACTCCATTTACTCACGCATGGCGTTTTATGCAACAGTCGTTTGATTTCGTTGCGTCTGGCGCTCGCAGTCGGCAAGGCCTAACTAAAGCGTGTCGCGCAAAAGTGTGCAGCGGTTTTGCGATAACGACATGCGAAAACAAGAACCTAAAGCGCGACAAGCGAATCTTGGAGATCGCGACGCGCTTTAGTCGTCCATCCGATAACGATTGGGAGTTTCTCAATGTCCCTCGCCTCCACCGCATCGATTTCTCAGGATGGTCCGGCATCGCCTCGACAGTACATGGCCATCGCACTCATACTTCTCTCAGCTGTTCTTGTCGTTCTGGACGGCGCCATTGCCAACGTCGCCTTGCCCTCGATCGCGCTCTCGCTGCACGTGGAAGCAGGCAGCACAGTATGGGTCGTCTCAGCTTATCAGCTGGCCGTGCTGGTCGCCCTTCTTCCGTGTGGCGCGCTCGGGGAAATCTATGGTGCGCGGCGGGTCTTCCTGATCGGCGTCGCGCTGTTTACCGCGGCTTCGGCTGCCTGCGCCTTCGCGGGCGACCTTTCCCTGCTGGTCCTAGCCCGTTTCGCGCAGGGCCTCGGCGCGGGCGCGATCATGGCGCTTGCCATGATGAACCTGCGCTCGGCCCTGCCGCAGCACATGCTGGGTCCGATCATCGGCGTCAATGCCATGGTCATCGCGATTTCTTCCGCTGCCGGTCCAGGCATTGCCGGCGCCATCCTTTCCGTCACGACCTGGCCCTGGCTCTTTGCGGTCAATATACCGCTCGGCATCATCGTGCTGCTCAGCGGCGGTCTGCTGGGCAAGATGCAGGGCACGAAGCGAAAGCTGAACACCAAGGCCTTGCTGGCCAACACGTCGATGTTCATCCTCTTCTTCTGCGGTACCGACCGGATAGCGACTGCGCCGGCAAGTGGCGCGGTCCTCATTGCCGCCTCGATAGCTTGCCTTGTCATCCTGCTGCGCCTGGAACGCAACAGCGACGCCCCGATCATTCCGACCGATCTCCTGGCGGCACCTGCATTCCGCGTGGCGGTCATCGCCTCGGTATCCTGCTTCTGCGGCCAGATGCTGAGCTACATCGCGCTACCCTTTTATCTCCAGCACAGGTTGCACATGACTCCGGTCCTGGCCGGTCTCTACATGATGCCCTGGCCGGTTGCGACCGCGATCATCGCGCCATTTTCGGGACGTCTGGCAAACCGCGTCAAGACCGCATGGCTTTGCGCGACAGGCGGCGCACTGCTGGGTGTCGGCCTCCTTGTGGCAGCTCTCTGCCCGCCTGATCCGAGAGGCATTGCGTTTCTGGTCGGCACGGTGATTGCCGGCCTGGGTTTCGGCCTGTTCCAGACGCCGAACAACCGCATTCTGCTTCTCTCTGCTCCGAAAGCCAGAAGCGGCGCGGCAGGTGCCATGCAGGGCACAGCACGGCTTCTCGGCCAGACCCTGGGCGGAATCTTCATGTCGCTCATCTTCGCGACATTGCCGCTCTCTGCCGCGCTCGAATTTGCGGTCGTCCTGTCGGCTGCCTGCGCTGCAATTGCCAGCCTGGTCAGCCTGAGCCGCGCCCGCTACGAACTGGCGGGACAATCTGGGGAGAGCAGTCGATGAGCATCCTGTTCGCCAGGGCCCGAAAGCATTCGTTCGTTCCTGGTCAGACCGATCCCGCAGAACGCCCGACCTCACACGCCGATAGCAGCATCCCGAACAGCCAACTCAGGCCGGCATCCATCATCGCGGCGCGCGCGGCGTAAATTGCGGCGAAGCGCCGTGAGCGGACAAGACGTTGCGACAGAAGCAGAAAGGGAGCGAGCACCCTGCCCGCCCCATTTCCAAATTCACTTGCCTGATACCGCATCTCTGAACTTCGCGAGATCGCCATTGAAGCGCTGCGCCTCTTCCAGGAATGGCGCATGCCCCGACTTTGGATAGATCTTGGTCTGAACGGCCGGATTGAGCTCCCGCGCCCTTGCGATGCTCGGCTCGACATTGACCAGAACGTCCTTGCCGCCATAGAGCAGCAGAACCGGCACGCGTGCCTTAGGCAAACCGGCAGAAACGGTCATCGAAGGGATGGTCCGCGTCATGATCCACGAGGCCATCGAGGCATTCGACAGCAGCCGTTCGAACGTCGCCGTATCCGGCTTGATTTCGAAACACAGGCCCAGGAACGTTTTGACCGCATCGAGGTGCACTTTCAGATCATCCGAAGCCATGCCCGCATAAACATCAGGATGCGATGTGATCAGCGCGGCGTTGAGTTCGATGACGCCGTCGACATAGACGATGCCGCCAAGGCCGCCGTCTCCATAGGCGGCAAGATAGTTGGAGATAACCACGCCGCCGAGCGACCAGCCGACCAGAACGGGATTTTTCGCGCCTGTCTCCTTGAGGACGGCCGAGAGATCGGCGGCCCAGCGGCGCCCGTCATGATAGGCTTCAGCGTCATCAGGCTTGCCCGACAGGCCGTGACCGCGCAGGTCATAGGTGATCAGCCGATATTTCTGCAGATTGGCGCTGCCTACCTGCATGTCCCAGTTCAGATGGCTGCCGAGCAATCCGTGGATGAAAACGATCGCCGGCCCTGCGGGATCGCCCGATTCCTGAACCGCGATCTCTACGCCGTCAGGCGCCTTCACCGTGTAGTTCTTCTGAGCGCCCATCGCCATGGAAGACAGGCCAATCAGCAGGACCACGACCCAAATTCCGCGCAACATTCTTACCATGCCAAAATCCTTATTTTTAGTGATCACTACAAACTAACGGCTTGCCTTTTGCTGTCAAGCAGTCTTTAGTGATCACTATGGATAAGGTTGTGAAAACACGCCGCGGCGGCCCGAGAACCTTCGACAGGGATCAGGCGATCGACATCGCCATGCGCCTCTTCTGGAGGCATGGATATGAAGGTGTCTCGCTGAACGATCTGACGGCCGCAATCGGCGTCGCGCCCCCGAGCCTCTATTCGGCTTTCGGCAGCAAGGCGGGCCTCTACCGCGAAGCGCTCGATCGCTATTTCGGCCTGCGGGGGCCGGTATGGGATATCAGAACGACCACGACCCTTCCGGAGACGATCGAGACGCTGCTGCACAAGGCAATCGATGCCGTTACCGACCCCGCGGGAGAGCGCGGCTGCTTGATATCAAGCGGCATGGTCCAGTGCGGTCCTGATCATGCGGAGCTGGCGCGCGAGATGGCGGAGCGGCGAAACACGATGCGGGAGATGATCGCAGAGACGCTCGAGCGGTGGCTGGACCAGGAACGCGCAATTTCACTCGCCCGCTATCTTACCGCCGTCCTGCAGGGCCTGTCCGTCCAGGCACGCGACGGCGCCTCGCGGCAGGACCTGCGGCAGGTCTCGGACGAGGTCGTCGCTGGTGTGCAGGCGAGAGACTTCAGCTAGGTCAGCTCATAGCTTGCTATCTCTGTCGCCTCGCCGATAGCGATCGCGAATGCCGCCGCTATCAGGCCATTGCCAGCTCGCCCGCAGGCGCTGCGCGATAGGCTTCCCGGCCGCCGACCCAGGTGCGGCGAACGGCGGGTGCCCCACCATCAGGCCAATCGACCAGCACGAGATCCGCCCGCTTGCCGACTTCGATGACGCCGCGATCGGTAAGACCGGAGGCGCGCGCCGGATTGCCCGAGACGAGCGGCCAGAGCGCATGGAGCGGCGCCACGCCATCGGCCTTGAGCCTTGCAAGGCCAAGCAGCATCGCCGGATAGTAGTAGTCCGAGGCGAGAATATCGCAGAGCCCTTCGCGGATCATGTCGGCCGCGCCGATCGAGGCGAGATGGCTGCCGCCGCGTGTCGCGTTGGGTGCGCCGAAGACGATAAAGTCGCCGGCATCGCGGGCAGCCCGCGCCACCCGCCGGTTCATCGGGAATTCGCAGATCCTGGCGCCGCGGAGGCGGAAGAAATCGCGCGTTTCGATCTGGCTATCGTCATGCGACAGCATCGGTGCGCCCGCGGCCTTTCCGAGGGCTGCCACTTCCTCGATTGCATCGGGCACCTCAGGACGGCGCTCCCACATGCTGCGCACGAGCGCCACCATGTCGGCGACCGGAATTTTCGCCCGCTTGGCGCGTTCGCCCATCTTCTCGGCGAAGCCGGGCGTTTCGGGATCCACCACCGGGAAGGCCGGATCGAGGTCGAACGGCCGTTCCTGCAGCGGGATCGACGGATGCAGCATCACCATCGACGTGTGGTCATTGAAGGCAATCGATGGCAGGCGCGGACCGGCAAGCGCCTCGCGAATGAGGTCGATCGCCTCGAAGCAGAAGGTTTCCCAGCGCAGTTGCACGCGATTGTCCACGGTCAGCCGGGGCGTGAGCGTGTCGAGCGCGCGCACGATAGCGTAACCGGTTTCGACCGACCGCAGCCCGGGCTCCCAGCTGAGCGTCAGCGCATGATAGGCCGTGGCGATGCCGTTGGCGGCAAGCTGGCGGTCGGTTTCGAGAAGCGCGGCCGCCACCGGCAGCATGGTGCCGGGCCGCGGCATGACCTGCCGCTCGAAGGCATCGCCATGAATGTCCACGAAAGCCGGGCCGAGCAGATGGCCGCGTCCATCGATACGATCCGCCCCGTCGCGCGCGCCGTCTATATCAGTGATCCGGCCGTCTTCGATCCGCACGGAGGCGGTCTCCAGACGGTCGCCGAAAACCACGGTTGCGCCCTCGATAATCACTGCCGGATTGTTCTGCTGCATGGCTCTCGTTCCAGGAAAAGGAAGGCGCAGCAGCTGAGTCCCTCGACAGGCTGCGCGCAGGCCGCCGCTTCTAACCAGCGGATATGACAAATTTGCGAACGTCGCCGTGCATTGGCACTATTTGATCGCATGGGGCAGCGCCCTTTCCTCCTCGTGCAATCCGGGTTCCCTTGCCCGGGTGGAAGCTGCTTTACGGATATGTCTGCGAATGGCACGCTCAATGACAAGGCGACGCTTCGGCAGTTGCTGAACCATAATCCGGGATTCGATCCGTTTGCATTCCTGCGCGCGGATCAGAGCAAGCAGCGTTGAATTGATGGCCAAGCAGTCGGAAAAGATCGGGTCGCCGCGGCGCAGACAGCGCAAGGGCGCCCCCGTCCGGTCTGCACGCGTCTCCGGGCCTGAATTCCTGCAAGGCCGGGATCGCGACATTGCCCTGATCGACAAGATGATCGCGCGGATCGATCAGGGCGGATCGACGCTCGTGATCAGCGGCGAGCCGGGGATTGGAAAATCCGCCCTCCTCGAGCAGGCAAGGCATCAGGCCCGTGAGCGCGATCTGACGGTATTGAGCATGACCGGCGTCCTGGCCGAGGTTCATCTGCCCTTCGCAGCGCTCGAGCAGGCGCTCCGCCCGCTGATGAAGGAGGCCGTCAACCTGGTCCCCCGTCAGCGATCTGCCTTGTTCTCCGCCTTCGGCATGCATGATGACATGGGCGCACCCGACATCTTCCTGGTGGCGCTCGCGGCACTATCCCTTCTGACGGAAAGCGCTGCGCTGAGGCCCATCCTGCTCATTGCCGACGACGCCCAGTGGCTGGACGAGGCGACCTATGAGGTGCTGGCTTTCATCTCCCGCAGGCTGAGTTCGGATCCTATCGTTCTGTTCGTGGCCATGCGCGATGGCTTCGACCGCCTGTTCGACGATCCCTCCCACCTGCGGCTTCGGCTTTCGGGCCTGGCTGAAGCCGACGCCGGGCACCTGCTGGACGCCCATGCGCCTGATCTTCCGGCCGATCTGCGCAGCCGCTTCCTGCAGGAGGCATCGGGCAATCCCCTCGCCCTTCTGGAACTGCCGCGCGACAGGCGAGCGGCTGATATCAGGGATACGACATGGCTTCCACTGACGGAACGCCTGGAACGCGCCTTCTCGTCCCGCCTGACCGATCTTCCCACTGCAACCCGGATGCTGCTGTTCGTGGCGGCGGAAAACGACGGGACATCGCTCCACGAAATCCTGCGCGCCGGCAAAGCCCTATTGGGCGAAGAAGTGGATGTCGGTGCCCTGACGCCGGCCATTGCCGCCAAGCTGATCGACCTTGACGAAACGGAGGTGCGGTTCCGGCATCCGCTGGTGCGTTCGGCGATGCACCAGGCGGCCGACCTGGCGACGCGGCACCGGATCCATGCCGCCCTTGCTGCGATCGTTCATCAGGAGCTGGACCGGCATTTATGGCATCGCGCGGCGGCGACGATCGGACCGGATGAGGAACTGGCGGGCGCATATGATGCCATGGCAAGCCGGGCCTTGCGCAAAGGTGCCGTCGCCATGGCAATCGAGGTTCTCGAAAAGGCGGCGGCGCTGAGCAGCACGCCGCGAACCAGGAGCGACCGTTTCCTGCGTGCCGCCGAGCTTGCCGCCGATCTCGGCCAGCCGGACCTGCTGGAGCGCCTGCTGCGCCACGCCAATGTCAGCGAGCCTGATCCTGTCGCATCGGCGCGGATCGGCTGGTGCCGCGAGATGGGCCAGCCCCCGATGGTCAACGACCTCGCAAAGATCCCCAGTCTGGTTGGCCTCGCCGCTGAGGCCAATGCTGCCGGCGCCACGGATCTCGCAAGCAACCTGCTCTGGCGCGCCGCGCAACGCTGCTGGTGGAGCAATGCGGACGCGGATCTTCGCAAAAGCATCCTGAAGGCCGCAAATAAGCTGAAATTGCCCGACACCGATCCACGCCTGATCGCGATATCCGCCTACGTTGAGCCGCTTCATCTCGGGAGCGAAATATCAGGCAAGCTCCAGCAGCTTGCCGGCACGAGCGGCGGTAATCCGGTCGCGGCGCGCATTCTCGGCAGCACGGCCAATGTCATCGGCGCCTTCGACCTTGGCGTCGGTTTGCTCACCTATTCGGCTGCCGCGCTGCGCGATCAGGGGCGGCTCAGCGACCTCGCGCGCGTACTTTTTGCTCAGGCCTGGGCAGAGATGGAAGTCGGCGACTGGACGGGCGCGATGCGGGAGGCCGAAGAATCCGTTCGCTTCGCCGAAGAAACGGGAGGAACGCTCTGGATCGCCGCGGCCACGATCGTCAAGGCGAGGCTTGCGGGCATGATGGGCAATCTGGACCAGTCACAGGCCTATGCGGCCCAGGCCGAACGCCTGGTTGTCTCCGTCGGCGCGAGTTTCCTGCTCGCAATGCTGCAGATCGCGCGCGGCACGGCCGCCATCGGCGCGGGCCGGCACTGGGAGGCCTATGAGCATCTGCGCCGTCTTTTTATCCCTGCCGATCCTGCTTTCAATTCCGGTCTGCAATTCTTCGGTCTCGCTGATTTCGTGGAGGCCGCAGTCTTCTCCGGACATGCCGAAACGGCCGGGGAAGTGATCGAGGAGATGCAGCGTGTCGCCGGTCCGTCGCCTGTGCCCTGGGTCGAAACGATGCTGTCCTACGGCAAGGCACTGCTCGCCACACCCGAAGAAGCCGAGCGGTTCTATCTGCAGGGTCTCGGGCCATGCGCAAGCAAATGGCCTTTCCTGAGAGGGCGTCTTCTGCTCGCCTATGGCATATGGCTGCGCCGCCAGCGTCGGTCCGCCGATGCGAGAGCGCCGTTGCGCGAGGCCCGCGACATCTTCGATGCGCTGAGCGCCCTGCCCTGGAGCGAGCGTGCGCGCGAGGAACTGCGCGCTTCGGGAGAAGCAAGCCGCAAGCGAACCGAATATGTCTGGGAGATGCTGACCCCACAGGAACTGCACATCGCTCAGCTTGCCGCCGAAGGTCTGTCGAACAAGGAAATCGGCGCCAGGCTCTATCTGTCGCATCGCACCGTCGGTTACCACCTTCATCGCATCTTTGCGAAGACCGGCGTCACCTCGCGCTCGGGGCTGCGTCCCATTCTGACGGACGCCATCACCCCTGAAAGCTGACCACCGACCTGTCACCGGACCGGTCATTTGACAGAAGCGGAAGCTTCCGGCCGGGGGCTACCAATGCGGCTGCGTGCAACCTTCCCGGAGAGAAAGACCGTGAAACTCTTGCCCCTACTTGCAACCCTCAGCCTCGGAGTAACTCTCATGATTCAGCCCGCTCAAGCGGCGCCCGACGCCGCCACCGACCCGCGGATCGACCCCCAGGTCCGCGCCTTCCTTACCGAGATCAACAAGGATCCGAGCCCGTTCTGGGAACTGCCGCAGCCCAAGCCCCAGGAGATCCTGACCGGGCTTCAGAACATGACGCCGGTCGACATGTCAGGCGTGACCACGACCGAGCAGACCATCACTCAGGATGGTCTGAGCGTGAAGATCTACATCATGAAGCCCGAACACATCACCGGCAAACCCGGCGTGCTGCTCTTCATTCACGGCGGCGTCTGGATCGTCGGCAATTTTGAAAACCACCAGCGCCTGCTGCGCGATCTCGTGGTCGGCTCCGGCCAGGTCGGCGTCTTCGTCGAATATACGTCCCTGCCGGAAGCACGTTTTCCCACGCAACTCGATCAATCCTATGCCGTGCTGAAATGGGTGGCGGCTCACGCTGAAGAGTTCGGCGCGGATGGCAGCAGGATTGCGGTTGCCGGCAATTCGGTCGGCGGCAACATGACGGCGGCCCTGACGCTGATGGCCAAGGACCGCAACGGCCCGAAGATCAGCTTCCAGGCCCTTCTCATCCCCGCGACTGATGCCAGCGTCGACACAGGCTCCTATCACGAATATGGCGAGCAGCGCTTCCTGGCGCGAGCCTTCATGAAATACGGCTGGGATCTCTACGCACCCGACGCCAAGACCCGCGACAACCCCTATGTATCGCCGCTGCGCGCCAGCATCGACCAGCTCAAGGGCCTGCCGCCGGCACTCGTCATCACTGCGGAGAACGATCCGCTGCGCGACGAGGGCGAAGCCTATGCCCGCAAACTGAAGGAAGCCGGCGTGACCGTGGCTGCGGCCCGCTACAACGGCACGATCCATGACTTCGTGCTGTTGAACGCGATCCGCAATGTGCCTTCCACGGAAGCCGCGATCGAACAGATCAGCGACAATCTGCGCCGCTATCTCGAACCCGCAACGCATTGATCGATGCGGCGACGCGGCGGCCATCAGCGCGCCGCGTCGCTGGCTTCCATAAGGGGCCAATATGGAACGACTTGATGGTCGGGCACCTTTACAGGCTACCTTTGACTCTGGCCGACACCATGTCGGCGTCACGACGCGGAGGCTCGCCGAAAAGCTGCTTGTATTCACGGCTAAACTGCGATGTGCTTTTATAACCCACAGCAAACGCGACAGAAGCGGCATCGGTCTGCCTGGCAATCAACCGGCGGCGGGCCTCCTGCAACCGAATATGCTTTTGGTATTGTAACGGGCTTAGAGCCGTCACCGCTTTAAAACGTCGGTGGAACACGGACTCGCTCATGCCTGCAACAGCGGCCATATCCTCAACACTGAGCTGCTCCGTGTAGTGTTCACGTATCCACGCCATTGCCTGTCGAACATGCGACAGGCGGGACTCGACGCCGGCGATCTGACGCAACATCTCGGCGTGCGGGGTCAGCATCAGCCGGAACATAAGTTCATGCTCCAGGTGAAGCGCCATCACCGGAATTTCCTTTGGCCGCTCATACATTCCCAGCAATCTTTGCCACGCACCAATCAGCTCGGCATTGGCCATGCTGAAAGCAAACCCAGGCTGCATCTGCAGCTCCGGGGTCTTGGCCAGGTACAGCACCACATTCATTATAACGGCAGGATCAAGATCGAGATTAACCGCCAGGAATGGCTTGTCCGGCGACGCCTCGACGATCTGGCCCATGGCGGCGATTTCGGCAGAAACGACCATGGTCTGGCCGGGGCCATACTCGAACACCTTGTCCCCGATAATTGTCCGCTTGGTTCCCTGCAGGACAATGAACGCCATCGGGTCATAAACCAGAGCATTCAGCTCGGTCGGTTCGGTGATGCTGTAGATGCTTAGCCGCGACATGCCGGGATATTTAGCTCCCGCATGTCGGATCGCCAGAGAGCGAATTTCATCGAGTTTGTCCATCGTCCCATTGAGGACCAGTTGCCTGAAAACATCAAGGTGCTGACGGGATCAGGCAATAAATCAGGACCATCAGGCATAGTCAAAAACACGCATATGACCCAGATTCCCTTCGCACAATGAAAGGTACGATCATGCAAAAGCGTAAACTGGGCACAAACGGCCCGGAAGTCTCTGCCATCGGCTACGGCGCAATGGGCTTCCATCTGGCCTACGGCTCAGCCGACGAAGAGGCCGGCTTGGCGACGATCCGCCGTGCCTATGATCTCGGCGTGACGTTTTTCGACACGGCCGAGCTGTATGGCTGGGGCGAAAACGAGAAGTTCATCGGCCGCGCGGTCAAAGGTTTCCGCGACGACGTGGTATTGGCCACCAAATTCGGCTTTACCCGCTCATGGGAAGCCGACAGCCGCCCAGAGCACATTCGCGAAGTAACCGAGAACAGCCTGCGCTATCTCGGCGTGGAGAATATCGACGTGCTCTACCAGCACCGCGTTGATCCCAACGTGCCGATTGAAGATGTCGCAGGCACGGTCAAGGACTTGATCGCCGAGGGCAAGGTCAAGCATTTCGGCCTCAGCGAAGCCGGTCCTCAGACTATCCGCAAGGCCCATGCCGTACAGGAAGTCGCGATGCTTCAAACCGAGTATTCGGTGTTCGAGCGCGACGTGGAAGTCCTGTTCCCGATCCTGAGGGAGCTTGGTATCGGCTTCGTCCCCTACTCGCCGCTCGGTCGTGGCTTTCTGACGGGAGCGGTCAAGCCTGCCGCCGAACTGGAAGAGAGCGACATGCGCCGGGGCGATCCGCGCTGGCAGCCCGGCAATTTCGAGAAGAACGTCGAGGCCGTTCGCCAGTTGAATGAGCTTGCCACGTCGAAGGGCGCTACCGTTTCGCAAGTGGCACTCGCCTGGCTGCTGGCTCAGGGTGACGACATCGTGCCTATTCCGGGCTCACGCAAGGCGGAGCGCGTCGCTGAAAACGTCGGTGCAGCCGATCTGGTGCTTGCGACAGAAGACCTGGCCAGGATCAAGGAAATCTTGCCAGAAGGCGGTTTTGGCGAGCGCTACGCCAAAGAGTTTGCGCCGACCTGGATTTAGTCCCCGCCAACAACGGGCTGGGCTGGCGAACCGCCAGCTTGCCCCAACTTAAAAAGGAGCCATCAAATGCCTACCCCTCTTGAGATCGTAACCGAGTTTTGCAACGCCTTCCCCGAGGATGGCGGAAGGCCTGCGGTGCGGCGTTGGTTCACCCCCAATACCGTTTGGGAAAACGTGGGGATTTCATCCACAACCGGCATCGACGAAGCTATCGGAATGATCGACGAACTCGAAAAGTCTATGGGCATCGCAACGGTTCGCATCGAGATGCTTGCCATCGGTGCAGATGACAACCGTGTGCTCACGGAGCGGCTCGACATTTTCGAACGCGCTGACCGAAGCGAAATCGGGCGAGTGACGCTGATGGGTATCTATGAAATCGAAGGTGATCGCATCGTCTCCTGGCGCGATTACGTTGACGTCAACGCGATCTCAAAGCTCGCTGCGGGCTGACGGTCTGACCTTCGTCTGGAAAGGAATCCGCTCTACATAACTTCGGCTCAAACACGGTCGTCGGCCGACCGGCGCCCTCGGACCAACCGTCGAACCGACCTTTGCCCAGTGGCTATTACCTCCCTGGCAATTGATGCGGCGACGCGGCGGCCACGAGCGCGCCGCGTCGCTGGCTCATGACCGGTGCGGAACTGTTTTAGATAACGCTATGTCCACACCGGTACCGGTAGTTTCGCCAGATCTCGCGTGCTATTGGGCGTCAGCCTTAGGAGTTCCCGACATTGCTCTCACTTGAGACCATCATCACGTTTGCTGCCGCAGCAACTATTTTATGCTGGGTACCGGGTCCGGATAATTTGTTCGTATTGATGCAATCGGCGATTTATGGTCAGGGCGTCGGACTGTCGGTGACCGCAGGACTGTGCGTTGGCCTTGTCTTTCATACCGTCGCTGTGTCCTTGGGTGTTGCGGCAATATTCCAGACGTCGCAGCTTGCCTTCGATGCACTGAAGTTCATCGGTGCCGGTTATCTTGTTTACCTGGCCTACAAGGCCTTTCGGGCAGTGCCGGACGAACTCGAAGCTGGAACCGCGAAAGTGAAGCCGATGTGGCAAATGATGGCACGCGGCGTCGTCATGAATGTCACGAACCCGAAAGTCGCGATTTTCTTCCTTGCATTTCTGCCCCAGTTCACCTCCGCCGCCAACGGCAGCATCGTTTTTCAGATGCTCCAGCTTGGTGGCATCTTCATCATCTGCGCCTTCACGTCTTTCGCCGTCATCTCGCTGCTTGCCGGGTCGATAAGCACCTGGTTGAAGCGCTCCGACAGAAGCCAGGTCATTCTAAATCGCGTTGCCGGCCTCGTATTCGTCGGGCTGGCCGCGAAGCTTGCGACGGCTCATCGCTAAGCGGGCGTTTTGATCGTTTACGCGAAAGCGTACTCGGCCCTTGTGCGGCTTCGCTGATGCCGCACCGCGGCTCCGATTAAGGCCACGGTCCGCCGGTAGCCAGGACCTAGACCAATGGAACCCTAAAAAACAGCTTCTGCTGCTCGGGCCTGTCTGAGGGATGGGGCGCGCGGCGCACCAGCTTCCCGCCAACTCGCTCAATGACAGCGCGGGAAACGACATTCTCTTCATTGCAGAGAATATCGATCTCACTCAGCCCCCGGGATTTTGCGAACTGGAGCAGAGCATCGAGCGCGGCTGTGGCATAGCCCCGACCCTGTTTCCAAGGCACCACCGAGTATCCGACATGTCCCGGGATGCTGTCGGGGACTGTCCAGCTAACGGGCAGATAGCGCAGGTCGATCTTGCCGCAGAACTCCCCATCCCAAATCCAGAACGCGTGATTGGTGAGCGCCATGGCGGTATCGCTGATCTGCGGTTCGGCCGAAGCATGTCGCCCCGTCAGCTTGTCGAGATATGCCGCGGGATCATTGCGAAGGTCCTGAAGTTCGGCTTCGATGAAGCCGGCATCTCCGATGCGCCGCGGGTCGGGCGACCAGCCTTTCGCCAGCGCCGCTTCATAGCCCGAGAGCTTCTCAAGGTCAGGTATGACCAGGATCGGGTGTCCGTCCAACATCCAAATTCCAACCAACTCGAATAGACCTGCCAGATCGCAGCCGCGGTTCAGCCGATACCACCCGTCCAGTCAGGAGCCGTCAATAGAGCGACTTCCTGTAGGCGTCTTCGAGTGCGTCATCTATCTTGCGCATTTCGGTATCATCGGTCGGAGCGCCGGTCGTCTGATCCAGGATGATCTTTGAAAGCGAGGGCATCTCGCTGCGATCCTGAAAGTGCTCCGGGTCCCACAAATGCGAGCGCCTGAATGCCTTGGCGCAGTGCAGGAAAACCTCGCCCACCTTGACCAATATAGCAAGCTTGGGCACACGATCGCCGACACCCACATCCCCAAGGATCTCAGGATCGGTCACGAGGCTTGCTTCGCCATTCACGCGAAGCGTATCGTCAAATCCCGGAATGATGAAGAGCAGCCCAATGCTCGGATTGGTGAGAATATTGGCCAGCGTATCGAGGCGATTGTTGCCCGGCCGGTCCGGGATCGCCAGCGTGTGCGGATCGAGGATTTTCACGAAGCCGACCGGGTCGCCGCGAGGGCTGACATCGGCTTTGCCATCCTGGTTCTGGGTGCCGATGCACAGGAATGGCGATCGCCTGATAAATTCCTGTGCGTGCCTGTCGAGTGCGCCCATACACTTCTGAGCTGCCAGAGCATGCGTCGGCTGAAACAGCTCTCGAAGAGCCTGTTCGTCCCTCACGACAAATTTTGGATCGACACTGAACTCCTTCATTCCATTTTCCTCCCGCGCCCCTGTTGGATGGATCGCGTGTCCGACACAATGATGTACGTACCTCAAATCCAGAGCGCTCGTCAAGTCACGATATCCTGGGGAGCGAAGTGGGTTCGTCAATGCAGATATCTGCCCTGCTCTCGGTCCTGTCTCTCAGTCATCCAGTTGGCGATATCAACTCGATGGTCGGGAAGTAGGAGCGATACCGGCCTACATCGCGCGTGAGCACCGGCAGCTTCTGAACCGCGGCGTGCGCACCAATGAGAAAATCCGGCAAGACACCGGTACGGGACCCACCGGCCCGGCGATATTGTGTGAATGCCTTCCCGGCCAGAAACAGCGCAGCACGCGGGAAAGGAGCCAGGATCAGTTCCGCTTCATCGATAAACGCATCAAGTTCCTCGATGCGTTCGTAGCGGACGGCAAGTTCGGCATAGATGATATCATTGATGAGCAATGGACCCACAAGACTGGCCGCTTCGAGTTGGTCTATCGACCAGTCGGCCCAGACCGGGTCGTTCGTTACGAGATCGAGCAGGACGTTGGTATCGACAAGCGTCACGTATCACCGCGGGTGAGCGCCATGATCGCATCCGTGTCCAGGCCCGTTCCGGCATGTCCGCGAAGCTGCTCGAAGCGGCTGGCCGGCTTTTTCCTGTCAGCGCGCGTCAGCACCACGCTGCCATCTGCGGCCCGATGAAAATCGACCTTGCTTCCAGGCGTGATCCCCAGGAGCTCGCGAACCGCTTTCGGGATCGTCACCTGCCCTTTTGCCGTCACCGTCGTCGCCATGATCGCAATCCTGTAATACCGCTCCACGACAAGGTATTACTTTTTGCCTTTGGTTTCAAGTTCGGCTCGTCGATCGCCAGCTTCGAGGGCCGCCCGACAGCCTGTCCTTCGATGCCTACAATTGCCGCAGGGCCTCGATGATGATCCTGAAGGCGGGCGAATTCTGCCGTCGGCTGGGATAATAGATGTAGTAGCCCGGAAAGAACGGCGACCAATCGTCGAGAAGCTGGACAAGGCGTCCCGTGGCGATATCTCTCGTGACCAGATTTTCCGGAACATAGGCGATACCGTATCCGCTCGCCGCAGCATCGATCATCGCGTAGGACGTGTTGAAGATCAGCTGCCCGTCTACCCGGACGCGGAGCTCGCGACCGTCTTTTTCGAATTCCCATACGTACAACCCGCCTGCCCGCGCCTGCCGGTGGTTGATGCAGTCATGGCCGACAAGGTCCTGCGGCGTCTCCGGCGCGGGACGCATCGCCAGATATTCCGGGGACGCGACGGCGACGAGGCGCCAATCAGGTCCGATCCGGACGGCAATCATATCCTTGTCGAGGCTCTCACCGAGCCGTACGCCGGCGTCGAACCTTTCTTCGACGATATTGCGGAAACCGTTGTCGCTGTTCAGCTCGACCTTGATGTCCGGATACTGGCTCAGCAGTGGACGCAGCTTCGGCCAGACGACACTCTCGAGAGCATGGTCCGACAGCGTGATCCTGACCGTGCCGGACGGCTTGTCCCTGATCTCCATCAGTTCGTCGATCTCGGACTCCAGTTCCTCAATGCGGGGCGCGAGCGACCTGATGAGCCTTTCGCCCGCTTCGGTTGGCGACACGCTCCGTGTGGTGCGCGTCAGAAGCCGCAACCCCATTCGCGCCTCGAGCTTCTTGATCGTGTGGCTGATCGTCGACTGCGATGTTCCAAGCTTTGCCGCGGCCTTGGTGAAGCTCCGCTCCTCGGCCACGACCAGAAACCAGAGCATGTCGTTCAGGTCTTCCCGCTTCATTCAGCGCGCCCTTTGCATCCGTTGATTAATGTCAAAAATCGATAAGTCCAAGCGAATTGCAAGCGCTAATCTTCGCAGTCAGCCCGGATTATGTTTGTGGGCATGGATCAGCAAACACTCATTCGAACGGACGTCCCGGTCCGCTCTATCCCCGCTCCTGCCGCATGGGGCGCGGTGCTGGCGATGGCGCTGTGCGTGGCCGTGCTCATCGCATCGGAATTCATGCCGGTCAGCCTCCTCTCCCCCATCGCAAGCGATCTCGGCGTCACTGAGGGGCGCGCAGGTCAGGCGATCTCGATTTCCGGCATCTTCGCCGTCCTGACCAGCCTCTTCGTCGCAAACGTGACCCGCGGCATCGACCGCCGTCTCGTGCTGACGTCCTTCTCACTGATGCTCGTCGTCTCCGGCACCGTTGTCACCTTCGCGCCTGATTACCTGGTGCTCATGGCCGGACGCGCCATGCTGGGTGTCGCCATCGGCGGCTTCTGGTCGATGTCGACCGCCATCATCATGCGTCTGGTCCCCAAGAGCTCGGTCCCCAGGGGCCTGGCGATGCTGAACGCGGGCAACGCCATTGCGGCAACTATTTCGGCTCCGCTCGCAAGCATGCTGGGCAGCTACATCGGCTGGCGCGGGGCCTTCTTCGCAGTCGTCCCCCTGGCGCTCGTTTCCCTGGTCTGGCAGTGGCTCAGCCTTCCTTCGCTGCCGTCTGCGAAGCGCATCGAAGGACCGTCGAATGTTTTCCGGCTTCTGCTCCGTCCGCAGGTCGCGATCGGCATGGCATCCATCCTTTTTCTGTTTGCCGGGCAGTTCGCGCTGTTCACCTATCTCCGTCCCTTCCTGGAAACGGTGACGTCAGTCTCGATTTCCGCACTGTCGCTGCTGCTTCTGCTGATGGGGCTCGCCGGGGTCGCGGGAACCTATTGGATCAGCCGGCTTCTCCAGTCGCGGCTGTTCAGCATTCTCGGCGCCATTCCGCTTGTTATGGCCGGGATCGCAATAGGCCTGATCGTATTCGGCTCCTCGGCGACAGCCACTGCGATCCTTCTCGTCGGCTGGGGACTGTTCGCGACGGCGGCTCCGGTCGGATGGGGCACCTGGCTATCCCGGACGATGGCCGATGACGCCGAGGCGGGCGGCGGTCTCCAGGTGGCTGTCATCCAGCTCGCGATCACTCTCGGCGCTTCACTCGGAGGCCTGCTCTTCGACAATGCCGGCTGGCGGATGACCTTCCTGTTCGCCGCCGTCCTTCTGACGGGCTCGTCCCTGCTCGCCGTGGCCGCATGGCGCTCGACAAAGAGGAGCGCGCCGTGATCGGTCGCCGCCATTTCATCGCGACGACGCTGGCCGCCGCCTGGCTGCCATCATCGTCCCATGGGCAATCAACGAGACAGGAGCCATCCGCGATGAAGTTCAGGATGACGTTCGACGGGCACGTCATGACGGCGACCCTCCATGACAACCTGTCGGCGCGGGAACTCCTGGGGATGCTGCCCCTCGACCTCACGATCGGCGACTATTCGACCAACGAGAAGATCGCCTACCTGCCACGGAAGCTGACCGAGATACGGGACGAACCGTTCGGCGGCGAACGTCCTGGTGACATCGCCTACTACGCCCCCTGGGGCAATCTCGTCTTCTACTACGCCAGCTATCGCTACTCGAAGGGCCTGATCCGCCTCGGCCGCTTCGACCAAGGTTTCGAGCCGCTTCTCACACGCGGCGACCACCCGCTTCGCATCGATCCCGCCTGAGCGATGCGTCCACCTGCCGCGCGCGGCGAAATGCAATTCCCCCCTCAAGGAGACCGCAGATGACCGAAAAGAAAGACCTCATCGACACGACGATTTCCGCCACCACCCCCGCCACAGCCCCCGCCATCGCGATCGACCGGCGCCACCTGCTGAAAATGGCGGGAGCCGGCGTCGCCGCACTCGGGGCGGCTTCCATCTTCGACATCACGAATGCAAGGGCTCAAGACATGTCCAACGGCGCAGCCAATTTCTACACCAGCGACAAGGTCACCCTCCAGAAGGTAACCTACAAATCCCTGTACCAGATGAACGTTGCCGGCAACCTCTACCTCCCTGATGATCTCGACCGCGCCGCAAAGCACCCGGCGATCATCGTCGGCCATCCGATGGGCGCCGTGAAGGAGCAGAGCGCCAACCTCTACGCCACCAAAATGGCGGAACAGGGCTTTGTCGCCATGTCCATCGACCTGCCGTTCTGGGGCGAAAGCGAAGGCCAGTCCCGCAATCTCGTTTCTCCCGATATCTATGCCGAGGCCTTCAGCGCGGGCGTCGATTTCCTCGGCAGCCAGACCTATGTCGACCGTCAGCGCATCGGCGGCATCGGCATCTGCGGCAGCGGCAGCTTCATCGTTAGCGCTGCGAAGATCGATCCGCGCATCAAGGCTGTCGCGACTGTCAGCATGTACGACATGGGCGCGGCCTTCAGGGACGCCCTGAACAAGTCGCAGAGCGTCGAACAGCGCAAGCAGATCATCGCCACGGCCGCAGAGCAGCGCTGGTCGGAATTCGACGGCGGTGCAATCCGGTATGTCGGCGGCACGACCCTCGAACTGACTGATGATACCGATCCGATCCAGCGCGAATTCTACGATTTCTATCGCACCCCGCGCGGCGAATTCACCCCGGCCGGCGCGACCAGGGAGACGACCACGAAGCCGACGCTGACCAGCGTCGTCAAGTTCGCGAACTTCTACCCGTTCAACGACATCGAGACGATCTCTCCGCGACCGATGCTGTTCATCTCGGGCGACCAGGCCCATTCGAAGGAATTCAGCGAAGACGCCTACAAGCGCGCGTCCGAGCCGAAGGAACTCATATGGGTCAAAGGTGCCGGCCATGTCGACCTCTATGATCGTGTCGACCTCATCCCGTTCGACAGGCTCGGCAGCTTCTTCGATCAGCACCTCGTCTGATCCATCCGCCAGCTGTGGCTTTGACCAACCGGAGAGCCCTTCCATCAAGGGCTTTCCATCGCCCGCACGCTCGACCAACACGCAACGAGAGATCGGCGATGAAGGATCAACGACAGGTGCTGACAGCAAGGGCCGCGTGGTTCCGGGCCTGTTCGGGAAGCATGGAAGCTCTCATCGACTGGTTCGCGCTCTCGCTGGTCGGCGCGGTCACGGGCCATCGCTTCGATGACGGAAATTCCTCTTCAGACCGTCCTCAAAAGGATCTGCAAAGATGAAGACATCATCCTGGAAACTGGTATTCGCTGCAATTGCCGGCATCCCCGTACTTGGTGCCGGCTACCTCGCATCCCCTCCAACGCCCGCCTTCGCCGATGCGAACTCGGTGACCTTTCCGCCTCTCGACCGGCTCGTACACTACACGACCGTTCGCCGCGGAGTGACCCGCGAGCACATGCTGACGAGCAGGCAAGCGCTGGCTGCAATCAAGGCCGGCCAGCCGGTGCCGAGGGGAACGCATGTCGTCCTGGTCGACTATCAGAGCGATGTCCTGCATCGATATCTGGTTTCTGAGAAGGTGGGCGACGGCGTAGACGACTGGCAGTATCAATGGTTCTGGCCCGACCGGACGATCAAGGCCGACGAAAACACTGCCCAGTGCTATTCCTGTCATCGCTCCCGTCAGGACCGGCAGTTCCTGTTCACCTCCACCGACGCCATGAATTTCGACGAGACGACGCAATGACATGGCGCTGGCCGAGGTCATCAGTCGTGCGAAAACGCCTGCTTTTGCCGGCTGCGATGGCCGTATCGCTGTTGTTGGGCCTTGCCTATTGGTGGCTCGGCAACATTGCCCACGAGATATCAGGGGTCTCGCTGTTCATCCTGCTCGGGTGGCATATCGCGTTCAACAGGATCTGGTTCAGGAACCTCTTCAGGGGGTCGTACGACCTGAAGCGCACGGTCATCGTTGCGATGCACCTCATTCTCATTGCCAACATGACCGTCCTGCTGGTGACGAGCGTCGCGATTTCGCAGTCGATTTTCGGCATGCTCCCCTTGCCCGACAGCATCACGCTGCGCGAAGTGCATTGGTTTTCGGCCTACTGGCTGATGATATCAGTCGGCGGCCATATCGGCATCCACTGGCATCGCGTGTCGAACCTCGTCCGGAACCGGTTTGCAATCAGCCTGGATCGCCCTGATGTCGTCATAGCATCGAGGATTGCGGCAATCGCGCTTGCGGCTTGCGGCGTCTGGAGCTTCTCCGTGCTCGGGGTCTGGACCAAGCTCACGTTCAGCTACAGCCTCGACTTCTGGGACTTCACCTCATCGGTGACACCGTTTTTCGCTCATTGGGCCGCGGTCGTCGCGCTGCCGGCAATTGCGGTCCACTCTCTCGTGACCTTGTCGAGACGTGGCCGACAGCCTGCCGAATGGATCAACGCGCCTGTGAATACCTCATGCACTGAACAGATTGGCGGCCATATAGTCGACGAAGGCCCTGACCTTGGGTGACAGATATCGGCTGGTCGGCCAGAGGACCCTGAAGGTTCCCGTATCGTCAAGATGATCTTCCAGGAGCCGGACCAGCCTGCCTTCGGCGATCTCCGATGCCACGGCGAAGGGCGGAAGGCAGGTGATGCCGAATGAGCGTTCGGCAAGGTAGATCAGCGGCTCCAGCGTGCTCGCCACCGTGGTCACCGGCAGATCGAGCTTGACCGCAATGCCGTCACGCACCAGCGGCCAGGGTTCCAGCCTGCCGGAATTGGCGAAACGATGGTGCAGGCACCGATGATCGAGGAGGTCCTCTGGCACATCAGGATGGCCTGATGTCGCGAGATATTCGGGCGAGGCCACGATCACGTGCCGGAATGTGCCGAGCTTCCGGCTCATCAGCCGCGTATCCCTGACATCCCCGGTCCGGATGACCGCATCGAACCCCTCCTCGATGACATCGACGAGGCGATCGGTGAAATCGAGATCGAGATTGATCTCCGGATAGGCTGCCATGAAGGACGATATGGTCGGCATGAGAAGCATACCGGCGAGCGGCAGGCTGACACGCAGCTGGCCCCGCGGCACAGAATGCGATCTCGATAGTCTGGCCTGTGCCTCCTCATATTCGGCCTGAATGCGCCTGCATGTTTCGAGGAAGAAGCTGCCCTCCTCCGTCAGGGCCATGCTGCGGGTCGAGCGGTTGAACAAGCGCACGCCGAGCTCTTCCTCCAACCGCGCGATCGCCTTGCCGACCGCCGAGCCCGAGATGCCCAAGCGATGCCCGGCAGCCACGAAACTGCCCGCCTCCGCGACCTGAATGAAAATGCCTGATGTGCCGAGCCTGTCCATTGCGGAAAAAATGTCCGATCTGTTGAGAATAACGGCCCATTTCTCCGATATTTACCGTCCGATATCCAGACCTTGCCACGGCCATTTCGTCCGTGCGCTTCGAATGGAGATCTTCATGAACACCAAAGCGATCGCCGCCTTCGCGGACGCTCCTGTTCCCACCATCTTTATCGTCAACGTCATTCATGCCCATCCCGGAAAGCAGGAGGAAGCCTTCGAGATCATCCAGGACGTGGTGCATTACGTCGCCGAGCGGAAAGAAGGTTTTCTCTGGAGCAGCCTGGCGAAGAGCAGCGATGGCCTGACGGTCGTCAACATCGAGGCGATCCAGGACGCCGGCAATGTCGGCGAGTTCTTTTCCGATCCTGATTTCGCCGAAAAGTTCAAGCGGCTGGACACGGTCTCCAGCAGCGAATTCCACACCTATACGGTCGCGGATCTCGTGCTCCCAAAGCGCAAAACGGCCGATTGAGCCCCAGTGACCGGATCCATTTCCGGATGGAATGCGCCCGGCCGACAGAAATCCGGCGGAGGGACCTTCCCTTTGCCGGCGCTGACCACACTCGCCCATCCGGTTCGCCACAACCCCTACGAGAGCGCTTCCGGCGAGTTGCAGAGCCGGCTTGCCCATGTCGCGACCGTGACTGCCCAGACGTTACCAAAGCCATAACATATTGATTTATAAAACTGTCGCATTTGAAGATGCTGTTGCAGCCCTGCAACAACCCGTCGCTTTTGGAACAGCAAGCCTTGCATGTGATCAGCTGATCGCTTGCGGGACACGCCGAAGCAGCGCAGAAAAACACATCCTGTAAGCGTATTTTTATATACGAAATAATTTGTAGAGGGCAGACATGGGCGGCGGCGCTGCGGGCATAGAAACCACCGGAAAACGAACCCTCCTTGCCGGCGTTAGCGTCGCGGCCTTGGCCGTTGGCTGCTGTCTGCCGACTCCTGTGTCAGCAGGGGAATACAGGGCCGCCACCAGAGGGGAGCTGGATGATCAGATCAGAGCCGCGAATGCCAATGGCGACGCAAATCCTATCATCAAGCTAACCGGCAACGTAGGCGTCGGAGCCCCGACAAGCCTTGCTACAGCAACCAAGCCGATTACGATCGATACTCAGGGCTTTGTTCTCTCGGGCGCGGATGGTACCGGCGCAACAGCCGGCACCACAGTGACCCTGCAAGGGAACGGCGGTGGAACCTACACATTGATGGGGACTTTCAGGGGCGGCAACGCGAATGCGGGCGCCGCCGGCCAGGGCTTGCGACTAACGTTTGGGGCAGCCGCAACCAACAACGGCGTGATCCAGGGAGGAAACAGCGTGAGTGGCGCCGGCGGGGCCGGTCTCGAGCTCGGAGGACCCGGCGCGGCGCCTAGTTTGGTCAACACGGGAACGATCCGCGGCGGAAGCGGATCTGTCGGTGGTTCAGGGATTTTCTACCGCGCGGGCACCCTTACCAACACGGGAGCAATCGAGGGCGGAACAGGCGCAGCCGCCATCATTGGCAACTCTGCCAGCGCAAATCTTTCCATCATCAATAGCGGCACAATCCGGGCTGGCGCGGGTCAGATAGATGCTATCACGCGCACAGCTGCGGCGACGACGGGCACACTCACGCTTGAGCTCCGGGCCGGGTCGGTGATCGAAGGTAACGTCGTTGCTGGTGCCACGCCCACCACTGACAGGCTGCGCCTTGGCGGCTCGGGCACAGACAGCTTTGACGTCTCCGCGATCGGTGCGGCCGCGCAATACCAGAACTTCGACATCTTCGAGAAAACCGGCACCGGCACCTGGCTGCTGACGGGCATCGCCACCACCGCGACGGACTGGACGATCTATGACGGCACGCTGCTGATCGGCGACCACAGCGCCGCTTCGAGCGTCATCGGCGACATCACCAACTTCGGCACCCTCGGCGGCAGCGGCACCATCTTCGGTGACGTGACGAATTCGGGCACGGTCTCCCCCGGCAATTCGATCGGGACGCTGACGATAGCGGGCAACTATATCGGCAATGGCGGCACGCTTTTTATCGAAAGCGTGCTCGGCGGCGATGCGTCGGCGACCGACCGCCTCGTCGTCACTGGCAACACCTCTGGCACGACCAGCGTCAAGGTCACCAATCTCGGCGGCGGTGGGGCGCAAACCGTCGAGGGCATCAAGATCGTCGATGTCGGCGGCACCTCGGCCGGGAGCTTCTCGCTGCTCGGCGACTATGTTTTTCACGGAGATCAGGCCGTTGTCGGCGGTGCATACGCCTATCGGCTCTACCAGAACGGTGTCTCCACTCCGGCTGACGGCGACTGGTATCTTCGCTCGACATTGGTCAATCCGACAGCACCGGGCGCATCCGCAGGGCCACTCTATCAGCCCGGCGTTCCGCTTTACGAAACCTATCCGCAACTCCTGCTCGCCCTGAACGGACTTTCCACGCTGCAGCAGCGCATCGGCGACCGCACCTGGCCGGGCGACGACAAGGCGACGCCCAGGACCGGTCCTGACAATATCTGGCTGCGCACCGAGGGGACGCATGCCGGTCTTGAGCCGGATAAAAGCACGAGCGGCACCACCTATGACTACGATCTGTTCAAGCTGGAGGGAGGTCTGGATGCCGAGCTCTACCAGAACCAGAACGGCCGGCTGATCGGCGGCCTGACCGTCCATTACGGCACGGTTTCCGGCGATATCGGCTCGGTCTACGGCGACGGCGACATCGACACGAGAGGCTAGGGCGTCGGCGCGACGCTCACATGGTATGGCGAGAACGGCACCTATGTCGACGCCCAGAGCCAGGCCACCTGGTATGACAGCGACCTGAAATCCGATCCCGTCGACGGCGCCATGGAGAGCGGCAACAATGGCTTCGGCTATGCGCTCAGCCTCGAAGCCGGCAAGCGCTTCGCTGCCGCCGGATCATGGTCGATCACGCCCCAGGCGCAACTCGTCTATTCCTCCGTCAACTTCGACACGTTCAACGACCGGTTCGGCGCGCGGGTGTCGCTCAATGACGGCGACAGCCTGGTCGGCCGGCTCGGCGTGGCGCTCGACCGCGAGGAGAAAGTAGAGCGCGCCGATGGGCAGACGGCGCTGGCGAAAATCTATGGCATCGCCAATCTCTACGGCGAGTTCCTGGACAGCGTGGCGGTCGATGTCTCCGGCACCGGTTTCGAAACGAAGAACGATCCGGTCTGGGCGGGACTGACGCTTGGCGGCTCTTACACCTGGAACGACGAGCGCTACTCGCTCTATGGCGAGGTCGCCGCGAAATCCTCGCTGAAAGATTTTGGCGACAGCTACGCTTTCAGCGGCACGGCCGGCTTCCGCGTGAAGTGGTAAACGTGTAGCACCAGTGTGCTTTTGAACGACTAATTAAAGGGGTAGATTCGATGCATTCACTGGTTCGGAGGCTTCTCTGCAACGTGATTGTTGCTTCGGCTGCATTGTCCATCAATGTTGCCAGTGCACTCTCCGCCTCCATGGAAAATGAAAATATCGTTTCCAGTCAGATGCTGAAATGTCTGAAGCTTCCGGCAAATGCCCCGAGCGCTTACGACATGCGGGCCGTAGTAATCCTCAAGAATGGATCTGCGGATTTCGTATCCATCAATTTCCGCACGGCACCATCCGAATGGGAGAAAAACGCAGCCCCTGCGATCGGCGACGCGATTACCGACTGCGAGCCTTATGGTTCAATCTCCGGCAAATTCGAGTTAGCTATCACCCCGGAACTCGTTGGCGCAGCGAAGAAAAACTGAGCGTGCGCCGGGTTGGGCGAGAAGACCGAAACTGAGTACCGACAAGGATGACGGGCGCATAATGAAAATCGATATACACGTCGCTCTGTCGTTTATTGCTTATTTCTTCTTTGCTCTCATTCTGTTTGGCGACATCCTCGCGCCATTGGGGTTCATGACGGTAAGGTATGATGGCCTGAACCTCCCCTACTGGAAAGCCATCGTTGCCGGTTGCTTCCTCATAGCGGCGATGTGCTTCTTGGCCGCGTCCTGGCTGCCTTTCAAGTTACCCTACAAAATTCTGATCTCTGCCATCGTTGGCGTGTCTTTGTCGGTATTCTCCGTGGGAAAATATGCAGACCGCGTGAAGCACCAGAAGATTGTCGAATTCAATGCCGACATAGCTTTCGAGAATTCATTCTTCGGTTCCCTTAAAGAGGCCCCGGTCGAATTTCAATTTTACCTCCATGCTGCGGCGTTGAAAAACTGCACACCATATGCGTGGAGCTATCGTCTGATGGCATTTTACGAACTGGACCCTGATGTTGCCGTTAACGTGCTCCCGGATGAATGGGTGAATCGATGCTCCATTCACCGCAGCAGATAACGATTGGGCGCCGCCCGCTCATCCTCTTGCTAAAAGCGCCCCATCCTCGAAAACCTCCGAAAGAATCCGCGTCCCCATATCCGCCTCGGCCTCCGAAAGCCCGGAGAATCCGAGCAGCAGCCGCGACCGATCCATCGAAACCACATTCATCCTTGATAGCGGCATGACCACGACACCCTTCCTCAGCGCCGCAGCGGACACCGCGGTGTCGTCATTCCAGCTGCCCGCGCTCCGAACCGTGAGATTGATCCCCTGATCCGGCAGCAGCACCGCCACATGCTCCGCCAACCGCTCCCCCAGAAACCCAGCCAGCATATCGCGCGACGCCCGCAGCCTCTCCCTCAGTCGCCGCAGATGTGCCGGAAAATAGCCCTCCTCCAGAAAATCGGCGATCACCCGCTGCTGGAAGCTCGGCGGGCAGCGGTCGACGGCGGGGCGCACCGCGCGGAAGGCAGGCACGAGATCGGCGGGGACGACGAGGTAGCCGATGCGCAGGCTCGGCAGCAGCGCCTTGCTGAAGGTGCCAGTGTAGAGAACGCGGCCCGCCTTATCGAGCCCGTGCAGCGAGGCGATCGGGTGGCCCTGGTAGCGGAATTCGCTGTCGTAGTCATCCTCGATGATCCAGCAGTCGTTCTCTTCGGCATAAGAGAGCAGCCCGAGACGGCGCGAAAGCGAGAGAACGGAACCGACCGGATATTGGTTGGAGGGTGTTACATAAAAGGCGGCGGGCGGCGGCAGCGTGCCGTCGAGCAGCCGCGCCATGTCGATGCCATCAGCGTCGACCGGCAGCCCAACGACATCGATGCCGTTCAGAACAAGGCATTGCCGGGCCGGCGGATAACATGGGTCTTCGACGACGGCCGTATCACCCGGCGTCATCAGCACGCGAAAGGCAAGGTCGAGCGCCTGCTGCGTTCCCGCCGTGATGAAGATCTGGTCGGGGCTGCAGCGCACGCCGCGCGAGACGGCGAGATGGGCGCTGATCACCGCCCGGAGCCGCCCCTCTCCCTGGATATCGCCATAGCCCTCGAAAGCATAGTTCATGTGCCTGACGGCAATGCGGTTGAGCAGCCGCGCCGTGCGCTCGTCATGGGCGATGCGGCCGGTGACGAATGGCAGCGCCTTCTGCGGCTCGAGGCTTGGGCCGCGCGTGAGGATAGCAGTGGCAGCGGCCGAGACGCCGCGGCGGATCGCCTGCGCACTGCCTGCACTCGATGGATCGATGCGCGCCGCGCCCTCGGGAATGGACGAGGCGATATAGGTGCCGGAGCCATGGCGGGCGACCGCGAAACCCTCCGACATCAGGATCTCATAGGCCTCGGCAATCACGCCGCGCGAGATCGCCCATTCCGCGGAGGCAAGCCGCGTCGAGGGCAGCCGCTGCCCGCCGGTCAACCGCCCTTCGGCGACGGCGTTGCGCAGCGAGAGATAGAGCTGGCGCGGCAAAGGCGCCGATGAGGACGGATCGATCGTGGGCCGGAAAGAAGCCGATGGCCCTTCGCGTCTTCTCGTCAGCGTCATCAAAGGTCCCCAATGGCTGGTTCAAGTGGCCCACGCGCGACAAGCAAAGTGGATCTTCAAAGATACGCTAAACTGCATTTAGATTGAGCCACTTTCAAGCGGATTCGCAATCGCAGCGCGTGACGGAGACGATATGAACCAGCCGAAACTCGACGTGCCCTATTTCAGCCAGTGGGAAACGCCCGAGATGACCCTGCCCGTGCTGGCCGAAGGTGCTGCCGCCCTGCACCGCGATATCAGGTGGAAGAATTCCGGGGCCGAGACGATTGAGGAGTATGCGAGCTGGGCGGTGAATGTCTGCGGCATGGCCTGCCTGAAGATGATCCTGGCCGCCCGCGGCGAGGCGCATCCGATCCTGTCTCTGGCGCGCGCCTGCACCAGCTATGGCGGCTATGTAATCAATGAGGCGGACGCCTCGATCAAGGGGCTGATCTATGCGCCCTTCGTGACCTTCGTGCGCGAGCGCTTCGGGCTTGCGGCCGACGTGAGGACACAGGTGCAAGTGGAAAGCATTCCCCAGATCCTCTCGGGACACGGCTTCTTCATCGCCTCGGTCAGCAGCGCCATCCGCTGGCCGGAGCGCGAACCGCCTGGCAAGGGCGGCCATCTGGTGCTGGTAACGGCGGCCGATGAGGAGAGCGTGCGCTTCCACAATCCTTCCGGCCATGACCGCGCCAGCCAGGCCGATGTCATCCTGCCGCTCGCCACCTTCGACCGCTTCTTCGCCAACAGAGGCATCGCGGTCAGCCTTTAGAGGCTTTGTTTTCGCGCAATTCCGGACGCAAAAACCGCTGCACACTTTTGCTGGAATTGCTTACTTTTCAAGGAGATTTGCATGAGCCCTTCCCAATCCAGGCTGCGCATTGCCGTGCTCTTCGGCGGCCGCTCCAGCGAGCACGACGTATCCATCATGTCGGCGACCAATGTGATGCGCGCGCTCGACCCGGAAAGATACGATGCCCTGCCCGTCTTCGTGACACGCGACGGCCGCTGGCTGCAAAGCCGCTTTGCCGATGGCGAGCTCGAGAAGCCGGAAACCGGCACTGAGCTCTGCCTCGTGCCCGGCGGGCGTGGACGCCTGCTGGCACTCGCGCCCGATGGAAAGGCGGCAGAAGCCGGCAGGGTCGATATCGTCTTCCCGGTGCTGCATGGGTTGCATGGAGAGGATGGCGCCGTCCAAGGCCTCTGCCAGGTTGCGCGCGTACCGCTTGCCGGCTGCGGCATTCTGGGCTCGGCAACTGCGCTCGACAAGGATATCGCCAAGCAGCTCCTGAAAGCCGCCGGCCTGCCCGTTGCCCGCTCGGTAACGCTCGATCAGGCCGCACCGCCAGCGCTCGAAACACTCGAAGGCGCGCTCGGCCTGCCGCTCTTCATCAAGCCGGCCCGCCAGGGCTCATCCGTCGGCGTGCGAAAAGTCTCGGGCAGCCAGGAATTCGCCCCCGCCCTTGCCGAAGCCTTCAGCCACGACCGCAAGCTCATCGCCGAGGAATTCATCGCCGGGCGCGAGATCGAATGCAGCGTGCTGGAAGATGTCAAAGGTAGCCTCTTCGTCTCCCGCCCCGGCGAGATCGCGCCCGCCGAAAGCCACGGCTTCTACAGCTACACCGCCAAATATCTCGACGAAAATGGCGCAGCCCTGAAAGTGCCCGCCGAGCTTCCCGCCGATGTCGAAAGCAAGATCCGCGACATGGCCGCCCGCGCCTTCCGCGCACTCGGATGCGACGGCATGGCCCGCGTCGACTTCTTCCTGATGGAAGACATGCGCTTCGTCGTCAACGAGGTGAACACCATTCCGGGCTTTACCGATATCAGCATGTATTCCAAGGCGATGGCCGCAAGTGGTGTGGCTTATGCCGAGGTAATTGATCGACTGGTGGAGCATGGGTTGGCCAGAGGGGCTTGAGGCGAGCAGGAATGGTGCGGGGAATCTCTGCTGCGAATGCTCTGCGGGATCATCGCAGCTCACCGTCACAGGCAGCGTTGATGTACGAGGCAGATATGAGCATTCAAATTCTGCTGGCGAACCTGGAAACAAGGGGCCATTTCGCCGAAATCCTCAATGAAGCCCGTGCCTGGCAAAAATCGACTGGCTCAGAAGGCTGGAACTACCCGTTCAATGACGCGTGGATCTTGCCTCGTATCGAGCGCCGCGAATTGTTTCTCGCCTATGCTGACGACGAACCTGTCGCCGCGTTCCGCCTGCTTTGGGAGGATAGGCCATATTGGGGCGATCGCGAAATTGGCGACAGCCTCTACCTGCACACTTTCGCCGTTCGCCGCAGCAAAGCCGGTCTCGGCATTGGCGAGGCTGTGATCGAAAACGTCGTCGCTATGGGCCGGGAGCGCGGCAGGGCAAAAGTCAGGCTCGATTGTTCGCTCTCCAGCGCCCGGCTGATTGCCTATTACGAGCGCAACCGCTTCGTCTCCGTCGGAAATATCCTCACGAACGGGAAGATGATGAACCTGATGGAGCGCGCGATCTTGCGCGAGCCGTGACGTCGCGACCGTGGTGTGGGTGGCCCCATACCTCATCAAGCTTCTGGAAACTGGCGCGATCCTCCATATCAAGACCGGACGTCATCGCAAGGTCAGAGCGTCGGAGTTGTTCGCAGACAAGCAGAAGCGTGACGAAACGCGTTCAGCAGCGCTGAGTGACCTCGCTGTTCTGGATGCGGACCTGCTGTGCCCCATCATGAGCGTTCGGGCCGCGCCCAATACTCCCCTTACAGAATTGTAAGGTCCGGGAAAGGTAAGCGGTTAACTTCAAGGCCTATCCTTCATCTGTTGGCGCGCGCAGACAGGAGGACAACATGAAATCGCTCATCGTATCGGCAGTGATCGCTGCGTTTGCGCTATCTTTGCCAATTCCATCATTGGCAAAAACAGATTGCAGGAAGGATATCGGCGAATTCGACGCCGCAGTAAAGGTTACCAAGGCAAGTAAGACCAACGTGGCGAAGGCAACCAAGCTTCGTAACGAGGCACAGAAGGATTGCCTGGCAAAGGGCGGCAGCGCCTCGGGAGACGCTGACATGCAGCGAGCGCTAAAGCTTGTTGGTGCTCGGTAACTTCAATCGAAACGGGATGACAGCGCCACGGCCTGCGTTACGCAGGTTTTCGGAATGCAACGCGGGCCATATTGCATCTGCTATTTCGTACCTGTCAGGCCCTCACTATCGTGTGGGCCTTTTGTACTCACGCATGGCGTGATTTGCTCGGTGGATTTCCGGTCGATCGGGCGGGATCTTAACGCCATCGGATCAGCCGCGACAGAAGCCATCATCCGCCCGCAATCCGCCTCCCGACCAGCACCAAAATCGTCATTCTGGCGGTTCACCGTCGGGCGAAACCTGATCCCGAAGCTGCGCCCTCGCTGCGAGCATGATCTGAGAAAGACGCGGCAGCGGGCGCAGGCTGTCCAGGTCGTTGTCGTTTTCCATCCATACCAGCAATTCGGGGCTCATCTTCGGTCCTATGCGCTCAAGCACATCGAGTGCGGCTTGCGCGTCGCCGCTGATCGCCCAGGCGCAGACGAGGTTTGACTGGAGCGGGATATTGTCAGGCTCCAGCAGGCTGGCGCGTGATGCCCATTCGCGGGCCCGCTCGCGATCGCCCAGCAGCGCCAGGATGCCGGCCCCATGCCCGATCGCGCCGCTGTGGTCGGGCTCGGCGGCCACGATGCGCTCGATCCGCACCAGCGCACGGCGGCAGGCGTCGAGCGCTGCCTGCTCGTCACCCTTGCCCTGGTAGCACTGGATGACCATGGCGGCTGCATTATAGTCTCCGGGGGCGAGTGCGGCGGCCCGCTCGAAATGGCCTATGGCATCGTCGAACCGGTGCTGCATGATGAAGGTGCGCCCGGCGGCAAGGTTGGCGGCGTAATCGTCAGGATCGAGCCGCAGGGCGATTGCACACTGGCGCTCCGCCTCTTCGAACTGTCCCCTGTATAAGAACAGCAACGCCTTTCCGGCATGGGCACTGGCAAGGTCGGGATCGAGTTCGAGGGCGCGGTCGATTTCGAACTCCCCCGTCTCGGCGCCGCCGACGCTGCGCCTCTGTCGATTGAGCGTTTCGCCGAGAAGAGCCCAGGCGCGTGCATTGCCCGGCTCCAACTCGCAGACGCGGCGGCAGAGGCGGATGATCAGCGGCAGGTGCCGCTCCGACCCGCTGATATTGTATTCCCGCGCCAGGAGGAACAGCTTGTACGCCTCCGGATCGGTCGGCCCCGCGCGCTCCAGCGCCTGGCGCTCCGAAGGCAGGAGGCGGAGCCTCAGTGCCTCGACGACGGATTTGGCAAGATCCGACTGCAGCACCAGCACGTCCTTGATGTCCCGGTCGAAGCGCTCGGCCCAGACGGTTGTTTCGTTTGTTCCGTCGATCAGCTGCGCGGAGAGGCGGATGCGGTCTCCTGCCTTGCGCACGTTGCCTTCGAGGATGTAGGCCACATTGAGCTGCTGGGCGATTGCACGCGCGCTCTGAGCCTTGATGCTGAACGATGTCGCGCGGGAAACGACCGTCAGGGACGAGAGCTTGCTCAGATCGATGATGATGTCCTCCGTCAGGCCGGCGCTGAAATAATCCTGCTCCGGATCACCGCCGATATTGGCGAAAGGCAGGACGCAGATGCCGATCCGCTCGCGGCTCACTCCAGCCTGTGCCGGCGCCTCACCCTGGATGGCGAAGGCACGGATGGGGCGCTCGATATTCTTGAGCGAGATCGTCCCGAGGTCTTCTAGCGCGACATTCAATTTTCCCGCCACGTGTTCGCGCACCGTTTCGGAGAGCACGATACCGCCCGGTTGGGCGAGCGCCTGCAGCCGCGCTGCGATATTGACCCCCTCCCCGAAGAGATCGCCGTCATCGACGATCACATCTCCCAGATTGAGCCCCATGCGGAAGCGAAGCGTCGGATCGGTTGCCGAAGCCGCGCTCTGAAGCGCAATGGCGCACACGGCGGCATCGACTGCGCTCGCGAACTCGATGAGGGCACCGTCGCCCATGAGCTTGACTATGCGACCATGGCAGCGGGCCAATGCAGGATCGAATGCCGCAAACGCCGCCTTGACGCGCGAAAGCGTGCCGGCCTCATCGCGCCCCATCAGCTTGCTGTAGCCGGCGACATCGATACAGAGAACGGCAGCCAGTCTGCGCATAGAACCGTACCTGTGCGTTGGGTACTCGCGGCAAAAACCCGGATTTCCTCGGGGTCAGTCCATCACATTCCGGCATTGGAGACAAGCGAGCGAAGCTGGTCGCTGTTTTGGGAGCAACCGGCAACAGACGATTGCAGCCAACCGCGCAGGAATCTGCCGATTGCCTGAACGTCCCCCGACTTTTGCCCCTGATCTATTAGCTGGCTCCCGCGGCTCTGCGACCGGCGGGAGCCGGTGCTTCATCGGCCGGACAGTGCGGATCCAGTTCCGGAAGTTTCTGCAGTTCCTCGCGATATCGGTCCCCCCAGTCCCGCAGGCTGACGAGGATCGGCACCAGCGAGCGCGCAAGCGGCGTCGCCTCGTATTCGACGCGCGGCGGGACCTCCGGAAAGACGTGGCGCGTTATCAGGCCATCAGCCTCCAGCTCCCGCAGCTGGAGCGTCAAAACCCGATGGGTCGCATCCGGCATGAGACGGTTCAGCTCCATGAAGCGCTTCTTGCCCATCAGCAGGTTGACCAGGATCGTCGGCTTCCAGAGCCCGCCGATAATGGAGATGGTGAGTTCGACGGAACATCCGCTCTTGGGCTGGAGTCGCTTGGGGCGCATCGACGGTATCCTCTTCGATCCTCACGCACATAATTGATAGTATAGGCTGTAATTGTGCGTTCTTTCAATGACTTCCGACTGCACATACAACAGCGAAATCATTTCAAGAAGGAACGATTTCGTGTCTTTTCAAGCAATCCTCGCAAGGCAATCGGGCAACGGCGTGACGGCAGCCGTCGAGACGGTTGAGGACGATATCCTGATGGAAGGCGATGTCACGGTCACAATCGACTGGTCGACGGTAAACTACAAGGACGCCTTCGCGCTCGCCGGCCAGAGGATCATCCAGACCTTTCCGCTGATCCCTGGCATCGACTTCTCGGGAACCGTCGAAAGCTCGCGCGACGCCCGCTTCGCCCCCGGCGACAAGGTCGTCGCGACAGGCTGGGGCCTTAGCCAGACGCATAACGGCGGGTTCGCGCAGAAAGCGCGCGTGCCGGCGGACTGGCTGGTCAAGCTTCCGGCCTCGATCTCGACGCGGGACGCCATGGCGATCGGCACGGCCGGCTTCACTGCGATGCTGAGCGTGCTCGCCCTGGAGCATGGAGGTGTCGGGCCTGAACGCGGAGAGATCCTCGTCACGGGTGCGTCCGGCGGCGTCGGCTCCATCGCGATCGCCATTCTGTCCAGGCTCGGTTACCGCGTTGTCGCCTCCACCGGCAAGAAGAGCGAGGCCGATTATCTCGAGCGGCTCGGCGCCGGCGAAGTGATCGACCGGGCAACGCTTGCGCAGGAAGGTGCGCCGATCGCTGCCGAGCGGTGGGCGGGAGCAGTCGACGCCGTCGGCGGCCGGACGCTCGCAAACGTGCTTGCCCAGACGAAATATGCAGGCGTGGTGACGAATTGCGGCTTCGTCGGCGGGCGCGATCTTCCCGCCAGCGTCCTCCCCTTCATCCTGCGCGGCGTTACGCTCGCCGGCATCGATTCCGTGAATGCGCCGATGGCGATCCGCGAACGGGCATGGGCGAGGCTTGCGACGGATCTCGACCTCGACAAGCTGGCATCCACGATCACGCAGGTCGGTCTCTCCGATGTGCCTGGCATTGCGGCGGATATGCTGGAAGGCCGTGTTCGCGGCCGCACGCTGGTCGACGTGAACGACTGAGCGGTTCGGCGATCCCATAGGGACGCCGGCCCGCTTCCCCTCACAACTCGCGCAGCATGGCGAACGGCTCCCCGGAGCCGGACGGCGATGACGCGCGCTCGATACCTGACACCTCCCATGAAAGGAACTGACATGACCGAGACCTTGCAGACTGCGCCTACGCAGTATCTCGAAGCGGGCGGAATCCGCTTCGCTTACCGCCGCCTCGGCCCTGATGCAGGCACGCCGCTCATCCTTCTGCAGCACTTCACCGGCACGATGGATTCCTGGGATCCTGCCGCGGTCGATGCGCTGGCGGCGGAGCGCACAGTCATCGTCTTCGACAATGCGGGCGTCGGCGGCTCGTCGGGCGCCACGCCTGACAATGTCGAGCAACAGACGGCGGACGCGGAATCCTTCATCGCCGCACTCGGCTTCGGTGAGGTCGATCTGCTCGGCTTCTCCCTCGGTGGCTTTCTCGCCCAGTTGATGGCAGTCCGGCCGAAGGTCAAGGTTCGCAGGATCATCCTGGCCGGCACCGCGCCGAAAGGCGGCGAGGAACATCTGCTGCAGGTGGTCGGGGAGGCTTTCGCAAAGGATGCGCGGGACGTAAGGCTTCCGCTGTTCTTCACCCCGTCAGCGCAAAGCCAGCAAGCAGGCGAAGCCTTCGTGGACCGCGCCCTCGCCCGGCAGCAGGACCGCGATCCCGATAGCGGGGACTCCGTCAGCGATCCGCAGGCCGCGTCCATCATCGCATGGTGCGCGGAGCGCGACCCGCATCACGCCTCGCTGAAGGCGATCGCGCAGCCGACGCTCATCATCCATGGCAGCGACGACACGATGTTTCCGTCGGTCAACGCCTACGAGATGTTCAAGGCGATGAGCAACGCAACGCTGATCATCTACCCGGATTCCGGCCACGGCGCACTTTTCCAGTATCCGGAAACATTCGTCTCGCACGCCGAGACCTTCCTCGACGCCTGAGCGGCATCTTTTCTTACGGAGTATCAACATGAATGCATTGGCACAGAAGATCATCGACGCCCATGGCGGCCTCGGCACATGGAACAGGTTCTCCTCGCTCACGGCCCATCTCAGGCAGGGCGGCGCGCTCTGGGCGCTGAAGGGTCATGCCGGCAAGCTCGACGAGACCAGCGTCACCGTCGGCCTGCGGGAAGAATGGGCATCGCACGCCCCCTTCGGCCCCGAGGGCAAGGTCAGCCGCTTCGAGCCCGGCAAGGTCGTACTCAAGAATTCCACCGGCAGCGATCTCGAAACGCTCATCGACCCCCGCGCCTCCTTTGCGGGCCATACGCTCGAGACGCCGTGGACGGAGCTACAGCTCGCCTATTTCGCCGGCATTGCCATGTGGACCTACCTCAACATGCCTTTCCTTCTTGCTCAACCGGGCATCGAAAGCGAAGAGATTGCGGAATGGCATGAGAATGGCGAGACGTGGCAGCGTCTCAGGGTGACCTTCCCCAAGGGGATCGCGACCCATAGCACCGTGCAGACCCTCTATATCGACGAAGCCGGCCTTCTCAAGCGCCATGACTACGACGTCGAGATCGCCGGCAACACGCCGGGCGCCCACTATATCGGCGGCTACGTCAATGTTCAGGGCCTGATGTTCCCGACCGAGCGGCGGATCTACCCCCGCACGCCGGATGGTACCAGCCTGCCCGAACCGCTGGTCGTCTCCATCGACCTCTCGGATATCCGCCTGGCCTGACGCGTCATGCAACATCAAAAACTCGATCTGGCGGCCGCACGTGGGATGATCGCGGCCGCTGAAGCCCATGCCGAGGTGGCCGGTGTCAAGGCGACCATCGCAATCCTCGACGGCGGGGGCGATCTCGTCGCCATGATCCGGATGGACGGCGCATGGCCCGGCGGTTTCGACCTCGCCCTTGGAAAGGCCATGACCGCCCGATCCTTCCACGCGCCCTCCTCCGCCTTCGTTCCGCTCATTCAGCCCGGCCAGCCGCTATTTTCGGTGAGCAGCGTCGGAGGCGGCCGATACGTGATCCTCGGCGGCGGGCTTCCCGTTACGCTCGACGGCGATGTCGTCGGTGCCATCGGCGTGAGCGGCGGCTTGGTCGAGCAGGACATCGCGATCGCCGAGGCGGCGCTCGCCGCCTTCAATCCCGGCAACTGACTGGAGTACATGATGACCGATCTCGTCGATCTGGCGATCGAAGCGCATGGCGGCTTGAACCGCTTCAACCAGTTCTCTTTCCTGACGGCCAGGCTGCATCAGGGCGGCGTCCTATGGGGCCTGAAGGGGAAGCCGACCGTCCTGGAGAACTGCAGCGTCAAGGTGGACCTCAAGCGCGAGTGGGTCTCGCACTGGCCCTTCGCACCCACGCAGCACCGGTCTGCATTCACGCCTGACCGTGTGGCGATCGAAACTCCTGAAGGAACCGTCGTCGAAGAACTGATCGAACCACGGCACTCCTTCGAAGGCTATCGGATGGAGACGCCATGGAGTGATCCGCAGGTGGCCTATTTTGCCGGCTACACGATGTGGACCTACCTGACGTCGCCCTTCATTCTGAAGCGTCCGGGGGTTGCCTCGAAAGAGCTCGAACCCTGGCATGAGAACGGAAAGACGTGGCGGCGGCTTCACGTCACTTTTCCGCACGAGATCGCGACGCACAGCACCGAGCAGACCTTCTACTTCGACGAGACCGGGATTCTGGTCCGGCATGACTACGAGGTGGACATCCAGGGCAGGAATGCAGCGGCCCGTTATTTGAGCGACTACGTGTCGGTCGAGGGAATTCTCCTGCCTGGGAAGATGCGCATCTTTCCGCGTGGAAGCGACAACATCGCGCTAGCCGAACCGTTGATCGTCTCCGTCGACCTGTCCGACTTCCGTTTCGAATAACGAAAATTCTGCAGCGCGTGTTCGCGCGCGCTGCAGGCTTGAGGCTGCAAATGAGCAGCGCGCCTTGAATTTCAAGGCAAGCGTCGAGCATGGCCTTGAGTTGCGGCTCATCGACATTCTCGATGTCTCCCCGCAAATGGTCCATGATGTCGTGAAGCGCGTCTGTATCTTCTGAGTACGGCGGCGCGGATCATCGAATGCACTGACGAGAGATATTCTCCCATGGGTCGATGTTTCGATGAACCGACGATCCGCTTGGCGGTTGCAGGCCAAACTCCTGACGAACTCTTTGCTGCCGCTGCCGCCACCCTACTTTATCCGAAGGAGGAACTGATATGGCTACTGTCAGCGTTCGTTATATCGTCGACGACGTCGATGCAGCGATTGCATTCTATACGCAGTCGCTCGGCTTCGCGCTCACCATGCATCCGGCTCCGAGCTTCGCCATGCTCACCAGAGGCGATCTTCGCCTGCTCGTGAACGGCACGACGGGCCCAGGCGGCGCCTCCCAGCCCATGCCGGACGGACGCCGGCCCGAACCCGGCGGATGGAACCGCATCCAGATAGAGGTCGAAAATATCGAAGACGAAGTCGCGCGCCTGAAGACATCAGGCGCCAGATTTCGCAACAACATCGTCACCGGATTTGGCGGCAAGCAGATCCTCGTCGACGACCCCTCGGGCAATGCCATCGAATTGTTCGAGCCGCCGAAAAAGTAGCTGCGCAGCGGCGGCTCTGAAATTTATAAGGCGTGGGTCTTCAGGCTGGACTGCGCTGTCTCAGCCTTCGCCGCGCCGCCCGCGAGATCGGCGACGTCAGGATCCTCCCGCACCGAGGGCGACGAGAAGCTCGTCCAGCTGCTCGAACTGCTCGGGCATCCCGCCTTCCGCCCCGGAATTGGCGTCGAACGCTTCCTTCGAGGGATAGAGTTCGTGTAGCACCAGCAGCGTCTTGCCGCCTTTTTCCTCGAAGGTAACCGTGGTGATGGCAGCGTCATCACTTTCCTCATTCGTCCAGACAAGGCGCGCGTTCGGTATCACTTCGAGATACTTGCCGAAGAATTCCATGGCGCTCGAGGCATCGTGGCCAAACGCAATACGGTAGCCACCTCCGACGCGAACATCCATGCTGCAGGAAAGCAGAGGCACGCCCATCGACTTCGGCGCCCACCACCGCATGAACAGCTCGGGCTTGGTCCACGCGGCAAACACGATATGTACCGGGCCGTCGAAGGTTCTCCTAACGACGAGTTCACGTTCGGACGTCCGTTCCACCGTCATGGGGTTCTTCGTTGGGATAGGCTTACTCTCCATCGTCCTTCTCCTTCTGTTTCAGTTCCTCGATAACCTTGTCCAATGCGTCGAAGCGTGCGTCCCAGAGCTGGCGGTAGCTCTCGATCCATGCCGCCTCTTCCTCCAGCCGGCGCACACCGAGCTTGCAGGTACGCACGCGCCCGACCTTCTCCGTGGTAACGAGCCCCGCCTGTTCCAGGACGCCGACATGCTTCTTCATGCCCGTCAGCGTCATCTGGAACTTATCGGCAAGGTCCGTGATCGATGCGTCCGCACGTCCGAGCTGCTCCAGAACGCCGCGTCGTGTGGCGTCCGAGAGCGCGGCAAACGAGGCATCGAGGCGGGCTTTCGAATACTGAACCATATGGTTCAGTGTATAGCGCAGCGATGAGCGACACGCAAGGGGAGCGAGCGCTGCCTTGGCGATCCTGCCTGATCGAGCGCCTCTGCGTTTTGCCAATTATGGTTGCCCCTGATCTCATATGGGAACAATATAGCCGCGCGATGCGAGATCGCCCCTCGGCCGAAGCCGACCGTGGCGACGACAGTCGATGTGTTTCACTTAATCCAAGCATGGAATTTCTCGCGGCTGCGTCGGCTTTCGCGATCGTAACCTGGAACTCCGGCCCAAGAGGGTCGCGGGAGGAGAACCCCTTATGAAAATCGTCCTTATAGGAGGCACCGGCCTCATCGGATCGAAGACCGCAGCGCGTCTGCGCGACAAGGGCCACGAGGTGTTGGCCGCATCCCCGAAAACCGGCGTCAACACCATCACCGGCGAAGGACTGGCGAGTGCGCTGGCCGGGGCCGACGTGGTCGTCGATCTCGCAAACTCGCCGTCCTGGGAAGACCAGGCGGTCCTGGACTTCTTCGAAACGTCCGGTCGCAATCTGCTCGCTGCAGAACGCGACGCCGGCGTAAAACACCATATCGCGCTCTCCATCGTAGGGTCGGAACGGCTGCCGGCGAACGGCTATTTCAGGGCCAAACTTGCCCAGGAGAGGCTCATCAAGGGATCGCCGATCCCGTATACGATCATTCATTCGACCCAGTTCATGGAATTCCTGAAGGGCATCGCCGATGAAGCGACCGTCGGCACTGTTGCCCGGCTCTCGCCTGCGGCCTTCCAGCCCATAGCCTCAGACGACGTTGCCGACATCGTGGCGGACGTTGCCCTTGCAAGGCCGGTCAACGGGATGATCGAAATTGCAGGTCCGGAGCGCTTCCCCATGAATGAGATCATCGGCCGTTATCTGAAGGCGATCAATGATCCGCGCACGGTCGAGGCGGATGTTCACGCGCGCTATTTCGGGTCTGAGCTGGACGATCGCTCGCTCGTACCCGGCGAGGGTGCGCGGCTCGGTAAGATCGGCTTTGCAGACTGGTTTCGCCTGTCCCAATAACCGAGATGACTTGCAGGCTCGAAACGCATTTTCGCACGGCAACGAAGAGGGTTACGACAATGAATTCTGCCCTATCCGCATTGCTGGTGTCAGCCAGCATCTGTCTCTCCGGCACTTTGGCTGCTGCTGCCGAGGACACTGCAAAAGTGACATCGCTCATGAGCAAGGACCTTCCGGACTATCCGGGCAAGGAGGGGCTCATGATCTCGGTCGATTACGGGCCGGGAGGCTCCTCCCCTGTTCACAAGCATGAGGCGGACGCCTTCGTCTACGTTCTGGAGGGCTCGATCGTGATGCAGGTCAAAGGAGAAAAGGAAGTGACCTTGTCTCCAGGCGATACGTTCTACGAAGGCCCTTCCGACATTCACCTGATCAGCCGTAACGCGAGCAAGACGAAACCGGCGAAGTTCATCGTCGTGCTGGTCAAGAAAAAGGGCGCTCCGGTGGTGATGCCGGTAAAATGACATCAGGCCCCAAGCGCCGATGATGAACCGGTGTTCTTGTCTCGAATTTTGCGGTGCCGGCCGAACCAGCCGGCACCGTCCCGGCTTTTGATCGTTGCGATTGAGGCTTGGGGCGAAAACATGGAGTGGATCGATGAAAGTAACGGTCATGGGAGCGAGCGGGCGCATCGGAACGCGCCTCGTTGAAAGCCTCAGGCAGGTAGGCGCCGAAGTCGTCCTTGCATCCCCTACTTTCGGGGTGAACAGCGTGACGAGGGAGGGCCTGAGAACCTCGCTCACGGGAGCGGACGCCGTCATCGACGTCACGAACGCGGCGTCCTTCGGAGACAATTCCGCTTTGGAATTCTTTAGGACCTCCACCCGAAATCTGCTGGCCGCCTCCGCAGATGCAGGGGTCGGCCACTATCTCGCTTTGTCGATCGTCGGGACCCCTCGCCTCGTCGAGAGCGACTATTTCCGCGCAAAGATGGTGCAGGAAAACCTGATCAGGGCGGCCCGTCGGCCCTATACGATTGTCCACTCGACGCAGTTCTTCGAATTCATCAGCGGCGTGATCGACATGGCGGCAGGCGATGACGGTATCCGGCTTCCTTCCGCGTCCGTGCGGCCCATAGCTGCCGACGACGTCGCTGACGTGCTCACCCGGATGGCGTTGGAACCTCCGGTGAACGATACGGTGGAAATAGCGGGGCCGGAGCCGTTCCCCCTCGATGAAATCGCCCGCATGCTTGTCGCAGCCAACGAAGACATGCGCCCGGTGATCGCCGACGAGACCGCGCGCTACTACGGCGTCGAACTGAACGACGACACATTGCTGCCGCTTCACCTCGCCCATGTCGGTCCCATCAGGTTCGCAGACTGGCTGAATCAGTCCATGGCCGGTTAGAGCATCAATCCCCGCCCGAAGCTGACATCGCCTTTGTGTTTTCATGGCCGTCGTGGCAACCGATTTCTTCTGCTCTCGACAGCCACGCTTCGATCTCCATCGATTCCTAAACTGTACGTCGCCGCCTCACGCAGCAGCGAGTTGAGGCGCGCGCGGCAGCGTGATTGCAAAGACGACTAGGCCAAGAAGCGTCAAGAAGAACCCGGCCCAGACCGCCGAGAGAAGACCGAATCCGGCCGCGATCGCCGCTCCGCCGGCCCAGGCGCCGATGGCGTTGGCGACGTTGAGGGCTGCCAGGTTCATGGCACCCATCAAAGTTGGTGCTTCCGGCGCGAGGCTTGTCAATCTTACTTGGATCGTAGGGATAGCAATCATCATCGTAGCGCCGACACCGAAGAGGCCGATCATCAGCAGCACGACATTTCCTCCTGATGATGCGAGGACCGCCAATACAATGAGCGCACTGCCGAAGCCAACCACGAGCCCCCACGAAGGGTGGCTGTCGGCGATACGTCCGCCGATAAGGTTCCCTGCCGTCATGCCGATACCGAAGAGTGCCAGCGCCAGCGGGATCCATGCCCTGTCGATGACTGCGACATCGGTCACGAACGGTCCGATGAACGTGTAGACGGCGAAGATGCTCGCCACGCCCAAGGCGGCGACAAGCATCATGATCCAGACAGAGCCTCGGCGGAGCGAACTCAGTTCCTGTGCGATCGGCCCGCCGTCCAGCGCCTCGGTCCGCGGCACCCATGCCCAAAGGGCCAGAAGCGCCAACACACCCGTGCCGGCAACGGCGAAATAGGTGTTCCGCCAGCCGAGGTTCTGGCCGAGGAAGGTGGCGATCGGCGAACCGATAATTGTGGCAACCGTCAGTCCCGTCATGACGAGGGCAAAGGCCTTGCCGCCATGTCCGGGCCCCACGATATAGGAGGCGACGACGGCGCCGGCACCGAAATAGGCGCCTTGGGGCATACCGCTAATGAAACGGGCGAGCGCGAACATGCCGAGATTGGCGGCAAGCGCGGAAAGCACATTGCCGACGATGAAAAGGCCGAGCAATGCCAGAAGCAGGCTCTTCCGGTTAAGTCGGGCGGCAGCGAGCGTGACAAGAGGGGCGCCGATCACCACCCCGAACGCATAGGCCGTGATCGCATTTGTTGCCACCGGTATGCTGATATCGAGGCTTTCGGCAAAGAGCTGCAGAACGCCCATGCTGGCGAATTCGGACGTCCCGATGCAGAAGCTTCCGAGCGCCAGCGCAAACAGCGTCAAACCGCGACGCCGGTGTTGCGCCGCATCCGTGCAATGGATTGCCACCGCCTTGCATTGCGGTTCGAAGGCCTTTTGGAACATGTTCAAACTCCTGTGCTGCACCGCTCGGCGGCTGCATTGATAAGTGCCAGCCTCGATCCGCGTCGTACACTCGCCAATTCACAGGTTCCGGCGCGACCGCGATGCCGTCGGGACTTGACGGCATCAGAACTTCACGACTGCCCGCCCGACGACTTTATTGTCCCGCTGGAGATCGAGATATTCGTTGATCTCATCGAACCGGATGGTCTTGATGGTGTGTTGGATCTTGCCTGCGGCAGCCAGTGCCATCACCTCGCTCAGGTCGGCGTTATTGCCCCAGAAAGACCCATGAAACGTCTGCTCGCCGGAGACTCGTGGGAACAACGGAATGTCGATGCGATCGGCGATGAAGCCGACATCTGCATAGTGGCCACTGATCGCCAACAAGGCGAAACCCAGTTGCATCATCTCCCGCGCGCCGGCGCAATCGATGATCGCATCGAGCTTGTCCTGCCCGGTGGCCTTCTTGAGCTCCTTGCCGATATCGCCAGCGGACCTGCCCTTGATATCGATGATATGGTCGGCCCCATAGCTCTTTGCGATGGCCAGCTTGTCCGGATTACGGGCGAACGCAACGACGGTCGCACCAGCGCCAAGCAGCTTGGCATATTGGACCGCATAGGCACCGAGGCCGCCGATGCCGAACACGCCGATCACCCGATCAGGTCCGAGGCCACCGGCGTCGCGGATCTTCTTGATGCCGCGATAGGGCGTCAATCCGGCATCGGTGAGTGGAGCAAGCTCTTCAAATTTCAAATGCTTCGCGACCTTGATCACGTAGCGTGCCGGAACGGGAATATATTCCGCAAAGCCGCCATAGGTGCCGAAGCCGGGCCAACGCACGTTGGCGCAGATATGCGTGTTGCCGACCTGGCAATGGCGACATACGCCATCGCCCCATCCGGGCGCGACCACGACATGATCACCTTCTTCGAGCCCTGCGGCCTTCGGAACAACGCTGCCAATTTTGTCTATAGTGCCGGTAATCTCGTGGCCCGGGATGACCGGCGGCGGGATATCGCCGTAATTCTGGAAAAATCCGTCGACCAGAAGAACGTCGGAGCGGCACATCCCGCATGCCGCAACCTTGACCAGAACTTCGTCCGCGTTGATATCGGGAACCGCTATGTCTTCCAGGACGAGCGGCTTGTGATATTGGAGTATGCGCGCGGCTCTCATGCGTTTCTCCTCTCCTCGATAATCTTGGCTTCGTCGACGGCTGCCTCTGCAACCGCAATATTCTGCTCAATCCTTCCGGCACTCTTCGTAAGGGCGTTAAGACGGTATGGGCGCGTTGTCTCAGTTCGACGGCGCGGCCGCGTTGGCGATAAAGTCCGCCACGTCCTGCGGATGCGAAAGCATGACGGCATGGCTGGAGTCGATTTCAACGACCTTGGCGCCGGCACGCGCCGCCATGGAACGTTGCTGGCTGGGCGGGATCATGTGGTCGTTCTTTGTCACCATGAAGTAGGTGGGCTTGTCCTTCCACGCCGGCGCGGTGACTTTGGCCTCCACGGCGCCAAGCCCCCAGGGAACCTGAGACTCGGCCATGAACCTGGTCTTGGCGGGATCGACGTCTGCTGCGAAGGCCGTCGGGAACTTCGCCGAGTCTACCAATAGGAACCCGTCGCTTGGCGGAAGCAGCGGCGCCTTGTCTTCGCCCGGCGTCGGCGCCGTGGCGATGTCGTAGACCGACTCGCCTGCTTGAGGTGCGAATGCCGCGAGATAAACCAGGCTCTTGACCTTGGGCAGGCTGCCGGCCTCGGTAATGACGGCCCCGCCATAGGAATGGCCTACCAGGACGACCGGTTTGCTGGCTCGGGCGATGACCCGCCTGGTGGCATCGACGTCACCCTGCAGGGTAATCGTGGGATTCTGGACGGCCAGTACCTCGTAGCCGTCGGCAGAAAGGATGTCGTGGACGGCCTGCCAGCCAGAGGCATCGACGAACGCGCCATGCACCAGCACGATGGACACAGGCTTGTCGGCTGCGTGGCCGACGACAGCGGAAGCGGCGGTGATCATGACAGTGAGCAATCCTGTTATCGCGCTTTTCATCGCATTCTCTCCCGTGAGTTAATCGACCTCGACTGGTTCGAGAGTGATCGGTGTTCGGTCGGCGAGATCGCCGATCCCTGCGGCATAGTCCTTGAAATGCGGAGTATCGCGATGCGCGGCGACGGCCGCTTCGTCGACATAAAGTTCATCAAGCACGAAGCGGTCAGGATTGGCCTTGTCTCGCCAGATATCCCACCGCAGATTTCCGGGCTCGGCCCGGCTGCGTACTCGCATTGCCGAGAGAAACGCTCCGAGTTCGGATGCCTTGCCAGGGCGCGCGGTCAGGATACCCACAATCTTCCTGTGAGTGGACATGGTTCATTCCTATCTGAGGCGCGAGCCGCGCAATGTCGGCCCCTGCCTGCAAGAGGGCGGGTCGCGATGACATGCCCGGGTTGCTCAGAGGCTTACGCCAGCTCTTTCAGAGCGGCGAGCAGCTCTTTTGCAAGCGGTGCCGCCGAGGCGGGATTCTGGCCGGTGATGAGGCGGCCATCAACGACAACGTGAGGTTCCCAGTTGGACGCAGACGAGTACTCGGCGCCTTCCGCCCTCAATGCGTCCTCGAGTTCGTAGGGTACGTCATCTCGTGCATAGTCATATTCCTCCTTTTTCGAGAAGGAGGTGAGCTTCTTGCCACGCACGAACGGAGTGCCGTCACCGAGGTCCACGCCGAGCAATGAGCACGGACCGTGACAAACAGCGCTCACGATCTTGCCCGTGCTCCAGGCGCGCACGACGGCCTTCTGGACATCCGTACTGCGCTGGATGTCGACCATCGGTCCGAGGCCGCCGGGGATCAGGATGGCGTCGTAATCCGCGGCGTCCACCTCGGCCAACTTGCGGCTGTGATTGAGGCGACGAAAGGCCTTGCTCTCGAGAAATCCCTTCTGAGCAGGGTCCTTCTCGTCGTAGGCGTCGTACGGCGTCCATCCGCCAGCAGGTGAGGAAAACTCGACTGCGATCCCGGCCTTGTCGAGCACATCGAAAGGATGAGCGACCTCGGCGAAAAAGAAGCCGGTCTTGCGACTGTGCGGGCCGATCACGGCTGCGTTGGTGACAATGAATAAGACGTGTTTTGTCATGGTTTTCTCCCTAATTGAATAATGCGTTCAGGGATTCATGCTCAGGCCTTGATGTGCCGGCCTCGCCCGTTTTGAATTACTGACATCTTAAATATTCGGCTGACTGGGCAGCCATTATCTTTCCGGCGCCTTCCAGGCCCAGTCAGGCGACGCTCCGTGCGCAGCCGTCCGCGAGCAAGTACTATCAATTCTCTGGGACACCGAGATCTTTGCTTACACAACGAGCTTACATGTGGATGCCAAGTGCTGCTCGTTAATTATGGTAAAATCTGGTTATCGCATGTATTAATTTCCGTCCGGGCGCGGGGGATTTCACGTCCGATCCGATTCATCTGGAGCACTGCGCCGCGATCCTTTCAGCGGCTCGCACATCTCTGATGTCTCGTATGGGGACCGAGCGGCAAGAAGCGTAAGCGCCTGCATTCCAGCAGGGGGGCTTCGGTAGCCGGTCAGCAGACTGCTCTTTGACTTTTGTTCGCGGCAAGAAGGAATTTCGAAGGAAAAAGATTGTGACGAACGACCTTGCCGGGCGGTCTTCCCGCTCCTTCTCCTTCGGACCCTTCGTGCTCATTCCCGAGCGGCAGTTGCTCCTGCAAGACGACGCCCCTGTCCGGATAGGAGGCCGCGCTCTGGACATCCTGACGACACTGGTCGAGCGCCCAGGTGAACTCGTGAACAAGCGCGAATTGATTACACGCGTTTGGCCAGACGTCGTTGTCGATGATGGAAACCTTAAGGTCAACATGGCTGCCGTGAGGCGAGCCCTTGGCGATGGCGCTGGGACGGCGCAATACATAGCGACGGTTACCGGGCGGGGCTATCGGTTTATTGCGCCAGTCGAGGTCGTCAGATTGTTTGGCTTCGCGCCACCCTTAACGGCGGCGAGAATGCGCAGCCACAATTTACCGATCGCGACAACGACGGTCTTCGGGCGGGCCGATGCGATTGAAGCTATCAGACGCGAGTTGAACTCATCCCGCTTGGTGTCGGTTATCGGTGCCGGCGGCATCGGAAAGACGACGGTTGCGCTGGCCGTCGCCGAGCAGACGATCGGGGTGTTTAGAGACGGTGTCTGGCTGATCGATCTGGCGCCGTTAAAGGATTCGTCGCTCGTGCCCTATGCCGTCGCGGCTGCAATCGGTCTGGCAACGCACTCTGCGAATATGCTCGCTGCATTAGGCAGCTATCTCCGCGATTGCGAAATGCTCCTCGTGTTCGACAACTGCGAGCATATCATCGAAGCGGCGGCCTTCTGTGCGGATCGGATCCTGGCCGAAGCGCCGGGCATCAGGATTCTCGCCACCAGCCGAGAGCCGCTCGGTGTGAGAGGCGAACGCGTCCGCAGGCTGTCGGGGTTGGACGCGCCACCCGCGTCGTCTGACCTGAAAGCTGCGGAAGCGCTCAGGTATCCCGCCATTCAACTCTTCGTAGACCGAGCGACCGACAGGCTTGAGTCGTTCCAGCTCAGCGACACCAACGCGCTGACGGTCTCGGAAATTTGCCGGCGGCTCGATGGTCTTGCGTTGGCGATTGAGCTTGCGGCGACCCGCGTGGATTCCTTCGGCATGGACGGATTGCTCGCGCATCTGGACGGTCGATTTCGCTTGCTGAGTGGGCATCGCGTCAGCCCCGAGCGCCATCGAACGCTGACGGCAATGATCGACTGGAGCTACGATATTCTCTCTGAGAGCGAATGCGCGGTCATTCGCCGACTGTCGGTCTTTTCCGGTTCGTTCAGTCTCGATGCAGCCTGCGCCGTCGCCGGTGACGGTCTCGAACGAGTGCGGGTAATCGATGACGTGGCCAACCTGGTCGCAAAATCTCTGCTTTCAGTGGATGTCGTTGACGACAAGATTGCCTATCGCCTCTTGGAGACGACGCGCGGATACTGTCTCGAACGGCTGGAGCTAAGCGGCGAGGAAGAGGCAGTCCGCCGTCGGCACGCGGCGCATATTTGTGCGGTTCTGGAGCACGCAGCGAGCGAATGGACTCAAATGCCGGCCCCGGATTGGGCACATGCCTATGGAGGCGCGCTCGACGACCTGCGCTCGGCGCTGGACTGGATCGGATGGGCTGCCGCGGATAGATCGCTGTGCATCCGGCTCTCTGTCGCGGGATGCCTCCTCTGGAACCACTTCTCTCTTACCGAAGAATGCCGCGTTCGCGTCACGCGGGCGCTTGAGGAACTGGATGCAGCGGGACTTGTCGGAACGGCGGCCGAGATGCAGCTTCAGGTGTCGTTCGCAGGCGCGACGATGTTCATGCGTGGCGCCATACCCGAGGCAATGGACGCCATGCGACGGGCGTTGGAAATTGCCGTTCGGATCGGCGATGTCGACCATCAACTCCGTTGTCTGCGGATGATCGCTACATATCAGTTGTTCGGCGGCGAACACGATGCCGGGATAGGAACGCTTGAGACCTTCGTTGCAATCGCCGTTGCTGCGGACCCTTCCGCATCGCCGGCGGGCGAAACGCACTTGGCCGTAGCCGACTTATTCATCGGCCGACTTGAAGGCGCCCGGCAACGGATTGAGCGTTTTTACGGCAACTATTTGAAAGACTCCAACGATCCGCGCTTCGCACGTTTCCTGTACGATAGAAACGTCGACGTCGGGAATATCCTGTCGCACATCCAGTGGCTCACGGGTCTACCCGACACAGCCGCGCGTACTGCGGAGGTGACAATCGCGCTCGGGCGAAAGACCGGGCATGAGCTTTCGCTGAGTAATGCACTCGCATGGGCTAGCCTGACCTTCCTTTTGAGCAGGCGTTACCAAGAATGCGGCCGCTTTGCCGCGATGCTCGACGAGCAAATCATACGGCATGGCATTGTCATCTGGCGGCCGGTTGCAACCTTCTGTCGCGGTGCAGCGGCATGCGCTCAGGACCACACCGCGGCCGAAGGACTGGGTCTGCTCGAGCAAGCTGTCGGGGAGTTCCGCACTATCAGGCATCTGGCGCGGTTCCCCTTCTATCTCGGCGGCTTTGCGGACGCGTTGGCTAAGTGCGGCCGCCTGGTGGACGCCGCCACCACCATCCAGGAAGCGCTCGATTGCGCCCATGCGCAGAACGAGCAGTGGTGCGTTCCCGAGCTTCTACGCATCCGGGCCTCAATTCTAATGGCCGAGGTCCGGCCTGATGAGGCGGAGACGCTCCTCATCGAGTCGATCGCGCTGGCGGAGGAGATCGGCGCGTTGTCGTGGCGATTGCGATCAGCCTGCGATCTCGCAAAGCTCTGGCGTGTCTCGTCGCGAACGCATGATGCACGCAAGATGTTGCAGCCTATCTATAACGAATTCACCGAAGGGTTCGAAACGCACGACCTTGCCACCGCAGCCGACCTGCTCGCCTCACTCGGACACCTCTAAGACATGGCAGGTGGTCTAAACCCCCATCCCGGCGATGTCCAAGCGCCGCAGATTGCCTGATCGGGCTCCGCACCGCAGCGCCTCGAGGTGTTTGGCAAAGTTGTAATCAGTGACGAACGCCAGGAGGCGGGCCTTGAGACTTTCTCAGGCGCGCACGTCACACCTTGACCGTCTGGCGACCGCCGCAACCTCCCGTGGCGCTCACCCTGCGTTCGCTTCTTCCTGGGGTCTTCCGTAAGCACCGAGAATGGCCGCGATAAGACCGGGGAATCGTGCATCCACTTCCTGGCAACGCGAATGGTTGCGCATCTCCACGCCATGACGCTCGCCCCGGATGAGGCCCGCCTCACGCAGCACTTTCATATGCTGTGACAGCGATGATTTGGGAATGACGCGCCCGCCCAGATTGGAAAGCGCGGTGCATGTGCCGCTGGAGCCGAGGCCCGCGATCTGCGCGAAGATCGCCACGCGCTCGCGATCGGAGAGCGCAGAAAGGATCGCTTCCGGCTTCAAATCCTCGATGGCTGGGTGAAAAAGCGGTCTCATGAATTTTATATAGGGCTACTTGAAATCAAGATCAACAGTTCCGAATTTCTGAACTATGGAACAATGCCGCCAACCCCGGCGGCAATCCAGGTCGAAAGGAACTGATATGTCTAAGCTTGCTGGAAAAGTCGCCGTCGTGACGGGAGCCTCCAAGGGGATCGGCGCTGCGATTGCCAAGGCGCTCGCCGCTGAAGGTGCAAAAGTGGTGGTGAACTACGCCTCGAGCAAGGCTGGTGCAGACGCCGTCGTCGAAGCGATCACTGCCGCCGGCGGCAAGGCCGTCGCGGTACAGGGCGATGTTTCGAAGGCCGAACAGGCGCAGGGGTTGATCGACGCCGCAGTCAGGGAATTCGGCCGTCTCGACGTGCTGGTCAACAATTCCGGCGTCTACGAATTCGGGGCGATCGAAGAGATCACCGAGGAACACTATCACCGCCAGTTCAACGTGAACGTTCTGGGCCTGCTGCTGACCACAAAGGCCGCTGTCAAACACATTGGCGAGGGCGGCAGCGTCATCAACATCTCGTCCGTGGTAACGAGCCTCACTCCCCCCGCCTCGGCCGTCTATAGCGGCACCAAGGGAGCCGTGGACGCCATCACCGGCGTGCTCGCCAAGGAGCTTGGCCCGCGCAAGATCCGCGTCAACGCCATCCTCCCTGGCATCGTCGAGACCGAAGGCACGCACACCGCAGGCGTCATGGGATCGGATTTCGAGCACAACGCGGTCGCCCAGACCCCGCTCGGGCGCATCGGCCAGCCGAAGGACATCGGCACGATCGCGACCTTCCTCGCTTCTGACGATGCCGGTTGGCTGACTGGCGAACGACTGGTCGCCGCCGGCGGTTTCCGCTGATTGACGATTGATGCTGTGCGTGCTCTTCCATGGAGCACGCACACTGCCCCGGTTGCCGGTGCCCGGTTGCCGGTGGATGCGATGGCTTGCGACGCGGGATCAGTCCGGAAACTCTTCCCAGACTTCGGCATAGGCCTTGAAGCCGATGCGCTTGTAGGTGGCTTTGGCCTTCGGATGATCCCAGGTATCCGTGTGGAGCCACACGCGCTCAGGCCGATGGCTCCATATCGCCCGCAGCGACCAATCCAACAGATAGGGTCCGAGACGACGGCCCTGGACCTCGGGGATCAGACCGAAGTGCTTTAGCTCTACATCCCTTTCGCCGACGCCCGCAAATTCGCACAGCCCGACCGATCGTCCGCCGTGCCGCAAAATGTAGAGCGCTGTGGAACCGTTGCCCAGGAACGCCAGAAGCCCTTCCCGCGTCATCCGCAGACGCTCGTCCCATTGCAGGGGCATGCCGACGGATCGATAGAGGCTGAGATAATCGTCCGCATCGGGACGTTCCCTCGCGATGCCGGCGGCCGCAAGCGGAGACGACAGCGCAGGCCCAGGCGGCGGCGCAAGCTGTTCCATATATGTGACGAGAAGACGGACCATGGATGCGGGGACTCAACAACCGCCGATCGATAGCAGACCCGGCTCATGAAATCGACGTCTCACATGGCCTGCAGCAAAGAAGCTTCTGCTCCCGCAGACCGTCGGAAAACTCGAGCTTCAGCTTCTATCTTGCGAAATTCATTTGGAGTTTTCGAACGGCTTGTGGGAGTTTTGCGACACCGGAAATCGGGCGCGAATCCAAATGGCGGCAGATCTCACCAAGTTTGAGAAATCTTTCATACTCTCCGGCGAGGCAGATGCCCGATTGGAAATTGTCGCAGCCAAGCCTCGGCACGAAGGACCGTATCCAACGATTGTTTTCAACCATGGTTCTACCGGACGAGGCCACAATAAGTCCCTCTACACGAGGACGGTGTCTCCGGCAGTCGTGGCAAACTATTTCGTCGAACGGGGCTGGATGATCCTCTTTCCGCAACGCCGGGGGAGAGGCAAATCAGGCGGAAATTATGGCGAGGGACTTGCTCCCGATGGTTCCGGCTATTCCTGCAATATCGACATTGCGATTACGGGCTTCGAGCGGGCCGTCGAGGATGTGGATGCTGTCGTGCGTCATCTGCGCGAGCGGTCCGATGTGGATCAGAGCCGGCTCGTCATCGGGGGCGTCTCACGTGGCGGCATTCTGTCGATCGCCTATGCGGGCATGCGCCCGGCCACCTTCCGCGGCGCCGTCAATTTCAACGGCGGCTGGCTCGGCAGAGGGTGCGCCAATCATGAAATCGTCAACCCGGCCATCTTCGAACGCGGAGCACCGGCCGGAATTTCGACGCTCTGGCTGCACGGCAGCCATGACCAGTATTATCGAATAGGGCACTGCCGGGGAAATTTTGAAAAGTTTCTGTCGGCGGGCGGACAGGGGAAATTCGTTGCCGCCGCCGCAGGCCATGCCCTGATGTTCAAGCCGGCATTGTGGAAGAACCACCTCGATCAATACCTGGATGGTATTGCGAAGGAGATCGGTCCGCAAAGCTTCTGACATCAGTGACGACAGCAAGACCCGTTCTCCGGCCTTGCCGTGTCGCACCGGCGTGTCGGCTACTAACCCAACCGCCCGGCAGCCCGGAGCGCCAGGAGGATTGAGGACACGTGAAGAGCCTGCCCGATCAGGCCGGCTTGTAATCCATCCAGCACCTCCGCAATGGGAAGGGCATGAACGGTCAGGCCCTCTTCGCCGGCATCGAGGCGTTGCTGATATTTTTGCTCGGCGCCGGTTGCGAGATAGGTGTGAAGACGGTTCGTGTGGGAGGACGGGTTTGGATAAAGAGTGCTGATCAATTGCCAGTTTTGGGCAATGTAGCCGGTTTCCTCTTCCAGTTCGCGACGGGCTGCCTTTTCGCTATCCGCGTCCCGCTCATCAAGGCCACCTCCCGGTATTTCCAGGAAGAACTTGCCCGCCGCATGTCGATATTGGCGAACGAGCAAAAGGTGATCGTCCGGAGTGATCGCCACGATGTTGATCCAGTCGGGATAAGACATCACGTAGTAGGGAGAAATCGTCACACCACCTGGAGTCAGGCAGTCATCGGCTCGCAAATTCAGCCACCGATCCTGCAGGATCGTCCTGGATTCAACCACCTTCCAGCCATCGTCCACTCGAAAATTCTCCCGTTTCGAACTCTTGATTCCGAACACTAGTTCAATGCTCCGGTTTGGACCATGGCACCTCTGAACCCTATGCGCCCCCGGCGGCCCTTTCCGGATATGCCTATGGCACACGAAATTCACTTGACCGCTCGGAGGGTCGTGCTGAATTCGGCAATTATGTTTGAACCGGCCTCGGGAGCCAGCTGGATGTTCGATATGATGGATCGAGGGAATCTTGTTGCTGCATTGGGGCAGCAAGCGCTCCGCAACGTCGTTCTTTTAAAATATCTGCTGATGTACCCCGAGCGAACCGTTGCATACGGGATTTCCCACGGCCAGGATAAAGCCTTCATCGTCATTCTGGACGCGAGCGCCAGCGCCTATGACCGGGAGATGTATCCTTCCTCCAAGCATGTCGTTCTCATCAGCAGCGACAGCGAGATTTTGACCCGGCGCTTGCTTGATTTCGTGCCGTGCGACGGGAGCATCGTATTCAAACTTTCAAGCGAGGAAGATCGCGCCGCCGTCGCGACACGCTTTTCACTCAGGCAAACAGCCGCCTTCCATTCTTATACTGCTCACTCACCTTTCGAGCGCGACCCGGAAGCGACAATCGACCGCGCACCGACGGAAGCGCTGATGGCGCTCGCCGAAAGCCAGGGCCAGGAGCGGGTGTGGATAGAGAAACTTCTGGCCACAGACAGGGCCTTCTTCTGTTCGATCAGCCGCGCCGATGCGCCCGTTTCCTTCTGCCTGGCCTTCCAAAACTTCGAGCATGTCTGGGAAGTGGGAAGCGTCCTGACATTGGAACAACATCGCGGCCACGGTTACGCCGCGCGGGTCGTCAGAACCGCCCATGCTGTACTTGCAGAACGGCAGCTCATGTCACGCTACCAGGTGCAGAGGGACAATATTGCCTCTATCTCACTCGCCAGGAAAATCGGCTTGAAACAGTTTCTCACCTTGCGGCACTACATGACCGTTTCCTGATCGATATAAGGCGCGGCGCGCGTGAACATCCGCCCGGCAACCATCTCGATCACGACCTGGATAGTCTGTAACCGCTGTTCTTAGGCCGCCAGGCAGGGATGTAGCTCCTCCCTTTGTTGACGCGATGTAGGCCGCGGATCATGACAACCAAAGGCGCAAAGCGCGACCCTCACCGGCGATCGGGGGAGCGAGGCCAGGATGGCGCTGACCTTGACCCGGTGATCGAGCTGTACTCCCCGACGTAATCCTCTCCGATTTAAGGATTATGCAGAAGCGCGCAGCCCTATTGCTGCTGCTGCGCCGGCGGCGGGGTGCCGATCTTTTCCAGAACCTTCTTGGCGAGAGCCGGGTCGCTCTGTGCGGCCGTCAGGATCGACGAGTATTCCTCGACAGAGATGTCCTTGGAGGCTTCGACGGTGTCGACCATCTGCTTCTTGGCCTCTTCCTGCAGCTTCTGCTTCGCAGCCTCGTCCTTCGTCGCGCCGATTTTGGCCGAATATTCCTTCCTGACCTTGTCGACCTGCACATAGGCAACGGCAAAGGCCTCGATTTTCTGATCGCTGACAGGCGCGGCTGCACCATTGCCGCCGCTCTGCCCCTGCATCGGCGCCTGGCCCTGCGCCGGCGGCTGCTGTTGCGCCTGGGCCATGTCCACGGCGGATGCCGGGCTGAAAGCAAGCAGGCTGAAAACCGCAGCGGTCATCGTTGCGACGGGTGTGTAACGAGTGATCATAGTCATTCCTTTTCACGTGCATGATTTGATCGGCAGCAGGACCGCCTCGGTCGATCGCTCAGCCGCTGGGGGCCGGCGAGGTCGCAACGATGGACCGTTAACAGGGCACGATGCGGCGATGGCGGGGCAATTTGCTGACGATTGAGCGGCAGCTTTGTGTCAGATTTGGCTGAGGCAAGGCCTCTGCCATGACATCGCATCAGCCTGCAAGCGTCAGCCAATCGCCGATCGTTGTCCCGTGATGCCGCGTGGAGCGCTGAGCCGGAACGGCCGGGCGCTCGGTTGCCACGGTTCTTCGGATTTCACGTGGGCTCAGTCCGAATTCGTGGCTGAAGGCGCGTGTAAAATTGGCGGCGACGGCAAAACCGGCGGCCTCCGCGATCTCGGAGATCGGCCTGTTGTCGGCCGGGTTGCTGAGATCCGCATAGGCCTGCAGCATTCGCCGCTTACGGATATAATTCAGCACTCCCCCGTTCGCTTCGAACAGCTGGTAGAGCCGCGTGCGCGAGATGCCCAGGGCGCGGCAGATGGCGTCGGGCGTCAAATTGTCTGACTGCAGGTTGAGGTGAATGTAGCGATGCGCCCGCTCCATCACTCCCATGCCGGTCTGCGTTTGTCCCGTATCCGACCTTATGGACGAAGCAGCACATGCAACGACCATATCGGCGATCGTTTGTATGATCCGCGGCACCTCGCCAGCCGTCAGATTGCCCAGCTTCGTTTCCAGACCGGCGATATAGCTGACGAGCAATTCAGCCAGGCTGCCGGACAGAAGCGTGTTGTTGGCACCCTGGAGAATGCTTGCATCCACGGCCAGCAATTCATAGGGCAGGAAGACAAGCACGGCGGTGCTATCGGTCATGCGCCCGCGATAGGGATAGCTGAGAGACCTGAAGAATACCTCGCCGGCACCGGTTTCTGTGACGTGACGGCTGACCTCGGTCCAGATCCGGCCGCTGCGAAGCAGGCCGACGTTCCAATGGTCTATCGGGCTCGAACGGAGCATGGATTGATCGCGGATATAGCTATGCCCCTCGGTGTGCTGCTGGACGATGAGCATGCTGCCGAGATGCCAGCCGATCTGTTCGGCAAGAAACCCGTCCTCGGGTGATTTTCCATCCGGCAGATGCACATCCACCAGCGGCGCCATATGCGCACGCCAGGCCTGGAACTGGTCTTTCGCCGGCAGATCCCCAGTCGAGAAACGCAGGGGCACCAGCGCAGGCGCGACATCCTGGCGTCGCTCCTTCTCCGTGGCCGGTTCGCGCGGCCAGCGCCGCCGCTCCAGATGGGCCGGCCATGCTTGCCCCGCAGCGGGGTCATCTCCAGATCCAGAACCCGTAGCCATCCAATCCCTCCAGCGTGCCAACCGATCCGACCGGGCCGTTGAAATTGAGAGCGAACAATCGCTTTTGCGGCAAAATCGCCGCCGGAAACCGCCCTAGCCGGGAATCGGCGAGCAGCCACGTCCATAAGTTGTTTATCATAATCCCTTTGGATCAGAAATGTACGGAACGATAATTTTCAGGACGCGCGGATAACGACAATTGCGTCCCATAGCTGTATTTAAATAAGCACGGTCAATTCCCTGATAAGGACGGAATAGACCAGAATATTTCACCTGCCAACGCCCGACAGAGACGGAGCAATTCCAGGTGAAACGGCAAGAACTCAAGAAAAAAACATGAGAATACGAGAAGGCAGTCATGAACTGTCCGGGAAATATTCGTGCGCACTCTGCATAGGCTTCGGCCTGTTGCAGAGACCCTTCGTCACACAACCCGCAGCCCCCAAAAAGAATACTTATAACCGGCTATGGAGGCTTCCTTGATCACTCAACTGGGGGAGGATTGAGGCGAACTTGGCAAGGCCAGGTGAGGCGAAGTGAGGGGTTGCGCGCAAGCTCAGGCGCTTGAGTCTATGCGTATGAGCCTGATGCTGACGCGCAACCCCATTTTATCGAACCCGGAGAATTTTAATGCGAGCGGCCCTCTGATGGGCAAACGGAGGCTAAGATGATCACCACGGAAGACCAGAACTACATCGAATTGAAACAGACTTCGAACTGCAGAAGGGACGTCGAAATCGCAATGATGGGAATGCTCACCAATCTGCAGAAACACGGATGGTCAGCAGCGGAACTGGCACTGGCGCTTGCCGATGCCTCGGAAGAGCTCGTGATGCTGATCGCCAGCAAAACGGTGAAATCCAATTAGGCTGCCCTGACGAATAGATCATCACGCTTGCAAGCTTGATGAGACCCACGAAGCTAACGGCGAGTTTGTCGTATCGCGTTGCGATACGACGCCGCTGTTTAAGCCTGGCAAACGAAGCCCACGGCACCTCTATCGCGATTGCCGCGAAATCAGCCCTTCATCATGAGCTCGCGCCCGATAGGTTTGGCGGGCTCGCTGCGTAACACGATCGCAGTGTTGACCGAGCCGTAGCGGGCAACGGCATCGACGATGCTTTCCAGCTCCGCCGGCGACGGCACGATGACTTTCAGGTGGAAGCAGTCTTCTCCCGTCAGCCTGAGAACCTCAATGACCTCAGGCATTTCCGAAAATTGCTTCAAGCAAGTCTTGATATATTCATGCGTGGTGCGCAGGCGGATAATCGCCATCATTCCAAGCCCGATCGAGGCAGGGTCGATGACAGCCCTGTAGCCGCTGATGATGCCGCGTTCTTCAAGCCGCTTCAAGCGTTCCGATGCTGCCGGCTGCGAGAGGCCGACCCTTCTTCCAAGTTCGGAAACGCTGATGCGCCCGTCGCCCTGCAAGATCTCGATCATGGCAATGTCGGTTGGATCGAGCTCGGCGCGACTATCGAAATATTTCACCATTGACTTTGAACCCATCGGTTTGCGGCGAACTTCTCCGATGAATGCCAATTTATCCTCTCTGAGTAAACGGTCATGTTGGTGCCATAACCACGAGAGGCGAGACATGACCGAAATCATTCATCTGCCGGGTATCGGCAATTCCGGCGAATTCCATTGGCAAAGCCGCTGGGAGAGCGCCGATCCCTCCATCCGCCGTTTCGCCCCCACGAGCTGGGACGAGCCGGATCTTTCCGACTGGATCGCAGCGCTGGAGCAGGCCGTGCGTGCGGCGCGAACGCCACCCGTTCTGGTGGCTCATAGCCTCGCCTGCCTCCTCGTCGCACATTGGCATGAGGTTTCTGATCTGCCGATCAGGGGGGCAATGCTGGTCGCCGTGCCAGATCCGGCATCTCCGGCTTTTCCCGCTCAGGCGGCAAGCTTCGCAGAGGTACCCCGGAAGCGCTTTCGATTTCCCTCTCTCATCGTGGCAAGCACCGATGATCCCTATGGTTCTCTGCCCTATGTCGAGACGCGGGCCGAGCAATGGGGAAGCGAGTTGAAGGTGATCGGCGCGGCTGGCCACATCAACGGCCAAAGCAAACTCGGCGATTGGCCGGAAGGCCTGGCGCTCCTCAGAAACTTTGCAAGCCGCCTGTAGTCCGCGTCGCCTCCCGCGAGGAATAAGGTGGCGCGCCCGCCACCCGACCCTCGGCAAGCATCACGGCACGAGCAATATGCTGCCGGCCGACCGCCCCGTTTCCATCTCCTGATGCGCCTTCGCAACATCCGCCAAGCCATATTCCGCAGCGATCTCGCAGACGATGCCCCGCTCCATGGCGGCAATCGCAGCCTCCGCAGCCTCGCGGTATCGGCCGACATCGGCGCACCAGGCCATGATGCTCGGATGCGAGAGCGACTTGCCGGGCCGAAGCTCCTCCACGGCAACGGGCGGAATGGGGCCGGCCGCCTGGCCGATGGTGATGGCGGTACCAAAGGGGCGCACGGCGCGGATGCTCTTCAACAGCATCTCGCCGCCGATCCCGTCATAGGCGACATCGACGCCGTTTCCGCCCGTCAGCCGCTTGGCCTCGGCCACGATATCGGCCCCTCGCCCGATAATCAGGTGATCGGCGCCATAGGATGTGGCAAGGGCCGCCTTTTCCGGCGAGCTGACCGTGCCGATAACGCTGGCACCAAGCGATTTCGCCCAGCGCACCAGAATGCTGCCGAGCCCGCCGGCGGCGGCATGGATCAGCACGGTGCTGCCCTGCCCGACATTGCTCACTTTCCTCAGGAGCATATAGGCCGTCATACCCTTGAGCAGCGAGCTCGCCGCCACTTTTGCGGAGACCGCATCGGGAAGCTCAATCACCCTTTCGGCCGCGATGATGCGGGTCGAGGCATAGGCGCCAACGGGCGGGCCGGCATAGGCAACGCGGTCGCCCGGTTTGAAGCCGGAGACATCAGCACCGATCTCTTCGACCACGCCTGCGGCCTCCACGCCGATGACGGCGGGATAGGATGGCAGCGCATAGAGGCCCTTGCGATGATAGATATCGAGGAAATTGGTGCCGACGGCCTGATGGCGGATCTTGACCTCGCCGGGACCGGGAGACTCTGACGGCTGATCCTGCAGCCGGAACTGGGAGATATCGCCGGGGGCATTCAGCAGGACGATCTGGTCGGGCATCGGTCGATTTCCTCTATGGAGCAACTTGATGCGAGCAAATTAGCCCGTAGCCTCATGTGTGAAAATTCCCTATTGTCGCACAATGATTGGGAAAGAATTCACACAAATAGACTGGGACGACCTGAGGCATTTCCTGGCGTTGGCGCAGGCAGGAACCTTTCTCGGCGCGGCAAGACAGATCGGCGTCGAGCATGCCACGATCAGCCGGCGCGTCGCGGCCCTTGAGAAAGGCCTCGACCGCAAGCTCGTCGACCGCCGCGGGCGCCGCGTCATCCTGACCGCGGATGGCGAGCAGATTGCCAGACACGCTGCCCTCGTCGCCCAACAGATGGCTGTGATCGAGCAGCTCGGCCGGGCAAGCGCCACGGAGACGCGTGGCCATGTGAGGATCAGCGCCCCGCCAGCGCTCTCGAGCGTGCTTCTCGCAAAACCCGTCGCCGCCATCAGGCGGGCGCATCCGGGCGTCGAGATCACGCTTGTCGGCGAAAAGCGCCTCGCCTCGCTGAACCGCCGGGAGGCCGATATCGCCGTCCGCATGTCGCGGCCGGAAGACGGCGATTATGCCATCACCAAGGTCGGGCAGATGGCCTTCCATCTCTACGCATCCAAGGCCTATCTCGAAACCGTGCCAGAGGCACAATGGACCTTCATCGGCTATGACGAGGGCATGAACGCCTCGCCGCAGCAATTACGCCTCCTCGAACTCGCCGCCGGCCGGCCGATCGCGATCCGCTCCTCCGTTCTGGAGTTTCAGGCGGCGGCGGCAAGGCTCGGCGGCGGTGTGGTGTTACTGCCGGATTTCGCGGTGGCGGATGCGGATGACCTGCGGCGGATCGAGGACGAAGCTCCTCTGACGCGGGAGGTGTGGCTGGTGGTCCACGCCGAGATCAAGGATGTGCCGGCCGTCCGGGTGGTCATGGAGGGGCTGAAGGGCGCATTTTGAGGTGTGACGGGCCGGATGCAGGGCCTCTCCAGCTCCCGATCGGCCGGCAATACCGCTACCGGTTTGCCCATCGCATCGCATCACTGCACGTGGCAGCTGGTCGACCTTCCAGGCGCTTCCAGCTGCGCATCGTTGCCCTTGATCCAGAACAGAACGGTCCCATCGGTGTAACGCGCGCCGGAACCGGACATGCCCTGCGGCAGGCGGAAGCTCTGCCCGCCCGTGGTGAGCAACACCGCGCTCGGCTGGGTCACGAAGCTTGCCGTGGCGCCCTCGCCGTCATCGCAGCGATAGATCACCGCCGCCTTGTCCTCGGCAAATACCGGCGCAAGGTTCGTTACAAGCACCGCACCTGCCAATGCAAACACACTGCTATTCATCCTGCGCATGCCTGTCTCCCTCGGTTGGAAATTGTGCGAGGCCAACAGCAGATGGCGGCCACGGCTTTGCCGGCGGAACGAAAACCCGGAAGGGATTTTCGGAAGACCCGGCTTCTATACCGCGACAGGCTCGCCGCCGTCAAAACTCCGATCTGGCCAGAGCCATGCGCACTGCGAGCCGGCTCGGCGGCCGGGGCTGACGGTCATTCTGCTTTATGACCGATGGCGAAAAATGGCACCGGCTGTCGAATTCGCGCCCGCTCGCGCGTCATCTTGCCAGAGAGGTCAAGGAGAACAGTCATGACGATTACCATCACCGCCTTCGAACACTCGCCGCCCTTGCCTTGCTTTTGCCACCACCTTGACATGCATTCTTTACAAATAACGCCTACCATAGGTTCGGACATGGAGGACCTGCTATGAATGAGATGACCGCATCGGATATGCTGAGGGATCCGCTGATCCGCCAGATGCTGCGCGCCGACAGGATCAGCCTTGCCTCCTTCGCCACCCTGCTCGATACCGCCAGCCGGCGGCAGGCAAGCCGCGCCGTCGAAAACGCTGCTCCGCGGCCCACGGCTCCGGAGGCCCGGACCGGCGAGGCCCTTTCCGCCGTTTGACTTCCCCATGCCCGACCAGGGCAGCAACTTTCGGCTCGCCTTAACCAGGCGGGCCTTTTTTTGCGCCCTGCCCTCCCGAGCTAGGCGACCGCAATTATGGGCTGGCTCGTCTCACCGATTTCGTCCGACGTCCTGCCCGCAAGATCGTCCGGCGTCTTCTTCAAAAGATCGCCCACCATCGCCACCGCCAGATCGGGCGCGACATGGTGCGGCATGTGGCCGACGCCATCGAGCAGTTCGACCGTGAGCGCCGGATGCCTCTCATGGAGCCAGTCGAGATGCCAGCCGGGGTCGATGATCCGGTCTTCGCGCCCGAAGAGAACGGAGACCGGCAGATCGGCCGGCAGGCTTTCGGGCGGCTGCATGTCGCCGTTGAAGGCCCAGAGTTCCTCGGCCATGGTGGCGATCGAGGCGGCATTGACCATATGCAGGGCCGGCAGGGTGAGAAGCTCCGACGTCACGGGATTGGGATAGGACGAGGCGCGCAAGCCGCGTCCGAGGAAATAGGACGACCAGCGGGCAATCACATGCTGGCGGATGACCGGCCCGACGAAGGGTGCCACGGCGCTGCGCAGCACGATGAACGGCTTGAAGGGAACGGGCCGGCAGCAGGGCGAGATGAGAAACAGGCCTTTCAGGAGATCCGGCCGGCGGGCGGCCAGATGCAGCGCTGCGGCGCACCCGATCGAATGGGCGGCCAGCACGATCTCGTCAAGCTCCAGCGCCTCCAGGAAACGCTCCAGCCAGAAGGACTGGCCACGCGGGCCGCGCTCCCCGGCGGGCAGGGCCGAGCTGAAACCGTAACCCGGCCTGTCGGGCGCGATGATGTGCAGGCCCCTGCCCGAAAACGGCATCATCACCTCCTCGGCAATACTGCCGCAGCCATGCAGCAGCACGACGGGATTTTCACCTGCGCTTCCACTTTCGAGCATATGGATCTGCTCGCGACCGGTTTCGATGATTTTGCCAACCCGTGGAGAGACGGCCGGCGGCGGGAGAGGCTGCACGTGGATCATGGCGACCAAACGCAAGCGCGGGAAAAACGTTCCCCTCGCCCGCGAAAATCAGGCTGCTTTCAGACGGTTAGAGAAGCGGAGCATCGGACCCACACCCTGCCCTCCTTGCGACATCAGGCAAAGCCGGCAGCCGTCAGTCGTCGACGGTCACCGCATCCGTCGTGCCGAGATAGGCCGCGAGCTTGGCCCGCTCATGCCAGCCGGGATCGGCATTCCTGCCCATCAGCTCCGCCGGAACCTTCCAGCCCGGATCGACGCCTTTCATGTCAGGAAGCTCATGCGCGATGCCCTTGTGGCAATCGATGCAGGTCGCCTTGCCCGGGAGCAGGTATCGCGTGTGGATGTCAGCGGCGCGCACGGTCTGTTTCGTCAGGTCCATGGCGCCCATCGAATGGCAGTTCCGGCATTCCAGGCTGTCATTGGCCTTCAGCCGCGCCCATTCGTGCTGGGCAAGTTCCAGCCGCTTGTCGAGAAACTTCTCGCGCGTGTTGATCGTCCCGAATATCTTGCCCCAGACTTCCTTCGACGCCTGCATCTTGCGCGCCATCTTGTCGGTCCATTGATGCGGCACATGGCAGTCCGGGCACGTGGCACGAACGCCCGAACGGTTGGAGAAGTGAACCGTGCGGCTCAGCTCCTCGTAGACGTTCGTTTTCATTTCATGGCAGCTCGTGCAGAAGGCCTCGGTATTGGTCGTCTCCAGCGCAGTGTTGAAGGCACCCCAGAACATGACGCCGCCGACGAAGCCGCCGAGCGTCAGGAAACCCAGGCTGAGTGTCGCCGCCGGCGTGCTCAGCAAGCGCCAGCACCAGAGGATTATAGCCTTTATCCAGCCGATCATTGCTCGCTTCCCGCAGGCTTGAAGCCCAGCTCGCTCATGTCCTTGAAGGTATTCGGCACCAGGGGCTTCGCATCCGCCTGCGGCACGTGGCAGGCGGTGCAGAAGTATCGCCGGGGCGAAACGTCGGCCAGCATCTGCCCTTCGCGGGTCATGAAGTGCGTGACGCTGATCATCGGCGCGCCGGAGCCTTCGGTCAGCTCGCGTCGATGGCATGAAAGACAGCGATTGGCGTTCACCGTCAGCTGGTAGCCCTCGATCGAATGCGGGATGATCGGAGGCTGGTCCGGATAATTCCGCATCTTCCTCATGTCATCGATGACCCATTTGGGAACCGGTTTCGCCTCCTTGCTCTCCATCGGGTTGTCGTTGCCCGACAACGAGGGCACCATCTGCGCCAGGGTGACGGTGCCGGTGAACATCAGAAGGGCGACGGCCGCGATCGCCCAAGTGCGCCACTTGATCAGGCGCCCCTTGATCAGACGACTGGAAGAATCTTGACTGCGCATTTTTTGAAATCCGCTTGCTTGGAGATGGGGTCGGTGGCGTCGAGCGTGACCTTGTTGATCAACTGGCTGGCGTCGAACCACGGGACGAAGATCACGCCATGCGGCATTCGATTACGCCCGCGAATTTCCACGCGGCTGATGATCTCGCCGCGCCGCGACTGGATGCGCACCTCCGCCCCCTGGTTGAAACCCATTTTCCTGGCGTCGTCTCCGTTCATGAAACACCGCGCGCCGGGAAAGGCCCGGTAGAGCTCGGGAACACGCATCGTCATCGAGCCCGAATGCCAATGTTCGAGGACGCGGCCCGTCACGAGCCAGAAATTGAACTCGTCGTCGGGCGACTCGGCCGGCGGTTCGTAGGGCACCGCCAGGATGACCGCGCGGCCGTCCTTCTGCCCGTAGAATTTCAGCCCCTCACCCGGCTTGACATAGGGATCGTAGCCTTCGCGGTAGCGCCAGCGCGTCTCCTTGCCGTCGACGACCGGCCAGCGCATGCCGCGCACCTGATGGTACATGTCGTAGGGTGCCAGATCATGTCCATGCCCGCGGCCGAACTCGGCATATTCCTCGAACAGCCCCTTCTGGATATAGAAGCCGAAGGCCTTGGCCTCCCGGTTCTCGTATTCGGGCGAGACGTCCGACAAGGGGAATTCGTCCACCTTTCCGTTCTGATAGAGCACCTGGTAGAGCGTCTTTCCCTTGTATTCCGGGTTCTTCGCGAGAATGTCGGCGGGCCAGACCTCGTCGGTGGTGAAGCGCTTGGAGAATTCCACCAGCTGCCAGAGGTCGGAGCGGGCTTCGCCCGGAGCATTGACCAGCTGGTGCCAGACATGCGTGCGCCGTTCGGCATTGCCGTAGGCGCCTTCCTTCTCCACCCACATGGCCGCCGGCAGCACCAGATCGGCGCTCATGGCGGTCACTGTCGGATAGGCGTCCGAGACGACGATGAAATTGTCCGGATTGCGGTATCCCTTATAGGTCTCGTTGCTGGTGTTCGGCGCGGCCTGGACGTTGTTGTTGACCTGCACCCAGTAGAAATTCAGCTTCCCGTCATGGAGCATGCGGTCCTGCTCGACGGCGTGATAACCGGGCTTCTCCGGAATCAGCCCGTCCGGCACCTTCCATATTTCCTCGGCATGCTTGCGATGCTCCGGATTGGTGACGACCATGTCGGCCGGCAGGCGGTGGGCAAAGGTGCCGACCTCGCGGGCCGTACCGCAGGCAGACGGCTGGCCCGTCAGCGAGAACGGGCTGTTGCCCGGCTCGGAAATCTTGCCCGTGAGCAGATGCAGGTTATAGACCATCTGGTTGGCCCACACGCCCCGCACATGCTGGTTGAAGCCCATGGTCCACAGCGACATGACCTTGGTCTTGGGATCGGCGTAGAGTTCCGCAAGCTGTTCCAGGAAGGCGCTGTCGACGCCCGAAAGCTCGACCGCCTTCTCGAGCGTATATTCGGAGACCATCGCCTTAAACGCCTCGAAATCGATCGGCTCCATCTTGGCGGCGTCGGCCACGCCCTTGGCCTTCAATTCGAGCGGGTTATCGGGGCGCAGGCCGTAGCCGATATCGGTCGTCCCCTTCATGAACTTGGTATGCTTGTCGACGAAATCCTGGTTGACGCGGCCGGTCTGGATGATGTGGTTGGCAATGTAGTTGAGGATCGCGAGATCCGTACCCGGCTTGAAGATCAGGGGTATGTCGGCAAGGTCCATGCTGCGATGCGTGAAGGTGGAGAGCACCGCGACCTTCACATGCTCATGTCCGAGCCGCCTGTCGGCGACGCGCGTCCAGAGGATCGGATGCATCTCCGCCATGTTCGAACCCCAGAGCACGAAGGCATCCGCGTTCTCGAAATCGTCGTAGCATCCCATCGGCTCGTCCATGCCGAAGGTGCGCATGAAGGCCACCGCTGCCGAAGCCATGCAGTGACGCGCATTGGGATCGAGGTTGTTGGAGCGGAAACCCGCCCGCATCAGCTTTGTCGCGGCATATCCTTCGAAGATGGTCCATTGGCCGGAGCCGAACATGCCGAGTGCCGTCGGCCCCTTTTCCTTCAGCACACGCTTGGCCTGCGCCGCCATCACGTCGAAGGCCTCTTCCCAGGTAACGGGTTCGAACTCGCCGTCCTTGGCGTAGACGCCGTCCCGCTTGCGCAGGAGCGGGCTCGTCAGCCTGTCCTTGCCGTACATGATCTTGGAGAGGAAGTAGCCCTTGACGCAGTTGAGGCCGCGATTGACCTCGGCCTCCATGTCGCCATGGGTCGCGACGACCTGGTTTTCCTTCACGCCCACCATGACGCCGCAGCCGGTGCCGCAGAAGCGGCAAGGCGCCTTCGACCATTTGATCTCCAGTGCCGCCACTCCGCCGGGCACCGACTGCGCCGAGGCGGGCGCGGCAAGGCCTGCGGTCGCAGCGGCTATCGCCGCCGCCTGCGCCTTCAGGAGATCACGCCGCGTGAGTTCGGTCGTCATCGATTGTCTCCTTCATTTCCAATGCCTGTTCGAAAACCATGTGGGCGGCGAGCACGCCGTCCATCCCCGAAATGCCGATGAGCTTTTCCCCGAGCACGCCGGAATGCGGCCCCTCGATCACGACGACGATCTTGCCCGGTCCGGTCGCGTGAACCTCGACCCCCTCGATCGCTGCGAGTCGCGCCGCAACATCTCCGGTCAGTTCCGGGCGGGTGACGACGACGGCACTGGAGACGTGGTGTCGGTTGTCAGACATGAGCAGCCTCCCGTCGGCGGGGTTTCATCGCAATTGCATCGGCCGGACAGACCGAAATGCAGGCGCCGCATCCCGTACAGGCCTGCGCATTGAGCTCGGGAACGAACGGCCCGCCGAGCCGCGGCCAAAAGCGGATGGCGCCGGCCGGACAGCTGTCGCGGCAGGCCTGACAGTCGACGTAATTATTGGCGAGGCACCCGTCATCGATAACAGCATAATGGGCAAAGCCGCCTGAAGAACCGGCCGGAAAAACAGTCTCGGGACATCGTTCCGCGCACTTGCCGCAAAAGGTGCATTCCCCGAGCCGGAAATCCACGGTGGGAACGCCCGAACGGATCGAAATGATCTTCGTGGGACAGGCATCGACGCAGGCGCCGCAGCCCGAACAGCTTCGAACGGATGTTTCAGTCGCTCCGGGAGGCAATATCCTTTCCAGATCTTCCGATGACCTGCCGGTCAGAAAGCCGCGTCGAGTGCGCGTTGAGAGAACCATGAACCGATCCTCACTCTACCGGGCCCGAAGGCGCGGGCTTGACATCATGAGGTCCCGGCGGCCCATTAACGATCTGGTACATCCAGACTAGGAAGCCATAACCGCCGACGACCCCGACAGCGACAACGGGCCAGATCCCGAAAGCGAGCACGGCAAACGTCAGGAGTTCCCGCCGGCGCTTCCTCCTGAACTCTCCAATGGAATCCGTGATTTGAGCCACAACGTCCTCCCAGAGTTGCTGACGCAACTTTTATAACCCTTTAAGCGTGTCCGGCCAATCTCCATCTGTTATCGCGACTTTCGCAGGCGATTCGCGATCAGGAGATCGGCTATGTGAGAATGGTGTATCGCACGCTCGCCCGGCAGTCCTTGACAGAGATCAAAGCAGCAAGCCGACGAGATTGAACCCACCGAGCGGCCGAGCAGGACCTGCCGGACCAACGCACCCTGCCAGGCCTCGTTATTTGTGACCGGCACGCTATCGTTCCATGGGTGAGCGATGGCGCGAGGCTGGCTCCGCTTGGCCCGCGCGGGATTATTTCCATCATCCGGCTGTCGGATTCCCGCCCGGCCACTCGTCTTCCAGACGGACAGGAAGGAGAACGATCATGACGATCACCATTACCGCCTTTGAACGCTCGCCCGATCGCGGCAAGGGTCTGGCGCGTGACATGCGCGTTCGCTGGGCGCTCGAGGAAGTCGGCCAGCCCTATGAGGTTCGCCTTGTCTCGTTCAAGGCGATGAAGCAGGCGGCGCATCTCGCACTCCAGCCTTTCGGGCAGATCCCGACCTATGAGGAAGGCGATCTCGCCCTCTTCGAATCCGGAGCCATCATCCTGCACATCGCCGAGCGCCATGCCGGCCTGCTGCCTCAGGATGAAAATGGCCGGGCGCGCGCAATCGCCTGGATCTTCGCCGCCGTCTCCACGATGGAACCCGTCATCGTCGACCGCGAAACCGCCCGATATCAGGAGGGCAAGGAGGCCTGGTACGAAGAGCGCATGGCCTACGTCAACGACCGCATCCGCAAGCGGCTCGGCGAACTCTCCTCCCGGCTTGGCGATGCCGACTGGCTGGATGGAAACTTCACCGCCGGCGATCTGCAGATGATCTCGGTACTGCTGAGGCTGGAGGGATCGGCCCTGCTGGGAGAATATCCGAACCTCTGCGCCTACATCGCACGCGGGCAAGCGCGGCCAGCATATAAGCGTGCTTTCGAGGCGCAGAAGGCGGTGTTCCTGGCCGTATCGGCTGGCGGGCAATAGTCCTGACAGGGCCGATAGGCGGCGAAGCCGTTACCGAGCGCGGCGAAATCTACAGGAAAAATTGCCCCTCGGCTTCATAGCCTTCCGGCTTTGGATCGGGAATAGCATGAAGCTTTTCCTTCATGTCAGCCCGAAGATAGGTGTCGAATATATGGTGTTTGCCATTTCCCTGAAGATGCTTGCCGGTTTTCCGTTCAAGCCAGGCGCTTACGGTCGCGCCTACAAATTTCGGGTAATGGACTCTGTTCGCTAAGGGCCTGCTGTGACCAAACCCCTCGCGTGCGTTTCCTGAGCATTCGGCTTGAGGGTGTTTCGAGTGGTCGTAGTTCCACCAAACCGAAACACGCAGCTCGCCGTAGCTGATGCTCTCCCAGAGCACCACGGACGGATATCCGGCAATACCGGCAAACAGGTGACCATCCTCGTCGGTTGGACCATTACCGGGCGGGGCAGCAAGGGATATCCTGCCCTGCTTAATTGCCTCGTTCATCCCTAAGACCAGTAATTTCCGGTAGCCTTCCACGAGCCCCTCCCCCGATTATATGGCAATACCTTGTGCATAGGCTCGGTTGAGGTGGTGGCAGACGAACGAGCGGCTTGGAGACGCAAAGCCGTCCAAAAGAATCCGGGCTTCTATGTTCGCTTCGGGCCGAAAGCTAGCGAAAGCCTTGACCGCTTTGCGCCACAAGCGGCCGGTGGCAGTTGCTGCCGAAGCCAACTGCAAATTATGAATGTCGCCGCCGCATGTTCGGCGTATGATCCTCCCTGGCAATCTGGGGGGATTTCCAATGCGTCATCGCACGAAGATCCGCATGGCGACGAGCACCGTGGCTGCCCTGCTGTTCACATATTTGCTGCTTGCCTATTTCGTCATTCCCGAAATCTGGATTTTTCACGATGCCGACCGCGTTGCCAAGGTTGGCAACATGGTCACGACCACCGAGCAGGGTATTCCCGGCGACCCCATCAATGTCGGTCTTGTCGGTTCGAAGGAAGAGGTCATCCGGGCGTTCGCGACTGCCGGATGGGATCCTGCCGATAAGATTACCTTGCGCACATCGATCGATATCGGACTGAGCGTGGTGCTTGATCGGCCCGATCTCGATGCGCCGGTCAGCCCACTGTTTTTTGAGGGCAGAAAACAGGATCTGGCTTTCGAAAAGCCCGTGGGCAAAAGCGCCGACGAACGCAACCATGTTCGTTTCTGGCTGACCGAACAAACCGGCCCAAACGATCGCCCGCACTGGCTGGGCTCGGCAAGTTTTGATCGGGGCGTCGGCTTCAGCCACGATACCGGTCAAATCACGCATCATATCGGCCCTGATGTCGACGCAGAGCGAGACCTTGTCATCAGCGATCTTCTCAAGGCCGGGCAACTTTTGTCGAGCTATGAGATCAATGGCATCGGACCGACCAAAGACGGTCGCAACGGAGGCGGCGATCCCTATTTCACCGACGGAAAGGCTCTCGTCGGCGTGCTTCGAAACCAGTAGCAGGCCGCAAAAGCCAGGTGCGAGATAGTGTCCGGGGAGCAGCGAGCCGACAAAATAATATTTTCACTGGTTCAGTCAAAGCGCGTGTGGCAGTGTTTTGCAACCGACAAGGCGCGTCTGGCGGTGAAGGTGGCACATGTCGACAATCGAGGTCCCGGGACTGCTGTCGTTCACCATAGCGATCCTCGTGTTCTTCGCTGGCGCGAACCTCAATCGGCTCATCCCCGCCCTCACCCGCTGGAGCATCCCGGAGGCGGTCACGGGCGGGCTCCTGGCAGCACTCGTGACGCTCGTCGCCTATGAGTTCTTCGACATCGAGATCAGCTTCACGCTTGGCGCACGCGACCTGTTGCTGCTTTACTTTTTCACCGGCGTTGGCCTGAACGCGCGGGTCTCCGATCTCCTTGCCGGAGGCAAGCCGTTTCTCATCCTGCTGGCCCTCACGCTTGTGTTTCTTGTCATCCAGAACCTCCTTTCCATGGGGGCGAGCGAAGTGCTCGGTCTTCCGCAAGGCATGGCAATCCTTCTCGGCTCGACCTCGCTGATCGGCGGACACGGCACGACGATTGCCTGGGCTCCGATTGTGTCGAGCCGTTTCGGTCTCACCAATGCTCTCGAAATTGGCATTGCCAGCGCAACGCTCGGCCTGGTCATCGCCAGCCTCATCGGGGGGCCAATCGCACAATATCTGATCACCCGGAATGGCCTGAGCGGCCCCAAGGACGAGGAGTTGACAATCGGCGTGTCGCGGGATGCCGTTGCCGGCCACGAAGACGATGTCAGCTACATCAGCCTGTTGCGCACATTGCTGGTCACAAATATTGCGATCATCATCGGCTACGCCCTGCACGAGATCATCCTTGAAGCCGGCATCAACCTTCCCCTGTTCGTCGTCTGTCTGCTGGTCGCCATCGTGATGACGAACACCGTTCCGATCCTGGCGCCGCGCTTGCCCTGGCCGACGCACACCCGCGGTCTCGCACTTATCTCCGATCTCTCGCTGAACATATTCCTGGCGATGTCTTTGATGAGCATGCAGTTGTGGGGCCTGAGCGGGCTCGGCCTTTCGCTGGCGATCGTGCTGGCGGTGCAGACGCTTGCAGCCATCGTCTACATCATCTTCGTCGTGTTCCCGGCCATGGGGCGCAACTACAATGCGGCGGTCATTTCCGCCGGCTTCTGCGGAATTTCGCTCGGAGCGACCCCCACGGCAATAGCCAACATGACGGCGGTCACCAAAATCCACGGAGCAGCGACCATCGCATTCATCATCCTGCCGCTCGTCTCCGCCTTCTTCATCGATCTGGCAAACGCGGCAGTGCTTGGGTTCCTTGTTCGGTGATTGGTCCCGCGATGTTCTTGGGTTGGAGTCAAACTGATCGCACGATAGATGGCTTGACAGTGTGATCAGCATACAGTTAGCGCACTACCACCACATGGTCGTTTTGCTTTTTCACATCTGAGGGGCCACGCATGGATGTGCAAGCCGAAGTCGACCTTCCAACTCAGAGACAAAAGTGGGCTTGGGCATCGGCGGCGTTACTTTGTGTTCTGGCATCGCCAGTCTTCCTCGTGCTGAAAACACTCGCTTTTATGATTGGCCTGAATCTGTTCCTGTTTTTATTTGGGGCATTCCTCGTCGTCGCTGTCGTGGGGTTTCTTCTTGGCCCGGTGTCGGTGGTTTGGAGTGCGTATATAGCGGTGACCGAGGTCATTCTTGGGCTTTCGGAAGACCACAAATACTTCTTGTGCTGTTCGTCGAAAGACCGATTTGAAGCAGAAGTTTTTTCATGGGTGCCAGTTTTGATGTTTCCGGCAGGAATGACGAGCTGCCTGCTTCTAGCTCGGTTTATCTTTTGGAAATCCCTCACGCTCTGACAGACGATATTGGTTGTCGCGGTCTCGACTGTTATCGCGCAAGGACTGTTGTGGTACTACGAATGGCAAGAGGTGATTGTGAAATGTTCGGCCGTTCAGTGTAATTTCTGAAATGATTGCGAATTGATTGAGGTAGGCCAACTTACGGCGACTAACCTCAAGCTCCAGGCATAACCAGCCCCAATTTTCCCGATCGACTCTTCATCTGCTTGATCCAATGCCGCTCCATCTGCTTTGGATCAAGGCTACGGTATTCAGGAATTCAAATCTGGTGGTTTTTGCTACCTAATCCCGCAAAAGTCGGAGCCCCGCGTGTTTTCAGCGGGGGAGAGATACTCCCGGCACGGTGGCACCGGGAGCAATATAGTCAGTTCGTGAGCGCGGCCTTTTCAATGACCGCGGCGACCTCGTCCGCATGGACGACGAGAGAGGCATGGCTGCCGGCCACCTCGGTGGTCTTGGCCTTGATCCTGGCCGCGAACAGTTTCTGGGTCTCCGGCGCGATGACCCTGTCCTTCGTGCTGATCACATAGAAGGTCGGCTTGTCGTGCCAGGCCGCGATATCGACCGGAGCCTCGTAGGCTGTGTGGTTCAGCGGAAGCTGCGAGTTTGCCAGGGATTCGGCAATCTTCAGCGGAAGGTCCGCCGCGACCGCGGTCGGAAACACCTTGGGATCGATATAGAGGTTGCCCTTGTCGTCGGGATGAATTGCATTGGTGCCTTCGGTTGCCGGGCCGTGCTTGGCCAGGGCCGCCAGAGATTCTCCGACGTCAGGCGCGAAGGCGGAGACGTAGACGAGCGCGGAGACCTTGGGATCGTCACCGGCTTGCGTGATGACCACGCCGGCCCAGGAGTGACCAACGAGGACGGTCTTGCCATCCTGCTTCGCCAGTGCCCGCTTGGTGGCATCGACATCCGCAGCCAGCGATGTGAGCGGATTTTCGACCAGCGTTACGTTATAGCCCTTCTTCGTGAGGATGTCGGCAACGGGCACCCAGCTTGTCTGGTCGACGAAAGCGCCATGGACGAGCACGATGTTGTGCGCCGCCCCCTTGGGTAGATCAGCCGATCGGGCAGGTGCGACATATGCTGCCCCGGCGAAAAGAACGGTGGCTGCTAAGAGTAGTCTATTTCGCATTGCTTGCTCCTGTTGGGATGCCGACAACCCCGACCTGCGGAAAAGGGCAGGCGCTTGGGTACGTGTTGCGGCAGTTTGCCAGATTGCTTGCTGGGTGACCCTGTTGGCTCACCTCGACACGAAATAATACGAAGGGTTCTCGGACGTTAGGCCCCAATCGTCCGGATATTGTGTCCGACCGTCCGCAGGACTACCATCAGGGGCATGGACATCCTCGCCGAAGTGCTCGATCGCGTTCGCCTTAGCGGAACCCTGCTCTTTCACTTCGAGCTCGGTCATCCCTGGAACCTGGCCTTGCCGGAGCGCCCCTACGCCCTGTTCCATTATCTCAGTCACGGCTCGGCCACCCTCGCGCTCGAACATGGGCAAGAGCTCCGCATGGCAGAGGGCGATCTCGTCGTCATCACACGCGGCGAGCCCCATTTGATTTACTCGGATAGCGGGACGAAGCCGTTCCTGGTTACGGACCTTGACCGCCCCGCACATCTTGGCGTCATGCGTCATGGAGGCAGCGCGCAGCCGCTCTCGACGATGATCTGTGGCAATTTCATTCTGTCGTGGCCCGCGCGCGGCAGCGTGTTGGAACTGCTTCCGCCCGTACTTCTCCTGAAGCCGGCGATGGACGGTGACTGGCTAGAGGCTATCTTGCGACGCATGGTGAGCGAGTCGGCGCTTGAACGTCCCGGCCAACGCGTCGCGCTGTCGCGAATGACGGAGGTGCTCTTCGTCGAGGTGTTGCGAAGCTGGATCAAATCTCTCAGGCCAGGAGAAGGCGGATGGCTTGGGGCGATGGCGGACCCCTATATTGGACAAGCGCTCGAGTTGATCCACGAGCGACCGGATATGCCCTGGACACTTCGCGACCTAGCACACCGCGTGGGGCTCGGTCGCTCGGTGTTTTCGGCTCGCTTCACCAGGCTCGTCGGCCAGTCCATGCAGCGCTATCTGATCGCACGCCGGATGTCGGAGGCTGCGTTTCTCCTGGAAACAAGCGATGAGGGAATTGCCCGGATCGCAAGCCGCGTCGGCTATGAAACCGCCGCGGCGTTCTCGAAGGTGTTCCAGCGGCACCACGGCCTGTCACCCGGCCGTTATCGAGCAGCTCGACGCATTGACGGCCGCCCAAGGCCGGCGGAATTTCCTGATCAGGAGTCGCTGACCGATCTTGACGAAGCTGACGTCCAAGCGGTCGCTAAGGCCGTATAAGAACCTCAGCTTCAATCTCGACGGGAAGATCAAATGGCAGGCCTGCCACGCCTATCGCGGAGCGGGCGTGGGATCCGCGTTCGCCGCCGTAGACCTCTGCGATAAGGTCGCTGAAGCCATTGATAACCAGTGGATATGAGTTGAAGGAGGGATCTGTATTCACCATGCCAAAGACGCGAAGCCAACTGTCCACCCGGTCCAGGTCACCCAACGCAACTTTCAGGCTGGCCAACATTGCCAGTGCGGTCAGGCGAGCGGCATGGTAGCCTTCTTCCAGCGACAGATCTTTCCCGACCTTTCCGAGCGGTCGAGCAATCGACCCGTCTGAATTGAGCGGCCCGTGTCCGGAAATATAAGCTCTTGACCCTGAAATGCGGACCCAGGGAAAGGAGAGTTTCACGCCAGGCGGAAGCAGGATCGGCGCCGGAAGTTCCAGCCCCAACCGTTGTAGCTGGCTTTCGATATGCGACATTGGTGATCGACTCCTGTTATTGCTTGGGAGGTTCTAACGAGACGCGGCCAATGGCGCCGCATCCGCTGATGCTAGACAAGTTAGACGCTGTCGCCCGACAGGTGCAGCGCACTTGGCTGCCATAGTCGAGGAAATACAGGGTCCCCGCCGCCGCAACGAAAAGAGGTCTGCTCGAACCCAGCAATCCCCGATCAGGTGTAGCGATGACTTCATCTAGTGAGACGCCGCTATGGGCCGAAAGCGACCGTTCGTCGCATTTGCTGCATAATTCCGGATATCTGCGAGAGAAAGTACTCGCATTTCAGTTGGGGGCTGCGCGTCTGCGAACGCCGTTTCAGTTACTTTGTTGAGAGGGTATGCGCAGTTATCGTATAGCCGAATGGATCGACGAAGGCGAAATAGCGCCCGAACGGACCGTCCTTCGGCGGGAAAGCTATCCGCACGTCGCGCTCGCACAGATGAGCGTGCAATTCGTCAGCGTCATCGCAGCCAAACCAGATCGCGATGCCAACCCCCAGCTTCTGGGTGTCGTCAAAGTCCTCGATCGGCGTGCGGACGGCGAATGGGATCGGGTACGTTTCGAAAACAATCGCGCCCGGAGGAGCTTTTGCCGATGGCGTAAGCCCGACAATGTCTCGATAAAAGGTCCTTGCGGCGTCCAGATCCTTTGTCTGTATTCCGATGAAATCCGGTCCAATGAGGCGAGGCATGAGCTATCTTTCCTTTTTCTACTTGACGCAGTATCGTCAGGGCCCTGATATAATATAAGGGTACTGATATGTCCAGCCTGATTGATCCGCCTGTTGATGACACCTACCGCTCGCTCGGATATGCGCTGAAGCGGGCGCAGCAGGCGCTGCGGGGCCATCTCGACACCGAACTTAGAAACATTGGATTGACGACCCCGCAATATTCGGTCCTGGCGGGGCTCGAGGTCAGCGCGGGCCTGTCGAGTGCGGAGCTCGCGCGGCGGGCCTTCGTAACACCGCAGACGATGCAGTCCATCATCGCGACACTCGAACGGGACGGCCTCATCGAGCGAACGGCCCACCCGGTACATGGGCGGGTCCTGACAACAGAACTTACGCCGGACGGGCGGTCGCTATTGCGTGCAGCCCACGAGATTGTCGCCAACGCCGAAGGCCTGGTCCGAAACGCCGTTGCGCCCGATGATCCCGAGATCATATATTCAGCCTTGCTGCGCATAGCAGAGGCCATGCCGTGAGCTTCTCCGGGGGCTTTGCGCAAGCGAACCGACAGATAAAGGGGCCTTCATGTCTCGGCAGATCAAGACCAACAAGCGCGACGACGCCTTTGCGGTGCGGCGCACGGTCTTTATGGACGAGCAGGGCTATGAGAATGAGTTCGACGGCATCGACGACAACCCTGCCTGCGTGCACGTGACGCTCTATATCGATGGTGAGCTGGCGGGGTGCTCACGCTTGTTCCCCGAGCCACTGGAGCGCGCACTTTCGCCCGAGAGCCCGCAGTCACCCACATGCGCGTTCGACGAGGGCGTGACGTCAGGGGAAACCTACCTGCTGGGCCGTGTAGCCGTAATGCCGGCGTTTCGTCGCCGGGGTTTGGCGAGTGTGATCATCGCCGCGAGCGACGAGGCCGCGCGCGAGGCCGGCGCCAAACTGGTGAAGCTGCATGCCCAGGAATACGCGCACGATCTGTATGCCAAGCAGGGCTATATGCAGATCAGCGATGTCGATTACGAGGACGAGGGCCAGCCGCACCTTTGGATGGCTAAGCGGCTGTGATCGCGGATAGTTCCCTCAGCAGCAGATAAGACACTACGTGTCCCCCACCCCTCCGCGTCCACCGGAGGGCAACGCCGGAGACATCGTGGCGTCGCAGACTCTCCCTATTTCTTCCGTCAATTTTAGCATGGCCGCCAAGGATACCGCCAATGGGATGGGAAGCACTCGGGCAATGGGGTGAAGATGCGGTTCGCATCGAACCACTTACGGGTGGGGTTGCCAACGACGTGTGGAGCGTTCGCGTCCACGGGCAGATTGCAGTCGGCCGTCTCGGCTCCCGGACCGACGCTGATCTCGCATGGGAAACCGCGCTGCTCCGACACCTCGACCGTGAAGGCATGACCGTTCCGGTGCCGATCCCGACGACCGACGGCCGGCTGTTCGTGGACGGTCTGGCGGTGATGAAATACATGGAGGGCGGATCGCCCGAGACGGATTCCGACTGGCGTCGCGTGGCCGACACGCTCCGCGAGCTGCACCGGCTGACGCAGGGCTGGCCGCAGCGCCCGGGCTGGCGATCATCGACCGATCTCCTGCATGCCGAAACCGGAACGAGGATCAACCTTTCCGCGATGCCGCCTGAGGGCGTTGTTCGATGTCGGGCAGCGTGGGCGCGACTAATCGGGCGTCGGACATGCGTCGTCCACGGCAACCCGAACAATCCTGGCAACATCCGCATGACCGCCGATCGGGTCGCGTTGATCGACTGGGACGAGTCGCACGTCGATGTCCCCGACCTCGACCTGGTACTGCCCGACAACGCTGCCGATCTCGACGACGGCGCGCATGACATCGCCGCGCAAGCGTCAGCCGCATGGGAAGCCGCCGTCTGCTGGCAGGACGACTACGCAGTCAGGCGGCTTGCCGAAGTTCGAGCGGTCTGACCAGTTTCGACGGATCGACGGGCCATACCCTGACATCAAATGAGACAAGCCCGAACCTCGCGCCATCAGTGCCTCAGCGACCGAGGCCCAAAGGGGCCGGAGCCTCCTCGAAACACGCAATCAGCATGTCTGTGAGGACACGCATCTTTCTTGCGGGATGCTGCCCCGCCGGGCGGACGAGATAGATGCCCGCCGGAGGTGGCGGATAGCGTGTCATGACCGGAACCAGCGCGCCGGAAGCGACATGGTCATGAGTTACGCCATCGGGAATCCAGGCTATGCCGAGCCCCGCCAATGCGGCGGCGGCAAGAGCGAGCGCGTTGTCGGCCTTGAAGCGTCCCCGCGGATGAACCGTAATGATCTCGTCTCCATCAAGGAATTGCCAGGGTTCCGTTCCCTGCATGAGGGCCTCATGGCCGGCGAGTTCCTCCGGCGTCTCGGGGGCGCCATGCGTTCTGATATAATCAGGGCTTGCAACCAGCTTCCCGTAGAGCGGACCGATGCGTCTTGCGACCAGGTTAGAGTCCTGCAGATAGCCAACCCGGATCGCACAATCGAAACCCTCCGCGATGAGATCGACGAAGCGATCGCTGTAGGACGTGTGGATGTGCAGCTGCGGGTGGCGTTGCGCCATCTGCGCAAGCACGTGCGCGAAGTGGCTGGGCCCGAAAGAAAGCGGCACGGCAATTCGCAAGCGGCCGCGAAGGTCACCGGAAGGCAGGATCGTTTCCCGGGCCACGTCGATCTCGTCGCAGACCCTGGCCGCATGGTCGCGAAACGTGATCCCCTCTTCCGTGAGAGCCGCGCCGCGGGTTGTTCGTGCAAGAAGCTGGACGCCGAGTTCCGTTTCAAGCCGGATGAGCCGGCGGCTGACCATCGATTTGGAGATGCCAAGCCGCCGCGCGGCGGGCGAAACTCCCCCGGCATCGGCAACTTCCACGAATGTCCTGAGATCTTCGATTTCCACGTTGGCGTTCCTCTTTTCGCGACACAGCTTGGCAGAATGGGAGGCTACCGTATCGAAAATAGGAATGACAGTGTCGGTCTCGCAGGCGGCGCCGCTGTCAGCGCATGTCTGCCTTCGTTTCGAGAAATAAATTTAAACCGAACTCACACACAAAATGGCAGCAGAGGATCCCTTCATGACTTTTCGTAATGGCCTTGCCTCGCTTCTTCGCCCTGATGATTCCGTACTCGTTCTGATCGACCACCAGCCCTACCAGCTCGCGAACCTGAACAGCCACGATCCGCAGATGGTGGTCAACAATTCGACGGCTCTGGCAAAGGCTGCCAAGGCTTTCGGCGTGCCGACCATCCTGACCAGCGTGATCGCGGCCCGGGGCGGTCTCATCTTCCCGCAGATCACTGACGTGTTCCCCGGCCAGGAGGTGATAGACCGGACGTTTATCAACACCTGGGAGGACAAGAAGGTCGTGGATGCGGTCAAGGCGACGGGCCGCAAGCAGCTGATCATCGCTGGTCTATGGACCGAGATCTGCGTCGCGATGCCGGTGATCCAGGCCCTCGGCGAAGGCTGGGATGTGACTGTCATCACCGATGCCTCGGGCGGCACGTCGATCGAGGCCCATGCGGTCGCCATCCAGCGCATGATCGCCGCCGGCGCGAACATGATGACCTGGCTGGCGCTGGCCGCCGAATGGCAGCGCGACTGGGCCCGTCTCGAAACAGCGGGCAAGGTGACGGACGTGCTCGTGCAGCACGCGGCCGGCAGCGGCATCGCGTATCTGTGGGAGCAGCAGCTGCTCAACACGCCGGTGCCTGATAACGCAGGCTGATTTGAGCGGGGATGACGAGAACCTTGGGCGCTTGCCTCGGCTCGTCATCCCCACCAGCTGGACGCGAAGGTTCGATGTCTCTTTTGGGTCGAGCCACGCAATCAGCCTAAACCAGCCAGTCCGGCTTGCACGCCACCAGCGGCTGATCCGGGCGGGCGGCGAGATCATCGAGCCATGCCAGCTCATCGGGTGGCACCTGTCGGCTTGCCTCCGGCGCCTCGCGCCAGCGATCCCATTCGGATGTCTCGCGATTGTTCAGGACAAGGTGGTCACGCAGGACATTGACCTTCAGGAACCACAGGCCCTTTGTGCTTCCATGCCCGAAGCTCTCGGGCTCGGCCTCGCCGCGGCGGCACTTCAGCCAGGCCTCCCCGGCCATGAGAAAGGCGTTGCGGGGCATGTCGGCGGCGTCGAACGCGATGTGGTTCCTGCGTCTCAGCATCGCGTCTATCTGCGCGTCGCCGAGCCGCCACGCACCCGTTCCGGCATCCTGATATTCGCAGATCCAGTGATCTTCCCACTCCGTCGAAAAATAGGATGCGAAGCCGCATCGCACACGGGCGGAAACGCCCTTGCTGCGGAGAAAAGCACAGAGCATGAGCGCGAAATCCCGGCATGTCCCGATGGATCGCCTGTCGGCCGGCCGCGCCTCCGCAAGAGGACGGTCGTCCAGCTGCATGATGTCGGCAAGCCGTTCGGCGATGGGCAAGGTCTGCCGTGCCCCCGGCCGGAGCTTCGACTGGTCGAGGCCGTATTCCCCGAGCCAGCTGGAATGCACCAGAAGGCCCTGGACGATGCCGGCGAGATGCCCGACCCCATCCGGGAAAGCTGTGATGGCCTCAGCCTGTTGGCCGGGGTCAGACATCGGCGTGTGGGCGGTCCATCGGTCGAGGCTGGTCATGCTGGCGCTCCCGTTGGTGGATATGTGATCGCCAGCCAAATCCATCATCGGGCCGCCGGCAAGGCCGTGAAACGGGCAATTCGACCACATAGCCGCATGAAACGATCTGCTTCGTCTGCGCCCCCGACAAAAGCGCAGGATCGGTCGAGCGCGGATTGACGGCAAAGGCGGCTAGTGCGCCAGCGATCCGTCATCCTCGCGCTCGGCCACCGGCACGACGATGCCGGAATAGAGAATGGGTGATCCGCTCTGATCGCGAAAGGCCCGGCCGAAGGCGGCGACCATCCGATATCGCCCGTCCCTGCCCCAGACACGGTAGGTATTCTGCTGTGCGATATCGGCAACGAGCACTTCCGAGATCTTCTTTGCCAGTTCCGGCCGGTCATCGGGATGGACACGCGCTAGATAGTCTTCCAGCGGCAGGCCGCGCACCGTGGCGGCAGGGTCGAGGCCGAAAAGCTCGGCGAGCGCGCTGTCTGCGAAGACGAGGTTCCTGACGATATCCCAGGTATAGATCCCGGCATCGCAAGCTACTTCCTCGAATATTTCGACAGAATGAACGGATTGCCCAGTCATCGTCTGCATGTTCCCGCGACTGTTTTAGTAGAAATTAAAGGTTTGCCGGACAACTTCAAGGTAGGGTTGACCGCAATACGATGCAGGCCGCCGGCGCATTCAGGCCGGCGCCTTTGAGGTGATGCCCGTGCCGCCGAGGCTGCACGGATCGTGCCTGCTGGATGATTGTTTCAACCCCGCTGATACTCAGCGCGCCATTTCGCTGAAAGGGCAAACATCATCTTCGAAAGGTACGTGCCTTCGACGAAACTGCGTGCCCTCCACAATCTCCGGCTTGCTGATCCGGTCCATGCGGAAGTGGCGGAAGTCCGCACGCGCTGCATCCCAGGCGACGAGATACCAAAGTGGTGGCAGGATGAGCATGGCCTGCGGTTCAATCTCGCGCAGTGTTTCCATCCCCTTGGCGTCACGGTAGCGGAACCGAAGATGCAGCCGCTGGAGAAAAGCAGTCTCGAAGGCCGGCAGCAGCCCGGAGTCGATCGAACCTATGTCCGAAATGTCCTGCCTGGGCGACAATTGCCCGACATACAGGCAGTCGAGAAGACGACGCAGGTCTCGCACCTTGTCTGCCGAAAGTGCCCTTTCGATCTTCGCGAGCCCCGCATCGGCGAGATCGGAGAAAGGAAGGGAGCGGCCCGCGCGCACGGCCGCAACGCTGATCAGAAGCGCGAACACCTCGGTCACGGAGAGCCGAGTGGTGGTCTGCACCGACTCCGGGTCGAGCTGCAGCCCGCCACCTCGGCCGGATTCGGAATGGATGAGAAAACCCTGGTCACGCAGCGCTCCGATGTCGCGCAGCACCGTTCGCCTGGAAGCGCCCACCTCCTCCGCCAGATCATTGACCGTCGAGGTTCCATTGCGCCGGAGGATGCGCACGATGGCGTCGTGTCTGCGGCGGATGTTCATTTGCGCACCCTAGAGCCTTTCCTGGTTCTAGCATATTTGGTGCCAAAATTTGGCACCGATTCACTCTAGGCAGGTCATGGCAACCCGACAAGGAGACAGACCATGACCTCCCTAGATCAAACACGCACGACCGCTGCAAAGCCAATCATCGTGAACCCTTCCCACCTGCACGACCCGACACCGAACGGCTACAGCACAGCGGTCATCACCCCTGCTGCCGGCCGGCTGGCCTTTATCTCGGGGCAAGGCGGGCAGGACCAGACCGGCGCTCTCTCACCGGACTTCGCGACACAGGTGGGACAGGCCTATGCGAACCTCGCCGCCGTGATCGCAGCACTTGGCGCCCGCCTGGACCAGGTCGTGAAACTGACGGTTTACGTGGTCGACCACGATATGTCGAAGTTGGGCGTATTGACGGAGAATGTAACGCGGATGTTCGGCGATACGCTCCCGGCACAAACGCTGGTTCCGGTGCCAAAGCTCGCCATCGACCCCATGCTCTTCGAGGTTGAGGCCGTGGTTCTCCTGGATTGAGCGCCCGCCCGTGCGAGTAGTGGCTGGCCGGCTTCGCGCCTTTGGAGGCAGGCCCTCTGATAGATAGCAGCGCGTGGGGGCGCCGGTCACGCTGCGAAGTAGCGCGTCGGTGTCGTCCCGAGCGCCTTCTTGAACATCACGATGAAGGCGGTGACGGACTCGTAGCCGAGGTCGCTCGACACCCTCTGGACCGTCGCGCCGCCGGCGAGTTCGCGCAGCGCGATGACGAGATGCAGCTGCCGCCGCCAGCGGCCGAAGGTCAGCCCCGTTTCCTGAACCATCAGCCGCTTCAGCGATCGCTCGCTCATCGCAACGTGGTCTGCCCATTCCGCCAGGGTGCGGCGGTCGCCCGGCTCCGCCGTCAGGGCTGCGGCGATCATGGCGATCTTGGGGTGGCTGGACACCGGCAGCTCCAGCCCCTCTTTCGGCATCAGCGCCAGTTCGTCCAGCAAGACCCGCACGAGCCGGCCGACATGATCATCTGGCGCGTAGCCGCCCGGCACATCCGCCAGGCGCAGGATCATCTCGCGCAGCATCGGCGATACGGACAGCGTGCAGCATTCCTGCGGCAGCGCCGCAGCACCCGGTTCGACGAACAGATAGGACAGGCGGGCGTTGGACGTGACCTGGTTGCTGTGCGGCACGCCGCCCGGGATCCAGACCCCGCAGTCCGGCGGGACAATCCAAAGGCCGTTTGCGGCCGTGCAGGTCACGGCACCGTGCAAGGCAAGGATCAGCTGTCCCTGCCGGTGCTGGTGCTGCGGCACCTCGGCTTCGTAGTCGCTGAAGTCGACATGCAGGGCGACCGCCGGGCGACCCAACCGGTCGGGGTCGGGATCGAAGTCCGTGCTGCAGGGGCGCAGCGTCCTGGCGGATTGGCCTGATTTGGAGATCATATGGCATTATCTCCAAATTCGCGCGCACTGCAATCCGCTACAAGCGGACATCAACAACCCGATGGAGACTATCATGCGAATTGCTGTCGTCGGCGCAACCGGCAGGATCGGCGCCCAACTCACCCGGAACCTGCTGAGCGCGGGGCATCAGGTAAAGGCCCTGTCGAGAGGCGGCCCAACCCTCGACGCCCTGGTCGAAATCGGAGCGGAGCCGTTCCTCGGAAGCTTCGACACGGGTGCGGGAGAGCTCGACAAATTCTTTCAGGATGCCGATGCCGCCTTCCTGATGGTCAAGACCGACTGGAACAACCTGCAAGGCCACTATCCCGCGGTTGCCCAGCGCTTCGTCGATACGCTCGGCAATTCCCCGGTCAAACTGGCTGTGAGCCTATCGGCCATGGGGTCGGACGTGAAGGGGAAGACCGGCCATTTCGAGTGCTTCCACCATCTGGACGAGAAGCTGAACGAACTTACCAATATCGACCTGGTCCATCTGCGCGCTGCCTGGTTCATGGATGATGCGCTGGCGTGGACGGCGCCGGTCGCCAGATATGGTCGCATTGCCTGGTCCTGTAAGCCCGATCTGAAAATGCCCTGGGTGGCGACGGATGACATCGCATTGCTTGCGGCCAGGGAGTTGATCAATCCGACGGGCAGGCACCGGGTGATCCGCGAGGTCGGCTCGGAAGATATCTCGATGAATGAACTGGCCGCGATCATCGGCAAGGAGATCGGCCGGCCGGTGGAGTACCGGTACATCGAAAGAACGCGCAAGGATGTGGAAGCCGAATTCCTGAAGCGCTTCGGCACATCGGAGAGATGGCACGATGACACCCTGACCGCCGACGCCTTGAACAATGGCCTGGTGCGGTTCCAGGGTGAGCGTGAGGTTCGCCCGTCGCTGCCCACCACGATGGAAACGTTCATCAGAGAGGTTTGGAAGCCCCGTTATCTGGAGTCGGTTGCGGCCGAAAACGAACCCGAGACATTTCACATGTGGAGCGCAAAGGAACAGTTGGATTTCCACTGAAAGCTGAGAACCTCCCTCCCGGAGAAGGAGAAGCTCGGCATCGGCCCATCCGTAACTTTTCCCCGGCCAGGCGGCCCGCCTGTCGAGCGACGCGTGGCCGGGGAACGTATGCGGTCAGTTTACGCTGGCCGCCTCATCAGCCAAGCCCCTCCTCCGCAAACGCCCGGATCACCGAAGGCAGCGCCCGCATGTGCTCGAAGGACCGGGCGAGCGCCTCCGGCAGTTCGACGCCGCTCCTGGGTGCGACCATCAGCACCCAGAACAGGTAGCAATCGGCAATCGTCATCTCGTCGCTGACAAGGAATGTCTTGTCGCCCATCTGCTCGGCAAGAATTGCGAAGGCCTGCGCGAGCTTTTCGCGGGCACGCTCCTTCTCCAGCTCGGAGAAATTCCGGAAGAAGGGCTGGTACCGCGAATGGATCTCGGAGGACATGAAGGCGAGCGCCTCGAGCGCCCGCCACCGCACGATGCCGTCCTTGGGCAGGAGCTTGCCGCTCTTCTCGGCGATGTAGTTCAGGATGACCTGGTTTTCGGTCAGGATCGTTCCGTCTTCCAGCTCGAGTGTGGGAATGTACCCTTTCGGATTGATCGACAGGAAATCGCGGCCGTCCTCCGTCTTCCTGTCATGGTCGATGCTGATGAGCCTGTAGGAAAGCCCGGTCTCGATGAGCGCGATATGATCGGCCAGGCTGCAGGCGCCGGGATAGTAGAAGAGGTTCATGATGGTCTCCTGGTGGTGACCTCATCTCCGCATTACTGCTGGGAGATAAGGTCTACAATGTTGACCACGGCCATTTATGAGACCTAGAATTATCCGTCAAAAGCATATCTTTGGGAGCTGGTCAGATGGATGTGACTGCGAAGCCGGCAGGAGCCGACTGCAGGGGTGTCAGCGAAATCCTGAGCCGGGTCGGAGACAAATGGACGATCCAGGTCGTCGTGGCACTGCGGCTGGGTGGGCTGCGCTTCAATGGGCTGAAGCGGCAGGTCGGCGGCATTTCGCAGCAGATGCTGACGCGGACGCTGAAGGTGCTGGAGCGCGACGGCATGATCAAAAGAACCGTTCACCCCAGCACCCCGCCGCAGGTCGAATACACGCTGACGCCGCTCGGGCACTCCCTGTCGCAAACCGTGCGCCAGCTCGCCGATTGGGCGGCTGAAAACAGGCAAAACATCGAGGATAACCGCCTGCGCTACGACACCAGTCGGGAGGAGGAAGTCTAGAGAGATGCAAACCTGGAGAGATGGTCAGTGGCCATAAGCCGCCCACCGCGCCACAGACGAGATCTGTGGCGATTCCGGCCGGCGCGCATCATCTTCATACGCGCTGGCCAGACAGAAACCCAGGAATTATAGCTTCACGCCGACGCTCGCCAGAAAGCTTTCCATACGGTTGTCAACCTCAGCCTTCGTCTCCGCCCACGCTGGGAACGACTGGAGAAGATTGTCGTGCCAAGCGATCAGGTTCGGATATTCCTTGAACGGAAACCTTGCACGATCGACCTGGGAGAAGGGAGCCGCGATATCGATATCGGCAAAGGTCAACGCGTTGCCAACCATGAACTTACGGCCTTCAAGATGCTGGTCGAGTACCTTCGCTCCAGCGCGGATCTTACCCTCGGCAAATTTGATGAGGGACTCGTCCCTCGGCAGGCCCATGACCGTCTTCCCCACGCGCTCATCGAAGATCGTGGTGGTGAAGGTGCGCCACTGCTCGCCCGACCAGAACATCCACTGAAGCACCTGGAAGCGCTCCTCCTGCGTGGCTCCGAGCAGCGGCGAATTCACCTTGTTGGCCAGATACAGATTGATCGCCGAAGCCTCCCAGAGAATGGTGTCTCCATCTTCCAGAACCGGCGTCAGACCGTGGGGATTGAGGCGCGATTTGAACTCGTCGGTCCGGCTCTCGCCTTTGAACAGGTCGACGTTAACGCGTTCGAGTTCAATGCCCATGATCTTCGCAGCCGTGTTCACGCGACGCAAGCTGCCCGAGCCCGCATCACCATAGATCTTGATTGCCATAACTGTTCCTTTCGGTTCGCGCCCGTGACCGGGCGGCCGAAAGCAAATTCCCATATTCTCCGCAGGAATGACATTGACGTTTATGGAATGCCATCTATTACTATGTGGAATGGATTGATTGGTAAGATTGGAAACGGCTATGCCTTCTATTCTTGTCTGGAATGAAAACTGATGGATAAGCTAGACACGATGCGGATGTTCGTGCGCGTCGTCGAAAGCGGAAGCTTTTCGCAGGCAGCGCGGGACTTAAATGTCAGCCAGCCGACGGTCAGCAAGCAGATCGCTGCGCTCGAAGCGCGGCTTGGGACGCAACTCCTCGCGAGAAACTCTCGTGCCCTTGCCGTGACGCCCGCAGGACAGGACTATTATGAGGCCACCGTCCGTATCCTTCAGGATCTCGACTCCGTCGAAGAGAGAGTCCTGGAAGGGCAGTCGGCCCCTTCGGGGCTGGTTCGCGTGACCCTCTCGCCAGCCTTCGGGAGGATGTTCGTTATTCCCCGGCTATCGGAATTTAGAAACCGTTTCCCCGACGTCGCGATCGAGATGGAAGTCTCCGGGCGACACGTCGACCTTATCGAAGAGGGAATAGACGTCGCGATCCGTATCGGTCGGCTTTCGGATTCAGCACTCGTCGCCCGGCGCATCGGCGACATGCGGATGATAACCCTGGCCTCCGCCGGCTATCTTGCCCAACACGGCACGCCGCAAACGCTGGACGAACTGCGCACCCACCAGCGTATCAGCTACGTCCACCAAGGCGATATCATCGGCTGGGGTTTCCACGTAGACGGCCGGCCGGTCACGGTCGACGGTGGGGGAGCGTTCCGCACAAACGACGCCGAGCATATCCGCGGCGCGGTCCTCGCGGGCCTCGGCATCGCCCACCACGCAAGCTGGCTGTTCACCGATGTGCTGGCCTCCGGCGAGGTTGTACAAATTCTGGACCAGCATGCGCCGCCGCCCTTTCCGATCAACGCGGTTACCGCTGCAGGACGGCGCATGCCCTCCCGAGTGCGGCAGTTCATCGATTTCCTCGCTGCGATTTGCGCCGAGGAGCCGGAATTAAAAGTCGGCGACTCCAGATCGCGCACCTCACATCAATCCTAGGATGCGCCGGCGACTGCCTCGCTCATCGGGCGGCGGCTCCTCAGCAGAAGCAGGACAAGGATAGCGCTGCAGGAGCAGACCAGACACAGGATCAACACCGCCCTGCTCCCGAGATTGGTCATCAGGGAAATCAATAGGGGTGGAGAGATGGCAGAGATCCAGTTCAATGGCAGGGCGATCCGCGAGAGCGCCTTTGCAAACTCACCCTTGTCATAGAAGACAAGCGGAATGGTCGACCTTGCGACGGCAAGCGCCCCGCTGCCCATTCCATAGAGAACGAGGAAAACGGCAATGGCCGCCGGTGAGCCCTGAGCGATCGAAAGGATGACCAGCGATACGCACAGAATTGCCGACGAAGCGACACCCATCGTCACGCTGTCCCACCGTTTTTCGCCGATGATATTAAGCCCCCGGGCACAGATCTGCACGATGCCGAGCGCGGAGCCATAAGCGAGCGCCTGCGCGGGGCTCAGGCCCTCGGCCTTCAGGAGCTCGATCAGGATCGAACTGAAGCCGAACGTGATGAACGCATTGAGCGCGATGGCAGCGACGATGAGATAGAATGTCCTGTCATAAGATCTTGCCGAACCCTGAGATCTCGTCGCCTTGACAGGTGCTGCGGCCCTGCTCCGGCGCGGCAGGCCGAAAATGTAGAGCGGCAGGCAGACCATGATCATGACCGCGGCATAGGCTTCGCACGTGCCACGCCATCCGATCTCTTCCGACAGGAACGACGTGAGAGGCCAGAACACTGTGCCGAACAAGCCGGAAACCAGCGCCAGGCTCGCAATCGCCCGCGCGGCATTCCGGCCGGCGATCTCGTTGAGAAGGATATGTGCAGGCGTGGTGAGACTGGCGCTTCCCGCCGCTCCGAGAACCAGCCAGCCGAGGAAATAGGTGATGGGCGAATGCGACAATGACACGAGCGCCAGGCCGAAGGCTGACATGATCGTTCCGCCGATCATGACCGGACGCGCGCCGACGCTTGTAAAAAGGCGCGAGAGGAAAGGAGCGCAGGCACCCATCGTGACATAGAAAACGGTGGTCCCGGCAAAGACCGTCGACATATCGACGTTCAGATCCGCCGCCATGTCCCGGCTGACGACCGCCGGGAAACTGACCGCGCCCCACCCTATCAGCTGGGCGATCGACAGCACGATCAAGGGCAGCAGTATCTTCGTCTCAGATCCGGACTCGGTCATACATCATTCCTGATTTGCAATTGCAAATCACTAGCAACAGAACTGCTTCAGTTTTGTGACAGCGGATCCCTCATGCGGTGATGGCTACCGGTTTTGGGAGGTTTGTTCTGCGCCAGCTTTCCTGATCGCTCGCCTTCGCTTACAATCCCTTCCGGACACAGAGGATTTCATCATGAGCGAAGACGCCTTCAACATGTCGATCCGCAAGTTCCTGAAAGAAGTCGGCGTGACCTCGCAGCGCAAGATCGAGGAGACAGTGCGTGACGGGCAGATCGGTGGCAAAAAGCTGAAGGTCCGCATGACGCTGACGGCGGAAGGCACCGGCCTCCACCACGTGGTAGCAGGCGAAATCGAACTTCCCTAAAGCGTGACGCGATCTCCAGGATTCGCTTGCCACGCTTTAGGTCTTTGTTTTCCGCATGTCGTTATCGCAAAACCGCTGCACAGTTTTGCGCGACATGCTTTAGGCAGGCGAACGACGCGATCAAGGCAAGGCGATGAGTGTGACGCCGGCCGCTCTGCGCGTCCATCAATAGTAAGGCGAGACGCACGCCTGTCGCGGACCATGATAGGGCTGGAACGTGTCGTCGTAAGCTCTGTAGGACCGGTAACGCGCATAGCACCAGCGCACATGTCCATTGCCGCCATAGTAATAGGTCCGCGGATAATAATAGCGTCGCGCGTAATATCGCGTCGAGCCGTAGTAGTACGGACCGTCATAGGTCGAGCCGTAGTAGCCCGGATCATAATAGCCGGAGCCATAATATCCGGGTTGCGCCAGCAATCCGCCGATAATCACGCCCGTGGCCAGCCCCCCGAGCGCCCAACCCCAGCCGTCGCCGCCATGGTGATGATAATATCCGCCGTGATAGCCGCCATAGTAGCCACCGTGGTAACCTGCAGGCTGCGCCTGCAGTGCCTCGACATCAGGGGCGGCAATGGTGGGAAACGCCTCGGCCGGCAGTGCGCTCGCCAGCGCCGCCGTGAGCAACAGGGCAATGATTGCAAGCCTCTTCATGGCTTCACCTCCATCTACATCGCCGCGTATAATTATAGCGCGGAAAAGACGGCGTGGCACTTAATTTCCAAGCCGGCGATGGCCTTCCCGGGCTGACTTTAGTCGCCATTTCTCCCGCGGCGGTCGATCCGTCTTGCGCCGCCTCTGGTGGCATCTGCTGTCGAATTCCGCAAAACCGCTCGCTCCCTCCAGATCTCTGCGCTTGTCGCTATCACATGCGAAGGACAGGCCGTGTTGCTGCAACTCTCCAAGCTGTGGCCGTTGACACGATCAGGTCGCCTCTAAGCTTTCCATCCCGCCCTCACCCGCCTCCGTCACCCGAATGCAGCATTGACTGCCCAGCGCCTCGGCCTAGAATCCCCACAAGGTCGATCCATCGGGCGGGGGTTAACGCATCTTGAGGAGGATGCCATGCCTAATACTGATCTGCCAAAAGCTGAAAAATCAAAACAGGCCAAACCAAAAACCGATATGCCGAACGGCATGCAGCAACCGGACATGCAGAAAGTCGACGCACTCGTCGGTCGCCTCGTGGGCGATCTCGGGGCCGGCGTGTCAGGCGTTCTCGTCGTGCTCGGCGATCATCTCGGCCTGTTCAAGGCGATGATGGATGGGCGGCCGCGCTCCTCGATGGAGCTTGCGGAAACGACCAGCCTCACGGAGCGCAATGTGCGCGAATGGCTGGCTGCCATGGCGGCCTCCGATTACATCACCTATCACGAAGCCTCCAACAAGTTCGCCATGACGCCCGAGCAGGCGCTGGTCTTTGCCAATGAGGAGAGCCCGGCCTTCTTCGGCGGCGCCTTCGAGATCGTGCAATCCATGTGGATGGACGAGCCGAAGGTGGAGGAAGCCTTCAAAACGGGGCGCGGTCTCGGCTGGCATGAACACAGCACCTGCCTCTTCCGCGGCACCGAGCGCTTCTTCCGGCCCGGCTACAACAGCCATCTCGTGACGGAGTGGATTCCGGCGCTGAAGGGCATGAAGGAAAAGCTGGAACGCGGGGCTGAAGTCGCCGATGTCGGCTGCGGCCATGGCGCCTCGACGATCCTGATGGCCCAGGCCTTCCCGAAATCGCATTTCCACGGCTTCGATTATCACGGTCCGTCGATCGAGCGGGCAAAGCGCGCCGCAAAGGAGGCGGGTGTCGCCGACCGGGTCACCTTCAGCAGGGCATCGGCCAAGGATTTTCCGGCCGGCGACTATGATCTGGTGGCCATGTTCGACTGCCTGCACGACATGGGCGACCCTGTCGGGGCCGGCCGCCATATCCGCGAGACGATGAAAAAGGACGGCACCTGGATGATCGTCGAACCCTTCGCCCATGACGGCCTGAAGGACAACCTCAACCCCGTCGGCCGCGTCTATTACGGCGCCTCGACGATGATCTGCACACCAGCCTCCATGGCCCAGGAAGTCGGCCTCGGACTTGGCGCGCAGGCGGGTGAGATGAAGCTGCGCAAGGTGGCGCTGGATGCGGGATATCACCACTTCCGCCGCTCGAGCGAGACGCCGTTCAATATGATCTTCGAGGTGCGGAATTGAGTGAGGTTGGGTGAGGTGTGGTGATGCCGCTGATTGGTGCGTTAAAACCCTCCCCATGAACGGGTGTTCCATGTGGCACCCCCCTCTGTCCTGCCGGACATCTCCCCCACAAGGGGGGAGATCGACAAGTGGCGTGAGCTTCGAATCACTCTATCGTCACGCCAAGTTGCAACGTTGATTGCTTGGGGAAGCCGGTGCGCCCAGCCAATCTCCCTCCTTGTGGGGGAGATGTCCGGCAGGACAGAGGGGGGGTGGCCCCACGGCACAATGCAAAAGTGGCAGCGCTTAGACCGGCTCATAGCGCCAAGCCAACAGCCAAACACAAAAAGCGGCGCCCAAAGAGCACCGCTTCAAAATCATCAATCATACCAACGCCAAATCAAGGCAGAGGCCGAAAAGCCCCTACCCCTTCTTGGGCGCCCTGGTCTTCTTCGCCGGCGCCTCTGGCGCTGGCTGAGCGAGCCTCAGCGCGCGCAGCTTTTCCGTTTTCTTCTGCCGGGCGACAGCTTCGCTTTCGAGGATGTCCCTGGCGACAGACGTCGTCTGCTCGGCCTTCGCCTGCGGCGAAAGCTTTTCGGGCTTGAAGAACGTGTCCTTCGTCTCGGTCATGTTTCCTCCTTCTCGATGGATTCGGAAACCGGGAAAACGTCAGCGACCGCCGCGGGCGGGCATCACCTTCTTCTTCGGTGCCGGCAGCAGGCCTTCGCGCTGCGCCTGCTTGCGGGCGAGCTTGCGGGCGCGGCGGATCGCTTCACCCTTTTCGCGGGCGCGCTTTTCCGACGGCTTTTCATAGGCGCTGCGTTCCTTCATTTCACGGAACACACCTTCGCGCTGCAGCTTCTTCTTGAGCACGCGGAGGGCCTGATCGACATTGTTGTCTCGGACGAGTACCTGCAAGATTTCTCCTTAATCAGCTTTGCTGCTGTTATTTCCTGATGCGGATCGAATTCGAATTGATCCAGCTCGATTTAGAACTTTCGGAAGCCGCCCGCACTTCGGTAGGCAAAGGCGACGAGGGCGATGCGCCGACGTCTATATCATCCTGGCGAATGCTGCGCTCGAAATTCTCGTTCTGGAACCGGACGCGATAATGAACGAAGCCCTGCGCGGCCGGCAGGACGGATAGAATATTGCCCGAGCCCGAGGGCTGGACGCTGCCGAGAACGCCATGCTTGAGCATGATGGTGTCACCCGGCCGGTAACGACGGCTTACCATATCGTTCTCCACATGAAATCAAAATAAAAGGCCGGGACTGCTCCCGACCTTCCCCGGCCAGTTTCTGGCCTCAGTCATCGTCTTTGCGCGCCAGTACATCCGTGGTCGCGCAAAGTCGTGACAATGTCTTAGGCAGCGCGGAGGTTGTCGGCAGAGCTCTTGCCCGAGCGACGGTCCTGCACGATGTCGTAGGTGACCTTCTGTCCATCAGCGAGCGAGCGCAGGCCTGCGCGTTCAACTGCAGAAATATGGACGAAAACGTCGGTGCCGCCGTTATCCGGCTGGATAAAACCGAAACCCTTGGTGGCGTTGAACCACTTGACTGTACCTGTATTCATAACGATCTCCTTTCAAAGCAACCGTTGAAGTTCCCCGCGATACCCTGCGGGATTGGGTCGATTATTTGGAAGGAAATCTGACGAGAGCGCATAGGCTCTTCAACGACGTCACAAGCAATGGTCGATGAAGGCAATATAAGGTCAAATTTAAATTTGGCAACAGAAATCAGCAGAAAAACTTAAAATCGCTGGCAAGTTCCGGCTGTAAGCGGCTGATTTAACGCCGAAATATTTGTTCGCGTTCTTGCTGTTGGAGGGCTGCGGAACGTCGAAAAAGCTGACCCTATGCCATGTGGCCATCCCTCTGTCCTGCCGGCCATCTCCCCCACAGGTGGTGGAGATTCGCTGGGAACACCGGCTCCGCTCTGGACGACGACACCGATCGGATGCAGTCTGACGACAGTGACAAGGGGGCGTGTCATGTCAGGGGACATCATCATCCGCGAGCTTTTCGGCATGGATGAAATCACGACGATCTTTCCGCTCAACAGCAAGGTCGGCCACTTGAGCGAGGCAGTCTTCCGCGATCGCATGTCGGCGATGATCGCGCAGGGCAATTACCGCTGCATCGCTGCCTATATGGGCGAGCGCATGGTGGGCATTTCAGGCTTCTGGATCGGCACGCAGCTCTGGTGCGGCAAATATATGGAAGTGGACAATTTCTCCGTCGACGAGGAACTGCGCAGCCGCGGCATCGGTGCGGCGATGATGGCCTGGATGGAGGCGGAAGCCGAGCGCACGGAATGCGCCGTCATCCGCCTCGCCATGATCCTCGGCCGCGAGCGCACCCATCAGTTCTACCGGCGAAACGGCTATTTCGATGACGGGCTGCTGATGGTAAAGGCGCTGAGCCGGGGCGCGGCCGAATTTCCGGAATATGTGCCCCGCCCACCCATCGCGGGATAACAGGCGTCTGGCAGCCGGAGGCGTCATCACGCGTGGAAGATATAGCCTTGGAACCGACCGCGATGTAGGAAGGATCTCGGCGCATCCTGCGCGCCTAGACCCAAAGCCCACTGGAATCACATATGGCGACGAAGCCGGTTGAACATGCTGTAAAGATCCGCCCCGCCACATTAGGCGACATGGACATTCTCGGCGGCTTCGGCGCCCTGCTCGTCGCCCTGCACCACGAACTGGACGCCAAGCGCTTCATCGAAGCGGCCAAAAGCACCCCGATGCGATACGGGCAGTTCCTCAAAAGCCAGCTCGCACAACCCGACGTCATCATGATCGTCGCCGAAGAGGACGGCGCGCTGCTCGGCTATGCCTATGCGGCATCGGAAGGCTTCGACTACATGTCGCTGCGCGGGCCGGCGGGCGTCATCCACGATCTCTTCGTCGATCCGGCCCGGCGGCGCGAAGGTGTCGGCCGGATGCTCCTGGAAGCGGCGATGGCCGGCTTGAAATCCCTCGGCGCCGAACGCTTCGTACTCTCGACCGCCTACCGCAACGAGACCGCCCGCAGCCTGTTCGCCGCCATGGGCTTTCGCCCGACAATGGTCGAGATGACGCGCGAAGCAGATCAGGACGCCGGCTGACCGGCGTAAAAGCCTAGTTCAGCACCAATACATTGAACGTGGTGTCCCTGATCAACCCGTCGCCGTGAGGAGCGCGCAGGACGAACTTGTCTTTGCCCGTATATCCGCCCTTGGCGGTATAATAGAGAACGAGACCCGGTACCTCGACATTCCGGCAGTGGGCATACTGTCCGCTCGCATCGGGAAATATACGCTCACGCGCAATCTCGACACGTCCGTGCTTCGGAGCCTCCACGATACGGGTGACCGGCACATCTGACAGCCTGCAATTGTTCTTGATGTGCCAGTGCTGACCGAGCTTCGACCGCACGCCCGTCATCACCGTTCTGGATACGGATTGCCGCTGATAGCTGTCTGCGGCTTCCGTCGGGCCGGACGCGCTTGCCGCCAGGGAAATGAGAGCCAGAGTTGCAATGAATTTTTTCACAATATTCCCTCCTGCATGCAGCCGCTGGCCTATCTGAACCCTATGGAAAGTCAATTTTGAATTGCGAAATCATGCCTTACGGTAACACTGCAGATTCGACCACAACAAACGAAGATAAACAGCTGTTACAGCAATGCAACGGCCCGTAGCCCAGACCCTTCAGAAAGATCAGACGGGCAGACTGTTCTGCCATCGGTCCGCCATTTTCTGCAATCATGCCTAGAAGCGGCCGGGGTGGATGATGCGCTCTTTCAAATGGGGATTTCGATGAAGTCATGTCGTGTCGTGGCCGCAATCTTTGCGTCGCTTTTTCTGGGGCTGATGGCCTCGGAGGCTGCCGCCTGCAGTTGCGGGAAAATGTCCGAAAAGCAGCAATATTCCGGTGCCGACCTCGTGGTCCGAGGGCGCATGAAGCTTGTGACCTACGGCGTCCCGCTGCCGGCTCCTCCGGGCGATACGCCGCCGCTACGGATCACACGCGGCGATTTCGAGATCGACAAGGTGTTGAAGGGCAAGTTCAAAGACAAGACCCTGTCCATCTATACGGGCACCGGCATGGGCGATTGCGGCCGGCTCGACGCTTTCCTGGGTGCCGCCGTCTATTACGATGACGATAAATTCGCCGTCTGGGAATTTGGTCTGTCGAAAGCCGAACAGGGCGGGCAGACCGTCTATTTCACGAGCATCTGCGACTACATGAAAGCCCCGACCCCGCGGCAGGAATAGGCCCTCGCCACCTCCACCGGTATCCGGCTACCGGCCTGCGGCATCAGGACCCCTCGCCTATATGCGCCATTGCGAATAAAATTGTGCAATGGCGCTATCCTGTCTTGCCCTTGCCTCCGGTTGGCGATTTCTGGGAACTCCGGCTGCATGGAGAATTCACAGGATGACGCACCCTTCGCCCCTTCCTCGCATGGCAGGAGTGGACCATGGCAAAGGCAACTGAGTTCAATACCGTTCGCGCGCTCGCGATTGCGCTGAGTGCGGCCCTGCTTTTCAGCGGCGCCGCCAAGTGGCCGGCTTTGCCGAACTCGGGCTTCCTGACCGGCCGGGGTGCTGCACCCGAAGATGTCGACAACGGAACGGCGATCTTTGCCACCGGGCAGGATGACCAGAGCTATGGAAAGCCGATCGATATCGAAATCCCGCAATACGGCTATTTCCGGCAGGAAGACAAATACGTCATCATCCTGCAGGCCGAGAAATATGATGGGAAAAGCATCATCGGCGCCGAGACTTTCGATGGCGAGAAGGTAGTCGGCCTGATCGACGAGTTCGAACTGCTGGGGGTTCACGCCCGGTAGTTTTGCACATCCGCAGCCGGCAGCTAAGCATCCGGCAACGCCGGCGCCCAACCGGTCTCGGCCGCCCAGCGGTCCGCCCGGCGTATCACCGCCCAGAGATGATCCGACTTGCCTTCCGTGTAGGCCCTCCGATCGCCGCCATGGGCAGCGGCAAGCCTGCGCTTGAGCGCGATATAGGCCGGATGTTCCGCCTCGTGAGCACGCATGTAGTCGCGAAACAGCAACGCCCATTGCTCATGCCAGTTGCCGGAGCGCCTGATATGGATATGCGTGCGCTCCTGATCGGGACTTTCGCGGAAATAGCGTTTGGCGAGATCCGGATTGTCCTGCCGCCACACATAGCCGATTGCGTTGAGCGGCTTTACGAGCCGCTCGAAGGGCTCGAAACCGGCGACCGAAATCTGCATATCGATGATGGGCTTGGCAGCCATGCCTGCTATCGCAGTGGAGCCGATATGATCGATCCGCAGCGCGGTGTTTCCAAGCACCCGGCGAATATCCGAGGCTTTCAACCGGAATTTCTCCGCCCAGAACGGCGACCAATCGGCAATCTCGATCGTCATGGCAGATGTCTCGCCTGTTGCGGAAGGGGATGGCGCCTGTGGCTTTTGAGCGCCCACGAACCGGTTGGCGCAGGATAGGCCGTTTCGGCTTTTGTGCAATGACAGGTGAACCACCGGCAGTGACACGACGGCCGGAGCAATGGCGCATAAAAAAAGAGGCTCGTCGGGAGAGACGGCCTCCAAAGTTGCGTCAAGTCGGCCCAGCTCCACAAGGCCGACCTCACCCTAGCCGTTAGCCGGACAACCGCCACCCCCAATCGGGTGAGATCTTGGCGCGTTTATGATGTTTTTTGAGAAAACCAAGAAGTTTCAATGGTGTATTCCGTAGCGTGAGGCTCGCCTGGGTGGAATTCTTCCTATGCTTTCCCTAGGGTAAGCTGCGGTCGCCGCCAGCGGAAAGGCGGTACCGCAGGCGTCATGCCCCCTCCTCCACCATCACACCCGCCAGCGCTCCAGCTGCGCAATCGCCATGCCGGCAATATCCCGCAGGGTCGCCGTATCCGCGCCATCCCGCGCCTGCACCGCCATGCCCTGGATGATCGCGCCGAGGAAGCGGGCGAGCGCGGTCACATCGGCATCCGGGCGCAATTGCCCTTCACTGATGGCGCGCCTCAAACGCTCCACGAAGCGGCCGACATTGGCCTCGCGCAGCTGGCTCATATGGGCGGCGACATCGATATTCTCGACGGCGGCCGTCAACACCGCAGTCGAGATCATGCAGCCGGGCGGATAGCCAGGCCGGGTGAAATTGACAGCCGTGTCCTCAAGCAGCGTGCGGAAGGCATCGACCACGTCTTCCGCCTCCTGCCAGCCGCTTTCGCCGACATTGTGCAGATACCAGCTCACCGCATCGCGGTAGAGCTCTGCCTTTGAGCCGAAAGCGGCATAGAGGCTTTGCGGCGTGATGCCCATTGCCTCCGTCAGGTCCGAAATCGAGGTGCCCTCATAACCGCGCTGCCAGAAGAGGATTGCCGCCCTGCCCAGCACCTCGGCGCGGTCGAAAGCCGGTGGACGGCCGCGGCGGCGCTTTTCTTCATTTATCACAGTGGTCACTCTTGAAATCCCTTGGCACTCCGTTATTCTGGAGTGGTCATTGTGATAATAGGAGGATCGTGATGTCTGTTCCAGAGCAAAGATCGGAGCCGGAAAAAACATCGCCGGCGCTTGATCGGGCGATCGACAGCGCCATCGCAGAGCGGCGCATCGTCGGCACCGTCGTGACCGTGCTGAAGGACGGCGAGATGGTCTATCGCCGCGCCGCCGGCCTTGCCGATCGCGAAGCCGGCCTGCCGATGGAAGCCTCGCTGGTCTTCCGGCTCGCTTCGCTGACCAAGCCGGTCGTCACCGCTGCTGCCATGCATTTCGTCGAGACGGGCGTAATCAGGCTCTCCGATCCCGTCACCGCCACCCTGCCGGATTTCCGCCCGGCGCTTGGCGATGGCAGCCGGCCGGTCATCACGCTGGAACATCTGCTGACCCACACATCCGGCCTCGGCTACGGCTTCATCGAGGGGCCGGAGGGCGCCTATCGCCGGCTCGGCATTTCCGATGGGCTCGACCTCGTGGATTTCGACCTGACCGAGAATATCCGTCGGCTGGGTGAAGCCACGCTCGCCTTTGCGCCCGGCAGCGCCTGGCGCTATTCGCTCGGCATCGATGTGATCGGCGCGGTTCTGGAGCGCGTGGCGGGTGCGCCGCTGCAGGAGATCGTCGCAAAGCATGTCACCGGCCCGCTCGGCATGGCCGACACCGGCTTTCTGGCCCGCGCGCCGGAGCGCCTAGTCAAACCCTATCTGGATGGCACGCCGGAGCCGGAGGCCATGCGCGATGGCAGCTCCACCGGCAACGCCATCTTCTCGCCGTCGCGCGCGCTTGCGCCTTCCGCCTATCCCTCGGGTGGTGCGGGCATGGTCGGCACGGCAGACGACATGCTGCGCTTCTTCGAGGCGATGCGCACCGATGGCGGCGGCATCCTGAAACCGGAGACACTTGCCGACATGCGGCGCGACCGCGTCGGCGCGTCGGCCCAGTCCGACGGCCCCGGCTGGGGTTTCGGCCTCGGCTGGGCAGTGCTGGCAGATCCGGCCGCCGATGCCTCGCCGCAGGCGCCGGGCACGCTGCAATGGGGCGGCGCCTATGGCCACAACTGGTTCATCGACCCCGCCAACGGGCTGACCGTGCTGACGCTGACCAACACGGCCTTAGAGGGCATGTGGGGCCAGTTCAAGACCGATATCCGCAAGGCAGCCTATGCGGATTTCGCAGGAACGCTCGCGGCATGACGGGACTGCGGTGGCCATCCTCGCTGGAGGAGTTTACAGCCGCCGCCTACCCTGCTGCCGGCACCAGCCCGTAACGGCTCATGATCGCCTTCACCTTCTCCAGATCGGGCGGCCCGCCGGCGGCCATGACATCGGCAACTTCACGGAAATAGGCCGGGCCGAGCACGCCGGGGGTCAGCACGTTCAAGACGGTTGCCGGCTCTTGGCTGTCATTGCGGAAGGAATGCACCACGCCGCGGGCAATGAAGGCCGATCCGCCCGGCCCGATCAAATGATCGGCGCCGTCGATGCGGAAGGTGAGCGTGCCCGAGAGACCATAGACCACCTCATCCCAGCTCTCATGGTAGTGCGGCACGGGCACTTTTGCCTGCGGCGCGACCGTCATGCGAAAAAGATCGAGGCTCCCGGCCGTATCATCCTTGCTGTGCAGGAATTCCAGCACCAAACCGCCGATCCTGATCGTCTCCATGAGCGCACCCTTTGCGGTTATGTCACTGGCTGGTGGGCAGCATATACCGCGATCGCGGCTGGTCAAATGGTGCCTGGGGGTAACTTTCCGAACAATCGGCTTTGGTTTGGCGAAAAGGCAGATCGGATGGAAGCGGCAACTACGCATCCGGCTGCGCCGGCGCCCAGCCGGTCTCGGCCGCCCAGCGGTCCGCCCGGCGTATCACCGCCCAGAGATGATCGACCTTGCCTTCAGTATGGGCCTGCCGATCGTCGCCATGGGCAGCGGCAAGCCTGTGCTTGAGCGCGATATAGGCCGTGTGTTCCGCCGCATGAGCGCGTCCTAGGGGCATCTTGAGGATGTCACAGGGTTGAGGGGGTACCACACGGCATGCCTTCTCTTCGTCATCTCCCTGTCTCCGGCCACGGCAACAGATCGATCAGGGCTGGCATGCGGCAAGCTTCGCAGGCAGACGTTAATTTGATCCTCGCTCTCGCCTTCTTTCCCCGTCATCAGCTACGAGTCACGGGTTACGAGTCAGGAGATGCCATGCTTCGCACCATGTTCGCCTTTGCCCTGTTCCTTGCCGGCGCGTTTGCCGCCAGGGCCGAGGCTCCCGATGCAGGCAGCACGCCGGCGCCGGCAGACCCATGCGTGCGCCAAAACTTCGAGGGCGCCGCCTATATCGTCTGCGGCGTCGATCCCGCAAAGGCGGATCTGCGCCTGTTCTGGAAGGATGCCGGGGGCAAGCCCTATCGCCGCTTTTCGGACGTCGCCGATGCTGTCACCGGGGAAGGACATCAGCTTCTCTTTGCCATGAATGCCGGCATGTACCGCGAGGACTTCACGCCGATGGGGCTTTATGTCGAGGATGGCAGGGAGCTGATACCGGCCAATACCGAGGCGCCGCCCAAGGTTTCCGGCCCGGTGCCGAATTTCTTCAAGCAGTCGAACGGCATCTTCTATCTCGATGAGACCGGCGCCCACATCATTCCCACCACGGATTTCCTGAAGCAGCAGCCGAAAACGCGCCTCGCCACGCAATCCGGCCCGATACTCGTCATCGCGGGCAAGATCAATCCGATCTTCATACCAGGCTCGAGCGACCGCACGCGCCGCAACGGCGTCGGGCTCTCAGCCGACGGCACGCTCCGCTTCGTCATCAGCGAGGGCGACGTGAATTTCCACGATTTCGCAACCTTCTTCCGCGACGAACTCAAATGCCCCGACGCGCTCTTCCTCGACGGCGGAAACGGCACCGGGCTCTACAATCCGGCACTCGGCCGCAACGACACATCCTGGCACGGCGGCTACGGGCCGATCCTTGGGCTGGTGGGCGAGAAACAGGGCTAGGTGGCCGGCGCCAGTATCCACCGGGCTAGTATCGACCGGGCCAGTATCCGCCGCCGTCAGGCCGGCTGCATGGCCATCAGCTGCCGCGTGTCGACGATCTCGGCGAAATCGGATTTCAGATGCGCCATCGTCACGTCGAAGATCGTGCGGGCCGAGAGATTGGCATCCGGCAGATCGAAGCCAAGCACGGCATCGCTGACGACGCTCATCCTGAAGCCGAGATCGGAACCGGCGCGCACGGTGGTATTGACGCAGAAGCCGGCGACCGCCCCCACCACCACCAGATGCGTGATGCCGACCTCCTGCAGATAGCCCTCGAGCTCGGTCGAGGCAAAGGCCGACGACGTGGACTTGATGAAAACCGGTTCGTTCTCCCGCGCTTTCGCGCAGGGCATCGGCCGATATCCCGGCGCATTTTCATGGAGCGCCGAGCCCTCGTCGGCCTCGCGATGGCGGATATGGATGACCGGCTTGCGGGNNATGGCTGAGATATTCTCTCCCGCCTCGCCATTCACGCGCTCGCGCCCGGCATCCAGCCGCTCCTGCATGACCATCTGCATATCGATGATGAGGAGTGCACTTGTCATGGTTCCCTGGTCCTTTTCCGCGCTTAAAGGGCTCTGGAAAAGCTCTAGCATCTGCCGCTGGCCAAGTCGCTTGCAAAACAGGGGATTGGGCTCGACAGGTCATCACTTCTGCGCCAGCGAGTTGCCATACGGGCTGGAGCCTCGCGCTGAACGCGGCATCATACTGGGACTTGAGGGGGAACGGCGGGTGGCAGCCTTGTGCCCGAGGACTTAGCTGCGAGTGCGAAAAACTTCCAAGCAGCACCCCAACAACCAAAAGCTGAACCCTCCAAAAATACATTACACCACGCCACGAAATGCCGCTATGATCCCGCCATCATAGCCAGGGGTGGTGAAATGATTTCGTCGCTTCAAAACCTGCTTGCGGGGCGCGTCGATGTTTGCGTCGTCGGTTCCGGGCCTGTCGGTCTGGCGCTGGGCATCGCGCTTGCCCGGTCGGGGCTTTCGGTCGCGCTCCTGGAATCCGGCGGCAAGGCGATCTCGGAAAAGACCAACCGGCTGGCGGCGGCGGCCTCCATCAGCACCAGCCACCATGCTGAAGCCAGCCTGACGATCCGCCGCGCGGTCGGCGGCACCTCGAAAGCCTGGGGCGGCCGGTGCGTGGAGTTCGACGACAGCGATTTCGATGGCAGGCCGGCGCGCGGCGATGCCCGCTGGCCGATCGAACACAGCGCCTTCAAGGCCTATTATGACGATGCCCGCACCTTTCTCGGCGCCGAACTTCCTGACGTCGAGATGCCTGATATGGATGGCGATTTCGAACCCTCGATCGAGAGCTGGGCCCGCGAACCCGATATGGCCAAGGCGCATGGGGCGCTGATCGAAAGCCTGCCGAACCTGCATCTCGTCACCCAGGCGACCGTGATCGGGCTCGATCTCGACCGCGAAGGCGCCCGCACGAAACGGCTCATGGTTTGGCATCGCGGCAAGCTGCATTCGCTCGGCGCGACGATCTTCGTTCTGGCCTGCGGCGGACGCGAAAATGCCCGGCTGCTGCTCGCAGCGCAGGAAATCGCGCCGCGGCTCTTCGGCGGCGTCGACGGCCCGCTCGGGCGCTATTACATGGGGCATCTGGCCGGCGAGCTTGCCCGCATCCGCTTTACCGATCGCAGCTTCATGGAAAAGATGTTCTTCCGGCGCAACGGCACCGGCGCCTGGTTCCGCTCGCGGCTGATACCGAGCATCGCCCTGCAGAACGAGCGCGATCTTTTAAACAGCGTCTTCTGGCTGCGCAGCCCGCCGCTGGAAGAGGTCTATGCGGCGCCGGGCGCGCGCGCGACGCTGAACCTGTTCAAGGCGCTCACCGGCAGGCGCAAGATGCGCCGGATGTCCTTCAAGGCCAGGGTCTCCGACACCACCTCGCTGTCCGACATGGTCGCAAACCCCATGCAAAGCTTCAACGCCGCCCTGCAGCTGACAACGGCAGCGCTCAAATCCGAGCGGCAGCCGAATTTCTTCGTGAAGAACGGCGAGCATCTCTACTGGCTCGCCTATCACGGTGAACAGCGGCCGGTCGCTTCCAACCGCGTGCGGCTGAGTTCCGAGGTCGATGAAACCGGCCTGAAGCGGCTGGCCGTCAGCTTCGACTTCGACGAGGAGGACCTCGCCTCGCTGATCAGGTGCCACCATGCGCTGGCGGAATGGATCGGCGAACGGCGGATCGGCACTTTCGAATGGCTCCACCCCGAAGACGGCCTGCAAACCGCCGTCCGCCGCCAGGCGCTCGACGGCTACCACCAGATCGGGCTCACCAGAATGGGCGCCTCGCCCCGCTCAAGCGTGGTGGATGGCAACTGCCGCTGCCACGACCTCGAAAACCTCTATGTCGCCGGCAGCTCGGTCTTCCCGGTGTCCGGCCAGGCCAACCCGACATTGCCGGCCGTGGCGCTGGCGCTGAGGCTGGCGGATCATTTGAAAGGGGAATTGCGGGGGTAGTGCAGGCCATGCCTCCTCCGCCCTGCCCGGCACCAGCAGTCATTCGCCCAGGTCGCGTGGGTCACGGCTCGTCGGGTCGCCTCCTGCATCCGCGATCGCCCGAACGACGAGCGCGATGCGTTCGTCACGCATGCCGGGCCGAACGCGGCCCGACCGTTCGAGCTCGGCAAGCCCATGAAGGGCTGCCCAGAAGGTCTCGGTCACGATCTCCGCATCGGCGCAGAACGGAGATACCGCTGCTGCCAGCACCTCGAAACCGGCCCGAAGTTCCGCTCGCGTGTCGGCTTCGGCGAACCGCAATTGGGTCGGGAGGATAAACATGGCCTCGTAGAGCGACGGGCGGCTATGCGCGAAGGCAAAATAGGCCATGGCGACATCCATGAGGGCATCTCGTCGGCTGTTCGCACCGTCCACTGCTATCAGAAGAACGGTCGTGAGCTCCCTGAAGCCCTCGACCGCGACTGCCGCGACGATGGCGTCCCTGTTCTCAAAATGTGAATAGAGGACCGGCTGGCTATATTCGATCTCCTTGGCCAGACGGCGGATGGTAACGGCATCCCATCCCTCGCTCTCTGCAATTGCGCGGGCTGCTGCGACAATACGATCTTCGCGATCAGCGCGTTCCCGGCTTTTTCGCTCTGCGATACCCATTTCCAAACTCCATGCCCTGCCCCGCTGACATCAGGATCATATCACGGCTTGAATATCTAGCAATGCTAGGATAAATCTAGCGACGCTAGATTATTTCAAACCGCTAGAAGGATGGCATGATGGATTGGCTCCTGAATGGGACCGGACTGCTCGTGGCCCTCGCAATTATCGCGATCGGCACCGGCTATATTGCGACCCCGACAACCATGGTGCGCAGTTTCGGCCTGCCGCTTCCCGGAGATGACCCCGATATCCCCTCATGGCTTCGCCTCAAGGGCGTTCGCGACATCGTGGCGGGATTGCTCGTGCTTGCCTTCATGCTGTGGGGCACCCAACGCGAGATCGGCCTCGTCCTGCTGATCGAGGCAATGATCCCTGTCGGCGACATGCTGGTTATTCTCGCGGCGAAAGGCTCCACGAAGAGCGCCTTCGGCATTCATGGCCTCACGGCCGCGATCATGCTCCTGGCTGCCATTCCCATGATCACAGGTACGCACTGAGATGGTTCACATCCTTTCACTCTGGTTCCTGTGTGTCGCATTCTCAGGCGCGGGCATCGTCAATGCGATCGGCACATCGGGGACGCGAAGCGATTTTGCCCGGTGGGGCTATCCGCGCTGGTGGGGTATTGTGACGGGCGGACTTGAAATATCGAGCGCCGTCCTGATCGCGCTTCCTGCCAGCCGCATTGCTGGCCTGGCGCTCGGGGCGGTCGTCATCGCAGCCGCGATCTTCACTGTTCTGCGCCACCGCGACTATCAGCACCTTCCGCCGCTGAGTGTCTTCGTGACCCTGATCGCTCTTGCGACGATCTCGTCTTGATCGCCGTGAGAAGGCAAGAAAATGGAGCCGCGCCGCATTCCTCAGTCAAGCGCAGACACACCGCCCTCACCGATCGGAGCTGCGCTTGAAACAGCTTACACCCTGACGGGATTCAAAAGGTTGCGCAATTCAAGATAGCACAACATCCGTTAGAACATTTTCCGGGCACCGATGATCTTTCGTACCGTAATCAGCAATGACTAATTGTTGTTATCGAGACCTGGAGTGCATCATTTCCCCGGCAGGTTGAGACGCAATCGAAGATTGTCGACATCCAGGTGGAGGAACGAACATGAAACGCATCGCAGCTCTCGCAACGATCCTTGTCCTCGGCGCATTTCCCGCAATCGCCGCGACCGCGATGACAGGCAAGGAACTGACGGCCCTGTTGTCAAACGGCAAGGAACTCACCCTGGGTGGGCCGAAGGAAGGATATAGCGGCACGCTGTCGATATCGAAGGACGGGACCGCCAAGGGTCAGGTCAAGCTCGACAACGGCGATGTGATCCCGATCGAAGGCAAATGGCACATTGCCGGCAACAAGTTCTGCCGAACCTGGAAGGGCGGCCGGGACGCCGGAAAGGAAATCTGCGAGACCTGGAACAAGACCGGCCCGAGCTCGGTGCGCGTCATGAGCGGCAGCCGCGATCTCGGCTCCAATTCATGGTGATCGCCGAACCGGCTATTCCCCCTTTTCGTCGGTCTCATCAGCCGCAGGCTTGGTGCTGAAGAGGCTCTTGAGCGCATTGGTCTTGGATTTTTGCGCCTTGCTCAACTTCAGCGCCCGATTGGCGGCCTTGGCCTGTTCCAGCATCATTTCGATCTGGATCTGCTGGATCTCCGTCAGCCGCTCCCACTGCCGGTTCAGGAGGTGATCGACCTTTTCATGCAGGTGGCGGATTTCCAGTTCGGCCTTGAGATTGACCTTATAGTCGTTGAGCGCCCGCAACCGATCCTTTGCTTCCTGGCGGCGCTGGCTCATCATGATGATCGGCGCCTGCAGGGCGGCGATGGTCGACAGGATGAGGTTCAGCAGGATGAAGGGATAGACGTCGAAGGCGGCCTTCTCGCCAAGCAGCAGGTTGATCCCCATCCAGACGGCGAGGAAGAAGCAGAAGGAGATGATGAAGGTCCAGCTTCCGCCGAAGGTCGCGACGACATCGGCGACACGATCGCCGAGCGAACGGTGTTCCTCGTAATCCTCTTCGATGTTTTCGGCGAGCGTGTCATGGGTCTTCAGGCTCTCGACGACCTCGTCCTCGAGGTTGGAGAGCTCGCCGCGTTCGTCGCGCAGCAATTCGGCGATGTACTGGCCGCGATAGTCATCGACCAACTTGCGGCTGATATAATCGTCCGAGCGGATGCCGGGGTGTTTCTGCCGCACGAAATCTGCAAGCGCGGGACGCAGATCGTCAAAATGGAAGGCGTCCTTCTTCTTCAGTGTGTGGCCTGTGATCGCGTCCACCAGCTTGACGGACTTTGCCTTCGCCTGCGCCAGGCTCTTGGAATAGTCGTCCATCTCGACGGTGGCCGCCTCCCCGTGCCCGGCATCGAAGTCGACGATTTCTCCCGTCAAATCCAGGGGCTTCTCTTCTGCCATCTGCTGATCCTCGCTGCCGATTTTTCGCCCGTCTAGCCATCAATTCCAACAGGATTGTGACATGGATTTCGCCGGAAAATGAGAGGCCTGATGGGTGCGGCGGAATGCCGCCTCGCGCTGCAAGAGGGTATGCACCGCCTCAAGGGCGTCCGCGACATCGCGACGGGCTTGCTCGTGCTTGTGATGCTATGGGGTACGCAGCGTGAAACCGGCCTCGTCCGGCTTGTCGCGGCAGTAATCTCCGTCGGCGCCCTTAGCCGTCATCAGTGCGCGCTCAGTCAATCATCAACGCTCCCCAGTTCCGATACAGAATGTAACTCGCGACCACGAATACGAGCGCTGCGAACAGGCGGTTGAGGATGTTCTTGTAGGCGCTGAGCCGTGTGGCGAGCAGCATGCCAAGCACGCCTCCGACGACGCCGCCGCCGATGAACTCGGCGGCGAGCCACCAGTCCACCAGGCCTGAGCTGGCATAGTTCAGGGCAGTCGTCAGTCCGAACGCACCGACAGCAAGGAGCGAGGTGCCGATCGCGTTGATCATCGGCATCCCCGTTGCCAGCATCAGGCCGGGAACGATCAGGAAGCCACCGCCGATGCCGAAGAACCCGGAGGCAGCGCCGACGGCAAGTGCCACGGCCGATGTTGCGAGGCACATCCTGAGGTCGACGGGACGGCACTCGACCGCCAACGCCTTCCTGGGCTTAAGCATCAGGGCCCCGACGACCACCATCAGGACGCCGAACAGGAAGATCAGTCGGTCCCCGTCCATCGCCTTGCCGAGGCTGGAGCCGGCAAGCGCGCCGATGACGCCAAGCGCGGAGAAGACGGCTGCACACCGCCACCAGACGTGCCCCCTGATGGCGTGGCTTGCGAAGTTTGCAAAGGCGTTCACGGAGACCGCAAGCGCACCGGTGCCGATCGCGATATGCGGCTGGGTCACGCCAACGACGTAGAGGAGCAGTGGAGTGGCCAGAATGGAGCCGCCGCCGCCGAGCAGGCCGAGCATGAAGCCCACGATTCCGCCGGAGCCGACCGCCGCGAGGATCGAAGTGCTCACGTCCGTCTGCTCCACACCCTGTCATGCAAGGTCATCCCGACCAGCATGGCGATGACGAACAAAAAAGTCTGAGAAAGGCCCACCGACAGTGACGCGAGCGCAGGGCCAGGACAGAAGCCACCGATCCCCCAGCCCAAACCGAACAAGGCCGAGCCGATGACCAGCGGGGAGTCAATCCGCCGGCTCGTCGGCACATGGAAGCTGTCGTCGAAGGCTGGATGCCGCATCCGCTTCATCACCTGCACGCCGATGAAGGCGACGACGACGGCGCCGCCCAGAACAAAGGCAAGGCTCGGATCCCACGCACCGAAGACGTCGAGGAAGCCCTGGACGCGAGCCGGGTTAAGCATGCCGGAGAGGGACAGGCCGAAACCGAAAACGATGCCCGAGGCGAGAGCGGCCCCGAATTGGGAGATTTTCCGGTTCATAGTCCTGCACCTCGCAGGATTGTGACGGCGGCCATGCCGGCCGCCAGGAACGTGGCGACCGCCACAATGGAACGCGGCGACAGGCGGGCGAGCCCGAGCACGCCGTGCCCGCTGGTGCAGCCCGATCCCATGCGCGAGCCGAAGCCGACGAGCAGCCCGGCGAGGATGATCAGCGGCCAGCCGGCGGTGATCTGCACGGTTGGCCAGCCGCCCATCACGAGCAGGTAGGCGACTGGCCCGAGCAGCAGCCCGAGGACGAAGGCAAGATTGTTGGTCAGGCCAACGCCCTGGATGAGACGCCCGACGATACCGCTGATCCCGGCGATCCGGCCATTGAGAAGCAGAAGCGTGACAGCCGATGCGCCGATCAGTATGCCGCCGAGCAGAGATGGGAGATACACGCTCATTCGCCTTGCCCTGCGCAGAAGATGTCATAGAGGGCAGCGACCAGTTGCGCGGCCTTCTCTTCCGTCAGGCGGTAGAAGATCTGCTTGCCGTCCCGCCGCGTTTCGACGATACCCGAGCCGCGCAACACCGTCAGATGCTGCGATAGGTGCGGCTGGTGGACATCGAGCTTTTCTTCAAGTTCACCGACGGAAGCCTCACCCTCCACGAGCGTGCAGACGATCATGAGGCGCGCCGGATGGGACAGGGTTTTCAAGAGGTTTGAGACCTCTCCGGCCCGGTTGGCCATCTCGGCGGGGGAGAGCCCCGCCTTCATCATTGCGTTGAGATCGCTGGTCATTCCCACGCAGCTCCTTGAAGGGCGTCGAGCGGAAACTTGAGGTAACGCTTGCCGTTAGCTTCCGGCTCCGGCAGGCGACCGCCGCTAATGTTTACCTGCAGGGCATGAAGAATGAGCTTCGGCATCGGCAGCGTCTGGTCACGCTTCGTCCGCAACGCCACGAACTCTTCCTCGCTCACACCGGCAAGATGCGGGTTGGACTTCTTCTGATCAGCCACCGTGCTTTCCCAGCGAGGTGCCCGACCGTCAGGCTGGTAGTCGTGACCCGTGAAGATCCGCGTCTCGTCCGGGAGCGCGAGGATCTCCTGAATCGACCTCCACAAGACCCGTGGATCGCCGTCGGGGAAGTCGGCGCGCGCCGTGCCGCTGTCGGGCATGAAGAGCGTATCGTGCACGAAGGCAGCGTCGCCGATCACGTAGGTGATGGAGGCGAGCGTGTGTCCAGGTGAGAACAGTACCTCCGCATCGATCGAGCCGACCTTGAACGTCTCACGATGGGCGAACAGCCGGTCCCATTGGGAGCCGTCGGTGGCAAGCTCGGGCCAGTTGTAGATGCCCTTCCACAGCTTCTGTACGTCCACGACGCGCTCGCCGATCGCAGTCGGCGCACCCGTCTTTTCCTTCAGATACTGAACCGCCGAAAAGTGATCGGCATGAGGATGGGTGTCGAGGATCCACTCGACGGTCAACCCGTTGTCCCTGATGTAGTCGAGGATCGCATCGGCATTGATGGTCGCCGTCGCCCCTGCCTTCTCGTCGAAGTCGAGCACGGGGTCGATGATGGCGCACTTGCCGGTCGCGGGATCAGACACCACGTACTGGACGCTCCAGGTGCGCTTGTCGAAAAATCCCTTTACCTGCGGCCGGCGCGCGGCATGCTGCTTGAGCCAGCTTGCGGTCATGCTGGTATCGAGGCCGCGGCTGCGTCCGAATTCGCCGACCTGGTCGGCGGACATGCGACCATCGAGGACCTCCCCGATCAAGTAGAGGTTCAGCGAGCGTGTTCCGGTCTTGCAGTGTGCCAACACGGGACCTTCCGATTCGTTGACTGCGCGCTGGAACGCACGTACGTCCGCCTCGGTGATCGTGCTGGCCGCGACCGGGATGAAGGCATAGGACAGGTCGTGGTGCTTCGCTTCCTGACGTTCGGCTTGCGTTCCCGGCTGCAAGGCATCTTCCTTGTCCGGTCGGTTATTGATGAGTGTCTTGAATCCCCTGTCGCGCAATGACCGGATGTCTTCGACACTAGGCTGCGGCGAGACCGACAGTTTCTCGGATATTGCGGTGATGGGCATGACTGGCTCCGTATCATATATCATTATACATTATAATATATTATATAATGAAATGAGTTCAAGATCGGGCCCGAAACTTTAGATCGGTATGTGTTCCCCGCACGGAAAAACAATCAAGGCTACGATGGCTGATCGGATCGGCACGCAGCAGACCGATCGACGCCAGCGTTGTCAGCTATAACAGGAGCTGACCTAGCGATGATGATGGCTTTCAAGTGGATTCGTGTTCGCTGAGAGGCTGCGTGGATCTCTATAGGGAGCTGTTGGTCCCGAGGATTGATGGTTCGCGGTAAGTCGTATACCGCAAAACGGACCACCACCTCACTAACCACCGCGATGTCCGCATGCGGGACACCGCTAGGTAGACCCATGTATGGGATTGGGGGCCGATAGTGGAACGGCCGCTTCCCGGATGGTAGCGCTGAAAGCCGACCTTTGTATTCAGCGTAGTGGGCCCAATGCAGGGACGGCGCCCTTACTTCATCGTGATGGCAAAGCCGCTGAGATCGGCGTTGACTTGCAGGCCTACCTGCTTGCCTGAGAGCTCGAGTTGGGCGCCCTTGTCATTGGTCATGACGATCATCTGGGCCCCTTTGCCGACCGCGCCGCCACCGCCCGCCGCACCGTAGACCCCCGTCACATCCCGGGCGCGGCGAATGTTGCGAACGGCACCATGGAAATAGGTCTTGGAAGCCCCGAAAGCGAGGCCGCCCGAGATGCCGCCGACGGAGATGGGATAGCTGCGACCATGGAAGGTCAGCGTGCCCTCGCCTCCAGAACCACCCACAAAGAAGGCAGCCTTGTAGATTGAGAAGCTGATCGTACCGCTGTCGGCATGCGCGGAGCCGGCAAAGCTGATTCCTGCTGCAGCGATAACCGCAGCCGCGATCGAACGAAATCTGGACGAAATCTTCATGATGCGAGTCTCCTCAAAATCGAGGCTTACCGAGCCAGGTAAGCGTCATGCCAAAGTCACTGCTGAAACAGTCTCGCCCGTCATTAGTTCCAAGCGCGCGAGAAGGCAGCCACAAAACGAGGCGGATGGCAAACATAATCTCGGTGGCAGGGCCGGTGGCAGCCAATGCCCGGCTGTCTCAGGATTGACTGGACGAACGAGCCACGAAAGCGAGGGGATGCGCAAAGGTACAAACATCTAACAATCCGCAGAGTTCGAGGGCGATCTCCAAGGCAGGTTCCTCGCGCGGGGTGCCCAGCCCCGACCAAGGCAAGCTACAATTCCACCTGATGATGGACGAGCTTTTCTGAACGGGATGGCGGCTTTCTCGCAAGTCGCTCCGAGAGCTGGCGTCGGCATGCCCGTGGCCTCAAACAGGTTTGGGGGCGGCACCGTAGGGCGCCGCCCCCATCCCCCGGCGTGCGTAGGAGGCCCCTCGCCTACACCTCGCCTGCGGCCCCCTCAGTTCGGTTCGCGTATCGCATCATCCAGCCCGCGTAAGAGCGGATAGAGGAAATAGGACATCACCGTCCGGCTGCCGACCTTGATTTCCGTCGACACCGTCATGCCCGGCAGCAATCTTACCGGCGCGCCGGCGGCCTTCAGTCTGGTATCCGCCAGCAGAATGCGCGCCTTGAAGAAGGGGGCGGATGGCTGGCTGGGCGTGGCGGTCTGTTCCGGTTGGCCGGTCAGGAAAGTGTCCTCGCTGATCGTGCGCACTTCGCCAGAGGCCGTGCCGTATTTCTGGAAGGGATAGGCGTCGAGCTTGATGCGGGCTTCCTTGCCGACGGCCACGCGGCCGATGTCGCGGGTGTTGATCGAGACTTCGGCTTCCAGCGGCACATTGATCGGCACCAGCGTCACGACCGGCTCGGCCTCGCGCACGACGGAACCGACGGAGCGCTGGGCGAGATCGAGCACGACGGCGTCTGCCGGTGCAGTCAGCGCCACCATGTTGCGGCGCAGTTCCATCTTCTTCTGCTCTTCGCCCGCCATGTCGCGCTGACTGCGCAGGTCGACGAGCTGCTCCATCGCGGCGCGGCGGAAATCCTCGATGAAGGCCTGGCGGTCGGCGCGCAGTTTCGCATAGGCGTGGGCCGCCTCGTCGGCCTTGCCGCGCACGGCGGTGATATCGGCCTCGACATCGAGGCGGGCGTCGCGCGAGCCGAGCATGGTGAGCAGCGAGCCGCTCTGCTTGTCATAGAGCTTCTTTCGCGTCTCCTCGATCTGCGAGAGATTGTCGCGCCGGTCGTTCAGCACGGCCTCCTGATTGCGGTTTGCCGCAAGCACGGAGGACTGGCCGGCGATCTGCTGTTCGAAATTTTGCAGCTGCGCCATGTAGAAGGCCCGCCGCTGGCCGAAGAGCTGCACCTGCAGCTGCTCGTCCTGTGTGTTGCCGGCGATGACAGAATAATCCTCGCCGGCAAGCTCTGCTTCCAGGCGCTTCACCTGGGCGTCGAGGGCGGAAAATTTCGCCCTCAGCTGCCCGACATCGGCCTGGCTGAAAGTGGCGTCGAGGGTCGCCAGCGTCTGGCCGGCATGCACCACCTCGCCGGCCTTCACGTCGATCGTGCGGATGATCGAGGTTTCGAGCGGCTGGACGACGATGGTCGGCTGCGTGGTGACGAGCTTGCCCGGCGCAATCACCACCTCGTCGATGGAGGAGACGGAGGCCCAGGTGATCGCCGAGGCAAGCAGCGCTGTCACGCAATAGAGCGTCATGCGGGCAACGCGCGGCGGCGCGCGTTCCTCGAGCTCGACGGCGTCGGACTGGAACTCGGCAATTGCCGGCGGCAGCGGCGGGCGGGCAATGAGTTCCCTGCCCTTCTCCGGGCCCTTGTCGGATGGCCCCTTGCCTGAAGGAACCGGCATGTTTTCGTCGGATTTTCTGACGTGCGCGTTCATGCGACCTGCCTCATCTGCTGTGCCCAGAGGTGGCGGTAGGTCATGCAGCGCGACACCAGCTGATCGTGCCGGCCGATATCGGCGACCTTGCCGCGATCGATGACGAGAATGGCATCGGCATCGACGAGCGTCGAAAGCCGATGCGAGACGATGATGACCGTGCGGCCGGCAGCGATCCTGCTGAGGTTGTCGCGGATGATCGCCTCGCTATCAGGGTCGAGCGCGCTTGTGGCCTCATCGAAGATCAGCAGCTTCGGATCGGTGATCAGCGCGCGGGCAATGGCAAGCCTCTGCTTCTGGCCGCCCGAGAGATTGGCGGCATTTTCCTCCAGCATCGTGTCGAAGCCGCGCGGCAGGCGCTCGATGAACTCTTCCGCACCCGCGATGCGGGCGACTTCCATGATCTCCTCGATGCTGGCATCGGGCTTGGCGGCGGCAATATTGTCGCGCACCGAGCCGCGGAACAGGAAATTATCCTGCAGCACGACCCCGATGCTGGTTCTCAAATGCACGAGGTCTATCTCGCGGCTGTCGTAACCATCCATGCGCACCAGCCCCTCCTGGCTCTGGTAGAGCCCCTGGATGAGCCTCGTGATCGTCGTCTTGCCCGAGCCGCTCTTGCCGACCACGCCGAAGACGCAGCCTGCCGGAATGGCGAAGGAGACATTGTCGAGCGCCGGCGCCGCATCTGGCGCATAGCGGAAGCTGACCCTGTCGAATTCGATGCGGCCACGCAGATGCGGCCGGACACCACGGCCACGGCCCGCCTGCTCCGGCCGCTGGTTCATGATCTCGCCGAGCATGCGCACGGAGAGCGCCACTTCCTGATATTCATGCACCATGGTGACGATCTGCACGAGCGGCCCCGAGACGCGGCCGGCGAGCATGTTGAAGGCAACCAGCGCACCGATCGTCATGGCACCCGAGAACACGTCGAGCGCGCCGAGCCCGATGATCGCGACACTCATCAGCTTTTCCAGCAATCCCGTCAGCGACTGGGCGACGGTCGAGATCTTCTCGACGCGGAAACGCACGGAGATGGACTGGGCCGAATAATCGTCCCACACCTTGCGCTGGCGCGGCTCCAGCGCCAGCGACTTGACGGTGCGCATGCCGTGGACAGTTTCCACCAGCAGGGCCTGCCGGTCGCCTTCGGCCTGGTAGAGCGCCTTCAGGCGGCGCTGGAACGGCCCGACGAGCATCATCACCACGAGCCCGACAAGCGCTGCGAAACCGAGCACCACGAGCGTCAGCTTGACGCTGTAGAGAAGCAGGATCGGCACGAAGACGAAGAGCGAGACACCGTCGAGAAGCGTCAGGAACAGGCGGCCGGTCAGGAATTCGCGGATGCGCCCCGTCTGCTGCATATGCTTGACGAGAACGCCCGCCGAGGCCTGCTCGAAGAGCGCGATCGGCAGGTTGAGCAGATGGCCGAAAGTGCGGGTCGCGACGCGGATGTCGATCCTGTTGGTGGCGTAGAGCAGCAGATATCGGCGCAGGAAGCTGAAGGTCGCGTCGAAGACGAGTGCGATCGCAATGCCGACAGTCAGAACCGTCAGCGTCGCATAGCTCTGGTGCACGAGCACCTTGTCGATGACGAGCTGGAAGAAGATCGGCGTCATTAGCCCCAGGCCGTAAAGCACGAAGGCGGCGAGCGCGACATCGCGGAAGAAACTGCGCTGCTTGATGATTTCAGGCACGAACCAACGGAATCCGAAGGGCCGGTCCTCATCGGACATGCGATAATTGCGTTTCAGCAGGATTACCGATCCGAGCCAGGCCCTGGCGAATTGCTCTTCGCTGAGCATGATCACCTCGGCGCGCGAGGAAAGCGGGTCGAGAACCCGGATTCGCTCCTCCTCACCCTCCCCGACAGCACCGGCGATGACCACCCAGTTGCCGTTGTTGAGTTCGGCAAGCACCGGGAAGGCCTCGCCGAGCTGGAACAGGCTTCGCCAGTTGAGATCAAGATGCCTGGCCCTCAGGCCCGCATCCTTTGCCATGCGCAGGAGCTGCCGCACGGCAACGGGATCGTTGCCGACAGCATAATCGTGCTGCAGCCGCTCAGGAGAAAGATCGACGCCGTGATGGCGCGCGACGAGCGCAAGACAATGCAGGTTGGTATGCAGAAAACCACTCATGGCCCACCCGAAACAATACGAGACCGAGGCGATATTTGTTGATCAGTTGAAGTTCGGCGAAGCGTTCGAAGCGCTGCCCTGCGCCGCCTGGATATCGGCGGCCGCGGCAGCCGACATATCGCCGATCCGGCGAACCGCACCCGCCTCGACCAGGCCGCCCAGCGCCTTCTGCATGAGATCGACCGCATTGGCGAAGGCGTCGACCGGCATGATGATGCGCTGGCGGAAGACCGGCTTCGGATTGTTGTTGGCATCGCGGTCGGTCGCCGAGAGCGACATCAGGTCGATGCGCACGATCGTGCCCGTGATGGTGATTTCGCCGATACCGTCTGCATAAAGTTCGCTGCTCATTGTTCTCTCCTCTGGTTGATAATCAAAACACGTTCACCTTAGGGCGTCTTACGTCCATCAGGACGCTCTAACTCTTTGAATGCGCATGGATATGTGCGTGCTGCCAGGGCGGAAACGGATCGCGAAGCCCTGTGGCGATCTCCGGGTCGAAACCCTTCTCCGCCCCGGTCAGGCAATCGTCGAGCGCGCTGCAGATGGCATGCCTGTCGAAGCCGGAACCGATGAAGACGAGCTCCTGGCGGCGGTCGCCCCAGACATCGTCCCAGTGCCGGTCGATCAGCTGGCGGAACTGCGGATAACGCGGCCATTGTGCCCGAGGCACGGAAGCCCACCAGAACCCCCTGGTATCGATGCGGCATTGGGTGCCGGCGATGGAGAGCAGGCCGATCTCGTCGGGCCTTGTCGCCAGCCAGAAATGGCCCTTTGCGCGAATGAGGCCCGGCCATTTCCTGTCGAGGAAATCGCTGAGCCGCGCGGGATCGAAGGGCCGGCGGCTGCGATAGACGAAGCTTGAAATGCCGTATTCCTCGGTCTCCGGCACATGGTCGCCCCAGCCGAAGAGTTCCTTGTGCCAGAGCGGATGGCGGGCGGCCTTCGCCTCGCTGAAGAGGCCGGTATCCATGATCGCATCAAGCGGCACCTGGCCGAAGACCGCCTCGATGACGCGGGCATCCGGATTGAGCGCCGCGACCACCTGGCGAACCTCGGCGAGCATTGCCGGCGGCACGTCGCCTGCCTTGTTGATAATGACGACGTCGGAAAATTCGATCTGCTCGACGAGGAGTTCGACGAGCTTGCGCTCATCGTCCCCGTCACGCCTTTCGCCGCGATCGGCAAGGAACTCGGCGCTCTGGTAATCGGCGAGAAGATTGACCGCGTCGACGACGCAGACCATCGTGTCGAGCCTTGCCACGTCGCAAAGGGCCGCGCCGCTCTCGTTGCGGAAGGAGAAGGTGGCTGCGACCGGCAGCGGCTCGGCAATGCCGGTGCCCTCGATCAGCAGATAGTCGAAACGGCCGGCAGCGGAGAGCCGCCGGACCTCGCTGAGGAGATCGTCGCGAAGCGTGCAACAGATGCATCCATTGGTGAGCTCCACCAGCGTCTCGTCCGTGCGCGAGAGGTCTGCACCCCCCTCGCGCACGAGATCCGCATCGATGTTGACCTCACTCATATCGTTGACGATGACAGCAACCCGGCGACCCTCTCGATTACTCAGTACATGATTGAGGACAGTCGTCTTGCCGGCGCCGAGAAACCCGGCGAGAACCGTAACCGGCAATCTGTTATCTGCACGCATCATCGATATCTTCATCCTTTCAGATGCCTGGCCCTACATCGTCGCAGGCTTTACGCCGCGAGCTGCGGTTTGAATCCCACATCCACATAGTAGTTTGTGCTGTTGTAACTGCTCGTCGGGAACAGCCCTCCCGATCCATAGGCATAGACGCCGTTATTGCCGGCAGGCGCCTTCAGGTCGCCGTTCGTCACGTCGCTGCCGAAGTAGTTGCCTGTTGCCGAGTAGTTGCCGTTGGTCGAATAGGAGACGACGTAGGTCGTATCCGCCTGGATCGCGACCTGCTGGGTAAGCTGCGCGGTCTGCCAACCGCTGGCCGTCTCGTTGTTGAAGGTGACGCTGCCGAGCAGAGTGCCCGACGCCGTCCACAGATAGCCGTTGTGCGGGCCTGTATTGTCGGCCCCCTTGTAGAAGCGGATGGCGCTGATCCAGCCTGCCGTATCGGCCTGGAATTTCATGCCGAGATTGACCGGCTGGTTGTCGTTGACGGAGACGACCGCGGGCGTCGCGTTGGCGGCAAAGAGGTTCTGCTCCGGTCCTGCGGAAGGGTTGTTGATGGTGAGCGAAACTTCAGCTGATGCCGTGCCGCCCTGCCCGTCGGCAATCGCATAGCTGAAGCTCGCCGGCCCCGAATATCCAGCAGTCGGCGTGAAGGTGACGGTCTGCGCCTGGGCGTCGAAGGAAACCGTGCCGTTGACCGCGCCGCTGACCCCGGTGATCGAGATCGTATTGCCATCGGCATCGCTGTCATTGGCAGTGAGTGCCGAGGCCTGGATGGTGAGCGGCGTGCCTGTGTTCGTCGTAAAGCCGCTGTCGTTTGCGGCGACCGGAGCCGTATTCTGCGCGCCCTGCTTGTAGAGCACGTCCACCCAGTAATTGCTGGCATTGTAGGAGGAGGTCGGGAACAGGCTGCCCGTGCCATAGGCATAGACGCCGTTGCCGCCGCTGACCGAACTTGCCGGCGCCGTCAGCGCGCCGCTCGTATGATCCGTCGTGAAGTAGTTCGCGCTTGCCGAATAGAAGCCGTTGGAATGATAGCTCGCCACATAGGTGGTGCCGGCGGTGATGCTGATCGGCTGCGAAAAGCTCACCGTCTGCCAGCCGGAAGCCGTCTCGCTGATGAAGGTCGCCTGCCCGAGCAACTGGCCGCTCGCAGTCCACAGCGAGCCAACATGCGTGCCGGTATCCTGGGCGCTCTTGTAATAGGTGAGCCCGGTGATCTGGCCATCGGCGGAAGCGATGAACTTGACGCCGAGTTCGACCGAGGAACTGTCATTGGCAGCGGCAGTTGTCGGCGTGTCGGTGCTGGAGAACAGGCTTGATGTCGTGCCGCCCGGCTGTGAATTGACCGTGAGGCTCACGGTTGCCGACGACGTGCCGCCATGCCCATCCGCAATCGAATAAGAGAAGCTCGCGACGCCCGTATAGCCTGCCGTCGGCGTGAAAGTCACCGTATTGGTCTGGCTGTTGAAGGCGACAGTTCCGTTGACCGCACCATTGGCGCCGGTGATGCTGAGCGGGTCGCCATCGGCATCATGGTCGTTTGCAAGCAGGCTTGCTGCGGCAATCGAAAGCGCGGTGTTGGAATAGGTCGTATAGCCATTGTCATTGGCGGCGACCGGCGCCGTGTTGGTCGTCGACTGGTTGAAGACGACATCGACCCAATAGTTCGACGACTGATAGCTCGACGTCGGGAATGTCGTGCCCGATCCGTAGGAATAGACGCCGTTGGCGCCCGCAAGGCCCGTCAGCGCACCGTTCGTATGGGCCGAGTTGAAATAGCCAGATGTCGCCACATAGCTGCCGGTCGTGTGGTAGGAGGCGACATAGGTCGTGCCGGCCGTGATCTGCAGCGGGTTGGAGAATGCCGCCGTCTGCCAGCCGGAGGCCGATTCATCGGCAAAGCTGATCGTCGCAAGCAGCGTGCCGCTCGCCGACCAGATCGAACCGGTATGCGGCCCGGTATCGCCGGCAGCCTTGTAGAAGCGGATGCCGGTGACTGTGCCGCTCACCGAAGCTGTGAATTTCATGCCGAGTTCCAGCGGCGAATTTTCCTGGATGCTGCCGCCGGTCGGCCCTTCATTGGCGGCAAACAGCGACTGGCCGGCCGGGCCCGGATCGACGGTGAGGCTGACATTGGCCTGGTCCGTGCCGCCGCGTCCATCCGACAGCGTATAGCTGAAGCTTGCCGGACCGGAATAATTGGCAGCCGGCGTGAAGATGATCGTGCCGTTCTGCTTGTTGAGGGTAACAGTGCCGTTGAGCGCATTACCGACGGCGCTGATCGTCATCGCATCGCCATTGGCATCGGTATCGTTCGCCATAAGCGTGGCGATGGAGATCGTCAGCGTGCCGTTGCGGGAAATCGTCAGGCCGCTGTCGTCGCCGGCAACCGGGGCGGTGTTCGGCCCTGCATCGAAGACCACGTCCACCCAATAGTTGGACCCGCCGGGGCTCAAGCCCGGGAATGTGCCGGCATTGTCGCTATAGGCATAGACGCCGCCGCCATCGACGGCCTTCAGCGCGCCGCTGGCATAGGTGCTGCCGCTGCCGAAATAGTTGTCGGTGACGGAGTAGAAGCCGCTGCTGTGATAGGAGGCCACATAGGTCGTGCCGGCCGCAATCTGGATCGGCGAGGAGAACATGACCGTCTGCCAGCCGGAGAGCGATTCACCCGTCGATACGCCCGTTGCCAGCAGCGTCCCGTCGCTGGACCAGAGGCTGACGACATGCTCGCCGATATTGTAGAAGCCCTTGTAGAAGCGGATGCCCTGCACGGAACCTGCGGTCGTCGCCTGGAAGCGCAGGCCTAGCTCGACGGGATCGCGATCGATCGCCACTTCGGTAGCCGGCTTTTCCGCAAGCGTCCACAGGCCCTGCGTGCCCGGCAGCGTGACGGTGACCTGCTTGCCGGCCGATGGCGCCTCCAGATTGACGCTGTCATCGACGGCGCGCGACATGACGGTGTAGGTGCCGCTTGCCTGGACGACCCAGTTATAGCTCCAGCTCTCCCGGCCGGTGGCCTTGAACCAGTGCTGGCCGCCATCGGTGGAGACTTCCACGCCGGCAATGATGCCGCCGCCGAAATCCTGCGCCGTGCCCGTGATCGTGACGTGCTGGCCTTCGAGGAAGCTTGCCCCGACGATGGGCGACGAGATCGACGAGGTCGGCTTCAGCACATCGGTCGATTGGGTCGCCAGGATCAGGCTCGCATCGAGCGTGGTCGGCTGGATGCCCATGTCGGCGAACATGTTGACCATCGCCTGCTGGACGTTGCGGTCGGTCGAGGTCGTCGGGCCCTGGTGGTTGTCGCTGAGCCCCCAGGACCAGAAGACGGTGCCGGCGCCGAAGACGAGCGCGCCGCTTGCGGCCCGGTACATGGTGAGGCTGTGGGTGGCGACGGCCGAACCAACCGTTGCGCCGTAATCGCGCAGATAGGTTTCCACCGAGATGGACGAGAGCGACAGGTTGACGAGCCCATCAGGCCGGAAGCCGTTCTCGACATCGGAATCCCACTCATAGCCGAGCAGGTTCTGCACCAGATTGTAGGTATCGCCTTCATTCAGCTCTGAGACAGCGGTATTGCGCCAGAAGCGCAGGTTCGAATAGTCGTAGGGGATGGAGATCGTATCCTGGCGGTAGCTGTCCACCTGGAACATCGTGCCCGTCAGCGCATTCTCCGGCTTCTGCCCCGGATCGGCGTAGCGCGGATCGCGCCAGGTGCCGGTGCCGACACCGCTCGGATCCGAGCTCGTGCCCCAGGTCTCCTTGTAGCAGACCATGGTGCGGTAGGCCTGGCCGCTGCCGTCGATGCTGCTTTCCCAGCGAACCTTCCAGTAGCACTCGTTGCCGCTCCAGAAGGCAAGGTTGACGCCCGCATCGCGAGCCGCCTCGACATTGGCGCGCTGTTCGGCAGACCAGTATTCGTCATGGCCGACGGAGAGATAGGCATCATGATTGAGCAGCAGCGCGCCGTTGCGCGTCGCATCGACGCCCGAGATATAGGACACGTCGTAGCCGTTCTGCTCCAGCCACGAGATGGCGGAGGATTCGACGCCGAAAATGTAATCGTGGGTGCCGCCGATCGGGCTCGTATTGGTGATGATCGGGCGGTTGTAGCTGACGGCCGAGGCGCGGCCGATGGCCTGCAGGCCGCAGCTGCAGTTCGGCGGCAGGTAGCCGATCATGTTTGCGGGATCAACAGGCACTTCGCCATAATAGAGGCTGGCGCCGCCCCAGGCATTATAGGCCTGCCATGTCGTATCCGAGGTCTGGAAGACGATATTGCTTGTCGAGGCGTCGTCGCGCACGACGAAGGGGATGATGCTTGCATCCTCGGTGCCATCCTCGCGCACCAGCTTGGCGAAATAGACGCCCGAGACGAAATCGGAAGGGATCTGCCAGCTGGCCGATACCGACCAGTTGCCGCAATCGATGAGACCGAGCGACATGTCGACGATCGGATGCGGCTGGATCTGCGCTGTGGTCAGCTGCTGCTCGATCGAGTCCACCTTGCGCGCACCGGCCCCGCCATAATAGCCCATGCGGTAGATATCGATGCGGTAATGGGTGGAATCCGTGGCGATCTTGAAATCGACCGTCCCGCCGATATTGGTGCTGATTTCGGTGGCAAAGCCCTGGATGGTGCCCTTGCCATCGCCCTCGATGCCCCATTCGCTGATGGGGTTGCCCTGCTTCATGTTTTCGAGCGCGATCTTGTTGAGCGTCGGCGCAGCAGCAGCTGCAGCCGCAGGCGCTGCGAGCGCCACCGAGCCTACGGGGGTTTCGGCCGAAACGCTCTCGCTCGGCTGCACCGAGATGGAGGCTATCGAGGTCTGAAGGCGCAATGACGCCGTGCCGGAACCGGCGGCAGGATCGGTCGGGGACGTGGTGGAGCTCGCCGTGCCGGCATCGCTGGTAACACCTGTCAGCGCGGGCGCGGCAGGCAGCGTCGCAGCCTCCTCGGACGGGTCCGGGCCGAGCACGGTGCGCTCTGTCGTCGTGGTTGTCGTGGTGGTCGTCTGCAGCGCCGGGAGGAGCGACGCCGTCTTGGCGGACGTGTCCTGCGCGCCGCCGTCGCCTGAAGGCGCAGACATCGCCGTCGGTGGTATCGAGGCAGTCTGCACGCCGCCCGATGAGATCAGCGCGGCAGGCTGCATGATATTGCCTAAGAAGGAGGACGGGACGACGGCGCCGCCCGGATCGGTAAAGCTGCCCTGATTGGCAAAGTTTAGGGAACCCTCGGTACTCGTGGAAGATACGACAGTCGCGGTTCCCAACACTGCGCTCCAGGCTGAGGATGCACGACAGACACTCAACGCTCCACCAAATGTACTCAGGTACGCAAGATTACTAACCCGAATTCTCCGCATAAGCGGCGTCCCCTCTCCCGTCCACCCGCCTCCTGGACCTGCCCCTCAACCGGCCCCACGAAGCAGCATTTCAAGACAGGCATTCTGGCAGCTTTCGCGCGAGAACGAACGACAGCAATCAGGGGTATGCGGGTGATTCCCCCTACGTCCATATGATGATCCCTCGGCATACCCGACTGGCATGGCAGCAGGTTTGCCTGTGGAGGTTGAGAGGAAATTCGGGTTTTGCGCGGCCGGTTATACGCTCGGGATATTCGGGAAGCGTGTACCTGTGGCTTGCCGCCGTCTTCCGATGTGCCCGTGGCCCCCTCATCCGCCCTTCGGGCACCTTCCCCCCGCTGGGGAGAAGGGGGCTGCAACGTCTCCGTCCCCTTTGTAACTTTCCTTTATCCGCTATTGGGGCTGTATTGCCTGTTGCGGTGGTGGATGGAAGACCGATGCACCTTTGGGACACCAAGCCCGTGGGAGAGCCTGGGTCTCCATCCACCGTTCCATTGAACCCGAACAGTCGCCGGGGCCGCTTGCGAAAGCAAAGCCCGCTTAGGCAAGGATGGGATCAGATGGAAATTATCGTTGGCATCGACGTTTCGAAGGACCGGCTTGACGTGGCGGTCACATCGCAGGGTGAGGCCTTTGCCGTCGGCAATGACCATGCCGGCATCGATGACCTGATTGCTCGGCTGAAGACCATCGGCGCCGATGCGATCGCGCTGGAAGCAACCGGCGGCTACGAGACGCTGGCGGTGGCCGGGCTGTCATCGGCGGGATTGACGGTCCTCGTCGTCAATCCGGCGCAAGTGCGCGCCTATGCCAATGCCATTGGCCGCAGGGCCAAGACCGATCCGATCGATGCCGCCGTCATCGCCGCCTTCGTCCTGGCGACGAAGCCGGAGATCCGGCCGTTGCGCGATGCCGAGACGCAGGCTCTTTCCGAACTCGTGGCCCGCAGGCGCCAGATCGTGCAGATGGTCGTGGCCGAGGAGAACCGGTTGCGCATGGCGCTGGCCAAGCAGGCGCAGAAAAGCATCAAGCGATTGCTGACGGCCTTGCGGCGCGAGCTCGAAAGCCTCGATGCCGATCTCGACGACCATATCCGCAAATCGCCGGTATGGCGGGTGCGCGAGACGCTGCTCGTCTCCGTGCCGGGCGTCGGGCCGACAACGGCACGCACGCTGCTGGCCGAGTTGCCGGAGCTCGGCAGCCTCGATCGACGCCAGATCGCATCGCTGGCTGGTCTTGCGCCTTGGACACGGCAGTCGGGAAAATGGAAGGGCAAGAGCTTCATTGGTGGTGGCAGGGGCAAGGTGGGCGCCGTGCTGTTCATGGCCGCCCTCGTCGCCAGCCGCCATAACCCAAGCCTCAAGGCCTTCCGCGACCGCCTCGTCGCAGCCGGCAAACCTAGGATCGTCGCCATCGTCGCAACCATGCGAAAACTGCTCACCATCCTCAACGCCATCATCAGAGACAACAAGCCATGGCAAAACGCTTGACAGCAAAGACAGTCGCTCTCCCCTCGGGGAGAAGGTGGCCCGAAGGGTCGGATGAGGGGGCTACACGGCACGCCAGAAGACGAAGGCTCCAAGCCCATGGGCGTACGTTCGACACCGCACGGCACCCACTTCACCGCCCCACCCCTGCGCCCGCAGTTACCGCCGCACCCCTTCCAGGGCTGCGGCCGGCGCCACCGCCACCCGGCCTTCCCCGGCGCCGGTCACCCTGCCCGTCAGCGCAAAGCGCCTCAGCGACAGGACGGGCTTTTCGACGACGTGCCAGGAGACTGCGGCAACGCAAAGGACGACGACGACCGTTACCGCCGTCAGCATGATGACCCCGGGGATCGTGCCGACGAAGACCGACGGCGCCAGGAAGATCGAAAGCTGGATGAACGGCACGTGGTAGAGATAGACGCCGTAGGAATAATCGCCGCGCTCGAGAATTTTCGGCAGCGGCAGGCGCGACAGGCCGGCATGGATGGTGATGTAGGTGAGAGCGGGGATCAGGATCAGCCGGTTTGCGACGCTGTGGGTGGCCCTCGTGTCGAGCACGATCATGGCGGTCAGCGCAATGGCGATGCAGGCATAAAGCGCCATCCTGCTCATCGGGATCCGGTCGCGCAGCTGATAGGCAAGGATGCCGCACAGGAACGCTGTGACAAGCTGGGCGCCGCGGCTGACGAACAGCGCATGAAGGGTCGAATCCTCCTGAACGTCAACGGGCGAAAAATGCTCGACCGCAAGGCCGGTAAAGACGTAACCCGCAAGCAGCAGGAAAGTCGCCGCCGGCCGCCGCACCACGCCCGTGATCATCATGACCGACATGATCGTGTAGCAGATGATCTCCCAGGGAATGGTCCAGAGCGCCCCGTTGACCTGCGAGGTCGGATTGCCGGTGAAGACGCCGGGCAGTTCGGTATGGATCGCGCCGACGATGTTCATGAGATAGGCAAAGAAGCCCGCATCGGCGAAGTATTCGCCAAGCGGCAGCGTGGTGACGGCCGGCCCGATGATGAAGGCGCAGATCAGGATATCGACCGCGAGCGCGGGAACGATGCGCAGCGAGCGATTGAGCAGGAAATTTGCGAGATCGAGCCGCTGGGCGCTGGCCGTGATCAGGAAGCCGCTCAAGGCGAAAAACATCGGCACCAGACTGTATTCGAAGAACCACAGGATAGGGCCGGTGCCAGCATCCCAGTAGCCGTCAGCGATGACGACATGATAGAAAACGATGGTAAGCGCCAGCGCGAGGCGCAGGAAATTAAAACCTGGAGCAAGGCCCTGATGGCCCGCCAGCACCTCGCCGAAGCTCCTCATCGCCCCTCCGAAAAAACCGAGCCTTACGCCCTCCGCCTGCCGCATGAAGCACAACCAAGGCGATGGAATGGCATTTCCAAATGCATCTTACGCATGAATTTTTCAACGAAAAGTTAGCGAGTTGCACACGAAAACACAGCTTGTACGGTATATTTTCGGACAGCTTGGCGCACGCCGGCCGTGTTGAGGCGATCAATCGCCGCTCTTTTCCGTCCGGCTCGCGCCCCTACCTTTAGACCGGAACGTAGGTCAGCCTGATCACGTCCTCGTCGATACGATCGCTCGCCACCAGCCGAAGCCGCGACCGGGGCGCTGTGAAGAATGGCGTACCGTGGCCGAGCACGACGGGATGGAAATAGAGCTGGTACTCATCGATAAGACCAAGCTCCGTCAGGCTCCGCGCCAGGTCCGATCCGCCAATGCCGATCTCCCCGACAAGCCGGTCCTTCAGCCCGCGTATGACAGTTTCGAGGTCGTCAGCGACAAGCGTGGCATTGGGGCCGACCGACGTCAGCGTGCGCGATACGACCCACTTCTGCTGCCCTCGCCACGCCGCGGCGAACTCGCCTCCCGCGGGCTCCCAGCCGACTTGGTCTTCGTCCCAATAGCGCATGAGCTCGTACATGCGGCGACCGTAGACGATGGCTGCCGCGCCGCGCACGCTTTCGATGAAGTGACGGAACAGCGCGGGACCGGGCGCAAATTTGTCATGGTCGATGTAACCGTCCAGTGACACGTTCAATCCGAATACGAGCTTGGCCATGCCTTCTCCCTCCTCCCGGGCGCCGCACCAACGCGGTTCTGATTGCGTTGTACAATCAGTCACAAGATAGCTCGACTGGTTTTAAATCGCAATCGGTTCTTGAAGTGCATTCATGATGGCATTTCCGGGTGCCCCGCGTCAGTTCAACGCGCGCTGTCGATCATCGCGCCGCCGTCGCTTGGTCACAGGTCTCAGCGCATCGCCGCCCGGACGTTAGGGGAAGGCGCGTAGGGGGAAGGCACGCCGCGGGCGTCGTTCTGCGTGACGAATGAGGTGACCAGCAGCGCCAGGCCGATCGCCGCCGGCAGCGCGCCGGCAGGCTTTCTGACACCGAGATGCGCGAGGCCGGACAGCAGCAGGTGAAAGAAGATACCGGCATAGGCGAGATCGCTGAGCGGCATGCTGATGCGCGACAGGATCGCGACAGGGCCGAGGATCTTGATGACGATCATGAAGGGAACGAGATAGGGAGCCTTGTATCCAAGCTCCGCCAGCACCTGGCGGACCCAGTCTCCCCTGGTGACATAGATATAGGCTGAAGTGAGGTAGAGCACGGACAAAAGTGCCGTGCTCATCCAGTATAGGTAATATTCAGGCATGATCTCATCCTCGTCGCCGCAACGCGGCAACACGTCTCTCGTTAAATCTGTCGGCTTGTCCTGAGAGGTGCCTTTACGGCGCTCCCCGATGCACACATGGAAAGTGCATGCATGGAAAATGTCGGCTAGGATTTATCTTTGCAAGTAGGATGAATTACTTGCCGTTAGTATGGAAAAGCAGACCATGGCTGAAGAAGAAATCAATATGCATGAGGAGATGAGGCGCGCATTCGCGCTGCTGTCAGGCAAATGGAAGCTTGAAATCATGTGGCTGCTCAACCAGCGGGTCTACCGGTTCGGCGAACTGAGAAAAGCGATACCCGGCATCACCCAGCACATGCTGACGGCGCAGCTGCGCGAACTCGAAGCGGATGGGCTGGTCTCGCGTACCGTATTCGCGGAAGTGCCGCCGCGCGTTGAATATGACATTACGCCAAAGGCGCGCGGCCTCGGCCCCACGATGGAAGCGCTCACTGTATGGTGGACCGAGTACGGAAAGAGCGTTCCGCCCAGGCCGAGCACACGCGGCCGGAAAGCTGGAGCGGCCAGGCCGTGACTTCATCTTGCGTCTTATGTATCGGCAAGCCTGAGTTCGATCAGCTCACGCGCCAGTTCGTAGGTTCCGTCCTCGTCGTCGCCTGAGGCTTCGTCGATCATCTCGGCGGCAGTGCGGTAGACTTCCCTCTCTTCTTCGGCGGAAAGCAGACCCTTATTGCCAAGCACGGAGATGAGCGAGTTCAGAACGGCAGCGGCCGATAGTGTCATCGCTTCGGATGTGAGACGCGTGGACTCTGAAGACATTTTTATTCCTCGATCGATAGAACAACGCTAAACAATACGTTGGGCCTTCAACAAGTTCCAAGTCGAGGTTACAGGTCCGGCCCACCCGCAGATCCGGTTGATATTATCGCGACAATAATGCCTGCACCACCCCCGATGATTGCAAGAATTGGGCTAAGCCGTTTTGGTAGATTTTATCTTGAGGATGCCATCATTCGGGCTATCCTGCCGGGGAGTTTCACTGGTATGCAACTTGACCTGCGCGGGAATGGCACAGTAGCTGACAGTGGATTTATGTCACGGATCGTGTGACATCCCTTGTGTCAGCGCGAGGGTACAGGAATCAAGGAAGTTGAGATTGACGGCGCCTCATCCGGATATCTGATCCAACCCTTATCCTCCACTCTGATCACCCGCCTGCCCGCCATCCAGCCCCCGCGCAAACGCCTCGAACCGCTTGTCATACGCCCCGAACGCCCCCTCCCCATCAAAAATCCCCCAATATTTCCGGAACGACGGCTTCTCGA
>UCKU01000051.1 GCA_900473185.1 Hyphomicrobiales bacterium | reverse complement strand
GCCGGGGCATTGATCTATGCCGTCTACCTGCTGCTTCTGGCTTTTGCCCACGAGCCCTGGCATGTCTATGCCCTCACCTTGATCAGTGGCATCGGCGCGGCATCACTGATCTCCATTCCAATCACCTATCTGCAGGATTTGATCGCCGAACGACCCGGTCTCGGCAGCGCGCTGATTTCCGTCAACATCTTTCTCAGCGCCGGATTGAGCGCTCTTCTCTTTGCCGCTGGCACAGCCATCACCAGCTATTCCGGAACCGCGGTGGTCAGTGCGCTGTCTGGTCTTCTCGGGGTCGCCTGGCTGCTATTTCTCGACAAACGCCGGCGCTAGTTCTGAGGCTGGAATTCGTTGGATTTCTCTTCCTCATCCCAGAGCCTTAGGCCGCTCAGAGACGATTGCTGTTCGCCTCATGGTGATCCTTAGGCTTGTCTGCCATCGTCGATACAACCAAACCACCGGGGATATTGACTTCCATGTTTATCGGCGAAAAGTCAGTAATTTTTCGCGCAGACCCTTCCGGTGATGGTGCCTCCTCATATTGCCATTCACCTTTGGGAGCGACGCTTGGCATTTCCAAACTCTGAGCTTTTTCGTCAACCCTGCTCCTGTTGATGTATAAAAAAGCGAGAGCTGCAAGGAACATACAGTTCAAAAGCACCACAATCCCGGAGCTCCAAAACAACAGCCACATCGCCATCGAATCCTGAACGATAAACAGAAGATTCAGTGATCCCAGGAACAACTCCCAAATAGCAACCAACACATATATTGCAGCCCACTGCCCGCTTGAAAATAATGATCCCTCCTCTTTGAGAAGCGATCGCGGAAGCGCTCGAAAAATGGCAAACGTGATAAAGATTGCGGCAAATGATATCGCTCGCAGCGTCGGCTCGAATAGGGCCTCTCGAATTGCTTGATCAAAATAATATTCTGACCTAAGCCATTCCCAAAATAGGTCAAATTGAGGTCTAGTGGTAATAATATTAAATGCGGTCCCTATGGGGAATGCGATCACCCAAAATCGCCAAAGCAGGGACCAGTATACTCTGAAGTAGCGTTTTACGGAAATCATCATATCCGAACTTCTTTTCTTAACGTGTCGCGAGGCCATGAGAGAGGACGCCTGCCTTCTCAATGCATGCCGGAAAATCCGTAGAAAATGAAAAAAAGGGCCGTCATAATAACCCAAACAAGCCGCTGATCGATATTCACCTCTCGGCGTACTTGTCGCATTCTCGCGTGGCGCCGCCGCTCGGCACGTAGGGCAAGGCCACGTTTGCCTAGTTCATGTTGAGGATATTGTTCCGCCCAGATTTCGGAGAGGCGCCACTTGAACTCATCGCCTGCACTTCCGCCGAGAGTCGCATAGACCTTTCGATCGTTCTCGCTCCAACCAAATTCCTCATCATAGAGCGTGATCAGTCTACGGTCTTTGGCGTCCGACGGTACGTGAGGCAGCGATGGCTTACCTTGGCATCCTTTGAGAATATTCCAGAAAGAACCGATAATGGACGGCTCTAACCGCCCTCTTAGAGTGGCCGGACAGTTCGATAGGCGAAAAAGCAGATCCTGCCAGCCATCGAGATCGAAATAAGTGACTGAAGAATTGGCAAGCTTGACTAGTCGTGCTTCAAGTTCCGTGGGGCTGAAAGAAGTCTCGGCCACGTCGAACGCCCCCAGGTCGAGCAAACGAGGGCTCGCAAGAGAAACCGGGGGCTGCCTCTCTGTGGCGATCGGATCAACGAGGCTTTCTTCATTGGCCGCAACAACTGAAACAGGAAGTGTCGAAATCGTCTCCCAATTCGATGCAACTGCTGTGTTCGATCTTTCCGCAAGAAGGAGAGCGAGATCGCGCGCCGACACCAGATTCTGGAATCCCGCGGCGTCCTCGTCTGGCCGGATCGCCTTGAGCTTCTTTGCATAGGCCTTGCGTATGTCTTGGAGTGTCGCGCCCGAGGTCAAATCGAGGATGGACCAGGGATGGCCAGTCAAGTGTTGAACCCTCGGTCTTCGAAGGGGTCGAGACTTTGCGAAAAGGAAAGGCGTTCCGCCTCTCCGTTCGTCCGGCTGCTATCAAGCTCGCCAAGAAACTGCAGAAGCCGTTGGCGAATGAATTCCCTCTTTTCGGCAAGATGCTCGGAATAAAGTCTTTCGGCTCGGGCAATCAGAACCTGGTTCGGCAGTCTGTCCCGCGGATGGACCTTGATTTCGGCAAGGGCAGCGAAACGTTGGTTCAGCTCCTCTTCCGAGAGACCGAGACCGCTGCTGAAGACCGCGCGCGACATGCTGCCGCTGCTGATTACTTTCGCCTCGACTTCCAACGCACCGTTGACGTCGTATGTAAAACGAGTCGAAATCCCTTCGGCCCCAGCTTTGTTCGGAGGCACGTGGACGACCAGCTCACCGATGAAAATATTGTCGTGAGGTCTTAAGTTCTCACCCTGATAGACCTCCAAGTTTACCCGTGACTGGTCATCGTTGACAGTGGAAAAGATTTCCGAACGCGATATCGGAACGACCGAATTTCTTTGAATGAGCGGCTGCATCATTTGACGAGATCGATCGGACGGATCGACCACCGCAATCCCTAACGTGTATGGCGAGACATCCGTCATCACCACGTCCTCGAGTGCTGCGTCGCGCGCGATCAGTCCGCCTTGAATAGAGCTCCCAAGAGCGATTGCCGTGTCGGGGTTGATATTGACGAGTGGCATGCGCCCGAACAATCGGGCGACGAGTGAGCGTACCATGGGCATCCGCGTGGCACCCCCGACAAGAATGACGGAATGCAACTCTTCAACCGATATGCGAGCGTCAGACATCGCGCGGTCCAATGGTCTTCGCAGTCGCCGCAACAAAGCATCGGCACCTTGCTCAAATTCCTCCCGCGACACCTGGCCTTCATGGCGGCGACCTGCCGCTGTGATCGAATATGACGCAACCCGCGATGAACCGAGTTCGATTTTCAAAGCTTCACTGGTGCGACGCAACGCGCCCTTGTCCTTGCCGCTGAAATCGACTTTTGAGAGGCCGTGACGACCAAGGATCAGATCCTCGGTGACCTGGGTGAAGTTGTCCCCTCCAAGCTGAGTGTCGCCGGTCGTTGCCCGGACCTCTATCACGCCTTCGTATTTGTCGAGGACGGAAACATCAAACGTCCCACCGCCTAGATCGAAGACGAGAAACTTGCCTTCTTTTTGTTCGTCCAACCCATAGGCCAGGGCAGCGGCGGTGGGTTCATTTATGATCCGTCGAACGTCGAGGCCGGCAAGTCGGCCGGCATTCATTGTGGCTTTGCGCTGATGTTCGTTGAAGTAGGCCGGAACCGAGATCACGACGTCCCGAACGACATCACCGAAATGTGCCTCCGCGTCCGCTTTCAAAGATTTGAGGACGAAGGCCGATAATTCTTCTGATCGGAACTTTGTTTTGGCGAGCTGGACCTCATGGGCAGTCCCCATGAAGCGTTTAAAGGAGGCGACTGTTCTCTCGGGATGCGTCACCAACCTGTCCATGGCGGCTTTTCCGACAAGTAGCGTGCCGTCGTCTGCCAGTCCCACTACCGAGGGGGTCAAAAGCTCGCCATGGACGTTGGGCGCCAACGTCGCGCCTTGCGTTTGGAAGGCACCAATCAGGGAGTGCGTCGTACCTAGGTCAATTCCGTAAATCATTGGATTTGTTGTCGTTCGTGTTGAGCGGGACTCAAATGCGGCTGAGAAGTTGGGATCGATCAAAAATCATTAGAGGAAATTCTCAGTGGCAGGTCAGCCACGCTAGGCTTCACTCAAACGAACTCAAAACGTTCATCCCGATCGATATGCTTCACAAAGCTTATGCTCCCATCCCTACCCGAATAGATCCAGTCGTCGAAGTTTCCATTTGGAATGTAACACGCAATACAATTTGCGGCGCATACGCTAAGTATTTTAGCAATTAGATTATCATTATCGTACGAATATCTGTAAAGTGAAAGCATTAATTCCGCGTCTCCTTGTACTGCATTGGTAACGCAAAGGCATTCTATAGAGGAAAATTCCAATTTATCCTCATTGTTGAATGATTCTTGCGGAACAACGTATATTTTTGCCTCAGGAGTTTGGAACACTGTTGCTAATAGATGTCGAATCTCGTGGTCTGCCAGGCTTTTTTCCAAGAGAAAGTCCATCATTTTGTTATCGCCTTCCAAACATTCAGCGCAGACGCTTTAGTAGCATCCGAAACTCCCATGTTTTTCAGAATTGTATCAGCCAGCGCGGAATCACCAAACTTATTTAAAACTCCGAGGGCCTTGTAGGCACCTCTGTCCAGCGTATAGAGCCCAGGTCCTGAGATCGGAAAAAGCGTACCGTCGTGAGATCCGTATGTTCGCCCATTCACTATATATGTATCGCCAACTCGCATCGCGTCGCCGGAACGGATTGCGATCACGTCAGCATTTACATCTACAACAGAGCGATCAATAACCGTGTTAATTTCCTTCGCAACGGAGGATTGGCTGACTTTGTCGGCATAGTGTCGAGTTCCCGGAGACTTGAGATCCTCCAAAGTATTGACGCCTGGCGCCTGACCGCTACGCAGCGCAGGCAATTCCTCCACCATCTGCCGCTCGGCGCTGCTCAGCAGGCCCGGTTTGACCACCCGGTAGATCTGCCGGCCACCCTCGGCGATGCCAAGAACAACAGCACCGATGTCGATGGCATTCTGGATGGCGACCGCCGTTTCGGGGGAGACGTCACCACTCTTTAGAAGCTGAACGATGCCGGGATCGGTGACGACACCTGTTATGGCCTGCTGGATATCTCCGGAGAGATGGCTGCCGGAAGACGCGGCCATCGCGTTGATCAGCAGCACATTGCATGTGAACGACGCCATTTTCCCCCTCGTCGTAACCGGCGCCGCCCGCGGCACTGTCGCCGATATCGGTATCCTGGTCGGGATCGTCGCTCTCCTCGAGGTGGTCTTCATCATCATCTGGTCGCGCCTGCTACGCCATATCAGCCAACTCGCAGCCCTTGCCGCCGGGGCATTGATCTATGCCGTCTACCTGCTGCTCCTGGCCTTTGCCCACGAGCCCTGGCATGTCTATGCCCTCACCTTGATCAGTGGCATCGGCGCGGCGTCACTGATCTCCATTCCAATCACCTATCTGCAAGATTTGATCGCCGAGCGGCCCGGTCTCGGCAGCGCGCTGATTTCCGTCAACATCTTTCTCAGCGCCGGATTGAGCGCTATTCTCTTTGCCGCTGGCACAGCCATCACCAGCTATTCCGGCACTGCGGTGGTCAGTGCGCTCTCTGGTCTTCTCGGGATCGCTTGGCTGCTATTTCTCGACAGACGTCGGTGCTAGTTCTGAGGCTGGAATTCGTTGGATTTCTCTTGCTCGTCCGAGAGAAACAAGCCCTGCGCCCCTATTTCTCGATCGTTGTCGATGACATCGTCAAGCGCACGGAACAATAAGGCGTCGGGCGTGGCTGGCTGCGCAAACCTGCCGGCAAATCAACTCCATTCGTCGGGTTCTGGAACCAACTCGCGATATGATTTCGTCAACAAATCAAGGTAACGCGGTTCAAATGGTTCGCTCAACACACTGCCGAGATCGTTTTCAAGCCATATCATCAATTGCTTTTCTGCTAGATCGGCAATCAATTCACGGGACTCCCAACGCGTTCGCTCCCAGTTGCGTGATAGCCATTCAAAGAAGACCAACGCCTGCTGCGTCGTCGAATGGGGCTAATGAACGGGACGTGGGCCTGCCGTCACCGGGGATTTATGTTTCTGTACCCATGTCGTACTCTCTCCGGCAGTATATGAATCCGCTCAAATGGTTGATGTCTCTAAGCGGTGCGGTCTCAAGCACGCATTGAACTGATATTTTTTTAATGATTGCAGAGCCTGCAGCAGCAGATATGTTCGTAGCGACGACTTCTATGCTTTCAAAATCAAAATCGCACGGATTTCTGTCTAGATAATACCTTATTGTTAGTTCGCCTTGCTCAAATCCGGCTGCGATTGCTCTAATTGAGGGATAGATCTCTCCCAGTAAAGCTCGCCAAATGTGCAGAACGAGCCAATCGGGAAGCTTGTTCATAGTTATCTCCCAACCGTGTTCGGATTCGTTGGAACGATATGTGCGCCATTCTTCCCGGAATGAATAGTACCATATTGAGTGGACAGACCAGAGACACCGTCAACACCAATCGGTCGTTGAAAATCGACGATCGGCTGACCACGTGAACCTGTTCCAACAATGACGTACTGGCCGCTATGAAACCCATCAAGCAACTCCTGGGGATTGATGCCAGGATTGATGCTGCTACGTCCGGCAATGAAGTTGTTATGGTCAGGAAGGTGTTTGCCCTGCGATCCGTCATGAATTTTGGTCGAAATACTCCCGCCGGCAGCTCCGCCCAGCATGACCATAGCGATCATACCGTTCACGTCGAGGCCCGTAGCTTCAAGTCGATCGACTTTCGCACTAAAAGATAGCGAGGTGTCTTGCCAGATTTTCGCCCTTTCACCGGCAAGTTGCTCGCCTATCAATGCGGCCCCATATTGGCCCTGAGCGTAGGCCTGGATGTTCGCGCCATTCGGATTGCCCCCGTCCAGTTTCAGGATCGCGTTGCGCAGCCAGTCATCTTTCACCCAGCTTTCAACATCAATGGGGTGGTCTACAACGAAAGCAAACCCGGCATTTCGGAGTATATGTGTGCGCTCGTCTGGCTCTATCGTGTTCAAATAAGCGTAGATCGCATCCTGGCAGTCCTGATAGGTCTTAATCCCGAGATGGATTAGCTGGCCGTTCGTTTGCCTGATTGTGCAATCGGTTGAAAAGTCTTCAGCATAAGCAGGCGTGATGAGCAAATCGAGAAGATTGAATCCTTGCTGTTGACTGCAACCTCCCAAGGATCCACCACTGGCAAGTGCATCCAAGCCTAATTTAATATTTGCGATTTCTTCCGCGGTGAGTTGTTTACCGAGGAGATATTTATCAATGAAGCCGCCTGGTTCTATTGCTGCCTTGATACCATTCCCCACCGCTCGCAAGCTGCTGCTCGACAAGTAGAAATCCAGGTCAATGTGCTTGTCTTTAGTGATCTCGTACGCGCTATCAGGATCGCGGTTAAGTTCCGCCAACGGGCGCGTGGAATCTCCGTCCTGTTCGAGAGCGGCTTGCTGCTCCCGGTCGCGAATGACAATATCGCCTGGACCGACGGTAGCTCGAACCGTCTGGCGGGTATCGTCGAGCTGGTATGAGCCCTCGACGCTCGTTCGCGGCTGAGAGGTTTGATCGGGTCGTTGCGGCTCCTCTTCGCTGAGGTCGATATTCGCCGTGACGTCGAAACCTTCATATCCTTGTGCGCCTTCGAAGTTCTCGAACGTGAGCGTTCCGGTATCGAGTATCAGGTCGCCGCTTTCGGAGATGATTTTGCCAGCACCGAGATGCGTGTTGCCGCTGACCGTGACATCCATCGAACCCCATGAAACAAGCCCCGACTGCTCGTTGATCCAGTTGGTCTTGCCGGAACCGAGACCGCCGCCCGGTGAAATCCCGGTCAGTGAAAGTCCGCCTTCGAGAGGTCCACCGAAGCCGATCCCAAGCGACGCAGATGAATTGGAGCGCGTGCCGGTATCAGGAACAGAGATGATATTGAGGTCACGCCCCACGTCGGCGGTTACCGTGTCGCCAGAGACGACGGCGCCTTTGAGGTTGGTATCGCGGCCCGATTGGAGGTTGATTTCGCCGGATCCAGTCACATGGGTATTGACCTGCGTCGTCCCCTCACTGTTCGCTTTTCCGGCGCCGGCATGGGCACTCCCGCTGACACCCACGCCAACACCATTCAGCGTCACTCCCGCCGAAAGACCGATGCTGGCGCCCGCCGACATATTGCTGGAAGACGAGTTGCTGGTTGCCTGAGCACTTTCCAGGTTGATGTCATTGCCGGCCTTCAGCGTGATATCACCCACCTTGTCGCTGTCGGAAACCGTAGGCAGGCCATTCTCATCATAGCCGGCAGCGATCTGGGCGCCGTGGCTATTGATGTCGCCGGACGTTGCCTCGATGGTGACCGACTGGCCGGCGCGGATACCGGTGACGACGGGCGTAGAAGTTTCCGCCTTCTCGCGCGATTTCGAATATTCGAAACCGATGCTGACAGAAGCAGAAGCGATGTTGCCCTTGCCTGCTGCAATCGCCTGCAGGTCCTTGATCGCGTCATAGGCCTTCAGACCGGCGAAGGCTGCATTAGCGGCAGAGTAGCCGTCGGACACGTTGGCGATCTTATCGGCCGCATTGACTATGCTCTGCCCTGCGCTTACCAGACCCGTCGAAACCTGAGCGGTGATGCCGGCAAACAGTTCCTCGTGGACATGCTCGTAGTTGGTGACATCTTGGGCTGATAGAAGATTTACATCACGTTCCGCCGTGATCAGGACGTCACGCTCAGCTTCGACCTGAGCTGCCTGAAGGTTGGCATCACGTGCGGCGGTAATGATAACATCGCGACCGGCGCCGAGGGTAGATCCGGCATTGGTGGCAGCACTCTGGCGCGTCTCGTCGCTCACCTTTCCATAACCGATGCCGATGGAGGCGCCGCCACTGCCTCCGCTGAGCTGGATGCCGAAGCCGGAGCGCTTCTCCTTTTCTTCCGACGCCTGGCTTTCGGCTCCGGGAAGAATGTTCACGTCGCGCGCCGCATCGAGCACGATGTCATTGCCGGCATCGACCTTCGAGCCAACGATATTAATGTCGGTGTCACGCGCCTTGATCGTGACATCCGTGCCGGCCGAAAGCTGTGATGACGCGTTGTTCGTGGAGGACGATTTGTTTGTCTTCTCCTCCTTGCCCCATATCGAATAGAAGCCGCCGCCGGACCCTGCGCCGATTCCGGAACTCTTCTGCGCTAGTTCGTGTTGATGAGTTTCTTGCGCACCAAGGATCGAAACACTGTCACCCTCGATAGAGATGGCCTCACCGGCCGTGACCGAGGACCCGGCGATGGCGACGTTGTCTTGGGCATCGAGCTTCACATTACCGGAGGCACCAAGCTGAGCGGCAACTGTCGTTTCATCATAGCCGTCATAGTGCCAATTCCGCGAAGACAGAAACCCCTTGGCTTTGGAGTTGATCGTCTCATCGACGACATCCTTGCCCGAGGAGACGATTAGATTGCCGCCGGAATGGATGTCGAGATCGGCCTTGTGATCTTTGTCGCCGGCCTGAAGCTCAGAGGCGGAGATGACCGTATCCTTGCCGGACGAGATGGAAATGCCGGTCTTGCCGCTGATCGACGAGCCGGCGACCAGTTCGCGGTCGAGCGTGGCGTCGGTTGTGGCGTTTCCACCTGAATTGTTGTGGAAGTCGTAGCTTTCGCTGTCGCGCGCTTCAGCGATCGTTACATTGCCGGCGGCTTTGAGATCGACGGACTTATCCGCCTCGATACCGCTGCCGATGATGGCGAGATTGCCGTCGCCCTTGGCGCCGGCGGAGACCGCGACATCGCCCTTCGACGTGATTTGCGAACCGAGGTGGGTCGTCAACTCGCCGGAGTTCTTCCCGTAGGCGAGCGAGGTGGTGTTCTGCGCGGCGGCGATATTGACGTCGCGGCCGGCCTCGATCGCGGTGTTGCCATCCGTCTTTATCGACGAGCCGGAAAGAAGGATATCCTTGTCCGCCTTGATCGTGGCATTGCCGCCGGCGACGAGCTGGGATTCCTGCTGCGTAGTCGACTTGGTCTTCGTATAGCCGTCGTCGGTCTGGCGCGTCACATCGGTCGTAACGATGTTGACGGAGCCCTTTTCGGCGGTGACATCGAGCGCGCCGCCGGCCTTGGCCGAGCTGCCGATCACGTTCACATCGTTTTGTGCCGTAATCGAGATGTCGCCACCGGCATCGATGCGGGTGCCGGTCGCATTCTGTGAACCGTTATTGTCGACCTTTTGCGCCTCGAGCGTGATGTCGCGGCCGAAGAGTTCGGCCTTACCGCCGGCCTCGATGCCGGCGCCCTGCAGCTTGAGGGTCTCACCGGCTGCAAGCTTTGCATCGCCGCCGGTTTCTACCATGGCATTCGGATTGACGACGTTGTGGCCGCCGACCGTCACGGTCTGCGCCGCCAAAGTGAGGTTTTGCGACGCCTTCACCGACAGGTCATTGCCCGCCTTGAAGCTGCCGCCGTTGGCCGAGATATCGGTCGCATTCACGCCAAGGTCGTTCTTGGCGACGAGAGCGCCGGAATTGGCAACCGTTCCCGCATCGATCGATACCGAGCCGCCGGAAATCAGGGCGCCGGCAACCGTCAGCTTTGCCTTATCGGTATTGGCGACGTAGACGGTGGGCACGAGCACCTGGACGCCCTGCACCGTCTTCTTCTCGTACCAAACCATCGTTTCGGTCAGGTTTGCCGCAAGCTCCGGCGATATTTCCTCACCGATTGCGAGATTATGCGCCTTCGCGAACGCCAGGCCATTGTCGAGCAGGCTCTTCATCTGCTCGATCGCATCGCTGCCGGGCACGAACGAGCCCTTTCCGAGGCCTTCACCTACGAGTTGGCGAAGCTGCTGGTCGACGAGCTGGTTTTCGAAATAGGCATCGCCGAGGAACGGCACCTCGCGATCCGGCGCATAGCCGATACGGTCGATGAAATAGCCAGAACCGTAGAATTTGCCGACATCGAGAAAATCGGCGCGTGTTTCATAGAGGAAGACCTGGCCAGGGATCGTGCCACCAAAGCCGCCGGAATTGGGTCTGGAGGCGCTTGCGCCAAGGGCTGCGTTCGGTGCGAAGAGCGCTCCGCCCGCCGTCAGGCCGTTCAACGCGGCTGTGGGATTGGCGGCGTTCGAGCCGGCCGCAAGACCGGTATGTCCTGCAATCGTACCGCTGCCGACGCTGTTGTTGAGAGTGCCAAAGCTGACATCGAGCGCACCTGCGGCCTTGATATTGGCCGAAGCCAGCCCGACCGCCTCAGTCTTGGTGAGGACCGAGGTTCCCGCCGCCATGTCCTTGGAGGGATTGCGATTGCCGCTGGCGTCATAGGCTTCGCACGCCCCTTGCGCATAACATTCGACGAGGGTTTTGCGGGTTCCCATCACGCCCTGGTTGTTGAGCGTGCCGCCGCGAAGAACGGCATTGCCCTGTGCTTCGATCGAGCTGCTCGCGTTATTGAGAACCGTGGAATCGATCAGCAGGTTTCTGCCGGAGCGAATGAGCGCCTCCGAAGAGAGAGCGCCATCGAAAACATCCTCGTAGACGCTCTGCCCGATGCGGGCACTGTCGTCCCAGGTATAGATCGTGCTCGTATCCCTGGGTTTCCCCTGCTTGGAGACGATGAAATATTTCGACGGGTTGTTCGGATCGAGCGTGATATTACCGTTTGCGTCGCGCGGCACACGAGTCTGGATCCAGTCACGGATCGAATCCGAACTGCTGGGGCCGACTTCGGTAATCCACGTCCATGCACGGAAGGACGTACCATCGGCAAGGCTGGCCACCGACCAGAGCTTGTCCTGATAGGCTTCCCATTGCTGGCGCGGCAGATCCGGGAAGAGATAATCGCTGGGGTCATCATCGTTCGAGCCCTGATAGAGCTGCATGAACGGCTGGCCGGCCACGGCCTGGTTCAGGCGGAATGCCGCCAGCGTGTCCGAGTCGATCCGGACGGATTTCAGGCCCGGGAGATTGAGCCGCTTGTTGGTGAGATTATCGGTGATGAGCGAGACGTCATTGCCGGCCTGGATAAGGCCGGAGATATTGGTGATCGAATGGTTGCGACCACCGGCGGCATCGGAGGCAATCGTCAGATCCCGGCCGGCAACGATCGCTCCCTGATCATTGACGAGGTCGCCCGGCACATAAAAGCGCCCATCCTGGCCGGCATAAACGAGACCGGTTGCCGTGTTGGAGAAATTGCCGTTGGTGGTCAGCGTAAGATCGCGCCCGGCTGCCATCTGTCCCGCATTGGCGAGTGATGCCAATGTCAGCGTCATGTCGTTGGCAGCCAGAAGGGATGTGGAAGCGGTCGTTGAAACGGTCTGCGCCTTAACCGCGATATTGCCGGTGCCTCCATCCGAGGAAAGCGCACGCAGAGTGGTGCCCGCCATGTTGGCCGAGCCGGACAGATTGAGCGCCACGCCGCCGAAAGTCAGCGTACTCAAGGAGAGATTGGCACTATCGGCATTGACGATCAGCGTACCCGATGTGGCGATCTTGCCGCGGTTGCCGCTGAGATCCAGGCTCTGGAGCGACAGCGTAATATCGCCTTTGGCGACAGTCTTGTGACCGAGGCTGATGGCGCCCTGATCGGCCCCGAGCTCGGCCTTGGCGAAGCTCTGCAGGCTGTCGTAGGAAATATTCTTTTGCGCGTGAACCGTCAGATCGCCGTCGCTGACGATCTGATCTGCGCTGACCGATCCGCCTGTTGCCTCGAGCTTGGCGCTCCCCACGCCCCCCTTCATTACGAGTGGGCCGCTAGCCGCGGCGCTCGCCTCGAAATCCACCCCTGATACAACCTTGCCAAGCGCCAATGCGCGCGCTCGTGCGGTCAGCGTCCCGCCTGAGAGCAGATCACCGGTAATGGCAATGTCCGCTCCGGCCGATAGCATCGTGTTGTTGAAGCTGATCAGCGAGCCGGCGCTAATTGCGCCCGAAGCTGCATTCACCGTCAGATCACCACCGCCGGCCTTGCCCAGCCCGGAGATTGCGATATCGCCGGATGTCGAGGCAAGTTGTGCGGCACCATCGGCGATGATCTGGTCCGCGACGATGCCCTGTCCTGCCTTGATATCGGCGTCCTTGCCCGCCGAAATATTGCCGGCCGCGATCGCCCCTGACGAATTCAACGTCAGCTTTCCAAGCGCCGCAACTTCGCTGTCGATCGTTAGAAGGCCGGTGCCGTTGGCAAGAACGACATCCTCGTCAGCAGCGACTGTCTCAAGCGTCATGCCCGCAGCAGCATCGACGACGACGCTTTTCTTGGATGTGAGCTTCTTGGCCTCCACCTGCCGGTTCGAACGGATTTTCACACCGTCACGGCCCGATGCGTTGCCGAGCGAAATCTTGCCATCTGCCGACAGCGTGAGATCACCGGCATTGGCGGCCATATCGGCGCGCATGCGCACCCCTGCCCCCTTGTCGGTCACGACGATCTTGATGCTGTCGGCCTGCATGGCGCCGAGCGCGGAACCGTCGATGGCGAATTCTCCGGCGTCGGCCGCCCCGTCAAGCGCAGTCGCCTCGCCCGTCGGGTAGTCGAACCTGTTGCGCCCAACGGTGAAGCGCATGGCTTTGCCGGCAACGGGGCCATCGACACTGACTTTACGGGAGACGACATCGAAGAGATCGACCGCGCCGTCACCGCCCGCGAAATTGCCGCCCTTGGCCCCAAAGGTGACGTCACCGCCCTGAACCGTGAAGCCGGACAGTTTTCCACTGGCGTCAATGTCGGGCTTGCCGGTGGTCAAGGTTGCGTGCGGCGTATTGATGAAGCCGCAGCCAGAGCATGTGATGCCATTCGGATTGGCGATAACGACATCGGCGCGCCCGCCGAACACTTCGATCGGTCCCTCCAGCGCGCTTCGATTGCCGCTGGTGATTTCGTTCAGGATGACCGACGCCGGTCCGCTGTTGCGCAGGTTCGGGTTGCCCGGAGTGACGCCGCCGAGCTTGGAATTGCCAATCTCGGCATTGTAGTTGTTCAAAATCAGACCAGGCGTTCCGACATTGAAGTCGCCGTATTTATTATGGGAAAGGCCGGCACTGTTCGGCGTCACGATATCGATCAATGGAATGCCGTTTGGCGCCGCCCCGATGTCGGGCCGGTTTGCGGCCGGTGCGCCCGCATCCGGCGTCACCTGCTGGGCTTGCAGCAAGGCCGGTTGAAACAAGAGAAGGCCGCTTAGAAACGTCGCAAGTGCCCTGCGCGCCAAACCGGAAGAAGCATGCCGCTCTTTGCGTTCTGTGGATCCGACGGGAACTCCGCGCCAAACGGAAAAAAGCAACCCGGACTTGCCCATGCTGTCACAACCTCTGTCGTCAACCAACCCGGTTGCAATGCAGCAAACGGGAAATCAGCCAATGCGACAACCTAGCGGCGAGAGTCAACGTGTAATGGAAATCTGTTCAATCTTAAGATGATGATTTTCTTAATGCGACGGCGACGATTTCAGATAATACCGATCAGAGTTTGCAGCCTGGACTCAAAAATATGCAGATGCATCAATATGATAATTGCGGATTCAATGCCAAGTCCGCTGTGGACCCCGCCGATAGGAATGGCGGGCAACCTTTTGTTGAGGCGGCGTTCAGTTTGGCGAAAGATTCAATCTTTACGAGGATTGCCAGCAGCCGGAAATTGCTCGTCTGGCGAGCGCTTGTGGCATTTGCGAAGATAAGACGGTGAGGCATGGGATTGCGTTATTGCGCGAAAAGAATGATCGTTCTGGGTACTGCTGTAGCGCTCTTGTCTGTTGGACCGATCGTGATGCGGGGACCGAGTGCCGTTGCTGCGGAGCCTCCTATCCAATCGACACGTTTCGATGATTGGTACTATCGCTGCGTTGACGCCGATACAGGCGACGGCAAGAGCGTGAGGCAGTGCGAAGTTGCGCAGATCGCCCAGGTCAAGGAGGGTGAGAAGGATGCCAATGTCCTGACACTGGCGATCGCAAAAACAGCCCCTGCCAACGGAAAGACATCCTCTGGTACCGGTCTGCTTTTGACCGCATTGGTCCCGCTGAACGTAGCTCTGCCCGTGGGGCTTGGCCTTGCGGCAGACGGCAAGGATGTTGTCACCATCCCCTATCGCAATTGCAATCAGGCAGGTTGCTGGGCACAGCAAGCGCTGAGCAGGGAGATGCTCGACGCTCTGCAAAAGGGAAGCTCTGGTGAAGCGCAACTGCGCCTGATGAACGGGCAGAACATCAATTTGCGCTTTTCCCTGAAGGGCCTGACCAAGGCTCTTGCCGAACTTCAAAAACCGTCCAGGACATAGAAGCGCCTCATGCGAAGCATTCCCCTGATGTCTTGGCTCGCGGTTTTCGCCATAACAAACTTTGAGGCAGCCAAAGGTTTTGCACAATCGACCGAACCGCCGAGATCGCCTGCAGACGAGTTCATGCGCAGGCAGACCGACCTGAAACGTGCGCAGCGGCTCAATGCCCTCCAGGCTGCCACGCCTGAGGATTCCGGGGCAGAAGCACCACCGCAGGTCGGCAAGAGCCAGGGACCGTGCTTCGGTATCACGCATGTCGAGGTGCAAGGTGTTACACTGCTGCCGCAGACAGCACTCGCGCCAGTTCTTGAACGCTATAAAAACAGCTGCATAGGCCTTGCCGACATCAACACCCTGCTGAAGGGATTGACCTTTCTCTATGTGGACAAGGGCTACATCACCTCACGCTTCTATGTTCCCGAGCAGGACATCGCCGCAACGAAGACACTGCGTCTCGTCGCAGCGGAAGGATCGCTTTCGGATATCTACCTGAATGGCAAGCCAGTCACTGCCGGTGGCGTGCTGGCAACAGGCTTTCCGGGAATGCGCGGCAGGCCGGTCAATATTCGTGACGTCGAACAAGGCCTTGACCAGATCAACCGGCTCTCTTCCAACAACGCAAAGACTGCGATGTTGCCGGGCAGGCAGCCAGGCGAGTCCATCCTCAACGTCGAGAACAAGCCGGACAGACCATGGCATTTTTCGGTCGCAAACAACAATCTCGGCCAGGCTTCGACGGGTTATTCCCAAAGTTCGCTGTCGCTCGGCATGGACAACCTCTTCGACCTGAACGACCTCATCTCGCTTTCCTATCAGCATACAGGACCGGATTACCCCTGGCCTGATGACGGAGTGGGCCGAAGCAATAGCATCTCCGGCTCGTTCAGCATTCCCTACGGCTATTGGACACTTGGCCTAAACGGCTCCTGGTATCGCTACAGAAGTATGATTCCCGGCAACTTCAGTGATATCGAAACTTCGGGCGATTCAGGCCAGTTCGGTTTCAGCCTCGATCGGGTGTTGCTGCGCGATAAAAACTCCATCACGACGCTGAATACCGCTCTCAACTACAAACAGACCGATAATTTCCTGATGGGCAACCGCATCGAGGTCGGCAGTCGCCAATATAGCGTCGGCAGTCTCGGCATCTCCCATTCGCGCCGGATGCTTGGCGGGGTCTGGGTGTTCGATCTCGGCTATAGTCAAGGGCTTGATATCTTTGATGCGGTCAAGCGCGGCGAGCCGGCAGCCGCCGATGCCGAGCCGGAATTCTCAAAATTTTCCGCGACGCTCAATGTCACGACACCCTTCGAAATCTCCGGCCAGCACTTGCAGTATGCCACCGTAATCAGCGGGCAATATTCACCGGACAATCTGTTCGGGGCCGAGCAAATCTCGCTTGGCGGCTACAGTAACATACGCGGCACCCGCGACAGCGTGCTGTTTGGCAACAATGGCGTCTTCATGCGCAACGAGATCGTCTGGCGCACGCAGCCATGGGCTAGCAACGCGCTTCTCTTAGACAGGCTGGGCGAATTGCGGCCCTATGCCGGAATCGATTACGGCCATGTTTTCGGGCAGGAGCGCTTCAGCATCGAAAGCGGCGACATTGCCAGCTGGACAGTTGGAAGTCGTCTGACAGGCGGGACGATCAACGCGGATCTCGGCTATTCACACATCTTCAGAAGCACGGCTGACACCAGCATGAGAGATTTATTCTTCGTGAGCGCTGCGCTGGCATTCTAACACAGGGTCGCGGTGCGACCTGATCTCCTACCCATGCAAACCAGCTATGATACGCTGCGATCAGATTCTCTGGGCGTCATTAGGAAATCACGCACTTTCGCAGCGCCTCACTTCGTCTTAAGGCGTGGAGACATACCCGCGACTACAATTTCGCCACTATGGGCTTCAAATGAACGAACATATGAAGGCTGTTGAACTCAAAAAGGCCTTTCGCCTGATCAACTACGGGCCGACAGTCTTGGTATCGGCTCGCCACAACGCCATCGACAATGTCATGGCTGCCGCGTGGTGCTGCGCGCTCGATATCGATCCGCCGAAGCTGACCGTCGTCGTCGACAAGATGGCGCAAACGCGCACCATGATCGAGGCAAGTGGACGTTTCGTCATACAGGTGCCAACAGCCGCTCAGCTCTCGCTGACCCACGAAGTCGGGAACCGCAGCCTGTATGAAGAGCCGGACAAGCTAGAGAAGTCAGGGGTGTCGATTTTCGACGTGCCGGGACAGGACCTGCCCTTCGTGGAAGGCTGCTCGGCCTGGCTGGCCTGCGAACTGATCAATGAGTCTCATATCCAGGACGCTTACGACCTGTTCATCGGTGAAGTAACGGCTGCATGGGCAGATGATCGAGTGTTTCGCGATGGACACTGGCACTTTGAAACGGCCGGCCCCGAATGGCGCAGTCTGCACCACGTTGCAGGCGGCCATTTCTACGCAATCGGCGAAGCGCTTTCAGTTAAACCCGAACCTGCCGAGCGCGTGCAGTCCCCGCTCTGATTGGAAGGCCAATTTAGCCGTTAGTCGCCCCGCCGTCAGCCCGCCCCAGTAGGTATTGACCAGGTGCAGGTAGCGCAGCGTTATGAGGAGCGGCACGATGGTTGCCGCGATCGGTAGAAATTGGCCGATCAGCACGAGCGATTGCAGAAAATGCCTGCCGCGAAATTCGAACCGGGCAAAGCCGTTGGAGGCAAAAATCGCCAGGTCAGCGCAAGCCCCGGCGCAGGCTGAAACGCGCAAGCTCGCGGCACATGGCGATCGCCGTCGGCGCATTAAGCCGGCCATGCACGTCAAGCATCAGATCGATATCCGGCCCGACCGCATCGCGCACGGCTGCGACGATATCGATCGTCTGGCGGCGTTGCCTGCTGTTCATTTCAAGGTCGGCGATATCGAAGGGATCCCATTTCAGGGCGCGGGAACCCATGGCGACCGCCTCGCGGGCCTTTTGGGCATATTGCTTAGGTGTCACCGCGCCGAAGAACCAGAGATTGGCGTAACACTCGACCCGATCGCGATATCTGCCGCCAAGCAATTCGAAGACCGAAATGCCGAGCGCCTTGCCCGTGATATCGAGAAGGGCCGCCTCGATCGCGCCGAGGGCGGTGCGGAAGACCGCACCCGTGGGCACAGCCAATTGTTATTTGACATCCCGGTTTTTTGATTCCTATAGTTGGTCTATTATGAACTAGATATTGTTCATATAAGAAACAAGCTGCGGCGAACTGGAGGAGCGGAGCGCCGGCGGCCTGAGGAGGAGGCTCATGGGAATCCGATGGAGCCGCGTCATTCCGCATCTGGCCGTTGCGCCTGCTGCGCTGTTGACGCTTGTCTTTTTCATTGGGGCGATAGGCTGGACCGTCTATCTCTCCTTCACGGCATCTAGACGCTTTCCCGACTATGAACTGGTCGGCTGGAAGCAGTATTGGCGGCTGTTTCACGACCCGTCCTGGACCCTGTCGCTTCAGAATCTCGTCATCTTCGCCATCGGCAGTCTGCTATCGATCGTGATGGGCTTTATTCTCGCGGCGCTGATCGACAAGGAGGTGCATGGCGAAGGCATCTTCCGCACGGTTTTTCTCTATCCTCTCGCGGTCTCGCTGATCGTCACCGGCCTCGTCTGGCGCTGGCTCTTCAATCCGGGCCTCGGCGTCGAAAATGTTCTGCACTCGATGGGCTGGGAGAGCGCCTCCTTCAACTGGCTTGCGAGCCAGGACACCGTCATGTTCGGCGTCATTCTGGCGGCGGTCTGGCAATCGACCGGCTTCTTCATGGCGCTGATGCTATCAGGCCTGAAGTCAATCAATACCGAGATCTGGCAGGCCGCGCGCCTCGATGGCGTGCCCTTCTGGCGGCTCTATATCGAGGTCATCATTCCGATGATGAAACTCACTTTCCTGACCTGCATCATCCTGCTCTGCATCGGCGTGGTGAAGGCCTATGACATCATCGTTGCAATGACCAATGGCGGACCGGGCGGGGCATCGGTCATGCCGGCCTATTTCGTCATCGATGCTTATTGGCAGAAGCAAAATCTCGGCTTCGCCTCGGCGGGTGCCACCGTCATGCTTTTGACGACACTCGTCCTATTCCTGCCGCTCGTCATCATCACCGCTATCCGGCAAAGGAGGGACGCATGACGGCGATATCAGCGACATCGCAATCCGGCCGCGCGACGAAAGTGCGTCGGCGCCCGCTGATCCGGCCAAGCCGGGTGGTGATCTTCGTCTTCCTCCTGATGGCTGCCGCCTTCTTTGCGGTTCCTCTCTATGTGGTCGTCGTCACATCCTTCAAGACGATGGATCAGATCCGCGAGGGGCAGATTTTCTCGCTACCCTCGCCCTGGACGGTCGATGCCTGGTCCTATGCGTGGATGCAGGCATGTTCCGGAATGAACTGCAACGGCGTGCGCGTCGGCTTCGTCAACTCGCTTTATATCCTCGCCCCCAGTCTGGTGCTGACGATCTCGCTGTCGATCGTCACCGGCTACGGGCTGGCACTCTGGAACATCAAATGGGCGAATGGCTTCCTGTTTGTGCTTTTCATCTGTGCCTTCGTGCCGTTCCAGATCATCATGTATCCGCTGATCAAGATCACCGGCTCACTGCATATCTACGGCACGACATTCGGCATCGCGGTCATTCACAGCGTCTTGTCGATGCCTTTCCTCACATTGATCTTTCGCAATTATTTCAAGGGAATGCCGCCGCAGATCATCGCCGCGGCAATGATCGATTCCGGCTCCTTCTGGCGGATCTTCTTCGAGATCGTCCTGCCGATGTCGGGCAATATCATGATCGTCGTGTTGATCCTGATGATCACGGGCATCTGGAACGACTTTCTGGTCGGTCTGACCTTCGGGGCGCAGGATACGCAACCAATGACGGTCGTGCTCAACAATATCACGGTGACGACGACGGGCGCCAAGAACTACGCCGTCGACATGGCCTCGGCACTGCTCACCGCCCTGCCGCCGCTGGTCATCTACTTCGTTCTCGGCAGATTTTTTGTGCAGGGCATCACTGCCGGCGCCATCAAGGGATAGAGGCATGCCTTCCATCGCATTCAACAATATCGTCAAGAAGTTCGGTGCGCTGACGGTTATCGAGAACCTGAACCTCAGCGTTGGCGACGGCGAATTTCTGGTGCTGCTCGGACCTTCCGGCTGCGGCAAGACAACGCTTCTCAATCTTCTGGCCGGGCTGCTCGAAATCGACGACGGGGGAATCCTCATCGATGAGCGGGATGTGAGCTATCTCGATCCCAAGGATCGGGGCCTCGCCATGGTCTTCCAGTCCTATGCGCTCTACCCCACTAAAACCGTGCGCGGAAACATGAATTTCGGGCTATCCTCTCGCGGCATCACGCGGGCGGAGGCGGATAGGCGGATCGACTGGGCGTCCAAACTGCTGCAGATCGAGCACCTGCTTGACCGCAAGCCGTCCCAGCTTTCAGGCGGCCAGCGCCAGCGCGTTGCGATCGGCCGGGCGCTGGTCAAACAATATGGCGTCTGCCTGTTTGACGAGCCACTTTCGAATCTCGACGCCAAACTGCGCAACGAGATGCGCATCGAGATCAAGAAACTCCACAACCAGCTCAAAAATACCGTCGTCTATGTCACCCACGACCAAGTCGAGGCCATGACCATGGCGACCAAGATTGCCGTGATGAACAAGGGCGTCATCCAGCAATTCGGCACGCCTGATGAAATATACAACGAGCCGGCTAATCTCTTCGTCGCCGACTTTGTCGGTTCGCCTGCCATGAACCTGCTCGACTGCGTCGTCAGGCGTAACGGCAGCGATCTCGTTGCGGTGGATGAGAAGGACAGTATCCGCATCAGCCTCGGCGAATACAGGTGGAAGGCAAAGGCTGCGGAAGGCAAGCCCGTCAAGATCGGCTTCCGGGCGGAGGAGCTTCTGACCGAGGAGCGCCAGGACGCCGGAAATACTGTCCGATTCGACTGCCCGGTCGAGTATTTCGAGAAGTCCGGACCTGACGCCTTCGCCTTCCTGACCATGTCGGGAAGGAGCATCGCGGTCCGTATCGATGGGCGTGACGCAAACCGCTATCGGGGCAAGCCGGCTCTGCCCGTCTATCTGCCGCTGACCAAATTGAATGTCTTCGACGCACCGACCGGCCAGCGGCTGTAATCAGATTAAAAGGGAGGAATGTTGCATGACGAAATGGAATTCGCTGAAGAGACTATCGCTCCTGCTTGCCGCGACCACTCTTGCCGCAAACGCCTGGGCGGATGAAGTCGTCGTCTATCACACCTGGTCCAAGCCATCCGAGATCGCCGCACTGAGCGTTCTCCGAGATGCCTGGGCAAAGGACGGTCACCAGTGGAAAGACCTGTCGATCGCCCATGATTCCGGCGCCAATGTCAGCCTGATGAACATGATCACCGGCGGCAATCCGCCCGCGATCTTCATGAATTCCGATCCCGGCATCTATCGGGATCTGAACAAGCAGGGCCTCGGCGTGCCGCTGACTAAGCTGTTCGACAGCATCGGCGCCACGAAGAATTTCCCGCCCTCGGTTCTGAAGAACATCACCGTCGATGGCGAGATCATGAAGGCGCCGGCAACGGTGCATATCGACGGGATGGTTTACTACAATAAACATGTCGCCGAAGCCGCGGGCGTCGACCCGAAGTCCTGGAAGTCGCTCGACGACCTCTTCGCAGCCTTCGACAAGGTAAAGGCCGCCGGCTACATCCCGATCGCCCAGGGCGGCGATCAGTTCCAGAAGGCCTATCTGCTGCAGGCCCTGATCGCCTCGGAAGAAGGTCCTGACATCTACAATCGGTTCTACGGTGAAAAGCCCGACCGTACGGTGATCGATACGCCGGAAATGCGGGCGGCGCTGAAACGCTTCCGCCAGATCGCCGACCACACCGATCCAGGTTCCCCGAACCGTCAATGGAACGACACGACCAATCTCGTTATTACCGGCAAGGCCCTGCTACAGATCCACGGCGACTGGATGAAGGGCGAGTTCATGGCCGCGCAGAAGAAGCTCGGCGAGGACTTCGACTGCATCAACATCCCGGGAACCAAGGCCGTCGTCGTCACCGTCGATTCCTGGGGCTTCCTCAACACCAACAATGCTGACACGGCAAAAGCCCAGGAAGACTTCGCCAAGCTCGATGTCGATCCGAAGCTCAATGCCGAGTTCGTCTTGAAGAAGGGCGCAAGCCCTGTTCGTACCGATGCCGATACGACGAACCTTGATGCCTGCAACAAGCTCGTCCTGGAGACGCTGAAGGATCCGACGAAGCAGGTTTCCAACCCCTTCAATACGGCAGATGCTGACTGGTATCGCACCATCTGGCAGGAAGCCGACAAATATTGGAGCGATCCGAAGCGGACGGATGACGAGTTCGTGCAGGCGATGCAGGACGCCTACGATCAGATCTTCTGAAATCCTACAACGAGAGAACCCGGCAGGTGGCTGCCGGGTTCTCTCGTTATTTACCTCTGCCGCAGAAACAGTCGTTTCAGACTGATTCTTTATGCAATCTCTTGATGGCCTGCAGCTGAATGCAATCCGGCGCCATCTCCATGACCTCGATCTGCGTGCCATCGGGATCCTCGATCCAAGCGCCGCGATTACCGTCGATGCCGATCTTGGTCGGCCTTGGCTTGCTGGGCTGGATGCCAACTTTCGCAAGCTCTTCGAACGTCTTGTCGATATCTGCGACGGTGAGGCAGATATGGAAGATGCCGATGAGATCAGGGCCGGATTCCGGCCTCTTCACGCCCTTCGGGAAAAGCTCGAGGTATTGATCATCGTTGATGCGCAGATAGACGATCCACGCCTCGCCCTGATCGTTGAGCAGTCGCGTCATCTCGCGAAAGCCGAGTTTCTGATAGAACGCCAAGGACTTGTCCAAGTCATTGACGCGCAATGCGATATGGCCGAGATGTTTGAAAAGATCCATGGCTCAGCCCCGCCCGTTGATGCGGCGAACGGCTGCCGTCTGCATGGCGTCGGCGCCAAGCTGCATCAGCTCGATGCGGTTGCCTTCCGGATCGGCGATCCAGGCCTGATAGTTGTTGTCCACGCCGAGCTTCTTTTCAGCCGTCAGGACAACACCGCGGCTGGTGATATCAGCGATGGCCTCGTCGATATTCTCGACCTCGAGGCAAAGATGGTTATAGCCGACATTGGCAAAAGGCGGCGCGTTGTCGCCGACACCTTCCGGAAACAGCTCGATGAACTGCGTGTCGGTGATCCTGAGATAAACGATCCACAGGCGGCCGTCGCGCTCCAGCCGGAACATTTCGTCGAAGCCGAGCTTGTTGACATAGAAGTCGAGCGAGCTGTCGATGTTCTTCACACTGACGGCCACATGTCCGATCGATTTCACACTCTTCATTGCATCCTCCTCCGTCTTTCCGTTTCACCGCGCGTACTGGCGCAGCCACTCGCCGAACCTCCCGATCCGGCATCTTTTCGGAACGCCGCGTGCGGAATAAATCAACGTGACGTTTCTTATTTGAACTGATATAAGTTCATGTAAGAATTTATCGGCATTCGCGTGCCGGAGTCAATCGAAAGGAGCCGCGATTGCGTGAACTCCACGCATTGCTTATGGAAGGCGAAGCATTGCCTGATGGGCCTGGCAGGATTTTCAATGACCGACATTAGTGAAGACGCCGCGCAGAAATATCGTATCCCCGTCATCGAACAGATGGTGGAGGTGTTCGCGCTTCTGGAGCGCACGCCGGAAGGCGCGACGATCCGCGACGTGGTCAAAGCGGTACGGCTGTCACGCACCACCGTCTACCGGATGCTCAACACGCTGAGCGCCTACGATTTCGTGCATCGCTCGCCAGCGGGAAGCTATACGCTCGGCCGCCGCCTCCTGACACTTGCGGCCCATGTCGCGCCGACCGTTGCGAGTTACGACCTGCTAGCGATCGCGCAACCGCATCTCAACAAGATCTCCGAGCTTCTGGGTGAAGGCAGCAAGCTGACGGTACCATCGGGCGACAATATTCTGGTTGTCGCCTCGGCGCAGGGGCATGGCCAATATGCGCTATCGGCGACGGCCGGCCAGCGCCTGCCGTTTCATGCCGGTGCGGCCGGCAAGATCCTGCTTGCCTTTTCACTGCAGGAGGACATCGAGCGGCGTCTGACCAAACTCGAGCGCTTCACCAACCAGACGATTACCGATCCCAAGCAGATGCTTGAAGAGCTTGCGCAGATCCGCAAGCAGAATTGGGCGCGGGACATGGGCGAGCAGATGTCCGGCGTTCACGCAATCGCAGCGCCGGTCAGGGATCATCAGGACACCGTCATTGCAGCTGTTAGCGTTCCTTTCGTCACAGGCGTCGACGAAAAGCGCGTAGCAGACATCAAACAGGCGGTGATCGGGGCCGCGCACTCGATCACCAACGATATCCGATCCGCAACGCCCGCGGCGGAGCTCGCCACAGAGAGGCCTGCACCAAAACGTTCGGCTCAGAAGACGGTGGCAAAGCCGAAACAGCGATAGACGTCTGGCAGCCCAAGGCTTCTTCCCCTCGGCGGACGGTGCATTCGCGCATCGCCCGACCGGCCGGGAGGAGCCCTACGTGAACTTGCCCTCCTTCAAATGCTTCGGGATCGGATCTGGGCGGCCGCAACTGCTTTGGATGGCAACCGGGCGTTTCGACTGAGCAGACCGTTCAAAGGCGGTCATCACCTCGAGCGCATGAAAAGCGAGTTCTGACGAGACGCGATGTGGCCTGCCGGAACGCAGTGAATCCACCATCTCGGCAGCACCAAGCCCTCTCAGGCCGAGATGACCGGGAACACCTTCGACATAGGGATGGTCGACCGCCATCTCCTCCCAGGCCTCATTTCCCTCAGTGAAGATCTCGACCTTGCCCGTGAAGTTGTTCGGGTCCGGCGTTACCATCGAGCCCTTGGAACCGTAGATTTCGATCTGGTTGTGCTTGTGTCTGATAACGTCAAAGCTTGTGGCGATCGTCACCGTCGCGCCGCTGTGGAACTCCATGACGCCGGTCAGATGCGTCGGCGTCAGCACCTTGATCGTCTCGCCGAAACGTGGCTGCGTCTTCACAGTCCGCTCTATGCGGGTGACTTTGGCAGCGCCGAAGACTTCGCGAACCGGCCCGAGAAGGGCAATCAGATTGGTGACGTAGTAGGGGCCGACATCGAGCATCGGGCCGCCGCCGCGACCGTAGAAGAAGGCCGGATTGGGATGCCAATGCTCGTGACCTGGCAGAAGCAGCATGGCGGTTGCGGAAATCGCCGTGCCGATGCGGCCTTCATCGTAGAGACGCCGCGTCAGCTGATGACCGCCGCCGAGGAAAGTATCGGGCGCGCAGCCGAGCCGCAGATCACTGGCGCGGGCAAGCGCCATCAGTTCCTCGGCTTCTTCCATGGAAACCCCGAGCGGCTTTTCGGAGTAGACGTGTTTGCCGGCAAGCAACGCCTTCTTGCTGATCGAATAGTGAGCGGTCGGCGTGGTCAAGTTGATGATGAGGCCGATTTCGGGGTCGGCGAGCATGGAATCGAGCGACACCGACTGGACGCCAAACTGCTCGGCAAGCTTGCGCGCAGGCTCTTGGTAGAGATCGTAGATCGACTTCACGCGAATGAAATCGAACATATGCAGCGTCACGACATAGGTGGCGCTGATATTCCCGGCACCGACGATGCCGACTTTCATGGGGCTGTTCCCGCTCATTTGTGTTCCTCAGGCGATGATGATGTCGAGTTCTGCAGCGCAGTCGCGCAGGTAGCGGATGCCGCGTTTCATTTCGGAATCGAATTCCGGCGTGGCTTCCCGGAAATGGGTCCAGTGCGATGCGCCCGGTGCATCCTCGAGCTCCAGAGTGATCGGTCCGGAATAGCCAATCGTTCGCAAGGCTGCGAAAATCGCCTTCCAGTCGATCTTGCCGCGGCCGGGGCGCCAATGGGCATTGGTGTGCCCTTCATTGTCGGAAAAATGCGTGTTGTAGATCCGGTCTCCGAGCGACAGCACCACGTAATGCGGCATGTCGCCGGCTGGAAAGAGATGACTTGGATCGAAATTGAGCCCCAGGTTGGGAGCGCCCGTGCGCTCGATCAACCGCAGCATTCCCTGACCTGAGCTCACCCAGCGATAGGGATGCGGCTCGATGGCGACACGCAGCCCGGCATCAGCGGCAATGGCGCAGGCTGCCGCGAAACCTTCGACGACGACCTCATATTCCTCTGCCCAATCCCATTCCGGCTTCACGACAGCCGACCATTCCTGGGCCGTCGGCCGCTGCAGGATCGGCCTGATATCCGATTGGAAAGGATAAGGCGTCATGCTCGTCATGATCGGCGTGCCGATCTTTGCCGCCAGCTCGACGCCGCGTTTATAGGCATCCAGATCTGCGCGGGAGACCGGCGCCCCATCGTCACGAGAAAACGGCAGATTGTAGAAGAAGTTGGTCAGCGTCAGCCCTTCACCATCAGCGATCGACTTGAGTTCGCGGATCGTCTCATCGGTGTAATAGCCGAGCATGTCGACCGACCATGCAGTGAGCTCGAAACCCCTGCAACCGGTCGCCGCCAGCCGGCGCAGAGGCGCCGCATAAGGCGGATTCCAGTTGAACGTCCAAATTGGCGAACCGAAAAAAAGTGCTTGAGCACCCACGCCGTCCTCCCATCATTGTCGTAGCGTCTTTATCTTCCCTTTGGAGCGCTCCAACCCGCTCGAAAAGTCGATTCGTAACGTTACGAATGCATGGTAGCGGCTACCCTGTCAACGTCTTCTCCCATGCAATTTGTGCCGCGTTGCGGTAGGGAAAGATGAATTCGTAACGTTACGAACGACTTGAGCTGCGCAAGATTTCTGAGGGATTTTTAGCGCAGGCTGAATTCACTGCGGCGTTCGACAAAACTGGCGCGGACAATCTCGATCAGGCCGGATGCCGGCTCGCCCTGCATCGACCTGTAGAGGAGATCGCTCAGACGCTGTCCGATGACGAAATTCGGAAAGTAATAGGTGCTGAGCGGCGGATTGTAGAAATCGTGGAGACGACTGCCGGAATAGGTCAGGACGGAAAAATCCTCGCCGACCTTTCGCCCAAGATCGGCCAGAGCGGAAACGAAGCCGAGAGCTGCCTCGTCGCTTGCCACGAAGGCGCTGGTGACCTGGGGATATTTGGCAAGCGCATCCACGGCAATCTTCTTGCCGCTATCAGGCGTCGTTGCGGTGAAGAACATCCGCTCGTCAGGAACTGTCAGGTTCCTGCGGTTGAACTCAGCTGTCCAGCCCTTGATGAATTGCAGGCTGTAAGTGAACTGGCTAGAGGGCGCGACCAGCAGCGGCGCCTTGTGTCCGGCGTCGAGCAGTCGCGCAGCCGCAGCCGCGCCGATCTCCTCGTGGTCGATATCGATGCTCGGATGTTTGCTCAGTAACTCGGTGCGGCCGAAGGTGACGAATGGCATGCCGACCTCCAGCAAATATTTCACCCGATCGTCCTGAGGCCTCGTATGGGTAAGGATGAGACCATCGACGGCCCCCTCCTCGACAAGATCCCGGACGGTTGTCAGTGGGTCGTCAGCCTGAAACTGTGGGGCGACCGTCGTGCGGTAGCCATGTTGTTTCATTGCGCCGCAGAAGCCCTCGATCAGTGAGGCCACCACGATATTCATCTCGCCCTCCCGATGGAACGGCATGATGACGCCGACGGCATGTGTCTTGCCGGTTCTCAGATTGATGCCGCCGAGGTTCGGTTTGTAACCGAGATCGGACGCGGCTTTCTTGACGAGGTCGATCGTCTCCCGGTTGACCTCGGGGCCATCCTTCAAGGCGCGGCTGACGGTCGTGACGGAAAGGCCGAGCGACTTCGCAACAGTGCGCAGGGTCACCCGTTGTGCAGCCCGACGGGATGCCGCCAGTTTTGCTTGATCCGCCACGCACTTCCTCCAATTCGACAGCCGATGTCCTTGCTGGGACACCGCAATCTCTAGCCTATCATGGGAGTTTCGTCCAAAGGGAGCGGCCAAATCCAAAGCCTGCATCTGTGAATTTTCGACGCCATCGGTCGTTGACAGCGCCAGCTTCGGCTAGCCACGCGGCCGTCGTTCCCGTAGTAAGCGGATAACCATTTAGTTATTTTGCACCCAGAGGTATGATCATGAAATTCTATAGGCTTCCTCAGACCGGCCTCGACGTGTCGAGCATCATTCTCGGAATGATGCGGATCGCCAATATGAGCAACGGCGAAATCCAGCAGTTGGTCGGTGGCGCGCGCGATGCCGGCGTAACCTTTATCGACCACGCGGACATTTATGGCGGTGCGCCGCATCGCTGCGAGGCTCGTTTCGGCGAGGCGATTTCCCTCACCGCCGCCGAACGCGAGAAGCTTGTCATCCAGAGCAAGGTCGGCATCCGCAAGGGATTTTTCGATTTCTCTGCCGAGCATATTCTGGCCTCGGTGGATCAGTCGCTCGCAGCCCTGAAGACCGACTATCTGGACGTGCTTCTGCTGCATCGGCCGGATACGCTTGTCGAACCCGAGGAAGTCGCAGCAGCTTTCGACACGCTCAAATCTGCCGGCAAGGTCCGCCATTTCGGCGTTTCCAACCATACACCCGGCCAAGTCGAGCTGCTCAAGACCGCGGTCACGCAACCACTCATCGTCAATCAGGTGCAGCTCAGCATTACCCATGCACCGCTGATCGCATCGGGCGTCGCCGCCAATATGGCCGGGCTTGATCAATCGATCGATCGCGATAACGGCCTGCTCGATTATTCCCGCATCAATGGCATGATGCTGCAGGCCTGGTCGCCGTTCCAGAAAGGCTTCTTCGACGGTGTATTCCTCGGCGACCGTGAAAATTTCGGCGATCTGAACGATGTCATCGATGAACTCGCCAAGGCCTACGGCGTAACGCCGACGGGTATTGCGGTTGCGTGGATCACCCGTCATCCGGCAAAAATCCAGGTCGTGCTCGGCACCACGAAGCCGGAACGTGTCGTCGAAGCCGCGGCCGGCTCTTCTGTCTCACTGACCCGCGAGGAATGGTATCGGCTGTTCCGAGCTGCAGGACATACTCTGCCCTAACCTGCCCAAAGATGCGGCCGCCCGTCAGTCGGGCGGCCAATACGAAGCGCCGTGGCTCATGCCGCAAGCGACATCTTTGCATATTCGCTCGGCGGGCAACCGACCCCCTGGCTGAATGCGGTGCTGAATGTACTGGCAAAAGGATAACCGACCTTTCCCGGCGGATCTCCTCGCGGTCGATCCCGCCGTCCGAGTGCTTAACTCCAGAGGCCAGCGTTTTCGGTTAGCACGCGCGGCCGCTCATTCGGCGGGCGTTTTGGGGGCAATCCCGCTGTCCAACGCTTCCCGACCATTGCACACCGCCCTCACGCCCGTCATGATGCCTCATCCTCAGCTTACACAGGCAGCCATGCGCATCTTTCTCGTTCGACACGGCGAATCTCTCGGCAACATCAGCGAGAGCGCCTACCGGCAGTTCGGCGATCACAATGTTCCGCTGACGGACTGGGGTTACCGGCAGGCGCTGGCAGCGGGGCGCAGCATCGCTTCCTATCTGGCAGCGCTACCTGGCGCTACGCGGAAGGCGACCATCTGGCATTCGCCATATCTGCGGACGCGCCAGACGAAGGACGCGATCATCGAGGCCTCACCTGCGGGCACCATCGGCGATGTGCATGAGGATTATCTGCTCCGGGAACAGGATTTTGGCCTGTTTACCGAAATCTATGACCGGGCCGAGCAGCGGCGCAAATTTCCGGAAGAATTTGAGAAATGGGCACGCCTGCGCAACAATAGCGGCAAGTTCTATGCCCGCCCGCCTGATGGGGAGAGCCGGGCCGACGTTGCCCAGCGGGTGCGGCTGTTTCTGCAAACTGTTATGCATGACATCGGCAGCGGCAACGACACCGTGATCATCGTCGGCCACGGTGTCACCAACCGTTCCTTCGAGATGAATTTCCTGCATCACAGCGTCGAATGGTTCGAGCGCTCCGATAATCCGGGCAATGCCGATGTGGCTCTGATCCACGGCACGCGTGTGGAAGGCTATCGCTCGATGCTTCTGCACAAGGCCGACGACCGCGATCCGGCCGAAGCGACCGAGATGCGCGGCGCCTATGGTTCGGAGCTGACGATCGCACCGAAGACCGGCGTCTAAGATGCTGTACGGGCGAGATTTAAGCCTTCAAAAGAGGGTAAGCTTCTATCATCCGATGCAGGATATTTCAGCGTGGCATCGATGGGTTCGCATCACAGGTATTGCCTTGTTGTATCCCTGATGGCGTTATAATGTATGCAGAACCGACCGAGCTTTGAAATCATGTCATCCAATTCCGACCGTGTGGATATCGCCCATCGCACACTTCGGCAGGCCATCATCGAGCAGGCGCTGAAAGCCGGCACCAAGCTTCCCGAAGGCGAGATAGGCCGGCATTTTTCGATGAGCCGCACTCTGGTCCGCACGGTGCTGGCCAAGTTGCAGGCCCAGGGGCTGGTCGACACCTACCACAAGCGCACGGCCACTGTGGCTCAGCCGAGCCTTGATGAGGCGCGTGATGCTTTTGCCATCCGCCGAGCACTCGAGCGCGAGATGATGAAGGCCGTCATCAAGCGCTGGAACCCAGCAATCGAAAAACTGTTGCGGGAACACGTGCAAGAAGAGGAGGCCGCTCACGCCAAGGGAGATGTGCGCCTATCGACCCGTCTGGCGGGTGAATTCCACCTGAAGCTTGCTGAATTGTCCGGCAATGCTCTGCTCGAACGCTACCTCTCCGAACTCGTCTCCCGCTGCTCGCTCATCCTTGCCATGTATAGCCGGCCGCATTCAAGCGAATGCGCGATCAGCGAACATTCGGGCCTCATCAACGCATTGAAAAAGGGCGACCAGGCTGCGGCGGAACATCTGATGGACGAACATCTATTGTCAGTTGAAAGCCGCGCTCTGATCGAAGATGATCTTGCCGCAGAGCCCGATATTGGTTCGATCCTGTCGCGATTTTCTGCCCGCGCAGCCGGCTGATCTGCCGGTTTTTCAATCGCGTATACAAGATTCTGACTATTATGTAGGCGTGATCTGCTTCCCACATTTTCTAGGTCAGTAGCCACGCTTTCCGGTGAGGCCGTTCATTGCTATTTTTCACTCAACGAATTTGGGTGCTTAGTCTCCTATGGATTTGAATTCGCCACTTTCGATACATTCTGGCATCCATATTGCATACCTAGTTCTCAATATCATGTAGACTAGATTTTGCTCATGTCGCATACCGCGTCATCATTACCGGAATACCGTCTGGAGCTGTGAGGCATCTGCCTATCCGGGCGTCATCGCTAATAATGGGATCGACCTCAGCGCGTACAAGGTACGCTGCCGCAGAACCGATCCTCCATCGCTGGAGAATAGCCGGACCCTGCATCGGCGGGGTCTGACCGATAATGGAAGGGAAAGGAAACATCAGTGAGTGCAGTGGAAACAGTCTTCACCAATGTAAGGCTTGCCGACGGCTCGCTGAACGACATCGTGGTGCGGGACGGCCGAATCGCGGCGATAGGGCCTGCAAGCTCCAGCGAAGGCGCGAAAGATGTCGTCGATATCGGCGGAGCGCTCCTCGTGCCGAGCTTCGTCGAGGGGCACATTCATCTCGACACGAGCTTCTATGGAGACAAATGGATCCCGCACAAACCGTGCACCAATGGTTTCGACGTGCATGAGCGTGTCGCTTTTCAGGCTGATAATATGGCTGCCGCAGCACCCATGGACGAGCGTGCCCGCAACCAGCTCGACCTCTGCATTTCGAACGGCGCCTTACAGATGCGCAGCCACGTGATGGTCGATGGATCGGTAGGCCTGAAGTCGCTCGAAACCATCCTGAAAGTGCGCGAGGAATACGCTGACATCATCGACATTCAGCTCGTTGCCTTCCCGCAAAGCGGTATCCTGAAGAGCCCGGGTACGTCGGAACTGATGGATGAGGCGATAGCAATGGGCGCCGATCTCGTCGGCGGCCTCGATCCGCTCTCTTTCGACCGCGATATCAAGGGTCATCTCGACGTGGTCTTCGGCATTGCCGAAAAGCGCGGCGTCGATGTCGATATCCATCTTCATGACGCGGGCACGCTCGGCGCGATGACGATCGAGGAAATCTGCGCTCGCACAACCGCCCTTGGCATGCAGGGGCATGTCGCCGTCAGCCATGCCTATGGCCTCGGCGATCTCGCGCCTGATGCAGCCAAGAAGATCGCTGCCCTGATAGCCAGAAGCGGCGTCTCGATCATGACCAATGCGCCCGGCAACCACAATTTCCCTCCGGTCGCACTGCTGCGCGCCGCCGGCGTCACCGTCTTCAGCGGCAGCGACAATATCCGCGATTCCTGGTGGCCCTTCGGCGATGGCGACATGCTGCGCCGCGCGGAGATTATCGCCTACCGCTCCGGCTTCTATACCGATGCGGAACTCGGCGCCGCCTTCGACGTGGTGACATCAGGCGGCGCCAAGGCGCTACGACTGGAAGGCTACGGTATTGCTGTCGGCGCAAAGGCCGATTTCGTCACCCTTGCCGCCGAGCATGTGCCGGAGGCCGTCGTCGCCATTCCAAAGCCACGCCGGGTCTTTAAGGAAGGCCGCCTCGTCGCCGAAAACGGCTCTGTGATCCGCTGATGTCCTCTCCCGTCACTCAGGCTACTCGGGCTGACACGTCGTCCCACAGCGCCATGATTGTGACGCCGCATTGGCTTGCCAGCGAGGCTGGCGCGAAGGTGCTGCGGCGCGGAGGAAATGCCATCGAAGCACTGGTTGCCGCCGGCGCTGCACTTGCGGTCACCTACCCGCACTTCTGCGGGCTTGGCGGCGATGGCGTCTGGCTGGTCGCGGACAAGACGGGAAAGGCACAGACCTTCCTGGGCATCGGTCAGGCGGCGGGCGTCATTCCGGATGGAGACATCCCACTTCGCGGTGCCCGCTCCACGCTGACGAGCGCCTGCCTCGTCGATAGCTGGGAGAAAGTGCTTGCCCATTCCGTGGCCGAATGGACGGGCTCGGAGAGCTTACCAAGCCTGCTCGACGATGCGATCGCCCTGGCGGACGACGGCTTTGAGGTCAGCCGGTCGCATGCCTTCTGGTACGAATTCCGCCGCAGTGAACTCGGGAGCTGGCCGGGCTTCACGAACCTCTTCCGATCAACAGGCATTCAGCGGCAGCCGGAACTTGGCAAGACGCTTGCCGCTATTGCCCGCCATGGCACCCGTGAATTCTATGAGGGCGCGCTTGCCCGGCGGATCGCCGCTGGGCTTGCAGAAGCCGGCTCGCCGCTTTCGGCCGCCGATCTCGCTGCAACACGAACCGATATCGCGACCCCGCTCCGGCAGACCTATCGTGACACAACCCTGCTCGCACCGCCTCCCCCAACCCAGGGAATAACGACGCTCGGTATCATGGGCGTGCTCAACCATTTGCCGATGACGGATTTCCCTCCCGATAACGCGGGCTTCTACCACAGGCTTGTCGAAGCGGTGAAACAAGCCTTCCTCGACCGGCACGCGATCGCCGATCCCCGCTTCGCAGCCGATGTTTCACAGGAACTGCTCGATCCGGTGCGGCTCACAGCAAAGGCGGCAGCAATCGATCCCAGCCGCGCACTAGCATGGCCGCAGCCCTATCGGCATGGTGACACGGCCCTGCTTGCGGCTGTCGATAGCAAGGGGCGCTGCGCATCGCTGTTGCAAAGCCTCTACTTTGACTGGGGTAGTGGCGTTGTGGTCGGCGATACCGGTATCCTCTGGCAGAACAGGGGAGCGGCCTTCAGCACCGACCCCGCCAGCCCCAATGTCGCCAGTCCCGGCAAGCGACCGTTCTACACGCTCAATCCCGGGCTCGCTCTCAAGAACGGTCGACCGCATCTCGTCTACGGCACGCAAGGAGCCGATGGACAGCCACAGACTCTGTCGCTGCTTCTCAGCCTGCTGATCGACCATGGGCTCGATCCAGCCGCTGCGCTATCCCGCCCGCGCTTTTTGCTCGGCCGCACCTTCTCCGATAGCCGGGATAGCCTGAAGATCGAGGAGAATGCCGGCCCGGAAATTGTGACCGCGCTCGCCGCCATGGGCCATGAGATATCGACGATCGACAGCTTCAGCCCGCTCGGCGGCCAGGCCGGCGTGATCCGCATCGGGCAAGATGGGATGATTGACGGCGCCCACGATCCGCGTAGCGACGGAGGCGCTATCTCGCTGTGACGATCACCAACCAATTGTTCGATCTCGTTATCCGCAACATCCGCATTGAAGAAAATGGCGCTCTCGTTGACGTAGCCGTGCGTGAGGGTCTGATCGTTGACATCAGCCCCGGCATGCGGTGCGAGGCCATAGAAAGCGTCGATGGCGAGGGCGCTTTCGCCTTCGGTGGATTTGTGGACACGCACATCCATCTGGACAAAGCCTGCATTCTTGACCGCTGCACGATTTGCGAAGGCACACTCACCGAGGCGGTGCGGGAAACGGCCAAGGCCAAGGCGGGCTTTGAGGGAGAGGATGTCTATGCCCGGGCCGCACGCGTCGTCGAGAAGGCGATTTCGCACGGTACCACGCGGATGCGGACCTTTGTCGAGATCGACCCCCGCGCCGGCTTCCGCTCGTTCGAGGCAATCAAGCGCATCCGCGCGGATTATGCCTTCGCAGTCGATATCGAGATCTGCGCCTTCGCCCAGGAGGGGTTGACGAACGAGCCCGAGACATCAGGCATGCTTGACGACGCCCTTTCCAATGGTGCGGATCTGGTCGGCGGCTGTCCCTATACGGACCCCGATCCCAACAGGCATATCGAAATGATATTCGCGCTGGCACAAAAACATGACGTGCCGGTCGATTTCCATCTCGATTTCAGCCTCGATCCTCACCGAACCGATCTGCCGGCGGTGATCGAGGCCACGCTTCGCCACGGCTGGCAGGGTCGTGTGGCGATCGGCCACGTCACCAATCTCTCTGCCATGTCACAAGCAGAGGTCGTCACCATCGCCGAGAGGCTGGCTGAAGCCGGCATTGCAATTTCCGTTCTGCCGTCCACCGATCTGTTCCTGAACGGGCGCGGTCATGACCGGCTGGTGCCACGCGGCGTTGCGCCCGCTCATCTGCTGGCGGGCCGTGGTGTCGCCACCTCCATTGCAACGAACAACGTCCTCAATCCCTTCACTCCCTATGGCGATGCCTCGCTGATCCGTATGGCCAATCTCTTTGCCAATGTCGCCCAGCTCTCGCGGGATGAGGACATGGCGCTGGTTTTCGACATGGTGACAGAAGTGGCGGCACGCCAGCTCTGCGGAGTCAAACGGTTGCAAGTGGGCGCCGAGGCGACGATCGTGCTGCTCGATACTCTTGGCCCGCGTGCGGCGGTACGCGAGATCGCCCGCGTCATTGCGGGCTGGAAGGACGGACGCAGGAGTTTCGATAATGGCAGACCGCGTCTTTATCGACCGGGCTGACGACGCTCGATTTACGCAGGCTGCCCTCTAGCTCAACGCGTCAGAGCAAGCCTCAATCGCACAGCCGCTGCCTGAGGCCGGTGATTTCCGCTTCGCCCAAGCCTATCTGTGCGAGATAGGAACCAACGCGGCCATAATGACCGGCAAGGTACCCGAGTGCCCGGGCCATGCTCTGCGGTGCCGAGGCGAGTATCAGGTCTGCAAGGTCCGAAGGTACGCCGCGTGCGATTGCCCGTGCCCGGAAGTCGGTAAGCAAGGGAGCGAATATCGAACCGGTCAGCGTATAATCTTCGATGATCGTCGCTTCATCGACGCCGGCGTGCGCCAGAATCAGAGCGGCGATGATGCCGGTGCGATCCTTGCCGGCCGTGCAATGGAAGAGAACGATCCCATCAGGCGCGTGTGCGATCGTCGTCAGCACCCTGGCGATCGCCGGCTGGCAATTGTCGAGGGCATGGCAGTAGCGGTCGCCCATGTCGAAATCGGTCGCTTCCGCTGCCATCAATTCGATCGGCGCTAAGGCCGAAAACAGCGAGACGTTTTCGTAGCGAACGCGCGCATCGTTCGAAAACGGATTGGCTTCGCGTGCGAGTTCCTGGGGATTGCGCAAGTCGATCACTGTCGTGACCCCGTGGGCGATCAGCGCCTCGATGTCGGCCTCACTCAGCGCATGCAGGGCGTCGCCGCGCAGGACCGAGCGCCAGCGCGTCTGCCTGTCATTGCCGGCCGGATAGCCGCCAAGGTCGCGCACGTTATGGGCGCCTTCCAGCGCGATAAGTCTCTCATAATTTTGCATGATCAGCGGATTCCGGATTTCATGAAGGATTCGATGACGTGGCGCTGGAGCACGAGATAAATCAGCAGGATCGGCAGACTGGCGAGTGCCGCCGCCGCCATCAGCGGCCCCCAGAGGTTGCCCTCCTGGGTCATGAACATCTGCAGGCCGATCTGCACGACCGAATTCTCAGGCTTTCGCGACAGCAGCAGCGGCCAAAAATATTCGTTCCAGGCAGAAATGAAGGCGATGATCGACAAGGAGGCGATAGGCGCGCCCATATTGGGCGTGACGATCTGCCAAAGAATGCGGAAGCTGCGTGCCCCATCCATGCGGGCAGCCTCCAGCACTTCGGTCGGAAAAGCACGCATCGCGTGATAGAGGAGCAGGATCGCAAAAGCGTGGGCGGCATTCGGCACGACCAGACCCGTCAAGGTGTCGAGCAAGCCAAGCCGGGAGGCCAGCACATAGTTCGGGATCATCGTGACCTGGAAAGGTACGAGCCAGGAGAGCGCAATCAGACCATGGACGACAGACGATAGCCGCATGCGCCAGCGCACCAGCGCGTAGGCGGCAAACATGCCCGTGGTGACCTGCAGCAGGGCGGTCGCGGCTGATACAATCGTCGTGTTGAAAAGCATCTGCAGCATCGGCACGCGCGTCAACACGAAGAGGTAGTTGTCGAAAGTCGGATGGGACGGCCAGAGTGCGGTGGAGAAGGTCTCGTTCTCCGGCCGCAGCGATGTGACGATCATCCAGTAGATCGGAAAGATCGAAACGAAGGAGAGCACGACCATGACGGCGTGCACGCCGAGCTTGCGCACCAATCCGCGGGACGGCGCCGATCGGCTCGGCCTATGGTCGTCGAGGCTATCAGTTGTCATAGAAGGCAAACCTCTTCGTCAACCACATACAGAGGGCGGCAAGCACCGCGAAGCCGGCAAAAGCAATCATGCCGGCGGCCGAACTCCAGCCAGCCGAAAGCGTCTGGAAGCCGTATTCCCAGAGCAGGTAGAAGATGTTGGTGGTGGACTTCAGCGGGCCGCCATTGGTCAGCACATTGATATAGGCAAAGCTCCATTGCGCGCCGAACAGCACCGTCATCATCGACAGAAGCAGGATCGTCGGCGAGAGAAGCGGCAGCCTGATATCGCGGATGATGCGCCAACGGCTGGCACCGTCGATGCGCGCCGCCTCGATATAGGACGGGTTGATACCCGCATTGGCGGCGGAAAACAGCAGCGTCGAAAAGCCGATCAGCTTCCAGCCGGTGATCCAGGTCAGCGTCGGCAGGGCATAGGCGGGATCGGTCAGAAAACCGATGCGGCCGAGGCCAAGACCCTCGAGAGCAAGCGTTATAAGCCCCTGGTCTTCGTTCAGCAGCCAGCGCCACAGGATGGCGGCAACGACGGGAGCAATTATCATCGGCACGAAGATCAGCGACCGGTAAATCGTCCGGGCACGGCCGCCGAGATCCTGCGTCCAGATCGCCACGAAAAGCGGAATGATCACCGACATCGGAAACAGGCCGATCGTGTAATAGAGCGTGTTCCAGAGAGCGTTGCGCATTTCCGGCAGCGCCAACAGCCGCTGGTAATTGGTCAGCCCGACAAAGCGTTGCGGCGACGTCGGCAGCATGTTCCACTGATAGAAAGACAGGCGGAACGTCTCGGCAAGCGGGATGTAGGTCCAGGCCATCAGCAGGATGAGCGCAGGCGCCAGATAGAGCCAAGGCGCAATAGTAAAACGTTCGCGAGGGATTTCCGACCGGACCGGAGTCGTCTTCACTGCGGCGGGGCCGGCCACCTCTGCCTGGATATCTGTCATTGGTGAAAGCTCCGATCGCTTGTCGGTGAAGGGCGGCCCTCGCCGCTGCCCCTCACCTTCCGCATGAAGATCAAGATGGGCTTATGGCATCAGGTCCTGACCCTGCTCCTGCGCACTCTTCAGCGCTTCGACCGGGTCGCCGCTTCCGAAGACAGCTTCACGAACACCGTCCATCATCATCTTCTCGACCTGGCGATAATTCGGTCCGGGAAACGCGATATTGGCGGTCAGACGGTCGAGTTGTTTGATGTTGGCCCGGAACATCGGATTTTCCTTGAGCCAGGGGCCGAGATAATTCGGGTCGTCGACGATATCGAGGCGCAGCGGCAGGTAGCCGATCTTGCTGGTGATGATCGTGTAGGCTTCCTTGCTCGTCAGATATTTGAGCAGCTCATAGGAGGCGCGCTGCTTGTCGGGGTCCTTGCTGAAGACGAAGAGAGCGCTGCCGGAATTGGTCGGCGCCGTCGGCTTGTCGCCAAAGGAGGGCATCGGTGCGAGCCGCAGCTCGAACTTGCCCTGAGCCGACTTCTTGACGCTGGAAAGCAGTGCGCTCGTATAGAGGAACATGCCCATATTGCCCGCGGCAAACGTATCGGATGCGCTCGCCGGATCGATCTTGGCGTGCGCGCCGCTGTCGACCATGTTGCGCAGCATCTTCACGGCGTCGGCTGCGTCCTTGTCGGCAAAGGTCAGCTTGTTGCCGTCGCGCACCTTGCCGCCATTCGACATGACGATCGACTGATAGACGAAAGTGCCGTCGGTGGGGCCGTAGGCGCCGGGGAAGAAACCGTTCTTGCCGGTTTTCTCCTTGATCGCCTTGCCGGCAGCGTTGATCTCGTCCCAGGTCCTGGGCGGTTTGTCGGGATCGAGACCTGCCTGCTTGAAGAGGTCGGCATTGTAAAACAGGATCGGCGTCGAGAACGTGTAGGCAAGGCCATAGGTCTTGCCATCGACCTTGCCGAGTTCGAGGCCCTGCGGAATCATGCCGGTGAACTGATCCTTCAGTTCGTTCGCATCGACCATGTCTTCCAGCGCGTTGGCGCCGAGGTCGCTGGCAATATAGATCAAATCGCGGAACACCAATTGCGCCACGTCCGGCTGCTTGCCGGCGACGATGTCGGCCTGCACGCGCGCCATGATCTCGTTGGAGGGGACCGCGACGGTCTCGACTTTGATATTAGGGAATTTCTTTTCAAAACCGGCGATCAGTTCCTTGGTCGCATCGGCTCCGGCGCTCGCCGAGGCGAGATTGTAGTTGTAGAAGCTGATCGTCACCGGCTTGTCGACGGATGCGGGCATTTCGGCAAAGGCGCCGAAAGGCAGGAGCAAGACGGCTGCGAGCGCTGCCGTGAACTTTAATGTGGTTCTGCGCAACATATATGTCTCCTGAAATTTATTCGGCAGCGACGGGAACGGCCCGCGCCAACAGCATTTCGAGCGGATAGGTATTGAGTTCAGCGCGGTCGGACGGCAGCGGCACGAAGGCCATGGTGAGGCCGGACGGACGGATGGTGCCGATGCCGAAAGAGGCGCCGCGCACCATGCGCAAAATGTCAGTGCGCAGAATGTCGGTCGCGGCATGCTGGCCGGTGCCGACAACGACGGGGATGCTGTGCCAGACGGACACGCGGTCATGATGGATGTGGCCGCTGAGGATGCCGATGATATTGCGACCCTTGAGCAGTGCCCCAAAGCGTTCCGACTGCGGAAAATGAATGGTTCGCCAGTGGGTTGTATCAGGTTCTTCACCCAGAGCCGGCGGATGGTGAACGACGATCAGCTTCGGCAGGTCGGGATGCGTATCCAGTGTCGAAGCCAGCCAATCGAACTGCTCCGGATCGATCGTGCCGCCGATCAGGCCTGGGGTCGACGAGTCGATCGTGACGATGTGGATGCCATCGACGACGGTATCGTGGTCGTAGGGGGCATCCGGATCTTCGGTCGCAACGCCCATACCCTCGTAAAAACCGGGACGCGTGTCGTGATTACCGAGCGCATAGATGACCGGCACGTCGATCCGTGCATCCATGATCTCCTTCAGTCGACGGAAGCTCTCCGCATCACCGCGGTTGGTGAGGTCGCCACTGGCGATAACGAATTGCGGCTTAGGCGTGACTGTGGCGACCAGATCGAGCACTTGGTTGAGCGTCTCGGTCGTATCACTGTACAGATGATCGTCATCGGCGGTGCCGATGTGCAGGTCAGTCAGATGAATGAAAGTGGTCTCGCGGCGCATCGGAAGGCTCCCTGACGGTTCTCTGATGAAAACCGATAGAGGGGGCGTGTTTCGCAAGCGTGACGGAATTCGAATGCTGTTCGAAAGACGTTAGGACCTCATCCGCGCAGATCAGCAAGTCCGACGGAACATCGGCGCAATCACCTCCACCATGCGCGCGATAACGAGATCCGGATTGTCGAGATCCATCTGACGATTGGTGAGAAGTTCCGTGCGCTGCCTGCTGCGGGTGACCTGCGAGCGGATGCCGAGCGCACAGTTCAGGCGCCAGCCGATATCGACCTCATCGAGCCAGGGCGCGATTCGCTTCAATTGCGGAATGAAGGCCCGGTGATGCTCGACATCCTCAATGATGCGACGGTAGTGAGGCGCGCCGTCACGGTGGCTGTGTGCCATCGAGGTGAAGTGCGACAGCACGGGATAGCTCGATGTAGGATCGGTCGCCCAGCGGATCGACGGACCGACAAGGGCTGCAATCACCTCCTCGATGTCGGGGGGATTGGGCGCCCGCCGATCGACGGCTTTTTGCAGCAGGCTCAGGCGCTCGGCGTTCAGCCGACGATAGACACGCTCCGCAACTGCCGTGATCAATTCTTCCTGGGATCCGAAATGATAGGCGATCGCCGAAGGCGTCGCCTGGGCCTGGATCGCAATCCGGCGGGCCGTCAGCTCTTCGAGGGCATGCGCCTCGCAAAGCAGCAGCTCGCAGGCATCCATGAGGCGTTTTGCAGTGACGTTCGTTCGACTGGACATGAGGCGCGCACCTTCGCCCCATGACCTAGGCCGCAAGTATGTAGCCCAGATGACGCAACGTGATGAAAGTTCGATGAACTCTTTTGCCGGCAACGATGCCGTCAATAATTACACTCCTCAGCAGCAAAAAACTGCCACAGAAGATTCCAAGCCGCGCCTGGCACAGCCTCAATATGAGGCCAGCAGGTTCTGCCCGAAATCCGGTTCGACGCCCAGAATGGGCGCGGCGCGGCTGATGATGTCATGCACCATGGGTGCTGCGGTATTCGTCGCGAAGGTGAGCCCGTGCTGGCCGGTTAGTGGTTCGTCAATGAAGGACAGAACGACATATTTCGGCGCATCGATCGGGAAAGCCGCGAGATAGGCGTTGAAGCTCAGCGTGTGCGAATAATGACCGTTCACGACCTTGTTCGCCGTACCCGTCTTGCCGCCGACATGGAAGCCGGGCACGTCGGCGGTACGCCCGGAGCCTTGTTCGCCATTGAGCTTGAAGAGCGCGCGGATCGTGTCACTTGTGCTTTTCTTGACGATCTGCTGCTCGGTTTTCGCCGCGTCCTCGGCCGAGCGTGGCAGGAACGTCGGCTCTATGAGCTCGCCGCCATCGACGAGAGCGGCACCGGCAACCGCCGTCTGCAATGGCGTGGTCGCGACACCATGGCCGAAGGAGATCGTGATCGAATTGATCTTCTTCCATACTTTCGGCTGCGTCGGTGTTTTCACTTCCGGCAGTTCGGTCTGCATTTTCGATAGCAGCCCGAACCGGGTCAGATAGTCCTTCTGTCGATCCATGCCGACAAGATCCATCATTCTCGCCGTGCCGATGTTGGAGGAATAGCGGAAGATCTCCGGAATGGTCAGCCAGCGGCGCGGCACGTCACGGTCGTCATGGATGATGAAGCCGCCGTAGTGTAGCGGGCCGGTGGCATCGAAACTGTCAGAGAGTTTAACCGTGCCGCTGTCGAGCGCCAATGCCATCGAGAAGGTCTTGAAGGTCGAGCCCATTTCGAAAGTGCCGTTCGACATGCGGTTCAGCCAGCCTTCGCTGCCGGTCGCCTGCGGGTCATTCGGGTCGAAATCGGGAGCGGAAGCCATGGCCAGAACCTCGCCCGTATGGATGTCGAGAATGACGGCGCCTGCGGCCTTGCCCTTATAGGTGGTGATAGCATCGATGACGACGTCATGAACGACGTTCTGCGCCCGAATGTCGATCGACAGCTTCACCGGCTCCAGATTTTCGCGCACCGCAAGCCCAGTGGATTCCAGATCAGAAAGGCCCTGCATGTCGAGATATTTCTCCATGCCGGCCATGCCCTTGTTGTCGATATCGACATAGCCGAGAATGTGGGCCGCCGTGCGCCCGCCAGGATAGAAGCGCTTCACCTCGGGGCGGAAGCCGATGGCGGGAAGGCCGAGAGCCAGAACCTCGCTTTGCTGTTTCGGCGTCAGTTGGCGACGCAGCCATGTGAACTGCGAACGCTTGTCCGACAGTTTCTGGTAGAGCGTCTTTCGGTCGAGTTCCGGGAAAAGCTGTGTGAGCTTCTCGACCGCCTCATCGACATCGACCATATGGCTTGGCTCGGCAAACATCGAAACCGTGCGGATATCGGTCGCCAGAAGCTCGCCGTTGCGGTCGAGGATATCCGGCCGGGAGGCCATAATCGGATTTGGCGGAATGCTCGATGTCGTCGTGTCGACGGCAAGGCCATAATAGATCAGCTTGCCGAACATTCCGACGTAGACGATGCCGAGGACGCCTGCGAGGGTGACAATACGGCTTCTGGCTTGGCGTGCCGTTCCGGCAGTCTTGCGAGCGGCCCGCGTGAAGGGCGCAGATTCGAAGGTGAGCTTCACCAGCCGACCGCTTCTTACGCTGATACTATGAATGATCGACATTGCCATACACCGAGAACAGAACGCACCAGCGCATAACCCACCCGTCGGCATCGACTCTCAAGGGGATATGTGCGGATTTAAAGCCCTACGCGGCGGAACACATTCTCACGGCTCTGGTAGAACGTTTAAACTTCTCCCCATCTGAGACCTGGATGGTTAACAAGGTCTTATCCGGCTGCGTGCATTTTGTCGCAGCCGCTCTGCGCGGCGCCAAGAACCACCGCAGGATTTAAAACGATTTTAAAATAACCACCTCAAAAACTAATCGATTTTAATTTTGTGGTAAAAATTTTCTTGTTGCAGCGCAAAAGAATTCGAGCCTAAATCCCTCCGAAGGGTCAATTTGCTCCTCGGAGGAACACATATGACTGTGACATTTCCGCTGACTGAAAAGCGCAACGCCGATGAGTTGCTCAAACATCTGATCCAGCACAACCTCTCCTATCCAGGAAACTGTGCCGTTTCGCTCAAGGCTCACGTGGCCCTTGTCACTTCTTCCCATACGTTCGCGCTCAGCACCGCGCGGACAGCTTGGTAGCGATCGACAGCCGCGCTTTTATTTCTAACGATCGCCATCGGCCTCAGTCCTCTCGAAACGCGCGGGAGATTTGGTCGGAAAGCGGTTTGACGAGATAGGAAAGCGCGGTGCGGTCGCCGGTTTTGATCATCACCTCGGCTGGCATGCCGGGGACAAGCGTGAGGCTCTTCAGCTTTTCCTTTTCGGCTTGCGGAATGGCGACGCGCACCAGGTAGTAGGACTGGCCGGACCGTTCATCGGTGGTCAGATCCGCCGCAATTCGGCTGACAAGGCCGTTGAGTTCGGGTGTCGTACGAAGATTGAAGGCGGTCATGCGCAACAAGGCGGTATGTCCGATCTGGATTTGATCCACATCCTTCGGCGCGATCTGAACTTCAAGGGCCAGATCATCCCCTTCCGGCACGATCAGCATGATCGGATCGCCAGGAGAGATGACCCCGCCGACGGTATGGACCGCCAATTGGTGCACGATGCCTGACTGCGGAGCGACAATATCGATGCGCTTCAGGTCGTCTTCGGCTGCCACTTTGCGCTCAACATATTCGCCGATCTGCGCCTGAACCTCCCGCAATTCACGACCGACTTCGGTTCTGAGATCCTGATCGATCTGCAGGATCTGCAGCCGCGTTTCCGTGATCCGGCCAGCCGATTGGGCCTGGAACGCAATCTTCTCGCCGCGTTCTCCGCCGAATGTCGCAGCCTGAGTCTTGAGGCCGTTCAGCCGCTGATCGGAAACGATGCCCTGTTCGCGCAACCTGTTCAGAGCGGATATTTCCGTATTGAGAACCTCTATTCCCTCGCCATAAGCAACTTCCTGCGCCTTCAGCCCGGCAATTTCATGCTCGAACTGTGCGATGCGCTGATTGAGCTGGGCTTTCTGCCCTTCCCTCGCGTCGCGCCGGGACTGGAACAGACGAGATTCACTGTGGATGGCAGCAGCCACTTCAGGATCACGATTGTTGGCAAGCAGCCAGTCTGGAAAAGCGATGTCATCAAGGTCGTCACGTTCGGCTTCGAGCCGCGCCAGCCGTGCCGCCAATTCGTTGAGCCGCTTCGTGACGATCGCGAGGTTGGCGCGGGTCTGGGTGGCGTCAAGGCGCATGAGCACGTCACCGGCTCCGACCTTGTCGCCCTCCTGGACGAGGATTTCCCCAACGACCCCGCCCGTCGGATGCTGGACTTTCTTGACATAGGAATCGACGACAAAATGCCCCGGCGCTACCACGGCACCGGCAAGATCCGTCACCGAGGCCCAGGCCCCAGCGCCCCCGACCATTGCAAGCGAGGCGACGACGCCCACTATCAGGTGGCGCCGGATTGAGCGGCTGACTTCGCGGTCATCAATGTCTGACATCGGCATCCTCCTGACTGTCCGGAGCGGCGCTACTTGCTGCATCGGATGTGGCCTGGGCAACGTTTGCGATCACCCGCAGCGGTGCAATGCTGGCGCCTGTTGTTTGAAAGCCCCGGCCCGCCGGCAGGCCAGAACCGCTCCTGAGAACCTTGGAGAGAACCTCGTCGCGGGGGCCAAACGCCTTTTGCCTGCCAGCTTCGATCATCAGCACGTGATCGACGATCCCAAGCGCACTGGGTCTATGAGCAACGACGACAACGATACCCTTGCGATCGCGAACCGCGGCGATGGCCCTGACGACAGCTGCTTCACCCTCGGCGTCCAGATTGGCGTTGGGCTCGTCAAGGACGACCAGAAACGGATTGCGATAAAGTGCACGCGCAAGGCCGATGCGTTGGCGCTGGCCTGCCGAGAGGGCGGTTCCGGCCTCGCCGATCTGCGTCTCATAGCCGAGTTCGAATTTCAAAATGAGCTCATGGACACCGGCGGTGCGCGCCGCAGCGATGATCGCTTCCGCGTCAGGAGCCTCCTCGAACCTCGAAATGTTCTCTGCAATGGTGCCGTCGAACAGTTCCACGCCCTGCGGGAGGTAGCCGATATGCTCACCGAGTGCGGCGCTGTGCCACTGGTCAAGGCTTGCGCCATCGATCCGGACCTTGCCTGCCGAGGGCTGCCAGGCGCCGACGAGGATCCGCGACAGGGTCGATTTTCCAGATCCGGACGGACCGATCACACCGAGTGCGCTTCCTGCGGCCAGGGAGAAACCGAGCCCTGCGAGCGTTGGTTTTCTTTCGCCCGGAGGCACGACGGTCACGGCCTCGATGCGCAGCTCACGTTCGGGGCGCGGCAGAGCCGTGACGGGATTGGCCTCGGGGATCTTGTCAAGCAGCTCCTGAAGCCTTGCCCAGCTCTGGCGTGCCATCAGAAACGGCTTCCAGTTGCCGATTGCGAGTTCGACGGGTGCGAGCGCCCTGCCCATCATGATCGAGCTTGCGATCATGATACCGCCCGTGGCCTGCTGCGTGATCACGAGATAGGCACCGATAGCAAGGATGGCGGACTGAAGGATCATGCGCAGCGATTTCGACATGCTTCCCAAGCCACCGCCAATGTCGCCGGCCCGCCGGTTGGCCGCAAGGTAGGCAGCGTTGACCTTCAGCCATCGTTCGGTGAGCCGCGTTTCCAGCCCCATCGCGCGAACGACTTCCGCATTGCGACGGGTGCCTTCGAGCAGGCCGTTGCGGGCCATGTTCTGGGTGATGGACTCGCGGATGGGGGCTTGTGACAGGGCGTTCGTAAGTAGTGTCAGCGAGACGAGAATGATCGCGCCGGCAAGCGCCGTCACGCCGATCCAGAAATGGAAGAGGAAGCATATGCCGAGATAAAGCGGCATCCACGGAAGGTCGAAAAAGGCCGTCGGTCCGGTGCCGGACACGAAGCCGCGGACATTGTCGAGATCCCGCAACGGCTGCAGGCCGTCACCTTGCGACCGGCTCACCAACGGAAGGCGGATCACGGCCTCATGAACGCGGGCACTGAGCTTTCCGTCGAACCGCTCGCCGATCCGCAACAAGACACGGGCGCGGACGATATCGAGGGCCGCCTGAAATGCATAGAGGCCGGCGGCAAGCACCGCCAGACCTATCAGCGTCGGAACGCTGCCGCTTGCGAGCACGCGGTCATAGACCTGCAGCATGAACAGCGGCGACGTCAGCGCGAGCAGGTTGATGACGCCGCTGATGAGGGCAATGGCAACGGCATTCGTCTTCAACGGAAGGATCGCCGCCGCAGCGAAACGCTGCGACGACGTCCGAACCAAGAACTGGTTCCTCATCGGCCGATCACGCGACGAAGATCAGATCGGAGCTGTCAAGCGTGCCGCCGCCTGCGAAGGCGACATCGATGCTGTTGCCGGCATAGGAGATCGTCGAGCCGGAAATGCTGCCGCCAGCCGTGACGAAATCGCTGTAATCATCCCAGCCATAACCGTCGAGAACGATCAGGTCGTTGCCGTCAACGAAGTCGGTGATGGTATCGTCGCCCCATCCGCCGGCATTCAGATCGGCGCGATAGTAGAAGGTGTCGAAGTCGCTCGCACCGGCGCCTGTCAGCACATCGTCGCCGGCAAAGCTGTAGAGGGTCTCGCCGAGGCCGCCGCTATTGCCGGTCTGCGTCGTACCCTGTTCGCCGAGATAATCGTAGAGATGCGTCAGGTCTGCGAAGTTGGAGAGATAGTAGATCGCATAGGTGAACGCGGTCGAGGCTGTGGCGTCCGACAGGTCCAACGTCAGCACGGTGCTGACATCGTAGCCGGCCGCCGTGCTGCCGGTCAGATGCGAGCCGAATTCCAGCGTGTCGAGCGAGCCGACGAAGCCGCCCGGCGGAATATAGCTGAAATCGCCATTGAGGATAACGCCCGACTGTGCGGTACCGGCGTTGCCGGCAACCCACTGGTCATAAGGCGCCGAGCCTGGGCTGAACGAGCCATGGCTGCGATATGAGAAGGAGTTGAGCCACGTGGTTTCGAGATAATTGACCCAATCGGGTGCACCGGCAGGGACTTGAATTCCTACACTCATTGTCTTTCTCCATTGATGGTGGTTGTCCGTCGATCGACGAACCTCGTATCCGCGGCCTATCGGCCGGGAAATTGCTTAGAATTTGAAGTTGAGCGATGCCGTCGCCGTGCGTCCTGGCCCGGGCAGACTGATGGTCCCGAGCGCCGGGACGTAGGCGACATCGGTCACGTTGTTGACGGCAAAGCGGAGCTTGACGGTGTCGTTGAAGGCATAGGACCCGTATATGTCGTAGAGCGAATAGTCTTTGGTGACGTAGTTGCTCGCCAGCACGCCGATATTGGGCGATGTGCCGCCGACATGGGTGGCGCGACCGCCGATCGTCAGCTTGTCGTCGAAAAGCCGCATGCCCGCATCGATGGTGAACTTGTTGCGCGGGGGCACGAAAATGATCGAGGGCTCGATCTCGTAGCTCGTGCCGTCATAGCTGTAGCTGGTGCCGAAATCCGTCTTCAGATAGGTATAGGAAAGGCCAGCATACCATTTGCCTGCGTCGTAGCTCGCCTCCAGCTCGATGCCTTTCATGCGTGTCGTGCCGTCGACATTGACATAAGAGGCGTAGTCGCGACCCGTTTCGGCGCGATGAACTGTCCCAAGTGCGATATAGTTTTCGATCTCGCGATAAAAGCCGACGGCCTTCAGGCGCAGGCTGTCATCGGCAGACACAAGCCCGTCGGTCGTGGCATTCACACCAAGCTCGAAAGTGTTGCCTTCTTCGGCCACGAGATCGGGATTGGGAGCGTTCTCCACGAGATTGACGCCCGGGTGACCGCCCGTCAGGAAGGTTTCCATGATTGTCGGAGGACGGAAGCTGCGCGAATATTTGGCGAAGGGCTGCAGCCAGTCGACGGGTTTGACGGCGAGCATGGCGGAGGGCAGCAGCGCGCCGTCCGAATTGTCGACCGGGATGATGTTTTCCGGATAGACCGTCACGCGATCGATGGTGCCTGTCCAGATCCGGCAGGTCACGCCATCAGGGAAATACAACCGGCATCTCCGGTTGTCGATGGTCTTGACTTCCAGGCCGTAGAGCGATGCATCGCCCGACAGATTATAGTAGTCGTAGCGCAGGCCGGCCTGCGCCATCAGCCAATCGTCATGTTCGAATGTAGCACTGGTAAAGGCGCTGTAGACATCGCGGTCGCCGGATGGAGTCGTGCCGGTATAGGTCGCCGTCATGTCGACGCCATTGAGGAAGTAGTCCTCGAGCGTCTCCGTCTTGCCGCGATCGAAGAAAGCTTCGACACCGTAATTCAGCGAAAGTGAACCGGCTGAGGTCTCGAATCGGCTGGTATTGTCGATGCTGAAACCCAGTGTGCCGAGAGCGTAATTGACGGGAAAACCGTCGTCGTTGATGGCGGAGCCGTAGCGTTTCTCGCGGTTTCGCGTGTGGTTGTACCAGAGGCGGGCGTTGAGATCGATGAGCTCGCTGTCGGGATCCCAATGGAAGCTGCTGGTGATCGTATCGTTCAGGACCTGTTGCGTGTCTTCATCGAGGTCACCGTCATTGTTGTAGGAGCCCTGGCTGAAGTCGGAATCGTTGCGAAGCCAGGTCAGTGATGCGTCGAGATCGTCGGTGAGTTCCGCCTCGGCCTTCAGCAGGTAGGAGTAGGAGTCCTGCCCCGTGAAGATTGCGGCGCCGTCATGCACGGAGCTGTCATAAAGCTTGATGTCGCCATTCTCGCCGATGTCGTAGGCGCCGATCTTCTTGTGGCTGATGCCACCGAGCACCGAGAAGCTGTCCGACAGTCTGACCGCCGCCATGCTTGCGCCATCGAACTGGAACTCGTTGGTGCCAACAGTCGCGTTCGACTCGCCGCCCCATTGGCGGCCGTCTTCTATGAGGTCATCGGCCTCGATGGTGCGGAAATTGACCGAGCCGCCGAGAGCGCCGGCTCCGCCAACACCTGACGTGCCGCTCTTTTCAACGTCGATTTCGCGGATGAAGGCAGTTTCGACATAGGTTCGCTGCGTCGATCCATGCCCGTTGCGCTGAAAATTCTGCCTCGCCCCGTCGATCATGGTGACGACGCGGTTCTGGTCCTGGAGGCCGCGAATATTGACCGTTATGCCGGGGTTCTGTCCCTCGGAGCGGTTGGCATAGACGCCGGCGGCCGTGTCCAGCAGATCGCGCGCGTTACGGGCGGGTGAGCTTTGAATAGCCTCCCTCGAGATGACGCTGACGCTTGCCGGTTCCTCGTAGACCCAGTCGGGCGTGCCGCGATAGCCCGCGCCGGAACTCGCACGCCGGCCGCCCTTGATGACGATCGGCGCAAGCTGGGTAACGCCATCCTCCTGCGGAATAGCATTCACGATCTCGGCGCTGCCAATCACCGCTGCGCCGCCATCTCCGGAAATATGGGCCGATACCCCCGTCCCCGACAGCATTCGATCAAGCGCAGCCGCAGGCGTCAATCGGCCAACGACGGGGCTGGTGCTTACCGAGCCGGAAGGCGCCGATGACAGCGTGATCTGCATGCCGGATTGACGCCCGAACGCACGGATCGCACTCGCCAAGGGTTGCGACGGGATATTGAAAGGGAGTGCTGCGGCCGCTTGGGCTTGTACCTGAGCGGTCGGCGCCGACTGCGCGTGAGCGCCGGTCATGACAGATAAAATTGCAAAAGCTGTTGTCGCCGATAGCCGAGCTCGTCGCGTACGCCCACCCGTTTGGCGCGCGCCGTTGAGCCCCAAAACCCCTACCCTCACTCGCATGCTCACTCTCGTCTCTCCAGTAGCCCGCGCCGATGTCGTGCCCGGCGCTTTCAACGAAATGACGATTAGTGCTCAGAGTTTTTTCAGGGTTTTGAGTGGATTTCGCTAAATCTTGATAATTGCAGTCAAATTTTTTCTAGAACCGGCTGACGATGCGTGCCAGCGAGGATATCGAACGGACCTTGCCGCCATAAGGTTCGACCAGCGCGCGCAGTGCCTGGTCGGGTTGCCTGAGATTGTAGAAGCCTGTGACCCGCTGATGGGCGAGTGCCGCATCGGGAACCGATATCCAGGCCGGGTGGTAGCGCTGGATCTGCTCGATCACCGAGCCGAGCGTCGCGTTGACGACATAGAGTTCGCCATTGCGCCAGTTGGCAATCTCGTCGACCGGGATCGTGTCCTTCGTCATGACGGCGCTGTTCGGATCGACGGTCAGCAGATCTCCGGGCACCAGCCGTTCGGGCGGGGTCGCAGACGAACCCTCAACAGAGGCTCGAACGGAACCATGCGCAAGGGCAATACTGGTCAGCCCGTCGGCGAGCTGCACATCGAAGGCCGTGCCGAGTACCTCGACGCGGACGCCATTTGCTTCCACCGTAAAAGACCTATTCTTATCCGGCACGACCTCGAAATACGCCTCACCGGCAAGAAGCTTGATGCCCCGCCGTCCGTCGCTGTAGTCCAAAGCGATCGAGGTCGCAGCGGCCATCGTTACCGTGCTGCCGTCCTGAAGAGTGATCGTGCGGGTCTCCGCCGTGGATGTCGAATAGTCGGCACTCAGGCGAAGCATCAGGCCGGGCGCAACGACGAGCCCAAGACAGAGCGCGGACACTACAACCGCTGCCACGGCAACCCGCCGCCATGGCGCCTGATGCCGAGCTGCTCCTGGTCTTCGCATGACCGGCCTGGCCTCGGATCTCGGAGCGTCCTCCCACTGCGATTGCATGGCTGGGACCACCTGCCCCATCGCCGCCCACGCCTTCCCCGTGCGCTCCCAGGCGAGGCGATGCTCGCGACCGCTGCCCAACCAGCGATCGAAGCGCGCTTTGAGCTCAGTGTCTTCAGGCCCTTCCTGCAGGAGAAGGAACCAGTCGGCCGCTGCCGCCAGAACCTCGTCCGAAACATCAGGCCTTTTATCCGGTTCGACGGCCATCAGTTCCCAGTCTTTCCTGTAGCCAAACCACGTCGCATCCCCGCTGTTTTACCGCTTCACGAACAATGACGTTTATCTCACCCGTTTTTTTCACGCGGATTCGAGATTCTTAGCGGATCATCCCATTTTTTTGGCGAATTCGACAATTGCGGCTTTGATCAGCCTGTGAACGCCGGCCACCGAAATGTCGAGGTGGCTGGCGATATCCTCCATGCGATATCCGCCGAAACGATGCATTTCCACGGCGATGCGCGTCTGTTCCGGCATTGTCGAAAGGATCGCCTCGACCTGCCGGACCTGATCGCAGAAGAGTGCGTTCTCCTCGGGTGTTCCCGTATCAAGGGGGAGCCCCCACCATGGCGTATCTTCCGGACGGGCGCGCAAGTCGCGCTTCTGGCGCCTGCGCACATCGAGCGCGAGGTTGCGCACCATGCGGAAGAGGTACGCCTTCAGCTTCTGGGGTGTGGCTGCGTCTTCCGGCACGAATTTTATGAAGACCTCCTGGACGAGGTCTTCCGCTTCCTCTCGCGAACCGACGATGGGCGTAGCGTATCGAATGAGGTCGGAGCGATGTGCCGCATAGACCGCATACCGCCGGTCGTCCTCCCTGATGCCCATAACAATATCCATAAAGAAACGCGGAGATGAACAACCGTCAGGCGAGCCAAACGCCGGATTCCAAATTCCGCATATTTCGCAACGAAAGAGGTAAACCAAAAAAACTTGACAATTTCTAGCATGTTTTTTTCAAGATTGAATTTGCAGGAGTTTCAGAGTTGAGCGACGGTTTGATCAGCAGCTCGGCGCACGGAACCGGGATCTAACTTCGCAAGGCCGCACAGTTCGTGGCCGCCTCCTGGCTATGTTATGCAGGTGGGTATAGCACCGTTCTCGCCGAGTAACGATCCGAGCAACGCAGACCCCGGACATTAGCAACTCGACCTCAATCTTTAGGGGATGAGAAGAGTTTTGTGTTGTGACAAATGAAAAATCTGATTTACTGGCGCCGCGCTGCTTGGCTTTGAGGGGGATACGGCCGATGGTGTGGACTCGCAGGGATATTCTGCTTGGTGGATTGGTATTACTTGGCACCGGCGCGCTACAGAAACCGGCTCTTGCCCAGGCGGCTTCCTATTTTGCCGGCACTGCCGTCGATAATGGTGTGACGTTCCGAGCAACCAACTTCGCCAAGATCGACAAGCAGTGGCACCGCCAGGTTGTCAGATACTTCAGCAGCGAGCCGATCGGCACGGTTGTTGTCGATACGCGCCACCATTTTCTCTACTTGATCATGGAGAACAAGACAGCCATCCGTTACGGCGTCGGCGTTGGCCGCGAGGGCTTCAAATGGTTTGGCCGCGCAACCATCGACAGCAAATCGCTCTGGCCACGTTGGACGCCGCCACCGGAGATGCGTAAGCGCCATCCCGAGCTACCCGAATTCGTGGCCGGGGGCTCACCGAAGAACCCGCTCGGCCCCCGGGCCATGTACCTGCATCGTGACGGTGTCGATACCGGCTATCGCTTCCACGGAACGCTTGAGCCTTGGAGTATCGGCAAGGATGCCTCCAGCGGCTGCATCCGCATGTTCAACGAAGACGCTATCGATCTTTACCAGCGTTGTCCGATCGGCACCGCCGTGCAGGTCCTGCCGCATATTGCCGACCAGGCGCCACCCGCCGAGGTCAGCCAGGCAACCCCGGCCGAATGAGGAATATCACCTTGATGTCTGGATATACGAAGCGTCTCGCCGCCGCGGCCGTGCTTTTGGCACTCACAGCCTGCAGCACTACAGATATCGCCTCCGTGGAAGAACCTCCTGCGGCGCCGTTGACTGGCCAAACCAACGATCCCGCGCCCGGTTTCGAGAACGTCAAGGCCGGCAGCGAAGAGGATTTCATCCTCAATGTCGGCCGGCGGATCTACTTCACACAGGATTCCGCCAAGCTCGATACCGTTGCCATGACGACGCTGGACAACCAGGCTGCCTGGCTGAACAGGAACCCGGCCTGGCTGATCAAGCTGCAGGGATTTGCCGACGATTCCGGTTCGGAGTCGAAAATGAAGACCCTGTCGCAGCAGCGCGCCGACGCGGTCATGACCTATCTCGTCTCGAAGGGCGTGGATGTCAAACGCATGTGGGCCAAGGGTTACGGCGCGGACCGCGAAGTCCGCGACTGCACTGAACGTTCCTGCAAGGTGCAGAACCGGCGCGTCGTCACCAATCTCCGCATGGAACGCGATGCAGCCTGATTGCAATTGTGCGGCTTGTGACGTCAACCTCGGGGAACGCTAAACCCCTCCGCTTCCGATGGGCCGTTCGCAAGCGGGGGGGGGGACAAATGTTCCCGCTTGGTCTGGGTTGAAGCACTCTACCCCATCTCATCAATAGTGATGAAGGCAAGTATCCAGCCTTCATCTTCCTCAAGGCTTCGTCAGGCTGCACACTGGTGTTGCGGCCTCGGACCCGGCGTCCGGTGCGCGCGCAGCGTCTAAGGCATTGAACCTGTATCCGTTTAAGGATGCTTTGCAGGCTGGACATGTATATGAAGCTCTCGTACCGCGTTCCTCGCATGTTCTTTCGTGCGACGTTTGCCGTCAGCGCACTCGTCCTTCTCACCGGTGTGGCGTCTCCAGCTCTCGCCGACGGCACGCCCTTTGCTCCGCAAACAAAAATCCGCCTGACGGTCGTCCAATGGATGCCGTCCAAGGGCCAGTTTGAGCGATGGGATGCGATCGGCGGCGAATACACAATTTCGAATGAAGGCGCAGTCTCCCTGCCCTTTCTGGGATCGCTGTCCGTTGGAAATCTCGACAATGCCGGCCTTACCGGGGAAATCGCCAGGCGCCTGCAGGAAAAGATGGGTTTGGCCCAGACACCTGCGGTCACCATCGACGTTCTCGACTATCCGTCCATTTATGTCGTGGGAGACGTAACCACGCCGGGGGAATATAAGTTCCGGTCCGGCCTCAGCGTCCTGCAATCCCTGGCCATGAGCGGCGGCCCGCTGCGGCCGGCTGCACGGCAACGATCGCAGACGATCACGCTTGCCGGCGATTTGCGGGAAATCGACCATTCACTGCTGCGCAGCTCCGCAAAGCTCGCACGGCTGCAAGCGGAGATGGCTGGAGCGAAGGAGATAACCTTCGATCAGCCGCCTGTCGTCGACCAGCAATATGCCGCCAGTATCTACGACGAGGAGAGGGTCATATTTCAGGCTCGCGCAAGTGCGCTGGAAAGGCAGTCGACGGCGCTCGTCGAATTGCGCGATCTCCTGAAGGCGGAAATCGATACGCTGGACGAAAAGCTGAAGGGCTCGGATGACAATATCCAGTCGGTCGAGGAACAGCTGACCAGCGTCAAGACGCTGGTCGAGAAAGGCCTCACGATCACCTCGCGCCAGATGGATCTGGAACGGTTGCTCAACACCTACCGGTCTGACAAGCTGGATCTCGTCACAGCTATCATGCGAGGGCGTCAAGCGATCAACGAGACGACGCGCAATCTCGAGGGACTTTCCGACACGCGCCGGAATGAAGTCGCTTCCGAAGTACAGTCGGAGAAGGCCAATCTCGATCAGCTGAGATTAAAGCGCGACACGACGCAACAACTGCTTCTCGAAGAACTCGCCAACAGCGGCAACGTGAATGAACGCGGTGAAGAACTTCCGCTGACCTTCACCGTAAGCCGGCGCGACAACGGACAGGTTGCAGAATTCCAGGCATCCGAAACGACGGAACTGGCACCGGGTGACGTGGTCAGGGTAACGCAGGCCCGCATCGCGGAAGCGGCGTCCGAGGACGCCGCTGGGCTGCCTGTCCAGACAGAGGCGCATATCAGTCAGGTAAGCCGGTGATGCGCGAAACGCATGTGCCGCAGCCAAGCTACCTTCTGCGGAGGGTTGAGCGCCATCACGAGATTCAGGCTGGGGGCGTCCGATGACTTTGCGCATGACCCCACCCAGCAGCCAGACTTACACCCAGATCCTCAAGTCAACGATGCTGATGGGCGGCTCCTCGCTCGTGAACGTCGCACTCAGCATTATCAGAAACAAGGCAATGGCCGTGCTGCTCGGGCCGGAAGGCGTCGGGCTCATGGGCCTTTACGGGTCAATCCTCGATATCGCGCAGGCGATTGCCGGGCTTGGCGTGGGAAGCAGCGGCGTGCGTCAGATTGCCGAAGCTGCGGGCACCGATGACGCAGAAAGGATCGCACGATCGGCGACAGTGCTCAGACGCATATCGATGGTACTCGCATTGCTTGGCGCGCTCCTTCTCGCCGCACTGGCATTCCCGGTCTCGAATTTCACATTCGGCGACTACCAGCATGCCGGCGGCATTGCGCTGTTGTCGCTGGCAATCTTCTGTCGACTGGTTTCTGCGGGGCAGACCGCATTGATCCAGGGCCTGCGGGGCATTGCAGATCTTGCGCGCATCAACGTGCTTGCCGGACTTTTCGGCACGGCGATCAGCATCCCGCTGATCTATTTGTTCGGCATGCAGGCGATCGCGCCGTCCCTTGTGGTGATCGCGGCTGCCTCAATCCTTCCGACCTGGTGGTACAGCCGGCGGATCTGCCCGCATCCCTCGCCAATGCCCGCGCGCCAGTTCGGCCGGGAAGTGTCGGCGCTGCTCAGGCTCGGCTTCGTCTTCATGGCAAGCGGGCTTCTGACCTTCGGTGCAGCATATGCCATCCGCCTCATCGTGCTGAAGGAGGGTGGCGTCATGGCGGCGGGATTGTATCAGGCGGCCTGGGGCCTTGGCGGCCTCTATGCCGGCTTCATCCTGCAGGCGATGGGAACGGATTTTTATCCGCGCCTGACCGCAGCAGCGGACAACGATGCCGAATGCAATCGCCTGGTCAACGAGCAGGCGGAAATCAGCATGCTGCTTGCCGGTCCCGGCCTGCTTGCCACGCTGACCCTGGCGCCGCTCATGATGAGCTTGTTCTATTCCGCAGAATTTCACGGAGCCGTGGATCTTCTACGCTGGATCTGCCTTGGCATGATGCTCCGGATCATCTCCTGGCCAATGGGCTTCATTGTCGTAGCGAAGCGCACCCAGGCGATTTTCTTCTGGACGGAGGTAGCGGCCGCAGTCGTGCATGTGGGGCTCGCCTGGCTCTTCGTACCGCTGCTCGGCACGCCAGGAGCCGGCATGGCGTTTTTCGGCCTCTATGTCTGGCACAGCATCCTCATCTACGTGATCGTGCGGAAGCTTACTGGTTTTCGCTGGTCCGCCGGCAATCGCAGGCACGCTTTGCTTTTCCTGCCTGTGTCGGGACTGGTCTTCCTGGCGTTCTCGGTCCTGCCGCTATGGCCGGCGACAGCGATTGGCTCCGTCGCCGTGGCTCTCACCGGGCTCTATTCGCTGCGCATGTTGGTCGATCTGCTTCCGCCAGAGTCCGTGCCAGCAATCATCCGGGGATGGATTGCGAAGTCTGCATAACGAACAATGCGCGCATCGGGTGATACGCGCATTGTTCGTTATGCAAAAACGCTGTCAGGCGAGAGCGACGTCCAGATCGCGTTGCACACTCGGATGATCGGTCACGGCTTCAGCAAGCGCTCCGCGAAGTGCCTCGACAACACGTGCGATATCGAGCTCCGTCATCTGAGCATAAAGCGGCAGGATAATCGTTTGCTGTTGCGCTGATACGCTTCGCATCAGGCTTGTGGCAACGCGATGCGAGCTCCGGTCGGAATAGGCTCTTTCCAGATGAATGTTCATCACGCCGCGCCGCGTCGAGATCCCCTGATCGAGGAGGGCTTGCATGACCGCCCGTTGATCGACCGTTTCAGGCAATCTCACACAGAAGCTCTGCCAATTGCTGCGAGCCCAACGCGGCTCGACCGGCGACAGCCCTGACATGGCGGACAGGTGCTCACGATACTGCTCGGCAAGCAGCCTCCGCTGCGCGATCAGCTCCGGCAGCCGACGCAACTGCTCGCGTCCAACGGCAGCTTGAAGGTCGGTCATACGGTAGTTGTAGCCCAGGTCGTCATAGTCTTCGAAGATCACCTGTTTCGAGCCGTGACGAACGGTATCGGTGACGCTCATGCCATGCTGACGCCATAGCCGGAATTTTCGGTCATATTCGGGATTGGCCGTAGTCAACATGCCGCCGTCACCTGTCGTGACCACCTTCCGGGGATGGAAGGAGAAGCAGGCAATGTCGCCATGCGCCTTGCCGATCTTTTCCCAGCGTCCGTCCCAGAGGATTTCGCTTCCCGTCGCGCAGGCCGCATCCTCGATAACCGGTATCTGAAGGCGCTTGCCGATCTCCACGATCGAGCGGAGATCGCAGGGCATGCCGAGTTGATGCACGCAGAGAATTGCCTTGGTGCGGGGTGTGATTGCCGCTTCGATCAGGCTGGCGTCGATGTTGTAGCTGTCCGCCTCGATGTCGACAAATACAGGCACCCCATCGCAGTACCGAACGGCATTTGCGGTTGCGATGAACGAATGGCTGACCGTGATGACTTCATCGCCGGCACTGACACCGACGGCCTTCAGGGCGAGATGCAGCGCAGTCGTGCAGTTGGAAACGGCGCAGGCATGCGCCGCACCGACAAAGGCCGCAAATTCGTTCTCAAATGCAGCGACTTCCGGCCCCTGCGTCACCCATCCTGACAGGATGACGCGGCGCGCAGCCTCGGCCTCCTCCTCCCCAAGAACGGGCTTGGCGACCGGAATTGTAGATGGTGACGGGCTCATGCAGCTTGACCTCCTGCTGCAGCAGTCGTCAGCTGCCACCAGGCTACAAGATCGCGAAGCCCTTGTTCCATCGATATTTCGGATTTGAATCCGAGGAGTTTCTCGGCCTTGCTGATATCGGCAAGACGACGGGTCACGCCATTGACCGCACGGGCCTCTTTGTGCTGCGGTTCGAGCGAGACCCCCATGATGCTGCTCAGCATCTGCGCGAGTTCCAGGAGGCTTATTTCCCTGCCGCTCGCGACATTGAACACCTCATCCGTGACATCGCTCTTCGCAGCCAGCAGGTTTGCCCGGGCGATGTCGCGTGCATCGACGAAGTCCATCGTCTGACTACCGTCTCCATAGACAACGGGCGGCATTCCGGCGGCCAGACGCTCCATCCAGCGGATCAGCACTTCGGTATAGGCGCCGTAAACGTCCATTCGCGGCCCGTAGACGTTGAAATAGCGAAGCGCCACATAACGCAGGCCGTACATGTCAGCGAAGCTGCGAAGCAGCCCCTCGTTGAATGTCTTGGCCGCGCCGTAGATCGTCCTGTTATTGTAGGGATGGTGCGCTTCGGTGGTCGGAAAGCTCTCGGCGAGCCCCAGCACTGAGGCAGAAGAGGCAGCAACGACCTTCGACACACGTGCTTTGACGGCGGCTTCAAGGACATTGAACGTGCCCTCGGCCAGAACATCGAAGGCGAGCCGCGGATCTTCCGCGCATTGGGTAATGCGGATGGCCGCCTGATGAAAGACGATGTCGACGCCCTCGAAGGTTTTCGCGAGCAGCGCTCTGTCGCGGATATCCCCCTCGATGATGTTGACGGAGCCACTGGCTATCGCCGTGCTGAGATTGTCCCGGCGCCCGCGCACGAAATTGTCGAGGATGATGATCTCACGCGGTTTTTCCAATGCGACGAGATCGGCAATATGCGACCCGATCAGGCCGGCTCCGCCGGTAATGAGCACCCGTTGATTTCTCACGATCTTCCTCCACGCGATAAATCCAGCACAGGATCGGTTTCCGTGCGCCAGCGTATGAATTTCGCCGGCACACCGGCGACAACTGAAAATGGTTCGACATCGGAGACGACGACTGCGCCTGCTCCGACGATTGCTCCCTTCCCGATGCTGACGCCGGGAAGGATTGTGGCGTTCGTACCGATATCGGCCCATGCGCCGATGCGGACCGGCTTGATTTCGAGATCCGTGCGGATGATTGGCACATCGACCGGCAGTGCGGTGTGGGCCGAGCCAAGCACCTTGGCGCCAGGCCCCCAGCCGACACAGTCCTCAATCACCAGATCGCGCGCGTCGAAATAGGCCATCGGGCCGATCCAGACGTTGTCGCCGATCACGCAAGTGCCGTCGAAGCGCCCCTGGATATAGGCCTGTGCGCCGATGAACACGCCATTGCCGATTTCGAACGTTTCCGGATGTTTGAATCCGGCACCGCCTGCGACCTGCAGCCCCGTACCACAACTGCGCGCGATGGCTTGCCAGATCGCTTTCCGCATCAAGGTATCGACGACACCGTCACCGCTGGCGAAGCGACCGTAGAGCTCGATCAGGCCGGCGCGCCCGTATGATTGCCTGAGTTCTTCGGCTAACCCAGCTTGGTAGGCGGGGTCCGCCGGCCTTTCGTGGCGGCCATGGACCGCCTGCACGACCCTGGCCTCGCCTGCACGACTAGCTGACATAGGCATACTCCAGCGCAGCGGCCACCTGATCGACGTGCCACGCAGGCATCTCGGGATAGATCGGCAGCGAGAGGACCTCCCGTGCCGCGGCTTCCGAGACTGGGAAATCACCGGCTTGATGACCGAGATCGGCATGGGCCTTCTGCAGATGAACGGGGATCGGATAGTGCAGCCCGGACTGAATGCCTTCCGCAGCAAGAGCGCGTTGAAGCGCATCACGATCGCGGCTTCTGATGGCATAGACGTGGTAGACGTGGCGCCGGTCGGTAATTTCGAGAGGCGTCTTCAAATGCACCGATCCCGAAAGCAGAGACGAGTAGCGGTAGGCATGAGCACGACGCGCCTCGGTCCAGGCTTCGAGATGCCGGAGCTTGATACGCAGGATAGCGCCTTGAATGGCATCCATGCGATAATTGAAGCCCTTCAGTAGATGGTGATAGCGCTGCTCCTGACCCCAGTCGCGCAGCATCCGCATCGTCTTGGCGTGATCGTCGCTGTTCGTGACGACAATACCTCCCTCGCCGCAGGCGCCGAGGTTTTTGCCCGGATAGAAGCTGAAGCAGCCGGATGTGCCGATGCTGCCGGCGCGAGCGCCCTTGTAGCGAGCTCCATGCGCCTGGCAGGCATCCTCGATGACCGGTATCCGGTAATGGTCGGCGACCGCCTTGATCGCGTCCATATCGGCCATCTGGCCGTAGAGGTGGACAGGAATAATGGCCTTCGTCCGGGACGTAATCTTCGCCTCGAGCTGGGCCGCATCCATTGTGAGCGTCACGGGCTCGACATCGACGAAGACAGGTCGTGCACCTGTGTAGCAGATCGCCGACACCGTCGCGACAAAGGTGAATGGCACGGTGATGACTTCATCGCCGGGGCCGACGCCCGCCGCAAGAAGGGACAGATGCAAAGCACTTGTCCCGGTATTGACGGCGATCGCATGCTTGACGTTGCAATAATCTGCGAACTCCTGCTCAAGACGGATGACCTCCTCGCCCAGTATGTATTGTCCCGAGGCTAGGACGCCGAGCACGGCGGCGTCGATTTCGCTCTTGATGGATTGATATTGTGCTTTCAGGTCCAGAAAGGGGATCATGCAATACGCCTCGCCTCTTCGAGCTCGATGATACGGCCGCGCTGAGCGAGCGACCGGCTTGCGGCTTCAAGAATGCGAACGACACGCAGGCCGGCATGGCCGTCCGTAATGGGGCGCGAATTTTGCTCGATGCACTCAACGAACTGATCCAGTTCGCGCTTCAATGCTTCGGTCATATCGAGCTTGGGCGCCCACATGTCGCCGCTGCGGTAGCCGACCATCATCTGATGCACCTTCTCGCCATAGGCCTGAGAATTCGGGTTCAGCGTGATGCCCTTGTCGTAGACCTTGATTTTTTCACTGGGCTCCAGATCGTCGTAGACGACCATCTTGTTGCTGCCGCCGATCAGCGTGCGGCGCACCTTGACGGGTGCCAGCCAATTGACGTGGATGTGAGCGATGAGCTTGCTTTCGAAGAAGAGCGTCAGATAGGCGATGTTTTCCGGCTCGCCGAGTACATGGCTCATGCCCGTCGCTGAAACAGCCACCGGCCTTTCCTGTACGACATGGTCCAGGATCGAGAGATCATGCACTGCAAGATCCCAGATGACGCTGACATCATGCTGGAAAAGCCCCAGATTGACCCGAACCGAGTCATAGTAATACATGTCGCCCAAGCCGCTCTCGACCAGTTCGCGCATCTTGCGAACGGCGCCGGTGTGGACGAAGGTATGATCCACCGCCAGCACGAGGCGTCGGCGTGTGGCCTCTTCGACCATCCGCGAGGCTTCCTCCGTCGTCGAAGCCATCGGCTTTTCGACGAAGACATGCTTTCCAGCCATCATAGCCTGCATTGCGAGCTTGAAATGGGTGAAGACCGGCGTCGCGATAGCGATGGCATCCACTCTTGGATCGCGCAGGACTTCCTCGAAATCATCGGTGATCGTCACTGCGGGGTAGCGGCTTTTGACAGCCGCCAACCGTTCGACATTGAGATCACAGACTGAAATGAGCTGCGCACCGGCCGCTTCCGAGATGTTGCGAACCAGGTTCGGGCCCCAATACCCATATCCAACAACAGCAATACCGATCATCGCATTCCTCCCAACGCTTGCATGTCAACTGATCTGTCGTGAACGTGACCGGTAATCCTGGCCGGAACGCCGGCGACAATGGCGCCCGCAGGCACATCCTTCGTTACAACTGCCCCGGCACCGACCTGCGCGGCTTCTCCGATAGTTACGCCAGGCAGAATGGTCGCATTGCTGCCGATCGACGCGTGGCGCTTGACCAGCGTGGGGATGACAACCCAGTCTGCTTCGGTCTGCAGACTGCCATCCGCATTGACGGCGCGCGGGTACGTGTCATTGGTGAACATCACTCCGTGGCCGATAAAAACACCGTCTTCCAGCGTCACGCCTTCACAGATGAAGGAATGGCTGGAGATTTTGCAGTCTTTTCCGACGAGGACGTTTTTCTGGATTTCAACGAAAGTGCCGACCCGCGTTCCCGCGCCGATCGTGCAGCCATAGAGATTCACAAGATCTCGATGATGGATGACGCAGCTATCATCCAGCTTTACGTTTGATGCAATCATACGCATGCACCCCTTACTCTCAACAAACCCGGATTTCCAAATGAAACCGTCAACCATATGATTGCGCCCAAGGTTTCATTTCGAGAAAACAAATATTTCTTTCCATTTAAAGAGAATTGTTTTCACCATCTGAGTAAAGAAACAAAACGTCTAAGCTTATTCACCTAAAGACGTATCTACCCATGACGATGTAAGCCGAAGTTCATAGCCAACGATCAACGTTGGTGGTGGAACAGGCGCGGACCGGCCCCGATCATGCGCCGGGGGTGAGCATTATTTTCATGCGTTTAGCAGTTCCGTGCGTAACCAAGGAGCAACGTAATCAACCCCTCCGCGAACGGCCTAGTATCTCATAAGCCTATACCAAGAATTACGTCCTCTTTACACCTTACGATGGAACTAATCTGCTCCTTTAGCCTATATTAGCTAGTTTAAGATAAAAGGAACTGTGGTATTTAATTCCTACTTTAGTGCTGCCAAACCCTCATATCTGAAGGGCTTGAGTGTTCGGTTGTTGTTGAGGCGTAGTGAAACTCGGCTGGGGAGGATGAAGCAGTGAATTCAGCGCTTGTACCAAATTTAGACCTTAGGCAGGAAAATGTAGCTCTTCCACTTAAGGTAGATAATAGTTCCACTGGTTTGAGCTTGCAGTCGAGGCCAAAGCACTCTTTGGTGATCCTCGACAACCGTGAACTGGATCGGCAATGCCTCGCGCAGTGCATGGCCGCCTACAAGACGGATTTACTTATCCTGGCATTCGGAAGTGTTGAGGAGTGGAAGCAGAAATGCGACGAATATCCGCCGCTTTCGGCAATCCTCCTGAACATTGGCGGCAAGAAGATCGATGAGCCCTCCGTTTCGGGGCAGATCAGGAGCCTTGCCGCGGAATTCGGGGCGATACCAGTCATCATATTGGCTGACAGCGACGATTTCGGCCAAATCGTGAGGGCGATCGAGTACGGGGCCAAGGGCTACATACCTGCCTCGGTCAGCATCAGCGTCTGCATGGAGCTGATCGCGCTGTCGGTAGCGGGCGGCGTTTTCGTGCCTGCAAGCACGCTATTCGCCATGCGTCACTTGCTGGAGTCCAGCAACACGACTGCTCGTCCGCTGGCCGGGATCTTCACGGATCGTCAAGCCGAGGTCGTAGAAGCACTTCGGCGCGGGAAGGCGAACAAGATCATCGCCTATGAGCTCAATCTGCGAGAAAGCACCGTCAAGGTACATGTCCGCAACATCATGAAAAAGGTCAAAGCTACGAACAGAACGGAAGTTGTGTTCAAGCTCAACGACCTGTTTCAGAACAGCATTTCCGGCTTCAGCGCGAATAAGACGCCGTGCTGACGCTATCGTCCGGTCAAAGCTTTTCACATACCGCAAGCACGTTCTTGCTCTAACTTATCCCGGTGGCGCAGACCAAATGGCCACCGGGGTTCTGCCTGAAGCCGTGGCACCTCGGACCCGTTGTCGCTCACCCGAATATCTGAAGTCGCCATCGCGCGTTCGCAGCTGTCGAAGATCGCCGACCCTGCCACACATCCCGTCTTGGCCTGAGCAGCGACCAAGCGCTCAACCATCCGCTATTGTTTCCATGCCCTGCGGATGAGCCAGATGAACCCCACTCATCCTGCAACTCGTCGCCCGATAGAATTCAAGGCACACCAGTATTTGGGGCCGATGGCTTGCTTGCAGACCAACTTGATCCAGGGCAATGAATTTCGTACTTCCGGAGAGACCTCCAAAGCGAAGCGCTGAATAGCCACGGCTGTGGCAACATCGAAATTATTGAACGCCATGCCGGCCAGTCGAAGCGCCTCTTTCCCGAGGTCTCGGGCAAGAAAGCGTCTCAGTTTCTCGTCTTTCTTGAGGCTATCCGCGCCCTGGCGAAACAGAATATCGAAAGCCTGTTTTCTTTGCCGGAGGTCGGGAAGAATACTTTGTCCATAGTATTGCAACGACATATTCGAAGTATGTCTGCGGTATACTGCTTGATCTTCGTTGATGTATCCCACTCCGGCATGCGATGCGAGCCGCAGCCACATCTCCATATCGCCGGAATGCGGCAGTTCCTTGTGATAGCCGCCGACCTGCTTTTGCAACGCCGTTCTCACAACGGCCGTCGGTGTTGGAACCAGGTTATTTGCTCCGCTCAACCGCATGAATTGCGGACCGGACAAGACCTGCATGGAAGGCACATTATTGTCTCCGAGAGGATCGACCCGCTTGGTTATGATGCCATCTGACTCAGCAATGAGCGCGTTCCCGAACGTGAAACCTACATCCGAATGATTGTGCATCAGCTCCGCGGCGCGGCCCAGCGCGCCCGGCAAAAGATAATCATCTGCGGAGAGAAGCAGGAATAAGTCACCGCCGGCCCACTCGATCCCCTCATTATAGGTGGCAATGTGGCGCTTGTTTACCGCGTGCCGCCGATAGGCCACCCGTTTGTCCCGGGATGCCAAGGCCATTCCGACTTCCGGCGTATTGTCTGGCGAGGCGTCATCCAGAATTAAGACGCGCACATCGACATCGGCTTGCGAAAGAACGCTTTCAACACATTCCTGCAGGAAATGAGCGTAGTTGTAACAGGGAATTACGACATCAACACGTTGCAAACTTATTCCTCCGCAGGCAATCGTTTCGTTCGGGGCATTTCATGGAACGCTGAATTCGGCTTCGTTTCACTCTTATGTGTTCTTCGCTCCCCGATTCACTCGCGCCGACGTTGAGGCGTGCGCCCGTATGGCCGATTTGGTGCACGACCATGCAGCTCTCAAGAAGGCGGATCGGGCAAGCAGCCGGGAGCCTGCACGCTTCAAGCCGCTTTGAACGCGCTCCCGACGCGTGAGCGCAAAACGGGTCCGGGATCGAAACGTATCGTAGAATGCGACATTCGGGCTCAGGCTTCCTGATTTCCAGGGCTTCACGTTGGTCACGAAATGAGCGATCGCGAGCTTATGCTCGAGCGCGATACGGGAGATCGCCTGCGTAGGCTCGAACTGAAAATTCCAGGCGCGGTCCAGGACTTTCCACTTTCCGTCGCAGGCGACGTTGAGAGCGTCCTGATCCGAATATTCCGTGGTCGGAAAGCGATCGAGATAGTCCAAAGATCGTTCCGATATTCGCTCGGTTCGCCATCTTGCAAGGTCGATAAGAAGAATGCCGGCGTTGAAGTAGCGCACGACCCGAGCGCCGCCTGTGGCACCCCGGCCGTTGCTCACCACATTGTCCAGCCAGTAATCCGGTACAGCCCCGATCACTGCCTCGCCCAGATCGATATTCCACAACGGTTCGAGCGCAGCCAGGACAAGGATGTCGCCGTCCAGATACAGAGCACGGTCGCAAGTCTCCGGGAGGAACTGCGGCAGAAGGATCCTCGCGAAGGTCATCTTCGAGACGCCGGGGCGAGTGGAAAATCCGCTCGCGAAGGACAAAGTCCCGATGGGATGCCACTGGATGACGGCAGAGTTTGCGGGCAGAGAATCAAAGATCCGTCGCTTGGTTTCTTCGCCTATTCCTTCATGAATGACATGGATATCCAGGGGCCATGCACTTCTGTTGCTCTCGGCGACCGATCTAAGGGCGGTCGCCAAGGGAACGGCGTAGGCCGCATCGACCGCAAAGACGATGGGCCCCAACCGCTGTTTTGCGCCCACAGGGGCGGCACCTGTTGGTATGCTATGCACATTCATGTTTCCGGCACCATCCCATCGAAGGAAAACGAGCTCCGCCTTATGATCGACGTTGCTGTTCACGTCCCGATCGACACGGCTTCCTGAACAGGAAGACCGACGGCCGGGGTGGGCAGATGGGTGTAAGCCGGTTGCGGAGACCGGACGCCAGGCATGCTCCTGGTTCCGCCAGAAAGCTTCCACTCGAAATAGGCGATCGTCTTCTCAAGCCCCTCACGCAGGTTCACCGTCGGCTGCCAGCCCAGGTCCTGCTTTGCGCGGCTGATGTCCGGCTTGCGCTGCGTCGGATCGTCGACCGGCAGAGGCTTGTAAACGATGCTTGATTTCGATCCCGTCATTTCGATGACCATTTCGGCCAGTTCCCGAACCTGGAATTCTCCCGGATTGCCGAGGTTGATCGGGCCTGTGACACCGGCCGGCGCGCCCATCAGACGGATGAAACCCTCGATCAGATCATCCACGTAGCAGAACGAACGCGTTTGCGTGCCGTTGCCGAAGATGGTGATCGGTTCGTTTTGAAGCGCCTGAACAATGAAATTGGAGACGACGCGGCCGTCGTTGGTCTGCATACGCGGCCCGTAGGTATTGAAGATCCGTGCCACCCGGATTTCCACACCATATTGACGATGGTAGTCGAAGAACAATGTTTCGGCACACCGCTTGCCTTCGTCGTAGCACGCCCGCGGCCCTATGGGATTGACGCTGCCTCGATACTCCTCGGGCTGAGGATGGACCGCCGGATCGCCATAGACTTCGCTCGTGGATGCCTGGAAGATCTTCGCCTTGGTGCGTTTGGCGAGACCAAGCATATTGATGGCCCCGTGCACGTTGGTTTTGACGGTCTGAACGGGATCGACCTGATAGTGAACCGGAGATGCCGGACAGGCGAGGTTGTAGATCTCGTCGACCTCCACATAAAGCGGGAAGGTAATGTCGTGGCGAAGGATCTCGAAACGTGGGTCGTCGAGAAGATGCAGCACGTTGTCGCGCGAGCCGGTATAGTAGTTGTCCACGGCAAGGACATCATTGCCTTCTCGCAAGAGCCTTTCGCACAGGAATGATCCGAGAAACCCGGTGCCGCCGGTTACCATAATTCGCTTTTGTCCGTGCATTGGTGTGCTCCGTTGTTGATGGTTGCCCCGCAGAAACGAGGATGGTTAGTAGGCTCCCCTGCGCTTGAAGACCGCAGGGATTGTGCTGAGAAGAATTTGGCAGTCGAACCACAGGGACCGGTTGTCGATGTAGAACTCGTCGAGTTGCTGCTGCAGCTCGATATCGGCATTGCTTCGTTCGGATATCTGCCAAAGGCCCGTGAGCCCCGGCGTTACGGAACGGCGTTTGTTTCGAAATTCGCCGTCCATCGCCAGGAGGTGATATTCCGGAAACGGACGCGGTCCGACTATGGCCATCTCGCCTGCAATGATATTCGCCAATTGCGGGAGCTCGTCGAAGCTCGAAGTGCGCAGGAGATGTCCGATAACCGGCAGGACGCGCGGATCGTCCTTGAGCTTGAAGTGGGCCAACCACTCGGCTCGCATGGCGGGATTCTCTCGGAACAATGCCTCGAGGCGCTGTTCCGCATCTCTGTACATCGTCCTCAGTTTCAGGACGTGCACCGGCTTGCCGGACAGTCCTTCCCTGGCATGTCGGAAGAAGACGGGTCCCGGATCGATGGCATAGATTGCGGCGGCCGCAATCGCGATGAAGGGTGCAACCACGATCGTTGCAGGGATAGCGATTACGAGGTCGAGGATCCGGCGAACCAGGTCCGTGTTGACCGAACTCCCGCCGGTGGTGAGGCGAATACCGATCTCTCCGCCGACATCCGCAGGTCGCAAACCGCTGACCTTGAGGCTCGGCGTATCGGACAGGAGAATGACTTCGGCGAACTTCCCGCGCATCGCCGCCAGGTCGGGTACAAGCGAGCCCGCGTCCCCCGCAATCAGGGCAATGGATGGCCCGCCATCGGGCGATGCTTCCGACATATCGGGGGAAAAGGGCTCAGGCCTGATGCCATATTGCCAATGGTCCCTGAAATGCGCCATGAGCGTGGGGATAAGATTGCGGCCCCCTATGATCACCGCGCGCTCCCCCCAGATTCCAAGTCTCCAGCACAGGCCGCGTGCGAACCAATGCATGAATGGCTGAACGACCAGCCCGAGGCCGAGGAAGCCAATGATGGCTAGCAGCAGTCGTTCCCCTTCCGGTAGGATGATTGCTCCGAATGCCGCCAGGACAGCCACCTTGACGGCAGCTATCGTGCGCCGCCGCAGATGTTCGTGGTCGTGTAGCCGATATCCGGGATAGAGGCCGGCCGATGCATAAAGAACGATCGCAGCCAATGCTGCGAGGGTGAAAGTACGCTCCACAACCGTGCTCTCCGAACCACTGGGAAGAACGGGCAGGAGAACAAAATAGGCAACCAGATAGCTTGCAATGTCGCCGGCAACCAGGAATGACGACGTTGCAACCCGAGGAAGCCTGCGCCGCAGTGCAATCGGCATATTCAGCCCTGACCGCCCCAAGGGATCGGCGGTCTTGGCTGCTATCGGTGGCACGGAGCCTGCCGGAATTGCCCGTGACGCCATGTCATTTGTGGTGGATGTCTTCGACGGACCCGATGTTATCGCTGACGGCGCAAATGAGGACATGATGCTTTTACTCCTCTACGGCCTTTGTCCCGACACACCCGATCCAGAAACGGCGTCTTCGATCGGAAACTTCCGAAGGCCCAGTCTCTGGAAGGCAGTCAGTGAGATGAAGGTCGGCACGACGAGCGCATAGCGCCGCCACAGCCGTCGCGGCTCGCACAGAAGACGAAACACCCATTCGAAGCCGCTTCTTTGAATGATCCTTGGAGCCTGCCGCTTGAGGCCGGCGTGGAAATCGAAGGCAGCGCCGACACCGATGAGCATCGGTGCCTCCAGACGGTCGCGCATGCGTGCCATCCAGAGCTCCTGCTTGGGACTGCTCAATCCGACCCAGATGATATCGGCGCCCGACCGATTGAGCCGGTCGGCAATATCCGCTTCCTCCTGCATCGACAGTTGGCGGAAAGGCGGCGCATAGGAGCCAACGATCCGTGCTTGCGGAAATTTTGCTAGAAGGCGTGCCTGCAGTTGCTCGAGCGTTTCGGCTGTTGCGCCATAAAGGAAGTGACGCAAGCCTTTGGAGCTGCCGGCATCGAAAACGGATAACATGAGATCGGGTCCATAAACCCTGTCGCTTTCCACATGACCAGCATGTTTCAGCGCCCATACCAACGGCATGCCGTCGGGGGTTACGAGGAACGCCCGGTTATGGATGGACCGAAGCTCGGGATCTTTTTGACACCGCACGACACCGTGCGCGTCGCGAACGCACACATATTCTTTCCTGCCGTCCTCAATCGCCTTTTCGATAAGTCCGGTCGCGCTTTTGAGATTGACTGCGGAAACTCGAACACCAAGGACATTCGTCCACTTCAGGGAATCCTTTGGATCAATGACTGAAGTTTGGTTTCTGTCTGCTGGTGAATTTCTCATGACCTACGCTTTTGCCAACTGAAACTGTAGTCAGAATATGCTGGCAAGCTCGTTGCCTCCATACTTTCAGCTCCAGCTATTGGACGTAGAAAGACTTCACTTTTCTGCGTTACGCATAGAATTGAATACAATATTCGAAGTAAGGCAGTATCCCCCGGGTATGCTCGATTGCTCTTTTTGATAAGCGTTACCCCAAAAGAGCGGTTTGACCTTCGCGCAGCCGCAGAAGACAGTCGCTTTAGCGCGACCAAAGCTGGGGAGGTTTGAGCGCAAAAACCGGGGAGATAGACAATGGTGAATTCAACAGGGGTGAATTCAATAGACGAATTGTGGGAGCCGGCCAGAGAGCCTTCAAAGGCGCCCAGCACGACCAACCAGCTGCAGAACGATTTAACCTCTGATGGCTACATCATCATCAGGGATGTCCTGACGCCTGAGCAGGTGGAAAGATTACGGCGGGTTGCCAAACAATATCTGAGGTCCGGCGGCAAGTATTTGTACGGCGGCAAATTCCAGCTTCACGCCATGTATGTCGTAGACGAAATCGCCAGGTTTATGACCGCCGACACGATCCTCAATCACCTCAAGGAAATTACGCAACCGCTCGATGTCGTTCTTACAGGCGAATGCGATCTGATGATCAACACGACATCGTCGTGGCACAATGACGTCCCTCACCATCCTCGCTGCGTTGATGGAAGTATTTTTTCGGACGAGAGCTTCAGGGTCTACAAGATCGCATTCTACCTGCAGGACCAGGACGAGAACTCGAACGCCACATTGAAGGTACGCCCAAGATCCCATCTCAAGGGTTTGGTCCAGAGCCTACCAGCGAAAGGGCTCGGGGTACGGGCGGGCGATGCGATCATCTTCGACGTGCGTATCGAACATGCCGGGCAGATGCCGACACTGATTGACAGGAGCCTGCGCAAATTCTTCGAGCGGATCGGGCCACTGCTTCGCCTGGACGTTCAGAAGGCATTCACCGTGACGCGATCAATCATTCGACGGCTCAGCAGGACGCCTGACCGCGTCGCGGTTTTCATGACATTCGGTCCATCGGATGCGGAGACCTACTCCTATGCCGAGGAAGGCCGCCATCGCCATCCCGGCGTTCGGGGAACGCTCAGTGCGGACGTGCTGTCACAGCTCACTGTCAACAACGTTGTTCCACCGATTATCGGGGCACCTGCCTAACCACACCCAGGCACTGATCTCAATGCACACAATCGTACCGGCCACGACTGCGCACCATCGAAAATGGTGCGCAGGGCTACGTCGGTCGCACGGTGAGCCGCCAGTGGCGCGAACAGTGCGGCACTTTCGATCAGTTTGACTGCGATCCTGATACCGTCGCCGCCGGCAACATCGGCTGGCGAAATCAAAACAGCCTCACAACAATTCGACCGCATCCGCAGCGAACTTACCCGACAGCGGCGGCATCTACGTCTAAAGCATGCACCCATTATCCAGGGACCGGGTTGCACTTACGCCCTCGGCGGTTCCCTCCCCCAAAGGGTGGCGGCCAGGGTCTAGGGGATTGCCAATAAGAGCAGATGTTGCGTGTGTCCATTCACCGGTAGCTTGGAAAGGAATGCATAGCGCAAAGGACATGGCTGGGCGGTAGTTTCTGATGACGTAAGGCGATGGTTCCGGCGCAGGCTGATTGTTCGTAGTTGATGCTTAGAGGGTTGGGATTCCTATGGTTTCGCGTTCTGGTCCTAGTTCTGCACATTACATGATGGAAGCGTCACTCGTCCCGGCATTTTTGGCGGCGACCTCTCCAGCTCCATGCGAGATCCCGGTTAAGCATAGGGACCCCCTGGATGGCGCCATCATGGAGGTCCCAACGGACATGATCATGATCATGTTGCTGCACCGCGGTGCAGCGCAGCAAGCCGCTTGAGAGGGTGTCATGGAGCGGCAAGGCATCAGCGTTCTTATCAACAATTACAATTATGGTCGCTTCGTCGGGCATGCGATCGACAGCGTCTTGAGCCAGGAGATTGCCAACGTCGAGATAATCGTCGTCGATGATGGGTCCAGCGACGAGTCGCGTTCCGTTCTGGAAGCCTATGATAGCCGGGTGAAGGTGATCTTTCAGGAGAACGCGGGACAGGCGGCCGCGATCAACGCCGCCGTGAAGTCCAGCAGCGGCGGCATCCTCTGTTTTCTGGACGCTGATGACTGGTGGGCGCCGGGCAAGCTGTCGGCGACGATAGCGGCTTTTCGCTCGCATCCGGAAGTATCGCTTGTCTACCACCGACTTCAGCCGACTTCGATCGACGGCGCGCCGACCCTCAAGCCGATCCCCCGAACCCTGTGTTCGGGAGACCTGTCGCCGCAGTTGACCAAATCGGCCGGCTGGTGGCCCTTCCCGATGACATCTGCCGTTTCCGTACGGCGCAGCGCGTGGGATGCCGCAGGACCTATTCCCGAACAGTTCCGCATATCCGCCGACGCATGGCTCACGGGGATCTATCCATTTCTGGGCGACGTTGCCGCCTTACCGGACTCACTTGGATTCTACCGAATTCATAACAACAACTGGTACCGACCAATCGATGATGTCTCCATGCTGAAAAGGCGAATGGCGCATTGGCAGCGTAGTGTCGAAGCGACGAACCGGTTTCTCTCATTCCACGACTTGCCGGCAAGGCTCAGTCTCTCGGATCACTATCCCTATCAGATGGCAGCAGCAGAGCTGGATGGCGTCAATGCGCGCACCCGGCTCAAGCTTGCTGTCGAAGGGCTGTTTTTCGCTGGAGAACCAAACCTGCTGCGGCGGACGCGCGACGCGTTGCGTAGCGCCTACCACCTTCCTCGCCCCAGTCGGGACGTGGGCTTCTCGGAGGCAGCCAAATGAAGGCGCTGCTGCTGGTTTCCGAACTGGAAGACTACACCATTTCCTACGCGAGCGGCGTTGCCCAACACATGCCGGTCGTCCTTGGCGTTCCGCGCCGGCGTTACGCGCATCTTGCTTCCTGGTTCGATCCGGCCGTTGATCTTCACCTTCTGGACTGGCCACGGCACCGCTCGCTTTCCAATCCCTGGTTCCTGCATCAGCTCACGCGTCTCATCCGACACGAGCAGCCGAACCTCATTCATCTCCTAAGCAATTCCACGCTCTGGCTGAACTTTGCCGCGCCGTTCTGGCGCCCGATCCCGCTCGTCACCACCGTCCATGATGTGGAGGTGCATCCCGGCGATTCCGATACGCGCACGCTGCCCGGCTGGGCTCCGGAATTGATGGTGAGACAGTCAGGGCATGTCGTCGTACATGGCGAGGGGCTGAAGCGGATGGTCCTCGATCGATATTCAAAATCCCCGGACTGCGTCCATGTCCTGTCGCATCCGGCTATCCATCGCTATGCGGAACTCGCACGGCGGCAGAAGATGGCGCGGCGTGCTGCCGACGGAACTGTGCGCGTCCTGCTCTTTGGACGGATTTTCGCTTACAAGGGCTTGGAGCATCTGATCCGCGCCGAGGCCATGCTCAAGGATGCGCTCCCCAATCTGCGCATTACGGTCGCAGGCCGCGGCGACGATCCCTGGGTCTTCAAGCCACTGATGGGAGAAGCCGACCGCTACGATATTCGCAACCGTTTTATCGAAGACGAGGAGGTCGCCCAGCTTTTCCTCGATGCCGACATTGTCGTCCTTCCCTACACCGAAGCATCCCAAAGCGGCGTGCTCAACCTTGCTGCTGCGTTCGGCAAACCCGTTATCGTGACTGACGTGGGCGAATTGCGAGCGACCGTCCAGCCCAACGGATTAGGAATGGTGGTTCCGCCGGGCGATGCAGAAGAGCTCGCGAAAGCTATCCGGATATTGGCTGACAATAGCGAGCTTAGAAACAATCTCGGCGCCAACGCACTCGAATGGGCCACAGGACCGAATTCGCCCGAACAGGTCGGCGCCCGTGCCGCAGCGGTTTATCGCGAGGTGGTCGGATCATGCTGATGAAAGCACTCGCGGATGGTCATCAGATGGCGATGCGGAACACGGCAAGCGTCCGCCACTATGTTCCGGGTGGCTGCGAGAACGGCGGCGGCATTGGCAGGTTGGTCGGCTATATAACCAGCACCGCGAAAGAAGGTGGGGCAGATCATGCCGTCACCGACACAAGAGGCCCTCGATGGTCCGCGGCGACGTCGTCGCTACGCCTTCTGGGCGCCATCCTGACGATGGCAAAGGATCGAATCGTCGATCCGACACGCATTCACCATATCCATATCGCCGGCCGCGGCAGCACCTCCCGAAAACTGATCCTGACCGAGGCTGCCTATCTGCTCGGGTGCTTTCACATATTGCACCTGCACGACTACGACTATGCTAGCGACTTTGCTGCACGCTCGCCGCGTCAGCAATCGCTCATACGCCGCATGTTTCAGCGTGCTGATTGCGTCGTGGCGCTGGGCCAACGAGATCACATGATACTCGCGACACTTCTGGGCGTAGACGAGCACCGCCTCGTGATCGCTCACAATTGCGTCCCCGATCCCGGCGCGCGCAATGTTCGTGCCGGCGAACCGCCGTTGATCGTTTTCCTCGGTCGGTTGAGCGAACGCAAAGGCGTTCCGGAACTTCTGCTCGCCCTCAGCCATCCGGTCATGAAAGACCTTCGGTGGCGTGCCGTGCTGGCAGGCGACGGGCCTGTAGAGGATTATCGCCGCCAGGCTGCCGACATGGGCCTTTCAGGTCTGGTGGAGATGCCAGGATGGCTTGGCGCCGACGAGACGCGCGCGCTGTGTGCCCGTGCCGATATCCTGGTCTTGCCCTCGCATGCCGAAGGCTTGGCTATGGCGGTGCTCGAAGGACTTTCCCACGGGCTTGCTGTCGTCACCACCCGTGTCGGAGCGCACGACGAGGTCATCTCCGACGGTGAAACCGGTGTCTTCGTCCCTGTCGGAGACAAGGATGCTTTGGCGGCGGCCCTTGCGAGACTGGTTACGGATCCAGATATCCGCAGCCACCTGTCGGCCAGGGCGCGTGCCCATTATCTCAACCATTTCAGCATGAAGGCATATATGCGGTCGATGGAAAAACTCTACGAAACCATCTCCGCGCAACCTCAAGCAAGGGTTAGCGCACAATGACAATTTCAACTTTTCCGCCAGATCGCAACGTCCCGCTCCCGGCGGTGCATTATGAACCCCGGTTTCAGACGGAGATGAAATCGGAGGAGTTTGATCTAACGTCAGGTTTACGATTGAT
>UCKU01000070.1 GCA_900473185.1 Hyphomicrobiales bacterium | reverse complement strand
AAAGTGAAGTACGCGTTCATTGCCCTGCATCGCGTGCAGTTCTCGGTGCGGACGATGTGCCGCCTTTTGCGCGTTCATCCGAGTGGATTTTACGCGTGGCTGAAGAACCCGTTGAGCAGGCGGGCCAGCGAGGACAACCGACAGACCGATCTTCTCCTGAAGGCGTGGGAGGAAAGCGGCAAGGTCTACGGCTATCGAAAGCTGCATGACGATCTTATTGATCAGGGCGAGATGTGCTGCCCGAACCGGGTTGCGCGTCTGGCTCGCCTTGCCGGAATCAAGGCGCAGATCGGCTACAAGCGCCGCCCTGGCATATATGGCGGTAGGCCCTCCGTTGTTATCGACAACACGCTCGACCGGCAATTCGACGTGGCGGCTCCGGACAAGGCCTGGGTCACGGACATCACCTACATCCGGACCTGCGAGGGCTTCGCTTACTTGGCCGTCGTCATAGACCTCTATTCTCGGCGGGTCATCGGCTGGGCAATGCAGAGCCGCCAAACCACCGACGTCGTTTTGCAGGCTCTGCTTATGGCCGTGTGGAGGCGCAAGCCGAAGGACAAGGTGCTGATCCACTCGGATCAGGGCTCGCAGTTCACCAGCATGGACTGGGCCTCTTTCGTCAGGCACCACAATCTGGTTCACTCGATGAGCCGACGTGGCAACTGCCATGACAATGCCGTGGCTGAAAGCTTTTTCAATCTTCTGAAGCGAGAGCGGATACGCCGCCGGGTCTACCGCTCACGCGATGAAGCACGCCAGGACGTGTTCGACTACATCGAAATGTTCTATAACCCGAAACGCAAACACGTCAGGAACGGGATGCTATCGCCCGTAGAGTTCGAGAAGCAGCAGAAAATCTAACCCGAGGGCGTCTACGAAACTCGGGGCTATTCATTCCTCGGTTCCGAAGTCGACTGATCAGGTTCACGAAATGCATCACGGAGCGGGCAATGCGATCCATTTTCCAGACGACCAATGTGTCACCACGTTTAAGTCTTCGCAGTGCGGCCGATAGGCCAGGGCGGCTCCTTTGAGCACCGGAAACGTGGTCGTGGAAAATAAGTTCGCAACCGGAAGCCCTTAACGCGCTTACCTGTAGATCAAGGTGTTGATCAAGTGTTGAGACCCGCGCGTATCCAATTCTCATATAAATTCCTTGCCACTTCGCGCCATTGACAAAAACCACCGTTTCCGCCGCTCGGCTTTGGGCTGATCAGGAATTGAACGTGGCAAGGAAATTTGCATCCAACAAAGGTGGTGCCTTGGGGATGACAAAAACGGTGGTTTTCGCCTGACTTCGACGAGGCTGCAGACCGGATTTCCCCCTGATGAAGACCAGGATGGGTTTTTCATATGTATCTAGGGAAATGTGGGATGCCTGGATTACCAGCGACGCCTACACCTCACCAGAGCAGCTCTATCGCCCCGCGCTCCGGCTCTTCACAGCGGCGATGGTTCTCGCCGTCCAAAATCGGGGAAAGTGCGTGATCGTGAAGGGCTATGACGTGCTCAACGAGCACGCTCCTATTGCTGATGAGATTGCGTGCGAACGGCTGGTCCTGGGCCATCACGAAACGCAAAGGTGGGAGCGGCCGATTTCTGCCAAGGAAATGGTTGAAAAAGGAGGCAAACTCGCCGCGCTAGAGTCGCTCCTACTTCCACACAAAGGCGGGCAATGGTGCATCGCCGTTACTGATGTTCAGTTGCTTCTTCCGATCCCTCGCACGAGAACAGAAATCGACGACACAGATCGAGCGATCCTAAACATGCTATATAATGGGTTTTCGGGAAAAGAGATTGGCCAGCAGCTCGGATTCTCTCACCGGACTATCGAGCACCGGATCGAACGATTGAAGCGAGGCTTCGGCGCACGCACAATAGCGCAGCTCGTTGCGCTATCGATTGCATGCAGCTTAGGAAGCGCGGTTGAATCCCGTGGAGCCCGGCGAACTACTGGGCAACGCGTGATCTTGAATGGAGGCTGATTTGCAGATCATCGGCATAGACCACATCCAGATCGCGATGCCGCCGGGCGAGGAAGACGCAGCTCGCGCCTTTTACGGAAGACTACTTGGGCTTCGGGAGGTTGCGAAGCCAACGCATCTGGCCGCAAGAGGTGGGTGCTGGTTCGAGGGAGGCGGGGTCAAAATCCATATCGGTGTAGAAGCAGACTTCGTCCCGGCGCGGAAGGCGCACCCCGGCCTGCTTGTCCGTGACCTGGCCCGGCTCGTCGAAGTACTGGAAGAGGCGGGGTTCAGAACGATCATCGATCAGCCGCTTGACGGCTACAATCGCCGGTACGTAAGTGATCCCTTCGGCAACAGACTGGAACTCATGGAACGCGAGTGATCGTGGCAGACTTCCACCCAATTACGCGTGGCCATCGCAGTTGCCCTACGGCTGAGATTGGTAGGTGACATGAACGATGAGATTCGTTTGACAGGTGGCGGACGAACCAACGTCACGCGTCGCGACGGAGTCGTCTATCGCGAGGGCGGCCCCTGGTCGCCAACAGTCATCTCGCTCCTCCGGCACCTGGAGACCGCCGGGTTCAATGAGGCTCCCTCTGTTATCGGAACAGGCTTCGACGAGCGCGGCCGCGAGACATTGTCGTTTGTCGAGGGCGAGCTTGTTCATCCTGCTCCTTGGGCAGACGACGCCTTTCCGCAACTGGGGATGATGTTGCGGCGACTGCACGACGCCACTGCTTCTTTCAAGCCTGCCGAGAACCCGATTTGGCGTAACTGGTTCGGACGCGAACTGGGTGAGGGGGCGTTCGTAATTGGACACTGCGACACCGGCCCCTGGAATATTATATGTCGATCCGGATTGCCCGTCGCGTTCATCGACTGGGAAGTGGCTGGTCCAGTCAAGGTCGACATCGAATTGGCCCAAGCCTGTTGGTTGAATGCTCAGCTCTACGATGACGATATTGCAGAAAGGGTCGGATTGGGCTCTCCGACCACGAGAGCGCATCAAGTTCGCCTGCTGTTGGACGGCTATGGCCTGTCTTCCAAGCAACGCGACGGCTTCGTCGAAAAGCTGATCATGTTCGCAGTCCACGATGCCGCTGAGCAGGCAAAGGAGATCGCTGTCACGCCGGAGACAACTGATACGGAACCGCTATGGGCAATTGCTTGGCGCACTAGAAGCGCCTCGTGGATGCTGCGTCATCGAAGAATATTGGAAGCAGCGCTCGCATAGTGGTTCCGAGTGCTCCCTTCGTACCCGTTCCTTCCATTAGGTGATCGAAAGTCGCCGACGTCGACCGATAGAATTTCCGAGGATCATGTTACCTTGGGTAGTTGCGCTCCACTGACGAGATTTGCGGGGATAGCGTGGAAAAGTAGCCATGCATAGCACCGATGCCGTGACATTCGTGAGTTCGCGTCGATACTCGGCTTCCATCGACAGGGAGCGGAACATGAAGAAATTGACCAAAGCCGAAGTGTTCGCGCGGTTTCAAACAGTGCTTGCCATATTGGGTGAGGAGGATTGCGAGGAAGCGCAGGCTGATGTCAGGTTAAAGAACGTTCGGATTCTATTTGAGCGAGCAAGCCGAGCACCAGAAGTCAAACTCGACGACGTCGCCAATGACGCGGGGTCCATCTGACGTCCGGTCCGGCCCAATTGCCATATCGCAATCTACTACGGCCGGGCAGGTAAATCCCAGACCCGGTAGAGATTGTTGAGGGCAGCCGCCGTATGGCATTCGACAGTCGGCAGACCGGATTCATGAAGAGCCTTCGCATACTTGACGCCACTGTTGCGGCTTTTCAGAAGAATCCAGCGAACCATCTCCCATTTGATGCTGTCTTTGGCACCTTCGAGATGTCCCGCACGGTCCGAGTTGATGAGAGTGCGCTTGACGTAGCGGGAAAAGCGTAGCCAGTGATTTGAGGTGATAAGGATAGCGCCGGTCGCTCGGGCTATACGTTGCGGCATCAGGCGCGAGTAATTCCCTTCCATAACCCACCGCTCTCCAAGAATTGCGGAATCATGCAGCGCGGCGAACTCTGCCTCGGGACGCGGCCTCCAATCCGTATGGGGCAGATGTTGAAGTTGATCCAGATGCACGGCCGGAAGACCAAGCTTTTTGGAAACGGCGACCGCCAATGTTGACTTGCCCGCATTGGAAGGGCCAACGACGACGATGCGCTCGCCAAGGGAGTGCAAAGGCAACATGGGGACACCTGTTGGGAAACCAAAGTAGCTCCCTTTGGTGGAAATATGCAAAGCTGTCAACGTTGACGTGCTCGCTCCACGACGGGCGACGCTGTGGAGGTCGAGTGGGACAGAAAGCGAAATTCCCCCGGACGCAGGGCGCTACCCCGCCAGCGCCGCAATCATCTCTAACCGAGCGAGCCTGGTGGAGCGCGTCCCGGATTCCGATGGCTGTATAGGCTCCAGTTACTCGATTTGTACGAAGCGAGGCCGCAGGGCCCCATCGTGAGAAGTCACGAAATATGCATGCATGAAGTGTTATGCAAACATTATTGGAAATCGTAGTTGCATTTTTTCTGGCAACCTCTAAGTTGTGATCGTTCCGCTTGGGGAATGTGGAAAATGTTTGACCGACCGATCGCCAATTTTATCGGAGTTGTTGATATTTGCTCGCTGACCTTAGGGCAGGCAGCAAGCTGGTGTCGGAGGCAAAGTTCATGAGTACTAGCATTTATTACCTTTGTAGCGCCTCCGAAAAGCGATGGTTCTAGATGATCCAGCCACGCGCACACGCCGTTTGAGGCGCAACTTTCCGCGTCATTCAGGGCTAGAGTCGTTCTAATATCAGTTACGTACAGAAGTCACCCAATCGGCTGGGGGAGTCGGGGAAGTGTTTGTGCCATCGATCCAAGGTGCTAATGGGCTTGTGGGGGCGAGATACGATCAGTGTGTTGCCGAGAATGGAAAGCAGGCTGAACAGTCAAATGCTGACAACGGTGCCTCGAACCGCTTTAAGCGCCAGCATCAAAATGTCGTTACAAATGGGTGTGGATCGGTCCGGTTGGACGATGAAGGCACTTCAGATTCCAGGCACGCGAACCGCACCCTAAGGACCGTGGTTATCTGCTTGGTCCTCTCGGGGTCGGCAGCTGTTCCCTCTACGTTGCTCGCCCAACCGGCTAGTAACCGAATCCCTCCGTGTGTTGACGCTTTTGAACCCGATCTAGCTCCGAACCCCGCACCTGCTTTGGATCCGATGCGTAGATTTGCGGTCGAACTTGGACCGTATAAGCTGTCAGTGCCTTGGAGTTATTTTGCAGGTGGGCCTCGCGCCAACTTGCCCAGCTGCAAGTTGGATATAAAAAGGCTCGCGATCCGCTTTCGATTTGCTGGGGGAACAGCCCTTTCGACAGGTGAGATTGATCGTTCCTATAATAGCGATGCGCTTTGGGATGACGCGCCTGCTGATCTCGTTCAAGTTCAGGCGATCCACTTCTATGAGCAAACGCCAGAAGACTATTTTGATCCTTCGCGTCGCTATCGAAACGCGGTTCGGGCGGCGAATGCTTCCGGTTCGATTCGAATGGTGAACGGATTGCAAGAGATCAAATTTGGCGGGCCTGCCGACAAAAGAACAGATTGGTATCTGTCAACGGAAGAGACCGCCGCGTTTATCTCGTGCGATTTTGTCGGCCTCTGCACGGGCTTCGTTAATCTAAAGGATCTCCATCTTTCAGCGCATATGACCCTGAAAGAGCAATCAATTCTAGACCTACGCGCGATCGACGCGGTCTTGCGCAATCTAATCTCAAGTTGGCGAGAAATTAACTAAAGATCAACGCAATCAGGAGATTCACATGACGGTGCTTACCCAAGTGCAAGTCGCTACTCTTAATGCGATTACTGATAACGGCCAGAACAATTTCTGGGAAGGATATACCTACATATATTCGATACTTGATGGTGATCCTGAAAATCAAGATTTCTTGTATTGGCTGGAAAAGGCGATTGAGATCAACTCTGATTATTTCGAGAGTGAGGCTAACACATATATTCGGGCCGTTACGCGAAATGGTTTGATGTTTTCCGGAAGAGACGCCAGTGCTGAAATAATTCAAAGAAACTCAGACATCATTGGCGGAAAGGTCATCGGCGATATTCTGACTTCGGGAACTACTCCAAATGTAGAGGATTTGATCAAATTTGATGTAAGTACAGCCATTGGTCGCGGCGGACAATCAATCGGAGGGTGGGGCGGTTCATTCTACTATTGGAACCTTGTTTGGACGGATGACGGACAAACAGTAGGGCAATCCATAGGCGATAACTTAGTCGAATACGATAAATTTATAACAGCAAATGCTAAGGCCGCTTTGGAAGTCCTCGATAAATTCGGGATCACATTCGAGCAGTTCACTACGGCGGCGGCGGCGCAGATCAGCGAAAAAGCCTACGGCGACATACTGACTCGGCTTGCCGAACTGATAGGTGGCTTCTCCGGAATTCAGGGCAAGATCAACGATATTTTTGGGTACAGGCCGCTCCTCGATTCAAATGGCGCTGTGACTGGCTGGGAGTTTTTTGACTACGACCACCCAATGAATCCAGCGATACCAGTTACAGATGCTGGAAAGATTGCTCAACTCGTACAGATCCGCGAAAAGCGAACCGCGCTGGCAAATGACGCCGAATTCAATTCCTTTAATCCCGACAAGGGGCTGCATGCGACCGGTGGTCTGCAAGCGATGGCTGCGGACAGCGCTTCGCTCAACACGCTTATTCATCTCGCACCGAACTCGCTTTCCGCCACAACTCCTATCCAGTCGGACTTGGCGGGAATAGCTACATGGTACGCAAGTCGGCTTGCATTCACGGAAGGGTTGGGCACCGTTACGGGAGGTGAGACCGATGGAATAATCGATCTACGGCTCGTGACCTCGCGCACCGTAGAAATCAGCATGAATGGCGACCTTGCCAAAGCAGCCGAGCTATCGGGAACTAATTCGCGGAATGAATCCGTCGGGTTGGCCGAGGCTCAGCAATTGGAGCCCAACAAGATTGCACTTAATCTGCTGTATCACGGACTGGCACAATCGAGTGATCCGGCGATCATTATCGAGGCAACGAAGGCGGTCGATTCGGCAGTGAAGGCCGTATGGAGCGGCGCGGACGCCCCATCTCACTATGCTGCGGAAACGATCGATCACTACTCGATCGAGGCTGCAAACGGCGTTGGTATTTCAGTCGGAAACAGTCAATCCGAAGATGACAATGCATTCATCGGAGGAGGCGGAGCTGACGGTCTGAGCGGCGGTAAGGGCGACGACATCCTTATTGGCGGGGGTGGGAACGATACGCTCATTGGCAACGCCGGGAACGACATCATCTTTGGGGGTGAAGGAGTCGACACGCTGGTCGGAGGCGAGGGTAATGACTACCTCAGCGGAGGTGGCGGGAAGGATACAATATTCGCTGATGTACAAGATTCTGTTGGAGATACTGGAAATGACATCATCATGGCTGGCGCCGACGATGATATAGTATTTTCCAGCGGCGGCTCAGACCGTATTTCGCTTGGGGACGGGAACGACGAAGTCCATCTTATTGCTTCCCAAAGCGGAGAAGGGCTGCCGTTCATAGAAACGGTCGTCTGGGGCGGAGCAGGCAGCGACAGCTTCTATTTCCAAGGCGACGCTCACGTCCTCTCCATTCACGTCGACGGCATGACCGAAGACATGCTCAAAAACCTCTCTACGAGTGCACTCTTTGAGATGTTCAATGACGGCCGGGAATGGCCTTACAATTACATACTCATAAACGTCGACCAGGAAGATAAGATCTTCGTTGACGGGACACAGTTAACCACAGCAACCGTAACGCCAAATACCACTGACTCTGAATTGTCTCGTTTTGATTATGTATTCGACCACCACGGAATCGGGTTTAATAACGAGGAGTACGATTACTACAAGCCTGTCAGCAAGACCGACATAGAGACTGTCTCCCGCGACGACTACTATGAGATGCCCGGATTTGAGGGTCCGTACGCGGTGAGGCTCAATACGGGCGATTACGGCTATTATATGAGTGCCGGTTCTTTCGCGATGGATGGCTTCTTCAATGGCGTAGCAGGCATCAATTTCAATGGTGACGGTTTGTATTTCTGGTCTCAGACGACGACGACCGTTCAGCAGATCAATGTAACCCAATACGATCCAACCGTTTACCACCTTAATGACCATACAGCCTACTTCATGGTCAAGGAGTACGAGAATGTTGACGACCCTGTCGTCACCGTCGATTTGGACGATGGCTATCACCTGCGGCCGGAAGGATTTGACGGAGCAGTTGCTCCAACTATCGATCTGAGCCCTTTCCAAATTATCGATGTGACCGGTGGAGATGGTGACGATGTAATCATTGCCAGCTCGTCTGCTGAGCGCGTTAATGGTGGGGCTGGTTCCGACACCGTCGACTACAGCGGCAGTACCGACGGCGTAAGTGTCGATCTCGCTGCGAAGCGCGGAACTGGAGGAGCCGAAGGCGATCAATATCATTCCATCGAGAACGTTGTCGGCTCTTCACTTGACGACGAGATCTCCGGTGACTCGGGGTCGAACACCTTGTCGGGTGGCGGGAACGATGACTACCTGTTCGGAGACGGCGGAGCGGACACCTTAATCGGGGGAGACGGTGACGATCAGATCGATGGCTGGGATGGCGACGATATTCTTTCTGGCGGTGAGGGGAGCGATATTCTCTCCGGAGACTCTGGTAACGACCAGATCGATGGCGGGAACGGCACCGACGCGATCGGCCTTCTTGGCGAAATTGAAGATTACGCATTTTTCCGCAATGCGGATGGAAGCATCACGGTCGCCAACGCGGATGACGGCGTGGACACTTTGACAAGTATCGAACAAGTCTTCCTGTTCGAGACAGGTGAAACCCTCAATCTTGGTGATTTGGTTTCCAGCGCACCTGTGTCGGTAATAAACGGAACAGAAAGCGCCGATACGGTCTCGGGCGACGCAACAGACAACTCGATTTCGACTCTAGGCGGCGACGACACAATTGATGCCAGCGAAGGCAATGACGTCATCGACACAGGCGAAGGTGAGGACGTTGTCCGGTTTGCCGAGCCCATTGGCGGCTACACGATTATCGCAGTCGATGATCAGCGAATCTTGGTTCGCGGCGTGGGGTCCGAGACGCTGATTAGCAACGCGGAACGGCTCGAATTCGGAGCCGGAGATGTCATTGAGGTTTCTTCATTTCTCGAAGAGCACGCACCTAGAAACCTCGTTGGCACCAGTCGCGGAGAAACCCTTGAAGGAGGTGGCGGAAATGACACCATCTACGGCGGTGGCGGGAACGATATCATCATCGCGAACGGCGGGAACGATCACCTGGATGGTGAGGACGGCAACGATACATTCCAGCTAAACGGCTCTGGCAATTTCAATGCCTCTGGCGGCCGTGGTACCGACACGGTCGTCCTAACAGGCAACCGAGATGATTTCGTTATTCAATATTACGAAGGCGGTTTCGTCTCATTGGAGAAAGACGAAACCTCGGCTTGGATTTCGAGCGCCGAGTTCCTGGTTTTCGATAATGGTGAGAGCCGGGAAACGGTCCGGATTGCGGACCTGGCTAATCTAGGAAGCCAAATCACGGGTACGGACGGGGACGATACCTTGTTCGGCACATCACGAGACGACATCTTTGAAGGCAAGCAAGGTGACGACCAGATCTACAGTGCGGCTGGGAGCGACGTTTTTAGATATTCCAGAGGCGATGGATCAGATTACATCAACGATGCGACGAATGAGGCTCGTTCAACCGATACTTTGCGCCTGCAGGATCTGATTGCATCGGACGTGATGGCCTCTCGGGTCGGTGAAGACCTTCGGATTTACGTCCTGGGTACTAGCGACGTCATTACCATCGATGGTCAATGGTCGGACGACCAAGGCTATTGGGGCCTCGAAAAGATCGAGTTCGCGGATGGCACCTCTTGGGATCGTGGGACCATCATGGCGATCCAGCCAGGGCCGATTTACAACGGTCCGGGCGATGGAACGGTACAAGGCACAGACGGCGATGACATAATTGATTGTGGTCCCGGCAACGACCGCTTGGAAGGCGGGGCTGGAACAGACATCTACGTCTATAGTCTCGGCGATGGCACCGACTACATCAATGACGAGGCGAGCGAAGCCGAAGCCATTGATACCCTGCGGTTCACCGATCTTAATGCCGCTGATATCTCGGCGTTTCGCAAGGGCGTTAATCTGGAAATTACGATCCTGGCGACGGGTGATGTCATCACCATTGATGAACAATGGATCAATCCAAACGCTTATTGGGGCTTTGAGAAAATTGAATTTGCCGACGGCACTTTCTGGGACCGCTCGATCATCATGGCGATTGACGTAGCTCCAATCGTTGGCACATCCGGCAATGATGTTCTCACCGGAACCTCAGGTCACGATGTTTTTGAATGCGGACCTGGTGACGATCGTCTCCTGGGTGGCTCAGGTGCAGATACTTATCTTTACCGCGCAGGAGACGGCACAGACTACATCGATGATGAGGCCAACGAAGCTAATTCAGTCGATACGCTCCGTTTCCTTGACCTGAACGCATCTGACATCTCCGCCGCACGCAAGGGCATCAACCTCGAACTCACCATTCTTGCCACCGGTGACGTCATCACCATTGACGAACAATGGTACAACACGTCGGCTTATTGGGGTTTTGAAAAGATCGAATTTGCGGATGGCACATCCTGGAACCGTGCGACGATCATGGCAATCCAGGCGGCGCCGATTATTGGCACGAGTGGTAACGATGTGCTGATTGGTACGGTCGCTGGCGAAACGCTGAGCGGAGGTGACGGCAACGATAGCCTCAACGGTGGGGATGGAGACGACATCCATCTCGGTGGTGCTGGTGATGACATCTTATTCGGCAACGTCGGCGCCGATAGTTTCGACGGTGGCGACGGGATAGATACTCTCAACTTCACCTATTACACCGCCAGCCACAACATCGATTTGGCGCTTGGCAAGGTCCTCTTCTCGGACGGTACGTTCGAGCAAGCCATCAACATCGAAAATGTCGTAGCAGGATCGGGAGCCAATCAGATCCTTGGGTCGTCTGCGAACAACCAGCTGGATGGTGGGGCTGGCAACGATGTGATTTCGGGGAACGATGGCAACGATATCCTCATCGGCGGCGACGGTGACGACACGCTCCGAGGTGGTAACGGTGCCGACAGATTGGTTGGTGGTACCGGTCTCGACAGCTTCGACGGAGGTGACGGTTTCGATACGGGCGATTTCAGTTATTCGACAGCCGTCTGGACATTGGATCTTCAGCAGGGCAAGGCGCTTTCGAGCGGTACCACTGAGACAATGGTATCCATCGAGGCTTTGATTGGCGGTACCGGCAACGACATCCTTATCGGCAATGCGGAAGGCAACCAGCTGGAAGGCTATCTCGGCAATGACACCGTCACTGGCGGTGCAGGTGACGATGTCTTCGTGTTCAAGGGGGGCTTCGGTCACGACACCGTAACCGACTTCATCGCAGGTGCGGGAAGTTACGACGTCATTGATACGGACGCTTTCGATGATTTCGCCTCTGTATTGGCTGCGGCAACTCAGGTCGGCGCTGATACCCTGATCACGCTCGATGCTGCCAATTCAATCCTGTTGAAGAATGTGGTCGTCACGAGCCTTCATCAGGACGATTTCCGTTTCTCTGCGGCAGCGTAGGTAGGAACGTAAATTGAGCAACATGCCCTCAAAGCCGCCACAGGTCTTTCTTGTGGCGGTCGTTACCTCGCTGAAAAAGGCGTTCCTTGGTATCGGCGCAACGAGCGCGGTCATTAACTTGCTGGCGTTGACCGGTTCGTTCTTCATGCTTCAAGTGTATGATCGCGTTATCCCAGGAAGAAGCGTCCCTACACTAATCGGGCTGGCGGTTATCGCGGCGACGCTTTACGCTTTCCAGGGGATGCTTGAACTCGTTCGATCACTGATCTTGGTTCGAGTGGGCCTTTCCGTCGACGAGCGCTTTAGCGAAAGCGTTTACAGCTCTCTCGTCCTCTTTCCTTCTAGGATGCAGACGCCTGGCGATGGGCTGCAGTCCGTTCGTGACCTCGATACGGTTCGAGGGTTTCTGTCAGGGCCCGGTCCGACCGCATTATTCGACATGCCGTGGATGCCCTTCTATTTGGGACTCTGCTTTCTTTTCCATGTGTGGATTGGAATAACAGCGCTAGCTGGGGCCGTGGTGTTGGTGGCGCTTACGCTACTCGCCGAACTGAAATCGCGGGAACCGGCCAAGGAAGCGGCCAAGATCGCTGCGGAACGAACGGCTTTGGCCGAAGCAACTCGGCGCAATTCGGAAGCTGTATTAGCGATGGGGTTCGGCCATCTGATCGGGACGCGCTGGAACGAGATCAATCGCCGTTATCTTCACAATCATCTTCAGGCAACCAAGGTCACGGGGTCCCTCGGGACCATTTCGAAGATCACGCGAATGATGCTCCAATCGGCCGTCCTTGCGGTTGGTGCGGTTTTGGTCATCCGACAGGAGGCATCCGGCGGCATCATGATTGCCAGCTCCATTCTCGTGAGCCGATCGTTGGCTCCGGTCGAGCTTGCGATCGGACAATGGAAAGGGTTCGCTGCAGCTCGGCAAAGTTGGTCACGTTTACAACAACTCGTGCAGCTAATGCCAGCGACAGAGCGCGAAGTCTCCTTGCCGCAGCCAGTTTCGAGTTTCAGGGCTGAGAACCTTCACGTCGGGGCACCAGGAACAAAGACTGCTATCATTCGCGGGGCTTCCTTCGAGTTGCGTGCAGGCGACGCCGTCGGTGTGATCGGGCCTAGCGCCTCAGGAAAGTCATCGCTAGCTAGAGGACTTGTTGGCCTCTGGCAGCCTTTGACAGGTGCCGTTCGCCTCGATGGCGCCTCTCTATCTCAATGGGAACCAGCTGCTCTAGGTCGACACGTAGGCTATCTGCCACAGGATGTTTCGTTGTTTAGCGGCTCAGTTGCCGAAAACATCTCTCGCTTCGATCCGGATGCTCCTTCGGAGAAAGTTATCCGCGCCGCCAAGTCGGCTGGCGTATACGAGATGATCGTTCAGTTCCCCGATGGTTTTGATACCAAGCTTGGTGAATACGGATCGGTCTTGTCAGGTGGCCAGCGACAAAGAATTGCACTGGCGCGAGCACTTTACGGCGACCCATTTCTAGTGGTCTTGGACGAGCCGAACTCAAACCTCGACGCGGATGGCGAGGCAGCGCTATCAAAGGCGATCGCCGGAATCAGGGATCGTGGCGGCATAGCGATCGTTATCGCTCATCGTCCGAGCGCCCTTGCTGCAGTAGACAAGGTGTTGGTCATGGGCAATGGCCAAATCCAGGCGTTTGGTCCGAAGGACGAGGTCTTAAAAAAGACCACACTTTCCGCGCAAATCCCACAGGCGCCCACCCGTCTCGTCATCGGGGGCGCCGCAGCAGAATGAATATGATCGAAGCACCGCTAGCTGAACGGGCAATTCGCCGTTTAACTCTTCGGGCGTTAACAATGATCATTCTACTGGTCGGCGTTTTAGGTGGCTTAGCCGCAACCGTGCATCTCCAAGGAGCGGTGATCGCGGCAGGCACTTTAGTGGTCGACAGCTACGTGAAGCCTGTACAACACCAGAAGGGCGGAACGGTTGGCACCGTGTTCGTCAAGAATGGCGATAGTGTCGAAGCAGCGCAGATTCTAGTTCATCTAGATGATACTCAAACTCGCGCAAACCTTGCGATTGTTTCGAAGCGCCTTAAAGAGCTGTCAGCTCGACAAGCCCGGCTTATCGCTGAACGCGATGGTCTTGAGGAGATACTCTTCCCCTCACACCTTACTGAAAATCGGGACCATGTGGAGATCGCAACGGTTTTGGACGGCGAGCAACGGCTGTTTAAAGATCGCCAATCCTCGCGGCTTGGCCGAAAGGCTCAGCTCGAAGAGCGAGTCCGCCAATTGTCCAAGCAGTCGGAGGGGCTGCAAGCGCAGCAAGACGGTAAGAGGCAAGCCATCGCAATTATCGAGAAGGAGCTTAGCAGCTTACAGCCGCTTCTAGTGCAGGGGATCATCCCAGCAACAAGAGTCTATTCACTTCAACGAGACGCTGCCGATCTGACCGGCGAACTCGGAAGCTTCATTGCGTCGGCGGCTGAGGTCAACGGCAAAATCGCGGAGACGCGCCTTCAGATTATTCAAGTTGACGATGATCAGCGGACCGAGGTCTCCGATCAGCTTCGACAGGCCGAGAGCGAGATTGGCGAGTTTTCCGAACGTTTGGTAGCAGCGCAGGACGAACTGGATCACATTGATATCCGCGCCCCCCAAAAGGGCGTTGTCCATCAACTAGTGGTGCATGCCGCAGGCGCTGTCATCGCCCCGGGCGAGGCAATCATGCAGATTGTGCCGAATAATGATGCCTTAACCCCCGAACTTAAGCTCTCCCCACAAGACATTGATCAAATTGCCATAGGCCAAGCTGTCACGCTAAGATTCTCAGCCTTCAGCCAACGTACAACCCCCGAACTTAATGGCGAAATCACGCGGGTCTCGGCAGATCTGACAACGGACCAACGGACTGGGCAAAGCTTCTACAATATCCGGGTATTCGTGCCCGAGACGGAATGGCAGCGGCTTGGAAAGCTCGCGCCGCTGGCAGGTATGCCAGTGGAGGCCTTTGTGCAGACTGGAGAGAGAACGGCGCTTGCGTATTTGACCAAGCCTTTAACGGACCAAGTTTTTAGGGCTTTCAGGGAGGATTAACAGTGAGCCTGTGAGCCGGACACGATCAGAAGCAAATAAAGACCGATAGTCAGTCCGTCGTTTGCGGCTTCCGTCGAAGGCCATATCTATAATATCGTGGCCAGGGAGGGGTGGGGCCGGATCGCGATGCAATGACGCAGCCGCCAAGCGGGGTGGTGCATCTAAGGTCGACGAAACCCGTCCAGACTTGCCCACCCAAAACGTTGCGCCATCCAGGTGTCTGGTGCGCGTGGCACAGGGCACGTCTAGCCGAACGCACACGCCCGTGCGAAGCAGGCTATTTCGTAAATTTGGGTTTGAACTGGCCGAAAAAATTCCCGTTTAAATTTCCGCGACCGGTGCCATTCGAGGGGCGCAATGGAATTTGCTCACGCATCAACTGCCTTCGAGCGGGTGCTCATCATGGGAAATAGTGGCTCCGGTAAAACGTGGCTCGCCCGCCGCATCGGTGAACAGCTTCGCCACCACCGGCAGCTGCAATCGACGTTCGTAGCTACTGTATTGGCGTTCAGCTCCATCCTATGCCACCTCCCGTTTCAACAGATTAATGACCACATCGATACTAAGCTCTCGCCCGATAAGGCCGGAACGGATTGTTTCGAATAGGGCGACCATATTTGCGTAGCGCTCCACTGATGATTTTCACTTATCCGGCGAAAGAAAATTTGCCATCCGTGATTTTGCGGCGCACAATATGGTGCAGCGCGAGACGCAGGGGTAGCCAATGAGGATTTGCATCTACAAATCAGATCAAGAACCTGACTTGACGCTCTTTCTGCGGGAAGGAGTGGCGGTGCCTGCAAATGCTAGAAATCAGAAGTGGCGGCACTTTAAAGCAGTCACTCGGGACGAGGTCAGCGCGGACCTCCTAAAAAAGATTGAGGTCGCGAACGGTTCCCTTTTTATCCAGCTTGGCTCGTCGCTATGAGGTCAAGCTCGTGATCGGGCCGAGTGCGATAGCCGTGCGAGCGCTGCAGTGCGCATCAGACCAGACAAGACATTTGGCTTTACCACAAGCTCCTACACGACGTTGACCGGATCGGGGGTTTGTCGGAAGCTGGCATAACTTCGTGCGGCTACGGGACGGCCCGGAGCCTTTCCGTAACGTCGGTGACATCGGCGACGTCCCAAACGCTGTCTCTTGCCAGAAATTTGTGACTGTTTGTGTGCGCGATGTAGACCGACCTTTCCGTGACTGCAGCCGCTGGAATGAGCCCCGCCCTAACGATGTTGTAGCTGTCGTCAAAGAGGACGACTGCAAGGATGAACGCGTACTTCACTTT
>UCKU01000026.1 GCA_900473185.1 Hyphomicrobiales bacterium | reverse complement strand
GACTTCCGCGTCACCGACAATTGGTCGACCTTCGTGGAATACAAGGGCACCTATTCGCGCGTCGACGTTCCGATCGACAGCGGCGACCGCCTGAAGACAAACATCGTCACCAACGCCGTCAACGTCGGTATTTCCTACCACTGGTGATCTCTAGCAATTCCAGCAAAAGCATATAGCGGTTTTGCGTTCGGAATTGTGTAAAAACAAAGAGATAGAGATGCGGGACTATTTGGTGCCGCAGCTCACCTTGCCTTCGACGATGAAGAAGCTTGTGCTGTCTTCGATGCGCAAAGCATAAGTGCCGCTGAAATTCGGCGAAGCCTTGCCGTGCTCGCCGGCGAGAACCGCGAGATCCAGAGACTCGCTTTCAGCGTCAGTACCTTCCATCGTGAAAACTTCCAGGCGCAGATCGCCATCGCGCGACCAGCGGTTTGTCAAATCCTTCGATTCGAGGATCCGCTTGCCGAAGTTCTTCGATTTATTGGCGTCCTTGAGCATCAGCGCGCCACGGAAATGGATCAGCTTGTGACCACCTCCATCTTCAAAAGCGCTTTCGAGCGTAAAGCGCAGATCCTTGTCGTCTGCAGAACAGAAATACCTGACATCGGCGTGCGCCACACCAGCCGCGCCGAGCAATACGGCAAGCACCATCAATCCACGCCACATGGCCAGAACTCCTGAGATCGGCCCCTGAAATCGGCCAATGAATCGGTGCTCTCAAGCTAGCGGCAAATCCCTTAATTTTTCAGGCACAGCACCACCATAAGCCCAGTCCAGAAGCTCGACGGTGTGTAGGATCGGTGTTGATGTGCCTGATCCGATCTGAGTGATGCAGCCGATATTGCCTGTCGCGATGATAGTGGCCTTGGTCGCCTCGATATTCTTGACCTTGCGGGCCTTGAGGGTAGCGGAAATATCCGGCTGCAGGATGTTGTAGGTGCCGGCCGAGCCGCAGCAGAGATGGCCCTCGGCCGGATCCCGAACGGTAAAACCTGCCGCCTTGAGCAGATGCTTTGGCGCCATGGTGATCTTCTGCCCATGCTGCATGGAACAGGCTGAGTGATAGGCGACTGTGATGCCCTTCGGCATATGTGCGGGCAGATCGAGGCTGGCCAGATATTCGGTGATGTCCTTGGCCAGTGCCGAGACGCGCGCCGCCTTGCCGGCATAGGCGGGGTCAAGGCGCAGCATATGGCCATAGTCCTTGATCGTCGTGCCGCAGCCGGAGGCGGTGATGATGATTGCGTCGAGGCCGCCAGCCTCGATCTCGCGGGTCCAGACATCGACGTTGGCGCGGGCCGAGGCGAGAGCCTGCTCTTCGCGCCCCATATGATGGACGAGAGCGCCGCAGCAGGCCTCGCCCTCGGGGACGACCACCTCCACGCCCAACCGTGTCAGCAGCCGGATGGTCGCCTCGTTGATGGCGGGATCGAGAACGGGCTGCGCGCAGCCGGTGAGGATCGCGACGCGGCCGCGGCGTTCGGCCTGCGGCTCATGCCGGCCGGGCTGGGCAAAAGGCGACGGCGCCGGAATACTTGATGGCGCAAGCGCCAGCATGGCTGCAAATGGCTTCAGTGCTGCCCCGCGCATCAGGCCGGCAAAGGGACGGCCGATGCGGGCAAGCGCAAGTGCTGCACGAAAACGGCCGGGATAGGGCAGCACTGCCGCCAGAATGGCGCGCGTCAGCCGGTTCATGAACGGCCGCTTATAGGTCTTTTCGATATGAACCCGGGCATGGTCGACGAGGTGCATGTAGTCGACACCGGAAGGACAGGTCGTGGTGCAGGCAAGGCAGGAGAGACAGCGGTCGATATGGGTGACGACTTGCGTATCCGCCGCGCGGCCGTTTTCCAGCATATCCTTGATGAGATAGATACGCCCGCGCGGGCTGTCGAGTTCGTTGCCGAGCGTAACATAGGTCGGACAGGTGGCGGTGCAGAAACCGCAATGCACGCATTTGCGCAGGATCTGCTCGGATTCGGCCACATGCGGATCGGCAAGCTGAGCGATGGTGAAGTTGGTCTGCATTTCAGTGTCCCGCCATCTTCCCCGGGTTGAAGATCCCCGCCGGATCGAACTTTTCCTTCACGCGACGAGAAAGAAGTGCCACTGCCTCTTCCTCGGGATGGAAGGCTGACGCCGCCGCTCTTGCCTGAGCCGAGGCGCGAATGAGCGTCGCATGGCCGCCGCCGAGCGCCTTGATGAAGCGGCGGACCAGATCAGCTTCCGGATCGGCTTCCATGCGCATCCAGACTAGACCACCCTGCCAATCGTAGAAAGCATCGACACCAACTTCCAGCCGCAGGGCTGCAACAAGCTGATGGCCAATGCCCGGCGCGACGGAAGCACGCCAGACAGGTCGGGCGGTGCCATCGGCATAGGGCGCCACATCGCGGACTTCCTGCCAGAGCTGGCGGCTGGCGGCCCGATCCAGGCTCGCGACCTGGCCGAAGGGCGCCATCGCCGACAGAAGCTTTGCCACGCGCGATTCCACCGAGCCGGGCAGGCCTTCAATACGCAGCACCGTAGCCTCGCCCTCGGGCAGTTTGCCGCCGATAAATTTCCAGGTCACCGTCAAAGGCAGGTGGGCAGCACCCGAGATCTCCACAGGCAAAGCCATGGCCGCTGCCATCGCATTCGCGGCCTCGGCATCGTTGAGACCGGAGATGACGACAGTCTCCTCCGTCTTCGCACGCGGCGGCACACGGAAAGTCACCTCGGTCAGGAAGCCGAGCGTGCCGTGCGAGCCGGCGAGCAGTTTCACCAGATCGAGGCCGGTGACATTCTTCATCACCCGGCCGCCTGCCTTGATGATCTCGCCTTTGCCGTTGACGAAGCGGATGCCGAGCAGGCTATCACGAGCAGCCCCTGCCACGAAGCGGCGCGGGCCGGAGACATTGGCGGCAAAGACGCCGCCGATCGTCGGCTCGCCCGATGTGCCCATCACGGCGCGATGATCCATGGGTTCGAAAGCCAGCATCTGGCTGTTTTCGGCAAGGGCCGCCTCGACTTCGGCGATTGGCGTGCCCGCCTTTGCTGTCATCACCATCTCACCGGGATTGTAGGAGACGATGCCGGACAGGCCAGTCGAGCGCAGGCGATCCTCCGCCTCGACCGCATTGCCAAAACCAGAACGCGTGTCGCCGCCGCTGATGGCGAGCGCACGCCTCTCTTGTGCATGCGCGCGGATGATTGCTGCGGCTTCTTCTTCGCTTGCAGGCACCAGATCGATCATGCAGCAGGACGCCCCTCGAGCGGGAAGACCTTGGAAGGGTTCAGCAGCCATTGCGGATCGAAGGCGGCGCGCGCCGCCATCTGCTGGGCAAGATCGGCCTCGGAATATTGATGACGCATCAGATCGCGTTTCTCGATGCCGACGCCATGCTCGCCAGTCAGGCAGCCGCCGGCATCGACGCAGAGCTTCAGGATATCGTTGCCGGCGGCCTCGGCCTTGGCGGCATCCTCGGGGTCATTGGCATTGAAGAGGATCAGCGGATGCATATTGCCGTCGCCGGCATGGAAGACATTGGCGACGCGCAGGCCGTAACCGGCGACGATCTCTGACGTCCGCTGCAGCACAGACGAAAGCTGGCTCAGCGGCACAGTGCCGTCCATGCAGATGTAATCGGCGATACGGCCGGTGGCGCCGAAGGCGGACTTGCGCCCTTTCCAGATCAGTGCCGCCTCGGTTGCTGACTGGCATTCACGCACCGTCTTGACGCCGTGTTTGCGGGCGATGTCGACGATGCTTTTCAGCATGTCGTCCATTTCCGCTTCCGATCCCTCGACCTCGACGATCAAGAGCGCGCCGACATCGAGCGGGTAGCCGGCATGAGCGAAGGCCTCGCAAATCTCGATCGCCGGCTTGTCCATGAATTCGATGGCGACGGGAATGATGCCGGCGGCGATGACGTCGGCGACACAGCGGCCTGCCTCTTCCGAGCTTTCGAAACCGAAAAGCACCGGCCGAGCGCCCTCCGGCTTGGCGATCAGGCGTACCGTCGCTTCGGTGACGATACCGAGCTGGCCCTCATGACCGCAAACGAGGCCGAGCAGATCGTAGCCAGCCGCATCCAGAGCCTTGCCGCCGAGCTCGATCACCGTGCCGTCGGTCAGCACCATCTTGACGCCGAGCAGGTTGTTGGTCGTGACACCATATTTCAGACAGTGTGCACCACCGGAATTCATGCCGATATTGCCACCGATCGTGCAGGCGAGCTGCGAGCTCGGGTCGGGCGCATAGAAGAAACCGTCTGCCGAGACGGCTTCGGAAATATTGAGATTGGTGACACCGGCCTGAACCACGGCGCAGCGATTGGCGAAGTCGATGTCCAGGATACGGTTCATCTTCGACAGGCCGAGCACGACAGCATCTTCCTGCGGAATTGCGCCGCCCGAAAGCGAGGTGCCGGCCCCACGAGGGACGACCGGAATGCCGTAGCGATGACAGTATTTCATGATGGCTGCGACTTCCGCGGTCGAACGTGGCAAGGCAACGGCGAGCGGCAGGCGGCGGTAGGAGACGAATGCATCTGTCTCGAAGGGCACAAGTTCGCGCGCTTCGTGGATCAGACATTCCGGCGGCAGGAGATCGACGAGATCGGCAACGATTTCCTTGCGGCGCGCAAGAACGTCGGGGCGCGGAGCGAGGAACGAAATGGCGTCGGACATGGCGTTCTCCCTCGGCCAACATGACGGAAACCGATGACAAATCCTCCCTGTGACCGGCTCTCTCGGCTTAGCACTTTCCCGAAACCGGCGCAAATGTTAAGCACTTATGCCAAAAGGGAAAAAGTTATAAAAGCTTATGACCAATCTGGGTGATCTCGAAATCTTTGCCAAGGTCGTTTCAACCGGCAGCATGTCGCTCGCCGGCCGCGCGCTCGGCTTTTCCCCTGCCGTCGTTTCCAAGCGCATCAAGCGGCTGGAGGACCGGCTCGGTACAAGGCTTCTGCAGCGCACGACGCGGCAGATTTCGCTCACTGAATCCGGCCAGGGTTTTTACGACCGCGTTCTCGGCATCCTGGCAGGGATCGAGGAGGCGGAATTCTATATTTCCGGCCGCTCTGCGCAGATGCATGGCACGCTGAAGATCTCCGCGCCCACCTCCTTCGGCCGCATGCATATCGCGCCCTATCTGAAAGCCTTCATGGAGGCGCATCCGGAGCTGGCGATCAATCTGGTGCTGACCGACGAGTTCAGCGATATCGTCGGCGGCGGCTTCGATCTCGCCATCCGGATCGCGGAACTGACCGATTCCAGCCTTGTTGCCCGCCGTCTGGCGCCGGTGCGCCGGGTGCTCTGCGCCTCACCCGATTATGTCGCCGCCCATGGCATGCCAAAACATATCGAAGAGTTGAAGCAGCATCGCTGTCTGCCGGCCCACAACAATGATGTCTGGCGACTGGACGGCCCGGATGGGGCCTTCAGCCTGCGCCCGGAGGGCATGCTGATTACCAATTCAAGCGAGGTGATCCGTGAAACAGTCATTGCAGGCCTCGGCATTGCTCTGCGCTCCACCTGGGATATCGGCGAAGAGCTGAAGAGCGGCAAGCTCGTGCAGGTGCTGCCGGCCTACGAGGGTTCGCACAATGTCACGCTCTCGGCAGTTTACCCAAGCCGGCAATTCCTGCCGGCCAAGGTTCGGTTGTTTATTGATTTTCTGGCCGAACTTTACGGCCCGGTCCCCTACTGGGAGCGCTGAGGCTCAGGCCAGCACGTCCTTGCGGCGAAACCAGGCGATGGCGCCGAGGATTGCCGCCATGACAATCGTGTGGATGACGTCCCCGTGCAGAACCGCGAACTGGGCAAAGAACGCCCCGATGCAGACTGCTGTCAGAAGAGCCGCCCCATAGAAGGTCGTTCGAGGCAGGAGCAGCAGGATTGCGCCGGCGATTTCCACGATACCCGTGAAATAGCGGAACCACTGGCCGAGGCCGACGACGTCGAATTCAGCGACCATGGCTTCGACGCCATAAATCTTGGCGCTGCCAGCGCCGATGAAGGCGAGTGCGAAAACGATCTTAAGCGCCCAAAAACCGATCGTTTTGAACCTGTTGGCGGGGGCTTCTGCAGTGAGCGACATCAGTATTTTCCTTTGCAAGATTGACTGTGCCGGAGACAATGTCGATGCTGCATCGATCACACAAGTAGGATGGATTTTCTGGTATAGTATGGAAAATATGACCAATGAGGCGCCGTGCGAAAACATCGGCGAACTTCCCGTACCGCCGCCGGAAATCGACGCCACGCTAAGCGTGCTTGGCGGCAAGTGGAAACTGCTCATCCTCTGGCAGCTGGTGAACCGCCCCTACCGCTTCAACGAATTGCGCCGGGCGATCGCCGGCGTGAGCCAGCACATGCTGACGACACAGCTCCGGGAGCTGGAGAGCCAGGGCGTCATCAGCCGGACGATCTATCCCGAAGTCCCGCCGCGGGTCGAATATGCGCTGACGGAGCACGGCAAGAGCCTGCGCAGTGTCATGGAGGCACTGGCCAAATGGGGCCAGGTGCATCTCACCCGCAAGCGTGAAACGACGCGCTAATCCGCCAGCCGCTCGATGAAGAGATCGAGAAGCGCCCGCAGCCGCGCCAGCCGCTTCATGTCGCGGTGATAGCCGACCCATGTGTCGCGGCCGGGTGGTGCTTCGCCGAGATCGACATGTTCGATGGCCACGATGGAATCGCCGAGCGGGCGCGGCAGGACGGCAAGGCCGGCGCCGTTGGCGCAGAGGGTCGCCTGCACATCTCTGTTGTTGCTGCGCATGGCGATGTCCGCCTTCGGCAGCAAACGCTTCAGCCAGCCGACATCGGGCATGCCGCCGAAAGCCTCGTCCATAGTGACGAGCCGGTCGCCTCTGCCATCTCCTGCCCTGGGATGCGGCATACCGCGACGGATATAGAGACCGTAATCGACATGCAGAAGCTTGCGGGATATGACCTCGGTCTCGGTGAAAGGTGCGATCCGGAAGACGATATCGGCCTCGCGCCTTGAAAGGCTGAGAAGCCGGCTGTCGGTCAACAACTCGATGACGACCTTGGGATAGGCAGCCGAGAACTCCGCCAGGACAGGCGAGAGAACATGGGCGCCGAACCAGTCCGAAGAGGAGAGGCGCAGCAATCCGTCGAGCTGCCTATTCTGGCCGGCGAGCTCGCGCTCCAGTCCAAGCGCTTCCTCTTCCATGCGCTCGGCATGGGCAAAGACGGTCGTGCCTTCATCCGTCAGGACAAAACCGTCGGCCGTTCGCTGAAAAAGCGTCTGGCCGAGCGAGGTTTCAAGTGCTCGCAGACGGCGTCCCATGGTCGGCTGCGTCAGGCCGAGGCTGCGCGCTGCGGCGCCCAGGGTTCCGAGCCGCGCAATTGCCAGGAAGAGTTTCAGGTCGCTCCATTCCAAGCGCATAGCCTCAAACAAAATTGCATGACATTCATTCTTTATCTTTTATTTCCATTCAGAATTCAATGCGGCATTCTGCGTCCAACAAACCAAGGAGAGTTCCATGAGCACGATAAAAGCCGCGCTTGTCGAAGCGCAGAATTCCGAATTCACCATTGCCGATATCGCAAAACCCGTCGCGCAGGCGGGCCAGATCCTCGTGCGCATCAAGGCGGCGGCGCTCAATCCGCTGGATCTGAAGATCCGCGCCGGCGAAGCAGCGCATGCCCGTCATCCCCTGCCTGCCATTCTCGGTATCGACATGGCCGGGATCGTCGAAACGATTGGCGACGGCGTCGAGGGTTTTCGCCCTGGTGACGAAGTCTATGGGATGATCGGCGGCGTCGGCGGCCTGCAAGGATCGCTTGCCGAGTTCGCGGCTGTCGATGCCGATCTCGTCGCGCTTAAGCCGCACAATATATCAATGCGCCAAGCCGCAGCCCTCCCGCTGATCGCGATCACCGCCTGGGAAGGTCTGGAAGAACGCACACAGGTGAAGGCCGGGCAGAAGGTGCTGGTCATCGGTGGCGGCGGTGGCGTCGGCCATATCGCCGTGCAGATGGCAGTTGCTGCCGGTGCCGAGGTCTATGCCGTCGATAGCGGTTCGAAGGCCGAATACATCCGCAGCATTGGTGCAACGCCGATCGACTATGCGAAGGAGAGGACTGAAGATTTTGTCGCCCGATATACCGACGGGCAAGGATTCGACATCGTCTATGATACGATCGGCGGAAGGGGCCTCGATGCCGCCTTCCAGGCCGTCGCCAAGTTCGGCCATGTCGTCAGCAGCCTCGGCTGGGGCATGCATTCGCTGGCGCCGCTCTCCTTCAAGGGCGCCAGTTATTCCGGCGTCTTCACGCTGGCGCCGCTGCTGACCGGAGAAGACCGCGCCCATCACGGCGAAATCCTCAAGTGGGTCGCACAGCGTGTCGAAGCCGGGACGCTGATGCCGCATCTCGATCCGCGGCAGTTTTCGCTCGCAGACGTGGGAAAAGCCTATGGTCTGCTCGAAAGTCGTCAGGCCGAAGGCAAGGTCGTCGTGGAAATCTGACGCGCTATCTGTTCGTTTCCCGCAATTCCACGCGCAGAACCGCTACACACTTTTGCTGGAATTGCTTTCTTGTTTTACGCAATTCCACACGCAAAACCGCTACGCACTTTTGCTGGAATTGCTTTAGCGCGTCAGATCGAGATAGGCGCTCGCGACCATTGCGTCGATGTCCGCGGGCACCGGCACGATGCAGGATTCGGCGCCGACACCGCGCTTTGCGACCCGCTCCAGGCAGCGGGCCTGCAGGGTGAAGCCGAGGTCCATGGATTCGACCGAGTTCCCGAGCGGGCGCGGGCCGGCAAGATTGGCCATATGGCCGCCACCGAGCACGTGGAAGGACCGACCATCCTTCAGATGGAAGGTCTCGATAAAATCGGCCTCGTAGCGGTCGATGTCAACGACATCGGGATGGCTGCGGAAGGCTGGGACATCGATCTCATGCGGGAAATGACCCCCGTTCATGAGGATCGCGCCGTCCTTGATCAGCGGCAGATCGGCGGCAGTGACGATGCCGGGGAAACCCGTGACGGTGGCGATCACGTCCGCCGAGCGGATCGCCTGTTCGCGGAGCGGCGTGATGAAGCCGTCGAGATGTGCCTCAAGGCTGGTAACGGAATCGATATCGACGACGCTCACCGTCGAGAAGGCATTGCGGAAGGCAGCGGCCGTGCCCTTGCCGCAGGCGCCGTAACCGAAGATGGTCACACGCTTGCCATTGGTAGAGCGGTTGGTGAAGCGCATGTAGCTTTCGAACAGGCTCTGGCCGACGGCATGCCGGTTTTCGGCAAACTGCTTGATCGGGCTGTCATTGATGACAAGGATCGGCATTGCCAGCTTGTCGCGCATCGGCAGCAGGCGGGTCCGGCCGGAGGTCGTTTCTTCTGTGCCGCCGAGCAAATTGGCGTAGGGCCTCTCGGCTGCGATCGCGAAGAGATCGCCGCCATTGTCCAGCAGGAGATCGGGTTTTTCGGCAACGACGGCTTCAAGGCTCTGGTGGTGGGCGACGGGGTCGGTCGTCTGGGTTGCGAAGACGGTAATGCCCTGCGCGCGCAGGAATTCCACAGTTGCCGGCTGGGTGCTGTTCAGATTGCCGGTACAGATCAGGCGCGCGCCACCGGCCCGCAGGGTCATCAGCAGAGCGACCGTCTTCGGCTCCAGATGGATGCCGGTGCCGATCGAAAGACCGGCAAAGGGACGCGTCTTTTCGAATTCCGCCGCCGTTGCCTTCAGCAGGCGGCAGCTATTGCCGATCCAGTCCATGCGTGTCGCAGGTTTTTCCATCTCATGCCCTCTCGTTCCCCCCTTTTCTAGCGAGGCAAAGATAGGGTGGGCATGGAGATATTTCTGATGAAAGGGCAGAAAAACTGCCCTTTCAGGACGCGCCGCCCGAGTGCAGCAGCCAGTTGCGGAGCGCTACGAGGGCCAGCCGTTTCGCATCCGATGTCCGGCAGCAGAGGCTGTAGCCGGCCGGCCGGCGGATGAAGCCGTAAGGGGAGACAAGAATGCCGCGGGCGAGATCGTCCTCGATCGAGGCTTTCGGCGCCAGCGCAACGCCGAGGCCGGCTCGGGCCGCACTCACCGCCAGAAGAAGATCCTCAAATTCCCGAAGATGCGAAAAGGCAACAGGCGGCGTGCCACTTTCTGCAAACCATTCCGCCCAGAGTTTTGGCGCGCTGCGGCTCACAAGGATGTTCGATTCCGCCAAGGCCGCGACATCGCCTGCAAGTCTGGCGGCCATTGGGGGCGTTGCAACCGGGCCGAATTCATCCTCCATGAAGCGTGTCTCGGTGATACCGGCAGAGGATCTGATCTCGCCGCCCATGATCACGGCATCGAAATCCGGATGCTGCGACAAGGGCTCGACTACCGTCATCGGCACGATATCGATCTCGATATCGCCAATGCTTGCCTGCATGTCAGCCGCTCGCGGCATCAGCCACCAGACGGCGAAAGCCGAGGGCACGCCGAGGCGGATGCGCTGCCTGCCCGCCTCCTCGAACGCATCGGCGGCGCGTTTCAATATGGTCAAGGCAGCACCGGCGGCCTCGGCAAAGGCGCTTGCCTTTTCGGTCGGAACCAGCCTGCGGCCGTCACGCACGAAGAGCTTGCTGCCGAGGTGATCTTCGAGTGTCGATATTTGCTGGCGCACGGCGCCGCGCACCACACCCAGCTCTTCGGCCGCCTTCAGAATGCTGCCGTGACGACAGACAGCTTCAAAAGCGCGGATCGCGTTGAGGGGTGGGAGTCGCATAGTTACCACATTGTAGAAAATCACGGTGGATCAGAAGATCTCGCCATTGAATGAAATGCAAGGCCGGGCCATATTGTACAGCTGTGCAAGAGGACGCATTCGGGACAGGAAAAGGCGGAATTTCCAAACCTGCCCGGCCTCGATTTTTCCTATGTACAGTGGATAAAATAGTTTTTCGGTTCGTTTTGCACGTATGGATCGCGCAAGCTTTTCATAGGATACTAATATAGAAACGACTCAGCTCAAAGATCGTAAAGGTGACCCGACAATTGACCCTTCTTGCCCGCCTGGCTTCTGATGTGCAACTCATGTTTCGGCGTCCGCCGCGACAGCAGTATGCTGCGCTCTGTTATCGGGTCAAAAAGAAGACGGGAAATCTGGAAGTTCTGCTGATGACCAGCCGTGACACCGGCCGCTGGGTAATCCCCAAAGGCTGGCCGATGACGCGCAAATGCGCCTATGAGGTGGCAGCCCAGGAAGCCTTCGAGGAGGCTGGCGTGCACGGCACGGTGGAAACGGAAATGCTCGGCGATTATACCTATAGCAAGGTTCTGCGTGACGGCCTGAAGGTGACCTGCAAGGTGCAGGTCTATGCCCTCGAAGTGACGACCGTGGCAAAGAACTTCAAGGAAAAAGGCGAGCGCACCATCGAATGGGTTTCCTGCGATGAAGCGGTGAAGCGCGTCCAGGAACCCGAACTGCGCAATCTCTTCCTCGCCTTCAAGCAGCGCATGGCTGAGCGCCTTTCCGGTGGCATTCCGAAACAAATTCCGGCGGAATGAGTCTTGCCATCTTGTGCTGCTAGATAAGGCGGCGCAAAAGCAGGATTTAGCCAGGAAACAGAATGCCGCCACGCAACGCCGTCCTCACCAAACGCACGCTTGATAAGGACCTCGACAAGCTCACCCATGTCGAGGATGCAGCCAAATATGTCTCGCGACGGCTGGTGGCACCGGGGCTTGGCTTGATCTTTCTCGGCCTGGCGATGCTTTTTGCCGGTGTCTACGTGTTCGACAGGCCCGGCGCGGTGCTGGTGATTGCGGCTGCAGCACTTGCCGCCTACATGGCGATGAACATCGGCGCCAACGACGTGACCAACAATGTGGGCGCGGCCGTCGGAGCGCGCGCCATCACCATGAAACAGGCGCTCATCATCGCCGCGATCTTCGAGGTGCTGGGCGCGACAATTGCCGGTGGTGAGGTCGTCAAGACGATTTCCTCCAGTATCATCGATACGGTGCAGGTGCCGCCGGCAACACTCGGCTGGATCATGATGGCAGCGCTGACGGCCGCCGCACTCTGGATCAACCTCGCAACGTGGATGAATGCGCCGGTTTCGACGACGCATGCGATCGTGGGCGCCGTGATCGGGGCTGGCGTGGGAGCGGTCGGATTCGAGCCGGTCAATTGGCGGGTCATGCTGGAAATCACCGCGAGCTGGATAACCTCGCCGCTGATTGGCGGACTGATCGCCGCGGGGCTCCTCTATCTGGTGAAGACCCTCATCGTCTATCGCGAGGACAAGATCGCCGCCGCCAGGCAATGGGTTCCCGTCCTGATCGCCATCATGGCCGGCAGCTTCATGGCCTATATGGTGCTGCAGCTCGCGCCGCACCGGTACTCGCCGCTGACGATCCTGCTGATCGGCATCGGCATCGGTCTCGTCAGCTGGCTCGTGGTGCGGCCGGTCATCCTGCGGCAGGCAGCGAATCTCGAAAACCGCAACAGCTCGCTTCGCACACTGTTCCACTTTCCGCTGATTGGCTCGGCCGCCCTGCTCTCCTTCGCGCATGGCGCAAACGATGTCTCCAATGCGGTCGGTCCGCTTTCGGCGATCGTTCACTCGGCCGGTATTGCCGACAACAGCATGATCGGCCACCCGCCGCTCTGGGTGATGTTGATCGGCGCCTTTGGAATCTCGGTCGGCCTTCTGCTTTTCGGGCCGCGTCTTATCCGGCTCGTCGGTGAGGAGATCACCAAGCTTAATCCGGCGCGCGCCTATTGCGTAGCGCTCTCGACCGCCTTCACGGTCATCGTCGCCTCCTGGCTCGGCCTGCCGGTCAGCACCACCCATATCGCCGTCGGCTCGGTGTTCGGTGTCGGCTTTTTCCGAGAGTGGTACACGCGCAATTCGAAGCGCCGTATCGAATTCATACGCCGCAAGACCGAGAGCTTCGAGATCGACGAGCCGGAGCCGAACGTTCACGAAGCCCGGCGGCGCTATCTCGTCCGCCGGTCGCATTTCATGACGATCGTCGGGGCGTGGGTCATCACAGTGCCGGTCTCGGCCGCGCTTGCGGCGGTGATTTATTGGGCTATGTTCGCGCTCTTCATGTGAGTCAGGGTCTCAGAATGCGCGCCAATTTCCGCATGCAGCGGCTTTTCATCAATGCTCCCTTGTCAAAAAGTGCCGCCGTCGAGGCCAATTCGGAGCAGTTCAACTATCTCGCCAATGTCCTGCGCATGGAAGACAGTGCGGAAATCCTCCTCTTCAACGGCCGCGACGGCGAATGGAAGGCAAGCCTCTCCTTCCCGACTCGCAAGCGCATCCTGCTCACGGCGACGGAAGAGACCCGGCCGCAGCCTGCCCCATCCGACCTGCACTATCTCTTTGCGCCGCTGAAGGTCGGCCGCATGGATTATCTGGTGCAGAAGGCGGTGGAGATGGGTGCCGGCCTGCTGCAGCCGGTCATGACCCAGCATGTCCAGGGCAAGATCACCAATCTCGACAAGATCCGCGCCAATGTCATCGAAGCGGCGGAACAGTGCGGCATCCTCGGCATTCCGGAGGTAGCAGAACCCATCAAACTTTCCGATCTGCTCGACCGTTGGCCTAGAGAGAGGCGCATCATCTATTGCGACGAGGGCGATGCAGGGCAGAACCCGCTGCCACTGCTTTCCAAAGTGACCGAAAGGAAGCTCGCGCTTCTGGTTGGCCCGGAAGGCGGCTTCTCCGAGGAGGAGCAAACGCGCCTGCGCAGCCTGGATTTCGTGACCGCAATCCCGCTTGGTCCACGCATCCTGCGCGCCGATACGGCAGCGGTCGCGGCAATGGCGGTGATACAGGCTGCAATCGGCGATTGGAATTGACTTTCGGATGCCCGTTCTCTGGAAGGGCCTGCTATTTTTTTGATGACCTGTTGAAACAATTTCACTTGCAACTTAGCTGGCTTGGGCACTAATCACCCTTCCAATTGCCCCGACCCCGGCGCCTTCGAATACAGGTACTTTCATGGCTCGCGACACCACCGACCAGACGCCGATCTCTTCGGTTCAGGAGCTGACCGACTATCTTGCCGCCGGCAACAAGCCGAAGGACCGGTTCCGCATCGGCACCGAACATGAGAAGTTCGTCTTCTTCCGCAAAGACAACAGCCCGGTTCCCTATTTTGGCGAAGCCAGCATCTCGGCGCTGCTGAAGGGTCTGCAGGCCAAGTCCGGCTGGGAGCCGATCACGGACGGCGACAATATCATCGGCCTTGGCGAGCAGAGCGGCATGGGTGCCATCTCGATCGAGCCCGGCGGCCAGTTCGAGCTCTCTGGCGCACCACTCGAAAATATTCACCAGACCTGCAAGGAATCCAACCAGCATCTGGCGCAGGTGCGCGAGATCGCAGAGCCCATGGGCATCGGTTTCCTCGGTATCGGCGGCAGCCCGACATGGACCTATGCGGAAACCCCGCATATGCCGAAGTCGCGCTACGAAATCATGACCAGCTACATGCCCGACGTCGGCACCCGCGGCCTCGACATGATGTACCGCACTTGTACGATCCAGGTGAACCTCGATTTCTCCTCGGAAGACGACATGCGCCGCAAGATGCGCGTCTCGATGAAGCTGCAATCGCTCGCGACCGCACTTTTCGCCTCCTCGCCCTTCACCGAAAGCAAACCGAACGGCATGCTCTCCTGGCGCGGCGATGTCTGGCGCGACGTTGACAACAGGCGCAGCGGCCTCCTGGACTTCACCTTCCGCGATGATTTCGGCTTCAAGGACTATGCCGAATGGGCGCTCGACATACCCATGTATTTCGTTATGCGCGACGGGCACTATCACAGGGCAACCCACGTCACCTTCCGCCAATTCATGAACGGCGCTCTGAAAGGCGAGATCGCGGCCTATGAGCCGACGATGGGCGACTGGACGAACCATCTTTCGACCCTCTTCCCGGATGTGCGCCTGAAGCGGTTCCTGGAAATGCGCGGCGCGGATGGCGGCCCGTGGCGGCGCATCTGTGCCCTGCCGGCCTTCTGGGTCGGCCTGCTCTATGATGACGCCGCTCTCCAGGCCGCCGATGAACTGACCAAGGACTGGAGCTTTGCCGAAGTGAATGCGCTGCGCAACGCGGTGCCGGAAGAAGGTCTCAAGGCCGAGTTCCGCGGACATGCGCTGATCGACACGGCGCGCGAGGTCGTCAATATTTCCCGCGCCGGCCTGAAAGCACGCAACAGGCTGAATGGCGACGGCGTCGACGAGAGCATCTTCCTGGCACCACTCGACGAGGTTCTGGCCAAGAAGGCAACGCTCGCCGAGGATCTGTTGGCGCTCTATCACGGCCGCTGGAACGGCTCGGTCGAGCCGGTCTTCCAGGAATATCAATACTAAGAGGCAAGCCGCCCCTTCCAAAAAGCCGTTTGCGCAATCCCATTTCGAGCTATAGTGGCGCGAATATGCGCCGCTATCCGGGAAAGGGACTTTCATGCTGCCACTCTTCGACATGATGATGCAGGCGCAGAACGGAGCGGCGATGGATGCCGTTGCCAGGCAGTTCAACCTCGCACAGGAACAGGCAACGAAGGCGATGGCCGCGCTGACGCCGGCCTTTTCCGCCGGCCTGAAGCGCAGCACCAGCAACCCTTATGATTTCGTCGGCCTTATGCAGGCCGTGGCATCGGGCAATTATGCCAAATATTTCGAGGACATGAGCAAGGCCTTTACCCCCGAAGGCATTTCCGACGGCAATAATATCCTCGCCCAGCTTTTCGGCTCCAAGGAGGTCTCGCGCGCCATTGCCGCACAGGCGGCGCAGATGACCGGCATCGGCCAGGAAATCTACAAGCAGATGCTGCCGGTCATGGCGGGCACGCTGATGGGCGGGCTATTCAAGCAATCGATGGGGCAGATGGCGACGCCGGTCAACCCGTTCGTCAATACGGCGATGGGCGAGACGATCCAGAAATGGCTTGAGAGTACTGGTTTTGCGCCGAAGCCGAAGGCAGCACCCGAGCCCAGCATTTTCGATAATCCGTTCACACAGGCCATGCAGCTGATGTTCAGCGTGCCGAAGCCGGAAGCCGCACCGCAGCAGCCGGTCAATCCTTTCCTCGACAATCCCTTCGCCAAGGCATTCCAGGAAATGATGGCCGGCTTCCAGCAGCCGGCAACCAAGGCCCCGCCGCCCAAGGAAGAACCGAAAGCCGGCGACAGCTATACCGAGATGCTGAACGCCATGTTCGACAGCGGTCTCGAAGTGCAGAAAAGCTATCAGAAGAACCTGGAAGCGATCTTTGAAGCCTATCTGCCGAAGACTGCCCCCTCGCCTGACAGCCCTCCTGGCAACAAGGAATAAAAAAACCCGGAGATGGCTTGGGAAAGCCGATCACCGGGTTAAGCAGCAGGGCTATTGGCTATCACCCTGCGGGGAAAAAAGTGCGATCAGTCCCTGTAGGGGCGCATGATCGCAAGCAGGTGGCGGCGCTTGGCCGCCTGCGTCAGGTGCTCCGACGGATCTTCAAAGAAGGTCGAAGCGAGGAATGCGGAGGTGACGTCGGCCCGCGACAGGCCGATATCCCGCAACTGATTGTCATCGAGCTCGTGCAGCCCATTCACCTGCGAGCGATTGCGCAGAATGCGAAGAGCGGTTGCCAGCGGCGCAAAGGCGGCCATCAGACGCTGCATGAGCGTCGGGGCGAGCTTGCCGCAGTCGAGTTCTAGTGTCTGTTCATGAGTGCGCATCGAACTCTCCTTTCTTCGGGGCGCAGAACAGCCCGCCCCGCCTGCGAGGTCGAGCAGGGAGGGTGAAGCTGGTCACAGGTTGGACAGGCAGGGTGTCTGTCCTTCAGTTTGCTTGATTTGCATCCCGAAGATGCCAAAGACCTATTGATCAGTCCAACGAATGTTTCTAATGATTAACATCAGAGATCTTTATGGATGGAGAGGATCATGTCGGCGCCGCTTGATATCGACCAGTTGCAGACCTTCATCGCGATCGTGGATTCCGGCAGCTTCACCAAGGCGGCCGACAAGGTCTACAAAACACAGTCCGCCGTCTCCATGCAGATGCGGCGCCTGGAAGAACGCATCGGCAAGCAGCTCTTCATCAAGGACGGCCGTGGCAACCGGCTGACGGTCGAAGGCGAGAAGCTGCTGAATTATGCGCGGCGCATGATCCGCCTGAACAATGAGGCGATCGCCGCCTTCGACGACAACAGGCTGGAAGGCACGTTGCGCATCGGCACGCCCGACGATTATGCCGACCGCTATATGCCCGAGATCATCGGCCGCTTTGCCAAGACGCATCCAAATGTCGAGCTCTATATCGTCTGCGAGCCTTCAGTCGATCTCGCCGAACGCATGCACAAGGGCGAGCTCGATATCGCACTTGTCACCCACAATCCGCGCGAGCGCATTTCGGATGTGGTGCGAACGGAACCGCTCTGCTGGGTGAGTTCCGCCAACCATCCGATCCGCGACGATGCGCCGGTGCCGCTTGCCGTCGGCCGGCGCGATTGCCAGTGGCGCCAGCTCGCCTGTTCGGCACTCGATGCCGTCGGCCGTGAATATCAGATCCTGTTCACGAGCTGGTCCTGCACCGTGGTCGCCTCGGCCGTGCTCGCCGGCATGGCGGTTTCGATCATGCCGGAATCGGCACTTCGGACAGGCATGAAGGTCTTGAGCCAGGCAGACGGTTTCCCGGCACTGCCGCCGGTGCAGATCGGCATCATGAAGCGGCCCGGCGTTTCGCTGTCGCTGATGAATGCCATTACGGCACATATCACCGCCTGCCTTGACAACATCACGCCGACGGTCATCGAAGATGGGTTGGAGCAGGATGGCAAGACAGGCTACGCCCGCCACTATCCACGGCTCAAAGCTGCGGCGAGCATGATGCCGAGCTGGTAGGTAGTCTCAAGCTGCCGAAGCGGACGTCGGAGCAAATAGGGAAGCGCGGATCACGCGCTTCCATTCGTCGAGGACGCGCTCGCCAAAGCCATCTTCGCTCAGCACCGCAAGGCGGACCGCAGCGCCGATCAGGTGGCTGAAAAGGTAAGTGCGCGCTTTCATCTGCTCATTGCAGAGTTCCGGCGACAGACGACGCACAGCCTCCTGGAAGATCTCGGCGACCTGGCCGCTATGCTCGATGTTCAGGCGCAGGAGATCCTGATCGGTCTCCGTGCCCATCCAGACGCCGAGATAGGCCGCATCGTTGCGGTATTCCGCATAGTACCAGTCGATCATCGCCGAGATCAGGTCGAGCGCTTCATCGAGGGACCGAACATCCGCGAACATCTCCGCCGTCTTCTGCTGGATCGCCTGCGCATGGCGGTCGAACAGCGCTTTGACGATCGCCGCCTTTTCCGGGAAATACTGATAGACCGAACCGATCGGAACTTTCGCGGCGACGGCAAGCTCGGTCATCCGCATGGCGCTGACGCCCTTTTCCGCGATGATGGTGGCTGCCGCGTTGAGGATGAGATCCAGTCGCTGGATGCTTCGCTCCTGTTTCGGCTTCCTGCGAAGAGCAATACGATCCGAAATGTCCGCGCCCATGTGGTTCCCATCTGTCTCGTTATTGAGCGGCGGAGATGATGTGTCATACCGGCGCGTCGGGCGGATATGACATGCAGGTATTCATCCGTCGTAAAGGGAAATGGTCGGATTTTAAGCAATGGCAAGAGCGCAGGGGCAAAGGGGCGTTACGCCCCGTTTTGGCCTGTGTAAAAGACACTCTTAACACTTCATTCAGCAAGGCAGGCTGAGCACTTGTCAGCCTGCCTTTTTCGCCTTGCGGCACACTCTCCAGGCCTGGGTCAGGCGAGGTTCTGCTTCAGAAACTCGACCGTGCGGCCCCAGGCGAGATCGGCTGCCGCCTTGTCATAGCGGGCAGCGGAGGTGTCGTTGTTGAAGGCGTGGTTGACCCCCTCATAGACGTAGATCTCAAATTTTTTACCATTCTCCTCGAGCGCCTTTTTGTAAGCCTCGATGCCGGCATTGATGCGATCATCGAGGCCGGCATAGTGGAGCAGCAGCGCCGCCTTGATGTTGGGAACGTCAGAGCCCGGCGGCTGTGCACCGTAATAGGCCACGCCTGCCTTCAGCTCGGGCGACTTCACCGCGAGGTTGTTGACCGCGCCGCCGCCCCAGCAAAAGCCGATCGCGCCGACATTGCCGTTCGTAGCCTCGAGCTTGGAGAGGTAGGCGACGGTCGCCTCGCCGTTTGCAGCGACCGTGGTCGCATCGAGCTTGCTGAACATATCGCGTGCCTGATCCTCATTCTCAGGTGTGCCACCCAGCGGCGAAAGGAAATCCGGCGCGAGCGCTACGAAGCCTTCAAGCGCCATGCGGCGGGCGACATCGCGGATATACGGGTTGAGGCCGCGGTTCTCATGGATGACGATGACGGCGCCGAGCTTGCCGGACGCATTCTTCGGCTGCACCAGATAACCCTTCATGTCACCGCCGCTGCCGGGATAGGTAATATCTTTAGCGGTCAGGCGATCGTCGTTTTCGGCGACGACCTCGGCGGCTGCCTTGTTGGCCGCCAGTAGCGGCGCGATTGCCGCGGCCGCGGTTGCCGAGCCGGCAAGCTTCGTGAGCTTGTCCATGAAGCTGCGGCGATCCAGCGTCAGGTGCGTATATTCATCATAGGCATTGATCATTGCCTGCGTAATGACGGGCTTTTCCATGACAGTCCTCCTCTATTCCCACCCCATGCCCAATCGGTAAGGGGGAACTTAGGTCAGCAGCCGGTAACGCAGGAACAAAACCGTGTTACCAACCTACCTGGAGGAGATCGCCGGGATCAGGAGAACAGCATCCAGCCGGCAAGCCAGGCCCACATGGCCCCCAGCACGACAAAACCGGCAGCAAAAAGCGGGCTGCGATAGCGCAGATCGTTGCTGGTGACATGCACATAGGCATGCGCATATCGCAGGACGACGAAAAGCCAGGCAAGCACGACGGCCACCAGATTATCCGCCTCGGTTATGTAAAGAAGAATGCTGCAGGCATAGAAGAGCACCGGCAGCTCGAACTGGTTGGCGAGGCTGTTCTTGACGAAAAGGCATTCGGGCGGTTCGTCACGGTTCTCGCGATAGCCGGATTTCTTCATCCGCTCCTCACGAACCGCCTTGCCGCGACGCAGACCAAGCACTCCGTAGAGGATGTAGACCAACAGGACGTGGGCAAGCAGAGGCCAGAACATCTCAAAGCCGGTCATCAATCATTCCTCTCACTTCGGCGACGGCGGGAGCAGTAGCGGAAAGATCGGACAGATACCAGAGCCATGACGGCCCGCTGTGGAGCGGGCCGTCTTCAGGGTCAGATCATCTTCGGATCTAGACCTGGGCGATACCGCCGTCGACGAAGATCTCGGCGCCGGTGATGAAGCTCGAATCTTCTGTCGCGAGGAAGAGGGCCGTTGCGGCGATTTCTTCCGGGCGGCCGACGCGACCCATCGGAACCTGTGATGCCATATAGTCCAGCAGGCCCTGCTGCTGTGCCTTGTCCTGGCCCGCGAGTTCAACGAGGCCTGTCGTTTCGGTCGGACCAGGGCTCAGCGTGTTGATGCGAATGCCGCGGTCCTTCAGGTCGAGGATCCAGTTGCGGGAGAAGTTGCGGATCGCTGCCTTGGAGGCGGCATAGACGCTGAAGGCCGGCGTGCCTGATACCCCCGCCGTGGAGCCGGTCAGGATGACAGAGGAACCATGCCCGAGCAGCGGCAGCGCCTTCTGCACCGTAAAGAGCACGCCCTTCACATTGCGCCCAAAGGTATCGTCATACTGTTCTTCGGTGATTGCGCCGAGCGGCGCAAACGAACCGCCGCCGGCATTGACGAAGAGTACGTCGATGCGGCCGGCCTCTGCCTTCACCTGCTCATAGAGGCGGTCGAGATCGGCAAGCTTTGCCGAGTCGGCCTGGATGCCAGTGACATTGCCGCCGATTTCGGCAACGGCTGCATCAAGCACATCCTTGCGGCGGCCAGTAATGAAGAGGCGCGCACCTTCGGCTGCGAAGCGCTTTGCGGTGGCAAGGCCGATACCCGAGGTAGCACCCGTGATAACCGCGATCTTTCCGTTCAGTCTCTGTGTACCGTTCAGTGTCTGGGTCATTGTCGTCGTCTCCTGTTCTGTTCGACTGAACTGAAGATGTGGACGGGCGTTTCGTTTCGGAATAGAAAGAAATGAAAGACATCATTGCAAGAATGAAACGATGGGTTTTCCGGATTTCGAGGGCCTCGCCATGTTCGCCAAGGTGGCGGAGGAGCGCTCCTTCGCCCGCGCGGCCAGGACGCTCGGCGTTTCCGTACCGACGGTGTCGCGGGCAGTCAGCCGGCTGGAGGAACGGCTGGGGGCGCGGCTCTTCAACCGCACCTCCCGGCAGCTGGCACTCACCGATTTCGGGTTGCGGCTCGTCGACCGCGCCCAGCGCATCTATGCGGAGGCGGAAGCGGCCGAGGATGCGGCGCGCGAACTTTCCACCCAGCCCCGCGGGCTGATCCGTCTCGCCGTGCCGATGGTCTTCGGGCGGCAATGGCTGGCGCCGATCCTGCCCGATTTCTTCGAACTCTATCCCGATATCTCCATCGACATGCATATGAGCGATGCGGTGGTCGATCTCGTGGGCGAAGGCTTCGATGCGGCGCTGCGCATTGCGGTGCTGCCCGATTCTTCCCTTGTGGCGAAGAGGCTGGCGCCGGTCGCGCCCTTCATTCTCGCAGCCCCCTCCTATCTCGAAAGATACGGCTGTCCACGGCATCCGCGAGACCTCGCCGCCCATCATTGCCTCGGTTACGCCTACCGGCCGCGGCAGGATGTCTGGCGCTTCAGCAACAAGGCAGGGGAAGAGGAGATCGTGGTGCCGACCGGACCACTCAGGGCCACCAATTCGGAGGCCTTGATCCCGATGGCGTTGCGTGGCCTCGGCATCGTCGAACTGCCGGAATTCATGGCTTACGAATACCTTAGCGACGGACGCCTGAAGGCGATCCTGACGGACTGGACCTTGCCAAAGGGCGCCCTTTATTTCGTTACGCCGTCAGCGCGTGCCCGGCCGGCGAAAGTGGAAGCACTCGGAGATTTCCTCGCGGCAAGGCTTTCACAGCCGGTGTGGCGCTGGCCGCGATAAACAATTCCAGCAAAAGTGTGCAGCGGTTTTGTGTCCGGAATTGCGTAAAAGGAGGTGCTGCAGGCACTCAGTCTTCACGCGTCTGGTGGAGAATTGCGCCTCTCATGATCAGAATGGCGCAGATGGCAAGGCTTGCGAATTTCAGCTTCGTCATCCACGGCAGGATCTGCGCGGCAAAGCCTGCCGCACCACTGTCGCTGAAGGCAACGAGGCTTGAGATGTTTTCTGCGTAATCGGCGAAGCCGTAAATGAAGGGCAGGACGTAAGTGATCCGGCCGAGCAGGCGGGGCGCCTGCCGGCCGCGCCATGTCTCGATCGGGCCGAGCCGCAGAAAAATCAGGAACAGAAGGGCTGTCAGCAGTGCCGGAAAGATCAGCTCCGGGCCCAAATACATGGCCCGGAGAATGTGGCTTGCTGTCTCGTTCTGATCGAGCAGCGTCTGCATATGGAAGACGGCGGACCCGTCATAGCCTACAAAATAGGTATCGAGTACCGCCTGCCCCGTCTCATGCTGGAAGGGCACGGTGTAGCCGAAGGTGGTCCAGCCGAGGACGACGAGGCAGAGGGCTGCGAGCAGCGCGATGATCCAGAGCGGAACCCGGCTGCCCGTTTCCATGATCAGACGCCGCTGCCCGGATAGTTCGGGCTTTCGCGGGTGATGGTCACATCATGCGGATGGCTTTCGCGCAGGCCGGCGCTGGAGATGCGCACGAAGGTGGCGCGCTCCTGGAACTCCTTGATGTCCTTGCCGCCGACATAACCCATGGCAGCCTTGAGGCCGCCGGCGAGCTGATGCAGGACGCCGGAGACCGGGCCCTTGTACGGCACCTGACCTTCAATACCCTCAGGCACGAGCTTCAGCGTGTCGCGCACTTCCGCCTGGAAGTAGCGGTCTGCCGAACCACGCGCCATGGCGCCGACGGAGCCCATACCGCGATAGGCCTTGAAGGAGCGGCCCTGGTAGAGATAGACTTCGCCGGGGCTTTCATCCGTGCCGGCGAGCAGCGAGCCGATCATGACAGCGGATGCACCGGACGCGATGGCCTTGGCCACATCGCCCGAGAACTTGATGCCACCATCGGCGATGACAGGAATATCCTGCGCCCTTGCGGCCTCGACCGCCGACATGATCGCGGCAAGCTGCGGAACGCCGACGCCGGCGACGACACGCGTCGTGCAGATCGAGCCCGGGCCGATACCGACCTTGACGGCGTCAGCACCGGAATCGATCAGCGCCTTGGTGCCGGCGGCGGTTGCGACATTGCCGGCCATGATGCGGACGGAGTTGGAGAGCTTCTTGACGCGGGCGACGGCTTCCAGAACGCGAGCCGAATGACCATGGGCCGTATCGACGACGAGCAGGTCGACGCCGGCATCGATCAGCCGTTCGGCACGCTCGAAACCATCGTCACCGACGCCGACGGCAGCAGCGGCACGCAGGCGGCCCTGCGCATCCTTGGAGGCGTTCGGGTTCAGCTGCGCCTTTTCGATATCCTTGACGGTGATCAGGCCGACACAACGGCCCTCACCATCGACGACCAGCAGCTTCTCGATACGGTGAGAGTGCAGCAGGCGCTTGGCCTCCTGCTGATCGACGTTTTCCTTGACCGTCACCAGATTCTGATGGGTCATGAGTTCGTAGATCTTCTGGGTCGGGTCAGATGCGAAGCGGACGTCGCGGTTGGTGACGATGCCAACGAGGCGGCCGGATTTTTCGACGACCGGGATGCCGGAGATGCCGTGCATCTTCATCAGCGCCAGGGCATCGGCAAGCGTTGCGTCCGGGCCGATGGTCACGGGATTGACCACCATGCCGCTTTCGAACTTCTTGACCTGACGAACCTGCTCGGCCTGCTCGACGGGAGTGAGGTTCTTGTGAATGACGCCAAGGCCGCCGGCCTGCGCCATCGCAATCGCCAGACGGCCTTCGGTGACGGTGTCCATCGCTGCTGATATGATCGGGATATTCAGCTCGAAGTCGGGTGCGAGGCGCGTTGCGACACTCGTCTGACCCGGCAGGACTTCGGAATGACCGGGTTGCAGCAGCACATCATCGAAGGTGAGTGCGTCCAGTCCGGTTGGCGTTTCTATGATGCGAGCCATGGCCAAATTCCTTCAAGAAAGAAAAATGCAACCCACCCGGTACGAATCGTCCGCACCGGCGGTGTGCATGAGTTTATGGAAGTTGGCGAGGGCTGGTAACACGTCTATGACAGGAAGGAAATAGCAAAAAAGCCCGGCACGTGGCCGGGCTTGGTATGGCAGCCATGCGTCTCATTCAAATGTCGAACTGATACGTCTTCGGCACGAAGCGATAACCGGTCTCCTGCTTCTCCACGAAACCGACCGCCGGAAACGGCATGTGGTAGCCGAGGAAGGCGATCTTGTCGGTGGCGATCATGTCGAACACCTTCTTGCGGGTCGCTGCCGCCTGCGCCTTGTCCATGTCGAAACGCACTTCCCAGTCCGGCCGCTGCAGCGACAGGATGTAGTGATTTGCCGTGTCGCCCGTCATGATCAGCCGCTTGCCGTCGGATTCGACGTGGAAGATCATGTGGCCGGGCGTATGGCCAGTCGCGAGCATGGCGGTCAGACCAGGCGCGATGGTGTCGCCTTCCTTGACGAAGGTCGCCTTTTCGGCGAGCGGCATGACATTCGCAAGCACCGCCTTGTGGCCGCCCTCCGCCGGCGTGCCTTCACGCGCCTTGTCCGACCAGAAATCATATTCGGCATGGCCGATGACATAGCGCGCATTCTTGAACGCGGGCGCGCCATTTTCCATCAGGCCGCCGATATGGTCACCATGCAGATGCGTCAGCGCCACGACCGTGACGTCGTCGGGCGAATAACCTGCCGCCTTCAGCCCCGCAATAAACTGGCCCATACCGCGTTCGCGACCGGCGGCCCCAAAGCCGGTATCGACGACGATAACATCTGAGCCCGTATCGACGACTGTTGGCGCATAGCTGTTTACGAACTTGTCGGTCGGCAGGAAATTGGCGGCGAGAAGCGCCTGGACGGTCTGCGGCTCCTGATTGGAACCGAAGGTCTCATAGGGCTTTTCGAGCACGTTGAAGCCGTCGCGAACGGCAGTGAATTTGAAGGAGCCGAGCTTGAACTGATTGATCTGCGGCTGCGGGGTGACTTCCATACTGCCTGTTTCTCCAGTTGCGGCCGCATAGGCCGTTCCTCTCAGGATGACCGGCGCGACGAGCAGACCGAGGCCTGCGGCAAAAAGCGCGCGCCGCTTTATTCCATGAAAAATCGTCATATATCCATCCTCGACACTGTGCGGTGTGCGGCCGCACGACCCCCGATGTTCCAGCCGGATTGATACAGGATTTCTGGCCCCGGCCGGGTAAGCATATGTCAATCTTGAGAGGCGAAAGTCTCGGGCAAGCCGTCTCACGCAGTCGTGATCCAAACGTGTAATGGAAACCGATTGAGGGATTGGCACAGCCCATAACTGGGACTACACAGCACGGGCCTCCCAAGCCCCCTCCGCATCCATCAAGGCATTCGCCTATGAACCGCATCGTCCCGCTGATCCTTGCCGTTGCCCTCTTCATGGAACAGATGGACTCGACTGTAATCGCGACGGCCTTGCCGGCGATTGCGGCTGATCTTCATGTCGGACCGATCACGCTCAAACTGGCGCTCACCTCTTATATGGTGGCGCTTGCGGTCTTCATTCCGATCAGCGGCTGGATGGCGGATAGGTTCGGCGCAAAGAATATCTTCCGGCTGGCGATCTGTGTTTTCGTCGTCGGCTCCATCTTCTGCGCCTTCTCCTCCAATCTCATCGAATTCGTCTTTGCGCGCTTTCTGCAGGGCATGGGCGGCGCGATGATGACGCCTGTCGGCCGCCTCGTGCTGGTGCGGACGACGCAGAAGAGCGAACTGGTCTCGGCCATGGCGCTCTTGACGATCCCGGCCCTTGTCGGCCCGCTTGCCGGCCCGCCACTCGGCGGCTTCATCACCACTTATTTCAGCTGGCACTGGATCTTCCTGATCAACGTGCCAGTCGGCGTCATCGGTGTGTGGCTCGCAACGATCTTCCTGCCGGAAATAGAGGCAACGGCTCCGCCGAAACTCGATTTCAACGGCTTCATCCTGACCAGCCTTGCGGCGGCAGGCGTCGTCTTCGGTCTCTCGGTCGTCAGTCTTCCGGCCCTGCCGCCGATCATCGGCATCTCGGCCACGGCAATCGGCGTCATCTGCGGCGTGCTCTATGTGCGCCATGCCCGACGCTATCCAACGCCGATCCTCGACCTCAACCTGTTCAAGAATTCGACCTTCCGGGCCTCGACGAGCGGCGGCACGCTGTTTCGCATCTGCGTCGGCGCCATGCCGTTTCTGACACCGCTGATGCTTCAGCTCGGATTTGGTCTGACACCCTTTCAATCGGGCCTCATCACATTTGCCGGAGCGATCGGCGCCATCACCACGAAGTTCATCGCGCGCCGCGTCTACAAGGCCATCGGCTTCCGCACCACGCTGCTCTGCGCCGGTGCGGTGACAACGGTCGTGACGGCCGTGACCGGCCTCTTCACGCCGGAGACATCGCATCTCGTCATCATCGGCGTGCTGCTAGTGGGCGGCTTCTCTCGTTCCTTCATGTTTACCGGTGTCAATGCGCTGGCCTTTGCGGATATCGACGATGCGCAGGCGAGCCAGGCAACATCCATGGCCTCAGTCATGCAGCAGATCAGCCTGGCGCTCGGTGTTGCCCTTGCCGCCTCGATCCTGGAAACCTCGATCTATTTCCGCGGGGCAGAGCTGCAGGTCATCGATTTCCACATCGCCTTCTTCGTCATCGCCGGCCTGACTGTCGTCGCCACCATCCCCTTTGCCCGCATGGCAAAGGACGCGGGGGCTTCCGTGTCCGGCCACCGCGTCAAGCGCGTGCCGCCGACGATCAACGCCGAACAGGCCGTCAAATAAAGGGCGGTTCTTCGGCTTTCTCGCAGACGGCGCATAGCTTGTTGCCGTCGAGATCCCTGACATAGGCTGCGTAGAAATGCGCGTGATAGGAGCGCAGTCCCGGCTCGCCTTCATCGATAGCGCCGGCAGCAATCGCCGCTGCATGGAAGGCATCCACGGCGGACCGCGTCTCCGCCTCGAAAGCCACCATGGAGCCGTTACCATTCGTCGCGCGCCGCCTGTTGAAAGGGGTTACGACCCAGAAGCGGCAGCGTGTGTCGCCATCGGCGGCATAGCCGATCTCCTCCTCCGAATGGCGCTGGCGCCGGTAGCCGAGCACCGGCAGAACGGCATCATAGAAATGCCGGGCGCGATAGAGATCGTTGGTTCCGAGTGTAACGTAAAGAAGCATGGGATCGATGGTATCCAGTCCTGGGAAATCATCATCCGCAGGACTGGCGCAAAGATCAAGCGTCCTCGGGCTCCGCCTCGGCCTTGCGGCCTTTGAAACCCTTCGCCAGAAGGAACATCTCGACCGATTCGGCGCGCGATGAGGCGGGTTTGACGTGCACGACCTGGCGGAAATGCTGCTTCAGCATGGCGAGCAGATCCCGCTCCGTGCCGCCCTGGAAGGTTTTGGCCAGAAAATGCCCGCCCTCCCCCAGCACCTCGACGGCAAAATGCGCTGCGACCTCGCAGAGGTGCATAGTGCGCAAATGGTCGGTGCGGTGGTGGCCTGTTGTCGGCGCCGCCATGTCCGAGAGCACGAGATCGGGCGTGCCGCCAACGGCCTCCATCAGCTTCTCCGGGGCTGTCGGATCAAGGAAGTCGAGCTGCAGTACCGTGACGCCGGGTAGCTGCGTCATTTCTAGAAAGTCGATTGCTGCAACACGGACATCCTCATCCGTCGACCCCGTCACCTTCGCGGCGATCTGTGACCAGCTTCCGGGAGCAGCCCCCAGGTCGATGATGCGCCTTGCGCCCTTCAGGATGTGGTGCTTCTCATCGATCTCCAGCAGCTTGAAGGCCGCGCGGGCGCGATAGCCCTCGAGCTGGGCGCGCTGCACATAGGGATCGTTGATATGGCGCTCCAGCCACTGGCGCGAAGAGGCCTTCATCTTCTTTTTCTTGACGCGCTGGCCGAGCTTGCGGCCGGTGCGGTTTCCCGCGATCGTTGGCTTGGTCATGCCTACCCCTTGTTTCCCCGCTGGCCGCGGCGGTTGCGATGCCGCCGCCAGACGCCGTCATCGGCCATCATGTCGGTGAGCAGGCCTTCCCTCAAGCCACGATCGGCAACGCGCATGCGCGGGCTCGGCCAACGGCGGCGGATCGCCTCCAGAATGGCACAGCCCGCAAGCACCAGGTCGGCGCGGTCCGGCCCGATGCAGGGATTGGCGGCGCGGCTTTCAAAATTCCAGGAGAGAAGCTTCGCCTGCATGGCGGAGACTTCATCATCCGACAGCCATATGCCATCGACCTTGCGGCGGTCGTAACGCGGCAGGTCGAGATGCACGCCGGCAAGCGTCGTCACCGTGCCCGAGGTGCCGATCAGATGAAAATCGCCGTCCTCGCCAATCTCGATCTCCGGGCAGTCGAAATTCGACAGCATGCCCGCGACCTCGCTCACCATGCCCTCGAAAACATCAGGCGTCACATCGCGGCCGCCATGGCGCTCCGAGAGGGTGACGACGCCGACGGGCAGCGAGGTCCAGTGGGTGATGTGGTTGGCAAGGCGGGCGAAACGGTTGTCGCCGATGCGGATGACGGCAATTTCAGAAGAACCGCCGCCGATGTCGAAGAGCACGACGGAGCGCGCCTCGCGGCCGACCAGCGAGGAGCAGCCGGAAACGGCAAGCCGCGCCTCGGTTTCCCGATCGATGATTTCGAGCTCCAGCCCGGTCTCAAGCACGACGCGCTGCAGGAATTCCTCGCCGTTGGCCGCCTGACGGCAGGCCTCGGTCGCAATCAGCCGCATGCGGCGGATCTCGCGATTCCTAAGCTTGGAAGCGCAGATCCTGAGCGCATCGACCGCCCTCTCCATCGCCTCGTCGGACAGCCTGCCACTGGCGGCAAGCCCTTCGCCGAGGCGCACGATACGGGAAAAGGCATCGACAACGCGGAACTGGCCGGGGCGCGTCGGCTGGGCGATCAGCAGGCGGCAATTGTTGGTGCCGAGATCGAGCGCGGCATAGAGCTCGTCCGGCCAGGGATGTTCGCCCCCTGCCCGTTCGTCTTCATGACCTGGCTGACGGCTCCTGCGATTTACCGATTCGGCATCCTGCACCTCGCGCAGCACAGGGCGCGACGGCGCTTCAGCGCGATGTTCGGGCCTTGCGGTGGGCGGCGCTTGCACAGGAGCGAGCGGCCTGCCCTGCAGGCCCCGCTTGCTTCGATGCTTGCGTCGGTTACGTCGGCCGGAGGGCGAATCGCCATCGGGGCGCGGGCCATGGCCGTGAGCGACGGCCTGAACCACAGGCAGCGGCTGGACGACCGTATCGGGCTGAGATGCGCCACGCCCACCACGACGGCGGCGTTTCCGCTTGCGGGCCGGGCTTTCCGTGTCTTCCTTCGGGCGTGCTGCCTCCCCGGCATGGCCGGAGAGATCATGCGAAGCGGAATGAGCGGCGCTGCGGGATTGCCCGCCACGCTTGCCCTTGCGGCGCCTGGACTTCTTGCCGTCCTTGCGCCCTGCCGCCGACGCCCCGTCAAATTGCGGCCTTGCGCCGCCTTCGGGGTCTTCCACGTTCGTTTTCCATCGCGCCGCGCAAGTCCAGAAAGGTATGCAGCAGGCGCTCATTCGATTTTTGCGTTGGCGCGAAGATATCAGCGACCGGCGAAATCACCAAATTCTTTTTGATTCCGGATTTTAACCACCCGATTTTCACCCGCCGTGGAGGGATCGAATTTTTTCAAAACGGGTATTTGCATTCGGCGTCGTTTTGGTTATAAGCGCCGCACAGCAGCCAAGCCATGCTTCGGCAGCGATTGCTGGGGAATAGTTCAATGGTAGAACGACGGACTCTGACTCCGTTAATCTTGGTTCGAGTCCAGGTTCCCCAGCCAATTCTCCCTAAAAGCCCTTAATTCCTTGATTTTCCAGTCGTGCCGGATCCCGTTTTGGTATCTTGGCGACCTGCCCCCGCCCATCGACAGCGATTGGAGCGCGCCTGACATCAATCGTCGTGACACGCTCGTAAGGGCCGTTCGTCCTGATATCGGCGTCGAGATCACCCGCGAACCGCTGGGCGTCATCGGTGATATCCAAATTTGTAATCGCTGCCATTCGCCTGCAAATTTCGTAATCGCGATTACATAATAAAATCACACTCTTAACGACCGCTATTACAAAATTACGAAAATTACGGCCTGTTTCAAACTTTCATGGGGATAGCCACGGCCCCTTGAAATACCGGCTGTCTCTCCACCTAAGTTTCACCACTATCTTCGTAATTCCGTAATACAAAAAATAAACCACTGAAATCATTACGGAAATTCGATTACAGAATATGTGTAACCAATTGTAAGCACCGTAAGCAATTCTGCCGGTCGGCGCAAAAAACCGCCCGAAGATCAGTGTCTCCAGTCGGGTGCGCCCACACCCGCCGAAAGGTCCGTTCCCGCCCTTGCGGGCCACGCGCGAACTCACTGCGACCATCCGCCCATCTCGCCCAAAGCCTGCCGCTCACATCGCCGCGAATATGCCAATCCAGGTTGCACGCCGGAACGCTCGAGGATGACAGCGTCGCCGGACGGCGTCCGATCATTCCTGGGTTGCGTATCGAGATGGATCATTTTGAGCAGTCACCAACCCGCATTCACAGTCCACCCCGGTAGCAAAACCTCAACCTTCCGCCGTTAGAATCACCCCAGCTCCCTGGAGACGATTCGAGCCATGAAGACCTTTTCTGCACTATTGCTGGCAACACTTCTCCTCCCGGCCACAGCCCGGAGCGAGACGGCCCGGGGGAGCGAGACGGAATGGATGGGCGATGCGCGGCAGTGGTCGGTTGGGTTCGTCGGCGAGAAGCCGTCCTATTGCCGGCTGGTCTGGAACAATGAGCTCGGCAAGACGGTCGAGTTCCGGCAGACCCTCGACAGCATCATGTGGCTCGTTTCGAAGGATGGCTGGGATATTCCGGCCGGTACCACGACCAAAGTGACCCTTGTCGGCCGCGCTGGCACCAAGGCCGTGCCGGCCGAGGCCTTCGACAGCAAGACGCTTCGCATCCTGCCGGCCTCTGAGAGGACGGGCGTCGCGCAGATCAAGAAGATGCTCAAGAATTCCTTTATCGGCACGCCGGATATGGAACTGGATTTTGCCGGAAATGAAGAGCCTTGGGTGGTGCCGCTGTCGCGGCTGCAACAGATGTATACGACCTACGTCAACTGCCTGAACCGCCTTGTCCCGGCCAATCAAGCCAGCCAGGTTTCGGACAAGACCCAGCCGTTCTAACGCGCGTTGCGGTCATTCGGATTCGCTTTCCAGGCTTCACCTCCTCATCTCCCGCACGCAAAACCGCTGAACACTTTTGCGCGATATGCTTTCGGTGCCCGCTTTCTGCGTCGCCACGCCGCAGCAGCGCGCCACAAATTCGGCCTGCGCCACAATGATCCTCACTGCCGTGCCGCTGCACTTCGTTCATGCGGACAGTTGGATTGGTGTTCTTCCCATCTCAGGAGGCCCTTATGCAAAGGCTTCATATTGCAATTCTCGTGAGCGCCGCGGCAATCGCAGCCGCCGCGCTTGCCGGCCCGGCTGTGGCCGAGAGCCTCGCCCACAAATCAACCGATACCCATGTGCTCGTCGTACGACTGCCGGATGGTTCGCTCGAACGCATTCGTTACGCCGGCGACCGACCGCCGCAAATCCGGTTCGACAGTCAGCCGGATTCGGGCTTTTTCGATCCGTTCTGGCCTTCCGCTCCTTTCGCCGATCTGGACCGGATATCCGCGGCGATGAACCGCGAGGCTGCTGCGATGATGCAACAGGCCGACAGCATGATGCAGGCATCTCCGGGAAATCCGACTGATATCGGCCTCAACAGGCTGCCCGCCGGCACGCAGGGCTATTCGATGGTTTCGACTATGTCCGGCAACGGCGTCTGCACCCGCAGCCTCCGTTACTTCAGCGGCGCTGACGGCAAGCCGCACGTCGAAAGCAGCACGTCAGGGAATTGCTCACCCGGCAAGGCGGCGAGCGGACCCACGCCCATCAAGGCGCCACGGCCAGCCCCGAAGCCGAAAACCTCTGGTGTCATCGAGGTCAACGCCCGGCCGCCGGTAACCGGTGGCGGCGTATCGCAGGCAAATCTTCGGCTTGCGAGCGCAGTGAACTGATGGATTACGACCCGATGCCGTCAATTGCAATCAGACAGAAATCTTGCTCCGCACCGCATCGGCGATCTCAGTCATACGGTCGACCGGCGCGTGGCCGATGAGCATGAAGGCGTGGGTGGCATTCGCCCAGTAGACGACATTCATGCCCTTGCGGCCTTCGATATCAGGGGCCTTGGGGCCGCCATCGGAGGCGACGATGCAGAGCGCCATGGGGCCGGTCTCGGGATCCAGATAGGCGATCTGGGCGAGCGGCTTGCCATCATATTGCAGGATCTGGGCGCGCTTGAAATCGATATCCGGCAGGGCGACCTGCTCTGGCGAGAGTTGCAGGCGGAGGTCGCCGTCCAGACTGGCGAGTTGCGCTGCCTGCACATCTCTGGGCGGGACCGGACCGGCGAGCGTCTCCGGCGTATAGAGCGAGATATATTGGGCAACGACGGCGCGCCACTCACTGTTTTCATCCTTGCCCGAGAGCCCTGTGCTGAGACCGATCACGGCGCGGTCGACGGCGATGCCGGCAACGACCGAAGCAGCAAGCGCGCCGAGAAAGCCTCGACGGCTCACGAAGGCAGCCGGTCTTGCAGGCTGGGTGGCGGGAATGGCCGATAGCATGGCTTCGAGCTTTGCCTGCGGAGCGGCATCGAGCAACGGCGCAAAGGCTTGCCTGTAAGGCAGGCTTGCGCGCGCCAGGAATTCCAGCCGTTCGGCCACAGCCTCATCGGCCTCGACCATAGCCTCGATGCGGGCAGCCTCTTCGGGCCCAAGTTCACCATCGATGAAGGCGGTCAGTTCCTCGTTGGAGGGCATTATGTGCTTCGTGCTCATTCAAATCCCCCTGCCGATACGGTTTCGGAGAGCTTCGCGCGGGCAGCTGCCAGCCGGCTCATCACGGTGCCGATCGGAACATCCAGTATGGCGGCGACCTCGCGATAGGAAAGCCCTTCCACATAGGCGAGGAAAACCGCCGATCGCTGCGCGTCGGGCAGCGCGTTCACCTGTTTCAAAACCTGGTTCGCCATGACATGCGTTTCGGTGTCGCGGGCGCCATCGAAACTCAGCGTCTCGTCGGCATCGACGAAGCCCTGCCCCTGGCGGACGCGGCGGGCGCGGATCTCATTCAGCCAGATCGAATGCAGGATCGAAAACAGCCAGCGATCGAGCCGCGTGCCTGCTACAAACTGATCGGCCCGTTCCAGCGCGCGAACGCAGGTCGCCTGTACGAGATCATCGGCCACATCACGCTGATGCGAAAGAACGAGGCCATAGCGCCACAGACGGGCGAGATGTTCCGTCAGGCCGCTCCTGATATCCGCTTCGCTCGCGATGGCCGCCTCCGCGCGTATTGGCTGTTTCGGAACCGCCGACCGGGCCGGCGATTCCGTTCTGGCGCGACTATAGGCAGGAAATGTGGTGTGCGCGACCGACATCCGGAAATACCCTTCAATCAACCTTATCTCTCCCCTGCCTCACGCAGGTGTGCAGCTTTGTTTCACGCAATTCCGGACGCAAAACCGCTGCACACTTTTGCTCGAATTGCTTTAGATCTTCGACGGATCGAGGATGGCGGCGTTGAGATCCTGATATTCCTCGCAGCCGGTGCCGCAGATCGCCTTGATGGTGGTCAGCTGCTCCTTGGCAAGATTGAGATCACCCTTGATGACATAGGCTTCGCCGAGATATTCGCGGACCTTGGCATATTGCGGATCGAGCTTCACCGACTGCAGATAGTAGGAGATGCCCTCATCCGTGCGGCCGAGCTTGCGGGTGGCGTAACCGCGATAGTTCAGCCATTCGGCATTGTTCTGATCCTTGACGGTGTCGAGCATGGCGAGCGCTTCTTCATAGCGGCCGGCCTTGGCGAGCGAGTAGGCGTAATCGGTGCGGTTTTCATCCGTCACGTTGGCGCTCTGCTGCTTGACGCATTTCTTGGCCTTCTTGTCATAGATCTCGCCCTTCTTGCAGACCGGCATGGTGCTGCTGTCGTCGCCGATGGCGAAAACGGGGCTGGACAGGACGGAAGCGGCAATGCAGCTGCCGAGCACGAGGGAAGCGATGCGGACAGTCTTGGTCGTCATTGGATAACTCCTCGGAAAATGACGTTGCGAGGAGTGAACACCGCTGTTGCCAGCTTTATTCGGTGTGCTCCAGCATTTTTCCGATCACTGCTTCGTGAAAGAGGACACATCGAATAAACTCCTCGGCCAGCGTGTTTTCCGCCTGTTCCGCCGGGAACGACAAGGAGAATATTGTGCCCCAATCCGTCAGACTCTTAAGTCTTGTCACCGCAGTGCCTGAACATATCATCTCGCAGAGCCAGGCTGCCGAAGCCTCCGCGCGCCTCTTTGCCGATCGCTTCAAAGAATTCCGCCACCTCGCGCGCGTCTTCGACAATGCCGGCATCGAAAAGCGTCATGCCGCCCGTCCCCTCTCCTGGTTTGAAGAGACGCATGGCTGGCAGGACAGGATGGAGGCCTATGAGGAGGTTGCCGGTTCGCTGTTCGCCGCGACGGCAACGCGCGCGCTTGATCAGGCCGGGCTGACGGTTGATCAGGTCGATTGCGTGGTAACGGTTTCCTCCACCGGCATCACAACGCCGAGCCTCGATGCGCGGCTCGCCGGCCGGCTCGGCTTTCGCGCGGATATCGAGCGTGTTCCCGTCTTCGGGCTTGGCTGCGCTGCCGGCGTTTCCGGCTTTGGCATCGCCTCGCGGCTGGCGCGCAGCCGCCCGGGTGCCGTGGTACTCTTCGTCGCCATTGAGCTTTGCACACTCGCCTTCCGTCTGGATGAGCTGACGAAACCGAACATCATCGCCACCGCCCTCTTCGGTGACGGGGCTGCGGCCTGTGTGCTACGATCAGGCCAAGAAGGCGGTATGGCGGAGGTGGAATCGGCCGGCGATCACCTGTTTCCCGATACGCTCGATATCATGGGCTGGAAGATCGATGATACCGGGCTCGGCATCCTGCTGGCGCAGGGGCTACCGCCCTTTGCAGAAAAGGAACTTGGCCCGGCAATCGACGGCATTCTGGCACGCAGCAGGCTGAGGCGCGGCGATATCGACCGTTTCATCTGTCACCCGGGCGGTACCAAGGTGCTGACTGCGATGGAGAGCGCGCTTTCCATGGTGCCCGATACGCTCGACATCGAGCGGTCGGTGCTTGCAGATTACGGCAATATGTCCTCGCCGACAGTGCTCTTCGTTCTGGAGCGCGCTATCAGCAGAGGTCTGCCCGACCGGGCGGCGATGATCGCCATGGGGCCGGGCTTTACGGCAAGCTGCGTGACATTGCGGAGGGTCGCATAATGTGGCCTTCCATCGCATTGCTGACCTTCGTGACCGCCCAGCGGCTTTCGGAACTGGTCATCGCGCGCCGCAACACGATGGCGCTCTTTGCAAGGGGGGCGCGCGAGATCGCGCCCGATCATTACCCCTACATGGTGGCGCTGCATACGGGCTGGCTCGCCGGGCTATGGATGCTGGCGACGGGACAGCCGGTCCAACTCTTCTGGTTCGGTCTTTTCATGCTGCTGCAAGTGCTGCGGCTATGGGTGCTGACCACACTTGGGGAGCGCTGGACGACGCGTATCATCATCCTGCCCGGCGCGCCGCTCGTCGAAGGCGGCCCCTACCGCTTCTTCAAACATCCGAACTACATGATCGTGACAGGCGAGATTGCTGCCCTGTCGCTTGCCTTCGGCATGCCGCTATATGCGCTCGCCTTTTCGCTCCTCAATGCCGCCGTCCTGACTGTTCGCATCAGGGCCGAAAATGCCGCACTCAAAAGCACAATGATTTTGAAATGAAATGCGATTTTTCGTTTGCGCCGCAGCATTGAGATGGGCATTTTAGGCTCTAAAACACAGCGGAATGCAGGGGAAAATGACGAAAAACGCAATCGTGCTCGGCGCCGGCATCGTCGGGGTTTCGACGGCCATCCATCTTCAACGCCGCGGCCGGCAGGTGACACTCATCGACCGCAAGGAGCCGGGTAACGAAACCTCCTTCGGCAATGCCGGCCTGATCCAGCGCGAAGGCGTCATGCCCTACGGTTTTCCCCAGCAGCTCAGCCTGCTGCTGCGCTATGCGCTGAACAACCGCATCGATGCACATTATCACCTGAAGGCGCTGCCGAGCCAGCTCGCCTTCCTTGCCCGCTACTGGTGGAACTCCAATCCGAAGCGGCACGAGATGATCACCAAGGCCTATGCGCCGCTGATCGAGAATTCGATCACCGAGCACAAGGACCTGATCGAGGCGTCACATGCCGAAGCGCTGATCCGCAGGGACGGCTGGATGAAGATATTCCGCACCGAGGCCAAGCGCGATGAGGCCTTTGTGGAAGCTGCCCACTGGAAGGATCAGTTCGGTGTCAGCTACGAGAGCCTGAATTCGGCCGATATCGCTCGATTGGAGCCCAATATTACCGGGGATTTCGTCGGTGGCCTGCGCTGGGTCGATCCCTGGTCTGTACTCGATCCGCATGCATTGACGCGTGCCTATCGCAGCTATTTCGAAAGCCTCGGTGGGCGGTTCGTAACCGGCGATGCGGCATCGCTCGGCCCCGTCGGATCCGGCTGGAAGATCATGACAGCAGAGGGGTCGCTGGAGGCCGATGATGCCGTGCTGGCGCTTGGTCCCTGGGCAGCGGTTGCGACGCGCCGTCTCGGCTATTCTTTCCCGCTCGGCGTCAAGCGCGGCTATCACATGCATTATGGCGTACAGGGCAATGCTGTGCTCAACAACTGGACGCTCGATTCCGAACGCGGCTATTTCCTGGCGCCGATGAACAAGGGCGTGCGCCTGACAACGGGGGCGGAATTCGCAACGCTCGATGCGCCGAAGACGCCGGTGCAGCTCGACCGGGCCGAAGCCGTGGCGCGCACGATATTCCCGCTGGGTGAGAGACTGGATCCGGAACCGTGGATGGGCGCGCGGCCCTGCACGCCCGACATGATGCCTGTTATAGGCAAGGCGCCGCGCCATCAGGGCCTGTGGTTTGCCTTCGGCCATGCCCATCACGGGCTGACTCTCGGGCCGGTGACGGGACGGGTGCTCGCTGAACTGATGAGCGGCGAGACGCCGTTCATTAATATTTCGGCTTATTCGCCCGCTCGTTTCAATCCGTAACACCGAGAGCGGCGAGAGCTTTCAGGGCTTTCGCCGCGATATCCTCGATCGTGTCGTCGATATCGACGGTGACGACGCCGGGCTCGCCGGTCGGCACTTCCAGCGTCTGCAGCTGGCTTTCCAAGAGCGAAGTCGGCATGAAATGGCCCTGGCGATGACCCATACGCTCCGTCAGCAGTTCTTTCGAACCTTCGAGATAGACGAAATAGAGGTTGCCGCCGGCAGCGGCTCGCAGGCGGTCGCGGTAGCTGCGCTTCAGCGCCGAGCAGGAGACGATGATGCCTTCGCCCTTGGTAAGCGACGCCTTCATCTCCTTGCCGATCCGGTCGAGCCAGGGCACGCGGTCCTCATCGGAGAGCGGAATGCCCCTTGACATTTTCTCGACATTGGCGGCGGGATGCAGCGCATCGCCTTCGACAAACGGCAGGCCGAGGCCTGCCGCTATCTTTTCGCCGATCGAAGATTTGCCGGAACCGCTGACGCCCATGACGATGATTGCGTGGAGAGTTCGGTTATTCTCGGTCATCGCTCATCTCGGTCATTACAGCGTGAGATATCTGCGGCCTTGCTAGGCCGCAGAGACGGCAGCGGCCTTGCGTGCAAGACGTGCCTTGATCGTATCGACATCCGCCCGCGGCGTCGCCGCAAACAGGGTCTTGGTATAGTTGTGCTGCGGATCGCTGAAAACCTGCTCCCGCGTGCCGTATTCGACTGCCTCGCCGAAATACATCACCATCACATCGTCTGCCATGTAGCGGACGACCGAAAGGTCGTGGCTGATGAAGACATAGGTCAGGTTCAGTTCGTCCTGCAGGTCCGCGAGCAGGTTGAGCACCTGGGCCTGCACCGACAAATCAAGCGCCGAGACCGGTTCATCGAGAACCAGAAGCCGCGGCTTCAACATCAGTGCGCGCGCAATGGCGATACGCTGGCGCTGGCCGCCCGAGAACATGTGCGGAAAGCGGTTGAAATGAACGTCCTGCAGGCCGACCTTTTTAAGCATCGCCATCGCCAGGTCGCGCCGCTCGGCAGCCGGCGTATTGGTGTTGATGATCAGCGGCTCCATCAGGATGTCGCCGATCTTCTTGCGCGGGTTCAGCGATCCATAGGGATTCTGGAAGACGATCTGCACCTTCCGGCGGATTTCCGGCGTCAGGTCACCCTTGAAGATATCGACCTTCTTGCCGTCGATGAAGAGTTCGCCCGCCGTGGCCGGGTCGATCATCGTGATGATACGGGCGAGCGTCGACTTGCCGCAGCCGCTTTCGCCGACGATCGCCAGCGTCTTGCCCTGCTCCACGCTAAAGCTCACGCCCTTGACGGCATGGACCGTTCGCGCCTTCTTAAACATGCCGCCCGGCAGGTAATAGTCGCGAACGATGTTCTTTCCTTCGAGAACTGGCGTCATCAGGCCGCTCCCTCCACAGTCTTATTCGGATTGAAAAGTTCGCCGATGGTCGGCAGCCGGTCGCCGGTCGCATTATCAGGAAGGGCAGCGAGGAGTGCCCGCGTGTAATCGCTCTTCGGAGATTCGAAGAGCGAGAGCACATCGGCCTCTTCCATCTGGCGACCCTTGTACTGGACGATCACCCGGTCGGCCGTTTCGGCAACCACGCCCATATTGTGCGTGATGATGATCAGACCCATGCGATGTTCCGTCTGCAGGCGCATCAGGAGATCAAGGATCTGCTTCTGGATGGTCACGTCGAGCGCCGTGGTCGGCTCGTCGGCGATCAGCAGCTTCGGGTTGCAGGCGATCGCGATGGCGATCATGACGCGCTGGCACTGACCACCCGACATTTGATGCGGGAAGTGGCCGAGCCGCTCGCCGGGATCGGGAATGCCGACCGCCTGGAAGAGCTCGATCGCGCGCTTGCGACGGGCCGCCTTGTCGAGGCCGAGGTGAATTCTCAACACTTCTTCAATCTGGAAGCCGACGGTGAAGCAGGGATTGAGGCTGGCGATCGGCTCCTGGAAGATCATCGACATATCCTTGCCGATGATTTCGCGCCGCTTGGCGCCGGACATGCCGAGCAGGTTCTGGCCGTCGAAGAGCATCTTGTCGGCCGTCACCTTCGCCGTCCAGGGCAGAAGACCCATGGCCGCCAGCATCGAAACCGACTTGCCTGAGCCGGACTCGCCGACGATCGCCAGAACTTCGCCCGCATCGACCTTCAACGAAACGCCGTCGACGGCGCGGAAAGGTCCGGTCGAAGTCTGAAACTCAACGACGAGATTTTCAATTTCGAGAAGCGCCATCTCAGGACCTCTTCATCTTGGGATCGAGCGCATCACGCAGGCCGTCGCCCATCAGGTTGATGGCGAGAACGGTGATCAGGATCGCAAGACCCGGAAATGTAACGACCCACCAGGCGCGCGATATGAACTCGCGGGATTCGGCAAGCATCGTACCCCATTCGGGTGTCGGCGGCTGGGCGCCCATGCCGAGGAAGCCGAGAGCGGCTGCATCGAGGATCGCGGCGGAGAAGGCGAGTGTTGCCTGGACGATAAGCGGTCCGAGGCAGTTCGGCAGGATCGTCTTGAACATCAGCCGGAAGGTGCCGGCACCCGCGACGCGGGACGCTACCACATATTCCTTCTCACGCTCGCCCATCACGGCGGCGCGCGTCAGGCGCACGAAATGCGGCTGGTTGACGATCGAGATCGCGATCATGGCGTTGAGCAGGCCGGGACCGAGAACCGCAACGAGCACGAGGGCCAGAAGCAGCGACGGGAAGGCCAGGATGATATCCATGAGGCGCATGATGACGATGTCGACACGACCGCGGAAATAACCGGCGACGAGGCCGATCAAGACGCCCGAGATCACCGACAACGTCACGACGACGACGCCGATGAACAGCGAGAAACGCGCGCCGAAGATCAGACGCGAGAAAATATCGCGCCCGACGGCATCCGTTCCGAGCGGATAGGAGGCGCTGCCGCCATCCATCCAGAAGGGAACGGAGAGCAGAAGCTGGCGGTTTTGCTCATTCGGCGCATGCGGTGAAACGAGCGGCGCGAAAATCGCCATGAGAAGGACGATGACGAAGACGAAGAGGCCGATGACGGCGCCCTTGTTTCGCGAGAAGTAGTACCAGAATTCCGTCAATGCGGAGGGCTGGTCGGATTTTGCAGTAGCCATGCTCATGGACCGCTCCTAGTGCCTGATACGCGGGTTGACGAAGCCGTAGGTCAGGTCGACGAGCAGGTTCACCAGCATGATAATGCCGGCGATCATCAGAAGACCGCCCTGGACGACAGCATAGTCGCGTTTGAAGACAGCATCGACCATCCACTTGCCGATGCCCGGCCAGGAGAAGATCGTTTCGGTAAGAATGGCGCCCGCAAGCAGCACGCCGACCTGCAGGCCGATCGTGGTGATGACCGGGATCATGGCGTTTCGCAGCGCATGAACGCCAACAACACGTAAGGGTGCGAGACCCTTGGAGCGGGCCGTGCGCACATAATCCTCGCCCAGCACTTCGAGCATCGCCGAGCGCGTCTGGCGGGCGATAACCGCAAGCGGAATGGTGGCAAGCACCACGGTCGGCAGAATGAGATAGCTGACGGCCGAGGCGAAGGCGCCCTTCTGGCCGGAAAGCAAACTGTCGATCAGCATGAAGCCGGTGACAGGTTTGAAGAAATACATCAGCGAGATGCGGCCGGAGACGGGCGTCCAGCCGAGATAGCCGGAGAAGAAGATGATGAGCAGCAGGCCCCACCAGAAGATCGGCATCGAATAGCCGATAAGGGCAACGCCCATCACGCTCTGATCGAACCAGGTTCCGCGCTTGACGGCCGCGAAGACGCCGGCCGGCACGCCGAGAAAGATTGCCACCAGAATGGCGCAGAGCGAAAGCTCAAGCGTTGCCGGGAAGAGCGTGAAGAATTCGCCGAGGACCGCACGTTTGGTGACGATCGAGGTACCGAGATCGCCGTGCAGCACTTTTCCCAGATAATCGAAATACTGCACGTACATGGGCCGGTCGAAACCGAGATCGTGCATGATCTGGGCGTGACGTTCGGGTGCCATGGTTCGTTCGCCCGACAACAGCATGACGGGATCGCCAGGAAGCAGGCGGATGAACGAGAAGGCAATGAGCGAAACGCCGAGGAAGGTCGGTATCAGGACTGCGAGGCGCCCGATGAGAAATCGCAACATAGCAGGTTGTCCAATAGTTTCCGGCGGTCAGGTGGAGACCTGACCGCCGGTCGAGCCCGGTTTCAGCCGGGCAGTTTATCATTTTTCTTATTCGGCGATATCAACGCCGTCGAAGCGGTGGATGCCGAGCGGATCCATATGGAAGCCCGATACCTTCTTGCTGACCGGAACGAAGACCAGCGAGTGGTCGAGCGGAGCCCAGGGAGCTTCCTTCTTGAAGATTTCCTGTGCTTCTTCGTAGAACTTCGTGCGGGCAGCAACGTCAGCCGTTTCCTTGGCCTTCGTCATCAGAGCGTCATAGTCCTTGTTGCACCACTGAGCGCGGTTGTTACCGCCGACAGCATCGCAACCGAGCAGCGTATCCATGAAGTTATCCGGGTCGCCGTTGTCACCCGTCCAGCCGAGGATGACGGCGCCATCGCGCTTCGTGTCGGAGGAGAGCTTCAGGTATTCAGCCCATTCATGGGTGACGATCTCGACCTTGACGCCAGCCTTAGCAAAGTCTGCCTGGATCAGTTCGGCGGCGCGGCGAGCGTTCAGCATGTACGGACGCGAAACCGGCATCGCCCAGACCTTCATCGACAGGTCCTTGACACCAGCGGCTTCGAGAGCCTTCTTGGCGGCTTCCGGATCGTACTTGTCGTCCTGGATCTTGTCGTTATAGGACCACATGGTCGGCGGGATCGGGTTCTTGGCAACCTGGGCAGCGCCCTGGAAAACGGCGTCGATGATCGCCTGCTTGTTGATCGCCATGTTCAGCGCACGGCGGACTTCCGGCTTGTCGAACGGAGCCTGCTGCGTGTTGTAGGCGAGGAAGCCGACGTTCAGGCCAGCCTGTTCCATGACCGTGAGGTTCTTATCCTTCTTGAGCTCGGCAACGTCGGCAGCGTTCGGATACGGGACGAGGTGGCATTCGCCGGCCTTCAGCTTCTGGGCGCGGACAGCGGCGTCCGGGGTGATCGCGAAAACGAGATCGTCGATCTTTTCCTTGCCCTTGAAGTAGGTTTCGTTGGCCTTGTAGCGGATGACGGCATCCGTCTGGTAGGCAACGAAGGTGAACGGGCCGGTGCCGAGCGGCTGCTGGTTCAGCTGGGCCATCTTGCCGTCGGCGGCGAGCTTGTCGGCATATTCCTTGGAAACGACGGATGCGAAGTCCATGGCGAGGTCGGCCAGGAACGGAGCTTCCGGATGGTTCAGCGTGAACTTAACCGTCAGATCGTCGACCTTCTCGACCGACTTGATCAGGTCAGGGAAGCCCATGCCGGCGGCATACTCGTAGGAACCGCCTTCGACATACTTGTTCCACGGATTGTCCGACTTGATCTGGCGCTCGAACGAGAAAACCACGTCGTCGGCGGTGAGGTCACGCGAGGGGGTGAAGAAATCGGTGGTCTGGAACTTCACGCCGGGATGCAGCTTGAAGGTATATTCCTTACCGTCGGGCGAAACCGTCCAGCTGTCGGCAACACCCGGCTCGATCTCCGTACCGCCGTGCTTGAATTCAACGAGGCGGCTGTAAACCGTACGCGAAGACGCGTCGAAGGTCGTGCCTGCCGTGTAGAGGCTCGGATCGAAGCCTTCCGGCGATCCTTCGGCGCAATAGACAAGCGTCTTGGAATACGCGGCGGTGGCCATGACCGAAGCCAGGGCTGTCGCTGCGAGCAGGACAGAGAACTTTTTCATGATATCGTTTCCCAGGTTTGTTCTTTTTTGATCTTTAGAGATCGGGCGCTCATTACCCCGATCAGCGGGCCGATGGAACGATATTTATTTGCTGAACGCAACGGCATCCGCAGAAAATTCTTCCAGAAAAGTCATTTTAGAAATTTTCGGTCAAAAATAGGCCAAAATTTGCAAGATTGAAGCACGTTCGACCCCATTTTTGTCGCTTTTGGTATAATTTCGCGTCGCGGAAGGGTGTTGAGAACGGTTTCAACGGGCTCTGATATATCAACAAGCCGTGGGCACGAATGAAAAACCACGGCCATCAAAAATGGCCGTGGTTCATGATAATATCGGGATATTCTGATATCAGGCAGCCGGCGCCTGAATGGCGGGCTTGCGATAATGCTGTTCGCCGGTAAGGCCAAGCAAGAAATTGATCTGTGGCCTTGCCTTTACCAGATCGTCGATCGAATATTCGGTCAGCACGTCGAAGAAGGCGTTCAGCGCCTTGCGCAGCGCCGTGTTCAGGCCGCAACTATCAACCAGCGGGCATTCGACCGCGCCGTCCTCAAAACATTCCGCCATGGCGAAGCTGTCTTCGGTGACCCTTACCACGTCAAAAAGGCTGATATCGGTCGCCGGCTTGCCAAGGCGCACACCGCCATTACGGCCGCGTACCGTCTCGACAAGACCCGCCTTGTTGAGCGGCTGCAGAATCTTGAAAAGGAAGAGCTCGGAAACACCATATGCCCTGGCAATCTCCGGAATCCGGCTCAAATGTCCTTCATTGGCTGCACAATACATCAACATGCGAACCGCATAGTTGGTCTGCTTCGTCAACCGCATGCCGATCTCCTAAATCATTTATGGACCGTATATAGTGGGTTTCACAGTTTTGAACAATTCCAAAATATGAAATTCACATTCACGTTTCCCGCGACTGCTCGCCGCAGCGTTTCAAACGAAAACAGGCCCTTCTCGGGCCTGTTTCCAGATGACGAAAGATAAGTTGGATCACTTCATCGTCGGCATGACGAATTCGGCGCCGCCCTTGATGCCTGACGGCCAGCGAGCGGTAATGGTCTTGGTCCTGGTCCAAAACTTGATCGAATCGGTGCCGTGCTGGTTCAGGTCGCCGAAGCTCGAGGCCTTCCAGCCACCGAAGGAGTGATAAGCGAGCGGAACCGGGATCGGAACATTGACGCCGATCATGCCGATGTTGATGCGAGAGGCGAAGTCGCGGGCGGCGTCACCGTCACGGGTGTAGATCGCGACGCCGTTGCCGTATTCATGCTTCATCGGCAGGTCGAGGGCTTCTTCGTAGTTCTTGGCACGAACGACGGAGAGAACCGGTCCGAAGATTTCCGTCTTGTAGATGTCCATGTCCGGTGTGACGTTGTCGAACAGCGTACCGCCGACGAAATAGCCGTTTTCATAACCCTGCAGCTTGAAACCACGACCGTCGACGAGAAGCTTTGCGCCCTCTTCGACGCCGCGGTCGATAAGGCCGTTGACGCGGTTATAGGCATCCTTGGTGACCAGCGGTCCCATGTCGGCCTTTTCATCGGTATAGGGGCCGATGCGCAAGGATTCGATCTTGGGCGTGAGTTTCTCGACGAGGCGATTGGCGGTTTCCTCACCGACGGGAACGGCAACGGAGATGGCCATGCAGCGCTCACCAGCAGAGCCGTAACCTGCGCCCATCAGAGCGTTGACAGCCTGGTCCATATCGGCGTCAGGCATGATGATCATATGGTTCTTGGCACCGCCGAAGCACTGGGCGCGCTTGCCATTCATTGCAGCCGTTCCGTAGACGTAACGGGCGATCGGCGTGGATCCGACGAAGGAGACGGCGCCGATATCGGGATCGGTGAGGATCGCATCGACGGCCGTCTTGTCGCCGTTGACGACGTTCAGAATGCCTGCCGGCAGGCCGGCCTCGATCATCAGTTCGGCAAGACGGATCGGAAGGGACGGGTCGCGCTCGGAAGGCTTCAGGATGAAGGCGTTGCCGCAGGCGATCGCCGGAGCAAACATCCACATCGGGATCATGCCCGGGAAATTGAAAGGCGTGATGCCGGCGCCGATACCGACCGGCTGGCGGATCGAATACATGTCGATCGCCGGGCCAGCGCCTTCCGTGAATTCACCCTTGGCAAGATGCGGAATGCCGCAGACGAATTCGCAGACTTCGAGGCCGCGGATGACATCACCCTTGGAATCTTCGACCGTCTTGCCATGCTCGCTGGAGAGCAGCGTCGCAAGCTCATCCATGTGCTGGTTCAGGAGATCGACGAACTTGAAGAAGACGCGGGCGCGGCGCTGCGGGTTAGTGGCAGCCCACTTCGGCTGCGCAGCCTTGGCGTTTTCGACAGCCGCGCGCAGTTCCTCGACGCTCGCCAGCGCGACCTTTGCCTGTACTTCGCCGGTCGCGGGGTTGAAGACGTCGCTGGTGCGGCCGCTGGTGCCGGCGACCTTCTTGCCGCCGATGAAATGACCAATCTCACGCATGGGTGTTCCTCCTGATCTTTTGGATGGCGCAACAATCGCACTTCAATTTGCACAAATCAATGCGCTAGAATAAGCAACCGTTGTGCGTATATTATAGCTCGATCGTTGTGACCGGCGCTCCTGCTTCAAAACTTGGCACGGGACGCGGACAAGTCAAAGGGAGGTCAAACCTATGAGCGGGAAACCTGTCGTCAGAATGGCGGAACTGGAGATCGATCCAGGCACGCTCGAAGCCTATCGCGCGCTGCTGACCGAGGAAATCGAAGCATCCGTCGCGCTGGAAGACGGTGCCCTTTCCCTGAATGCCGTTTCCATCAGGGATCATCCGAACAAGATCCGTATTCTCGAGGTCTACGCCAACAGGGAAGCATATGAAGCCCATCTGCAGACGCCGCATTTCCTCAAATACAAGACCGAGACATCAGGAATGGTGACATCGTTGACGCTCATCGACGTCGATCCGATTGCGATGCGTTCAAAGCCATGAACTGGGATGACGTTCGCATTTTCCTGGCCGTCGCCCGCACAGGGCAGATCCTCGCTGCGTCGAAGAGGCTGGGGCTCAATCACGCCACGCTCTCGCGCCGGCTGACTTCGCTCGAAGAGGCGCTGAAGACGCGGCTTTTCATCCGCCGGACGAATGGCTGCGAGTTGACCGCCGAAGGCGCAGTCTTTCTTGCCTCGGCTGAGCGGATGGAAACGGAGATGCTTGCCGCGCAGGCCAATCTCGGCCACACCGACACGGCCATTGCCGGAACCGTGCGCGTCGGTGCACCCGATGGGTTCGGTGTTTCCTTTCTTGCGCCGCGCATGGGCCGGCTGATTGAACGCTATCCGGAACTGAAGATCCAGCTCGTGCCGGTGCCGCGTTCCTTCTCGCTGTCGCAGCGTGAAGCGGATATCGCCATCACGCTGGAGCGTCCGGAACAGGGACGGCTCGTCTCGTCCAAGCTGACCGACTATACGCTCGGTCTCTACGCGTCGCGGGATTATCTGGCGCAGCATGGAAAGCCCGAAGATGTCGATGCCTTGAAGGCCCATCCGCGCATCGGCTACGTTGAAGACCTGATCTTCACGGCTTCCTTGAATTTCTCCGGCGAAGTGATGCGCAGCTGGGATGCCGGGTTCGAGATCTCGACGGCGATAGGCCAGACCGAGGCCGTACGTTCCGGCGCCGGCATCGGCATCCTGCACGATTATATCGCCCGGCAGTACCAGGAACTGGTGCGCATCCTGCCGCAGGTGTCCATCCGCCGCGCCTACTGGACGACCTACCACGAAAGCGCGCGCGATCTGGTGCGTGTGCGCAGCGTCATCGATTTCCTGCAGGAACTCGTCGACGAGGAAAGGCAGATCTTCCTCTAGCGATCAAAGAGATGCTTCAGGATCTCGATCCCGATCATTTATCATGCCTGACGGTTTCGGCAGCGCGCACCGGCATGCTGTCGATGATGGCGAAAAGTTCGTCCGATGTGATCGGCTCACTGGCCTTCAGCTTCACGGTGCCATCCTTGCCAAGCAGGAAGGCGGCAAATTCGCCTGCGTCAGGCATGTCCAGCTCCTGCCGGAGCGCCTCGCCGTCCAGCCCGTCGCCGCTCCCGAAGAGCTGCTTTATGCTCGATCCGGCAAGCTTGAGAATGACCATATCCCGCTCCTCAAGAGCGGCGCGATCGGCAAGCAACTGGTTTTCCTGGCGGGCGGCGCGGAAATTGTCGCGATCGGCAATCACAATGAAGACGCGGTTCTTCCACTGGAACTGTTCGAGACTGGCGACAGCCGCGTAGGCCGCATTCGTCTCATCGATCTTCGTTGCGCCGTAAAGAAGGGTCTTGGACATACACATACTCCCGTCGACCGTTGAACGGCGCGGGAGCGCAAGAGTTCCAATCATGTTCCTTAAAAGAGGACGACGGCCGATCAGAAAATGCTGATCGGCCTTGTCGCCTCATCAGATGTGCAAAAAGGCAGAAACTGGAACCTGCAGTGCTGCAGCAATACGCCTCAGCTTTGCCGGATCGGCGCTTTCACCATTTTCGATTTCGAGGATTTCCCCATTGGCCAGACCGCAGGTGACTGCGAGGTCTTCAATGCTGTAGCCAACCGCACTGCGTGCGTCCCTAACCGCAGCTGCCACGTCAATCGGGGAAACAGCGGTCGATTCCTCTATATTCTGAACAGAAATGGACATCAAATTCTCCTTAATGCCTCGGTGGACTGTCCCTACCCCCAGGCGGCAAGCCGCCAGCATTTCGCAACGCAACGAAGACATTGGGCAATTGCTGCATCGCGCCGCACATAAATAGGTAAACGAATGTTAACGGCAATAGCAAAATGCGAGCAGGCATCATTTTGACATCAAAAAGCGCTGATGCCGTGCATTGACGAACAGGAATACCAACTTATGGGAGAGAATGGTACGGTTGGGGGGTCTCGAACCTCCGACCTCAGGTGCCACAAACCTGCGCTCTAACCAACTGAGCTACAACCGCACAATGTCACGCTCGGCGCGACGGGGGTCACATACGAGGACTTGGACTTTAATTCAAGCCCCGATTTGCGCTCAATATACAAAAAGGCTGAACATGCGGTCCAGCCTTTATTATCTATCGAGCCTGGTAGATCAGGCAACCTTGAAGGATGCCATGGCCTTTTCAGCGGCTTCCTTGGAAGGCTTCGCAACCTTTTCGGCAACCTGCTTGGTGGTTTCCTGCAGCGACTTCGCCTGCTCGACGGTCAGTTCGGCCTGCTTACGCAGGAAAGAGGTCTGCAGCTCGAAGAATTCGGCGACGGACTTGACGCCGAGAAGCGCTTCCATGTGAGAGAGCGAGCTTTCGGCATTGACGCGGAGCGCGTCGATTGCCTTGAGGCCGATTTCAACGCTGCCAGCCTGTGCGGTCTGGACCGTTGCTTCCAGCGTCTTGCCGGCTTCTTCGCCTGCAGACTTCAGCTTGGCATAGGCTTCCTTGGACTGCTGAGCACCCTTTTCGGCGAAGTCACGGAAAGACTCGGCCAGCTTGCTCGGATCGAAAGAGGCAATTGAAAAAACGTCGTCGGTCTTTATGGTAGCCATCGGATCGTGTTCCTTTAGGATGGGCAGATCTTGTGCCCGCGATAAATCGGATAATTCTTATATAGCGCATCTTATTGTGCATTGCAACATCATTGTGCATCGCACAATACGTTAACCTTCCCGGCCGAAAGCTCCCCGCTCTTCTGGACCGGTCGCAGACCTGCAGTTATTAATAAGCAGTTAATTCTAAAAGGCCGAAAGCGACAGGTTCGATCATGCCCGCAGTCCAGTATCCGTTTATCGATATTGCCGTTCATGCGCGGGTTCGTGAGCGATTTTCGCGTGGCGAGGCCATGGTACTGTTCTCGGGCGACCTTTCCCATTTGCTGTGGGCTAATGGTGCCGGCGCCGAACTTTTTGGCCATACTGCGGTCTATGATCTGCTTGATCAGGGCGTCAGCCAAGCCGACATTACCTTCCGCCAGCTCGAGGCAACTGCCCGCCAGCTTGGCGAAGTCGGCGACCACAAAACTTTTGTCATTCGCATCGCCAAGGGCTTCCAGCGCGTTCAGGCTCCGGCTTCCTCGGAGCTCATCCGTCTCGCTTCAGGCGAGAAGGCCATCCTGTTTTCCGTTCCGGTCTCCACGCGTCCGCTGACGGCTGGCGCAAGTGCTGCGCAGATGCTGCAAGGCCTCGATGATCCGGATACGCATATGGCAGTGATCGGGGCCGAGGGCGAAGTCGTTGCCGCATCGCCAGGCTTCGCCTCGCTCGGCATCACGCAGCAGGCGGCAAGGACGCTCATCACGCTTGCCGGCGCCCATCCAGACCGGCTGGTAAAACGCCCGGTTGCGACCGGCCGCGGCCACTTGCCGGCTGCCGTCGGCAAACTCAACGACGAGCCCGCACTCCACCTTCTCTTCGCCGTCGAAACGTCGATCGGTCATCTCGATCCGATCGAGCCCTCCGCCAAGGTCGACGAGCCTGCGCCGCGGGAAATTGTACCAGCAGAAGCCGCAGCGGATGAAATCGCTGGTATTGCCAAGCCTGTGGCCGGCTTTACGGAAGCCGAAGCGATCGACGCCGTTTCAGGCATCGAAGAAGTCGAGGAGACGCTGGAGGACATTACCGGCGAGGCAGAGGAGCCGGCTGAAGTCAGCGAACCGGCCGAGGTCGAAGCCCGTTTCGAGCCGCCCGTAGATGAAAACATTGCCGAGCCCGAAGCAGCCGTCGTCGAAAACTTCGCGGCAGCACCGGTGATCCCGGAAGAGCCTGAAAGCGCACCGAAGAGCAGCTTCGTCTTCGAGCCGAACAGCCGCGCTACCCGATTCGTTTGGAAGATCGATGCGGAAGGCCGCTTCAGCGAAGTTTCGCATGAATTCGCCGAGGCTGTCGGCCCGCATGCGAGCAACATCATCGGCAGCGCTTTCTCCGATGTTGCCGCCCTCTTTAACCTCGATCCGGAATCAAGGCTCTCCGAGGCCCTAGCGCGGCGCGATACCTGGTCCGGCAAGACGATCTACTGGCCGATCGAGGGCACGAGCCTGGTCGTACCTGTCGATCTCGCCGCCCTGCCGACCTATACGCGCAACCGCGACTTCGATGGTTTCCGCGGCTTCGGCGTGGTGCGCCTGTCGGACGCGCAGGAAGATCCTCTGGCACTCGGACTGACGCTCGGGCCTGACGGCATCGGCCATGATGCCGCCTATCTTGGCCCGGTCGATGAAACCACGTCGGAAGAAGCCGAACTGCCGCAAGAGCAATCTGAAGAAATTGCCGAAGCTGCGCCGCAGGCCGAAGATGCAGTGAATCCAGAGCCCGATGCCGAAGAAGACACCGGAGCGGTGGTGGAAGCAGCGACAGAAGTAACCACCCCGGAAGAGACGGCAGCAGCAGAACCTGTCGCCGAGGAGCAATCCGCCGCTGAGCCTGATGTTGCCGAGCAGCGGGAAGAGCCGCCGGCGCTACGCCTTTCCGAAACGCCGAGCCGCCGCTTCACCGACAAGATCGTGCAGCTGCACAGTGCCAGCAGCGGTCTGACGGCTGCCGAGCAGGCGAATTTCCGCGAAATCGCCAAGCGCCTCGAAGCCTTCGGCGCGCGTAGCGAAGAGCCGGTCGCGGCCCCACAGCCGGAACCCGATGTCGAACAGGCATCGGTAGTCGAAGACGTTGTTGCCCAAACTTCTGTTGTCGAGCAGGCGGCACCGCAGGAAGCGATCTACGAAGCCGCAGCAGAACCGCTGCCGGAAGAGGCTGCTGCGCAAGCCGAAGAAACATCCGCTGCTGAAGCGGAAGACGACGTGACCGAAGGTCTGCAGGAGACCGTCAGCCAGATCGAGGTTCTGACCAGCTTCATTCCGCCGCGCGTGAAGATGACGGACGGGCTCTCGGCTGCGACCGTCGATCTGCTGCCTGTTGCCGTGCTGATCCATGCCGGCGACCAGCTGATCCACGGCAATCCGGAATTCCTGCGGCTGACGGGCTACGGCTCCGTCGAGGCCCTCTCCGAAGTGGGCGGCATCGATGCCTTGCTGCAGCGCCACGACCTCGAAAACGGTTCGGGCACGATGATGCTCGTCAAAGCCGACGACAGGCTGGTGCCGGTCACGGCCCGTCTGCAATCGGTTCGCTGGGAAGATTCCAACGCCCTGATGCTGGCGCTGATGCCGGTCGAAAACCGGGAAGAAGGCAGAGGCGAGGTCATCAGGCTCGACCAGCGCTCCGACCGGATGGTCGAGAAGGTCGCCAAGCTGCAGGTCGAGGTGGAGGAGCTGCGCTCGATCCTGGAGACGGCAACCGATGGCGTCGTCGTCATCGGCACGGAAGGCGATATCCGCTCGATGAACCGCTCGGCAAGCGCCCTCTTCAACTACGACGAACAGGAAACGCGCGGCAAACCCTTCGTCATGCTGTTTGCCCATGAGAGCCAGAGGGCCGTGCTCGACTATCTGCATGGGCTTTCCGGCCATGGTGTGGCAAGCGTGCTGAACGACGGACGCGAGGTGATCGGCCGCGAGGCTGCCGGCGGTTTCGTGCCGCTGTTCATGACCATGGGTCGCCTGACCTCATCCAACGGCTATTGCGCCGTCATCCGCGACATCACCCAGTGGAAGCGTACCGAAGACGAGTTGCGCAATGCCAAGGGTGCAGCTGAAACCGCCAATGCCCACAAGACGGATTTCCTGGCGCGCGTCAGCCATGAGATCCGCACACCGCTCAACGCCATCATCGGCTTTTCCGACATGATGGCGAGCGAGCGCTTCGGGCCGATCGGCCATCCGCGCTATATCGAATATGCCAACGATATCGGCCGCTCCGGCCGGCATGTCCTCGACATCGTCAACGACCTGCTCGATATATCCAAGATCGAAGCGGGCGAGATGGATCTCGATTTCGCCTCCGTCGGCCTCAACGAAGCGATCTCGGAAGCAGTGGCGCTGGTGCAGCCGCAGGCAAACAGCCAGCGGGTCATCATCCGCACCGCCCTTTCGCAGTCGGTGCCCGATGTCGTGGCCGACCTGCGCTCGATCAAGCAGATCGCGCTGAACATCCTGTCGAACGCCATCCGCTTTACGCCATCAGGCGGGCAGATCGTCGTTTCCACTTCCTATGAGGCGAACGGCAGCGTCGCGATGCGGGTACGCGATACCGGCATCGGCATGACGCGCAGCGAACTCGACCAGGCGATGAAGCCATTCCGCCAGGTGTCGTCCACGCAGTCACGCCATCGCGGCGACGGCACCGGTCTCGGTCTGCCGCTGACCAAGGCAATGGTCGATGCCAACAGGGCGATTTTCTCGATCAATTCTGCGCCGAACGAAGGCACGTTGGTGGAAATCACGTTCCCGTCGCAGCGCGTGCTGGCGGGCTAAAGCATCTATCTCCGCGCAATGCCGGCGCAAAACCGCTGTACACTTTTGCTGGAATCGCTCGCCAAAGAAAAGGCAGCCAATGGCTGCCTTCGAGAGTTGGTGCTGGTAAAACAAGAGCTTAGTCGATCAACGTCATGTTTCGGGAACCGCAGTTCCAGACCATCTCTTCATGTATGGTCTCCAAGTTGGCTTCACCTTTGACAAACCTTTCTTAACGAAAGGTTTCCAAAACGGGGAATTGATCAACGGCAAAAGCTTGTAGTTTAGCAGCCGCTATCAGACCTTTAGCTCTTTCAGTCCGGCAAAAAGCGTGAGCGCCTCAGGGTTGGCGAGCGCCTCCTGATTTTTCACCGGCCGGCCGTGGACGACCTCGCGCACGGCAAGTTCGACGATCTTGCCGGACTTGGTACGCGGGATATCGGCAACCGCGATGATCTTGGCCGGCACGTGGCGGGGAGAGGCGCCGACACGGATGCGGGTCTTGATCGCCTTGATCAGATCCTCGCTCAAGGTGACGCCGGCCGCCAGGCGGACGAAGAGCACGACGCGCACATCGTCATCCCAGTCCTGGCCGATGCAGAGCGCCTCGGCCACTTCGTCCATCTGCTCGACCTGATTGTAGATTTCCGCCGTGCCGATGCGCACGCCGCCAGGATTGAGCGTCGCATCCGAACGGCCGTGAATGATCAGGCCGCCATGTTCGGTCCATTCGGCAAAATCGCCGTGGCACCAGACGTTGTCGAAGCGCTCGAAATAGGCGGCGCGGTACTTGGCGCCATCAGGATCGTTCCAGAACATGACCGGCATTGACGGGAAGGCCTTGGTGCAGACCAGTTCGCCTTTTTCCTGACGGACCGGCTTGCCTTCGTCATTCCAGACGTCGACGGCAAGGCCGAGGCCAGCTCCCTGGATCTCACCGCGCCAGACGGGCTGCAGCGGATTGCCTAGCACGAAGCAGGAAACAATATCCGTGCCGCCGGAAATCGAGGCAAGCTGGACGTCTTCCTTGATACCCTCGTAGACGAAGGCGAAACCTTCAGGCGAGAGCGGCGAACCGGTGGAGGTGATCAATCGCAGGCTCGACAGATCGTGGCTCTCGCGCGGCGTGAGCCCGCTCTTGCGCACGGCGTCGATATATTTGGCCGAGGTCCCGAAGATCGCGAATTTCTCCTCGGCCGCATAGTCGAAGAGCACATTGCCATCAGGCGCGAAAGGCGATCCGTCGAAAAGGCAGAGCGTGGCACCGGAGGCAAGGCCGCTCGCCAGCCAGTTCCACATCATCCAGCCGCAGGTGGTGAAGTAGAAAAGCTTGTCCCCCGGCTGCAGTCCGCAATGGAGGCGATGCTCTTTCAGGTGTTGAAGCAGCGTGCCGCCGGCCGAATGGACGATGCATTTCGGTACGCCGGTTGTGCCCGAGGAAAACAGAATATAGGCCGGATGGGCGAAAGGCAGTTGCACGAACTCGATCGGCTTCGGCGCATAGGGAGCAACGAATTCTGAAAGCGTCTTGCCGCCGGCGGTTTCGCGCGCGACCTCTTCGGCGTTGCCGGCATAATGGACCACCAGTGTCGGCACACCGAGGCTCTTTGCGACGTTCGCCACCTTCGACTTCACGTCCTGCAGCTTGCTATTGTACCAATAGGCATCGCAGGCGATGAAAAGCTTCGGCGCGATCTGCCCGAAACGATCGAGCACGCCTTGTTCGCCGAAGTCAGGAGAACAGGACGACCAGATGGCGCCGATCGAGGTTGCCGCCAGCATGGCAGCTATCGTTTCCGGCATATTGGGCATCATGGCCGCGACACGGTCACCCTCGCCGATGCCGAGCGCGCGAAAGCCCTGCTGGAGCTGTGATACAAGTGCGCGCAGGCGATCCCACGACCAGCGGTCTTCAACCTTGTCCTCACCGCGGAAAATGATGGCATCGCCCTGCCCGCTTCCGCTCAGCAGGTTTTCGGCGAAGTTCAGGCGCGCCTCAGGAAAGAAGCGCGCTTCCAGCATGCGGTCGCCGTGAACGAGAATATCCGCGCCGCGCTCTCCCTTCACGCCGCAGAAATCCCACAAGGCCGACCAGAAGCTCTCCCGATCGGCGATCGACCAGGCATGCAGATCCTCAAAGCCTTTCAAGGCGAGACCGAAGTCTCCATTGCAGCGCTGCATAAAGGCATGGATCGGGCTATTTTCGATCCCATCTTCCGTGGGCTTCCAAAGCGGCTGATTTTCCTGCATTCAATCCTCCTCCCCAATGCGGAACTTATAGCATGCTGCATTGCATTATAAAGTGTGCAGCGACGCGATCCGCCGCGCGTGGGATTTGCATATGCCCGGTATTTCATATATCCGGCAAAATCAGAAAATAACGGGTAACCGGCTGAAGTTCCGGCGGAGCTCATGGGTACGTCAAGACAAGGCAGATGGCGAAAGAGGATCGGCCCCGTCTCACGCTGGCTGCCGGCATTTGCCCGTGTCTCCACCATCATATTGTTAATCGGGCTTGCCTTCTTCCTCGCGCTCAGGATCGCCGCTCCCTATCTTATTTCCACCGGCTTCGTGCGCTCCGGCATCGAGGATGCTCTGTCGAAATGGACGGGCTATCACGCCGAGATCAAGGGTAATCCGGTCCTCGAATTCTGGCCGACGCCACGCATCACGCTCAACGACGTCACCATCCGCCAGCCGCGCGAAAGCGGCGACAGACTGCTCGGCCGCATTGAGAGCCTTTCAGCCGATTTCAGCCTGATCGATGCGCTGCGCGGCCGCACTCGCTTCCACGAATTTCACCTGCTGCGGCCTAGCCTCTCGCTGACGCGCGATGAGAACGGCCTGATCGACTGGAGCTATGCCGGCCTTTTGGCGCGGGCCATCGCAGGTGTGCAGGACAACAACGGCACCGAGGTTCTCGCTCCGAAGCTCGACGCCGATATCGGCGCTGTGACGGTCGAAGACGGCACGCTGACCCTGACCGATACGCGGACGGGCAATGTCTACCACTTCGACAGCGTCGCAGCCGATATCGCCTGGCCGAAGCTGTCGAGGGCAATTTCAGCCGTCCTCATTGCCCGGTTCAACGGTGAGGACCTGAAGGTCGATTTTGCCTCGGCCGCGCCGCTGCTCGTCTTCGCCGGCAAGAATGCCGAGATGAAGGCCTCGATCGCTTCCAATCTGATGACCGCGCGGTTCCAGGGCGTCGGCAGCATGGTGAGCCTCTCCTCGGTCTCAGGCAATATCAACGCCAGCTTTCCGGATGTGCAGGCCCTCCTGAAATGGTCCGGCAGATCGATCCCGGGGATCGAGTCGCTGAAGAGCGCGTCGATGACCTCGGATGTGACGTCGGTATCCAACGGTTTCCGCTTCAACAATGTCAGTATGGCGCTGAACGATGCGAGCGCCACCGGTGTGATGGATTTCACCGTCGCACCCGGCAAGCGGCCGAAGATCGGCGGGACGCTTGCCTTCGACCAGATGAACCTCAAACCGTTCCTCGATGCCTTCGCGCTCAGACTTGCCGCCGGCGGCCTTGGCGACTTGCTGCTACCGAACCCTCTCGGACCGCTGCAACTTCTTGATCTCGATGTGCGGCTTTCCGCGCGGCAGGCGCAGATGGGTATCTTCTCGCTTGCGGATGTCGGCGCCAGCGTGATCGTCGCCGGCGAGGAAGCGAAGTTCGATATCGGTGACAGCCAGTTCGAGGGCGGCGAAATGACGGCCCACCTGGAGGCGACCCGCCGCGATTTCGATGGTGGCGGCAAGTTGCAGCTTTCGATCCGCGATGCGGATTTCAATGCACTTGCCGAAAAATTGCAGCTCAAGGGGCCGCTGCCGCATGCGACAGGCTCCCTCGATCTTTCGCTGGAGACGCCGAAGGCGATCTGGACGACGGGACTTGCCGATGTGACCGGCAAGCTCAGATTCTGGACGGCGGCGGGCTCCATTCCCGGCGTCGATGTCTATGCACTTCGCACGCAGGCAGCGCAGAAGCCGTTCTTCGCGCTGAGCTCCACTGGAAACGGATCCTTCGCCTTCAGCAAGCTCGATCTTCAGGCCGACTTTGCCAATGGCACCGCGGAAATCCATGATGCGCGATTTGCCGGCTCCGATCAGATGCTGACGCTATCAGGCGTCATTACTTATGAGTCGAACGGGCTTGCGCTCTCCGGCGCGCTGGAAGCGATCGATCCGGCAAAAGCGGTCGATCTGCCGCGCCTGCCCTTCTTCATCGGCGGCTCGTGGCCGAACCCGGTCATTTCGCCGGTGCCGCTGTTCAACGCACCGACGAAAACCCAGCCTTAGCGCCTTCCCTGGTCAGCTCTAAGCATTTCCGGAGGCAAAGGCTTTCGCTGGAATTGCCCTTAAGCTGTCGCCGCCGCGGCCCTCTCATCGCGCTCGCGCTGCACTTCGCGGCGCTTGGTGACGACAGATGCGCAGATGACCCCAACCGCCACGACGGCAATCAGAATGGTGCAGACCGCATTGATCTCCGGCGTCACGCCGAGACGCACCTGGCTGTAGATCTTCATCGGCAGCGTGGTTGCGCCCGGTCCTGACGTGAAGCTCGCAATCACGAGGTCGTCGAGCGACAGGGTGAAAGCCAGGACCCAGCCGGAAAAGACGGCTGGCGAGATGATCGGCAGCGTCACCTCGAAGAAGGTCCTGACCGGTGGGGCGCCGAGATCCTGAGCGGCCTCCTCGATCGACTGGTCGAAGCTCAGAAGCCGTGACTGCACGACGACGGCGACGAAGCACATGGTCAGCGTCGTGTGCGCCAGCGTGATCGTCCAGAAGCCGCGGTCAAGGCCGATTGCCACGAAGAGGAGCAGCAGCGACAGGCCGGTTATGACTTCGGGCATGACGAGCGGCGCATAGACCAGTCCTGAAAAGAGGATGCGGCCGCGGAAGCGCGTGAAGCGCACCAGGGTGATCGCCGCCATGGTGCCGAGGATCGTCGCGAATGTCGCTGACAGAAGGCCGACGCGGACCGTCACCCAGGCCGCATCGAGCAGGGCCTGGTTGGAGAGCAGCGAGACATACCATTTGGTCGAAAAACCGCCCCAGACGGTGACGAGCTTCGATTCATTGAAGGAGAAGATCACCAGAAGCACGATCGGCAGATAGAGAAAGGCGAAGCCGAGCACGACGGAGGTGATGTTAAAGCGGGTCCATCTGAACATGGCTTATTTCCCTGCCTCGTCGGCTTTTGCCTGAACATTCTGGAAGAAGACGATCGGGATCACGAGGATGAGAAGCAGGATCGTCGCCACCGCCGAGGAAACGGGCCAGTCGCGATTGGAATTGAATTCGTTCCAGATCGTCTTGCCGATCATCAGCGTTTGCGAACCGCCAAGCAGGTCGGGGATAACGAATTCGCCGACGGCCGGGATGAAGACCAGCATGCAGCCGGCGATGACGCCCGGGATCGACAGCGGGAAGGTGACGCGCCAGAAAGCCTGGATCGGCGTGCAGCCGAGATCCTGTGCCGCCTCGATCAGCGTGCCGTCCATCTTTTCCAGCGCCGAGTAGAGCGGCAGCACCATGAAGGGCAGATAGGAATAGACGATGCCGATATAGACGGCTGTATTGGTATTGAGGATGATCAGCGGATTGTCGATGAGGTGCAGCGACGTCAGGAACTGGTTCAGCAGCCCTTCCGGCTTCAGGATGGCAATCCACGCATAGACACGGATCAGGAAGCTTGTCCAGAAGGGCAGGATCACCAGCATCAGGAGCGTCGGGCGAATGCTGCGGGGCGCCTGCGCCATGCCATAGGCAACCGGATAGGCGATCAGAAGCGTCAGGAAAGTGGAGATCCCGGCGATCACCACACTCGATATATAGGCATTGAAATAAAGCGGATCGTCGGTCAGGTAGCCGTAATTGTCGAGGGAGAAGCTTGAGATCTTGTCCCAGAAACCGGCCCAGCCATCAGCGAGAGCGAAGACCGGCTCATAAGGCGGCATGGCGATCGCCGTTGCCGACAGCGAGATGCGGAAGACGATGAAGAACGGCGCCAGGAAGAAGAGCAGCAGCCAGGCATAGGGAATGATGATGACAAGGCGGTTGTAGAAGCGTGAAGTGAAGGTCCCCATGGTCTCAATCCTTCAGCACCACGCCGCTGTCCTCATCGAAGGAGACCCAGACTTCCTGATCGTAGGTGAAGGGGTCATCGACGGCGCGCTGTGCGTTGAGGGAAGACGCCTTGACGACATTGCCGTTCGGCAGTCTGACGTGGAAGACCGTCATGTCGCCGAGATAGCCGATGTCCCAGAGCTCGCCCTTGGCGGCATTGGTCGAGGCATTCCCGGGTGCGGCGCGGGTGACGCGGAGCTTTTCCGGGCGGATGGCGAAACCGAGCGTGCTACCAACGGCCGGCGCGTCGGTCGAGGCCGTGCGGACCGTGAAGCCGCTGTCGACGGCGATTTCGACCGCGCCATTTGAGGCCGTTGTCACCTTGCCGTCGAAAATGTTCACGTCGCCGATGAAATCAGCAACGAAGCGGCAATTCGGTGCTTCGTAGATTTCGGCCGGCGTGGCGACCTGCACCACCTTGCCGTGGCTCATGACTGCAATGCGGTCGGCCATTGTCATGGCTTCTTCCTGGTCGTGTGTGACGACGACGAAGGTGAGGCCGAGGCTCTGCTGCAGGTCCATCAGTTCGAACTGGGTTTCCTCGCGCAGCTTCTTGTCGAGCGCGCCGAGTGGTTCGTCGAGCAGCAGCACCTTGGGGCGTTTGGCGAGCGAGCGGGCAAGCGCCACGCGCTGGCGCTGGCCGCCGGAAAGCTGGTTCGGCTTGCGGGAGGCAAACTGCTCGAGCTTCACGAGCTTCAGCATTTGCGATACGCGTTCAGTGATCTCTTCCTTCGGCATGCCATCCTGCTTGAGGCCGAAGGCAATATTCTTCTCGACCGTCATATGCGGGAAAAGAGCGTAGGACTGGAACATCATGTTGACCGGCCGCTTGTAGGGCGGCGTGCCCGCAAGATCGGTGCCATCGAGAATAATTTCGCCCGATGTCGGCTGTTCGAAACCGGCCAGCATGCGCAGCAGCGTGGACTTGCCGCAGCCGGATGCGCCGAGCAGCGCAAAGAACTCGCGGTGATAGATATTCAGCGACAGATCGTTAACGGCGGTAAAATCGCCGAAGCGCTTGGTGACATTCTTGAAGGCAATGAAGGGTTTTGCGGATGGATCGGTCCAGGGTGCGAATGCGCGGCGAATATTGCCAAGAGATTTCATATTATTCCCCGAAAATACAAGGTTTCAGCCGGCCTCCACCCGGGCCGGGAATGGAAAGGCCCGGACGTTTCCGTCCGGGCCGAAATCTCGGTTATTGGCCGGTGACGACCTTGGTCCAGATTCGTGTCACCAGACGCTGCGTCTTCGGATCGAGCGGCGGCACCGTGAAGAGCTTGGCCATGATCTCCGGCGTCGGATAGATCGCCGTATCATCGATCACGTCCTTGTCGAGAAACTGCTGCGAGGCCTTGTTGCCGTTTGCGTAGAAGACGAAGTTCGATGCTTTGGCGACAACTTCAGGCTTCATCATGTAGTTGATGAATTCATGCGCCTCTTCGACATGCGGCGCATCCTTCGGAATGCCGAAGACATCGAAAAAGATCTGCGCACCCTGGCTCGGAACAGAATAGTCGACATTTACGCCGGCCTTTGCCTCGGCTGCGCGATCCCGTGCCTGGAAGACGTCGCCCGAAAAGCCGAGCGCGATGCAAATATCGCCGTTGGCGAGCGCGCTGATATATTCAGAGGAGTGGAACTTACGAACGAAGGGACGAACGGCAAGCAGGACCTCCTGCGCCTTGTTCAGGTCTTCCGGCTTCTTGCTGTTCGGATCGAGGCCGAGATAGGCAAGAACGGACGGAATGACGTCTGTCGGCGAATCCAGCATATAGATGCCGCAATCCTTGAGCTTTGCAGCCTTGGCCGGATCGAAAAGCGCATCCCAGTTCGGCTTTTCATCCGTGCCGAGTGCAGCCTTCACCTTGTCGACGTTATAGCCGATGCCGGTCGTGCCCCACATGTAGTCGACGGAGTATTCGTTGCCCGGATCGAAGGTGGCGACGCCCTTCATCACGATGTCCCACATATTCGACAGGTTCGGCAGCTTGGACTTGTCGAGCTTCTGATAGACGCCGGCCGCGATCTGGCGCTGCATGAAGGACACGGTCGGAACGACGACGTCATAACCGGTGCCGCCGGCCAAGAGCTTGGTTTCCAGCGTCTCGTTGGAATCGAAGGTGTCGTAGACAACCTTGATACCGGTTTCCTTGGTAAAGTCTTCGAGGATGGAGCTGTCGATATAATCGGACCAGTTGTAGACGTTGACCACACGCTCCTGGGCGAAGGCCGGCGCGGCGGCAAGGAGAGCGACAACGGCAACTGCCGTCAGGCTGGCTATTCTTGATCTCATAATATCTCCTGTTTTTTTAAAGGTATCGCGCCCCCGGACACCTCTTCTTCCCTCTGGTTTGACTGCAGACTAGAAAGGAATTTCTAAGCCTACAAGCGCAAAATCCTGCAGCGTCAATGATTTCACAATCACTGAAAATCGAAGCTTCCGAGGCCAGCGGAGGTCTCGTCCAGAGCGAGTGGACGTGTCAGTGGCGGCTCGGCCCGGGAAAGGCATCCGCGCCTCTCACAAAGACGGCAGGCGGGGCCGACCGCAACCGGTAGAGCATCACTTCGGCCGTAGACCACGCTGTCGCGCAGGGCGGCATCACAGCCGATCAACACAGCCGTGCGCCGCGCCCGTTCGCCGAACTCAACAACCGGTCCTTCGAGCGTGCGCGCAATCGTCAGGAAAGCCGAACCATCCGGCATGACGGCCGGCTCGGCCAATACCCTGCCCGGCTCGAGAAAGGCAGCGTGGACATTGAGCTTCGGACAGTTGCCGCCAAAGCGCGCCTGCGGAAAGCCCTGGGCGCCTGTTCTGCGAATGACATGGCCCGCAGCATCACTCTCCATCAGGAAGAAGGGAATGCCTGCGGCGCCTGGACGCTGCAGCATGACGAGGCGCGACGCGGCTTGGCCGAAGGAGACGGCGAAACGGGCACGGATGAGATCGATGTCGTATCGGCTATTCTGTGCGGCAAGAAGAAAGGCCCCGTAAGGCATCAGCAAGGCGAGCGCCGCACTGCGCGTCAACTCGAAGCGGGCGATGCGCCGCGCCTCGTCGGATGACAGCGGCAGTTCTTCAAGTGCGGCATCGATCTCGGACCGCAGGGCGAGCCTTGCCACTTCGATGGCTATTTCCTGCGCTTGATCGGCCCCCGAAAGGCGCTCAGACAGGAAAAGACGCATCGAGTGACGGTCGAAGCGGCGACGCAGATCCGGCATGACATGGACAGGCAGGATGCGGGTGGCGATGCCGCGCTCGTTCTTCAGCCATTCCTTCAGGCTACCGCCGGCAGCAAGTCCGTTGGCGAAACTTTCCGCCGCCGCCTCGATATCAGCGAAATAGGCGGGGCGGCGTTCCAGCACCTCCCTCGCCTCGTCCAGAGGCAAGCGGCCGGAAGCAACCGGCGAACGGCCCTCGCCCGCCATCAGGGCCGTCAGGTCGGAAAGCCGGGCGGCCTGCTCGCGATAGGCGCGGTAGAGCTTGATCATACCACCAGCCGCATTGGGCGCGGCATCGGCCACTTCGACAAGCTCCTGATCTCCCGGCAGTTCACCCGACAGCAACGGATCGGCGAACACCTCCTTCAACTGGCCAAGGCCGCTGGCGGTTTCGCCCCGCAGTTCCTCAAGATCAATGCGGTAGACGGAAGAGAGCTTGAGCAGCAGCTGCACCGTCAACGGGCGCTGGTTGCGTTCGATCAAATTCAGGTAGGAGGGGGAAATTTCCAGCGCCTCGGCCATGGCGGTCTGCGTCAACGCCAGCGCATTGCGGATGCGCCTGACTTTCGGCCCCGCAAATATCTTCCGCTCCGCCATGTCACATCCTTTACACTTTGGGATTTACAGGTTTTTACAAAATTACAAAACAACCCTGTAAATTCCTCTCATCCTAACCTCTTTCTTTGGCTGAAATCAAAGGTTTTTCTTGATAATCTCCTTGTTTTTGTAAATCCTGTCATCAGCGCTCAAGCGTTGGAAGCCAAAGAGGAGATTGGCATGACAGATTTTTACAAACTCATTCGCAATGCGCCTGACGGCCGTTTCGACGGTGTCGAGCGGCCCTATTCCGTCGCCGATGTCGAGCGTCTGCGCGGCTCCGTCGCGCCCCGCTACACGCTGGCCGAAATGGGGGCTCAGCGCCTCTGGCAGCTTCTGCATGAGGAAAACTTCGTCAATGCGCTCGGCGCGCTCTCCGGCAACCAGGCCATGCAGATGGTACGCGCCGGGCTGAAGGCGATCTATCTCTCGGGCTGGCAAGTCGCCGCCGACGCCAACACGGCATCATCAATGTATCCGGATCAATCGCTCTATCCCGCCAATGCCGGACCGGAGCTTGCCAAACGCATCAACCGCACACTCCAACGCGCCGACCAGATCGAGACGGCAGAAGGTGGAGAACTTTCAGTCGAGACCTGGTTTGCGCCGATCGTCGCCGACGCCGAGGCCGGTTTCGGCGGGCCGCTCAATGCTTTCGAGATCATGAAAGCCTATATCGAGGCGGGAGCAGCCGGCGTTCATTTCGAGGATCAGCTGGCCTCGGAGAAGAAATGCGGCCATCTCGGCGGCAAGGTGCTGATCCCCACCGCCGCTCATATCCGCAATCTCGACGCGGCGCGGCTTGCCGCCGATGTCATGGGCGTGCCGACGCTCGTCATCGCACGCACCGATGCTGAAGCGGCCAAGCTTCTGACCTCTGACATAGACGAGCGCGACCAGCCTTTCGTCGATTATGATGCCGGACGCACGGTCGAGGGCTTCTATCAGGTACGCAACGGGCTGGAACCCTGCATTGCGCGCGCCGTCGCCTATGCATCGCATTGCGACCTCATCTGGTGCGAAACGTCGAAGCCGGACCTGGAGCAGGCGCGCCGCTTTGCCGAAGGCGTCCACAAGGTGCATCCCGGCAAGCTGCTTGCCTATAATTGCTCGCCGTCCTTCAACTGGAAGAAAAACCTCGACGATGCGACGATCGCCAGGTTCCAGCGCGAACTCGGCGCCATGGGCTACAAGTTCCAGTTCATCACACTCGCCGGGTTCCACCAGCTGAACTACGGCATGTATGAGCTCGCCAGCGGCTATCGCGAACGGCAGATGGAGGCCTATTGCGAGCTTCAGCAGGCGGAATTCGCTGCCGAGGCACGCGGCTATACTGCCACCAAACATCAGCGTGAAGTCGGCACCGGCTATTTCGACGCCGTGTCGCTGGCGATATCAGGCGGCCGCGCCTCGACGACGGCCATGGGGGAATCGACCGAACACGCCCAGTTCAAACCGGCTGCCGAGTAGAGGAGGAAACGACATGGCATCCATTGCGCGCGTCCGCGAACGGACGGAAGAGCAGGCAAGCAGCATGACTGATGATCAGCAGACGGTGATCCGCATGCTCGCCAATGATCTGCACAGGCTGAATCTATCAGTGATGAAAGCGGTCGAGGCCGGTGTTTCGGTGGAGCTGGTACGCTCCGCCCGGCATCATGGCGGCGACGGCAACTGGGGAGATCTGCTGATCCCCGTCATCGTTGCAAACAGAAATTAAGGGTAGGTCCGGTGGTAAAGGCCACCGGACCTACGCTATTTGACGCAATTGTCAGCACAGCGGAGTCGCGGCATAATTGAGCATATCTTCGAACGGAACTGCATATGCCCGGTTCGCCGCACGCAAAACTCGAAGTTCTGACCGATCTGATCTATGGCGCGCTCTTCGGCGAGACGTCGTGGCAAGCCTTTCTCGATGCGCTGGCCGCGACAATGCCCGATGCCAAGTCGACGCTGTTTTTCCACGATGCCGTCGCGCGCACCGGCGGCCTTTCCCTCTCTTCTGGTCTCGCGGAAAAGGAAACCGAGGCCTATAACCGCTATTATGCGGCCATCAATCCGTGGATGCCGCGCGCCGCCACCCGGCCGATCGGCCTTGGCGTGATCGCCGATCAGATGCTGCCGCGCGATCAGCTTCTGAAGACGGAATTCTACAGCGATTACCTTCGCTGGATCGGCTGCGAGAGCAGCGTCGGCGTGACGATCATGCGGGAACGCGGACGCTCCTTCAATCTTTCGACGCTGACCTCGTCTTCCGATCCGGATTTCAATCGCAGGAATGCCGAACTGCTCAGCGACCTGGCACCGCATCTGCGCCGCGCCTTCGATTTCATTCGCCGCGAGCACAGCGATCCCCACAATAACGAAAACGGATTGGCGCTCTTCGACGCGATCGGCGTCGGTATCATCTATATCGGCGAGGATCAGAATATCCGCTCGATCAACAGCGCGGCGGAGCGGATGATTGCCGAGGGCGAAGCGATCGGCGTGACCTCGACCGGGCGGATCATGATCAATGACAGCGAGCTTGCCTCCCGCCTGTCGGCTCTGCTGCGCCACCGCTTGCAGGCATTTTCGCCGGCAAGCACGCTCATCAGGATGAAGAACACCGGTTTCAAATGCACGTTGGTGAAAATGCAGTCGGATTTCATCACCGAATTTCTCGAGGGACCGACGGTCGCGATGATCATCGAGCGGGCGAGCCTGCCGTTGCGGCCCGATCTCAATGACGCCCTGCTCCGTATCGACCAGCTGACGGCGGCGGAAATGCGGATTGCCGCCGGCATCGCAGCAGGCCTGTCGCTGCGCGAGGTCGCACGGACGAACGATGTCAGCTACGAGACTGCGCGCTCGCATCTGAAGAACATCTATTCGAAGCTCGGGGTGAACAGCCAGGTGGGGCTCGTGCGCCGGCTGATGCCGTAGAGCCAGACTATCCGCGACTGGCGCGCTTGCCGGCGAAGAGGTCGGTATAGCTTTTCAAGAGCTTCGTCATCCGGTCGGCAACCATGCGGATTTCGGGGCGGTGGCGATCCTCGGCATTCATGACGATCCACTGGCGGTGACGCAAATCCGGCAACTCGCCGCCGCACCGTTCCAGTTCGGGGTCGAGATCGCCGACAAAACAGGGCAGCACCGTCTTTCCCGCGCCCGCACGCACCAAATCCCGCAAGGAGCGCGGGCGGTTGACAGTCGTGACGATGGCGGATGCAGCATTCTGATAGGGCCAGCGCAGATAGGCGGAGATCGCATCCTCTGCGCCGACGGCGATCCATCTGGTGTCGTCCTGGCTGGTATTGCGTCTGATGTAGACGGCATAGGCGACTTCGCCGAGCAGGCGGGCGGCGAGATTGCTTTCCTCCGGCTCGAAGGCGCGGATGCCGATATCGCTTTCCCGGTAGTTCAAGTTCGCGCGGGCCTCGCCGATAACAAGGGAAATGCCGAAGGTGTCCCCCGGCATGCGGATCGCCGAGAAATTCTCCGTCAGCAGCCAGGAGATCCATGTGCCGGCAGCGATCCTGACGGTGGCCCCACCCTCGGACGATTGCCGCCATGCTTCGACCTTGCGGGCGGCCGCCTCCATCTCCTGCAGATGATCGACGAGAGTCTGCCCATCTGATGTCAAGCGGTAGCCTGTCTGGCTGCGGTGAAAGAGTGTGCGGCCGAGTTCCTGCTCCAGCTCGAGCATACGCCGACCGATCGTTGCCGGGCTCAGAGCAGTGGCAGCGCTTGCGCCCGTCAGGCCGCCGGTGCGGGCGACCTGCAGGAAAAGCTGATAGGAGTCCCAATTGCTGTTTTTCATGAGTGAAAAACATAGTGGGATTTCGCTCGTTCAAAAAGCGAATTTTGATGTGTAGATCAATTGATGTCCACAAATGAAAGGACATCACGATGATCGAAAGTTTCCTGATCGCCGATATTGCTGGCCGGATGCAGCGGGCAAGATTACTGCAACGAACGAGACGCGACCGGATAAAGGAAGAAGACGCCTTTTACGACAACGCTGGGAGCAGCCCTCTCGTGCGATTTGCAGCCTGGCTGACGCTGCCGGCAGACGAGGCCGCCGGTCGCAAGAAGGTGCGGCCCGGCGAAGACGAATGCGGATGTCAGGCCGCCTGCCTGACGCGTCCGTGAGCGGCAGCACCTTCGGCAAGCCGGAACTGTTCGATCAGCGCCATCAGCATGTCGGCTTCTTCCGCCAGCTGCCGGCTTGCCTGCGTGGTTTCGGCAACCATGGAGGCATTCTTCTGCGTCATCTGGTCCATGGCATTGACGGAACTGTTGACGTCCTGAAGGGCGGCCGACTGGTCACGGCTTGCCGTGGCGATGGTCTCGACGTGGCCGCTGATTGCGATGATCTCGTGGCTGATCGAGGCGAGCACGCTGCCGGTCTTCTGCACGAGTTCGGAACCGGCATTCACCTCGCGGGTCGACTGGTCGATCAGCGCCTTGATTTCCTTGGCGGCATTGGCCGAGCGCTGGGCAAGCTCGCGCACTTCCTGCGCCACGACGGCAAAGCCCTTGCCGGCTTCACCGGCGCGCGCCGCCTCGACGCCAGCATTCAGCGCCAGCAGGTTGGTCTGGAAGGCGATGTCGTCGATGACGACGATGATCTGTTCGATGCGCTGCGAGGCGTCTTCGATGCGGCCCATGGCAGCAACGGCATCACCGACGACGGTGCCGGAACTGTCGGCCGTCCGTTTGGTCGCGGCAACGACATTGTTTGCCTCATGGGCGCGTTCGGCCGACGAGCGGACCGTAACGGTGATCTCTTCGACGGCAGCGGCCGTTTCCTCAAGGCTTGCAGCCTGGGATTCCGTGCGCCTGGAGAGTTCGTCAGCCGAGGCGGAAACCGAACCGCTGTTGCGCTGGATGGAAGCGGCACTCGCCCGAATACGCGTCAGCGTATCCTGAAGGCGCTCGAGCGAAGTGTTGAAATCCATGCGGAGCTGTTCGAGCCGGCCGACGAAGGGGGTTTCGATGGTCTGCGAGACATCGCCCTGTGACAGGCGTCCGAGACCTGCGGCAAGCTGATTGACGGCAAAATCGATCTGGCCGTCCAGTGTGCGCTTCTCCGCATCGTTGCGGCTGCGCTCGGCATCGTTCAGGGCACGCTGTTCGGCCGCCTGCGTTTCCAGTTCCTGGCGAGCAACCGCGCTATCGCGGAAGAGAGCAAGCGCGCGGCCGATGTCGCCGAATTCGTTCTTCTTTTCGACGCAGGGGACGGCGCTGACGAGGTCGCCCGATGAAATGGCGCGCACGCTCGACGTCAGCGCCTGCATCGGCCTGACGGAACGGCGGATCGCATAGAAAGCGAGCACGCCGACGAGCAGCATCACCACGGCGCCGACGCTAAGAACCAGCGTCTGCAGTTCGTTCATACGCTGGTAATAGACTTCCATAGGTATGCCGATGAAGAGGATGCCGATCGTGGCACCCGAGGGATTCTTGACCGGGAAATAACCCGTCATGAATTTGCGGCTGAAGAGGTCTGCCGGACCGTAATAGGCGTTGCCCTGCGCCAGTACCGGCTGGGCGGGATGATCCGCGGCAAGCTTGGTGCCGACGGCGCGGTCACCATTTTCTTTCTTCACATTGGTGGAGACGCGGACGTAATCGCCTCCCTGCTTTTCGAAGATGGTGGCAACACCGGCGATCGACTGGGCCGTGCGGTCGACCAGCGAATAATCTGCAAAGGCAGGGATCTTGTCTTCGGTGACGCCCGACAGCACGTTGTCTTTCACATCGATGCGGACATCAGCATCGCTTGCGCCATAGAGAACCGCCATCGAGCGGCTTGCATCCTTCGCATCGGATACTGCGCTGTCCATGACATAGCTGCCGAGATTGTAATAGGTCACGCCGACAATCGCTGCGGTGCTGACCGCCAGCAGAAGCAGCGTGATCGCAACGATCTGGCGCACGATGGATGTCGAAAAAAAACGCGGCATCTGGAACCTCTGGCGAACACAACCTTTATGAGGTTCATAAGAATGCGTTAGGGAAAATTTTCTCTTAACGTAGGGTTCGCGCCGACCATTTTACTTGTCTTTTTTCAAATCTAGTATGATCTGATGACTGCATCATCTGCCATCATGGCATGAATTTTTCAATCTACCAGTCTTTTCACAATCTTAACGTGATTTAATTTGCGCATAAAAATGGCCCCCGGAGACGGGGCCATTTGCGTTGCGGATGGGAAGGCCGAAATCAGGCGGCGCGGTACATGTGCGTGTCGCTGTCGCCGTCGATCTTGAACTGCTGCACGAGATGCAGCAGCGCATCCGCCTCGTTTGCGAGTTCGCGGCTCGCAGCAGTGGTCTCTTCTACCATTGCAGCGTTCTGCTGGGTCATCTGATCCATCTGGTTGACGGTGGAGTTGACCTCCTGCAGCGCGCTCGACTGGTCGTGGCTTGCGCGGGCGATCATTTCGACGTGCTGGCTGATCGTGACGATCTGGGCGCTGATCTTGGCGAGAACCGTGCCGGTTTCCTGGACGAACTGCGAACCGGAATTGACCTCGTTCGTCGACTTGTTGATGAGGCCCTTGATCTCCTGTGCGGCAGCGGCAGAGCGCTGGGCAAGCTCACGGACTTCCATGGCGACGACTGCGAAGCCCTTGCCGGCTTCACCGGCGCGGGCGGCTTCGATACCGGCATTCAGAGCGAGCAGGTTGGTCTGGAAGGCGATTTCGTCGATGACGCCGATGATCTGCTCGATCTGGCGCGATGCATCCTCGATACGGCCCATGGCGTCGATCGCATTGTTGACGACGACGGCAGAGTCGTCGGCGCTGCGCTTGGCCTGGCGGACGATCTGATCGGCATCCTTGGCACGCTCGGCAGACGAGCGGACAGTGACGGTGATCTGGTCGACGGCGGCGGCGGTTTCTTCCAGCGATGCAGCCTGCTGCTCGGTGCGCTTGGCGAGATCCTCCGAGGACTGGGCCATCTGGTTGCCGTTGCCCTGGATCATCTGCACGTTGTCGCGGATCTGGCTCATCGTGGCCTGCAGGCGCATCATCGAACCGTTGAAATCCTGACGGAGCTGTTCGAGACGGCCGATGAAGGGTGTATCGATCGTCGTCGAGATATCGCCCTGCGACATGCGCTCGAGACCGGCGGCGAGCTCATTGACGGCATACTCGATCTGGCGATCCATCTCGCGCTTTTCGGCATCGTTGCGCTGGCGCTCATGCTCGGCAGCCTGACGCTCTTCGTCGCTCTGCTCCTCGATACGGATCTTGGAGATGGCATTTTCCTTGAAGATGCCGAGTGCGCGAGCCATGTCGCCGATTTCGTCGGAACGCTTCTCACCGGAGATGTTGGTGTCGAGCGCACCTTCGGCGATGCGACGCATGGCGGCAGTGATCTGGGCGATCGGCCGCTGCAGCGTCAGCACCAGCGCAATGCCGCCGACGATGGAGACCAGGATGCCAAGTGCGGTCGTGCCGACGGAGATGCTGTTGGCCTGGTCACGCTCGGTGCCGGCAGTCTGCTTCTGCTCTTCCGCAAAGCTGGTCAGCTGGCCCCAGACGCCGTCGAGCTGCTGTCGCGCTGCGACATAGTCGGTCGTACGCTGATTTATCACATCGACGAGGCTCTGCGCACCCTTATCCATCGAAGCAAGAGCCGGCGTAATCGCGTCGACAATATCGCCGGCGAAATTCATGCCTTTGGCGCTGGCCTGAAGGGTGTTCAGCATGGTGTTGAGCGTGGCGATTTCCTGGTTCAGGCGAACGCGATTTTCTTTGCTCGGCTTGGCGTTGAAATCGGCGAGCACGAGCTGCAGCGAATAGATGGAGCTTTCAAGGCGCCGTGTATCCTCCAGCACAGAGTTCGTCTGGGCGATGCGGCTGTCGAGCTCCACGAAAGTCGTCGTTGCCTCGCGCATCATCTGCGTGGCGGTGAGCTGCGTGTAAGTCGACATCTGGCGGAAGCGGGAAACGAGACGACCAAGGTTGGCAACGCCCTCATCCGTGCCGGCCTCCGGCGCCGTCGCCTGAGCCTTCAGGTCGCTGACGGTCTGCGCCATCGACTGCGTCATGCTCTTCTGGTTCTGCGGCACGGAGATTTCGATCATGCGCTGCGCCTTGACGATCGCAGGCAGCGCATCGGTCACGACCTTCAGCTTGTCAGCTGAAGTCTGCGCCTTGCTGAAATCGTTCATGGCGGTTGCCAGCGTATCGCCGCCCTTCAGCAGACGGTCGGCTGCGCGCAGCGTCGCCGTTGCATTGCCTTCATCGGTGCGGATGTTTTCTTCCAGCTGCTTGGCGTCGTAGCTGACGTTGAAGCGGTTGGTAATCATCACCTTCTGGGCGTCGTCGATCTGCTTGCGAAGGGCGACCTCCTGCTCGTGCAGGGTCCAGAGCTTGCCGACGGTATCCGAAATGCCGTTCGTGCCCTCGATGGCAGCCTGCAGGTTTTCATGGCCGGCATTATCGCCGATCTGCGCCATGGTGGCGTCAAGCGTCTGCCCTTGGGTTTTGATATCGGCATGGAGTTTGTCGCGCGCCTGCTCGTTGGTGGTCTGCAGGAAGTCGTCCATCGAGGCGTAGAGATCCTTGAAGCCACTCAGCGACTGGAGAACGCTGTTGGAAATCTCCATCCGGCCCTGCAGGAGGCCGGAGGCATAAAGACCGGTCAGACCGACGGCGGAAATGGTGATGACGAATGGCAGAACAAAAATCAGAACCTTGGTCTGAATCTTGAAACGAGAAAGAATCTTGTCAATGAACATGGCGCGTCGTGCCTTTCATACACCACTCCTCCCGCCGGCAGCCTTCTGGCGCCAGCCGGGTGCATATCGAGCTGATCTACTAACAGTTGGGGAAACCCTGGACGGGCGGCAATCATTGCCAGTTCATTTCCGGCGAGGCCGGAAACACCCAAATATTCGTCTATAATGTGTCAGATTAGATATTAATTTTCGGATAAGCGGTGAGAGGGCGCTAACCGTGATCGCACAATAGTTGCAAATTGCACGCTGCGGAATCGCGATATATCAGTCGCGAGACCGAAAACTTCCATTTCAAGCTGCGAAAAGATCAGATGAAGTGGGAAAGAAGAACAGCAATGCTGGCGGCGGTTGCGCCGGCTGCGAGCATCAGATAGCGCAGAGTTACGAGCTTCGTATCAGGCTTTGCCTGGGCAATTGCGATGGCGCGGGCGCGTCGAGTGTTTCTGTTCATTGCGAAACCTCACTTCTATCTAAGCATAACAATCCAACAAAACGGCTTGCCGGTAAAGCTTAATTTAGGAACGGCTTTGCCAACCTGCCATTGAGACAGGATGGCGCAGCCAATCTTAAGAAGTCTTGAATCGGCTAAAAGGTTTCACGTCTATAAGTATTAGCGTTTACAATGCCTCACCGGCAGCAAAACCGGAGGCCCAGGCCCATTGGAAATTATAGCCGCCGAGCCAGCCAGTCACGTCAACACATTCACCGATGAAATAGAGACCGGGAACGGCCTTGGCCTGCAGGCTGCGGGAATCGAGCGCCGTCGTATCAATACCGCCGAGCGTGACTTCCGCCGTACGATAACCTTCGGAGCCGGAGGGCCTGACAGACCAGTTCTGCACCGCCTCGGCAAGCCGGGTCAGCAGCTTGTCGGAAAGGTCGGCCATGTTGCCGCTGATCGCTTCGCGTTCGACGATATATTGGGCCAAGCGCTTCGGCAGGATTTCACCAAGCGCGGTCTGTGCGGATTGGCGCCCGTTTACCTGCTTGGCCTTTTTCAGATGCGCGGCAATATCGACATTCGGTTCGATATCGATGGCGATGGCATCACCTTCCCGCCAGTAGGAGGAAATCTGCAGGATGGCGGGGCCGCTGAGGCCCCGGTGGGTAAAGAGCAACGCTTCGCGAAAGGCCGTCTTGCCGTGACGGATCTCTGCGGGCGCAGAGATGCCCGACAGAGGCGCGATGCTTTCGAGCAAGATCGGATCAAGCGTCAGAGGCACAAGGGCGGCGCGCGTTTCGGTAACGGCCAAGCCGAACTGCTCGGCAATACTATAGGCAAAGCCGGTTGCTCCCATCTTCGGAATGGATTTTCCGCCCGTTGCGATGACCAGCGACGCGGCGTCAAAGACACCTTCGGAGGTCGAGACACGGAAGCCGCTTTCGGTCTTTTCAACTCCTGATATTTCGACACCGAGATGCCAGGCAGCACCTGCCGCACGCATCTCGTCGAGCAGCATGAAGATGATGTCCTTGGCGCTGTTGTCGCAGAAAAGCTGGCCAAGCGTCTTCTCATGCCAGGCGATCCCATGCCGGTCCACCATGGCGATGAAATCGGCCGGCGTGAAACGGGCAAGCGCCGACTTGCAGAAATGCGGATTGGCGGAGAGGAAGTTCTTCGGGCCGGCATTGATATTGGTGAAGTTGCAGCGGCCGCCGCCGGAGATGCGGATCTTCTCGCCCGGTGCGCGGGCGTGATCCAGCACGGTGACGGAATGACCACGCTGTCCGGCGCGGATGGCGCACATCATGCCCGCGGCACCCGCCCCGATGACGATCACATCGCTCTTGTGCCGCACAATCCGTTTTCCCTGCTGAAATCGCGTCTTCTTTTTCCATCAGAGGGCGAAAGTCAACGCCTTCCACCCCCTCGCCAATTGCCAAACTCCGGTTATGATGGCGTTACGATCAACGCAAACCGGTGTGTCATGTCCCCAAAAAAGACGACGCTGAAGCCTGCCAGAAACGTACCCGCCTCGAAGAAATCCCCCCCTGATCCCGGATCTCTGCGCGGCGTTGCGAACTGGAAGGAAGCGGCACAGTGGCTAAGGGCACGCGGGATCGAAGACATTGAATGCATCACGCCGGACCTTGCCGGCGTGCCGCGAGGCAAGATGATGCCGTCCTCCAAATTCACCTCCAACACATCGCTCGCACTGCCTTCGGCGATCTACCGCCACACGATATCAGGCGAATATCCCGAGGAGACCGAAAGCTTCCGATACGAGCCGCGCGACAGCGACCTGAAGCTCGTGCCCGACCTTTCCACCCTGTCCGTGGTGCCTTGGGAAACCGACCCGACCGCGCAGGTCATCTGCGACATCGTCAATTCCGACGGACAGGAAGTTCCCTACACGCCGCGCAACGTATTGAAGCGCATTCTCAGCCTCTATGCCGAGCGCGGCTGGAAGCCGATCGTGGCGCCGGAAATCGAATTCTACCTGGTCGCCACGAATGACGACCCGGACTATCCGCTGCATCCGCCCAAGGGACGTTCGGGTCGTTCGATTCTTGGCGGCCAAGGCTATTCGATCGCCGGCATCAACGAGTTCGACGAGTTGATCGACGACATCTACCACTTCTCGGAAAAGCAGGGCCTCGAGATCGATACGCTGATCCACGAGGAAGGACCGGCGCAGCTCGAAATCAACCTCCGTCACGGCAATCCGATCGAGCTTGCAGACCAGGTGTTTCTCTTCAAGCGCACGATCCGCGAGGCGGCGCTGAAGCACGATATCTACGCCACCTTCATGGCCAAGCCGATGCAGGGCCAGCCGGGTTCGGCAATGCATATCCACCAGTCGGTCGTCGACATCGCGACCGGCAAGAACGTCTTTTCGAACAATGATGGTTCGGCCTCGAAGGAATTCTTCCACTTCATCGGCGGCATGCAGAAATACGTGCCGAGCGCGCTTGCCATGCTGGCGCCTTACGTGAATTCCTACCGGCGCCTGCAGCCGGACATGTCCTGCCCGGTCAATAACGCCTGGGGTTACGACAACCGCACGACGGCCTTCCGCGTGCCGGTGTCAGATCCGCAGGCGCGGCGCGTGGAAAACCGCCTGCCGAGCTCGGATGCCAACCCTTATCTGGCGCTCGCCGCTTCACTGGCGTCTGGCCTGCTCGGCATCATGAAGGAAATCGAGCCCACGGCTCCGACCGAGGATGCCGCCAACGAAGGCTCGATCGACCTGCCGCGCGGCCTTCTGGAAGCCGTGGCGCTGCTTGAAGACGAGCCGGCATTCGAGGAAGTCTTCGGCAAGGAGTTCATCGGGCTTTATGCTGGTGTGAAGCGGGGTGAGTTCGAAACCTTCATGCAGGTGATCAGCCCCTGGGAGCGGGAATTCCTCCTTCTGAACGTGTGAGGCTTTGCCATGACGAAAGAGACATGGCAAAGCCCTATCGCGCCCGGAGTATCCTGGTATCAGGCAACAGTCGGCGAGCGACCGGATTATCCGGCGCTCGACGGCTCGAGACAGTGTGACGTCGCCATTATCGGCGGCGGCTATACGGGCCTTCAGGCCGCCTATAATCTCGCCAGGGCCGGCGTTTCGGTGACGCTCATCGAGGGCAGCAGGCTCGGCGACGGCGCCTCCGGGCGCAATGGTGGCCAGCTCGGCACCGGCCAGCGCTGGTGGCCGGAAGAGATAGAGGAGAAGATCGGCTATGAGCGCTCCAAGGCGCTCTTCGACCTTGCCGAGGATGCCAAGCGGCACCTCATGGATTTTGCGACCGAGCACCAGATCGATATGGACTACGTGTCCGGTCAGCTCAGCGTCGCCCACAAGGAAAGCTACAAGCGGTACTATTACGAGAATGCCGAGATCGCAGCCTTCCGCTACGACTATCCGCATCTGCGTTTCATGGACCGCGAGGAGACGCAGGAGCGGCTTGGCTCCAAACGCTTCTATTGCGGGGTACGCGACGTCGGCACCGGCCATATCCATCCGCTGAAGCTGCTGATCGGCCTTGGCCGGGTGGCAGCCAATGCAGGGGCCGATATTTTCGAGATGACCAAGGCAAAGTCGATCGAAGAGCGCAGCGGCAAGGTCGTTATCGAAACCGAACGCGGCACGATTACTGCCAACAGGGCGCTGATTGCTTGTAACGGTCATATCGGCAATCTGGAGCCGATCACGGCAAGCCATGTGATGCCGATCCGTTCCTTCATCGGTGCCACGGTGCCTCTCGACCAGTTTCCCAACGTCATCCCCGGCGGCGAAGCGGTGGCGGATTCGCGTTTCGTCGTGCGTTATTTCCGCAAATCGAAGGACGGGCGGCTGCTCTTTGGCGGACGCGAGGCCTATACGGCGGACAATCCGCGTGACATTTCGCAGCATATTCGCCGGCAGATCGCCGAAATCTATCCTGCCTTGAAAAATATCGAGATTACCCATGCCTGGGGCGGCTCGGTCGGCATCACCATGCCGCGCCAGCCCTTCGTGCGCGAGGTCATGCCCGGCGTGACCTCAATCGGCGGTTATTCCGGCCACGGCGTCATGCTGTCAAATTACTGTGGCAAGCTTTACGCAGAAATGGTGCTGGGAAAATCGGCCGATCTCGATCTCTTCAAGGCGCTCGATATCCCTGCCTTTCCGGGCGGCGCGCGCATGCGGGCGCCGCTGCTTTTCCTTGCCTTGTCGTGGTTTGCCCTCCGCGACAAGTTTTAGTTCGATTGCGGATTTCCTCTGCGGGTAATTCGCTTTAAAACCGATGACGGACAGATTCATTGCACCGCACACTGGCTTTTTTAAATCGATTAGATTAAAACGGCCACCAACCAAGCCTGATTGAGAGACAAGCTCATGAGCAGCCAGATCATTCCCGTTGAGCCTTTTGATTACGTCGTCTTTGGCGGCAGCGGCGACCTTGCCGAACGCAAGCTTCTGCCCGCGCTGTATCATCGCCAGATCGAGGGCCAGTTCTCCGAGCCGACGCGTGTCATCGGCGCTTCGCGCAGCCCGCTTTCGCATGAGGAATACCGCAAGTTCGCCAAGGACGCGCTCAAGGAACACCTGAAGAAGGGCGAATATGACGAGGCGGAAGTCGAAAAGTTCTGCTCCCGTCTCTTCTATGTTTCCGTCGATGCCCGCACGGACAGCGGCTGGGATCAGCTGAAGAAGCTGCTCGACGAGGGCAAGGACCGGGTTCGCGCCTTTTACCTCGCCGTCGCTCCAGGCATCTTCGGCGACATCTCGCAGAAGATCCACGACCACAAGCTGATCACCAAATCGACCCGCATCGTCGTCGAAAAGCCGATTGGCCGTGACCTCGCCTCGGCCTTGCAGCTCAACGACAGTATCGGCCGCGCCTTCAAGGAAGAGCAGATCTTCCGCATCGACCACTATCTCGGCAAGGAGACGGTGCAAAACCTGATGGCGCTGCGCTTTGCCAACGCGCTCTATGAGCCGCTGTGGAACGCCAACTATATCGACCACATCCAGATCACTGTTGCCGAAGCCGTCGGCCTCGAAGGCCGCGCCGGTTATTACGATACGGCCGGTGCGCTGCGCGACATGGTGCAGAACCACATCCTGCAGCTCCTCTGCCTGACCGCGATGGAAGTTCCTTCCTCGATGGATTCGGAAGCCGTTCGCGACGAAAAGCTTAAAGTTCTGCGCGCACTGAAGCCAATCAACGCCTCCAACGTCGAGCAGGCCACCGTCCGCGGCCAGTACCGCGCCGGCGCTTCCGGCAGCGGCCCGGTCAAGGGCTATCTCGAAGAGCTGGAAGGCGGCGTTTCCAACACGGAAACCTTCGTCGCTATCAAGGCCGAGATCAACAACTGGCGTTGGGCAGGCGTTCCCTTCTACATCCGCACCGGCAAGCGCCTTGCCGGGCGCATGTCGGAAATCGTCATCACCTTCAAGCCGATCCCGCATGCGATCTTCGATCAGGCCGCCGGCCGCATCAGCCAGAACCAGCTGATCATCCGCCTGCAGCCGGATGAAGGCGTCAAGCAATCGCTGATGATCAAGGATCCGGGTCCGGGCGGCATGCGCCTGCGCAATGTCTCGCTCGACATGAGCTTCGCCCAGGCCTTCAACGTCCGCAATCCTGACGCCTACGAGCGCCTGCTGATGGACGTCATCCGCTCCAACCAGACGCTGTTCATGCGCCGCGACGAAGTCGAAGCCGCATGGCAGTGGGTCGATCCGATCCTCAAGGGTTGGGAATCGACCGGCCAGCAGGTGCAGGGCTACACGGCCGGCACCTGGGGTCCGAGCCAGGCCATCGCGCTCATCGAACGCGACGGCCGCACCTGGCACGACGACATCTAGTCTGAGGTCTGAAGATATGGCATCGACACTGCATTCCTTCGCAAACGCCGCCGAACTCGCCACCAACCTTGCAGACAAGGTTTCCAGAGCGCTGACGGCAGCCATTGCAGCCCGCGGAGAAGCGAGCATCGCCGTTTCCGGCGGTTCCACGCCGAAAGCTTTCTTCCAGGCGCTTTCGGCGCGCGATATCGACTGGGCCAAGGTGACGATCACACTCGTCGACGAACGTTTCGTGCCCGCCGACAACCCGCGCTCGAACCATCTGCTGGTCGATGCCAATCTTCTCCAGAACAAGGCTAAAGCGGCGCGTTTCGTGCCGCTTTATCAGCCGGCCGCCTCCGTCGAGGAGGCCGCAAGGCTTGCAACGGCAAAGAGCGCCGAGATCGGCATCCCCTTCGATGTCGTCATTCTCGGCATGGGCGGCGACGGCCATACAGCCTCGTTCTTCCCGGGCGGCAACAATCTGAGCCTCGCGCTCGACGCAAAGACGCCGCGCGGCATCATCACCATGGACGCGGAAGGGGCAGGCGAGCCACGCCTGACATTCACCTTCTCCGCGCTGCAAGATGCCAAACTGCTCATTCTCCACATTGAGGGCGAAGGCAAAAAAGACGTTCTCGCCAAGGCGGAAGGTAACGGCGAAGAGGCAGAAATGCCGATCCGTGCCATTCTGCGCCGGGCCACTTCCCCGGTCGAGATCTACTGGGCTCCCTGATACGGCCTGAAGGGCCGCCGGAGCCGGCGAGCAGATAGAAACGAACCAGAACAAGGCAGGGATTTTCCATGTCCGCTCACGCACGCATTGTTGCGATTACGAATCGCATTGTCGAACGCTCGAAGCCGACCCGCGAGCGCTATCTGGAGCGCCTGCGCGCTGCCGCCTCAAAGGGCGTCAACCGTTCCGTTCTCGGCTGCGCCAACCTCGCCCACGGCTTTGCCGTCTGTTCCCCCGCCGAGAAGGATGCACTTGCGGGCGACCGCGTGCCCAATCTCGGCATCATCACCGCCTACAATGATATGCTCTCGGCCCACCAGCCGTTCGAGACCTATCCGGCGATCATCCGCGAGGCGGCAGCGCAGGCCGGCGGTATCGCACAGGTCGCAGGCGGTGTACCGGCCATGTGCGACGGCGTCACCCAGGGCCAGCCGGGCATGGAGCTTTCGCTCTTTTCGCGCGATCTGATCGCCATGGCGGCCGGTGTCGGCCTGTCGCATAACATGTTCGATGCTGCGCTCTTCCTTGGCGTCTGCGACAAGATCGTGCCCGGTCTCATGATCGCGGCCCTCTCCTTCGGCCACCTGCCGTCGATCTTCATTCCAGCCGGACCGATGACGACAGGCTTGGCGAACGACGAGAAGTCGCGCGTGCGCCAGCTCTTCGCCGAGGGCAAAGTCGGCCGCGCCGAATTGCTGGAAGCCGAATCCAAGTCCTATCACGGCCCAGGCACCTGCACCTTCTACGGTACGGCCAATTCCAACCAGATGCTGATGGAGATCATGGGCTTCCATATGCCCGGCTCCTCCTTCATCAACCCCGGAACTCCATTGCGCGAAGCGCTGACCCGCGAGGCCGCCAAGCGGGCGCTCGCCATTACCGCTCTCGGCAACGAGTTCACGCCAGCTGGCGAGATGATCGACGAACGCTCGATCGTCAACGGCGTCGTCGGCCTGCATGCGACGGGCGGCTCGACGAACCACACCATGCATCTGGTCGCCATGGCGCGCGCCGGCGGCATCGTGCTCACCTGGCAGGATATTGCCGAGCTTTCGGAACTGGTGCCACTGCTTGCCCGCGTCTATCCAAACGGGCTTGCCGACGTGAACCACTTCCAGGCAGCCGGCGGCATGGGCTTCCTCATCAAGGAACTCTTGAAGCAGGGCCTGGTGCATGACGACGTGCGCACCGTCTTCGGTCACGGGCTGCAGGCCTATACGGTCGACGCGCAGCTTGGTGACAATGGCGCTGTCGTGCGCCGGCCCTCGCCGGAAAAGAGCCATGATCCGAAGGTGCTTGCCAGCATCGAGACGCCCTTCCAGGCGAATGGCGGCTTGAAAATGCTGCGCGGCAATCTCGGCAAGGCGGTCATCAAGATTTCCGCCGTCAAACCCGAGCGCCACATCATCGAAGCACCGGCGGTCATCTTCCACAGCCAGCAGGAGCTGCAGGACGCTTTCAAGGAAGGCAAGCTCAACCGCGACTTCATTGCCGTCGTGCGCTTCCAGGGCCCGAAGGCCAATGGTATGCCGGAGTTGCACAAGCTGACACCACCACTCGGCGTGCTGCAGGATCGCGGCTTCCGCGTAGCGCTCTTGACCGATGGGCGCATGTCCGGCGCATCCGGCAAGGTGCCGGCGGCAATCCATGTCACGCCCGAAGCCGTCGACGGCGGCCCGATCGCCCGCATCAAGGACGGCGACATCATCCGTCTCGATGCGATCAGGGGTACGCTCGAAGTTCTCGTCGATGCCGCCGACATGGCCGAGCGCGAACCTGTAACCATCGATCTTTCGGACAACGAATTCGGCATGGGCCGCGAGCTTTTCGCGCCGTTCCGCCACGCGGTCGGCCCCTCCGACCAGGGTGCCAGCGTGCTTTTCCACGCCCACTGACATCGTCATCGATATAAAAGAAAAACCCGCGGCCGGAACCGCGGGTTTTTCATATCCAGCGAGACGCGAGACTGTTACGCGCGGATATCGAGGACGTAATCCTTGTGAGCCGGGTGCGTGCTGTAGACGAAGATCTTGTTCAATTCCTTCTGCGTCAGCAGGCGCAGGAAGCGAACTTCGATCGTGTTGTTCGGGAAGGTCTTCATCAGCAGGCAACCCACCTTGGTGATGCGGGCGTCCGGAATATCGAGATAGAATTGCTTCGGCAGGGTATACTGCGTGAGGATCGCGAGGATCGCGCTGCTCATGGATATACGGACGATATCGCAGCGGCGCGAGGCGGCATGCATGACGCCCTTTTCCGTATATTCGATGCGCGCGGCGTTCATCGTGTCTTCCATCTTGAACCGCGATTCGCGGTCGTACATGAAAGATTCTTCCTTCGCCAGGAAGTGCGATTTCGGAGGTGTTGGATTCGATGCGGCCATAGCCCTGGTTCCCTCAGTCGTAATGGGAAAAAGGCTAGCACCGCATATTTAACAGAAAGTAAGAATCCCTCCCCTGCACAGCCTCAAGAGGAAGGATTCCACCAAAAATGGATGGTCATTTCCTATAGGTGTGACCCGACGCATCGAAGAGGTGCAGCTTCTGCCGATCGGCGACAAAATGCATCTTCTGGCCGCGCTTCACATCATAGATGCCGGGCAGCTTGACGATGATCGGCTCACCCTGAACCAGGCCTTCGATATAGAGCAACGTCACTTCACCGAGCTGCTCGACGATCGAAACTTCGCCCTCGAAGAGATAGTCCTCATCAGGGCTTGCAATGCGCAGATCTTCGGGGCGAACGCCGAAGCTAGCCTGCTTGCCCTTCTCGGATGCGGCCGTTGCGATATTGAGTGTCACAGATTTGCCGCCCGTCAGCGTCACCGTCGTGTTGTCGCCGGCACCGGTGATCGTTGCGGGAATGATGTTCATGGCCGGAGAGCCGATGAACTTGGCGACGAAAAGGTTTGCCGGGCGCTCGTAAAGCTCCAGCGGCGCACCGACCTGCTCGATATTGCCGGCGGAGAGGACGACGATGCGGTCCGCCAGCGTCATCGCCTCGACCTGGTCGTGCGTGACATAGATCATCGTCGTATCGGCCATCTGTTCGTTCAGGCGGGCGATCTCGATGCGGGTTGCGACGCGCAGCGCCGCGTCGAGGTTCGACAGCGGCTCATCGAAGAGGAAGACCTTCGGATTGCGGCAGATGGCGCGGCCGATCGCCACGCGCTGGCGCTGGCCGCCCGAGAGCGCCTTCGGCAGGCGGTCGAGATATTTTGTGAGCTGCAGGCTTTCGGCGGCTGCCCGCACGCGGCGGTCGATCTCCTGCTTGCTCTCGCCGGCGATCTTCATGCCGAAGGCCATGTTGTCGAAAACAGTCATGTGCGGATAGAGCGCGTAGGACTGGAACACCATTGCGATGCCGCGCTTGGAGGGCGGCACGTCATTGACGAGCATGCCGTCGATGTACATCTCCCCGCCAGTGATGTTCTCCAGGCCGGCGATCATGCGCAGAAGCGTGGACTTGCCGCAGCCGGAGGGGCCGACGAAAACGATGAATTCGCCCTGGTTGATCTCCAGGTCGATACCGTGGAGCACGTCCACGGAGCCATAGGATTTGCGGATATCCTTAAGCGTCAGTCCAGTCATTTTCCTCTCCCCTCCTGATCCTTAAGCGAGGCGGGCGAAATACGCCCCCCAGGCCGGAATATCGATCTTGTCGCCGTAATTGTTGCTGGTAAAGCCGTGGCCCCCCAGAGCCTGCCATTCGCCCGCCGGCAGGGTCACATTGGTTTCCGCCGGTCCCATGTTGAAGATGCAGAGCAGCGTCTCGTTGCCGAACTCGCGGGTGAAGATCAGTGCGTCATCCTGCGGATCCTCGAACTCGATCTCGCCCTTTGCGAAAGCCGGGTACTGCTTTCGGAAGGCTATGAAGCGCCGGTAATGCTCCAGCACGGAATTCTCGTCGCCCTGCTGCACACTGACGGCGCGCAGGATGTGCTCGACCGGCACCGGCAACCAGGGCTTGACCGTCGAGAAACCACCCTGGGCAACCTGGCTGTCCCAGACCATCGGCGTACGGCAACCATCACGGCCCTTGAATTCGGGCCAGAACTGGATGCCGTAAGGATCCTGCAGGTCCTGATAGGCGAGATCGGCTTCGGTGAGGGCAAGCTCCTCGCCCTGATAGATACAGACAGAACCGCGCAGCGTCATCAGCAACGAGGCATAGAGCTTGGCAAAGGCATCGTGATCGGCGACCAACGCACCCCAGCGGCTGACATGGCGCATCACGTCATGGTTTGAGAAGGCCCAGCAGGCCCAGCCATCGGGAGCGGCCGCACCGAAATCCTTCATGACTTCCTCGACGCGCTCAGGCGTAAGCGGATCGGGCGCCAGGAATTCAAAGGCGTAGCACATGTGCATCTTGTCATTGCCGGACGTATATTCGCCGACGATTTCGAGACCGCGCTGGCTGTCGCCCACTTCGCCGACGGCGGCGATTGCCGGGAACTCTTCCAGCACCGCACGGAAGCGCTTCAGGAATTCGAGGTTTTCCGGGCGGTTCTTGTCGTAGAGATGCTCCTGGAAATTATAGGGGTTCACCGCAGGCGCGGTCGACGCATTGCGGCGTTCCGGGGCAAGCGCCGGGTTGTCGCGCAACAGCTTGTCGTGGAAGTAGAAGTTGATCGTATCGAGACGGAAGCCGTCGACGCCGCGCTTCAGCCAGAAGCGGACGACATCGAGCAGCCGGTCCTGAACCTCGGGATTATGCAGGTTCATGTCCGGCTGCGAGGTCAGGAAGTTGTGCATGTAATATTGCATGCGCGTCGGATCCCACGCCCATGCGGAGCCACCGAAGATCGACAGCCAGTTGTTCGGCGGGGTGCCATCCGGCTTGGCATCGGCCCAGACATACCAGTCGGCCTTGGCATTGGTCTTGCTTGAGCGGCTTTCGACAAACCAGGGATGCTGGTCGGAGGAATGCGAAATGACGAGGTCGATCATCACCTTGATGCCGAGACGGTGGGCTTCGGCAATCAGCGTGTCGAAATCGACGAGCGTTCCGAAGATCGCATCGACGTTTTCGTAGTCCGAAACGTCGTAGCCGAAATCGCGCATCGGCGAGGTGAAGAAGGGCGAAATCCAGATCGCATCGGCACCGAGGCTTGCGATATGCGGCAGGCGGGCTGTGATGCCTTTCAGGTCGCCGATGCCGTCGCCGTTCGAATCCTGGTAGGAGCGCGGATAGATCTGATAGATCACCGCGCCGCGCCACCAGTCCTTGTCAGCGGTCAGAATGGATTGGGAAGCCACACTCATGGAATATCCTGTTTGAAATTACGTCTTGGGATGGATCAGCCTCCCTTGACCGACCCCGCCAGCAGGCCGCGCACCAGATAGCGCTGCAGCGAGAAGAAGACGAGCAGCGGTATGATGATGGTGACGAAGGCGGATGCCGTCAGGATTTCCCAGTTGCCGCCGCGCGAACCGAGCAGCGCATTCAGCGCTCCCGTCAGCACGAGGTGGTCCTTGTCGGTGCCGAGGAAGACCATGGCAACGAGCAGGTCGTTCCACACCCATAGGAACTGGAAGATCGCGAAGGATGCGAGTGCAGGGAAGGAGAGAGGTAAAACGATACGGGTGAAGATCTCGAAGTCGCTCGCGCCATCGACGCGGGCGGATTCGATGATCTCCTTGGGCAGGCCGGAAATATAGGCCCGCAGCAGATATATGGCGAGCGGCATGCCGAAGGCGGTATGCGCAAGCCAGATGCCGGGATAGGTCTTCGACGGCTGGTTGATCAGGGAGCCGATCTCATTATAGAGACGCAGCAGCGGGATGAGTGACATCTGCAGCGGCACGACGATGAGGCCGACGACGAGTGCAATCAGCAGCGCGCGGCCGGGGAATTCCATCCAGCTCAGCGCATAGGCGGCGAAGGCTGCAATCAGGATCGGGATGATGGTCGCGGGAATGGTGACCGTCAGCGAATTGATGAAGGACTGGCCGATGCCCTCGCTTGTCAGTACGGACTTATAGTTCGCCATCGTAAATTCGGGCGGGGCTGATGCCGCGACATAGATACGGCGCGGACGCTCGTCGGAAGCGAAGGCGGTGTTCTTCATATAGCGATAGCTGCCGTCGCTGTTGATGACCAGGCTCTCGCCGTCGCCGAGATCTGCGGTCTGGCCGGCCTCGAAGGCCGAAGGCTGCTGGACTCGCACACCGAAGGCCTTGACCGAGCGGCCGGGCTGGTCGGCCAGGACATTGCCCGTGATGACGTAGATATCGCCTTCCTGTTTCTGCTGGTCGGGCGTGCCGAGGCGCACGGCGACCGTCTGCGTGGAGCCGGCAAAGGCGGTCCACCAGCCGGAAACGGTGATCTGGTCCTTGTCGCGGAGCGCACTGACGAAGATGCCGAGTGTGGGCACCAGCCAGATGACGACGATGACGAGAACGCAGAAGTGGACGAAGAGACGGGCGGGGCCGATCTTGAAGTAGCTTGCAGCTCTGGTCATCTCAGCGTCCCCTCAGTTCGGCGTTGGCGCGGCGCACGTTCCACACCATGATCGGCGTGACGGCAAGCATGATGATGATGGCGATGACGGCACTTCGGCCGGAATCGCCGCCGCCGCGGAACAACCAGTTGAACATCAGGTTCGCCAATACCATGGTCTGCCACTGGCCATTGGTCATGGTGAGCACGATATCGAAGACCTTGAGGACGAGGATGGTGATCGTCGTCCAGACGACGGCGATCGTGCCCCAGATCTGCGGCACCATGATGCGCCAGAAGATCTGCCAGCCATTGGCGCCGTCGATGACAGCAGCCTCGATCGTCTCTTCCGGGATGCCGCGGAGGGCTGCCGAGAGAATGACCATGGCAAAGCCCGTCTGTATCCAGACCAGGATCACCATCAGGAAGAAATTGTTCCAGAAGGGAACGGAGATCCAGACCTCCGGCGTGCCGCCGAATGTCTGCACGATGGCGTTCAGGAGGCCGATCTGCACATCGTTGCCGCCGCGATACTCATAGATGAACTTCCAGATGACGGAAGCGCCGACGAAGGAGATCGCCATCGGCATGAAGACGATGCTCTTGGCGATATTGCCCCACCAGATGCGGTCGGTCATGACGGCGATGACGAGGCCGAAGAAGGTGCAGGCAGCGGGCACGACGGCAAGCCAGAGGATGTTGTTGAATATCGACTGTCGGAATTCCCGGTCATTCAAGGCCCACAAGTAATTCGTCGCGCCGACGAACTCGTTGCCCGACCGGTCGTAGAAGGACAGGATGAAAGTCGCGACGACAGGATAGACAAGGTAGACGATCAGCAGGAAAAGTGCCGGGCCGAGGAACAGCCAAGGGCGGATCATCGCGCGCCGGTTCAGATTGCGCGAGGCCTGACGGATATCACCGTCCCTGACCGGCAAAGCGAGATCGAGGATCTTGTTCGAGAAAAAGAAATAGGCCGAGCATGCGAAAACGGCGACAACCACGACGCCCAAAGCGGACACTATCTGCAACAGCATTCGTCCCTCCCCTGCTTCCCTGTCTTATTTTGAAGGGTTATCGCCGGATACCGTCAATAGAGCTTGTGTGTTTGACCACAGGATCCGGTACGACCGGGCTCCCCCTCTGGAACCCGGCCGCTCATTCCGGTAATGCCGCCGGCTACCCGGCGGCATGAACTGGTGGGAAATTACTTGATACCGTCCCAGGCGCTCTGGATTTCGGCAGCAGCGTCCTGAGCGGACTTGCCGCCGACGAAATCGACCATGCCGGTCCAGAAGGCGCCGGCGCCGATCTTGCCAGGCATCAGGTCAGAACCATCGAAGCGGAAGGTGGTGGCCGAGGTCAGGATCTCGCCTTCCTTCTTCATCTGCGGGTTGGCGTAAGCATCGACGTTGACACCCTTGTACGGGGTCAGGAAGCTCGACTGCGCCATCCAGAGCTCGTGAGCGACCGGCGTCTTCAGGAAGTCGACGAAGGCGCGGGCCGTCGGAGAATCCTTGGCAATGGTGACGAGCGTGCCCGCACCCAGAACCGGCTTGCCGAGATCGGCATGTGCGGCATAGGTCGGCATGTAGAAGAAGTCTGCATCGGTGCCAAGCTTGGTGCCTTCAGGGAAGAAGGACGGGATGAACGAAGCCTGGTGGTGCAGGTAGCACTTCGGCGGAACGGCGAAGAGGCCCTTCGGGCTGTCGCGGAAGTCGGTCGAAGCAACGGCCGCAACACCGCCGTCGACATACTTCTCGTTCTTGGCAAACTTGCCGAATTCGTCGATCGCGGCAACGACGGCCGGATCGGTGAACTTCACTTCGTTGGTGGTCCACTTGTCGTAGACGTCAGGCTTCTGCGTGCGCAGCATAATGTCTTCGACCCAGTCAGTCGCCGGCCAGCCGGTCGCGCCGCCGGAACCGAGACCTATGCACCAGGGAACGCCGCCATCCTTGACGATCTGGTCGGTCAGAGCGTGCAGCTCTTCCATTGTTGTCGGGACCTTGTAGCCGGCTTCCTGGAAGTTTTCCGGCACATACCAGACGAGCGACTTCACGTCGGCCTTGTAGGGGAAAGCGTAGAAGGCTTCCTTGCCGTCCTTACCCTTGTAGGTACCGTAGCCGACCCAGCTGTCGCCGGCGCCGTAATTGTCCTTGACCCACTTGGACGTATCGTCGCCGAGCGGCGTCAGATAGCCCTTGCCGGCGAGATCGGCGAGCAGGCCCGGCTGCGGCAGGATGGCGATATTCGGCGGGGAGCCTGCCTGCGTATCGATGACGATCTGCTGCTCATAGTTTTCAGAGGAGGAATATTTGGCGTCGATGCCGGTCGCCTCGACGAAGTAGGCGAGAATGCTCTGGAAGAAGGCTTCGTCTTCGCCGCGCCAGGGGCCGAAGATCGTCAGCTGCTGCCCCTTCAGGTCGGCATGGGCAGACTTGAAGTCATCATAGCTCTTCCAGTTGAACTTGGAGTCCTGGCCCGGCGGAAATTTCAGATCCGCGGCCGACGCAGCGCCAGCAAAAAGCGCCGCAAGTGCAACACCCATCAAGAATGACTTTTTCATGTGATCAACCTCCCATCACAATCCGATAGCGCAGAATTTCATTCAAAGGAAATCTCAAAGCGCTTTGACAACGCAACTCATTCACTTTCAGCAGAATGAAGTCAAGCCATTTCGCGAAAACAGCGGGAATACCGCCACTATATCGCGCTGCAGCAAGGCTTAATGGGGAATATGGAGCGATTTTTCTTGAGTCAAGCGCAGCAGATGCTACATATTTGAAAGCGCTTTGGAAGCCATTGGGAGGCAGCGGCCACTATTTGACGGCCACAGGGCAGGCCGGGAGGAAGCATAGCAGGTGAATCTCAAACAGCTATCGGAATTGCTGGGGCTTTCGCAGACAACTGTGAGCCGCGCGCTTAACGGCTATCCCGAGGTCAACGAGGATACCCGGGAACGCGTGCTCCGGGCAGTCAAGGAAACCGGATACCGGCCGAACAAGGCCGCCCAGCGGCTCGCAACCGGCAAGGCCGGTTCGATTGGCCTTGTGATGCCAACGGCACCCGGCCATCAGTCGGATGTGCATTTCGGCGAGTTCCTGACCGGCCTCGGCGAGGAAGCGGTGCGCCACGACTTTCACTTCGTCATCATGCCGGCGGACCCGGATGATGAGGTCGCAGCACTGCGGCGCCTGGCAATCAGCGGCAATGTGGATGCGCTCTTCGTGGCCTATATGCGCGGCCACGACCCGCGGCTCGCCATGCTGAAATCGCTCTCCATGCCCTTTGTCGTGCATGGGCGTTCCTTCGGTACGGAGCCCGACTATCCCTATCTCGACATCGACAATGAAGCGGCTTTCAACGATGCTACGCGGCTGTTGCTGCAGCTTGGCCATACGCGCTTCGCGCTGATGAACGGGCCGGCGCATCTCGACTTCGCCATCCGCCGCAGGAACGGCGTCGTCGCAGCCCTTGCTGAACGCGGGCTGGAGCTTGCCGAGGATTGTACGAGCCATAGCGTCATGTCGGACGAGGAAGGGCTGATCGCCATGGAGCGCTTCCTGCAGCTTCCCGAGCGGCCGACCGCCATCCTGTGTTCCAGTACGGTCCTGGCGCTCGGCGCGATCCGGGCCGTCAATCAAGCCGGGCTGAAGCTTGGCGAGGATATCTCGCTCATCGCCCATGATGACGTGCTGCCGCTCTTGAAGCCGGAAAATTTCTCTGTGCCGCTGACGACTACACGCTCGTCACTGCGGGCCGCCGGCGTGCGCATCGCACAGCGGCTGATCGGCACGGTCAAGCAGGCCGGCCCCTTCCCCGAGCAGGAACTCTGGAAAACCGAGCTGATTGTCAGGGCCTCGACAGGCCCTGCCCCGCAGGCTTGATCAGAATATCGGCGGCGTCAGCCCTGCCGAGCGATGGGCGGCAATCACGGTATTGGCCATCAGCATGGCGATCGTCATCGGGCCGACGCCACCGGGAACCGGGGTGATGACCGCGGCAACCGGAGAGACTTCCGCAAAGGCGACATCGCCGACGAGGCGGGTCTTGCCCTCGCCGCGCTCGGGTGCGGCGATGCGGTTGATGCCGACGTCGATGACGGTGGCACCGGGCTTGACCCAATCGGCCCTGACCATTTCCGGACGGCCGACGGCGGCCACCAGAATATCGGCATTGCGGCAGATCTCGGCGAGGTTCTTCGTGCGCGAATGGGCGATGGTGACCGTCGCATTGGCATTCAGCAGAAGCTGCGCCATCGGCTTGCCGAACAGGTTGGAGCGGCCGATGACGACGGCGTTCAAGCCGGAAAGATCCTCACCATGGGTGCGGCGCACGAACACCATGGCACCGGCCGGCGTGCAGGAGACGAGGCCGGTCTTCAGATCGCCGGTGGCAAGCTTGCCGGCATTGACGACGCTCAGGCCATCGACATCCTTTTGCGGCAGGATCGACTGGATGATCGCTTCGCTGTCGAGATGTTTGGGCAGCGGCAGCTGCACGAGAATGCCGTGGATCGACGGATCGGCATTGAGCGAGGCAACGAGGGCTGCAAGCTCCTCCTGCCTGGTCTCGACTGGCAACGTGTGCTGGACGGATTTGAAGCCGCATTCCTTGGCCATGCGGCTCTTGGAGCTGACATAGGTGTGGCTCGCCGGATCGTCGCCGACGATAATGACAGCAAGGCCCGTCTGGACGCCCTTGGCGGCTTCGAGCGCAGCATTTGCCGATTTCACGGTTTCGATTACGGAAGCGGCAACCTGCTTGCCGTCGATTACTGTCGTCACGCGTCTTCTCCGCCCAGTTTCGCGCCAGTCTATTCGCCCGCGGCGGGAATGATTTCCCGATAACGCCCTATCCCGTTTAAAAACGGCAAATGCAAGAGCAATCTTCGGTCGGGCGTTCGCTTACCGTGAGACCTGGTAGGCATGCAAGCGATCGCGCAGGCTGGCGATTTGCGAGCGCAGCGCATCGACTTCCTCAGCCGCCTGCGGGACCAGCGCCGGCTCCGGTACCTGCGTCAACGCCGGGATCGGCGCGAGTTCAGGCACAGGGGCGAGGATCGGAGCCTCGACGGAAACTTGGACCCGCTCCTGTTCGGGCTGTCGGCGGAAGAAACGCGGCACGAAGGCGAAGCCGAGGCCCACCGCCAAACCGGCAACGCCGCCAACCAAGGCGCTGAAACCGAAATTACTGTCGCCGGAAACCGGCAGCACAAGAGCGGGCTTGCGAACCGTGACCCGGCCGTCACCACCGATGGCACCTGTCGTGGAAACCTCCTCTTCCAGGCGCGAGCGGGCTGCCGAAGCCTTTTCCCGCAGTTCGGTCAGCTTGGCGAGATCGACGCCAGTATCGCGGCTCTGGGCAATCAGCGCGTTGCGGCGATCGCCGAGCTGTCTGCGCGCATCGACAGCAGCCTTGGCTGCTGCATTTGCGTTCTGGGCGAGGCGCGCCAATTCCTTGCCGATGTTATCTTTCAGACCATCGACCTCGGATTGCTGTTGGAGCAGGCGCGGATGGCGCGGTCCGAGGTCTGCCGAAAGCTGCGCCAATGCGGTCTTGGCAATCGCGTATCTATCGCGCAGATCCGACAGGGCGGGCGAGATCATATCCGGAGCGAGTGAGCCTTCCAGCACGTCCGCCAGCTTAGCGGCCTTCAGCTTGTCGGCCTGTTCCTTGGCGGTAAGGATATTGTCGTCGGCATTCTTCAAATCGGCATCGAGCCCGGCGATCTGGCGCTGCAGCTGCGTCGCGACCTTGACATTGCCCTCACCGTTCTTCTGACCGAAGGCCGTGAGCTCTGCTTGAGCCTGATCATTTTCCTTCTTCAAGGCGGTGGCCATCTCGGCCGCTTTGCCCATGGCGCTGCCACCGGTCACCGCATCGGACAATCGCATGGCGATGCGCGTCGATTTGCCGCCATCGCCTGTCGTTACCATCAGACGGATCGTGCCAGTGCGGTCGTCGGGAATAATCGCCATCGCAGATTTCAGCGCGGCCTCTGCACGCGATGCCGGATCGGCGGCTGCACCGCTGCCTGAGAGAAGATCGAAGGCGACACCAAGTGCATTGGCGCTGCTACCGGCAAATTCCGGATCGCGGTCCAGTTTCAGTGCCGCAACGGTAGAGGTGATGATAGGTACCGAAGACAGTCTTTTGACGGTATCCCCGACGAGGGCAGCCCGGTTACCTGCGCCCGCATCCACGGCAAGCATTGTTTCTGCGGTGTAAAGCGCAGGTGAGGATGGCATCAGGATAGGGGTGGCGGCGCCGCCAAACGAGAGGGCAGCTATGATGAGAGCGTTCCTGATCCAGTTCGGGCGCCGTATTTCGCGCGAAACCGTCGAAATGGGCGCTCTTTCAGCGGGAGCAACGCGTTGAACCTGAACGAACTGCGTCGTCGGCTCTGGCGCAGGACGAGAGGGTTCAGGTGCGGAAGCGGAGGCGATATCGTTTGCAGCCTGAAGGCGTGAACCGAGGATCGTTTCGATCCGGTCCACCAGCGGTTCGGTCTGTCGCGCTTTTGCACGCTGTTCGTCGAGCAGCCGGCCTATGGCGCGCAGCAGTTCAGCTTCGGAAGGAAGGACCTCCTGCGGATGGGTGCTCTTTTCGGCATGACTTTGCCGCTGGCCGCGCGAAGAGGTGGTTGCGCGATCATGGAAACTGTTTTTCGCCCTGGAATCGTGCATTTGCGTCACATCTCATGCGCATGATGGCCGAGTTCGCTCAACCGCGCTGACGCGGAGGATTAAGCTACTCTAAATATACATGGCAAAGAAATGGTTAACCGGAACCTGCAGAAATCTGTAATCAGCCGGCTTTCTTCATCTGCTCGATTCTCTTCTGTTCGCCCGTAGCATGCGCCCGTTCATCCGGCTGACTGAGGATGCGCGCACGCCGGCTGAAGCGATACTGGAAGACCCGGAAGAGGAAGACCGGAATACCGAGAATATAGCGGCGCCAGAGGCGCGTCGGCTCCTGTACCAGGCGGTAGGCCCATTCCAGACGCATCATGCGCACAGTCTTCGGGGCGCGTGGCACGGTGCCCGAAACGAAATCGAAAAGTGCACCAACCGTCAGGACGAGACGTGCGTGATCGGCGCGGATATTCTGGTGAACCCATTTTTCCTGTAGCGGCGTGCCCATGCCGACGATCAGGATATCGAGCTTCTGGCGCTCCACCTCGGCGATAACGGGTTCGGGATTGGCCTTGTCGAAAAAGCCGTCGGAGATCACGAAGAACTCGTGCCAGGGCGCGTGCCTGGAAAAGTTCTCGGCCGCCTTCTCAACGACCGCGCGCGTGCCACCGATAAGGCCGATACGACGCGGCGCTTCCATGAAAGTCAGGAAGGCTGGTACGAAATCGGTGCCGTTCAGATTGGCGGGAAACGGCGAACCATGCGTGACCTGGGATGCGATATTGAGACCGATGCCGTCAGGCAGAACGAGGTTGTGCGACATGATCTGATAGTACTCATCGTCGCCCAGGGCCGTCAGCATGTTATGGGCGTTGACGAAGCAAACCACGGTCTGCCCGACGGGAATGGAAGCCAGTTCGTTGATGAAAACCAGCGCGTCGTCCCAGCCGAGATCGCAGACCGGCAGATCGAAAATCGTCCGCCGCGATGCAAGCACCGCAAAGTTTGCAATCAGATTCATTCCAACCTCCTGCCGAGGGTGCGTCATGCGCCCGACATCCCGGAAAATAAGCCTACGTTTCCGCAGCGGAGGTCTTGTGAGGACCAGCAGCGTCCTGCCTGAAGCGATCTCCCCCAACCCCGTGGTGGCCATCCTCCCAAGCTTGTGCCGCGTTTATATCAACTCGGTTTCAAACAACCCTTAGGAAAAAGCCTTGGATTTTCCTGCGCGCATAAGTAGTTCATTAACCAAGGCAAGAACGCAGAAACGGCGCCTTTCGGCGCCGCCTTTAACTGGTCGGTCGATGGTCATCAGTGACTGGCGGCTGGAGCCGGCGTTCCGGATGCAGGCGCGGTCTCGATGATCTTGACCGGCGCGCCAACCTTCTGCGGCTTGCCGCCGGAAGTGTCCTTCACGTCTTCCTTCGAAAGGTAGTCGAGTTGTTCCAGCATGACTTCGGCCACATATTCACCGCCAAGACGCTCGTTCATGCCCTTCTTGATCTCTTCGCGGAAAGCTCCGGGATCGAAGGCCTTGATGTTGGAAACGTCGATCATCTTGTTACCGACGAGCAGGCTGAAGAGTTCGTCGGTCGTCATCTCCGTGATCGGCAGGTTGAGGCCCGCGATCATATCCTTGTGCATCATGAAGGAGATGCGACCGAGGAAATAACCGTTAACCGCACCGTTGCCGATGACGGGCACAGTGATGGTCTCGCCCTTCACGAGTTCGAGCGCGCTTTGCTTGGTATCCGCTGCAGCCGGCGTCGGCGCAGTCGCCATATTCACCGAGAAATAGACCGATGCCAAGGTGACGGCGCAGACCCAGACGCCTGTGAGGACGAGCTTGATCATCAGGCATCCCGCGCGACAAACTGTTCCTGGGAATAGGTGCCGTCAGCATCGGCATCCTGCACGGCATTCTTCAGAAGATCGGCAACGGCGCGAACCGCCTCCAGATGCGCTTCGACGCGACGGGCGTTCAGAACGAGCTTCTTCTTCAGACCGTGAAGCTGGTCCAGATGCGAAGCGGCAAGTTCAGCCGGATCGGTGTCGCGGAAGAGCATCGAGAGCTCGTACAGGCACCGGCTCTTATGCGCGTTGGAGACCTTGAGATCGAACTGCGGATCGCTGCCGATCCGGGTGTTCTCATTGTCGATTATCATTTCGAGGCGTCCGAGAACGGATTTGATCCTGTATTCGTTCGAAACTATTTCCATTTTATCCTCGATTATGCGTCGCTTGTTGCGGACTTATTGTCGGCAGTCGGAGTGCCGAAGGTCTTGCGCTGAAATTCGTCGATCATGCTCATCGCGGTCTTGCGATCGTCTTCATCCGTGGAGGCGTTGACGATCTTGCCTTCCTGGCGATGGAGCTGCTCGGCATACATCTGCTTGGCGATGCCGATGCCGTCACCCTTGGCCATGACGTTGCCGAGCTGCTCAGCCATCATGCCCTTCCAGATGTCACCCGTTGCGCCCTTGCCGAAGACATTCTCGGCATCGCTCGGCAGCATGTTCTTCACGAAATTCTGCAGAACCATGGCCTCGAACTTCCGGTAGGTCTCCGGCACTTCCTCGGTCTTGGTGCGGTTCTGAATGTTGTTCAGGCCGCTCTTCTGCTTGACGTGGTCGAGAATGTCGACTGCGGAAGAAAAGCCGTTACCGCTGTCGGCGAGGCTCGTTGCAGCAAAGGCTGCACGGTTGGCCTTCAGCTTTTCCTGGGCAGCCTGAACCTCCATGGGGTCGGCCGCCTTGACGACGTCCATCACCAGATCGCTGGGGGGTGAAATAGCCACGTTACAATCCTCTAATGTAAGATCGTGGCAATTATTATTTTTGAAGCTTGCTGGAGGCTGGCGTTGCGAATTGCTGATCGATTACGTCGTAAACGGCATTGTCATCTGCCTCGCGACGCTCTGCCTGGAGGGCATCCAGCATGTTTTCTTCAAGCCGGTCACCTTTGGCGCGCTCGCGCGTCAGGCGCATTTCGTGCACCTGCTGCATGCCGGTCAACTGCTGGTCCTTGATGCTCAGCCTGCCGAATCGATCGGCATAACTCTGCGAAAAAGCACGATGGATAGGGTCCAGCGAACCGAGCGCAAGAATGGCGACATCCATGGAGGCATTGACTTCGGCGCGCTGGCGGCTGGTTTCTGCGAGATCGTATTCCGCCATCTTTTCAAGATGCCGTTGCACCGCGACCAGGCGCTTGAGCTTGTCGGAACGCTTCTTCTCGATCATCGCCCCTCACCTTCCCACATATAGTGCAGCGAAGGATTGGCCGAACTGGCTGATCATTGCCGCGATCGAGAAATAGAGCAGAAAGAGGCCGCCCATCAGCAGATAAGGCGTAGAGATGAAGTAGACCGGAATCTGGGGCGCGAGCTTGTTGATGAAGCCGATCGAGATGTTGAAGATCAGCCCGTAAATCAGATAGGGGCTCGCCAGCCGCAGCATGATGTAGGTGGTCTGCTCCAGCGTATCAGTGAAGGTGATGAGCGTGGAGCGCATCTGCATCAACCCGCCGAAGGGCATGGTCGTGTAGGAATCGATCAGCGCGCGGAAGACGATGTGATGGAAGTCCATGATGAAGAGAACCATCAGACCGGTCATCGTGATGAAGGCCGTCAAGCTGATTTCGGCCGAGTCTTCGACGACGTCGCTCGTGCTCGGCTGCGTGTAGCCGACCATCATGGAGACGATCGAGGCGGCGAATTGCAGGCCGAGCGTATAGAGCCGGGCGAGCATGCCGTACATCACACCGATCAGCGATTCGCTGAAAATCAGGCCGATATAGGTGCCGGAACTGGTGTGAACGGACGGATAAACCGTGTCCCAGAGCACCGGCAGCACCGCCAGCGAAAGCCCGCCGGCGATGAAGACGCGCAATTGCTCCGGCACACGGGCGGAAGAAAAACCCGGAAGGGTCAGCACACAGCCACCGATCCGGCAGAAAACCAGAAACAGCGCCAGAACTGTCCCTTGCGGGTCTGAAATCATGAAATCGAGCCCAAAATCTTGATTTCGATGCCCTTGGCCAGTTCCACATGCGAAAGGACGGGAAGCGTTGCGAAGAGTCGCTCGATGATCATGCGGACATAGGAGCGCGTTTCCGGCGACGTGACAAGGGCGAATGGCAGGCCTCTATCCATGAATTCACGGATAACCTTCGTGGCCTGTTCGCTAAACTCTTCCAGAGTGCGCGGGTCGATGTCGAATTCGACGACTTCGCCCTTGGCATCGCGCTTGAGCGCCTGGTGGAAGGCGAGATCCCATTTGCTGCCGAGTCGCAACACGCGCAGCACACCGTTGTCCGCCAAGTCGCCGCAGAGTTGCTGGGCCATGCGGATGCGGACGTGTTCGACGATCTGCTCCGTCTTTCTGACATGCGGGGCAAGTTCGGCAACCGCTTCCAGAATGAGGTGCAGGTTGCGGATCGAGACACGCTCGGCGAGAAGCAGCTTCAGCACCGCCTGCAGGCCCGAATAGGACATGTGCGACGAGCAGATCTCGTCTGCGAGCTTCTTATATTCGGGGTCGAGACGATCGATCAGGATCTTCACGTCCTTGTAGGAGAGAAGCTGCGGCAGGTTGTTTCTGATAACCTCGCTCATATGTGTCAACACGACCGAGACGTTGTCGATCGGCTGGAAGCCCTCGCGCTTCAAATCTTCGGCGAAGTTTTCAAGGATCGAAACCGCCGGCATGCCGAATGCGGGTTCGCGAATCTCGTCGCCCGGAATGCTCGGCTTGCGGCCAGCGCCAGTGACGACGAGAACTTCGCCGACGCGCAGAAGGTTCGAAGCAACGGTCGTGCCGTGGATACGGATCTGGTACGACTTCTCGGGAATGCCGATATCGTCCGTGACCTTGATTTCCGGCACGACGAAACCGTACTGGGTGGCGAACTTCTTGCGCATCTTGCCGACGCGGAAGGCAAGTTCCTGATGGGCGCCAAGCAGGCGGGTCGAGACCATCTTGCCGAGAGCAAGCTCGATTTCGGAGGTGCGGAGCACCGACTTGACCGAGTCCTTTTCGAGCTCCTTATTCTGGACGACCTTCTTTTCCTCGGCTTCGCGGCGAACCTTGTTTTCGGCTTCGACCTGACGCGGAATGAACCAGGCGCCGAAGGCGAGAAGACTGCCGAGGATCACGAAGGGGACAAACGGCAGGCCCGGCATCAGGGCCAGGACGAACATCAACACGGCCGAGACGGAGAGCGCGCGGGGATAGCCGCTCAGCTGATTGACGACCGCCTGGTCGGTGGAGCCGGTGGTGCCACCGCGCGAAACGAGAAGGCCGGCCGCGAGCGAGACGATGAGAGCCGGCATCTGCGAGACGAGGCCGTCACCAACCGACAGCTTGACGAAGACGTCGGCCGCTTCGCCGATCGGCATGCCGTGGCGGAAATAGCCGATGATGATGCCGCCGAAGACGTTGATGGCGGTAATGAGAAGACCTGCGACCGCGTCACCGCGAACGAATTTCGACGCACCGTCCATGGCACCGAAGAAGGAGCTTTCTTCTTCCAGTTCCTTGCGCCGGCGCTGGGCTTCCTTCTCGTCGATGATACCGGCCGAAAGGTCGGCGTCGATAGACATCTGCTTGCCGGGGATGGCATCCAGGGTGAAACGCGCGCCGACTTCCGCGATACGCGTGGCACCCTTGGTGATGACGATGAAGTTGATGGTGATGAGGATCAGGAAGACGATCAGACCGATGACGAAGTCGCCGGACATGACCAGGCTTGCAAAGCCGGCGATGACGCCGCCCGCGGCATCGTGCCCCTCGTTGCCGTGCGAAAGGATGACACGTGTCGTCGCAATGTTCAGCGCCAGTCGCGTCATCGTCGCGATCAGAAGGATGGTCGGGAAGGACGAGAAATCGAGAGGTTTCTGGATCCACAGCGCGACCATGAGAATCAGCACCGAGAAAGCGATCGAGAATGCCAGCCCCATGTCGATCAGGAACGGCGGGATCGGCAGGAAGAGGATGCAGATGATGCCGATGATGCCCATGGCAAAGCCGACATCACGCAGGCTCGGAGCGACTTTCGGAAGGGGTAGTGCAGGTGGTTGCGCCATAACGATTCCGTCTCTTCATGAGAGGAGGCGGATATCAGAGTCCGCCCAGTTCGGATCGACAGTTAAATGGCGAAGCTTGCGCGAAGTTGGCTCAGAAGCCGGACTGGATTCGCGAGAAGACCAGATTGGTAAAAATGGAAATCTGGGAGCCCACGAACGGGGCGGAAATACCGACCGTGACCAGAACGGCGACGATCTTCGGGACGAAGGTGAGCGTCGCTTCCTGCACCTGTGTGAGCGCCTGGATCAGCGCGATCACGAGACCGACGACCATTGCCGCAATGACTGCGGGACCCGCGGCAACGAGAACGGTCCAGATCGCAGCCTGGAACAGGTCGAGTGCATCAGCTTCATTCATCGTCAGGCAACCTCATATCGCCTCGAAAGCAGCCAGCCCGGCTTTAACCGGACTGGTATTTTTGGCATCACCCAAACGAACGAGCGTCAGATCCCATCCGTTTCGTCTGCACCGTCGTCACTTCAGGTATCATCCGAACCGCTATCGTCGCCCGAAGTGTTGGTCGGCGCCGAATCAGAAACGGAGATACCGGCCTGGATGAGAATTTTACCGCCATTGTCCAGCGTTGCAATGAGGCCGTCGGAATAAACCTTGACGGATTCGACCGTACCCTTCGTCTTGCCGTCGGCGCTTTCCATGTACTTGCCGATATAGCCGCTTGCCTGGGTCAGGCTGGAGCTCGTCAGCAGCGTGTCGAGCTTCGAGTTCGTCTGGATCGTCTGCTCGACCTGCGAGAAGCTCGCGAGCTGCGACATTTGCTCGCTGGCATCCATCGGATCGGTCGGATCCTGGTTTTTCATCTGCGCGACGAGCAACTGAAGGAAGTTGTCGTAGTTCAGCGTGGCCTTCTGCTGCGCGGTATTGGACGAGCCATACGTGCTGCTGCCTCCACCTACGCTCTGGGTTCCGTCTACCGCCATGGTGCGATCTCCCTGCGAATCTGCTCGACCATTGTCGGGGGCAGCTCGTGATTGTTGAGAATGCCGTCTTCGATCGCGTAGAGACCGCGGATCGCCTTCAGCGCGTCGAAGGCGCGGCCAGTCGAAACGAGTGCATCGATGCGCTTCAGTTCGGCGAGGATTTCCTCGTTCTTGAAGCATGTGAGCAGCATCGTGATCGACTTGCGGAACATCGCCGTCGAATGTTCTTTGCCCTCGGGATTGATGAGGATCATCTGGGCAATGAAGTAGAGCTGGCGTAGCGGCGTGGTCGCGCCTTCCGGCTGAAGCACGTGATTTTCGAGAAGGAACGTCACATCATTCAGGAATTCCAGTGCGACCTTACGGTCGACACGCAGGACAGCGCCGTTGATGAAGATTCTTTCTCCGGCTTTCAGAGAAATGCGAAGTGTACTTTTCATTTAAGTCCATCCCTGATGATGGTGGTAACGTCGATGATGCCCTGGTAGTTATTCGACTGACGTTTTCTAATTCTGTCGCATTCCTTCAATATCCAGATCGCAATCGAGATGAGGTTCGCCCTGAGCTCGACTTCCAACTGGTTGTCGGGATGCTTCAAATCCTCAATGAAGCTGATCCACACCCTTCGCGTATAGAAGAGGGCTTCAATAGCCTCCCGGCTGTACTTCTCTTTGTCGCGCGCCACCGAAAGCAGTTCGATCGAACGTTCGAGAACCTGCCATTCCCGCTCTTTCGCGTCGGCAACCGAGTCTTGCATGACCTCGGCATAAGAGAACTGATACATTCATGCATCCTTCTTTATATTGCGCGCCTTTGCTCATCAAAGGTAGTTTACGAGACTCAACTGCTGGATCTTCGATACGATCGTGTAGGCGGTTTCGAGCTGGGTTTCCAAAGTCTTGACAAGGGTCGAGGCCTCATAGGGATCGACCCCCTGGATATCGACGAGCTTGGTCTGCATGATGTTCGACTGGGCATCGAGGGCATCATTTGCCTTCTCGACGCGCTCCTGTGAAAGGCCGAGCTGACTGCCCTGAGTGACGATACCCGTGGTGGCTCTGGTCGTATAGGTGATCGCCTTTGAAGAAACCGCGCTCATCGCGTCCGAGCTGAGGCTCTGCCCCATCAGCGCAGAGGTCACCACCGTCGCCAGAGCGAAGTAACGCATGCCTTCGGAATTGGCGTTGGTCGAGGATTCAACGACTTCCGAATTGCTGATACGGCTCGTCATATTCTGGCTGGACGCCTTCGACCAGCCAGTCGTCGGGTCCGTCCAGGCCGTTTCGCTGAACATTGGCTCGACCTTGGTCTCGATGAAGGTCTTCATCTCGTCGCCGGTAAGTTGGTTAACCGGCTTCGGTGTCGGCAGGCCTGCCGCATAGGCGTTCAGAGCTGTCACGATCGCCGCCGAAGTCGCAGCGGTTTTATCCGTCAGCGGCTGGATGTCGCTGTTGATGCCGGCAAAAAGATATTCGCCGTTCACCATCGAGTTCGACGTGTCCATCATCGTGGAAAGCGCGCTCGTGGCCGACTGGATTGCGACCGTGATGCTGCCCGGATCGTGGCTACTCTGAAGTGCGGTCAGCTTGGAGAGGAAGCCGTCGCCCGCCTTCTTCATTTTATCGAGCCCGGTTTGAGCCGATTCCATACGAGCGTCGACGAGGGCATTGCTCAGCTTGATCGATTTGATGCGGTCGACTTCACGGGTAAAGTCGATGCTCTTGGCTGCGTAACCGCCAAGCGACACACCGATATCTGCGTAGGTGCCCGTGGTCGCTTCCATCGTCGCCTTCGTCATCTGGTTCTGCGCCTGACGGATCGTCAATCGCATGGCGTTTTGGATGGCCGAACTTGAAATAAATGAGCTTTTCATGGCTTAACTCGCAATATCCAGCAATGCTTTCAACATTTCGTCAACGGCATTCAAAATCTTTGTCGCCGCCTTGTAGGACTGCTCTATATCGAGAAGGAGCGTCAGTTCCTCATCGAGGTTGACACCGGTTTCATTGGAATAAGCTTCATCGGTTCGTGCTGCGGCAGCTTGAGTATTTTCCGCCGCCGTCGTCGCGTTGCTGCGGTTCTGCTCGAGCCAGCCGATAGAATTGGTGGCAAAGGTCAGGATGCTGACATTCGTGTCCAGACCGGTACTCGGATCGAATGCAATCCCCGAATCCATCGACGTATAGAGACGGTCGAGTTCCGCGGTGTAACCGCTCGAACCCGTAGGGTTCGCAGCCGTGCTGCTCGCATTGATGTTCCCGTCACGCAACCGCATCGGATCGCCGCCCTTGGAGGTGACGACACGGTCGTTGATCGCGATCGTTCCGGCGATGCCTTTGATGACGGTGCCAGCCGGCGGAACCCCGCCTGCAGTGCCGGTCGTCGGGTTTGTCCAGACGAAGAGGCCAGGATTGCCGTCTTCCTGATAAAGGTTCACAAGGCCGCGAGCGACTTCGTCGAGCTGGCTCTGGAACGTCGGTGCGATATCGTCGCGGATCTGCAGAAGCGAGGCCAGGCTACCCTTGGCATTGGTCGTCGAGCCCGAGCCCATATTGACGGCCACGCCATCGACATAGACCTTGTTGCCGACTGTGTCGGCCGCATAGGATTGCGTCGGCTCGAAGCTGACCGCGCGCGGGATCGTCTCGAACAGCGTCGTGCCGTCGGCTGTATAGAGCACCATGTCGTTGTTAGCGCGTGTCGTCGTAGAGACGCCAACGATCTGGTTGATCTGCTTGAGGACCTTTTCGCGCTCATCGAGAGCGCTCGAAGGATCTTCGTTGGATGATGTCGCCTTCTTGACGGCATTGTTGGCCGTTTCGAACTGCTTCAGCAGGCTGTTCAGCGAGTCGACCTGGTTCTTGACCTGCTTGTCGGCATCGGCACGCTGCTGCTGCACCGCCTTGGAGGCATTGTTCAGCGAGGTCACGACGTCCTGTGCCGCCGTAATCGCACCCTGGGCGGCAATGAGGTCGCCCGGGGTGGCGCGGAAGGTTCCAAGCTTGTCGCGGAAGGTACGGAGGGCAGTTTCAGGCGAAGTTTCGTTGTCGTTGCCGCCCATGATCGACTTCAGATCTTCGAGGCCGCTCAGCAGAGTTTGCTGGGCGCTGTCCTGTGAGGACGCCTTGAGATACTGTTTCAGCAGCGCATCTTCCTGTGCGCGGCTGATCTTGACCACCTGGGCGCCGTTCAGCGAGGTGGTGAGCATCGCCTGCCGGCGCACATAGTCCTTGTTGCCGGCGTTCGAGATATTGTTCGATACGATGCTGCTTTGCGTGCCCGTATTGTTGAATATGCTCTGCGCGGTGTTAAGTGCTGAAGTGAGCGACATGGCTTACCCGTTACCCTTATTAACGCTTGAGGTTGACGAGAACGTCCATGAGATCGGAACCCGTCTGGAACACCTTGGAGTTGGCGGTGTAGCTACGCTGGGATTCGATCATTTCGGTCAGTTCGCCGGCGAGGTCGACGTTCGAGCCTTCGAGGGCGCCCGACTGGATCTTGCCCAAGCCGCTGGTCTGCGGGAAACCCGTGACGGTCACGCCCGACTTGCCGTTGGCCGAATAGACGTTGCCGGACATCAGCGTCAGCAGGTCCGGGCTCGGCACATTGGCGAGCGGGATCTGGAAGACGGGCTTGGTGCTGCCGTCGTCATACTTCGAGTAGACGATACCGTCGGAGTCGATGGTGATATCGACCGGCGAGTTCGCGCCCTGACCGTCGACGTTGCCTGTACCCGAGAAATTATCGCCGACCTGGGAGAGGTCGAGATTCATATTGATGGTGAGGCCGGTAACCGGATCAGTGATCGTTGCGCCAGGCGGCGACAGCATCTGGCCCTTATCGTCGAACGAGATCGTCTTTACCGAGACTGCTGCCGAGCTGTAGGGGAAAGAGCTCGTGCCGGTCGCGGCTTTGTCAGCGTTACGGAATACGGCCATTTCCCACTGGGTTTTCGTACCGGCCGGCGATGCGGGGGGCGCAACTGCTGGTACCTTGGTGTAGTAGATGTCATACATCACCTTGCTACCCAGCTTGTCATAGGTAACCATTGAATACTTCTGGGTATTGCTGGTAGCAGCCGTGGGGGATGCCGCCGGGAGGCTGCCGTTAGCGCTAGGCAGGGCATTGGGGTCCGTAACCACAGTCGCGCCTGGCTTCAGGTTGCCGGTCCAGGTACCGTTCGCGGTCGGAACGGCTTGCAGCTTCTGGTCGCCGAGTACGTTGATCGGAACGAGGCCATCGAAACCGTTGACCACGACTGCCGGAGCCGAGGAACCCCAAGGATAGCCCATGAGCGTGAAGCCGGCCGAGTTGACGAGGTTGCCGCTGTCGTCCTTGGTAAAGTCGCCGGCGCGGGTCAGAACCGGAACGCCATCGGCGCCCTGAACGATGAAGAAGCCGTCGCCGGAGATGGCAAGATCATAGCCAGAGGTGGTGTAGGAAATGTCGCCCTGGTCGGAAACAGCCTGGCGTACTGTCGTCGTCACGCCGCCCGAGTTATAGTTGCCAGATCCGGAAGGCAGGACCAGCGACGAGAACGCGGTCGAAACTGCCTTGTAGCCGCTGGTGTTCACGTTCGCGATGTTATCGGAGACGGTGCTGAGGCGGTTTGCCTGCGCATTCATCCCCGATACTGCCGTCTTCATGCTGCCGAAAATGCTCATCTGAAAACCTCGTTTTACCTGCTAAGTGCAACAGTATTTGGCGGGCCTTGCGTGAAGCTGTCTGTTGTGCCCGGTCGCCGAACGAAATATTTCGGCCTTCCCGCGCGGCATGGCCCGCGTCGAAAAATCAATTCCAATCAATGCAATAGCCAAGGAAGCGCTTGGAATCGACCGGGTCGACACCGAGCTTCTTACGCAGCTTCTTGCGCAGCTTGGAGATGTGGCTTTCGACGACGTTTTCTTCGACTTCCTCGTCGAAAATGCCGTAGATCGCATTGAAGATCTGGGTCTTGGTGACGCGACGGCCGCGATTGGCAATCAAGTATTCCAGGATACGGCGCTCGCGGCGCGGCAAAGCGAAGGTCTCGCCGTTGATTTCCGGATCGCGCCCATCGGAGAAGACGCGGATGGCACCGATGTCGGTGTGGTTTGCGATCGCCTTCAGGCGACGACGGATTGCAGCGGCGCGCGCGAGAATCTCACGCGGATGCACCGGTTTGCGTACAACGTCGTCCACGCCGCAATCGAAAAGCGCAAGCGTGTTTTCGAGCGAGGGCTGATCGCTGACAGCGATCACCGGCGCCATCGAGCGGTCCCTGATCGCACGCGGCAATTCCATGGCGCGCTGCCCCTGGCCGATCAGGAATGCCTCGACCGCGGCGATATCGGAATCAGCCGCCGTCTGGACCCATTCGCCGAATTCATTGGGATCAAAGCCGGTTGAGGGGATGCCCTCCCGACCAAACAAAGAAGTGTAACCATCCTTCACGAGCTCACGCTCATCAACCACTACGATCATTCGTCCGCCTCCGAATCAGTGTGGCACATCGATGATCTATGGATACGAATCGCGCGAATCAGCGGCTACTCGTGAAAGTTAATGGCGGAAATTAATAATTGATTAAGATTTGGGTACCGATTTGATCTACATATAGTGGGTCAGTGACGTTATGCACACAAAAATTTCGTGGAAAAGTTAACACCCGCTTAATTACACCTTGCAAGCAGGAATCGTGCCGGATTCTTGCCACACTGTGACACAGTTCGGTCACAATTGGTGAATTCAATTATTAATTGAATTAATTTCCGCAGAAATTACTCGCATTGGGAGTCCACTTACCGTAGCCGGTGGCAACCAGATTTGCGATGACGCGGCAGACATACTGCTTCTGCGCCGGATTATTGTTCGGTCCTGCATGGTATCTGGCTACCGCCATGGTCCACGTTTCGTGACGGTCGTGGAGGTTGCGCAAGAACTTTGCTGCATATTCCACGTTGCGGTGAGGGTCGAACATTTCCTCCACGGAGCTGAAGTTCTCGCCGTGGAAATAGTGATTGATCTGCATACATCCGATATCGATGAGCTTTGCACCGCCCCTGCTGGCGGTGTCGAATTGCAGCAACGCGGCCTGCTCGGAGGCTGGAAACAGAGCCTTCCCCTCGACGTTCATCGCATAGGGATAGAGCGATCCCTTGCGCCCGGTTTCCGTCAGCCCGACCGAATAGAGAATTCCCTCAGGGATCCCATATTTGGCCGCAGCGGACTGAATCTCACGCTCACAGGCGCCGGTAGAGGCGGATGCGCTAGAGGTAAACGCTGCCAGAGCGGCTGCCGCCAGCGTCGACAGCAGAAGCGTTCTCAACACCGTTCCCGCCCGCACCATTGAAGCCTCCATCCGTCTGCCGCGCTGTCTGGTTCTGGCGCTCGCGCGCCTCGCCGCCCTGGCCTTGCTGGGCGAGCGACTGTTGCTGCTGCTGGGAAGTCTGTCCCTGGCTACTTGCCTGGTTGCCGGCATCAGCGCGTTCCACAGGGGCCATGCTGATGGTCACGTTATCGACCGCATAGCCCTGGCTGCGCAGCGCCTCGAGGATCTTGCCGTGATCTTCCTTGAGCTGGCGATAGGCCGCGCCGGTCTCGACCTTAAGATCGACGTTCAGCGTATCGCCCGACAGACGCATCGTAGCCGTGACGAGGCCAAGATCGATCGGGCTCATCTGGATCTTGAGGGTGTTTACCACCTTGCCGGTGCTTGTCCATTCGGCGGCGTTCGACAAGGCGGAGCTCGGCTGCATAGCCTGCGCCCATTCCTTGTCACCCGAAAGTGCGGCTGTCACGTTCGCGGAATTCGGGTTCTGAACCAGGCCGAGATAGCGGCGTGATTCCAGAACGGAGACATTTTCGACGCTCGACTTTGCCGACTTCTCGGAGCCCGGCTGTTCGGCACCGATCTGCATGTCCATTGTCTGGCCACGGCCATCGGCGCGGCTGATCCTGAACGTTTTGCCTTCTACACCTTCAGTATTTTCTGTTCCCGGCACATGCGCGTCGTTGCCATGCGGGGCAACGGCTGCCAATGCATCCGACACATGCGCATCAGCCTTGGCACCGTTTACACCTTCGGCCTTGGCGTCTTTCTTGCCGGCCGTGGCGTCATCCGCCTTCGCGACGGCATGATGAGCGGAAGCCTGCAGGACAGCCGCGGCATCACCGGGCTCCTTGTTCAGCAGGCCGAGAACGTCGGTGATATCGCCGTCGCCGGCTTCAGCGTCCGTATCGACAGCAGTGTGGCCATCGAGCGCGCTGGTCTTGATCTGCTTGGCAGGCTTGCCCATTACCTGAGCAGCGGTCTCGGCTGCCTGATCCTTGGCGCCCGGCTTGCCCAGTCCAAAGACAGCTGCATCCTTGCTCTGGTCCTTTGCAGACTTCACGGGCATCTTGCCGGCGTTTGCGATGGTTTCAGACTGCGCGTCCACCTGTCCCTTGAGCGAGGCGTCGTTCAGATCGATCAGCGGCTTAGGATTGCGGCCGCGCAGGTTGTGCGCCACTGTCTCTGCGCCATCGTTGGCGCCCTGCTGGTCGGACGTATCGACGGTATCGGCATCCTGATCGTTATTGCCGGCCTTGGAGAGGACATCCGAGAAGCCGCCATTCTGATCCGCAGCCTCGCCTTTACCGGCCCCCCGGCCAGATCTTACGGACGCAGACGCATCCGTGCCGGGCGCTCCGCCCGAGACGCTGATATCCATCATCATCTTACTTGCCTTCTTGGGCCAGGAGACCGTCGATTTCGTCGAGCTTGGATCGATTGGTCGTCACGAAAGAGGTGAATGAAGGGTCGACATCCTGGCTTCTCGTGCCAACAGAAGCCGCGCCTTCGATAACAGGTCCCGGAGCAGCAGCTGGCGCTCCTTCCGGTTGCGCAGCCGTGGCGGCTGCAGCCTGTTCAGAAGTGATTTCTTGATTAGTATTATTAGGGGTCGAGCCTTGTGTCAGGCTTGCCGGATCCGGAGCCCGCAATATCTGCTCGGCAACGGATCTTGCGGCGGCCTGCAGCGCCTGGTCCTGCGGCGAGAGCGATGCGCCGGAGATATTGGCGATATATTTGGCAGCCTGATCAATATCGTCGGTGGGGACGTTCGCCATGCCGTTATAGAAATCGGCCAGCGGTCCAAAAGGATTGTCCGTCCCCTCGCCCAGCGACTGAACGCGCTGCGCAGCCATACGGGCGAGATCGGGCTTTCCGGCGATCGCGGCAGCGCGCGCGACACGCAGGTAGACCTCGCGCTGACGCGGCGCGTCCATGAAGGACAGGATATCGACAACCGTCTGCGGACTGACATCGTGATCGTGGCTGACGATCAGCTTGACGAAGAGATCAGCGAACTGGCTGGCATAGGGCGAATGGAGGAAGCGGCGGACATAGCGTTGCGAATAGGCGACCCCCTTGTCGACCTGCCCGGTTTCGACGCAGATGGCGACCGAGCGGCGTAGCGCTGCCTCCTCCACGATCGTACCAGGTGCATTGAGCCGCGCCCTGTCATAAAGGGTAAGAGCGTCCAGCGGCTTCGTGGCGATCAGCACATTGCCGCCGATCAGCGCCAGATAAGGGCCGATCTTCTTGCCTTCATACTCCTTGGCGGTTTCCTCCAGTGTCCTGGAGACAAGCAGGCCCTTGCCGCTCAGATATTTCCGCAGCACGTCGGTAACGCGATTGTCGAAGTAGCCGTTGACGTCATGGGTAACGAGATATTCCAGCGTCTGAGGATTGCCGCCGCTCATCACATAGATCAGCGCGGCATCGACGTTGCGATCGTCATCGTAGACGGACGGATCAACGTTGCGCAGGCGCTGATCGATCTTGCCAAGCATGAAGCGCTGCATTTCACCGGCGGAATGATCGCCCGCTACAACCGAGTCCTGGACGAACTGCAGGGAGCGCAGCATCTTGTACGGCGCGAGATCGTCCGTATCCGAGGCATGACCGACGGCGGGCGACATCATCGCCAGGCCGAAGACCGCATATCTGAAATAGCGATGCTGCCTGCGCGTCATACGACTATCCTTGATCTGCCTGTACGAGAATCTCGATCCGGCGGTTTGACGCGTTGTAGGGGTCCTCGGGCAGCTTCAGGCGACGGTCGGCGAAGCCGGAAACCTGGGAAATACGCTTCTCATCGAGGCCACCGCGAACGAGCATGTAATAAGCGCTCTGGGCACGGTCCATCGACAGACGCCAGTTCTCGTTGAGATCGCCCTTGAACTTCCGGCCGTCCGTATGGCCACGGACGGCGACAGCGCCGCCCCTCTGCTTAAGGATCGCGCCGATCTTCTGCATCGCGAGAACCATTTCCTGGCGCGGCACTGCAGAGCCGATGTTGAACATGGAGTCGTCGTTCTGGTCGGAAATGCTCACCAGCAGGCCGCCCTCGGACGCCGTCACCGTCAGACCCTCGGCGAGCTTGCCGGCGACGCCCGCGATCTGCTGGGCAATCTCCTGCTGCAGTTCCTCGGCCTGCTGCTTCTGTTCGGCTTGCTTAGCCTCTTCCTTTTTGTCGGCGTCCTTGGTCTTGTCCGCCTGCTTGTCTTTGGTCTTATCCGCCTTCTTGTCGGCCTGTTTCTCTGTCGAAGCGGCGACGGCAGCGCTGTTGGGGTCCTTACTCAGCAGAGTGGAGGGCTGGGTATTTTCGGCCTTGGCGAGTTCATTCGGTTCGGCCTGCGAATCGAGCGGCGAAGGCTGTTGCGGCTTGCCTGCGGTGGTAACTTCGACCTGCTTGGTCCAGAAATCCGGATCGAAGGGGTCGCGGTAGGCTTCGCCGCCATCGGCACCGGTCGCCGGCCCTGAATCCGCCGCACCGCCGTCACCCTTGGCGCTGACGTTTGCCTGCTGGCCAACTTCCTGGGCAATCTCTGCGAGAACCGAATAGGGATTCTCGAAGAAATCGGCTTCCGAGTAATTGGTCTTGTCGCCGGAGGTCGAGGTCTGGTCCTCACCGTCAGCGGCGGACTTGCCCTGGTTCGGATTCTCTTCCTTATTCTTCGACTTTTCCTGGTTCTGCTCGCCCTCGGCCTGGTCGACGGGCTTCTTCAAGCCTTTTTCGGTCGGCTTTTCGTCGGAAAGCTTGATAGGATTAAAATAGGTCGCGATCGAGGCCTTGGTTTCTTCGTTGGCGGCGTTGACGAGCCACATGACGAGGAAGAAGGCCATCATTGCCGTCATGAAGTCGGCATAGGCAATTTTCCATGCACCGCCATGGGCGCCATCGTGATCTCCACCGCCATGTTTCTTGACGATGATGATCTCGTTCTTGCCGTGGTGATGGTTTTCGCCGTCGCTCATTCGGAAACTTTCTTCAAGCTAGCCGCCCAGGCGGAAATACGGGTCACGAGCACGGTTTCACCAATCTCGGCAGCAAGGTCGACGTCATCAGCCTCATGATGGCGAACCAATGCGGCATGCTCTCCAAGTTCATCCTTGAGGATATCGAAAAGCTTGGCCGGACCACGCACGACGATCGGCGCCGCCGCGCCGTCGAGGATCGCCTCCCGCAGCAGGACGGCAAGATTTTCGGTCGCTTTTTTTGCGAGCGCTTCGGTCATGACCGGTGTGATGGCTGCCGCGGTCACTTCGCTGACGAGCGTGGCAATCTCTTCAGCCATGTCGCGGATACGCGAAGCGATCACGGCGGCGGCCTCGATCTCGTAGCGGAGTTTCAACTCCTCAATCTCACGGACATGCGCTTCGGCGGCCGCCTGGGCTTCGCCTTCGTATTTTTCCGTCAATTCGACGGTTGCTGCCGCGAAGCCTTCAGAGTAGGCCTCGCGCCGCTCCGCCTCGACGTCGATTTCGGGCTCCTGCGGCAGATCCGCAAATGCGGGGACGGTTTCGGCGGAGAAATCATCCACATCGATGATCGGTGCCGAGGGACTCGGCTCACCGAAATCCTTCAAATACCGGGAAAGCATAATGCTCATAAAAAACCGTCCAGTATTCGGGGGGCACGCGGCATGCCCCCGCTTGAAAAATGACCATCGTCCTTGGCGGCATGCCGTTCCGGTTCGGGAGAGGCTCAGGGCCTGTCGCCGGCATGGATTCGGACGCTGCCTTCATGCCGGAAACTAGAAACCCAAACTTGCGCGAGGATGAATGGTGCCGCCCTCGCGCCGATCATTATTCGAGCAGGATAAGAATCTTGCTGGCTGATGTATTCAGAATGGAAATCGCCTCAACGGCCATCTGCTTCTGGGTTTCGATAGCCTTCTGGCGGGTCGAGGCCTCATCCATATCGGTGTCGACGAGGGCGCCGACGCTCTTGTCAACAGCGTCGGACAGGTCTGCGGTATAGTCGATCTGATCGTCGATTCGGGCCTTCATGATACCAATCCCTGCTGCCGAATTCGTAAGCTGCTTGAGCATGGCGTCCGTGGCCGTCAGCATATCCGTGAGTTGGGAGTCGGTGGTCGACTTGCTGATGGAGATTTCCGTGCCGGTCGCCGGCGTCGCGGAGTTCGCGTTCAGGAGATAATAATTGCGCACCGGCGTGCCGTCGGCATTGCCGTTGACGTCCTTAGTGAACAGGCCGCCATTGGTATTGTTCCTGTCTATCAGAATGGTTTGGGACGACGGAAAGTCGATAGTCTGCGCCTGATACTCACCTGTCGGGGCGCGCACGAAGCTGCCGATGATCTTCCACTGCGGGGGTGCCGCAGGCTCGCCGTTCAACAGCCAGTTTTCGCCGGCGAAGGACGTTCCTTCGACCATCGTCTGCAGCTGGTTCTTGTATTCGGTGATTTCCGCATTGATCTTGTCCTTGTCGGCGCCGGGCTCACGCGCAGCAACCAGCTTGGCTCTGAGATCGCCTAGGAGATCGATAGCGGAGTTCATCGTCGTATAGGTCGCATCAACCTTTGCGGCGCCGAGGCCAAGGGCATCGCCAATGGTGCCCAGATTGGTACTGTCGCTGCGCATGACGCTCGCGATCGACCAATAGGTCGCATCGTCGGCCGCGGTCGCGACCCGCTTTGCCGTAGAAATCTGCTGCTGTACGTCGGTTGATTCTTTAGTGATGCTGCGCAGCACTGCCAGCGCACTCACCGCGGCCGCGTTGGTAATCTTAACGGTCATCGACATGGTCTCGGAAAGGTGAAGGGGCAGGCCGGTTTTGCCGGCAGCGACTGAACTGGCTTCATGCCGCCGGCGGGTCTCCCACACCGGTGCGTCGCAAACAAATCAACTCCCGGCAACGTTAACCCGATATCAACCACTTCCGCAAGAGCGGAACGAGGATTGAAGCAGCAGCGCCGTTGTTCTATTAACCTATTGAAACAAAAGGAAAACCGCGCCGTTTCGGCGCGGTTTCCAGGCTGCCGCGAATTGGCGGCACAAGGTTTGGTCCAGCTTCGACGCTGGCTTAGCTGCGGAAGAGCGTGAGGACGTTCTGAGCGCTGGAATTTGCAATCGAGAGCGACTGGATCGCCAGCTGCTGCTGTGTCTGCAGTGCCGTGAGCCTGCTCGATTCCTCTTCCATATCGGCGTCCACGAGACGGCCAACACCGGAGTCGATCGAGTCGCCGAGGGCCGCGACGAAGTTTTCCTGCAGCTCGATGCGGTTGGAGATGGAGCCGAGCTGAGAAGCTGCCTTCGTCATTGCCTCCAGGCCCGCTTCGATTGCCGTCAGTGCCATAGCAATTTCCGGCTGACCAAAGGAGGTGATGTTCATGGTGTAGATCGACCCGATCGTGCCGTTGGAGCTGCCGATAATGCCGGTGCTCGAATCGATGGTGCCGGTCGTGGTCATGCCGAACAGGACGTTGCCGTTGGAAGCCGCGTCCAGAACATAGTCGGTCGTTTTGACCGAGACATTGCCGTTGCCGTCGCGGACGAAGGTGGAAACGACGCTCTTGGTCGTGTTGCCTGCAACCCAGTTTTCACCGGAGAAGGAAGCCGACTGGGAGATGCTCATGAGCTGAGCCTGGAGCTGGCTGATTTCTTCCTGGACCTTGGTCTTGTCGACACCCTTTTCCGTGGCGGCGACGATCTTGGACTTGATTTCGCTGACGACATCGATGGCGTTGTCCATAGCCGTGTAGGCCGTATCGACCTTTGCAGCGCCGAGGCCGAGGGCGTCGGAAACGGCCGAGAGGGCCTTGTTGTCCGAACGCATGGTCGTTGCGATGGACCAATAAGCTGCGTTGTCTGCTGCCTTTTCAACGCGATAGCCGGAAGATACGCGAGCTTGAGTATCCTGAAGATTGTTGCTGATACCGCGGAGGGTCTGGAGGGCGGCCATAGCCGCGACGTTCGTCAAAATGCTTGTCATGAAATGATTGCCCCTTGTTGGCAGGCGTTAATAAAAGGGACATTCCGGAATAGCGCCCGGGAACGACGATCAGCCTTCATGCCTGTTAACCCGTTCTTAAATTTGGTTAACTCGCCGTCTCGTTGAGACGCAGATGACAGCAATATGGTTAATCAATCGTTAACGGAAATTAAAAAAGCCGCGCTCCATCGAAGCGCGGCTCGATTTCCATAGTGCCCGCCGGTTAGCCGGCGGGCTGAGTTTCGCGATCCTATTAGCCGCGGAAGAGCGACAGGATGTTCTGCGAAGAGGAGTTGGCGATCGAGAGAGACTGGATCGCGAGCTGCTGCTGCGTCTGGAGAGCAGAGAGCTTGGAGGACTCTTCTTCCATGTTGGCGTCGACCAGGCGGCCGACACCGGAGTCGATCGAGTCGGAGAGCGCGTTGACGAAGTCGTCCTGCATGTTGATGCGGGTGGTGATCGAACCGAGCTTTGCACCGGCAGAGGTCATGGCCTTCAGTGCGTTTTCGACGTTGGTCAGAGCGAGACCGAGGTCACCGATGGTC
>UCKU01000009.1 GCA_900473185.1 Hyphomicrobiales bacterium | reverse complement strand
CATCGGCCGAAACGCTGGCTTCCGATACCGATGAACTGCTCGGCCTTATCAGAGGCTTCCGCGTCGGCAATGCTGCCGCGGCTCCCGCCATGCATCAGGGTCGCCGCGCCGCATAAGCGGGGCGACTAAAAGCAATTTCATCACGAAAGAAATTAGCGGCCGCCGGTACTCCCGGCGGCCGTGCTGTTAGAGCAATTCCAGCAAAAGTGTGCGGCGGTTTTGCGTCCGGAATTGCGTGAAAACAAAGAGATAGAGCATATCCGTGTTTCGCAGAAGGACGGATATGCTCTAGCTCTTAGCGCCGATGCGTTCGATGAGCCGATCGATCTCGCGGTCGGAGAAGACTTCGATGCCTGCCTGTTTCAGCGCCGCCGCGGTAACGCCTTTGCCGGCCCGTCGGTTGCGCGAGAAGGAGCCGTCATAGATAAAGCCGGAACCGCAGGACGGGCTGCCGTCGATCAGCAGCGCGTAGCGGCAGCCGGTATCGGTCGCAAGCCGCACGGCATTTTCCGCCGCCCGCAGGAATTCATCGGTCACGTCGCCACCGGTCAACTCCACGACGCGGGCAGTGCCTGCTAGGACGTCCTCGCCATCAGCCGCATCGCCGATTTCGGCAGGTGGCCGCGGTACCGGCATGCCGGCCGACATTTCCGGACAGATCGTCACGATCAGGCCTTCCTGCATCCAGCGCTCGATTGCCGGATGGACGAGCGGCTTCGCGCGCCCGTCATATCGGACGGCGTGGCCCATGAGACAGGCACTGACGAGGATCTTGGGCACCATGGGATGAGCTTTAATGGAGATTCATGCCGACGTCACCGCCTGACATCAGGTGCAACCTCGACAACGCAATTTCGAAACCAGCGCTGCGCAGGATGGGCATCGTTGCGCCGATGCCAGGACATGACGAAGGGGATAGGCTCCAGCATGAGCGGCGGCTCCAGCAGGGCAAGTTCGTCCGCACGGCCGGAGGCTGCCACGACACCGGCCATCAAGGTGGCGATCATGTCAGAACGGGCAATCAAGAGCGGCGCGGCATACATATTGGGAAGTGTCAGCGCGAGCCGCCGCTGAAGCCCTTTCTTTGCCAGCGCCGCGTCGACATGGCCGAAACGCTCGTTTTCCGGCGAGACGAGCAGGTGCGGGAGAGCCAGAAAGGCATCGAGATCGAGCGCGCGTCGCGCAGCCGGATGATCCTTCCTGACGATGCAGACGAAACGCTCCTCAAACAGAGGCTGGGTCAGAATGCGTCCCGTTTTCGTTGCCGGCACCCCGACCGTCACATCGACCTCTCCGGCATCCAGGAGATCGATGGCGTCGTCGCGGGCGCTGAAATTCCGGACCTGCAATGTCGCATCCGGAGCCGCTTTGGCAAGATGCGCAACGAGTTGCGGCAGGAGCGCGAAAGTCGGATGGTCGGAGAGACCGATCGTGAAGGTGGCGGACGAGGTCACGGGATCGAACGCCTGGGTGAAATCGAGTGTGCGCTGGATATCGGCAAGAGCACACGATAATGGCTCGGCGAGGTCAAGCGCTCTTGGTGTCGGCTGCAGGCCCTGCGGTCCCCGTACCAGAAGCTCATCCTTGAGAAGGCTGCGCAACCGCGCCAGGGCAGCGCTCATGGCGGGTTGCGTGCGGCCGATGCGAATGCCCGCCTTCGTCACGCTCCGTTCCTTCATGAGGGCGTCAAAGGCGACGAGCAGGTTGAGATCGATACCGTGCAAATCCATGGTATGGATGAATGCATATACTTCATATCAATTTCAAGCATGTTGCCGATGCCGCTAGGCTTGTCGGGTCACAACACAAACCCGGCAGGAGTTCATCATGCCATTCGCAAACTACAAGTTTCCCGAGGGTACTCTGACCGCAGAGCAGAAGGAGGATATCATTCTCCGAACGACGGCCATGTTCGTCGACTTTTTCGGGGAGGGCGTTCGCCCCTATACCATGGTCCTCGTCGATGAGGTCGTCGACGGCGGCTATGGCCGCGCAGGCGAAACGCTGACCATCGCCAAGATGCAAAAGGGACGATGAGGGCAAAAGGCAAAATGGGGCCGTTCGGCCCCATCTTCGTTTGGTGGCCGTTTAGCCGGCAATCTTCGAAAAGTCCGCGACTGTCCCGGTCGCCGTACGGATCATCCGCAACAGCGCGAGGCGGTTGGCGCGGATAGCGGCATCCTCGTCATTGACCAGCACATCGGTGAAGAAGCGGTCGACGGGAGCGCGCAGCTTCGACAGCGCTTCCATGGCAGAGCGGAAATCTTCATGCGCGACCGCGTCGGCAGCTTCCGACGAAGCCTTGGTGATGGCGGTAAACAGTTCCTTCTCGGCGTCGAGCTTCAGCAATGCCTCGGAAACGCCATCGGCGACAACCGTGCCCTTTTTCTCCTCGGCTGCAAGAAGCTGCGTGGCGCGTTTGGTGCCGGCCAGCAGGTTGATGCCGTCTTCCGAGGTGATAAACGCCGTCAGCGCCTCGACGCGGCGGGCGACCATCAAGAGGTCGTCGGATTCAGGTGTCAGCACGGCATCGATGAGGTCGTGGCGAGCACCCTGCTCGCGCAGATAGACCTTCAGGCGGTCGTGGAAGAAGGAGAGCAGATCGAACTGCCGCGACAGGTCGTCGGTGGCAACATTGGCGCCGATATCCATATCAATACGCTGCATATGCGAGGTGATGCGCGGCAAGAGCGTCACACGGGCACGTTTTTCGAGCAGGATGCGGATGATGCCGAGCGCCGCACGGCGAAGCGCAAACGGGTCCTTCGAGCCGGTCGGCTTCTCGTCGATTGCCCAGAAACCGATGAGCGTATCGAGCTTGTCGGCCAGCGCCACTGATATCGCCACCTTGTCGTCGGGCACGCGGTCAGACGGACCCTGCGGCTTGTAATGGTCTTCGATCGCGGTGGAAACGGAGGCGTCTTCGCCCTGCAGCGCCGCATATTTGCGGCCCATGACGCCCTGCAGTTCCGGGAATTCGCCGACGGCTTCGGTGCGCAGGTCCGCCTTGCAGAGAACCGCGGCGCGATCCACCACGTTGTAATCGGCGCCGACAGGCATGGCGATCTTGGCCGCCATCGCCCGGATGCGCTCGACGCGATCGCCCTGCGTGCCGAGCTTGGCATGGAAGGTGACGTTCAGCGCATCGAGCTTCGCCATGCGCTGGTCGAGCGGCTTTGCCAGGTCGAGGCCGAATTTCTTGGCGGAGGCTTCCAGCGTCTCAAGGTCCGGCAGGTTACCCTGGTCGCGCTTCCAGAAATGCAGCGCGTCCGACAGGCGCGCACGCACGACCTTGCCGTTGCCATGAACGATTTCCTTGCCGCCATCCGTCGCCTGGATGTTGGAGACGAGAATGAACTTGTTCGAAAGCGTCTCTTCACCCTGTTTGCGGGTGACGAAGCATTTCTGGTTCGTCTTGATGGTCAGGCGGATGATCTCGGACGGGATCGAAAGGTAGTCCTCCTCGAAGGAACCCATCAGCACCTGCGGCCATTCGACGAGACCGGAAACCTCTTCCAGCAGGCCCTCATCTTCCACCAGTTCCAGTCCGCTGGCGAACGCGATGTCGCGGGCATCATGCAGGATGATGTCCTTGCGCCGCTCCGCATCGAGAATGACCTTCGCCTTTTCGAGGCTGGCGACGTAATCGTCGAAGCGCTTGACGGTGATGGCATCAGGCGCGTGGAAGCGGTGGCCATAGGTCACGTTGGAGGCGACGAGGCCGTCGATCTCGAAGGGGATGACGACCGTTTCTTCATGCTCGGTGCCGAAGGTGCAGACGATCGACTGCAGCGGGCGCACCCAGCGCAGCGCACCCGGCTGCGAGGAAGCCTTGCCCCAGCGCATCGACTTCGGCCAGGGGAAATCCTTGATAATGCCGGGCATGACTTCGGCGATGATTTCTTCGGCACCGCGACCCAGCTTGGAGATGACGGCGACGTAGAAATCGCCCTTCTTCGGATCGCTTACGACCTGTGCCTCGGAAACTGAAGAAAGGCCGGCGCCACGTAGGAAGCCCTCGATCGCCTTTTCGTTGGCGTCTGTGCGCGGTCCCTTGCGCTCCTCTCGGATATCGGCGGAGCGGGCCGTCAGCCCGTGAATGTCGAGCGTCAGGCGACGCGGCGTCCAGTATTCGCGTGCGCCCTCATAGGTCAGTCCTGCTTCCACCAGTGCATCGGTGAGGAGCTTCTTGAGGTCACCGGCAGCCTTGCGCTGCATGCGGGCGGGGATCTCTTCGGAGCGAAGTTCGAGAAGCAGGTTCGGCATGGTACTCTTTTCCTGGCGCCTGCAGGGCAGGGGCAATCAAAAATGGTCGCCTCTGCTACCAAAGAATGCCGCATCTGCACAACCGCAAAAACGGGCTGAGGAAGGCTCAATTGCGCCTCAGATATATGGCTTAAACCGACAAGAGCGTTCCCTTCCGCTGTGGAAAGCGGCGGTAGGCATTGCCTTGCCGCTTTTCGTCGCTATGGTCCGCCAACCCTAATAAACTGCAGGAAATCTCATGGCCGCTGACCTTCGTTCGCTCGCAGCAAGCATCTCCGCCGAAATCAATGCCCGGCCCGATCAGGCCAAGGCGGCGATCGAGCTGCTGGACGAGGGTGCAACGGTGCCGTTCATCGCCCGCTACCGCAAGGAAGTGACGGGCGGGCTGGATGATACGCAGCTGCGTACGCTGGCCGAGCGGCTTGTCTATCTGCGCGAGCTTGAAGCCCGCCGCGATACGATCATCGAATCCGTCACCAGCCAGGGCAAAATGAGTGACGAGCTGATGGCGAAGCTTTCGGGTGCCGCCACGAAGGCCGAGCTGGAAGACCTCTATCTGCCCTACAAGCCGAAGCGCCGCACTCGCGCCGAGATTGCCCGCGAGCGCGGCCTCGGCCCGCTTGCCGAAGCGATCCTTGCCGATCGTAGCAAGGAGCCGGCAGCACTGGCAGAGGCCTATATCACCGCCGACGTGCCTGACCTGAAGACGGCGCTCGAAGGCGCGCGCGATATCGTTGCCGAAGCTTTTGCCGAAAACGCCGATCTGCTCGGCAAGCTGCGCGCCCATATGCGCAATGCCGCCCTTCTGAAGGCCAAGGTCGTGGACGGCAAGCAGGCGACCGGCGAAAAGTTCTCCGATTATTTCGATCATTCCGAACGCTGGGCAACCGCCCCCGGCCACCGTGCGCTTGCCATGCTGCGCGGCTGGAACGAGGAAGTGCTGACGCTGACGATCGAGGCCGATGCCGAGGTCGCCTCGCCGAACAAGCCGGTCGAGCGCATGATCGCGATCGCCTATGAAATCGGTGCAACCCGCCCCGGCGACCGCTGGCTGATGGATGCCGTAAGCTGGACCTGGCGCGTGAAGCTCTCCATGTCGCTCTCGCTCGACCTGATGCGCGAACTGCGCGAAAGGGCTGAGGAAGAAGCGATCCACGTTTTTGCCCGTAACCTCAAGGATCTGTTGCTGGCTGCCCCCGCCGGCTCGCGCGCCACGATGGGTCTCGATCCGGGCATCCGTACCGGCGTCAAGGTTGCGATCATCGATGGCACCGGCAAGCTGCTCGACACAACGACGGTCTATCCTTTCCCGCCGAAGAATGACGTGCGCGGCACGCAGGCAGAGCTTGCCTCCCTCATCCGCAAGCACAATGTCGAACTGATCGCGATCGGCAACGGCACCGGCAGCCGCGAGACGGAAAAGCTTGTGGCCGATATGCTGGCTGCACTTCCTGCGCCCAAGCCCACCAAGGTCATCGTCTCTGAAGCCGGTGCATCCGTCTATTCAGCCTCGGAAACCGCTGCTGCAGAATTCCCGCAGCTCGACGTGTCGCTGCGCGGCGCCGTCTCCATCGCGCGGCGCCTGCAGGATCCGCTCGCCGAACTCGTAAAGATCGAGCCGAAGTCGATCGGCGTCGGCCAGTATCAGCACGATGTCGATCAGACAAAGCTCTCCCGCTCGCTCGACGCGGTTGTCGAAGATGCCGTCAATGCCGTCGGCGTCGATCTCAACACGGCATCGGCGCCGCTGCTGTCGCGCGTGTCCGGCCTCGGCCGCTCGATCGCCGATGCGATCGTGCTGCATCGCGACCAGAATGGCGCCTTCGAAAGCCGCAAGGACCTGTTGAAGGTTGCCCGCCTCGGCCAGCGCACCTTCGAACAGGCGGCCGGCTTCCTGCGCATCCCTGATGGCAAGGAGCCGCTCGATGCGTCTTCCGTGCATCCGGAAGCCTATGGCGTGGCAAAGAAGATCGTCGCCGCCTGCGGCCGTGACCTTCGCTCGCTGATGGGCGACAGCGCTACCTTGAAGGCGCTCGATCCGCGCAAGTTCATCGACGAGAAGTTCGGCCTGCCGACCGTCAAGGACATCATCGCCGAGCTGGATAAGCCCGGCCGCGACCCGCGCCCGAGCTTCAAGACTGCGACTTTTGCGGAAGGCATCGACGAAATCAGCGACCTGAAACCGGGCATGGTGCTGGAAGGCACCGTCACCAATGTCGCGGCCTTCGGCGCCTTCGTCGATATCGGCGTGCACCAGGATGGTCTTGTCCACGTCTCCCAGCTCGCCGACCGGTTCATCAAGGATCCTCACGAAATCGTGAAGGCGGGCGATGTAGTCAAAGTGCGGGTCGTCGAGGTGGATGTGAAGCGCAAGCGCATCGGCCTTTCCATGCGTAAGGATGATGGCGTTCCCGCCGGTTCTCCGCGCGGTGAGTCGCGTGGCAATACCGGCCAGCGCCCGCAGCAGGATCGCAAGCCCGCGCCGGCAAAGCCGCAGAGTCAAGGCGCCTTTGGAGCCGCGCTTGCCGAAGCGATGAAGCGAAAATAAGGGCTTAGACCTCGAATTGGCAAAAATGTCACACTTTGGCAATTGAATCTGCGGAGTGCTAAATCCGGCGCTTGTAAGGCAGAAGAGAGCTATTAAGTTGATGTGACCATCCTGTCACATTTGCGAGGCGTCCATGGCGTCGGCATTCTTAGCGATTGTCCATAAAATTGTTCGAAAGGGTTCTTTGACCCTTACTCTCGCCAATGGCGAGACCCATACGATTGGCGACGGCACCGGGGAACCGGTTGCCGTTCGTCTTGCCGATCAGGAGGCAGAGGATGCGATCCGTCGCGATCCGACGCTGAAGCTCGGCGAAATGTATATGGAAGGCCGGTTCATTCTCGAACAGGGCAACATCTACGACTTCCTCACTCTGGTGAAGCAGAACACCACCAACGAGATCTTCGATTTCAAGATGGCCGCCCTGCTTATCGGCCGCATCGCCATGCAGCAGCTCAAAAGCCGCATGCCGATCAACCACAACAAGCGTAATGTCGCCCACCATTACGACCTCTCCGAAAAGCTCTTCGAACTCTTCCTCGACGAGGACTGGCAATATTCCTGCGCCTATTTTGATCCGCCGGGCGTCAGTCTGGAAGAGGCGCAGGTCGCCAAGAAGCGCCACATCGCGGCAAAGCTCATGCCGCAGCCGAACCAACGCGTGCTGGAGATCGGCTCCGGCTGGGGCGGCATGGCCATGTATCTGGCGGAATCGACGCCCGGCCTCGATGTCACTGGCATCACGCTCAGTGAAGAGCAGCTGAAGATTTCCCGCGAACGGGCAGAGAAACGTGGTCTTGCCGATCGCGTCCGCTTCGAGCTGCAGGATTATCGTTACCTGACCGGCAGGAAGTTCGACCGCATTGTCTCGGTCGGCATGTTCGAACATGTCGGCATCGGCAATTACGGCAATTTCTTCAAGAAGGTGTACGAGCTCCTGGATGACAACGGCATCATGCTCCTGCATTCGATCGCGCGTCCGAAGCCGAGCTTCGCCACCAACGCCTTCATCGAGAAATACATCTTCCCGCAGGGCTATATTCCCTCGATCGCCGAAACACTGGTGCCGCTCGAAAAGGCGGGCCTGCTGACGCGCGACGTCGAAGTGCTCCCGCTGCATTACGCCTATACGCTGCGCCACTGGCGTGAGCGCTTCGTTGCCCGCAAGGCCGAAGCCGTGGCGCTTTACGACGAGAAGTTCTTCCGTATGTGGGAATTCTATCTGGCCGGTTCAGAAATCGGCTTCCGCTGGGATGAACTCTTCATCGAGCAGATCCAGATCACCAGGAACCAGTTCGCAACGCCCGACAACCGGAATTATATTCCGGAGAACGAAGCGAAGCTGAAGGAATTCGAGGCGACGCGTCCGCCCCTGGAGAAGTTCACCTTCTGACATCAAAAGCGCGGCCCGGCCGCGTTTTTTCTTTTGGAGAGACGGACATGAGCAGCGCATTTCCTGAAATCACCCTCGTGCGTCACGGCGAGACGGCATGGTCGCTATCCGGCCAGCACACTGGCCGCAGCGATATTCCGCTGACCGCCAATGGCGAGGCTGCGGCCCGCGCGCTCGCGCCGCGGCTCGCAGGTCTTTCCGTCTCCGCCGTCTGGTCCAGCCCCTCGCAGCGGGCGCGCAACACCTGCGCGCTCGCAGGTTTCGGGGAGGGGGCCGTCATCAAGCCCGATCTCGCCGAATGGGATTACGGTGCCTACGAAGGCATCACCACCAAGGAAATCCTGTCGAAACGTCCGGGCTGGCGGCTCTTCCGCGACGGTTGCCCTGATGGTGAAGCAGCCGCCGATATCGGCGCTCGTGCTGATCGCATCATTGCCGAATTGCGGCAGGCCAGTGCCCCGATCCTGATCTTTTCGAGTTCGCATTTCCTGCGTGTGCTCGGCGCCCGCTGGCTCGGCCTGCCGCCGGAAGACGGCTCCCGCTTCATTCTGGATACGACGAGCATCAGCGTCCTCGGCTATGAGCACGATTTGACCGAACCGGTCATCCGCCGCTGGAACCAGAAGTAATTTCCCATCCCCTCGATCTTTCCGCCTTGGTTAAGATAGAGGTAACACCCTCGCTATAAATGTACCGATCGCCGCCGTCCGCGGCCGTTCTTGTATTGCGTTTTCTGGAGTGCGGATGTGTTTAATCGATCTGTCGTATCGATCTCTTTAGTTATTGCTCTTTCCTCTTTCGGCACCGCCTCCGCACAGGAAGGCGGTCACTGGTGGTCCGGCGACTGGTATCTGAAGGTCGGCGTATCAGGCTTTTCCGCGCCGAAGTTCGAAGGCGCTTCCAGCAACGAATTCAAGTTCAGCCCGCTGATTTCGATCGGTCGTCAGGGCGCCGGTCCGCGCTTTTCCTCGCGCAACGACAATCCATCCTTCGCGCTCGTCGACAACAGCGGCTTCCGCGCCGGCATCGTCGGCCGCTATGTGCCTGAGCGTGACCAAGACGACGACAGCGATCTGCACGGCCTGAAGAAGGTCAAGTGGGGTGCGGAAATCGGCGGCTTCGCGGAAGTCTATCCGACGGACTGGCTGCGTGCCCGCGCCGAAGTGCGCCAGGGTATCCGCTCCCATGATGGTCTCGTGGCCGACGTGGCGCTGGACGCCTTCACCGATATCGCGCCCGATCTGCAACTGTCAGGCGGCCCGCGTGCCACTTTTGCGACCAGCGGCTATTTCCATTCCTACTACGGCGTCAACGAAGCGCAGTCGGCAGCAAGCGGGCTGAAGCCTTATGATCCCTCCGGCGGCATCCAGTCCTATGGTGCCGGCACGGCGCTTACCTGGAACGCGACGGAGAATCTGTCGACGAGCGCCTTCGCGGAATATAAGCGCCTTGCCGGTCCGGCCGCCGACAGCAGCCTTGTGCGCGAGAAAGGTTCGAAGAACCAGTTCCTGATTGGCTTGTCTGCGAGCTACAAGTTCAATTTCACGCTGAACTGATCCAGCCGCCCGAACACGCCAAAATCACACCCAGCCGCCATCGACGATGAACTGCTGGCTGGTGCACATGGCGCTGTCGTCTGCGGCGAGAAACAGCGCCATGCGGGCGATGTCGGAAGGCTGCAGCCTGTCCGGCAGGCACTGGCGCTCGGCGATCTGCCGCTCGCCGGCCTTATTCAACCAGAGGCTCATCTGCCGCTCGGTCATCACCCAGCCGGGCACCATGCAGTTGACGCGGATGCGCTCGGGGCCGAATTCGCGGGCGAGCGCCCGCGTCATCCCCCAGATTGCCGCTTTGGCAGTGACATAGGCAGGGCAATCCGGATCGCCCACCATCCAGGTGATCGAGCCGAAATTGATGATCGAGCCGCCGCCGAGCGCCTTCATGAAGGGCCGGGCGGCCTGCGCAGCGAAGAACTGATGACGCAGGTTGATCGCCATGCGGTCATCCCAATAGGCGACGGTTACATCCTCCGTCTGGTGGCGGTCGTCATTGCCGGCATTGTTGCAGAGAACCTGAAGCGGGCCGTTCTGCGCGACGCCTTCACCGATCGCGTGCTTCAGCGCCTCGATATTGCGCAGATCGCAGGGAATGAAGAGCGGCGCAGTGTGACCATCGGCGTCTATTGCAGCGGCAAGCTCGCGGCCGCTCTCCTCGGCGATATCGACGAAGGCGACCCGGCTGCCCTGGGCACAGAAGTGCCGCACCAGGCTTTCGCCGATGCCGCTTGCACCTCCGGTGATGAACACGCTTCTGCCTTGGAGGCTCGGATAGCTGGCGTAGGTCACAAGATTGTCGCTGGCATCTCGGCTCATCGGGAACTCCGGAAAGAATGTCGTCAAGGCTGGTGGGTCGTGCGCGAATGTGGCGCCCGACTGTATCAAACGGAAGACGCCGCAGGCACCCGGGAAGCGCTGCGGCGTCTTTTTTCAACGGTGTTCAGAACCGGGACCTGCGGCGGACTTCAGGCCCGGTTCAGAAGCTCACGTTGAAATTGACCTTGAGAGCATGATCCTGGGTCTCGCCCGCAAGCTGACCGGCGTAGGATGCGCCGATCGTCGCGTTTTTCGCCAGGTTGAAATCCAGGCCGGCTTCCATGGTTAGTGCATTCTCGGCAATTGGCGCACCGACGGAATCGAAGCTTGCGCCGGTATTGAAGGCGAGCTTGGAGCTCGGCGTAACATCGCCATAGGCATGCCGCCAGCCAAGCATGCCGCGCACGGTCGCCTTGGTATCCTGCAGATCGATATCGGTGGAGGCGCGAATGCCGAACGTGGTGAAAGCGGTGTCCATGCTGGACGATCCGGTTGAAAGCGCTGCGATCGTGCCGCCTTCTTCCGAGAAGGCATCGCTCTTCAGGCGGGCATAGGCGAGGTTGGCGAAGGGCTCGAAAGCGGTATCCTCAAAATCCATCCGGTAGGCCAGTTCGGCGAAGGCCTGGGTGGTGCGGGCGTCGTAGTCGGCCGACAGGGTCTCGTTGAAGGCCGGGAAGACGACATGGCGCTTAGTGCTGATATCGTGCGAGGTATAGAAGACGCCCGTGCGGAAGCCGAGCGCACCCCATTGCGTGCCGCCATAGATACCGAGATGGACGTTATCGCTCGAGCCGGATGAGGTGCGGGCATCGACATCAAAACTGGTATTGCTGTAGCCGGCCATTGCGCCGAAGCGCCATGTCCCGGCCGCTGCATCGGCGCCGAAGACGATGCCACCGGTCGAGTGATCGAAATCGGCCGCGTAGCCCGCTCCCTCGGTCGTGCTCTTGGCCCCGATCGCCTGGCTCCATATGGCGAGGCCCTCGGTGTTGCTGATAGCGCCCGTCAAACCGTTCTCGTCATAGGAGGTGACCTCCGACATCGGCGTGCCCACTGCGCTGAACGCCGAGCGGAGGCGCTGGCCCACAGCATCGTCGAGATAGAGGCTGTCCTGGATGAAGGCGCCCTTGACGCTGGAATGGATCTCACCGGAGAGCGCATTGCCGTAGGGCCGCAGATAACGATAGAAGCCGATGGACTCGTCGATCAGCGGATCGGGTTGTTCGCGGTTGATGACATAAAGCGACCAGCCATCCTTGGTCCAGCCGAAGGAGAGACCCTCGACTTCCTGGTCGCCGGGAGTGTCGAGCTGGCCGATCTCTTCCACTTCGCCTGTCGTCAGATTGGCGCGGTAGAGCGATTTTGTATCGCTTTCGGTGGAGAAATACATCCAGCCATCAAGGATCTTGCCGCCCTGCGCCTGGTCGATAGTCCTCGAAAGGGGAATGTACTGCTTGAAGGAGCCGTCGGAGAGATTGTAGACCGCGATCTCGGTGGAGTTATCATAGGCCATGCCATAGAGGAGACCCTTCTTGGCATCCACGGCCACCCAGCTCGCGACGTCATGCTTGCCGTGCGGAGGGGTTAGGGCGAAATACTTGCCCGTATAGGTCATGTCGCTCGCGTTATAGATCGCAAAGACCGGCGTGTTGTATTTCTCGCCGGTGATGGGATCGCGGGTGCTGGTATCCAGCGAGATGTAGAGGTATCCGTCGGCGTAATCGATATCGCCGATATGATTGAGGCCTCTGGGCGCACCGGCAAACGGGTTTGCGAGGGCCGGATCGATCGCGCTGTTGTCGCGCGTTATCGTGTTGAAGTTGCCGTCCGCCTTGTCCAGCGCGTTCGTACCGGAAAAGTACCAGTTCTTGCCGTCCGTCGTAACGCCCTGGCCGCGATAAGTGATGGGATCGTCGGTGAATGTAAACTTCTCGACCATGATCCAGGGCTCGACGGCATAAGCGGGCATGACCGTCGCGCAGAGGAGAGCGGTCAGGATGAGCGGTCTTGCCGCTTGCGCCATGGGCGCCCTGGTTGAGGGACCTCTGGTCATGAGTGGCATTTCAAGTTTCCTTTTCGTAGGGCAAAGGCTGCTTGGTCGCAGCCGAGAGGGACCGCCGACCTGATGGCAGGCGGCGGCGGTGAAGGCGGCGTGACGAAAGCGCAGTGATCCGCTGACAGGCCTCGAAGGCCGGTCGGTCGCGATGCTTTCATTGAGAGTGGGGCGCGTGCCGGTTTAGCGTGCGCAGTCGAACCGATCGAAAATGCGATTATACATTTGCGACATTCGAGTTATAAATCGCGTTATTTTCAATTTTCGAAAATACTGACGCAGAAATATTAAATATAAATTGGGGTGTATGTCCGAAGTACCAAAAGTAAATCCATAATAAATCTTCCATTTTCGGGACGCTGATTCTACTTAAACATGAAAATACAGGATTATTCATGCATTGCGAGTTGACGTCACTAAAGAGACTGTTCTATGAGAGTGGTAATAGGGGAGCGATGTGACAATAGTATGAATAGTATGAAGAATACGAAGAATGCGAAAGCCCGTCTCGCTCTCGCGGCGCCCTTGCGCATGGAGGGGATGGCCGGCAGCAGCCTTCACACGAGGGTGCTCAACGAGATCGGCAAGAGCATCGTGCGAGGTGATCTTTTGCCCGCTGATCCGTTGCCGAATGCGGATGATTGGAGTGCCGCGCATGGAGTGAGCCGCACCGTGCTGCGTGAAGTGATCAAGGTTCTGGCCGGCAAGGGCATGGTAGAATCGCGCCCGAAGATCGGCACCCGCGTGCGTCCGCGTAAGGACTGGAATTTTCTCGATCCGGATGTGCTTTTATGGCGGTACGGCGGCAGGACCACTGCCGAGGACGCCCGTTCGCTTTTCGAATTGCGCCGCGCGATCGAGCCGACGGCCGGTGCGCTGGCGGCCGAACGCGCCACCGCAGCGGAGATCCAGCATTTGCGGGGTCTCCTGGCGGAGATGGAGCGGGCAGGCGATGATGGTGCTCGTTTTGCGGTGCCGGATCTTGCTTTCCACCAGGCCATCCTGCGCATGTCCGGCAATGAATTGATCGGTTCACTGGCGGCACTGATCGAAACTGCGCTGGTGATCAGTTTCCGGCTTTCCGACGACAATCCGCAGGGGCAGAGCCATTCGCTGCCGCTGCATCAGCAGGTCGTGGAGAGCATGGCAAATCGCGATTCCGCCGGCGCGAGTAAAGCCCTGGTTTCTTTGCTGGACGGAGCGGAGGAAGACGTGAAGCGTGCCCTGGCTGCGCGTCAGCGATAGATACGCCGGTCGGCCGGTGATCCGATGACTTTCCTTAGTTCCGCAGGGCAGGAGCCTTGCGGGACGAAGCGGATTCCATCGAGCCGCAGATGGCGGATCTCGCCGCGATGGAGTCTTGACCATGGGCGCTGCCCATCGCTAGATGGCCGTATGCAACAGATTGACGGTCTCAACGGGCGCGTTGCCGATGCGCCCTCGGATAATTGGGTTTATCGCATCCTGCCGCCCTGGCTGTGGCCCTATGCGCAGCTGGCGCGCTGGGACCGGCCGATCGGCTGGCAGCTCCTTATGTGGCCGTGCTTCTGGTCGGCCACGCTTGCCGCCAATGCGGCAATCGAGCCGCGCGTCTTCTCCGGTGCCCTGCTGCTCTACCATCTGTTCCTGTATTTTATCGGCTCCGTCGCCATGCGCGGCGCAGGCTGCACCTATAATGACCTTGTCGACCACGAGATCGACATGCAGGTGGCGCGCACCCGCTCGCGTCCGCTGCCCTCGGGTCGTGTAACGCGCCGGCAGGCAAAGATATTCATCGCATTGCAGGCGCTGGTCGGCCTGTTCGTGCTGTTGCAGTTCAATTGGTTTGCCGTGCTTCTCGGTGTGCTGTCGCTCGGCGTCGTCGCCCTCTATCCCTTCGCCAAGCGCTTTACCGACTGGCCGCAATTCTTCCTCGGTCTTGCCTTTTCCTGGGGCGCGCTCATGGGTTGGGCAGGGATCTTCGGCAGCATCTCCTTCTCTGCCTTCCTGCTTTATCTTGCTTCTGTGGTCTGGACGATCGGCTACGACACGATCTATGCCCATCAGGACAAGGAGGATGACGAACTGATCGGTGTTCGCTCCACCGCGCGTCTGTTCGGCGAGCGCACGCGTCTGGCGCTTGTCGGCCTCTACGGACTGACGCTGGTGCTGATGTTCCTGTCCTTCGCGCTTGCCGGTGTCGGTCTTCTGGCTTTCATCGGCCTGTTGGTCGCGGCCGGAATGTTCGCCTGGCAGATCAGGACGCTCGATATCAACGACGGCGCCCAGTGCCTCGCGCTCTTCAAATCAAACACCCGAGTCGGATTGATCATCTTTCTCGGCCTATTCGTCTCGCTGCTTTTTGCCATTCCCTAGAGCATTCCGTTTTTCTCCGAGTCACGGAAATGCTCTATCTCTTTGGTTTCACGCAATTCCGGACGCAAAACCGCTGCGCACTTTTGCTGGAATTGTTCTAATCTGAAATGAAAAATAACCCCGAAATGAAAAACCCGGCGCGATGGCCGGGTTTGAAATCGGTTCAGAACGTATCGCTCAGCTGCGGGCGATGATTTCCTTGCCTTCAATCTTCATGATGACGCCGAGCTTGCCGGTCGTGCGGCGCACGAGGAAGCGCGGGCGGCGGTTTGCGAAATAGGAGTGACGACGGCGCGGTTTCATTTCGCTGGTGCGCAGTCCGCCGAGATGTTCTTCGAGGGGGCGGGCGACACCATCGGCTTCCACCATCAGCATGGGAATGCAGAAGGCTTCCGACCAGCTGCGCCAGTCGGCGGCGATATCGCCGAGATCATGGGCGACGAGCAGCGGAATGCAGAGTTCCGGATCTTCGTGATGCAGCTCGAGCGTCACGGTGACTTCACCATTGCCATGGTCGATGGCGCGGGCTGCAACGCCTTTGAAGACGCGCCGCGGCAAGGCGATGGAGAGCGGCAGGCCGCTGGAGGGGAGAATTTTGCGCAGGACCGCGCCGCGTTCGTCGATCGTTATGCTGACGTCACTGGCATGGTCATGGATGGCATAGCTTACCTGTTGCGGAAAGCGAGACGGATCAAGACGCAATGTCGTGCCAGCCCAGACGGGCTTCAGAACGGTATTCTTCATTTCATTTCTACCCTTGTCTTACCTGAGAGCCGGTTTCCGGTCTTCTCCTTGGGACTTTTCGTCCTCTATGGCCCGACAATAGGCGGCCCCCGTTCCGTACAGCTTAAAAATTGCGGTTAAAGAAATCCTGCCTCCGGGAATGGTTAGCAAAACTGAATATGGCAGGGTTTCCGGATGGTGAACGCGCTGGTGCCTTAAAGCGAGACAGCCTCAGGTAAGTCTCAGGTAAGCTCTGCATGGCAAAATACGGGCAACAATAGTCCGTCATTTTTAAAGACATTGCCGAAAAGGGTGCGCTTAATGATTACGGCATCTCTCGCGTATACGATCCTGTCTCGCGACATGACCAAGAGCCTGGACCGCGTCGCCAATCAGGCGCAGGTCAAGAAAGACGCCCAATATTACGCCGACAACATCAACAAGGTGAAGAACGTCGACGACTTCCTTGGCGACTACAAGCTCTATAGCTATGCTATGAAAGCTTACGGTCTCGACGACATGATCTATGCCAAGGCCTTCATGAAGAAGGTTCTGGAGAGCGATCTCACGAATGCCAACAGTTTCGCCAACAAGCTTTCCGACACGCGTTACAAGGAATTCGCCGCCGCCTTCAACTTCAATGCGCCGCCCAAGGATATTCAAACGGACGCGCAGGAAGACGATCTGATCGGCCTCTACAAGCAGTCCTTTGCCGACGCGGCACAGCAGGCTGCCACCGAAACAAAATATTACAGCGCGCAGATGGATAACGTGAAGACCGTTCAGGACTTCGTCGGCAATTCCCGTCTGCTGAACTACGCGTTGAAGAGCGTCGGCATCGACCCGACCTACATGTCGAAGGACTACGTCGCGAATGTCCTGACCACTGACATCAGCAAGCTTGGCGGTAATGCGCCTGATCCGAGCGATCCGGCTTACGATCCGACCAAGACATATGTCGGTGACAAGCTCTATGCGCTCGCGCAGCAATTCAACTTCAAGCCTGATAACGGCGACACCCAGTATTTCCGCAACAATATCGGTTCGGTGCAGTCGGTCGACGACCTTCTAGCCGATCCGCGCCTGCGCACGGTGGCGCTGCAGTCTGTCGGCATTGATCCGGCAACGGCCGATAACGCTTTCATCAAGATGGTGCTGACAAGCGATCCGGCTACACTTGGCGGCGACGCGCCGCTCAACAACCCTAATCCGTGGCTCAACTATGTCGGCGACAAATACAAAGAACTTCGTTCTTACTTCAACTTCAACGCCGATGGTTCGGTCAATGGTTCGGCGCAGAATTCCGGCCAGACCGATGCGGTCGCAGAGCTATACGCGTTCCGCGCTCCCGCAGTTGGCGGCGTCGCCCAGACCGCGACACAGAAGAACAACGTCATCGAACAGTATAACATCAAGACTGCACCGCAGATCGTTGACCGCGACGGTACGGCGAGCGATGTGTACTATACCAGCCCGGCAATGTCGGATCTCAACAAGAGCTACTATCTGTCCAAGATCGGCACGATCACCAATGTCGATCAATTGGTCAACGACAAGCGGCTTGCGGATTACGTTCGGTCCGCATTCGGCATGGATCCGGGCTTTACGCAGCTGAAGAGCGTCCTGACAGATCCGGCCTATGCCCGTTCGGTCGATTTGGGAGATGCTTATAAGGCCTTCAATTTCAAGTCCGACGGTACGATCTCTCCGACGAAGCGCGCGCAGTCCTATGACCAGTTGACGGGTATGGTGAACGCAGCGTCGAACGTTTCCGGTTACTTCTCGAACAAGATGGTACCCGCGAGCGGTCCCAGCACGATCAACAATGTCGACGAACTGCTTTCCGACAAGACTCTGACCTCTTATATCAAGGATGCCTACGGCCTCGGTCAGGATTTCAGCAATGCCGAGCTGAAAAACATCCTTACGGATTCCGCCTACGCCGCGACGGCGGGCCACCAGGACATCCATGACGCCTTCAATTTCAACGCAGATGGTTCGGTCAACGGCACGATCCAGAGCGCGGCGCAGCTTAGGGGCATCAACCAGCTTGCTGCAAACAATGCGTCCTACTATCAGGCCAAGCTCGCGGATCTCTCGAACAACGGCTCGACCGCGGCTGTCGACGTTTTCCTCGCCGACAGCAAGCTGGTCAGCTTCCTGCGCACCAACCTGCAGATCAGCGATACCATCAGCGATGCCACGCTTCGCAGCATTCTGACCGATCCGACGGTCGCGGCGGCCCAAGGCTATAGCGACGTCTACCAGCTCTTCAACTTCCGTCAGGACGGCACGGTCGCTCAAAACACCCTCTCGCAGAGCGCCGACCAGGTTGCGGCATTGAACAAGAAGGCAGACGACGCAGCCGCCTATTACGGCAGAACGATGCCTTCGATCTCCAGCGTCGATCAGTTGCTGGGCGATCAGAAGCTCAACAATTACATCCGTTACGCCTTCAGTATTCCGACGAGCGTTTCGGATACAGATCTGCGCAGCATCCTCACCGATCAGAGCGGTACCGGCCCCTATGCCAAGGTGAAGGCTGCGTTCAATTTCCAGGCGGACGGCACCGTTGTCCCCGGTCTTCCGGCGCAGACGACCACACAGATGGCCTCCTTGAACTCGGCTGCCAACATACGGGAGCAAGGCATCCTGGACCGGATGGGCGACGTCAACGATGTCGATCAGCTGCTCGCCGATTCATCCCTGACTGACTATCTGAAAATGGCGTATGGCCTGGCCTACGACACGAGCAACGCCGAGCTGAAGAGTATTCTCACCGACCCTGCCCATGCCGCATCCGTCGGCCAGGCCGATCTCAACGCCGCTTTCAATTTCGCTGCGGACGGCTCGCTGCCGACCTCGACATCCCCCCAGACCGGCGAGCAGACGACGAACACGTCAGACAATTACGGCGCTCGCGCCAACAATCAGGGCAACGATCTCATCGACCGCATCGTCGCGAACTACAAGTCGCGAATGGATGACGCCAATGGCGTGAAGAATGTCAATGATTTCATGAAGACCAACAAGACCGCCGACACGCTCCTCGGTAACGATTCCTATCCCGATCTTTATCAGATGGCGCTGCAGGCTTACGGACTGACGACGAATGACGTCTCGCGCTCCACCATGCGCAAGCTGCTCGTCAGCGACCCCTATGATCCGAAGGGATATGTCGCGTCGTTCAAGGACGACCGCATCACCAAGATGGTCCGTGCTTTCAATTTTGGTGCCGATGGCAAAGCTGCCGAACCCATGGCGGCTCTCTCTGCTGCCACGATGGCGAAATATGCGACCGATTATAAGTCGCACGTGACCATGCTCATGAAGGACGGTCCCGCAAAGGACCGCGCTTCAAAGGACGCGACCAAGGAAGTGGATTATTTCGGCAAGACCATTCCCACCGTAACATCGCTCGACGATTTTCTGGGTGACAAGCGTCTGACGGATCTCGTGCTGAAAGCAAATGGCCTCGATCCGAAGAAATACGACAAGGATACGCTGAAGAAGATCTTCACCTCCGATCCTGATGACAAGAAGAGCTATCTCAACACCACGGCCGACGCGCGCTTCAAGGAGATCGTCGCATCCTTCAATTTCGACAAGGACGGCAACCTGACCCGTGCCAAGATGGGTACAGTCCAGGACAAGCAGGCCGAGGCGAATACGCAGCAGCAATATGTACAGATGACCCTGGAAACCCAGGAGGGCGAAAAGAATGACGGCGTTCGCCTGGCGCTCTATTTCAAGCGCAAGGCCGGCGACGTCACCTCGCTTTACTCGATCCTCGGTGACAAGGCGCTCTATCAGGTTGTCCAGACGACCTATAGCCTGCCGGCGCAGATTTCGTCGATGGACGTCGCCAAGCAGGTCGATCTGCTCGGCCGTTTCGTGAAGCTAGAGGACCTGCAGGATCCCAAGAAGGTCGACAAGCTCGTCAAGCGCTTCGCGGCCATGTACGACATAAAGAACAACACGCAGCAGTCGCCGGCGCTCCAGCTTTTGACCGGCGGTACCGGCTAGGCGTCATCGTTGGCGTGAGCCTCCCAGAGTCCAGGAAGGGTTCTAGAGGCTCACCACTTTGTCAGGGTTCATGATGCCGGCCGGATCAAAGGCGCGCTTGATGCGGCGCATCAGTTCCATCTCGATTGCCGGCCGGATCGACGCCAGTTCGTCACGCTTCAGCTGACCGATACCATGCTCGGCGGAAATCGAACCGCCGTGGGCAAGCACCAGCCCGTGCACGATATGGTTCATCTCGTGCCAGCGAGCGATGAAAGTATCCTTGTCGGCTCCAACAGGCTGCGAGATATTGTAGTGGATATTGCCGTCGCCCATATGGCCGAAGGCACAGATGCGCGCGCCGGGCATTGCCGCCATGACCGCCTCTGCAGCCTCGTTCATGAAGTGCGGTATCTTTGAAACCGGCACGGAAACGTCATGCTTGATCGAGCCGCCCTCCGGCTTCTGGGCGTCCGACATGCTCTCGCGCATGTGCCAGAGCGCCTTCTGCTGCGCGACTGAAGAGGCGATCGCCGCATCCTCGACCAGTCCCGCCTCGAAACCCTGTTCCAGCACTGCATTCATCATCCGCTCGGCTGTTTCGGCGGAATCGGAGGTGGAGATATCGACCAGCACATACCAGTCATGCGGTGTTTCCAGCGGATCGCGCACGCCATCGATATTGCGCGCGGTAATCTCGACGCCGAAGCGCGGCATCAGCTCGAAGCCGGTGAGTGAGGCGCCGCAGAGGCTGGAAGCGAGATTGAAGAAGGCGAGCGCATCCTCGACCGAAGAAAGCCCTGCAAAGGCCACCTGATGGCCGAGCGGCTGCGGGAAGAGCTTCAGTACCGCACCGGTGATGATGCCGAGCGTGCCTTCCGCGCCGATGAAGAGATCGCGCAGGTCATAACCTGTATTGTCTTTCTTGAGGCGGCGAAGCCCGTCCCAGATCTCGCCTGTCGGCAGGACGACTTCCAGGCCGAGGCAGAGCTGGCGCATGTTGCCATAGGCGAGAACTGCCGTACCGCCGGCATTGGTGGACAGGTTGCCGCCGATGCGGCAGGAGCCCTCGGAGCCTAGCGACAGCGGAAACAGGCGGCCATGCGCCTCGGCCGCCTTCTGCACGTCGGCGAGGATCGCGCCGCCGTCGGCGACCAGAACGTTTGCGACCGGATCGACATCGCGGATCTTGTTCATGCGTTCGAGCGAAAGGATGATGTCCGCCTTGCCCTCGCGCGGCGTCTGCCCGCCGACGAGGCCGGTATTGCCGGTCTGCGGCACGATGGCCGTACCGGTTTCGGTGGCAAGCTTCATCATCGCGGAGACTTCCTCGACCGTACCGGGTTTCAGCAGGAGAGGGGAGGAGCCGTGATAGAGGCCGCGGTTTTCGATGAGGTGCGGCGCGAGATCAGCTTCGCTGCGCAGCGCATATTTCTCGCCGACGATAGCGGTGAAACGTTCGATGATCTCTGCAGAAATGCTTGTGCTGCTCATGGAGCCCGGTCCTCTTCCTCACTCGCGCGGTGCTGCCGCTCGCCGCAGCCGGTCGTTGATTGCCTCTCCAAGTCCTTCGTCGGGGATCGGCGAAAAGGCGATCACGGCCGCGCCGCTGGCGTCAGCCTTCTTCATGTAATCGAATAGATTGGCAGCCGCTTCCGAGAGGTCGCCGCGCGGGCTGAGGTTCAGCACCATCGCCGCTTGCTCGGCGCCTGCCACCCCGTCCGGACCGAAGGCAATCAACGCTTCACCGGGTTCCAGTGCCGTGGCTTCGAGCCGGACGGCCGCGCCCGGCGCGTAATGCGAGGCGAGCATGCCCGGCGCTTCGATCGCCGCGGCTGCCTTCTTCGAACGCAGCAAACGCTTGCCGACAACCCGCTCGATCTCCTTGGCCGGCAGTCCCCCGGGCCGCAGCAGTCGCAGTTCGCCGTTCTCGACCTTTACGATCGTCGATTCCACGCCGACAGCGCTGGCGCCAGCGTCAAGGATGAGAGGTATCTTTGCCCCGAGATCAACCTCCACATGGCCAGCGCTTGTGGCGCTCACCTTGCCGGACGTATTGGCGCTCGGGGCTGCAAGCGGTCGTCCGAAGGCACGGATCAGATCTCCGGTAAAACCCTTGGGTATGCGGATGCCGACGCTGTCGAGGCCCGCGGTCGCCAGCGCATGGATCGCAGTGCCTGATTTCAGTGGCAGTACCAGCGTCAGCGGGCCGGGCCAGAAGGCTTCTGCCAGGGCGCGTGAGATCGGATCGAATTCGGCATAGGTCTCTGCCATCGCAAGATCCGCCATGTGGCAGATCAGCGGATTGAAGCGTGGCCGCCCCTTGGTCTCATAGATGCGGGTGATCGCAGCTGGATTGGTGGCATCGGCGGCTAGGCCATAGACGGTCTCGGTCGGAATGGCGATCGCAAAGCCTTCGGCAAGCGCCGCACAGCCCGCTTCGAGCGCCGTCTGCCTGTCCGCCTTGATGTCGATTATTCTTGCCATGTCCTGCCCGGTTTTACTGCGGCAGTCATTAGGCCTTCCTTGCGGCGCGATCAATCCCGCCCGGAGCTCGTGGATCAACTGTCGGAGAACCTACAGTTGGCGAATGATCTGGCGAAGCTGCTCGTTGCGGGCGCCGAGCAGGAGGATGTTGCGGATGGCGATCTGCGGATCGTTGGTGCGGAAGAGCAGGCCGTTGCCCCGCACCGAGCGGTCGACCACCATCCTCTCTGGCGTGCTTTCACCAGGCTTGATCGCCACGGCGAAATACATGCGGGAATTCTGCACCGCGATATTGTCGAAGAAATTGTCGTTGTCGCCGATGTCGGAATAGAAGTTGGCGATATAGAAGGCCCAGGCTACTTCGTCGTAGCGGGCGAACTTGGTGCGCGAGGCTGTCACATGGCAGTAGCCGAGATGCGGGCTGTCGGCCAGCGTCCGGTGGAAGATCAGCTTCGGAAACTGGATCGAGCGGTGGAAGCCGTTGATGTTCTGGTGGGTCTTTTCGCCGGCGGCCTGCAGCTTGCGTGCCGTCTTTTCTGCGACTTCCTCATGCGTGAGGTAACGACGCTCGTCCGGCAGCCAGTCCTCGCGGCGGCGACTGATGCGGCCGGTGCGGAGGAATTCCGAATGCTTGGTTTGCAGCCGCGGTTCGATGAGCTTGGGCGCTTCCCGCGTGTCGAAATATCGGAGTTTGGCCATGGCTGTCGCAGTCTTCCGCTATGTGGATCGTCTGCAAGGATAGGATTTCGTGCTTAACGCCCTGTTAAAATGACTGGAAGAAGGCGCGAGAGCTGGGTTTGAGTGCGACGTGTCGCAAATGCGACAGGAGGTTTAACTGCCACATTGGATTCACTTATGTCTGAAGGGTCATCAAATGTCGCAATTGATGATAATCAAAGGCGAGTGAATGTTTCTGGGGACCGCTCGACTCCCTGTCGTCAATTTCGAAGCGGATGTCGCTTTACAACCAAGCGGCCGGCATGCTCGGTGCTTAAATAACGCCATGACCAGTTCTCCGGAGGGAGAAGGAAGCGGGCGCGCTTCCGCTGCCGTGCTCGAAAAGAGTAGCAGCCACATGCACGAGGATAGGCAGATGGATATTCGCAGCAACGTTTTGCGCCAGCTCAAGAGCCGCCGCGAGGGTTTCAGTCTCGAACAGCCCTTCTACATTGACGAGGATTATTTCCGTCTGGACATGGAGATGATCTACTATCGCGACTGGCTGTTCATCGGCCATGATTGCGAACTGCCGAAGCCGGGCGCCTACTTTACCGTCCAGATCGGCGAGTATCCCGTCGTCATCGTGCGCGGCCGCGACAATGTCATTCGCGCCTTCCACAATAGCTGTCGCCATCGCGGCTCGCGCGTCTGCACCAAGGAGCACGGCTCGTCGGTACGCCTCGTCTGCCCCTATCACCAGTGGACCTACGATCTCGACGGCAAGCTCGCCTTCGCGCGCCATATGGGCGATGATTTCGATAAGAGCGGCTACGGGCTGAAACCGGTCCATTGCGAAATCGTCGCCGGTTACGTCTTCATCTGCCTCGCCAATGTCGCGCCGGACTTCCAGACCGTGCGTGACAAGGTCGAGCCCTATATGGCGCCCCACCACATCAGCGAGGCCAAGATCGCCTTCCAGAGCACCATCATCGAGAAGGGCAACTGGAAGCTGGTCTGGGAGAACAATCGCGAGTGCTATCACTGCGCCGCAAACCATCCCGAGCTCTGCCGCACCTATCCGGAAGCACCGAGCGTGACAGGCACTGATGGCGGCGCCGACGATCCGGAAATTGCCGGCCACTGGGCGCGCTGCGAGGCTGCCGGTCTGCCGAGCAAGTTCCAGATCTCGCCGGACGGGCAGTTCCGCACCGCCCGCATGCCGCTGATCGAGGATGCCGAAAGCTACACCATGTCCGGCAGGCCCGCCGTCAAGCGCCCGCTCTCCGACGACGTCAAGATCAGCCACATCGGCACCATGCTGCTCTTCCACTATCCGACGACGTGGAACCATCTGCTCGGTGACCACGCCATCTCCTTCCGCGTGCTGCCGCTCAGCGCCAATGAGACGGCGGTGACGACCAAATGGATCGTTCACAAGGATGCTGTCGAAGGTGTCGATTATAACCTTGAGGAACTGACCCACGTCTGGACCGAAACCAACGATCAGGATCGCCGCATCGTCGAAGAGAATGCTTTCGGCATCCGTTCGCCGGCCTATGAGCCCGGTCCTTATTCGCAGGTCCACGAAGGTGGCGTCATGCAGTTCCTAGAATGGTATTCGAACTTCATGGTCAATCGCCTGCAGGGTGATCAGGCCAAGCTTTCGGTCGTTGCCTGAGGGCGATAATCACCGGTTAATGTCCGGTTCATTTCTCCTTCGGTAGAGAGGGAGCGCAGATGCCGTAAGCGGGTCTTTCGGGAACAATTTTCCATTTTATCCGTTACTCAACAGGCTTTTTTCGCTCTTGATCGGAGACATTTAATGTTTGGGCTGAGTAAGAAGGTCGCGACTGCGGTTATGGCCGCCGCTGTCGTTGCGACGAGCTTCGTGCCGTCGCAGGCAATCCAGATGCCGATCGCCCCGCAGGTGGAAAAATCTTCACCTGTCGAAAACGTCCAATATCGCCGTTACTATCGCCCCGGCTACTATCCAGGCTATCGCCCGGGCTACTATCCGGGCTACCGCCCCGCCTATCGCTCTGGCTGGTACGGCGGCTATCGCGGTTATTCCTATTATCGTCCGGGCTACCGTCACTATAACGGCTACTGGTATCCGCTGGCAGCCTTCGGCGCCGGTGCCGTCATCGGTGGCGCTATCGCCGCGCACCCGCGCTACTACGCGCCGGCGCCGGCACCCTCGGGCATCAATCCGAGCCACGTCGCCTGGTGCGAAAACCGCTACCGTTCCTACAGGGCCTACGACAATACGTTCCAGCCCTATAACGGTCCGCGCCAGCAGTGCTATTCGCCCTACTATTGAGGCGAAACCGGAAGATTGAAACAGAACGCCCGGCCATTGCCGGGCGGTTTCGTTCAGAGCAATTCCAGCAAAAGTGCGCAGCGGTTTTGCGTCCGGAATTGCGTGAAACGCTCTAAAGAATATTCACTCGCTTCAACAGCCACCAAGCCAAAGCGATGGAAGCGACGATGAGCCCCACGGCATATTCCGTACCGTAGTCTCCGACTGCGAAGGGTAGGTTGGCCGTGTTCATGCCGAAGAAGCCGGTCACCAGTGTCGGCGGCAACAGGAAGGCCGTCATGATGGAGAGTATGTAGAGGTGGCGGTTCGTCTCCGAGGAGAGCTTGGAGTCTATTTCTTCGTGCAGCAGCCTTGCCCGGTCCTGCAGCGCATAGACATCGTGGTCGACTGTCTCCAGCCGGCTCGTCAGTCGCCCGGCAATATCATCGAAACCGAAGGGCATTTCGTCTTCGTCGGAGGCTGCCGCTCGCCGCATCAGCGCGAGGACCGTGCGCAGATGGCGATGCAGGCGCACGATCGTGCGACGGACGGGAGCAAGCCTGCGGCGTTCGTCACGCGGCGCGTTGTCGTAGACGAAGTCCTCGATCAGATTGAGCTCTTCGGTGAGCTCCATGACGACTGATATCAGCGTGCGCTGGAACTCGGTCACAAGCAGCTCGAAGAGGTCGACGGGACGGGCGAACTTGCCGGGATTCTTCTCGATCATCACACGTGTCCGCTCCACGCTTCTCAGCGGCTGCAGGCGCGTGGTGATGATGAAACGGTCGGAGATGGCGAAATGCAGCCAGCCGAGATCGGCAGTGTCCTGATCGAATTCGCGCTGGCAGTCTACCAGCGTGCCGTAGAGCATCTGTTCGTCGACAGTCAGGACCGCGTGCGTGTCGCGCGTGGTCAGCGCCGACTTGGCGTCATCCATCACGCCGAGCGTATCGAGCAGGGCGGGCACGCGGGCATCGGCGAGGTTGAGATGCAGCCAATAGAAACCGTCGTCCGCGGTCAGCTCCGCTGCCGTCGAGCTGTTTTGCAGCCGCGCGGCCTTCTTGCTTTCCGGCGAGAAACGGTAGGCCCATACGAGGCCGGGTATATTGACGGGCAAGGTATCCATTATTGCCGATCCTCTCGCGAAAGCGATCAATCCTACTAAAGCATGTCGCGCAAAACTGTGTAGCGATTTTGCGGTAACGACATGCGTCAAAACAAAGGCCTGAAGCGTGACAGCGGATCTGAAAGATCGCGACACGCTTAGAGATTCTCCATGACGTTTGTTTGTGCAAGTGCACAAGCGAAAAGGCGCTCTCGATCAAGGTTATCGACGGAAACCAAATTGACGTTTACGTAAAAATCAATTAGCTCTTCGAATGGAGGCGCTTGTGCACCGGCTTTGCCGCGCGTGAGCTGAATACGGAGGAAAATAAGATGTATAAGGCGCCTGTCGAGGAAATCGCGTTCACGCTGAAGCATGTCGCCGGCATGGCTGAGGCGATCGACGGCGGTCTTCTGGGCGATCTTGGCGAGGATCTCGTCGATGCCATTCTTGCCGAGGCGGGACGATTTGCCACGGAGGAAATCGCCCCTCTCGCCGATATCGGCGACCGCCAGGGCGCCCGGCTTGCCGATGGCGCGGTGAAAACGCCGGACGGCTGGCGCGACCTCTACCGCAATTGGGCCGCAGGCGGCTGGAACGGCTTGACCGCGCCGGAGGACTTCGGTGGTCAGGCTTTGCCGCACATGCTGAATGTCGCGGCCCTCGAAATGTGGAACTCCGGCTCCATGGCTTTCGCGCTCTGCCCGACGCTCACCATGGGTGCCGTCGAGGCGCTGAACGTGCATGGCTGTGCCGCCCTCAAGGAAAAATATCTGGCGCGCATGGTGTCGGGTGAATGGACCGGCACGATGAACCTCACGGAACCCCATGCCGGCTCCGATCTCGGCGTGCTGAAGGCGCGCGCCGAACGCCGCAACGACGGCAGCTACCGCATCTTCGGCCAGAAGATCTTCATCACCTGGGGTGAGCACGACGCGGCCGACAACATCATCCATCTCGTGCTCGCCCGCCTGCCGGATGCGCCTACCGGCACGCGCGGCATCTCGCTCTTCCTCGTGCCGAAATTCCTCGTTAACGACGATGGCTCGCTCGGCGCCCGCAACGATCTTCACTGCCATTCGCTGGAGCACAAGCTCGGCATTCACGGCTCGCCCACCTGCACCATGATCTATGGCGACGGCAAGTTCGGCGACGAGAAGGGTGCGATCGGCTGGTTGATCGGCGAGGAGAACAAGGGCCTCGCCTGCATGTTCACGATGATGAACAACGCCCGCCTCGCTGTCGGCATGCAGGGTGTGGCGATCTGTGAAGCAGCGACGCAGAAGGCGATTGCCTATGCCAAGGAGCGCACGCAGGGCAAAGCCCCCGGCTGGAGCGGCTCCGGCATGAGCCCGATCATCGACCATCCCGATGTCATCAGGATGCTGCTGACCATGAAGGCTCTGACGCAGGGCTCACGCGCCATCGCCTATGCTTGCGCCCATGCGATCGACATGGCTCATCGCGCCAATGAGCGACGCGAACACTGGCAGGAGCGCGCTGCCTTGCTTACGCCGATTGCCAAGTCCTTCGCGACGGATGCTGGCGTCGATGTCGCCTCCCTCGGTATCCAGGTGCATGGCGGAATGGGCTTCATCGAGGAGACGGGTGCCGCCCGCTATCTGCGCGATGCCCGCATCGCCCCGATCTATGAAGGCACGAACGGCATTCAGGCGATCGATCTCGTCACCCGCAAGCTGCCTTTGTCTTATGGTAAGCAGGTCAACGGCTTCATTGCCGAGTTGAAGACCATCGCTGGAACTGTCCGCAGCGCAAATCTCGACGGCTTCGGTACGACAGCCGACAGGCTGGAGGAGGCACTTGCCGATTTGGAAAACGCGACAGATTGGCTGCTTGCTCGCCTCACCGAGGGTAAATTGGCGGAGGCCCTGTCGGGCGCGACACCCTATCAACGTCTGTTCGGCCTTGCGCTCACGGGCTGCTATCTCGCCAAGGGCGGCCTTGCCCGCACCGCGGATGGGGCAAGCGAGGGCCGCATCGCGCTCTGCCGTTTCGCGGCCGAAAACCTTTTGTCCGAAACGGCGGCGCTGAGAGACCGTGTCGTCAACGGTGCCGACAGCCTTGCCGCTGCCCGCACCGTTCTTGCTTGAGGAGCTGAAAATGAGCGATCCCATCATCATCGAACGGTCTGCAGCTCATCCGGCCGTCCAGCTCATCCGTTTCAACCGACCGGAAAAGAAGAACGCCTTCACCCGGGCCATGTATCGCACCATGGCCGACGCGCTGAACGCCGCCAATGCCGATGCCGGTATCCGGGTGACGGTCTTTCTCGGCACCGAAGGCTGCTTCTCGGCCGGCAATGATATCGGCGATTTTCTCGCCGCGGCCATGGGCGGCAGCATGGGCCAGGAGCTGATCGATTTTCTCTATGCACTCGTCAATGCCGAAAAGCCGCTCGTCTCGGGCGTCGATGGCCTAGCGATTGGCATCGGCACGACGCTCAACCTGCATTGCGACCTGACTGTTGCTTCCGACCGCAGCCAGTTCCGCACTCCCTTCGTCGATCTGGCGCTGGTGCCTGAGGCGGGCTCGAGCCTGATCGTCCCGCGCATTATGGGCCATCAGCGTGCCTTCGCCATGCTCGTTGCCGGCGAGGCATTTACGGCTGAGGATGCGAAAGAAGCCGGCCTGATCTGGAAGGTGACGACGCCAGAAGAGGTAGAAAGCCAGACGATCGCTGCGGCCGCAAAGCTTGCCGCCAAACCGCCGGAGGCGTTGAAGATTGCCCGCGATCTCGTTCGTGGCCCGCGGGAGGAGATCATCGCGCGCATCGATGAAGAGGCCCGCCACTTCGCTACCCGCATGAGAAGTGACGAGGCGCGCGCTGCCTTCGAGGCTTTCATGCGTCGCTGAAACCCTAAAAATTAGTGGTTATTATCAGATGCGAATTTAAAGCCTCTCTTAAGCAGGCTCTAACTATTGAATGGGGGACGGATCCCCCAGCCGTCCGGGCGCGTGACGTGTTTCGTACGACCCCCCCCTTGTCCGAATTTATCCACGGCTATCGCCCGTTCGCAGCGCGCTTAACCCCCGCGCTGCGAAACCATTTGAAGAGCGTATCGGCAGGCTGCCGACGGCCGCTTACTTCTCCAGCGTTGCCACCACCTCAACATGCGAGGTCCAGAGGAACTGGTCGACGGGCGTGACCGATGTAATTCGGTAGCCGCCCTCGACGAGGATGGCGAGGTCGCGGGCAAGCGTCAGCGGATTGCAGCTCACCGCCACCACCTTCTTGACGATCGAGCGCGCCAGTTCTTTGCACTGGAACTCCGCGCCCGCCCGTGGCGGATCGAAGACGACGGCGTCGAAGACTTTGAATTCCCCAGTCATCAGCGGGCGGCGGAAGAGATCGCGTTTTTCGACGGTCACGGGCTTCAGGCCCTGCGTATTGCGCGCCGCGTAGTCGAGTGCTGCAATCGCCTTGCCGTCGCCTTCAACGGCATGCACGCGGCCGAGACGGGCAAGCTGCAACGAAAAGGTGCCGGCGCCGGCAAAGAGATCGGCGATCCGCTTGGCCTTGCCGACATGCGCAAGCACCAGCTTTGCCATCGCCTCTTCGGCGGGCTTCGTCGCCTGTGTGAAGCCGCCGGCAGGCGGATAGACCTGGATCCCGCCGAACTCGACAACCGGCTTGGCCGGCTCGATCAGGATTTCACCATCGAGCGAAACGCGGGCAATGCCGCGAAGGCCGAGTATGACCTCGACCGCCTTGCGACGCTGCTGGTCGGACAGCTTCTTGATGCCCTCTATTGCGAGATCGAGGCCGGAGAGCGTTTCGAGAACCGCGATGCGGAAGGCATCCGCATTGGTTGCGACCGCCGCTCCAACCGCCCTGATCGCCGGCAGCCGGGACATGATCCCTGCTGACGAGATGGGACATTCCTCGATGGCGACGATATGGTGACTTTCGGCCTGGTTAAAGCCGATGAGCATATCCTTCTCGGTCTTGCGCGCCGCAAAGACCACCCGCCGCCGCTCGCCAGGATGGGCCGCGACGATCTCGCCGACCTCCGGCGTCAGCCCTTTGGACTTCAGCGCATCGATGACGAGCTGCCGCTTGAAGGCGCGGTAGGGCACATCTGCCATATGCTGCAGCGTGCAGCCACCGCAGGTGCCGTTGACGCCGTCCGGCCCGAAATGCCGGCAGGGTGGCTCCCGCCGGTCGGCGGAGGCCGAAGCGATCGACATGACCGTGCCCTGGCTCTTGACGCGGGCGATCGCTACCGTCTCTCCCGGCAGCGTGAAGGGCACATAGACAGGTCCGTCATTGCCGTTGGCAATACCGTCGCCCTGTGCGCCGAGCCTGTCGATGGTGATTGTTTCCGTGCTCACGCTTTTGTCCCTGCCAATAGAAATTCCTGGTTGCCGTCTCCGCCCGAAATGGGCGAGGGGATGAGCCCGAAACTCTTCCAGCCCATGTCTTCAGTGAACCATCGCTCGAGTTCTGCCGCCACGGCAGGTCCGGAAGTTGGATCCTTGAGCAGCCCGCCCTTGCCGATAGCCTCCCGCCCTGCCTCGAATTGCGGCTTGACGAGGATTGCGGCAAGCGCTCCCGGCTCCGCAATATCGAGCGCCGGAGCAAGCGCCAGCTTCAGCGAGATGAACGAGACGTCGGAGACGATGAACTCCGCAGGGTGATCAATATCCTCAGCCGTCAGATTGCGGGCGTTCAGCCCCTCGACGTTTGTCACGCGCGGATTGCCCGATATCCTCGGATGCATCTGCCCGTGGCCGACATCGATTGCCGTCACATGCGCAGCACCCCGCTCCAGCAGCACTTCGGTAAAGCCGCCGGTCGAAGCGCCGACATCGAGACAGTGCCGTCCTGCCGGGTCGAGCCTGAAGTGGTCGAGCGCTGCCACCAGCTTCAATGCAGCGCGCGAAACATAATCCTGCGCCGGGTCGTCGATTTCGATTCTCGCATCGGCGCCGAAGACGGCGCCGGCCTTCGTCACTACCTTGCCGGCGACCTTCACCGTGCCGCGTGCCACGGCGTCTCGCGCCCGCGAGCGGCTCGCAAAGAGGCCGAGGGTGACGAGAAGCTGGTCGAGGCGCTGGCTGTTTTGATCTGACATCGGCTGTGAATGACCGTCAAAGCCGCCGGTTGCAAGCATTTTGTTGGCACCGCGGGCAGGCCAGCGCAGCCTCGCATCGCCGGAACTGCAATAAACTAAACTGACCTGTGCTGCGACGCACCAAATTTAAACAATTTTAAATCCTGCCCGCATAGGTTCGCTTTGATTGCAGCGGTTCGCTTTTGAATCGCTTCGTGCCATGAAGGCTCCCGCGTCCTCCCCGCCGATCATGTCCCTCATCAAGAAGTGTTGTGGCTGCGTGTCCCGCGCGGTCGCCCCTTGTCGCGTCTGATGTCGCCAGGAGAAATTGACCGATGTTCGCTCGAAACATATCCTTGAATGGCAAGCTTGCGGCCACTTTCGCAGCACTCATCCTTATTTTCGTATCCGTTTCCGCTTTCGTTTATTCCAAGGCAACGACGTCGGCGAGCGCTTCCGCCGAACAGGAAAAATCCGAGCTTCTCGTCAACCAGATCGACGACGCGCTGCAGGCCATGCTTGAGCAGGCCGTCAACCTGCGTGGCTTCATTCTCTTTCGCAGCGACAGCACCTATGGCGATATTTTTGCCAACCGCGAGCGCATGCTGAAGGCGATTGCTGCTGCAAAACAGACCGCCGCTTCCCAGCCTGAGCTCGTCTCGATGATCGACGACATGCAGAAGGCTGCAGACCTTTATTTCCACGAGCTCGCCGAGCCGCAGGCCAAGGCCCGCAAGGAAACAGAAACGCCGATCGCAGAGGTCGTCAAGATCGGTGTCAACGCCACCAAGGGCCAGCTCGACGGCTTCCGTGCGGCTTCCGCCAAGATCAAGTCTCTCGCCCGCGACAAGTCCATTGCACTCGCTGCGGCTCAGGCGGACGCCAACAGCGATCTCAAGACGACGCTTCTGGTCGGTGGCATTGCCGCGGCACTCGCCGCCGCCGCACTCGCCTGGGCTCTGTCGCGCACCATCGTTCGCCCGATCGTCGGGATGACGGCCGCCATGGACCGCCTGGCTGGCGGCGATCACAATATCGAAGTTCCGGCAACCGGCCGTCAGGACGAAGTCGGCCGCATGGCCCAGTCCGTGCTGGTCTTCAAGGACGCTGCCATCGAAAAGCAGCAGCTTGCCGGCGAAACGGACCGCATGCGCGGCGAAGCCGAGCGCCAGCGCCAGATGAGCGACGAGCAGAAGGCCCGCGAAGAAGGCGAGATCCGTTTCGCCGTCGAAGCTCTCGCCGGCGGCCTTGCAGGCCTTGCCAATGGCGATATCGCTGCCCGCATCCACACGGCCTTCGCGCCGCAGTATGACAGCCTGCGCAGCGACTTCAACAATGCCGTCGAAAAGCTGCAGGCCGCTCTGCAGTCAGTCGGCCGCAATGCTTCGGCCATCAATGCCGGCGCCGGTGAAATCCGCTCTGCCGCAGACGATCTGGCCAAGCGCACCGAACAGCAGGCCGCTGCTGTCGAAGAGACCGCTGCCGCTCTCGAAGAGGTCACGACCACGGTCCGCGACTCCGCCAAGCGCGCCGAAGATGTCGGCAAGCTCGTCGAGCGCACCCGCCTTGGTGCTGAAAAGTCCGGCGAAGTCGTCCGCAAGGCGGTTTCGGCCATGCAGCAGATCGAAAAGTCTTCTGGCGAAATCTCCAACATCATCGGCGTCATCGATGACATCGCCTTCCAGACGAACCTGCTCGCTCTGAACGCCGGCGTCGAGGCAGCACGCGCCGGTGAAGCCGGCAAGGGCTTTGCGGTCGTCGCACAGGAAGTTCGTGAACTGGCCCAGCGTTCTGCAAACGCTGCCAAGGAAATCAAGGCGCTGATCAATACGTCAGGCGAACAGGTCAACTCCGGCGTCGGCCTCGTCGGTGAAACCGGCAAGGCGCTGGAGGCGATCGTCGCTGAGGTTCAGGAAATCAACCACCACGTCGGCGCGATCGTTACGGCCACCCGCGAACAGTCGGTCGGCCTGCAAGAGATCAACACCGCCGTCAACAACATGGACCAGGGCACCCAGCAGAATGCCGCCATGGTCGAAGAGCAGACGGCGGCCAGCCACGCGCTCGCCCAGGAAGCCTCAGCCCTCGACGATCTGCTGCGCCAGTTCAAGCTCGGCGCACAGGCTGCCGTTCCGCTCCAGCGGACCGCAGCCGCAACCCCGGCATCCCGCCCGGTCGCCTCTCCGGCCCGCGCGCTCGCCGGCAAGGTCAGCAGGGCCTTCGGCGGCAAGCAGGCAACGGTAACTGCCGCCGTCGTCCAGGAAGACTGGACCGAGTTCTGAGAGCGATCTCTTCGGAAATGAAAAAGAAAGGGCGGCATTCAGTGCCGCCCTTTCTTTTTGGACTTACCCGGCGGAGGCGCGCAGCCGCTCAATATCCCGCCGTGGCGGGATACTATGCACGCGGACATAATCGCGGCTGAACTGCGAAGGGCTGTCATAGCCGACGCGGAAACCCGCCTCGGCCGCACTCAGCCCCTCGGTCACCATCAGCCGCCGCGCCTCCTGCAGGCGAAGCTGGGTGCGAAACTGCAGCGGGCTCATCGCCATGACAGTCTTGAAATGCTCGTAGAAGGATGAGGCGCTCATGCCCGCCACCGAAGCCAGATGCTCGATGGCAAAGGGCTCGCTGAAATTCTTCCGCACGAAATCGATTGCCCGGCCGATCTGGTTGAGCCTGCTTTCGCCATTGGCGATCTGCCGCAAAAGCGCGCCCTGCGGTCCGCGAGTGAGCCGGTAGAGAATTTCCTTTTCGACCAGCGGCGCCAGAACCTCCGCGTCCTCGGGTGTGTCGAGCAGGCGCAACAGGCGCACGGCTGCGTCGATCATTTCAGGTGTCGTGGCGCTGACGCCAGCCGCAGGGCTTTCCGGCAGGCGCCCCTGCACGGCAGGCAGCATTTCGGCAAGCATGCTGCGGTCGAGTTGCAGCCGAAGGCACAGGTACGGCCGGTTGGCGCTCGCCTCGACGACGGCGCCGATGACGGGCAGGTCGACACCGACGACGAGATAATGCGCAGCATCATAGACATGCGCGATCTCGCCGATCACGGCGCGCTTGCGTCCCTGCGCCACGATGCAGAGCGAAGGTTCATAGAGCGTGTGGATCGGCTCGGTGCGGGCGGAGGATCGTATGATGCCGATCCGCGGCAGCGCCGTGTCGAAATTACCATCCGTCTCAGTATGACGATCAATCAGGTCTGCAAGTTCGGCAATCTTTTCCATGGAAGCAGCATGAACCCTACTGCTGAAAATGCCAAGCGCCCGAAGCGGCTTTCGGAAGATCGTACAAGAAATCCGGAAAAGCCTGCTATCGGTCGCTGCCTGGCCAAGCCCAATCTTATGCGCATGGATCGGCAGCATCCGGCTGCGGTCCCGATTGAAGCATGAGGAAAAGAACATGACTGACATCAAAGGCAAGACAGTTCTCATCACTGGCGCCAGCAGCGGCATCGGTGCCGGCACCGCACGCGAACTGGGTGCTGCTGGCGCCAAGCTGATGATCGGCGCACGCCGCACCGACCGGCTGGAAGAGCTGGCAAAGGAAATCCGCGCGGGTGGCGGCACGGTGGAGTTCCGCGCACTCGACGTTACCGACCGGGCCGATGCCGAGGCCTTCGCCAAGGCGGCGGTCGAGGCTTTCGGAGGCATCGATGTTCTCGTCAACAATGCAGGCGTCATGCCGCTGTCGCTGATGTCCTCACTCAAGGTCGAGGAATGGGACCGCATGATCGATGTCAATATCAAGGGCGTGCTCTACGGCGTCGCCGCCGTACTGCCGATCATGAACACGCAGGAGCGCGGCCAGATCATCAACGTCTCCTCGGTCGGCGGCTTGGCGGTGGTGCCGACGGCTGCCGTCTACTGCGCGACGAAATATGCAGTGCGGGCGATTTCCGATGGCCTGCGCCAGGAAAACAAGAAGCTGCGCGTCACCTGCGTCTATCCCGGCGTCGTCGAATCCGAACTCGCCGAGACGATCACCGAACCTTTTTCGGCCGAAGCCATGGTCGCCTTCCGCGAGATCGCCCTGAAGCCCGATGCCATTGCCCGGGCGATCCGTTTCGCCATCGAGCAACCCGAGGATGTCGATGTCAACGACATCACCGTCCGCCCGACGGCGAGCGTGGGACTGTGACCATGCGGATCCGCGGGGCTCTCGCCGGGGCAGTGCTTTCGCTTGCCGCCTCATCCGCGCTTTCAGAGGAAACGAAAATGCAGAACCGTCCCTATCTCGGCCCCTATCTCGGAATGTGGATTACCGGTGACGGCCACATCCGGCAGGAACTGCTGCCGAACGGCCGTTATGACGAGGCGAGGGGTACACGAAAGAGTGCCTATCAGGGCCGCTATGAAGTGACCGGCGATCATATCGAATATTGGGATGATACCGGTTTTACCGCCGATGGTGATTTCATCGATGGCGTGCTGCATCACGGCGGAATGATCTTCTACCGTGATGGCAAAAAGCCCGAGTGAGAAAAGCCCGTCGACGTGCTGCCTTAACCGGCCACGCCGACGGCAACACCACGTCCGAGCGCGTTGAACACAGTCGAGACGATACCGGCACGGTCAAGACCGGCATGGGCAATCATCGCTTCCGGCTTGGCCTGTTCCATCCAGATATCGGGCATGACCAGCGAACGAACCTTCAGGCCGCGATCAAGCAACCCGTCCATCGCCATGAACTGCATGACCTGGCTGCCGAAGCCGCCGACGGAGCCTTCTTCCACCGTGATGAGGATCTCGTGATGGCGCGCAAGCTGGCGGATCAGGGCGTGGTCGAGCGGCTTTGCAAAGCGCGCATCGGCGACCGTCGTCGAAAGGCCCGCGGCATCGAGGTCTTCGGCTGCCAGCAGACAGTCGGCAAGCCGCGTGCCGAAGGAAAGAAGCGCGACTTTGGTACCTTCCTTGACGATGCGCCCCTTGCCGATCTCAAGGATCTGGCCGCGTTCCGGCATGTCGACGCCGACACCTTCGCCGCGCGGATAACGGAACGAGATCGGGCCGGCATCATAGGCTACGGCAGTGCGCACCATATGCTTCAGCTCCGCCTCATCCGATGCTGCCATGACGACGAAGCCGGGCAAGGTGGCGAGGAAGGCCGTGTCGAAGGAGCCTGCATGCGTCGGCCCGTCGGCGCCGACGAAACCGGCACGGTCGATCGGGAAGCGCACGGGCAGACCCTGGATCGCCACGTCATGCACGACTTGGTCATAGGCGCGCTGCAGGAAGGTGGAATAGAGCGCTGCGAAAGGCTTGAAACCTTCGGCGGCAAGGCCGGCGGCGAAGGTCACTGCGTGCTGTTCGGCAATACCGACATCGAAACAGCGTGACGGGAAAATCTCGGCGAACTTGTCAAGGCCGGTGCCGGTCGGCATGGCGGCAGTGATGCCGACGACGCGGTCGTCGAGTGTTGCTTCCTGGACCAGCGTCTCGGCGAAGACATTGGTATAGCTCGGTGCATTCGGCTTCACCTTCGCCTGCGTGCCGGTGATGACATCGAACTTGTTGACGCCATGATACTTGTCGGCTGCAGCTTCCGCCGGCGCATAGCCCTTGCCCTTCTGGGTCACGACATGGATCAGCACCGGGCCGTTGGCATTGTCGCGCACATTGCGCAGCACGGGCAGAAGGTGATCGAAGGAATGACCGTCAATCGGGCCGATATGATAAAAGCCCATCTCCTCGAACATCGTCCCGCCGGTGACATAACCGCGGGCATGCTCGACGGCGCGGGTGATCGCCCGGTCGATGTTCTTGCCGAGATAGGCCGTCAGCTTCTTGCCGAAGTCACGGAAGCCCATATAGGTGCGGCCGGAGGCAAGGCGGGCGAGATAGGCGCTCATCGCCCCAGTCGGCGGGGCGATCGACATGTCGTTGTCGTTGAGAATGACGATCAGGCGGGCATCGAGCGCGCCGGCATTGTTCAGCGCCTCATAGGCCATGCCGGCCGACAGTGCTCCATCGCCGATGACGGCGATCACGCGGCGGTCCGTCTTGTCGATATCGGCGGCAACTGCCATGCCGAGGCCGGCGGAAATCGAGGTCGAGGAGTGCGCAGCACCAAAGGGGTCGTATTCGCTTTCGGCCCGGCGCGTGAAGCCCGAGAGGCCGTTTTCCTGGCGCAGCGTGCGGATTCGGTCGCGGCGCCCGGTCAGGATCTTGTGCGGATAACATTGATGGCCGACATCGAAAATCAGCCGATCATCAGGCGTGTTGAAGACGTTGTGGATGGCGATCGTCAGTTCCACCACGCCGAGACCTGCGCCGAGATGCCCGCCGGTGCGGGAGACGGCATCGATCATTTCGTCCCTGACCTCGCGCGCAAGCTGCGGCAGATCGCGATCCTCGAGCTTGCGCAGGTCGGCAGGGTAGGTGACCTGATCGAGCAGCGGGGTCTTCGGGGATTGTGTCACGGGCGGGTGCTCTTCTTTGACTGATCGGCTTTACTTTATTCGATTGAATTGCGGCAAAACAACTACATTTGCATAACCGCAAGATTTTCACCTTAGAGCACTTCAGCCCTCCGGCAAAGGCACGAATTCCTCTTCGTCGCCGGGAACGATATCGAAGCTGCCGGTGCGCCACTCCTCCTTGGCCTTCTCGATCCGCTCTTTCGAAGAGGACACGAAATTCCACCATATGTAGCGCTTGGAGTTGAGTGCGGCCCCCCCAAACAGCATGAGATGACAGCCCTGCACGCCCGCTTCGAGCGTGATCGCATCGCCGGGCCGGAAGACGAGAAGCTGGTCTGCCGCAAACCGGTCGCCGGCAATGACGACCTCGCCTGACAGCACATAGACGGCGCGTTCCTCGTGAGCCGCACCGAAGGGAAATTTCGCGCCCGGCTGTAAGTCGAGATCGACATAAAGCGTATCGGTAAACACCTTCACCGGCGAGGCAAGACCCTCGAACGCGCCGATGACGACGCGCCCACGCACGCCGTTGGTCTCGATCAGCGGCATCTCTCCTTTTTCGGTATGGGCGAAGGAGGGGTCGATCTCCTCCTTGTCGTCAGGCAGTGCCAGCCACGTTTGCAGTCCGGACATCAGAAGCGGATGGCCGCGCAGATTGTCCGGCGTGCGCTCCGAATGCACGATGCCGCGTCCGGCCGTCATCAGGTTGATATCGCCCGGGCGGATGACCTTTTCCGTGCCGAGGCTGTCGAGATGGCGGATTTCGCCGTCGAAGAGATAGGTGACCGTCGAAAGCCCGATATGCGGGTGCGGCTTCACATCCAAAGCCTCATCCGGCTTGAGGATCGCCGGCCCCATGCGGTCAAAGAAGATGAACGGCCCGACAAGCCGGCGCTGGCGCGTCGGCAGGGCGCGGCGCACCTGGAAGCCGCCGATATCGCTGGTGCGCGGAATGATCAGGTTCTCGATCGCGTCACAGGCGAAGGCATCGCCGGGCAGGGGATCTTTACCGGGGAAGAAGGACATGGCGCACTCCGATCACAAAGGCTCCCGCCACAGATAGCGTCTGCAGGTCCGTGGCGAAAGGGCCAGTTTGTCAGATCGCGGCGAAGCCTCAGATCGCAGTGAAGCCGTTATCGACGAAAAGATGCGCCCCGTTGACGAAGATCGATTCATCGCTGGCAAGATAGAGTGCGGCACGAGCGACATCTTCCGGCTCGCCGATCCGGCCCTGTTGCGCGGCGATCGCTGCATCCGAGACATCGACGCCATGTGCCTGCAATTCTTTCACCTCGCGCAGGCCATGCGGTGTGCGGATGAAACCCGGGCAGACGGCATTGCAGCGGATGTTGCGGTCGCGGAATTCGACGGCGATGGCGCGAGCAAACATATGCACCGCGCCCTTGGTCGTGTCGTAGAGCACTTCCATCGGCGTGGCGGCGACCGCCGAGATCGAGGAGGTGCAGACGATCGATCCGCCGCCGGCCCCGATCATCTTCGGCAGCACCGCCTTGGTCATCAGGAACATTGAGCGGACATTGACGGCGTGTAGCCAGTCCCATTCCTGCAGCGTGGTCTCCAGGAACGGCTTGATGACGATCGTACCCGCGTGATTGAAAAGCACGGTGACCGGCCCATACCGCCCCTCGACGCCGGCAACCGCTTCGTTGACGGCTCCTTCCTCGGAAACGTCGGCTGTCCAGTACTCGGCAGCGCCGCCGGCATCGCGGATTTCATTGACAGTCTTCGCCGCCGCTTCGCCGTTGCGGTCGATGATCGCGACACGCGCGCCCTCGGCCGCAAAGAGCTTCGATGCAGCGCCGCCCATGCCGGTCGCGCCACCCGAGATAATGGCAACCTTGTCCCTCAATCTGTCCGTCATCAGTCAGTCCCCTTCTTGTCTTGAGAGGGGATCATAGATCGGTCGGAAGCTGGTCGCCAAGCGCCTTGGGGGAGAGTTTCAGTGTGCTTTTAGGCACCGTCGAGCGGCTCGACGCCCTGCGGCTTGCCGGCGCGGTCGAGGCGAATCTTCTCGATACGGTTTTCGGCGGCCGAAAGCAGCGTTTCGCAATGCTTCTTCAGGGCTTCGCCGCGCTCGTAGATCTCGATCGATTCATCCAGCGCCACGTCGCCGCGTTCCAGCCGCGCAACGATGCTTTCGAGTTCGGCAACCGCCTTTTCGAAGGAAAGACCGGAAACCTCCGGCTTGGCGCTGTCAGTCATTCTCAACCCTTCATCATTCTGAGGATATGCATACCCGCCGACTCGGTGAGTCCCTCCAGATCATACCCGCCTTCCAGCAGGCTGACGACCCGGTTATTGGCGCTGCGGTCGGCAACCTCAAGAAGACGGCCCGTCGCCCAGTCGAAATCCTCGCCGGTCAGGTTGATCTGCGCCAGCGGATCGCGGTGATGGGCGTCAAATCCGGCAGAGATAATGATGATATCGGGCCGGAAATCGTTGAGCGCCGGCAGCACGCGCGATTTGAACGCCTCGCGGAAATGGTCGCTGCCGACATTGGGCGAAAGCGGCGCATTGACGATCGTGCCGTGCGCGCCGTTTTCATCCTTGGCGCCGGTGCCGGGATAAAGCGGCATCTGATGGGTGGAACAGAAAAGCACGGAGGGATCGTCCCAGAAAATATCCTGCGTGCCGTTGCCGTGATGCACATCCCAATCGACGATGGCGACGCGCTCGGCGCCGTGAGCCTTCTGCGCATGGCGCGCAGCGATCGCCGCATTGTTGAAGAAGCAGAAGCCCATCGCCGTCATCTTTTCGGCATGGTGACCCGGCGGGCGGGCCGCGACGAACACATTGTCGGCCTTGCCGCGGAAGACGTCGTCGACGGCGGCCATCGCCCCGCCTATGCCGGTCAGTGCGGCCTGCAGGCTCTTCTGGCTGGCATAGGTATCGGCTTCGAGCTGGTTGATCTTGTCTTCCTCTTCCGGGATCTGCCGCATGACGGCGATCAGATGTTCTTCCGGATGGGCAAGCAGCACGGCGTCTTCATTCGCCTGCGGCGCTTCCTTTCGGTCCAGCCGCTCGAAATTCGGATGCTCCAGCGCGACATTGAGCGCACGGATACGGTCGGAGCGCTCGGGATGGCCTGACGGCGTCACGTGCTCGAGAAAGATGGGATGTTCGTAAAGACGGGTGCTCATGCCGGCACTCTATCGGTCGCAAATGTCATGATCCACAGCAGATGGAGCGCTGTGCGTCGATTTCAACAAGCCACGTCGTCGCGGTTAACGCACGGCATCCTCCGTTTACGCTATTTTAATTGTTTCGTTTACTTCGACGGACCCCATGCTAGGGTCGAGCTGATAACCTGCAAGGCAGATCTGTAAATGAGTAAGACGAACCGCCCGGACGTGGTGGAATTGCGCATACCGTTTCGTGATGTGGATATGAACGGCCAGATGTTTCTGGCCTCCTATATTTCCTATGCCGAATCCGTACTTGCCGGTTTCTGGTCATTGAGACCCGGCGTGGACGAAGAGCCTGTCTATACTCCCGCCAAGGTGTCCTGCATCCTTCACCGGCCATTGCACTATCACGAAGCGGTGACCTTCACCGCCGGCGTCGACAAGATCGGCGTGCGCTCCATCGGCTTTCTCATCGCCGCCGAGATTGATGACGAGCGTGCCGCCGAGGTCGAAATCACCTGGCAGGCGCGCAGCCGCGACGACGGCTCACCAGTCGCGCTTCCAGAAGAGACGCGCGACTGGCTCTATGGCTTCCTGGATTAAGCGCGAATCCGCAAGAGTGGATAGCCGGCCATGACGGCCCGGCCGACGAGCGCTGCGACGAGGGCCTTTATGACATCACCTGGGATGAATGCCATGCTGCCCACAAAGGCCTGCTTCAGGCCGATATTGGCTGCAAGGGCCAGATAGGCGATCCCGAAGGCGTAAAGCACGACGATGCCGCCGATCATGGCAGCAAGGAAAAAGCTTACTGTCTGGACGAGGCCGGACTGATCGCCGTGCACGAGCCGTTCACTGAGGAAGCCCGTAACAAAAGCGGCAAAAACCCAACCGAACAGGAAGCCTGACGTCGGAGCCACGAAAGCGGCAAACCCGCCGCGGCCACCCGAAAGCACCGGCAGGCCGATCGCTACGAGCACCAGCACGATCAGCACGGCAATCGTGGCGCGTCTTGCGCCAAGCACGACGCCTGCCATCATCACGCCGAGTGATTGCGCGGTGATCGGCACTGGGATGAAGCCGAGATAGATAGGCGGCAGCAGGCCGAGAGCCACGATAACAGCGGCAAAAAGAGCGGCAAGAACGAGGTCGCGCGTGCTCATCGTGATCTCCAATTCATAAATCGTTAACTGACATGCCGCCGAATGCCGCGCGCGTCAATCGCCGCGGCAATGTTATCCGCATCCCTGAGCGTTAAAATGATGAGCGGGGTAAGGACCGTCACTGGTCGTACCTTCAGTCCGCGCGCCGCATGCGCTTCGCTGATCGCATGGTAGCGGGCGATGATTTCGGGCACGAAGCGCAGCACGAGACCGACCGCCAGCCCAATGTCGTCGGCCTTCACCCAGCCGGTCCGTTCCAGCGGCCGTGCAAGCGCCGTTATCTCATCCATGAATTGCGTGATCGTCGTCGTCGCGGTCACTGCGGCAGCAAACATCATCAGTGCCGTCAGCCGGAATAGCGTCGCAAGCGCCACGTGCCACGGACTGACGATGAGTGTGAAGAACGCCACGATCACGATCGTCAGCAAGATCGGCCGCAACCGGACGGCCGATTCCTTCAGCGACAAGCCGATGCTGCGATAAACAAGCGCCGTCAGCAGCGTGACGATGGCAAGCAGAGGAAGATTATCGCCGATGAAGAGCACGACGCCGAGCAGGAAAAGGGAAAAGATCTTTGCCCGGGGCGAAAGCCGGTGCAGGGCGCTGTTGCCTTCGACGTAAAGCGACTGCATCAGACGGCGAGCTCCCTGTAACGGGCGATCGCATCTCCTGCCGGCGCATCGGCCTCAAGCCTGCCCTCATGGAACAGGAGCACCCGCTCGAAACCCGATATCAGCTCGAGATCATGGGTGATGACGACGACATTTTCCTCGAGCCCATCGATGGTCTTCTGCACCAGCACGCGGTTGCGCAGATCAAGCTGATTGGTCGGCTCGTCGAGGATCAGGATATTGGGACCGGTTGCCAGCACCGAGCAGAGAGCCGCAATCTGCAGCTCGCCGCCCGAAAGCTCATGCGCACGGCGGGTGGCAAGTTCCTCGGCGTTGAAGCGTGCCAGCACCAGCTCGACCTTTCGATCGATCTCAGCCTTGCTAAAACCGCGGCCCTTCAGTCCGAAAGCGATGTCGTCTTTGACGATCGGCAGGATGATCTGGTTCTGCGGCGACTGGAAGATGAAGCCGACATCGGCGAGCGCCGTCTTCTCCTCAAGTGTGTCGCGCCCGTTGACCAGGACCTTGCCGGTGGTGGGTTTCATGAGCCCGTTGATCATCCGCGCAAAGGTCGTCTTGCCCGAGCCGTTTAGCCCGATGACGCCGAGACGATTTTCGGTGAGAGACAGTGTCAGCGGCTCGACCGCGACCCTTGCTCCGAAACTGGCGCCCGCGCTCTCAAAACGAATATCCAACTATGGTCCCCTTGTTTGAATTCCTGCTTCTATAAGGCGGTGACGACACGATAAAGGATCAAAATCAAATCGGCTCGAATATGGTATCGGGTAGCTAGGAAGATTTTCCGCGCTATGATGGCGGCATGACGAATCTGCTCTCCAATTCCGATGCCCGCCGTGTCTTTCTCGCCAAGCAGGGGCTGAGCGCGCCTCCGAATCGTGCATTGACCAAGACCGGCCTGCTGGACCTCATTCATGACCTCGGCTTCGTGCAGGTGGACAGCATCCAGACGGTGGAACGCGCCCATCATCAGATCCTCTTTTCCCGCAACCAGACATACCGGCGCGAACACCTGACCGCGCTTCTGGAAAAGGATGGCGTGCTCTTCGAACACTGGACGCATGATGCCTCCATCCTGCCGAGCGCCTTCTTCAAATACTGGAAGCACAAATTCCGCGACGAGGAACTGGCGCTCGTCGAGCGCTGGCGCAGATGGCGTGGTGAGGGCTTCGAAGCTTCCTTCGAGGAGACTTACGACCGGGTGGTCAAGGACGGAGCAATCTTGGCGCGTGACATGAAGGCGGATGGCCATGTTTCCGGCGGCTGGTGGAACTGGCACCCGAACAAGACGGCGCTCGAATATTTCTGGCGCACCGGCAAATTCGCCATCGCCGGCCGCTCCAATTTCCAGAAGATCTATGATCTTGCCGAGCGCGTCATTCCTGCCGAATTCCATGAGCCTGAGGTCAGCCGCGAGGATTTCGTGGATTGGGCCTGTCGAAGCGCGCTTGCCCGTCTGGGCTTTGCCACCCACGGCGAAGTCGCCGCCTTCTGGGATCTGCTGTCCCCGGACGAAGCCAAGGCCTGGGTTGCCGAAAACAGGGATGAGCTGATCGAAGTGATGATCGAACCGGCGCTTGGCGGCAAACCGCGTGCCTCTTGGGCGTTCGCCGATTTCCTTGGCACGACAGATACTTATCCGGAAGCGCCACCACGAATCCGGGTACTCAGCCCCTTTGATCCGATGATCCGGGACAGAAACCGGACGGAGCGTCTTTTCGGCTTCTTCTACCGGATCGAGATTTTCGTCCCGGAGCCGAAGCGTGAATATGGCTATTATGTCTTCCCGCTCCTGGAAGGCGACAGGCTCATCGGCCGTATCGACATGAAGGCCGACCGGAAGAAGGGTACGCTGGATGTGAAGCGGCTATGGATGGAGCCACGCGTCAAGGCATCCGCAGGGCGACTCGAAAAGCTGGAAGCCGAGTTGGAGCGCTTAGCGCGCTTCGCCGGCGTGGAGAACGTCGTCTATCTGGATGGCTGGAAAGGCTAATCCTTCTCCTCGAGGGGAGAAGGGATAGCTAGTCAGCAGATCTCCGTCGTCGAAATCTTGATCCCGAAGCCTTCCAGGCCGACATAGTGGCGTTCGCGGCTGGTCAAAAGCTTGATTGAGCTGATGCCGAGATCCTTGAGGATCTGCGCACCGAGGCCGATTTCCAGCCATTCGCTGTCGCGTGTCTGTGCTTCCGCATGCGCCTCGCGACCTTGATTGCGCGCCTTGCGGCCATTGTCGTAGTGGCCGACGCCGACAGAGCCTTCACGCAGGTAGACGATGATGCCGCGTCCCTCTTCGGCGATTTTCTGCATATAGAAATCGACTGGCTTGCGCTTGCCGAAGAGATCGTCGGCTACGTTTTCCGGGTGCAGGCGCACCGGAATATCGACACCGTCCCTGATATCGCCGAAGACGACGGCGAGATGCTGCATCGGATCCCACGGCAGCGAATAGGTATGCGCCTTGGCCTTGCCGAACGGCGTCTCGATATCGAAGCTCGAGCCGAGCTCGATCAGCGTTTCCTTGCGTTGGCGATAGGCGATGAGGTCGGCAACCGACAGAAGCTTCAGTCCGTGCTGTTCGGCGAAATCCACGACCTGCGGGCCGCGCGTCACCGTGCCATCGTCATTGACGAGTTCGGAGATGACGCCGATCAGCGGCAGGCCGGCAAGCTTGCAGAGATCGACGGCCGCTTCCGTATGGCCGGAACGCATCAGGACACCGCCTTCGCGGGAGACCAGCGGGAAGATGTGGCCCGGCCGGACGAAATCTGATGCACCCACATTCGGATTTGCGAGATTGCGCACCGTGAGCGTGCGGTCGTCGGCGGAAATGCCCGTCGTTGTGCCGTGCTTGAAGTCGACGGAAACGGTAAAGGCGGTCGTGTGGGCGGAATCGTTTTCCGCCACCATGGCGTTGAGGTTCAGCCGCTTGGCCTCCTCCTTCGGCATCGGCGCGCAGACGATGCCTGAGGTGTGGCGCACGATGAAGGCCATCTTTTCGGGCGTCGCATGCACGGCGGCGACGATCAGGTCACCCTCGTTTTCACGATCATTGTCATCCATGACGACGACGATCTCGCCGGCTTCGAAAGCCCTGATGGCATCAACAACGCGCTTCTGATCATAAGGCATGGGGCAATTCCTATTTCAGCCGGCCGGTCTGGCCGCGGTCGCGAAGATAATGATCGGCAATGGCGCAGGCGACCATCGCCTCGCCGATCGGCACGGCGCGGATGCCGACGCAGGGGTCATGACGGCCCTTGGTGCGGATATCGACATTCTTGCCGTCGGCATCGATCGACTGCCGTTCGGTGAGAATGGAAGAGGTCGGCTTGACAGCGAAGCGGGCGACGACCGGCTGGCCAGTCGAAATGCCGCCCAGGATACCACCGGCATTGTTGGACAGGAAGATCGGCTGGCCGTCATTGCCCATGCGCATCTCGTCAGCATTGTCTTCGCCGCTCGTCTCTGCGGCGGCAAAACCGTTGCCGATCTCGACGCCTTTGACGGCATTGATCGACATAAGCAGCGAAGCGATATCCTGGTCGAGCTTGCCGTAGATCGGTGCACCGAGGCCTGCCGGGACGCCGTCGGCGATCACCTCGATGACGGCGCCGATGGAGGAACCGGCCTTGCGGATACCGTCGAGATACTCTTCCCAGACGGGCACGATCTCGGCATCGGGGGAGAAGAACGGGTTCTGGCCGACCTGATCCCAGTCCCAGTTGGCGCGGTTGATCTTGTGCTTGCCGATCTGCACCAGTGCGCCGCGGATGGTGACACCGGGCACGACGAGCCGGGCAATGCCGCCGGCCGCAACGCGCGCTGCAGTCTCGCGGGCAGACGAACGGCCGCCGCCGCGATAGTCGCGGATGCCGTATTTCGTATCATAGGTATAGTCAGCATGACCGGGGCGATATTGCCGGGCGATCTCGCCATAGTCCTTGGAACGCTGGTCGGTATTCTCGATCAGCATGGAAATCGGCGTGCCGGTCGAAATCATCGTCTCGCCGTCGGCGTCCATCATCACGCCCGAGAGAACTTTCACCAGGTCGTCTTCACGCCGCTGGGTGACGAAACGGCTCTGGCCGGGCTTGCGCTTGTCGAGCCAGACCTGCAGGTCCTCGAGCTTGAAGCGCAGCCCCGGAGGGCAGCCGTCGACAACGGCGCCGAGCGCCGGCCCGTGGCTTTCGCCCCAGGTAGTTACACGGAAGAGATGACCGAATGTATTGTGCGACATGTGTTCCCGCCGGATGCGCGGAACCAGTCGTCACTGGCCGCGCCATTACTTAAAAAGGCGCGACACTCATAGGCCAAAAAACCGTTCAGGCAAAAGCCTTTCTTTGCGCCTGATGGTGCGATCAGGGAAATGGTATTTCCCGTATTTGCGACCGATAGCAGCCTCGGCTTCAGCGCTAGGATGCCAGCAGCCAGGCTGTGCCGCGCGCCTCGATGGCGAAGTCGTCGAAGGAGAGGGGACGTGCGAAGGCGTAACCCTGCAGGAGATCGCAGCCGAGATCGCGCAGCAGTTCGGCATGTGCCAGCGTCTCGACACCCTCGGCCACGGTTTCTACACCGAGCGAGCGGGCGATCTCAATGATGGAGCTGACGAGCGCGCGCTCCTGCGAGGAGGCGACGATCGGCTGGACGAGCTGCCGGTCGATCTTCAGCCGCTTCGGCTTGAGCTTCAGCAGCGAGACGATCGAGGTGTGGCCCGTACCGAAATCGTCGATCTCGATATCGATGCCGAGCGCCTTGATCCGTTCGAGATTCTGCGAAACCACGTCCTCGCTTTCGTCGAGAAAGATGGATTCCACCAACTCGAAGGAAATTTCGCCGGGGCGGATCTGCAGGCCACCGAGCGATTCCAGAAGGCTGCCATCATGCAGACGCCGCGCCGAAACGTTGACGGAGATCTTAGGTATAAAGATGCCCTGTGCCGCCCAGCGCATCTTGTCGCGCAGCGCGGTTTCCAGGACGATGCGGTCGAGCGTCTGCACGACATTGATCTCGTCGGCGATGCGCAGGAACTTGTCCGGCGTCAGCAGGCCCTTGGACGGATGCCGCCAGCGCACCAACGCTTCCACACCTGTCAGCTTCATTGTACGGGCGCAGAACTGCGGCTGATACCAGGCCGTGAACTCGCCATTGTCGATACCGGCAAGGATCTCGTCAGCAGTGCGTTTGTTGTTGATGATGTCGGCCTGCAGATTGTGGTTGAAGAATTCGAAGCGGTTGCGGCCGAGGCTCTTGGCGCGATAGAGCGCGATGTCGGCATTGATCAGCACCTTGCGGGCGTCGACATGAATGCCGTTTGCCAGCGCAATACCGATCGACACGCCGCAACGGCAGGGAAAGCCCTGGAAATCGATCGGCTGGCGCATTTCATCTATGACACGGCCTGCAAGCTCCGCCATCTCCTTGTCGCCCACGTCGAAGGAGAGGATGACGAACTCGTCGCCGCCGATCCGCGCAACGACATCGCTGTCACGCAGATCTCTGGAAAGCACGCGTGAAGCATGCACCAGCATCGCGTCGCCGGCTGCATGCCCCAGCGTGTCGTTGATTTCCTTGAAGCGGTCGAGGTCGATATGCAGGATCGCGAATTTCTGCCGCTCGCTGCGGCCGGCATCCGTCAGGTTTTCCAGCGCCATATCGAGCTTGCGACGGTTGGCGAGCGAGGTCAGCGGGTCGTGCAGGGAATTGTGCTCGATCCTGTTCTTGGCGAGCTCCAGCTCGATGTTCTTGGTGATCGCCTCATCCTTCGCGGCCTTGAGGCGCAGCGTCATCAATGCATCCTCGGTCGAATCGAAGGCGATGCCGATGATCTTCATCTCGCCGGTCGGCGTGCGGTGCACCTTGCCGACGGAACGCACGTAGCGAACGCCGCCATTTTCGTCCGGCACGCGGCAGACGAGCGTATGCGTGTCTCCGAGCTGCTTGAAATGCCGGGCGCTTTCGAGCGCCAGCCCGCGGTCATCGGGGTGGATGCAGGAGAGCCAGGCGTCTTCGGTCACGAAGGCATTGCTCTGTTTCAATCCGTATAGCTCGTGCATGCGCTCGTCCCAGATCGAGCCGCTCTTGCCGAGAATTGCCTCCCAGATGCCGCATTGATAGGAATCGAGGGCAAGATCGAGCTTGCCCGAGAGTTCGGAAAGCTCCGCCTCGCGACTTGATAGTTCCTCCAGCGCGAGTTCCAGCTCGGCATTCTTGAGCTCGCTCGTTTCCTTGGCGAGGCGAAGCGTGTTGGTGACCTCCGCATCTGCCGTTACGTCCCAGACGATGCCGATCGTCTTTCCTGTGCCGCCGGCATCCGTATAGAAGGCACCGATGGAACGCAGATGGCGGATGCGGCCATCTTCCCGCATCACCCTGTATTGTGCGGTGCAGGCTTCTCCAGCGATGCTGCAACCGAAGAAATGAACCTCGGCGATTTCGCGGTCTTCGGGCATGATCGTAGAAAGCCACACTTCCAGTGGCCGGCTGCCTTCGATCGCTTTGAGGCCGTGAAGGGTGGATGCACGTGCATCCCAGGCAAGGTTGGTGGCGTTCTCCTGCAGCTCCCATATGCCGATCCGGGAAGATTCCAGCGCCAGGTTGAGGCGCTGCGATAGTTCCAGAAGTTTGGCTTCGCGAGCCTCAAGCTGCGTGATGTTGCGGTTGCGTTCGCCGAGCAGCAACGTGGCGAAGAAGATCGGGATGATGATCACGCAGCCTGCGGCGACGATGATCAATCGCAGTTCACGCTGATTATTGGGAACCGCATGCCAGCCGGAGTTCGGCACCGCCGCCAGTTCCCATCGCCCGCCCGCGAAGTTGATTTTGCGGCGGAGCGGATCCTTCTCGTAGATATTGGAAGGGCCGAAGAAGGGCGCGGCCGTTTCGTTTGGAATGCCGATGTCGCGCACCGCGATCGATAGATGGTCGAGATGCGGATAGCGCTCCTGGTTTTCGCTGTTGCGCGCGGGCTTTAGGCCGGTCGCCTCGTAGAACATGTTCTGGTCGATGACGACCTCGACCGCGCCCCAGATGCGGCGCTGGCCGTTCTGCTTGACGAATACAGGGAAGAAGATCGCGAAGGCGTTTTCTGCATCCGCCGTCTTGAAGGGACCGTAGAAGCGCGCCGACTGGTCGCCGGTATTGCGGCTGATCGACATGCGCTCCATCAGCCGCTCGCGTACATCCTTGCCGATCCTGTCTCTACCGGATTGCGCCGGATAGACCGACTTGACGATGAAATCGGGCGCGACCGCAATATGGATGAATTGTGGGTTCTGGATCAGCAGCCAGTTGATCTGCCGCTCCATCTCCACCTCGTTCGTCTGCGTGCTGAGCGAGATCAGGTTGGAAAGGTCGCGGACGGCGGTAATGTCCATATTGATCTGCGCCATCATGCGGGCACGGATCAGGTTCGTCTCGTTTTCAGTACGGATTTGCAGCTCGCGCAGATAGGCGGCAGTATTTGCACTGTCGAGTGCAAAGCCGACGGCAACAACGACGACGGCCACGAGGGCGGAAACCAGCAGCGAGACACGCGTATTCTTCAGAACACGCCGCAGCTGGTTGCCGTTGCTCAGCCGGAATTGCAAATCACACACCCCTACATTCGCGCCGACTTTAGGGTGCAGGGGTTAATTTACGATTGCGCGCATTCGCGGCCGCTAAATCGCGTAAACAGAGAGAAAAAGACGGTTAATCGAGCCTCTTGATTATCCGTAAAATCCTATTCATCAATTGGGCGCCGAAAGCCATTCTTCCGGGCAATTTTCGCCATATTCAGGAGTTTATCTGTGGCCACTCGATATCAATGGCAGCGTTTCAAAGGGATTGCCGACATGCGTTTCGTTATTGCTACGCTTCTGGCCACGGCAAATTTTCTTTCGCCCATGAGCAGTTTTGCCGAGAGCGCTGATGTCGAGGCGACGATCAAGAAGGTCGATACGGCCAATCTCGTGCTGACGCTCGATGATGGCAAGACCTATCAGGCGCCCGAGGAGTTCGATTTCGAAGGCCTCAAGGCCGGCGTCAAGGTGGTGATTTTCTATACGGAAGTCGACGGCAAGCGCGTCATCAACGATCTCGACATCGTCAAGTAAGCAAGCCTCATCTGGGCTAGATCCAGCCGATCAGGCTCTGCGACGTCTCGATCTTCAAAATCCGGTCTTGCGGGATTTCGCCTTCAGAGGCGACGTCCTTCGGCAGATTGGAGATTATCTTGAACAGGCTTCTGATGACGCCGCCGTGGGTGACGCAGACGGTCGGCCGGTCGACTGAATTCAGCCATGCGCCTGTTCGCCACGACATGATCTCGTAGCTTTCCGCATCTTCGCCCGGCGGAATGAAATCCCACTTGTTGATGTTGCGTTCTGTCACTCGCTCGGCCTGCGAGGCCCTGAGCTGCTTGAGCGTATAGCCTTCCCAGTCGCCAAAGGAGACTTCGACCAGACGTTCGTCGGTCCGGTAATCCTTAGGCGGGAGCCCCATGGCTGATCGCATGATCTCCATGGTCTCGCGCGTACGTCCGAGCGGGCTTGCGACGAAATCGAATTCCGTATTTTCGCCCTTCAGGACCGCCGCGAGGGCGATCCCGTTCTGTTTTGCCTGTTCGCGGCCGATCGCATTGATCGGAATATCCTTCTGCCCCTGCAGGCGGCGTTCCGCGTTCCAGTCGGTCTGGCCGTGTCTGATCACATAGATGAGCACGGGGATCGGCTCCGCTTGGGGGGAGGACGCCTCAGTCCTTGATGACGGAAATATCAGGCGCGTCCACAGCCTTCATGCCGATGACATGATAGCCGCTGTCGGCATGATGCACTTCACCCGTCACCGAACGGGACAGGTCCGAGAGAAGGTAGAGGCCGACATCGCCCACTTCCTCAATGGTCACGGTACGGCGCAGCGGCGCATTATACTCGTTCCACTTGAGGATGTAGCGGAAATCGCCGATGCCGGAGGCAGCAAGCGTCTTGATCGGGCCTGCCGAAACGGCGTTGACACGGATGTTCTTCGGTCCGAGGTCGACGGCTAGATACTTGACGCTGGCTTCAAGAGCCGCCTTGGCAACGCCCATGACGTTGTAGTTCGGCATCACCTTTTCAGCACCGTAATAGGTGAGGGTGAGCATCGAACCGCCTTCCGTCATCAGCTTCTCGGCGCGGCGAGCGACCGAGGTGAAGGAGTAGACGGAAATCTGCATGGTCTTTGCGAAGTTGTCGGCCGACGTATCGACATAACGGCCCGTCAGCTCGTCCTTGTCGGAAAAGCCGATCGCGTGCACGATAAAATCGATCTTGCCCCACAGCTTCTCGACGTTTTCGAAAACGGCATCGATCGTGGATTCATCGCTGACATCGCAATGGCCGACCATGACGGCGCCGATTTCGGCAGCCAGCGGCTCCACGCGCTTCTTCAAGGCATCGCCCTGGTAAGTGAAGGCAACTTCTCCGCCCTGCGCATGAATGGCCTTGGCAATACCCCACGCAATCGAACGATTGTTGGCGACACCCATGATGACGCCGCGTTTGCCTGCCATGAGGCCGGATGCTTGAGCCATATTTCGCTTCCCTAGGAATTCTGATGATCCTGCCTATGGCATAGGCCGTTAATCGGTTCAAGCAGGCCCAAGATCATCAACTGTTAGGGATCGTAACAAAGGGTGCGATTGTCACCGAAATTTCATAAAAACAGCCCTTCACGCATGCTCCGCATGAGATCAGTGACTTTAGCGTCGGGTTTTTCCCACAACATAATACGCAATTCGACGACGAGATCGCCTTTTCCGCCGCTGTCGTTGGGCAGGCCCTGGTCGGGAACGCGGATCGTCTTGTCGGAGCCGGACCATGCAGGGATCGTCACATTGAGTGGTCCCTGCGGACCGTCGACGCGTGCCTCGGTGCCGAGCACTGCGTTTTCGATGTTGAGCGGCAGCACGGCATGCACGTCGAAACCATCCACAGTAAAGCGCGGATCGGGCGCGATGTGGATATTGATGACGGCGTCGCCGCGCTGCATGCCCGGCAGCTTGAATCCCTGCCCCTTGAGCCGGATCTGATGGCCTTCAGTCGTGCCGGCCGGAATGGCGAAGCCGACTTCGCGGCCTTCCGGAAGAGAAACCGTCGTCCAGCTTCCCTTCATGATGTCTTCGATCGTCACGGTCGCAGTCGCCACTTCATCCGGGGCCTTCTCGAGGCCTGGCTGGCCGGCGCCGGTGAAGCGGCGCACAAGCGAGGTCAGCAGGCTGAGCGGCAAGGACATGTTGGCGCCAGTGCCGGTGGTGGCTTCAGTCTGCTCGTCTTCCGCCTTGGCGGTTTCGGATTCCGCTGTTTCCTGTTCCGGCTGCTTGGCCGTCTCTGCTGCATGCGGTTTGGTCTGTGCTTGCTGAGAATGCGCCTGCTGGGCGTGCGGCTGGGTCTGTGCGCCGCCGCCGCGGGTCGTCTGCGCGCCAAAAATGCGTTCGACCATCTCTTCTGCGGCTTCGGTTGCGCCTGCCTGCTGCTGTTTGGCACCTGCTGCTGCGGCCTTCTGCGCATTGGCATTGGCGCGCGCGAGCTCTTCCATCACACGCTCGGCATTGGCCTGCGCGGCCTTGGCGCGGGCGGCGGCCTCACGGGCAGCCTGGCGCTGCTGCATGATCGTCTGTTCCTGCTTCTTGGCTTCTGCCATGCGCACGGCGCTGTCGAAGAGATTACGCTTTCTCGGATCTTTCAACGTTTCATAGGCGCGGCCGATCTCGGCGAAACGTGCGGTCGCCGTCGGGTCGCCCTGATTGTGATCGGGATGCACGGCCTTGGCCATGTTGCGCCAGGCAGCCTTGATTTCGTCTGCTCCCGCGTCGCGCTTGACGCCCAGCACCTTGTATGGATCACGCATTGTTCGCACCACCGCTGTCGCAATCCGGGAGGCATGTTCCTCGTGGCCGTTCCCGGAAACCGAATCTCAACTTATGACGCACCGTCCGGTTCGCTCTTGCGACAGGAAAGCCCGCTCGTTGGGCGATCGTGCGGGAGAGTTGCTAATCACTTCTTATTTCCGGCGTTGGATATGGGGTGTTTTGCCGCGAATGGTTAGCCTTTCACTAAACATTGAGGCGAATCGGCACGGCGCATTAACCCTGACGTGTCAGGGCGCATCATGCCGAAACAGCTGGGCAGACGGGATTAGCTTTCCGGCTGGAAGCTCATAAGCTGCCAGTTGCCACCACCGACGAGGCAGGTCTTGCCATAGAATTTGGCGATGCCGACATAGGAATGCCGCGTCGTGCGGAACTGGCGGCAAACTTGGCCGGCGTCATTATTCTCGACGATGGTGTCAATGATGCCGGCGCTGCCGGTGGACGCATTGGCCCAAGGAAGCGGCTGTCCCTCGAGCTTCTGGATATCGGCAGACGTCACGGCGTTGCGCACCGTCATCTCGTCGGAAAGCGTATCGGTGCTGGGAGCTGGCTGCGGCACCGTGCCGGTCGCAACCGAACGATCCACCTTTGACGAACTCAGGAAATCGAACCCTCCGGCCACGCAGCCGGAAAGTGACAGAATCGCGATACCGACGATGGAGAGCCTGAAGCTGCGGCGCAGCGAACCCTTTGTATGGCGATGTGTCTTTGCTATGACTTCCACCCTGTATCCTTCCCCAGCTTCGAAAGCTGGGTCAGTTTTCATAAACCGCGGGATTTGAATTAATATGTCGGCAAACGGGTTAACAGCTGGTGACTTTACCGAAAGTGAAGAGCCCTTCAAGCTCTTTGGGGAATGGCTGAAGGAGGCGGAGGCTTCCGAAGTCAACGACCCCAATGCTGTCGCGCTCGCGACGGTCGATGAAGATGGGCTGCCCAATGTCCGCATGGTTCTCCTGAAGGGTTTCGATACCGACGGATTCGTCTTCTACACGAATTTCGAGAGCCGGAAAGGTCGCGAAATCTTGGGGCAGAGGAAAGCCGCCATGTGTTTCCACTGGAAAACGCTGCGCCGCCAGGTGCGCATTCGCGGCCCTGTCGAATTGGTCACCGATGCCGAGGCCGACGCTTATTTTGCGACCCGCGCCCGCGGCAGCCGTATCGGCGCCTGGGCTTCCAAGCAGTCGCGACCGCTCGAAAGCCGTTTCGCGCTGGAAAAGGCCGTTGCCGAATATACGGCGCGTTATGCCATTGGCGACATTCCGCGCCCGTCTTACTGGTCAGGCTTCCGGATCCGCCCGACCTCGATCGAGTTCTGGAAAGACCAGAAGTTCCGCCTGCACGACCGCATCGAGTTTCGCCGACCGACGCCTGAGGGGGCTTGGGACAAGGTGCGAATGTACCCGTAAAGGGCTTATTTCCCGAGCAGTTTCAATGGAATGCCTGATGCCAGCGCCGAAACATGGCGTGGCTTCTGGTAAAAGCCGTTGAGTGAGATGCGCGGCATATAGGTGGGCAAGCTTGCGGTCGGAAAGCCCGGCTGGGTTGTTACCGCGATGGCAAATCCGAGCTTTGCCGCGAGGTCTGCTTCGCGGCCCGTTGCTGCCTCGGGCGTGCCGTAGGGAAAAGCGATCGTCCGGGGGCGAGTGCCGGTGATCGACTCGACATAATCGGCCGAGATTTCCATCTCGATCCGTGCTTCCGCATGCGGCAGGCGGGCAAGCGCCCGGTGGCTGATCGTATGGGCGCCGAGACTGGCGAGCGGGCTTGCCGCGAGCTCGCGCAATTCCTGTGGCTCCATGACCAGTTCCCGCGTGATATCGACCGGCTCTATACCGTGGCGCCGCGCCAGTGCATCCACCTCCGAGATGGCGCGGCTTTCGTCCTGCCTGTGGATAAACTCGGCAAGCCGGTCGAAGGCGTCCCATTTCCGGACGGGCGTATCGAGCGCCAGTCTCTCTCTACCGCGGCCGAAATTGAACTCGATGCTGTTCTCCCTGCCGAGCAGCAGCGCCAGCGTCTCCCACCAGATGCTGTGCGAGCCTTCGGCAAAGCCTTGCGCAATGAAAACCGTAAAGGGTGCGCCATGCCGTTCGAAAACGGGCAGGGCATGGACGAGATTGTTGCGATACCCATCATCCAGCGTGAAGGCGGCGAACAGGCGATCGTCCCGCGGGTCCGTCAAGAGGGAGGGCACCGCATCGAGCGGCACGAAACGATAGCCGCTCCGCTTCAGCCGCCGAAGCACCACGTCCAGGAATTCCGGCGTGATTTCAAGATGTTGGTTCGGCTCGAACGGGTGCGCGATATGCGGGCGTACATGATGGAGCGTGAAGATGACGACGCGTCCGCGGGCCTCTTTCATGAGCCCGGTGGCATTCGCCAGCCAGGCCGCTTCCAGCCCGCCGCCGATCGCTATGCGCTTCAGACGCCGCTTCCACTGCCCCATTTTTCTCGTGACCCCGCTTTGTAATCGTGTCACACAGACTATCAATGCCGCCGTTAAACCTTGCTGAATCCGGGTTGGAAAGCTGTTCATTTACCGGCCTTTAACCAAGCGAAACAAAAGCTTGGAAAAAACTTGGGCGTTGCCTCAAAGTCGCGCCAGATTGTGGGCATCTGTCACAATACGGGACATAATTCCGGTTGTAGCGACTCGCCGGATATAATGAGGGGAAGTGCATGAGAAGGCTTTTGGCTGCCATTTTGACCGCGACGCTGGCAATTACTGCACCCGTTGCGGCCTTTGCCGGAAGCGCTTCCCTCGTGCTCGATGCCCGCACCGGCAAGGTCCTTGCGTCCGAAAACGGTGACACGCTGAACCATCCGGCCTCGCTGACGAAGATGATGACGCTCTATCTCACCTTCGAGGCGCTCAATCGCGGCAAGATCACCTGGGATACACCGATCACCATGTCGAAATATGCGGCCTCCCGTCCGCCGACGAAGCTCGGCGTGAAAGCGGGCGGTACGATTACCGTGCGTGAGGCGGTCTATGGCATGATCGTCAAGTCGGCCAACGATGCTGCTGCCGCCGTCGGTGAAAAACTCGGCGGTTCGGAAAGCAATTTCGCCCGGCTCATGACCCAGAAGGCCCGCCAGCTCGGCATGAGCCGCACGGTCTTCGTCAATGCATCTGGCCTGCCGGATGCGCGCCAGATCACGACTGCGCGCGACATGTCCACGCTCGCCGTGGCGCTGCTGAACAATTATCCCAACGAATATCGTCTCTTCTCCATTGCAAGCTTCAATTTCCGCGGCCAGACCATCCGCGGCCACAACAATCTCATGTATCGCTACCAGGGCATGGACGGCATCAAGACCGGTTATACCAATGCCTCCGGCTTCAACATCGTCAGCGCTGTGAAGGACGGCAATCGCCGCGTGGTTGGCGTGGTACTCGGCGGCCGCACGGCCCGCAGCCGCGACGCCAAGATGGCCGGATTGTTCGACCGCTATATGGGACGTGCGTCCTCCGGCAGCGCCAAGCTGACCGCCAGCATCAATGCAAAACAGCAGGTCGAGGTCGCCTCGGCCGCGGATGAGGCCGATGTTCCCGCGCCGGCGAGCGCGCCGCGCGTTGCGGACGAGGCAGCAACACCCGCACCGAAGGCGCTCGGTTATGCCGACAACGGCGTTATCCCGCTGGAGCGCCCGGCGGCAATGGACGAGATCATGAATGCCGGCAAGGCGCCGAAAGCGCCGGCAGGCAAGGCAGGTGGCTGGCAAATCCAGATCTCGGCCGCCCCGAGCGCCGATGCTGCCCGCGCGCTTCTTGCGCAGGCCCAATCCGAGGCAGGTGCGCCGCTCGTTTCCGCCTCGCCCTACACCGAAGCTGTGGGGAAGGGGCCTAACACGATTTACCGCGCCCGTTTCGTCGGCTTCCAGAGCAAGGAAGATGCGACCTCCGCCTGCGATGCCCTGAAGAAGCGCTCATATGACTGCATGCTTCTGCCGAACCAGGGTTGAGCTGGCTACTCTGGACAATTTCCGGGAATCGGCGCTCTCCTCGTAAACAAAAGGAGAACGTCATGCTGCAGCGCCTCGCAGACCAGTTCGAAACATCATCCTCCGCCTACGCTGCCGCCAACTGCATCGAGCGTGATGCCGACTGGTTTCTGCTGAAACTGCAGGAGGAGATGGGTGAATTGACCCAGGCCTGGAACCGGCTGACCGGCCGCGGCCGCGCCAAAGGCCGCTCACCCGAGGAGATGGAGCGCGACCTCGCGGACGAAACCGCCGATATCCTCGGCCATGTCCTGCTCTTTGCTCGTCGCCATGACATCGATCTCGCCGTTGCGATCGAGCGGAAATGGAAATTCAGGCCTTCGGCGCAGTAACGTTTCGTGCTTCGCGTCTTTGCGCGATCCACCATTGGCATTGTTCTTCTGTATAGCCGAGCAGTCGCCCCAGGCGATACTCGCTTTCGTCCGTCCAATGCCTTTCGCTCATCAGCTCGGTGTAGGCATCGAACCGCCATTCTTCTTTCGGCAGCGCGTAGAGAATGCTAACCAGGTGAAGCTTGCCCTCAACGAATAGCTCGACCTGTTCGATGATTGCACCGCTGTCGACGTAGGGCTGAAAGTAGGCGCGGATCTTCATCGAAATCCCCGAGCTTTCTTCGTCCGAAAACATGGCGAATGGCTTGCGGCCATCCAGCATCAGGGCAAGCTCGAAGTTAGTGTGGATCAGATAGGGCACGCTATCCATTCATTGTTGCAGCGTGAGCACGACCTCGCCATCCGGTTCGGGAAAGGGGAGGGCCAGCATCGAGGACAGCCCGTCCAGTTCGCCTTTCTCAAGGTAGAAGAGATGCTCCGTCAGCTCGGACGTTTCTACGTCGAGAATGGCGGCAACAGCCTCCATCGGGGCCTCGAAGCGCATCTCATGCGCGGAGCAGCCCGTCTCGCGTGACAGGAATTTCAGCAGAAATATCTCTGTCGCCAAGCAACGCCCCATCGGCTCGATGTTCTATTGCTTGAGGCTAGCCTAAATTGTCCGCCGATAGAACTTGCTGTCGACGGCCATCCGCGGGAATGCTCGCGGCAGGTCTTTGCTGGTGATCTCGGAGAAACCGTTCTTTTCATAGAACCGGTGCGCAGCAAGAAACTTCTCGGTCGTACCGAGGAATATGTCGGTTACGCCGACTTCACCGGCATGGGCAAGGAGCGCCTCGAGCAGCCGGGCGGCCACACCATGTTCGCGGCCCCGCACCTCGGCGGCCACGAACATCTTTCGAAGAGCCGCCTGGTTGTTGCCAATATCCTTGAGGCCGAGCGTGCCGACGACGGCGCCATCCTTGACCGCCACCCAGAACTGGCCTTTGCCCGACTGATAGAAGTCGGGAATGACGCGCAGGTCCGGCTGCGCATCGGCGGTGATATGAATGTCGAATTCTTCGCGCTGGATCGGCAGGATGACCGAGATCACGCCGTCGGCATCGTCAGGAGCGAAGGTTCTGATCTCGATTTCGGTCATGACAGCACCGCCTCAGGCCTGGGTGCCGCCGACGGTCACCTGATCCATGCGCAGATGCGGCTGGCCGACGCCGACAGGCACCCACTGGCCTGCCTTGCCGCAATTGCCGATGCCGGTATCGAGCTTCATGTCGTTGCCGATCATGGAAACACGCTTCATCGCATCCGGGCCGTTGCCGATCAGCATGGCGCCCTTGATCGGTGCGCCAATCTTGCCGTTCTCGATAAGATAGGCCTCGGTGCAGCCGAAGACGAATTTGCCCGATGTGATATCCACCTGACCGCCACCGAAGGAGACGGCATAGACGCCCTTTTTCACCGAAGAGATGATCTCTTCCGGCGTCTTGTCGCCGCCGAGCATATAGGTGTTGGTCATGCGCGGCATCGGCACATGCGCATAGCCTTGGCGGCGGCCGTTGCCGGTCGGCGCCATGCCCATTAGCCGGGCGTTCTGCCGGTCCTGCATGTAGCCGACGAGCTTGCCGTTTTCGATCAGCACGTTGTAGGCGGACGGTGTGCCTTCGTCGTCGATGGTGATGGAGCCGCGGCGGCTGTCGATCGTGCCGTCGTCGACGACGGTCACGCCCGGTGCCGCCACCATCTGGCCGAGGAGGCCCGCAAAGGCGGAGGTTTTCTTGCGGTTGAAGTCGCCTTCGAGGCCATGGCCTACAGCCTCGTGCAGCATAACGCCCGGCCAGCCGGAGCCGAGCACGACATCCATCGTGCCTGCCGGCGCATCGATCGCTTCGAGGTTGACGAGTGCCTGGCGCAACGCCTCATCGGCGCCATGCTGCCAGCTTCCGGTCGCGATGAAATCGCCGAAACCGATGCGGCCGCCCTGGCCATAGGAGCCGCTTTCCTGCCGGTCACCTTCGCCAACCATGACGGAGATGTTGATACGCGTCATGGGACGGATGTCCTGTACGCGATGGCCATCGGCGCGCAGGATATCGACCACCTGCCAGCTTGCCGCGACCGAAGCCGTGACCTGCCGCACCTTGTCATTCTTGCCGCGCAGATAGGCATCGATATCGGTCAACACCTTCACCTTTTCCTCGAAGGTGGGTGAACCGATCGGGTTCTCGTCGGTGTAGAGCTTGCGGTTGGTGCGCTGGGGCGCTGCCGCGTAAGAGCCAGAATAACCGCGCGTCACGGCGCTGACCGCGTCGGCTGCCCGCTTTAGCGCTGAGACGGAGAGATCGCCCGCATGCGCATAGCCGACGGCTTCGCCTGCCACTGCCCGCAGGCCAAAACCCTGTTCGGTGTTGAAGCTGCCGCCCTTGAGGCGACCATTGTCGAAGGTCAGCGATTCCGCCTGCGCGTGCTCGATGAAGAGCTCGCCGTCATCGGCGCCGGAAAGCGCCTCGGCAACATGCTTGCGCATTGTCGCTTCATCGGCATCGAAAAGCGTCAGGAGATCGGTGGTCATGGTCTTTTGCTCCGCAAGAAGAGCGGGAATGCTCAATAGCCGATGTAGGTCTGTTGCGCTGCGCGAGCAAGCCCCGCCGCATCAGGGCAGGGCGTCGTAGCCTTCCGCGAACCCCTTGAGGTCTACGGGGATGCCGATGCCTTCTTCCGGCGTCTGGAAGACGATGAAGGTCGCCTGCGCGCCGCTGCGGAAGGTCTTGAGCAGCTCGTCTTCGAGAACGACTTCGGCATAGCAGCCGTCGGCGAAGCAGCGCACGAAATAGGCGCGGCCGATATCCTTGCCGTCGACATTGAGGCCGAGGCCGTTCGGCAGCAGCACACCGAGCGGTGCCAGCACGCGCAGGATCTTCGACTTGCGGTCAGCCGTCTTCAGGACGACGACGGACAGGCCTACTTCCGGACGGTCTTCGGCGATGACATTCTGCATCAGCGCACACTGCTCGGTCGAGGCACCCGCCGGCTTGTCGCAGACGACGGACCATGCGCCATGGTTGGAGCGGACCGTGCCGGGTGCCGGCGGCTGAGCCTGGCTAGGCGTCACCTGCTCGACGTTCGGCGTCGTAGACGGTGCGGGCTGCTGTGTCGGGGCGGGCTTCGCAGCGGGCGTGGCAGGACGCGACTGCGCTGGCGCCGGCGTCTGCTGCGCAAAAACGGGGCTCGTCGCGGCGGTCGCGATGCCCGCGGTCATAACAAAAGACCGCGCGAGGGAACGGAAACCCATGAAAACCTCTGGATATCGAATCATTGCCGCTATTTGTGAAGCTGCCCACAGAAAATGAAAAGCCCCACCCCGTGAAAACCGGGGGACTGCGGCAGAAATAGGACCTCGCCAAAAGAATGTGCAGCCCGCGGATTGGCCCTGAAGCGCGTTTTTCGTATGCTGATGAAAAGCTTGCAATGTTTTGCCGTGACTGAGGAGGTAGTCTTTGAGCAAATATGCCGCATAGACAATTGCTTCTGCCTGTTGCGGCGGATGCCAAACTGTGGTTTGAAGCGCAGAAGATGGCAAGGATTCTGCGTCCGATTTGATGCAGATCAGCGCTCGAGGGAGATTACAAGGTGATTAAGAAGGCTTTTGCAGCTCTGACCGCGCTGGTCTGTCTGCTTTTTGCTTCCGGCACATATGCCGATCAGCCGATGCCGTGGCAGGCTACCCTGCAGCCGGCAGCGACGCCGATCATGCGGGAGATCCACTGGTTCGAACAATACACGCTTTGGTTCATCGTTCCGATCACGCTGTTTGTTCTCGTTCTCCTTCTGGTCGTCTGTTTCAAGTTCCGTGCTTCGGCAAACCCGGTTCCCTCCAAGACGAGCCACAATACGGTGATCGAAGTCATCTGGACCGTGGGGCCGGTCCTGGTACTTCTCTTCCTCGCCATTCCCTCTTTCACCCTGCTGACCGCGCAGCTCACCCTGCCGGAAAACCCTGATGTGACCATCAAGGCAACCGCGACCCAGTGGCAGTGGAATTATGAATATGAAGGTTCGGGCGAAACGCCCGTCGCCTTCGACTCCTATCTTCTGAAGGAGCCGGATCGTGCCGCTGCCGGCAAGACCGATCTTGGCGTCTATCCGCGCCTGCTCGCCGTCGATAACGAACTCGTGCTGCCGGTCAACAAGACCGTTCGCGTTCTCGTCACCGCCGCGCCGACCGACGTTATCCACGCTTTCGCCATGCCGTCTTTCGGCGTCAAGATCGACGCCGTTCCGGGCCGTCTGAACGAAACCTGGTTCCGCGCCGAGCGTGAGGGCCTGTTCTACGGCCAGTGTTCCGAGCTTTGCGGCAAGGACCATGCGTTCATGCCGATCGCCATCCGCGTCGTCTCCGAGGACAAGTACAAGCAGTGGCTGGCTTCGGCCGCTACCGACTTGCCCGGCGCCTACAAGACACTGATCGCCGCTGCCGATGGTTCTGCAAAGACCGTCGATGTCGCTGAAAACGTCGCAAAGTAAGATAGGGGATCGGGACAATGGCTGGACCTTCCGCTCACGACGATCATTCTCATGATCACCACGCTCATGACGCTCATGCGCATGACGACCACCACGATCACTCTCATACGCCGAGCTTTGCCGACCGCTGGTTCTTCTCCACGAACCACAAGGACATCGGCACGCTCTACCTGATCTTCGCGATCTTCGCCGGTATCGTCGGCGGCCTTCTCTCCGTTGCCATGCGCATGGAGCTGCAGGAGCCGGGCATCCAGATCTTCCACGGCCTGGCCTCCATGGTCTACGGCTTCGAAGGCGATGCCGCCATCGACGGCGCCAAGCACATGTTCAACGTCTTCACCACCGCTCACGCGCTGATCATGATCTTCTTCATGGTCATGCCGGCGATGATCGGCGGTTTCGCCAACTGGATGGTGCCGATCATGATCGGTGCACCTGATATGGCCTTCCCGCGTCTAAACAACATCTCCTTCTGGCTGATCGTTCCGGCCTTCCTGCTGCTGGTCATTTCGATGTTCGTCGAAGGCCCGGCCGGCGCATACGGCGCAGGCGGTGGCTGGACCATGTATCCGCCGCTGGCAGTCGGCGGTCAGCCGGGTCCGGCAGTCGACCTTGCGATCTTCTCGCTGCACATTGCCGGCGCCTCGTCGATCCTCGGTGCGATCAACTTCATCACCACGATCCTCAACATGCGCGCTCCCGGCATGACGCTGCACAAGATGCCGCTCTTTGCCTGGGCCGTGCTGATCACCGCCTTCCTGCTGCTGCTCTCGCTGCCGGTCCTGGCGGGCGCCATCACTATGGTGCTCACCGACCGTAACTTCGGCACGGCCTTTTTCGCGCCGGAAGGCGGCGGTGACCCGATCCTCTACCAGCACCTGTTCTGGTTCTTCGGTCACCCGGAAGTCTACATCCTGATCCTGCCGGGCTTCGGCATTATCAGCCACATCGTATCGACCTTCTCGAAGAAGCCGGTCTTCGGTTACCTCGGCATGGCCTACGCCATGGTCGCTATCGGCGCCGTCGGCTTCGTCGTCTGGGCTCACCACATGTACACGGTCGGCCTGTCGCTGGACGCGCAGCGCTACTTCGTCTTCGCGACGATGGTCATCGCCGTTCCGACGGGTGTGAAGATCTTCTCCTGGATCGCGACGATGTGGGGTGGCTCGATCACCTTCCGCACGCCGATGATCTGGGCGATCGGCTTCATCTTCCTCTTCACCGTCGGTGGTGTCACGGGTGTTCAGCTCGCGAACGCCGGCCTCGACCGCTCGCTGCATGACACCTATTACGTCGTGGCTCACTTCCACTACGTTCTGTCGCTCGGCGCCGTCTTCGCCATCTTCGCTGCCTGGTATTACTGGTTCCCGAAGATGACCGGCTACATGTACAGCGAGTTCCTCGGCAAGCTGCATTTCTGGGTCATGTTCGTCGGTGTGAACCTGGTGTTCTTCCCGCAGCATTTCCTCGGCCTCGCCGGCATGCCGCGCCGCTACATCGACTATCCGGATGCATTTGCCGGCTGGAATTATGTCTCGTCGATCGGCTCTTATATCTCCTTCGTCGGCGTGATCATCTTCCTCGTCGGTGTCTGGGAAGCCTTCGCCAAGAAGCGCGTTGCCGGTGACAATCCATGGGGTGAGGGCGCAACGACCCTCGAGTGGCAGCTGCCTTCGCCGCCGCCCTACCATCAGTGGGAACAGCTTCCGCGCATCAAGTAAGATGCCGGGTCCAGACGCCGCAGGCCTCTGCGGCGTCTGGCGATTGAGGAATTCAGGACGGAATGATGACGGTAATCGACAATCACGAGGCTCTTGCTGAAGACGGCGACTTTCGCCTGTCGGAAGCCAGTGCGCGCGATTATTTCGAGCTTCTGAAGCCGCGGGTCATGTCGCTCGTGGTCTTCACGGCCTTTGCCGGCCTGGTGCTGGCGCCGGATCACATCAATCCCGTTCTCGGCCTGATCGCCATTCTCTGCATTGCCGTCGGTGCAGGCGCATCGGGTGCACTGAACATGTGGTATGACGCCGACATCGACGCCGTCATGAGCCGCACTGCCAAGCGCCCGATCCCGGCCGGCCGCATTAAGCCCAAGGAAGCCCTGGCCTTCGGCCTCGTGCTCTCCTGCTTCTCGGTGACGATCCTCGGCCTCGCGGTCAACTGGCTGTCGGCCTCGATCCTTGCCTTCACCATCTTCTTCTATGCCGTCATCTATACGATGTGGCTGAAGCGCTCGACGCCGCAGAACATCGTCATCGGTGGTGCGGCCGGCGCTTTCCCGCCGATGATCGGCTGGGCCTGCGTGACCAATTCCGTCACGATCGAAAGCACCGTTCTCTTCCTCATCATCTTCCTGTGGACGCCGGCGCATTTCTGGGCGCTCGCCCTCTTCAAGATGAGGGATTACGAAGCTGTTGGCGTGCCGATGCTGCCGAACGTGTCCGGTGAGCGCACCACCAAGCACCAGATCGTTGCCTATGCCGTGCTGACGGCCATATGCGCGGTGCTGCCGACCTTCCTCGGCTTTGCCAGTGTCGGTTATGGCGTGGTGGCCGCGGCACTTGGTGCGGTCTTCATATACTGTTCCATCGCCGTCTGGCGCATGCCCGACGGCGATCTCAAGATGATCCCGGCGAAGAAGCTGTTCGGCTTCTCGATCTTCTATCTTTTCGCCGTGTTCTCCGCGCTGATGCTCGACCGGCTGGTTGCCATGCTGGCCTCGTATGCAGGAGGCTCGTTCTGATGGAATTGGTCAAGCTTACTGAAGCGCAACGCAAGTCGCGCCGCAATCGCAACATTGCGCTCGGTGTCGTCCTCGCCGGTCTGGTAATCCTTTTTTACGTCATCACCATCGTCAAGTTCCTCGGACATGGAGGCTGATGGGATGAGCGACGCCGTCAACGCACCGAAGAAGCCCCGCAACAACGCTGCCGTCGTCTTCATGTGCGTGAGCTTCGTCGTCGGTATGGGCGCGGCAAGCTATGCTGCCGTGCCGCTCTATCGTCTCTTCTGCCAGGTGACCGGCTATAACGGCACGACACAGCGTGTTGATCAGGTTTCGAGTGTCATTCTCGACCGTACGATGCGTGTCACCTTCGACGCCAACGTCGCTCCCGGCCTGCAGTGGGAATTCAAGCCGGTCGAGCGCGAGGTCAATCCGAAGATCGGCGAGACCATCCAGGTCAATTTCATCGCCGAAAACCGTTCCAACGAAACCCAGCGCGGCCAGGCGATCTTCAATGTGACGCCGGGCGAGGCGGGCGCCTATTTCAACAAGGTGCAATGTTTCTGCTTTAATGAAACGGACCTGAAGCCGGGCGAGAAGCTTGAAATGCCGGTCGTGTTCTACATCGATCCGGAAATTACCAAGGCCGCTGAATCGAAAAGCATTCACACGGTCACGCTGTCATACACGTTCTATCCGAAAGAGGGTCCGAAGCCGGTGGCTTCGAATGAGGATGGAACGGGACAGGCTGAAAAGAAACTTTGATTGAGGAGTGTTTCCGGCCGTGCCGGAAGCGGAGAAGGAAGACACCGGGGATCTGACATGGCCGATGCTCATCAGAAGAATCACGACTATCACATCATAGCTCCGAGCCCGTGGCCGATACTGGCCTCGCTCGGCGCATTCCTGATGGCCTTTGGCGGCGTCGGCTACATGCGCTACCTGAACGGCGGCTCGCTGCATGTTTTCGGTATCGAATGGGCCCATCCGTGGCTCTTCTTCATCGGGCTGGCTGTCGTTTTCTACGTCATGTACGGCTGGTGGTCTGACACCGTGAAGGAAGCCCATGAGGGCGCCCATACACGCGTCGTGTCGCTGCACCTGCGCTACGGCATGATCATGTTCATCGCTTCGGAAGTGATGTTCTTTGTCGCCTGGTTCTGGGCCTATTTCGACGCCAGCCTCTTTCCGCACGAGGCAATCCAGGCTTCGCGCCTTGCCTATACCGGCGGTGTCTGGCCGCCGAAGGGCATCGAGGTTCTCGATCCCTGGCACCTGCCGATCTACAACACCGTCATCCTGCTGCTCTCGGGCACGACCGTGACCTGGGCTCACCACGCTCTGCTGCATAACGACCGCAAGGGCCTTATTCAGGGCCTGACGCTGACGGTCCTGCTCGGCGTGCTCTTCTCTTCCGTCCAGGCCTATGAATATGCCCATGCTCCGTTCGAGTTCCGCAACTCGATCTACGGCGCGACCTTCTTCATGGCCACCGGTTTCCACGGCTTCCACGTTCTGGTCGGCACCATCTTCCTGCTGGTCTGCCTCATCAGGGCGTTGCGCGGTGACTTTACACCGAAGCAGCACTTCGGCTTCGAGGCGGCTGCCTGGTACTGGCACTTCGTCGACGTCGTCTGGCTGTTCCTGTTCTTCTGCATCTACGTCTGGGGCGGCTGGGGCGCTCCGATTGCGGCAGGCTGATCGAGACCGGATAGAAATCAAAAAAGGCGGGTGCCATCGGCCCCGCCTTTTTCTTTGTCTCGGACATAGAGCATTTCCGTCTTTCTTCGAAACGCGAAAATGCTCTATCTCTTTGTTTTCACGCAATTCCGGACGCAAAATCGCTGCGCACTTTTGCTGGTATTGCTCTGGCTCTTCGTCTTACCGTTGACCAGCCAGCTTCTCGAAGGCCGAAGGCTCGGGAATGCCGAGGTCCAGCTGATGGCGGATCGCCTCCGCGCATTCGAGCGCGGTCAGCACCGATGTATCGACCTCCATGTCGTAGAGGCCGGGACGATGAACCTCGTCCTGCCAGCGCTGTACCGGTTCAGGCACGGGTGTCTCCCCGGTGGCGCGCAGGTAGAGGGTCTCACGCCCTTCCTCCGCGACTTCCCGCCGCTGCATGATCGTCTCGATCGGACATTTGACGCCGACGAACAGGACGGAAAAGCCGTCCAGTCGTCTGGCGCAGTCGCCGAGGATGCCGAGTGGTTGCGAGTAGCTGTCGTGATGGCCGAGGTCGGCGACGACATTGAGCCCCAATCCGGCATGGATGGCGATCGATTCATAAAGCGCCGCATAGAGGAACGGCACGAGTTCTTCGAGATCCGGCCGCTCGCCGCCGGGCCTCAATCCGATACCGGGCAGGTAGCGCTGCGGCGTCATGGCATTATAGGTATCGACGCCGAGGTTGATCCACGGCCCCTCGAATTCTTCCTGGATTGCGCGCGCAATGCTGGATTTGCCGCTTCGCGGCGCACCGTTCAGGATGATGATCTGTCCGGCATGGCTATCGTTGGTCATCAGTCTTCTTCTTCTGTTTGGCGCGAATCGCTGAGGCGAAACCGCGCAGGCATTTCCATTCGGGATGCGAATACTTTATGGGAGAGTTAAGGCAGACGACGAAAAGCCGCCTGCATGGAGATCGGCATGAACGAAGATAGCGCACAATTTCCACCGGTCGATCCGGTCAAGACCGGCATCAAGGGATGCTGCCCGCGCTGCGGTCATGGGCAGCTCTTTGATGGCGTGCTCGGCCTGAAACCGAACTGCGCCGCCTGCGGGCTGGATTATTCCTTCGCCGATGCAGGCGATGGCCCCGCTGTCTTCGTCATCCTCATCGTCGGCTTCATCATCATCGGTTCGGTGCTCTGGCTGCAGGTCAATTATGCGCCACCGATCTGGGTTCACATTCTGCTCTTTGCTCCGCTCACAATCATACTCTCCCTGCTGGCGTTGCGCTGGTGCAAGGGCATCCTCATCGCCATGCAATATCGCCATAATGCCCGCGAGGGACGCCTGAGTGACTGACATCGAGAGTCCGGCCCCGCGCCGCAAGCTGCCGGTGTTTACCGGCATAACCGTTCTCATTGCGCTCGCCATCCTGATCTCGCTCGGCACCTGGCAGGTGGAGCGTCTTCACTGGAAGGAAGGCCTGCTCGCCGATATCGCCGAACGCCGAGCCGCAGTCCCGGTTCCGCTCGCCGATATCGAGACCATGGCCGCCCAGGGCGGCGATATCGAATATCGCACGGTCACTGCCACCGGCCGCTACATCAACAACAAGGAGCGCCATTTCTTCGCCACCTGGCGCGGCCAGACCGGCTATTACATCTATACGCCGCTGCAGCTTGCAGACGGGCGCTATATCCTGATCAACAGAGGCTTCGTTCCCTATGAGAACAAGGAGCCGGAAATGCGCATGCAGGGCCAGTTGACCGGCCAGCAGACGGTAAGCGGCCTCGCGCGTGCCAAACTCCTCGGCAAACCCTCCTCGCTCGTGCCTGACAACGACGTGGCGAAGAATATCTTCTACTGGAAAGATCTCGATGTGATGGCGTCGAGCGTCGACCTCGACAAGGCTGATGTCGTGCCCTTCTTCGTCGATGCCGATTCCACGCCCAACCCGGCGGGCTTTCCGATCGGCGGCGTCACGCAGGTCGATCTGCCGAACGACCATCTGCAATATGCTTTCACCTGGTACGGGCTGGCTGCGGCGCTGCTCGTTGTCGTCGCTGTCTCCTGGTTCCGTCCCCGCAAGGGTGCAGCGCAATAGTATCGCTTCAATTCCGACCCATATTGGGTTAGAGGTCCCTGAAGCTTAACCTGGGTATGTTATGAACATTGCGGCAAAACCTCCGTTGACGATCAGGCTCTGCGGTCCGCGCGGCTTCTGCGCCGGCGTCGATCGGGCGATCCAGATCGTCGTGCTGGCGCTGAAGGCTTACGGCGCGCCTGTGTATGTCCGCCACGAGATCGTCCATAACCGCTATGTCGTGGAAGGGTTGGAAGCCAAGGGAGCGGTCTTCGTCGAGGAGCTTGACGAGATCCCGTCGGAACACCGTGCCCAGCCGGTCGTCTTCTCCGCCCATGGCGTGCCGAAATCCGTGCCCGAGGATGCGAATGCCCGCAACCTCTTCTATCTCGACGCAACCTGTCCGCTGGTCTCCAAGGTCCACAAGCAGGCGATGCGCCATAATCGCCTCGGCCGCCATGTCGTCCTGATCGGCCACGCCGGCCATCCCGAAGTGATCGGCACCATGGGTCAGTTGCCCGAAGGCACTGTTTCGCTCATCGAAACTGTCGAGGATGCGGACGTTTATCAACCTGATGATCCCGATAATCTCGGCTATGTCACGCAGACGACGCTTTCGGTCGACGATACCGCCGGCGTCATCAAACGGCTGGAAGAGCGCTTCCCCAAGCTGCAGGCTCCGGCCGCTGATTCCATCTGCTATGCCACGACCAACCGCCAGGAAGTGGTGAAGGAAGCAGCCCCCGGCTGCGATCTGTTCATCATTGTCGGCGCGCCGAACTCGTCCAATTCCAAGCGGCTCGTCGAAGTGGCGCTCCGGGCAGGAGCGAAGAAGTCGATCCTCGTGCAGCGTGCCTCTGAACTCGACTGGGATGAGATCGGCCCGATTGCCACGCTCGGCCTGTCCGCCGGTGCTTCCGCCCCGGAAGTGATTGTCAACGAGATCATCGAGGCTTTCCGCACCCGCTTCGATGCCCGTGTTGAGCTTGCCGAAACCGTGCAGGAAAACGAGCATTTCCTCGTCAATCGCGAACTGCGCAGCCTTGAATTGACGACGGCTGACATGGCATTCGTGAACGGGGAATGAGGTGAGGGGGCTACCCTCTCTGTCCTGCCTACCTGATGACACCGCTTCTACAGTGAGATACCCACCTTGGCAGTTTATACCGATATCGCCGAAGACGATCTGAAATGGTTTCTCACCGAATATGACGCCGGCACGCTGCTCTCCTACAAGGGTATCGCGGAAGGCGTGGAGAATTCCAATTTCCTGCTGCACACATCCAAGGCGCCGCTCATCCTGACGCTTTACGAAAAGCGAGTGGAAAAGAGCGATCTGCCCTTCTTCCTCGGTCTGATGCAGCATCTGTCGGCCGGCGGCCTGTCCTGCCCGCTGCCGCTGCCGCGCAAGGACGGCGCACTGCTCGGCACGCTGTCGGGTCGGCCAGCCGCACTTATATCCTTTCTGGAAGGCATGTGGCTCAGAAAGCCGGAAGCCAAACACTGCCACGAAGTCGGCAAGGCGCTGGCGCAGATGCATGTTGCTGGCGAAGGTTTTGCACTGACGCGGCCGAATGCCTTGTCGCTGGAAGGCTGGCAGACGCTCTGGGACAAATCCGAGGCACGCGCCGACGAGGTCGAGCCCGGACTGCAGAACGAGATCCGCAGCGATCTCAATTTCCTGCAGGCCTATTGGCCGAAGGATCTGCCTGATGGTGTCATCCACGCCGATCTTTTCCCCGACAACGTCTTTTTCCTCGGCGACGAGCTCTCGGGCCTCATCGATTTCTATTTCGCCTGCAATGATCTGCTCGCCTATGACGTCTCGATCTGCCTCAATGCCTGGTGCTTCGAGAAGGATGGCGCCTACAACATCACCAAGGGCATGCAGATGCTGGAGGGGTATCAGAGCGTGCGCCCGCTGAGCGAGGCGGAGATTAAAGCTCTGCCGGTTCTCTCTCGTGGCTCGGCGCTGCGCTTCTTCCTGACCCGTCTCTACGACTGGCTGACGACGCCCGAGGGCGCGATGGTCACCAAGAAGGATCCGCTGGAATATCTGCGCAAGCTGCGCTTCCACCGTCAGATTTCCTCGCCCGCCGAATATGGACTGAGCCTATGAAGCACATCGATATCTTCACCGACGGGGCATGCTCCGGCAACCCCGGCCCCGGCGGGTGGGGCGCTGTGTTGCGCTACGGCGAGGTGGAGAGGGAGCTCTCCGGCGGCGAGGCTGACACCACCAATAACCGCATGGAACTCCTAGCTGCCATCTCCGCGCTCAGCGCACTGAAAGAGCCCTGCGAGGTCGATCTCTACACCGACAGCGCCTATGTGAAAGACGGCATTTCCAAATGGATCTTCGGTTGGAAGAAAAACGGTTGGAGAACCTCAGACAACAAGCCGGTGAAGAATGCCGAACTCTGGCAGGCGCTGGAAGAGGCCCGCAACCGGCACAAGGTGACCCTCCATTGGGTCAAGGGCCACGCCGGCCACCCCGAAAACGAGCGCGCTGATGAGCTCGCCCGCAAGGGAATGGAGCCTTTCAAGAAGAGCAAGAAGGCAGGCTGATCAAGCCGCCTGCCGCTGCTCCATGGCCGCGTTCTGTATCAGCCGGTGCATATATTCCAGCTTTGTCACGACAGGCGGAGACAGCACGAAGGGATAGGAATCCGGTTGTCCCATGCTGCGCTGGATCGCGTTGATCGCAAGGCTGAGTGGCACCCAGGCGCCAACAAGCTGTTCGGCGCTCTGTGCCCGATAGGGATTGAAATCCACTTCACCAGCGATTTCCTCATGCCCGCGCGGATCAATCGCGATGCCGAAGCCACGCGCCGTTTCCAGCGTATCGACGATGTGCAGGTAGTGCGCGAAACATTCTGCGAAATCTTCCCAGGGGTGGACGGAGGCATAGGCGCTGATGAAATCCTCCTGCCAGCCTGCAACTGGCCCATTGGCATAGCGATCCCGTAATGCGGCGCCGTAGTCCTGCCGCTCATCGCCGAAGACTGCGCGGAATTCGTCGAATCCATTGCGATCGCGGACCAGCTTGTTCCAGACGAAGTGCCCGGTCTCGTGGCGGAAATGGCCAAGCAGCGTGCGATAAGGTTCATCCATCGCCATGCGCGCCTGCTCGCGGGTCACGTCGTCTGCTTCCGCTGCGCGGATCGCGATCAGCCCGTCTTCATGGCCGGTGATGGCGGGTACGACATTGCCGTCATTCTGCACGGTGTCTTCAAGAAAATCGAAAACGAGGCCGCCTTGCGGGTCTTCCTGCCGGTTGGGATGCGGCAAGTTCCAGCGCAACAGCGAATAGAAGAGGTGGCGCTGCGCCTGGCTGATGCGGCGCCAGCGGTCGATACCATCTTGCGTGTCGGTATTCGGCACCAGCCGGTTATGCCGGCAGGCGATGCAAAAATCATTGTTGTCATCGACCAACCAGTTGCAGATGTCGAGGCCTGCATTGGCGCAGAACTGCACGAGCCGGTTCGGATCGGAGACGAGCTGCCAGTTCGTCTCGTCGCGCGATTCCAGCGCATGCATGGAAAGATCGCCCGCAAAGAAGCCGAGGCGATGGTTGCAGCGCACGCACTGCCTGTTGTCGAAATGGATAACCTGATCGCAATTGTCGCAGGCAAACAGCCTCATGGCAGCCCCCTACAGGCAGGATATGACGGAAAATGCCCGCCGCATACGGATGCGACAGGCATTGCACGTGTGAATGAAATGGGGCGTCAGAGCCGGTCGACAGCGCCCTTCAGCTTGTCCTTGACCTTGCCGCTTGCGACCTGGGCCTTGCCCTTGGCTTCCTGCATACCGCCCTTGGCCTGCATTTCGCGGTTGCCGGTGGCCTTGCCGGCCGTCTTCTTCGCCTTGCCGGCCATCTCGTTGACCTTGCCGGAAATCTTGTCGCCAGTGCTACCCATGTGTATCTCTCCTCTCGGATCACGGACGGAGTATCCGTGTTTGCCGACAGGAAACGCGAGTGAACGAGTTTCGTTCCGGAATGATGCAGTCAGGCGTGGCCGGCTTCGGCCGAAAGCATGGCAGGCGTGATACCCATGCTGGCGAGCGCCCGCTCATACTTGTCATCGAGGCAGCGATCGAAGATCAGCTCTTCATTGGCTGCGCAATTGAGCCAGCCATTGGAGGCCACCTCGTTTTCGAGCTGGCCCGCACCCCAGGAGGAATAGCCGAGCAGCATGGTGGCCCGCTTGGGACCGCCGCCCTTGGAGATGGCGCGCACGATATCGAGCGTTGCCGTCAGGCAGATATCGTCGCTGACGGGGATGGAGGAGTCGCTGACATAATCGTCGGAATGCAACACGAAACCACGACCGCTCTCGACCGGCCCACCAGTCTGGATCGGAAACTCCCGTGCATCTTTCGGCAGCACGATGGAATCTTCCTGCTTGATCATGTCGAGATGCAGCAGGACATCGGTGAAGGTCAGGCTCTGCGGGCGATTGATGACGAAGCCCATGGCCCCTGCATCCGAATGGGCGCAGATATAAATCACTGTGCGTGCGAAGTTGCGATCCTCCATGCCCGGCATGGCGATCAGGAACTGACCGTCGAAAAATCCGCGTTCCCGTCTGTTCTTCAGCGTTGCTAGGGACATGGTTCCTCCTGCCGCCAGACCGCACAAAGGCTCCGACAAGAGAAACATGGGGCAATGTCACAAATCAATCAACTGAAAATGAAGATTTATATGGGCGGGACTTCTGGCGGCAATTGGCAAGTTTCGGTAAACCCTTGTTCCATGACAGTTATTTCATTGCTCGCGCGCGCGCCATTAATTGCAGTCATTTCGGCTGCGTCCATGCTTGGATTGCTGCGTCAGGCGCATGCGGAAATGAGCGACTGGGCGGAGAACGAAGGCGGCCGGATGCGTCTCGTGGCGCTGCCGCCGGACGCTGCTGGCCATATAAGGGCTGGCCTGCAGATTGAGCCGAAGCCTGGCTGGATCACCTATTGGCGTGAACCGGGCAATAACGGCATCCCGCCGCAGATCACAATCGCACCGCAAAGCGGTGTAACGCTGGACGCCATTTCCTATCCCGTTCCGAAACATATCTCCAGCGGCAAGGTCGAGGATATCGGCTACGAGGCACCGGTGACCCTTCCACTATCGCTGACGGCTTCGAAAGTGGGACCGGTCGTTCTCGACGCCACCGCTTTCATCGGCATCTGCAAGGATATTTGCATTCCTTTCCAGGCGCAGCTTTCATTGAAACTCGGTACTGCCGCCCAGTCGCGCCCGCAGGAGGAGATGATTCTTCAGAGCGCCGCTGCCCGCCTTCCCGAAGCGCAGTCTGCCGATTTCGAGGTCGTGGCACACGCGATGTCACCCGACCTGAAGCAACTCTCGCTGAAGGTTACTCTGCCGGAAGTAGGGAACGGAACGCCCGAAATCATCGTCACCGGCCCGAGCGGCTATGCTTTCACCAAGCAGATGAATGTGGGGCGCAGCGGCAAGGCCTATTCTGCCGATATCGCCATCGGAAAGCTGCCGAAAAATTACGATATCAAGGGCAAGCAGTGGGGAGTGCTCATCGTTGACGGTGCCCGCGCCATGGAAACCACGCTTGCCTTTGATTGACCGCATCTTATAGTCCCTCTCAATCCCTATGCGGTCTTGCCGCAACCAGCCAGAACCGAGGAGAAAATCCATGACCATCGCGATCGGCGACAAGCTTCCTGCCGCCACCTTCAAGGAAAAGACCACCGACGGCCCGGTCGAAACCACCACCGAGCAGCTCTTTGCCGGCAAGCGCGTCGTGCTCTTCGCCGTACCCGGCGCTTTTACGCCCACCTGTTCGCTGAACCACCTGCCGGGCTATCTGGAAAACCGCGATGCCATCCTCGCCAAGGGCGTCGATGATATCGCCGTTCTCGCCGTCAACGACTGGCATGTCATGGGCGCCTGGGCGCAGTCTTCGGGCGGCCTTGGCAAGATCCATTTCCTCGCCGACTGGGATGCCGGCTTCACCAAGGCAGTCGGTCTCGATGCCGATCTCTCCGGCGGCGGCCTCGGCGTTCGCTCCAAGCGCTATTCCATGCTGGTCGAGGACGGCGTCGTGAAGTCGCTCAACGTCGAGGAATCGCCTGGCCAAGCAACGGTTTCTGGTGCTGCGGCGATGCTCGAACAGCTCTGAGCTGGAGGCGTGTCATTGCTGATGTCAAAGGCGCCTTAGGGCGCCTTTTTCAATGCTCGACGTTGAAATGCGCATCGATATCGCGATGGCCTTCGAGAATGTGGAGAACCTCGAATACGTTGTCGCTGTGACGAAAGATGATGATGTAGCCGCGATAGGCAAAGCTCCGAATGCCATCACCAAATTCCGGCCGGGGTCTTCCCATTTGTCCCGGCATGCGGCCAATGTCCTGCATTTTCGCCGCAATTGTCGCAACGAATTCTGCACCGGCCATGCGGTCGCCGCTTTGAACGGTAATGAATTCAAGAATATCGACAAGCTCGGAGGCGGCACTCGGCAAGATCCGAAGTTTTGCCAAATCAAAAGCCTCTCGCCTTGAGCTCGGCCATTTTGGCGTCGAGAGAGGCGTCTAATTCCTCTTCCGTCACTTCCCCGCCTTCGGCGATCGATTTCTGGATAATATATCTAAGGTCGGCGAGCTTCGCTTCCCGCTCCTCCACGAGCCGCAGTCCTTCGCGCACCACTTCGCTAGCCGAACCGTAGCGGCCGTCTTTGACCGCCTGCTCGACGAATTTTTCCCAGCGTTCGCCAATGGACACGTTCATAGCCATCGTCTCCGTTCAATCTCAATAACAAAAGACGCGCATTAAATAGCATTGCGTCAAGAGCACATTCGCCTCATTCTTGCCATATTTGTTATAACATAACTGTAATGTTATTACATATAAGGAATTGACATGCCGCCTGCCCCTGAACGTTTCGTCATCAGTCTCCTCGGGCAATCGGCGCTACTGCGTGCAGGCGGCGCAGTCATCGTCACCGCCCTTCTCTGGCTTGCCATCCACTGGGCGATCCTGCTCCCATGAGCGCGCCAGTCATCCGCCTCGACAATCTGACGGTCTCCTACGATCGTCATCCTGCGGTCCATCATCTTTCCGGCACGTTCGAGCCCGGCAGCCTGACGGCAATCGCCGGGCCGAATGGGGCGGGGAAATCCACGTTGCTGAAGGCGATCATGGGGGAGCTGCGTCCTGCCGAAGGGCGGGTGGAGCACCGGCTGCAACGCACCGACTTCGGCTATCTTCCGCAGGCGGCGGAGATCAACAGGCGTTTCCCGATCTCGGTGCTGGATACTGTGCTGCTCGGAAGCTGGCGTTCGGCCGGTGCCTTTGGCCGCATCGCAAAGCAAGACGCCGCATGTGCCCGCGACGCACTCGCCACCGTCGGTCTGGAAGGGTTCGAAAAGCGCCATATCGGCTCGCTTTCGGCCGGCCAGTTCCAGCGCGTGCTCTTCGCCCGCCTGCTGCTGCAGGATGCGCGCATCATCCTGCTTGACGAACCATTCACCGCCATCGATGCCCGCACGACGAGGGATCTGCTCGATATCGTCGTCCGCTGGCATGGCGACGGGCGGACAGTGATTGCTGTGCTCCATGATTTCGAACAGGTGAGGGCGCATTTCCCGGAAACCTTGCTGCTCGCCCGCCGGCTGATCGGCTGGGGGCCGACGCAGGAGGTCATGTCATCTGCCAATCTTCTGCAGGCCCGCGCCATGGCCGAACGCTGGGATGAGGATGCCGAAGCCTGTGAGCCGGCGGCATGACGGCCTACGATATCTTCTTCGCTCCCTTTGCCGATTACGGCTTCATGCGCCGCGCGCTCGTCGCCTGCCTGTGCCTTGGTCTCGGCTCCGGCCCCACCGGTGTTTTCCTGATGCTTCGCCGCATGAGCCTCATGGGAGACGCAATGAGCCATGCCGTGCTGCCTGGTGCAGCGGTCGGCTATCTCGTTGCCGGTTCGCTGTCGCTGACGGCAATGGGTATCGGTGGTCTCGTAGCAGGTCTTTCCGTTGCGCTGCTATCAGGCGTCGTCAGCCGCATGACCGTGCTGCAGGAGGATGCGAGTTTCGCGAGCTTCTATCTGGCATCACTGGCCTTGGGTGTCCTCATCGTCTCTTTGCGCGGCTCCAACATCGATCTGCTGCATGTACTTTTCGGCACGATCCTTGCCATCGACGCGCCGGCGCTGACGCAGATCGGCGCCATCACGTCGGTTACATTGCTGGCGCTCGCGATCGTCTACCGGCCATTGGTTGCGGAATGTTTTGATCCGGGCTTCCTGCGCGCCGTCGGCGGGCGCGGGCCGGTCTATCATTTCCTCTTTCTATTGCTTGTGGTGCTGAACCTTGTCGCGAGCTTCCAGGCGCTTGGCACGCTGATGGCCGTCGGCCTGATGATGCTGCCTGCGGCGATCGCTCAGCTGTGGTCTCGCAGCCTGCCGGCCATGATGATCATTGCGGCGGCAAGTGCTGCGGCATCCGGCTATCTCGGGCTCATTGCCTCCTACCATCTCGAACTCGCCTCCGGTCCGACGATCATCATGACGGCGGCGCTGCTCTACGGCCTCTCCATCTTCTTCGCGCCGTCGGGCCTTGCCCGACGCTTCTTCCCCCGCCCGCATCTGAAGGGCTGATTACAGGAGACATCGATGTTACCTAGCAGACTGCTTCTCTCCGCCGCCTTGCCCGTGCTGATGACGCTTTCGGCCGTGCCGGCTTCGGCCGAAACGGTGAAGGTCGTTGCGTCCTTCACCGTGCTTGCTGATGTCGTCCGACAGGTCGGCGGCGATCACGTCAAGGTCACGAGCCTCGTCGGACCGAACGGCGACCCCCATGAGTTCGAGCCGTCGCCAGCCGATGCCAAGGCGCTGAATGCTGCAAAAGTCACCTTCGTCAGCGGCGAGGGGCTGGAAGGCTGGATGGACCGCCTCATCACCGCCTCCGGCTACAAGGGCAAACCGGTCACGGCGTCAGAGGGCATCAACACCCGTACGATGGAAGAGGATGGTAAAACCGTCACCGATCCGCATGTCTGGAACAGCCCTGTCAATGTGAAGGTCTGGGTCGCCAATATCGAAAAGGCGCTTTCCGCAGCCGATCCGGCCGATGCCGCGGCCTATAAGGCGAATGCCGAGAAATACACTAGGAAGCTTGAAGAACTGGACGCCTATGCACATTCCAAGTTCGACAAGATCGCCAATGATCGCCGCAAGGTGCTGACCAGCCACGATGCCTTCGGCTATTTCGGACGGGAATACAACGTCAGCTTCCTGGCGCCCCTCGGCCTCTCCACCGAAAGCGAAGCGTCGGCCGCCGACGTTGCCAAGCTGATCGAGCAGATCAAGCAGGAACACGTGAAAACCTATTTCTTCGAGAACTCCAACGATCCGCGCCTCGTCAAGCAGGTCGCCACTGCGACGGGCGCCGTGCCGGGCGGCGAGCTCTACGTCGAATCTCTCTCGGATTCGAAAGGCCCGGCTCCGACCTACGAGAAGATGTTCCGCTACAATGTCGACCAGCTCTCCGCCGCTATGGCGAAGTCGAGCTGAGCTGACGGGATCTTAGAGAACGAGATCGAAAACCAGGAGGCCCGCCAAACCTCCATCCGTCGACGAGACGATGCGCTCGCCGACGGTCACATGCTCGGGATGCACGAGATAGGTATCACGAGCCTCGGGGCTTTCGAAGGTCACGGCAAAGCCGTCGACGAAACCGCCATGCAGCCCCTCGGGCGAAACATTCGGCCCGTATTTAATGTCAAGAATTCCCGGGATCACCTGCTTCAGCGCCACGATGGCGTCGAACAGCGCCTGCTTATCGTCAGGTGTCATGGCGCTCTTCAGCCGCATGAATACGCAGTGCAGGATCATAAGGTACCTCCCGATATGTTTTCGGGCAGAATAGCGACGAAAACGACAAGGGCAACGATATTTCGCGCCCGCAGCCGCCAGACCTGTCGAAGGCCAACCCAAGCCTACATCTGGTCCGCCACCGTCACCGGACGATTATAGATCTTGCGGACGAGATCATGGGACAAGGCACGGGCCGCCGCCTTCTGCTCTTCCGTCATCGGCCTGCAGGTATCCTTGAGGTTGGAGCCGTCGATCACGGTCGCGGCCCCGGAATTGGCGATCACGATATGCCAGCTGCAAGCGGCTACCTTGTCGATGATCACGGCGCCCCGGCAACCAGTGGAGAGGCAGAAGGCCACCGTCACCTGCGCGCCATGATCGCCCTTATGGGCCAGCGCATAGGCGGCCGTGAAATCCTTCTTCAATTTTTCACAGCGCGCCGGCGCTGCTGCCGCCAGGCAGCTCAGCGCTGGCGGATGAATTTCGGCGGCGTAGACCGGAGAGACGCAAAAGGCGCCCATCGAGAGGGCGAGCAGAATCTTGAGCATCGGATTTTCCTTGTTACGCTGAGGCAGAGGCGCATATCGGCGGCCAATGGTCAATGGCCGCCGCAGGCAAGGAAAGCCGTATCGATCCAAGAGGTGCCAATCTCCCGGAAAATCCGATGAAACAGGCTCTGGAATCAGGCCCGCTTCGTCAGCGGAAACCGTTCCCTCAGCAGCCGCAGCACCGATTCCGACGGCATCGGCGGGCCGAAGAGATAGCTCTGGCCGTAGCTGCAGCCCATCTTGGCAAGCTCGATCGCATCCTCGTTGGACTCGATGCCTTCGGCCACCACCTTCATGTCCAGCTCGCGCGCCATGGCAATCACCGATTTCAAGATCGTCGCCTTCTTGTCGCTGTTGTCGCGCACCAGCGCCTTGTCGAGCTTGATCGTGTCGAAGGGGAAGCGGGTCAGGTAGGCGAGCGAGGAATAGCCGGTGCCGAAATCGTCGAGCGCCAGACCGAGGCCGGCCTCTTTCAGCTTTTGCAGCACGAGGCGCGCCTGTTCCGGGTTTTCCATCACCATGGATTCCGTCAGTTCCAGCTTCAGCCGCGAAGGATCGCAATGAGTCTTCGCCAGTACCGAACGGACGTCGTCGTAGAGATCGTTGTTGAGAAGCTGCACGCTCGACAGATTGATGGAGACGAAGATCGGCAGCTCGCCGGTCTGGTTCTGCCACCCCATCAGGTCGTTGGTCGCCTGCTCCAGCGCGAAGATGCCGAGCGCGCTGATAATGTCGGACGCTTCGGCGATCGGGATGAATTCGGACGGCGGGATATTGCCACGCTTGGGATGTTCCCAGCGCATCAGCGCCTCGAAGCCGGCAATTTCGACATCTTCCAGCCGCGCAATCGGCTGGTAGACCATCGAAAGTTCCTTGCGCTCGATGGCGCGGCGCAGATCCGATTCGAGCTGCAGGCGGTCGGTGCCGAAATCACGGAAAGCCGGCTGGAAGGGTTCCACCCGATTGCCGCCGGCGCGTTTGGCCCGGTACATGGCAAGCTCGGCGTCGCTGAGCAGACCCGACGCGCTCTCCTGCTGATCCACCCAGGAGGTGAGGCCGATCGAGGCGGTCAGGATGATCTCGCGGTTGGAGAAGTTGATCGGCACCATGATCGCCTTGCTCATAGCATCGGCGAAATCGGCAACCTTGGCCGGATCATGCTCGGAAACGAGGATGAGGCCGAACTGGTCGCCGGAAAGGCGCGCCAGCGTATCCTGCGGTTTCAGAAGGCGGCGGAGACGCCGGGTAAGTGCGATCAGGATATTGTCACCGGCGGCGACACCGAGGGAATCGTTGACCAGCTTGTAGCGGTCGATGTCGATCACCATCACGGTCGGGCGCAGCGTCTCGCCGCCCGGCGCCAGCGTCAGCACCGACTGCAGGCGGTCGATGAAGACTTGCCGGTTCGGCAGGCCCGTCAGGTTGTCGTGCAGCGCATCGTGCAGCAGCCGCTCCACGGAATTCTTCTGCTCGGTCACATCGACGATCGTGCCGACGCAGCGGATGATCTCGCCATTCGAGCCGAGCACCGGCCGGGCGCGGATCAAGAGCCAGTGGAAGTGCCCGTCTTCGGCGCGGATGCGGAACTCATGGTTCAGCCGCCCGCGGCGATGTTCCAGCAGAACGTCCAGCGTTGCCCGGAAACGGTCGCGATCGTCAGGATGCAGCCGCGGCAGCCAGTTGCGCGCCGCGCCATGCATCGTGCCCGGTGAAAGCCCGAGCTTGACGGAAACATCGGGAATGGTGACGACGCGATCGCGCGCCACATCCCAGTCCCAGACCATGTCGCCGGAGCCCGTCAGCGCCAGCGACTGGCGCTCGAGATCGGAGAACAGCCCCTGCTGGAAAGCGCCGCCGGCAAAGGCATGCTGCATGACGGTGAAGCCGATCAGCAGCACGATGAGGACGAGGCCACCGCCGAGTGCCGGCTGGATGATGTCATTGTCGAGTCGGCCGGTGATCGTCATCCACGCGCCGAACAGCCAGACGAGCGTCAGCGCCCATGCCGGCACGAGCAGGATGGCGCGGTCATAGCGATTGAAGCCGAGATAGATGATCAGCAGCAGACCGGTTGCCGCCGTCAGTGCGAAGGACAGCCGTGCAATGCCCGCCGCAATCGACGGGTCGTAGATCGCAACGCCGAACAGAAGGGCAAGACCGAGAACCCAGGCAAGCGTCGCATAGCCGAGATGCACATGCCATCGGTTGAGATTGAGATAGGTGAACAGGAAGATGACGAAACTGGAGGCGAGCGCCACCTCCGCACAGGCGCGCCATATTCGTTGATCCGCCGAGGCCACACTGATCAGCTTTCCGAGAAAGCCGAAGTCGACGCAGATATAGCCGAGCACTGCCCAGGCAAGCGCCGCCGTCGCCGGCAGCATCGAGGTTCCCTTGACGACAAAGAGGATCGTCAGGAAAACCGCGAGCAGGCCGGCAATGCCGAGCACGATGCCGCGATAGAGCGTGAAGGCGTTGATCGTGTCCTTGTAGGCATCCGGCTCCCATAGATAGATCTGCGGGAGGTCGGGTGTGGCAAGCTCGGCAACGAAGGTGATGACGGCGCCAGGGTTCAATGTGATGCGGAAGACATCGGCCTCGTCACTCGGCTGGCGGTCGAGCGCAAAACCTTCGCTCGGCGTGATCGCAATAATGCGCTGCGAGCCGAGATCGGGCCAGAACAGCTTGGAATTGACGAGACGGAAATGCGGCGCGACGATGACGCGCTCGAGCTGCTCTTCCGAAACATTGGCGAGCGCAAAGACCGCCCAGTCGCCCTGATGGTTTTCCGAACTTGCGCGCACTTCGATACGCCGGCGGATACCATCGGCGCCGGCCGCGGTGGAAACCTGGAAGGCCTCGCCCTGGTTGGCGTAGATTTCAGTCGTGGCAGTCAGGTCCAGCGCAGTATCGTCGCGGGAAATCTTCACCGGTTCGGCCGCCTGCACGGTTCCCGCCGCAAGGGCGAACACCGACAGGAGAAGGGCTGCGATCACCGCGATCACTCGTCCGGACGGTGACGTCAGCAGCATGCGGTCTTTGTTCATCGGCTGTTGGGTTTCCTGCCTGTATCCGCGTCGGTGGCCAGACGTGAAAACATCACGTGATCATGCCACTGACCGTTGATCTTCAAATATCCGCGCAGGTAGCCTTCCCGCTGGAACCCGGCTTTCTCAAGCAGGCGAATGCTCCGTGCGTTGTCTGGAATACAGGCTGCTTCGATACGGTGCAACTCAAGCCCTGTGAAGATATAGGGAATAACCAATTGAAGTGCGGCGAACATATGTCCCTGGCCGGCATGGCGCTCGCCCATCCAGTAGCCGATCATGCAGCTTTGGGCGGCTCCCCGGCGAATATAGCCGATGGTGATGCCGCCGACGAGCGTCATATCCTTTCTCAGAAAAATGAAGAGCGGGATCGCCTGCCCGGAGGCATATTCCTGCTTGCCGCGGATCACCCGGGCGCGAAACGAGCCTTCGGTCAACTCGTCGCGGCGCCATGTCGGCTCCCAGGGTTCCAGAAATCGGCGGCTGTCGGCGCGAAGCCGGTGCCACTGGTTGAAATCCTGGTAGCGCGGCAGGCGCAGGACATATTTATCGTTTTCGAGTTCGACCGCTTCAGGCTGTCGCGAAAGGAACCGAAAAACCGATTTTGGCATCGATAACCCCCGGCGCAACGTATGTGTCGGTCAGCGGCTTGCCTGCTTCGTCTTCGGTGCCGGAACCGAAAGCGAGGCGGTGATGTCTTCCATCGGGGCAAGCTGCTCGAGCGGACCGATCGCCGAAAGCGTCGGGACGGTATCGTAGAAAAGGCGACCGGCAAGATCGGTCAGGCGCTCGACGGTAATGCCCTCCAGCCGCTCCATCATCTCCGGATTGGAGATCGGACGGCCATAGAGCATCATCTGTCGGGCGATCTGGCCGGCGCGGGCAGCGGGGCTTTCCTGGCCCATGAGAAGCTGGGCGCGGATCTGCGCCCGAGCGCGCTCGATTTCCTTCTGGTCGATATTGTCCGCCGACTTGTGCAACTCGTCGATGATGACGGGCACCAGTTCCGGCAGGTTCTCGCCACCGGTTGCGGCGTGGATGCCGAAGATGCCTGTATCGGAAAAGCCCCAGTGGAAAGCGTAGACGGAGTAACAGAGGCCGCGAAACTCGCGCACTTCCTGGAAGAGGCGGGAGGACATGCCGCCGCCTAGGATATTGGCGAGGATCTGTGAGCAGTAGAAATCGCGGGCATGATAGGCCTTGCCCTCGAAGCCGAGCAGTATCTGCGCGTCCATGAGATCGCGTGGCTCGCGCACATTGCCGCCGATATAGCGTGCAGCCTCCATGACGGGCGGAGCATTGGGCGCTGTCGGCAGGCCAGCAAAGCGGTCTTCGACCATGCGCACGAATTCGTCATGCTCGACGGCGCCGGTTGCGACCACGAACATCCGGTCGGTCGTGTAGTTGCGGCCGAGATAGGTGCGGATCTGCTGCGGCGTGAAGGAAACGACGGTCTCCGGCGTGCCGAGGATCGGCCGCCCAAGCGTCTGGCCACGATAGGCGACCTCGGAGAAGCGGTCGAAGACGACGTCGTCGGGCGTGTCGTTGGCCGCGTTAATCTCCTGCAGGATAACCTGCTTCTCGCGCTCCAGCTCTTCTTCCTCGAAGGCGGATTCCGTCAGGATATCGGCGAGGATATCGACGGCGAGCGGCACGTGGTCTTTGAGAACGCGGGCATAGTAAGAGGTCGTCTCTGTGGAGGTCGCGGCGTTCACTTCGCCACCGACATCCTCGATCTCCTCGGCGATCTCACGGGCGGAACGTCGTGCCGTTCCCTTGAAGGCCATGTGTTCGAGCAGGTGGGCAATGCCGTGTTCGTCTTCCGTCTCGTTGCGCGAACCTGATTTGATCCAGACTCCGAGCGCAGCGCTTTCAAGGTGCGGCATGGTCTGTGTGACTACTGTCAGCCCGGATTTGAGCCGGGTGCACTCAACTGTCATGTGCTATCTTTCTGCGCCTGCCGTCATCTAGCTGCGGGCATGCTTGCCGATAAAGGTTTCAACCGCTTTGAGCTCGGGCTCGATGATCTGGAAGCGCTCCTCCCTGTGCATCACATCAGCAAGCCACGTCGGAAGCGCCGGGTCAATACCGGAGGCGGATTTTACGGCAGCCGGGAATTTCGCCGGATGCGCAGTCGCAAGCGTCACCATCGGGGTATCAGGCTTTTCCCGCTTGGCGGCCACGAAGACGCCGATCGCCGAATGCGGATCGAGCAGATAGCCGGTTTCCGCATAGGTCTTGCGGATCGTTTCCGCCACCTGGCGCTCGCTCGCGCGACCGGCACGGAAATCCTTCTTGATGAATTTCAGCGCTTCGGGCGAAATTTCGAAACCATTGGATTGCTTGAGGCTTTCCATGGCGGCGCGAACCTTGGAGGCGTCGCGGTCATAGGCCTCGAACAGCAGTCGCTCGAAGTTGGAGGATATCTGGATATCCATGGAAGGCGAGGTCGTGGCCTTCACCGCCTTCATGTCATAACGGCCGGTCTTCAGCGTCCGCGCCAGGATATCGTTCTCATTGGTGGCGATGACGAGCTTGTCGATCGGCAGGCCCATGCGCTTGGCACAGTAGCCGGCGAAGATATCGCCGAAATTCCCAGTCGGTACCGTGAACGAGATCTTCCGGTCCGGTCCGCCGAGTGCGATCGCCGTCGTGAAATAATAGACGATCTGGGCCATGATGCGCGCCCAGTTGATCGAGTTGACGCCCGAAAGCTTCACCTTGTCGCGGAAGGCCGCGTCGTTGAACATGGCTTTGACGAGGTTCTGGCAATCGTCGAAATTGCCTTCGACTGCAAGCGCATGCACATTGCCTGATGTCGACGTCGTCATCTGCCGCTGCTGTACCGGCGAGACCTTGCCATGCGGGAAGAGGATGAAGATGTCGGTGCGCTCACGGCCGGCAAAGGCGTCGATCGCAGCGCCACCCGTATCGCCCGAGGTGGCGCCGACGATGGTCGCCCGCTCGCCGCGCTTTTCCAGCGCGTAATCCATCAGGCGGGCAAGAAGCTGCATCGCCACATCCTTGAAGGCGAGCGTCGTGCCGTGGAAGAGTTCCATCACGAAACTGTTCGGGCCGGTCTGTACCAGCGGCGCGATCGCCGGATGGCGGAAGGTGCCATAGGCTTCGTCGATCATCGCCCGGAAGGTTTCATCGGGGATTTCGCCATTGGTGAAGGGCGAAAGGATGGTGAAGGCGATCTCCTGATAGGTCTTGCCGCGCAGCGCCCGGATTTCCTTCTTGGAAAAACTCGGCCATTTGCGGGGAACGTAGAGCCCGCCATCGCGCGCCAGCCCTGCCAGAAGGGCGTCGCAAAAGCCGAGGGAAGGGGCCTCGCCGCGGGTCGAGATATAGTCCACGTTCGTCATCCTTGATCTATGGCTGGAGAAATTCGGCGCGCAAACGGGACGCTGCCGTTCGGCCGAAAAGAGGGGGCTTAACGGCCTGTCGGAGCAGTGTCTCAGGTATCCTATTGAAGTTGCCCGCATCCGGCGCCGAAAAGTGCATCAAAACGGTGCTTACCCAATCGATTTTTCTTTGCGCCGCTGATATAGACCATCGCCAACTGTCATGAAAGGCCTTGCGCGAAAGTCGCAAGCACCTAGAAGAAAAGCGTTTGCAAGGGGTGGAATATCGTGCTCGGCAAGGTCTCTCGTCTCATCGTTTCCGCATCCCTTCTTGCGGCTCTTGCCGGCTGCAATTCGCTCGGCCTCGGCGGCGACAGCAAGCCTGAAGCCGCAACTGCGAGCAGCGGTCCCGCTCCGCTTCAGCCGAACGGCAATGCCCAGATCATGCCGGTCGCTCCATCAAGTCCTTCGTCGAACCAGGCTCCGATCGGTACCGGCGTTACCGCGCAAGGAACGGTCGCGCCCGTTGTGCAGGGTGCATGCCCGCAGATCTTCATGCGTGACCAGGACGCGATCTATCGCACCTATGCGAAAGGTGCGAAGACCGGTGATCCGCAGCAGGTCGTCTTCCAGGCATCTTTCGGCGACTATAGCCGCCAGTGCATGCTTAACGACACGGCGCTCTCCATGACCGTCGTGGCGCAGCTTCGTCTTGTTGCCGGCCCAGGTGGCGCGCCAGGCCCGGTCACGCTGCCGATCCGCATCTCGGTGCTGGACGGACAGGACGTCCTGTCGTCCGAAGTCGTCAATTTCGCGGCGCAGATCCCGGCCGGCGCGCCGGCCACGCAGGTCATCTTCCGCCACGAGGGCATCAAGATGCCGGTCGGCTCCGGGGCGCTGGTCCGGGTCAATGTCGGCTTCGACAATCAGCCCACCAAGAACGTTAAAAACGCCAAGAAGAAAAGCAGCTGAGGCACCGGCTGCTGACAATCGCTCAGCCCTGATGGCTTCGCGAAGGCGGGCACGCCTCCGCAAACAAAAACTCGTTGCGTGAATAAGAGCTGCCGCTTCTTGGAGGCATCAGGGCAGCGAAGCTGCTGCCCTTAGAGCACGCCTTCCCACTCTGCCAATGCGGCGACAACGCCTGGCAGATCGTTCATGCGGGAAATCACCGTCTCCGCGCCCGCATCCGTCAGCTTATCAGCATGCGAGGGATAGGTGTGCGAGCCGCCGGTGAAGCCGATCACTCGCATGCCGGCAGCGCGTGCAGCATGAACGCCATGTGTGGAATCTTCGACGACGACGGTCCTGGAGGGCGAAACGCCCATCTGGCTTGCGCCGTGCAGGAAGATATCGGGCTTCGGCTTGGCGCGGTCGGGGCCGAGATCCTTGGCGGAGAAGATATTGGGCGCGAAGAGCTTCTTCAGTCCGACCTTGCCCAGCATCATGTCGAGCCGCTGGCTCGAGGAGTTCGAGCAGATGCAGCGCTTCATCGACAGGCGGCTGACGGCGAATTCGACGCCGGGAATGGCCTGCACTTCCTGTTCGAGCCTGATGTCGAGAAGCTTCTGCGACTGATCGAGCAGCGATGCCGAGATCGGAATGCTGGCTTCCCGTTCGATCTGGAAGAGGATATCGCGCCAGGTGAGACCGGCGAAGCGCTCGTTCATTTCCTCGACGCTGATCGGATAGCCTGCTTCCGTTAACAGCTTGGATTCAACATCCGCTGCAATGATCTCGGAATCGACCAGAACGCCGTCGCAGTCGAAGATGATGAGGTCGAAGCCGTCCATATACTCATGCCTTGTTTGGGGATGATGGGGCTTTACACGATGGCCGCCGAAAGCTCAACCGATGACCGGGCATGGCTGGATTGCGCCGTGCGGGCGGCTTTGCGGTAACTGCTGTCATACGACCTCGACAAGCCCTGCAGGGCTCGCTACTGAACGACAATGAGCAGGGAACCCGAAGACACCATCGCCGCGCGTATCGCCCGCGTGCTTGCAGAGCGCATCGTGCATGGCGAACTCGCGCCCGGCGCCCGTCTTCGGCAGGACCATATCGCCGAGGAATTCGAGACCAGCCATGTACCCGTGCGCGAGGCCTTTCGCCGGCTCGAAGCGCAGGGGCTGGCGATCAGCGAGCCGCGCCGTGGTGTGCGCGTCGCCTCCTTCGATCTCGCCGAAGTGCGCGAAGTGGCGGAAATGCGCGCAGCCCTCGAAGTTCTTGCCTTGAAGCACGCCATCCGCCACCTGACGCCCGCCATCCTCGATGCCGCGGAAGAGGCGACACGCGAGGGTGACGCCGCTGCCGATGTGCATGCCTGGGAGGAGGCAAACCGCCGCTTCCATCGCCTCATCCTCACCCCTTGCGCCATGCCGCGCCTGCTGGCTTCGATCGACGACCTGCACGCGGCAAGCGCCCGCTTCCTGTTTTCGGCCTGGCGTTCGGGTTGGGAAAAGCGCACGGATCACGATCATCGCGCCATTCTTGCCGCACTTCGCCAGGGAAGGGCGGAAGAGGCTGCCGCCATCCTGCAGAAGCATGTGCAGTGGATCGGACGCGCTCCGCAACCCGCCCAGAAGGGCGGCGAGCGGGAAGCCTTTGCCATCGTCGGCTAAATTCCAAAATTATAGATAATTTCAGAACGTGCGAAAATGTCCTGATTTTTGGGCGCTTCAGCACGTGTATACGCTCGCTTGTTGCCGGGCCACATTCAAATCCCGCGCGCTTGCTCTTGCGTTGCGCAAGAATCTCCGCCATCAAATAGATGGGAATCAAAAATTATCTATAATTTTGAAAAGGAGAATTTCATGTCCCTCTCTGACCAGTCCCGTCATATCCCTTTCGATCCGCTGCGCCTTTCCGCACGGTCGATTGCGGTCAAATATCTCTTCGTTCTCGCCGGTACGCTGGTGCTTGCCCTTGCCTCGCAGATCTCGGTGCCGATGGTGCCGGTGCCGATCACCATGCAGACATTCGCCGTCACCATGATCGGCGCGCTCTATGGCTGGCGCCTCGGCACGCTCACCGTTCTTGCCTGGCTCGGCGAGGCCATGCTCGGCGCACCGGTACTGGCAAACGGCTCAGGCGGTCTTGCGCCCTTTGCCGGGCCGACGGCAGGTTATCTCGTCGCCTTTCCGCTGATGGCGCTGATGGTCGGCTGGCTCGCCGAGCGCGGCTGGACCGGTGATAATATTATCAGAAGCTTCACCGCTCACCTTGCCGCAAACATCTTCTGCCTCGCCCTCGGCGGCCTCTATCTCGCCTCGCTGATTGGCGCGGAAAAAGGCTGGCTGCTCGGCGTCGCGCCCTTCATCCTCGGCGGCGTGCTGAAGTCCGCACTCGCTGCGGCCATGCTCAAGGGCATCCGCATCTATGGCGGCCGGGCAGAACTGCATTGACCGTCAGGCTGCGCGCCCATCATCTGCTCTGCATGCTGACATTCGTCGGTGAAGGCTATACGCCGGCCTTCACCGCCAATTACCGCCGCATCGCTGAGCGTCTCTCGGCAGGAGAGGAGATCGAAATCGTCTCCGGCCCCGACGATATCTGCGCTCCCTTGCTGTCCGAGGCTTCAGCGCATTGCTTACTGCCCGGTCCGAAGGGTAGGGACGAAGCTGCCGCCCAAGCGGTTGGCAGGCTCCTAGGTGTGCAGATTGAGCAGGGCGTCCGCCTTATTCCCGATAAAACACTGTTGAAAAGACTACGCCGTGGCTTCGCTACCGACCTCATCCGCAATGCCTGCGAGGATTGCGAATGGAGCGAGCTTTGCACTACGGTCGCTCGCGACCATTTCAGGAATACGCTTGTTGCGCCTTGCTAGGCTTCCAGCGGAAAAAGCCTAAGGAACTGCCGCTCGCCTTCCGGTGAGAAAACCACCGAGCGACTTTCCGGCATTCGCCGCGCCCAGCCCTTTTCCATGAAATTCGCAAGCAGCGCCTTGCCAAGGCTTCCGGCGAGATGGGCGCGACGTTCACTCCAGTCGAGGCAGGAGCGGCAAAGCGGTCGGCGCGAGGATTTGAGGCTGCTGACATCGATGCCGATGCATTGCAGATCGCTCTCGCCTTTGGCCGTCACTGCAAGTCCGTCACCGATGGCATCGATCGATCCCAATGCAACCAGGCTGTCCAGCATGCGCACGCCAAAATCGCCGGCGAGGTGGTCGTAGCAGATACGCGCCTTGCGCAGCGCGGGGTCTTTCGGGCCGGGCTGGTGGCGCAGATGCCCTCGGCTTGCCGCAAGGCCCATCATGCTTTCGATCAGCCGGGCCACGGCCTCGTCGGCCAGCGTGAAATAGCGGTGCCGCCCCTGCTTGCGCTGAGCCAGCAGCCCGCCGGTTTCGAGCTTCGAAAGATGAGTGCTGGCCGTCTGCAGCGTGATGCCACCGGCTGCCGCAAGTTCGGTTGCCGTCAGCGCACGACCACCGGTCAGTGCCGCCAGCATATTGGCGCGCGCCGGATCGCCGATGAGTGCGCCAATCTGCGCAATGTCGGGTCCTTCTTTCATACTTCGATCGTAACCGAAGCATCCTCGTACGGCAATGTGCGAAAACTCCTCTCACACGAAAGGAGAAAACCGATGATCACCTGCTTCATCCGCCACGAGATCGACCCCTTCCGCAAGGATGCCTTTGCCGAATATGCCCGCAACTGGGGACAGGCGATTCCGAGAAACGGTGCCGACCTGATCGGCTATTACGGCCCGCATGAGGGCTCGGCAACGACGGCTTACGGTGTCTACAACATCGAAAGCCTCGCAGCCTACGAGGCCTATCGCGCGCGGCTTACTGCCGATCCGCTCGGCCGGGAAAACTACGAATTTGCCCGACGCGAGCGCTTCATCCTCAAGGAGGACCGCATCTTCCTTAAGAATGTCTCGGCGCCTCATGCGAAACTGGTGCTGCCGTGATCGCCGTCATCTTCGAAGTCATCCCCTATGTCGGTGAGCGCCATCGATATCTGGATCTTGCCGGCGAACTCAGATCCGAGCTCGAAAAGGTCGACGGTTTCATTTCCATCGAGCGTTTCGAGAGCCTGACGATGCGCGGCAAGATCCTCTCGCTTTCCTTCTTCCGGGATGAAGAGGCGGTGCGCGAGTGGCGCAATCTCGAAGCTCATCGGGCGGCCCAGAAGGCCGGCCGCAACGGCATTTTCGCCGATTATCGCCTGCGCATCGGCCATGTCATCAGGGACTACGGCATGGTCGAGCGCGCCGAGGCGCCTGAGGATAGCAGGCGGGTCCACATGCCCTCGGCGGCGGAGTGAAATCGGGGCGGGGGCAGCCAGGTGTCCGCCTCTTTCTTATACGCAAACCGGAATATTTTCCCGAAACGGGTCGGCGCTTCAGGCTTTGGTAACCAACTTGCGTAACCATAACGGACAGTTAAGCGTAAAGCGTATGAGTGAGTATCCACATGGCGTCTGTATTTCCGCTTGCCGACCTCAAGACTTCCGTCAAGCCGGGTTCTTGGGTCGACACGATCATCAAGGGTGATTGCGTTGCAGCCCTTGAAGCTCTTCCGAGCCAGTCCGTTGATGTCATCTTCGCGGATCCGCCCTACAATCTCCAGCTCGGCGGCACGCTGCACCGGCCGGACCAGTCGCTGGTCGATGCCGTCGATGACGAGTGGGATCAGTTCGCCTCCTTCGAGGCCTATGACGCCTTCACCCGTGCCTGGCTGCTTGCCTGCCGTCGCGTTCTGAAACCATCAGGCACGATCTGGGTCATCGGCTCCTATCACAACATCTTCCGCGTCGGCGCCACGTTGCAGGATCTGAACTTCTGGATCCTGAACGACATCGTCTGGCGCAAGACCAATCCGATGCCGAACTTCAAGGGCCGCCGTTTCCAGAACGCCCATGAGACGATGATCTGGGCAAGCCCGAACGCCAAAGCCAAGGGCTATACCTTCAACTATGATGCTATGAAGGCCGCCAATGACGACGTGCAGATGCGCTCCGACTGGCTGTTCCCGATTTGCAGCGGCAATGAACGCCTGAAGGGCGAGGACGGCAAGAAGGCCCATCCGACCCAGAAGCCGGAAGCGCTGCTTGCCCGCGTCATCATGGCTTCCTCCAAGCCCGGCGATATCATCCTCGATCCCTTCTTTGGTTCGGGAACGACCGGCGCCGTCGCCAAGCGCCTTGGCCGGCACTTCGTCGGCATCGAGCGCGAGCAGGACTATATCGATGCGGCCTCTGCCCGCATCGCCGCCGTCGAGCCGCTCGGCAAGGCGGAACTGACTGTCATGACCGGCAAGAAGGCCGAAGCCCGCGTCGCCTTCAACGTGCTGGTCGAAAGCGGCCTCATCAAGCCCGGCCAAGTGCTGACGGATGCCAAGCGGCGCTACAGTGCTGTGGTGCGCGCCGACGGCACGGTCGCCTCGGGCGGCGAGGCCGGCTCCATTCATCGCCTCGGCGCAAAAGTGCAAGGCCTTGATGCATGCAACGGATGGACCTTCTGGCATTTCGACGACGGGCAATCCCTGCGCCCGATCGACGAATTGCGGTCCGTCATCCGCAGTGACCTTGCAAAGGTGGGTTGAGCAACATCCTTGCAAGGACAGGACCAGGCCTCTTCCGGTTTGTACCTCCAGTTACGGAAGACGCACAAAAGAAAGCCCGGGGCCGAAAGACCCCGGGCTTCTTACTATTAAAGCTAAGATCCTGCGTCAGAATTCCTGGTAATCGGTTACATCGACGCGCGTAACCTTGCCGACCTCGTTGAAGGTGATCGTTTCCTCGCCTTCGCGGATCAGCGGCTTGCCGGTCTTGCTGTGCGTTGCCCGAACGGACCACACGGCACGGCCGGAGAGCGGTGTCAGAGTCTCGACCAGAGAATTCTCCGCCGTCTGGTCCGGATAGTCGTCGAAGTAGCGGCGGAATGCTGCCATGATCTCGGCCCGGCCGGCAAGGCTGCCGACGCCGTTGGAAACATAAGTGGCATCCTCGGCAAACCAGTTCTCGATCTCGGGAAAATCGAGATCGTTGATCGCGGCGTGGAAACGGTCGATGGCTGCTGCGGGGTCGAAGCTCATGGCTCAGGCCTTCAGTCCATAGGTGGCGAGATCGGCGCGCAGCTTGTCGGCGCCGGTAAAGAGCACGGCGTTCCAGCCTGCGGCCTTCGCACCCTCGATGTTGACAGGCGCGTCGTCGATGAAGATCGTCGCGGCCGGATCGAGGCCGAAGCTCTTGGTATGCGTTTCGTAAATCGCGATATCGGGCTTGATGAGGCCGACATCGCCGGAAACGGTCACGCCACGGGGCTTCTTGAGAAAGGCGAAGCGCTCCTGTGCCTCACGGAACGTGTCGGAGGCGAAGTTCGTCAGCATCGTCACGTCCCGGCCCTCGCTGATGAAGCCTTCCATGATCGCGACGCTGTCTTCATAGGCATGCGGCACCATCTCGTGCCAATGCTTGCGGAAGCCGCGGATATGCTCTTCGCGGGTCGGATGCTGCTCGATCAGCAATGCCTCGGCATCGGCCCAGGTGCGGCCGCGGTCCTGCTCGATGTTCCAGTCATGCGTGCAGACATTGGCGAAAAACCAGTTGCGCTCGGCCTCATCGGGAATGAGGCGGCTGAACGGAATATGCGGATCGTAATGAATAAGAACTTTGCCAATATCGAAAACGATATGCTTGATGTCGTTTGCCATAATCATCCCTTGGCTGTTTTGAACGCGAGAGGAATAGCCGCTGCGATCGCTTTTTTCATGATAGTCGGCAGCGCCTGAGCTTCAAGATTTATAACCGGCTCCCACCAGCCGTCATCGATTTGAAGGCGATTGGCAATTGCTACGCGGAAGATCGAAAGCCTGAGCTCGAAATGGGTGAAGACGTGGGTGACGCTGCCGGCGCTCTCCCAGTCAGCCTTGAAGGGTGCCGCTTCGGCTGAGGTTTCGCCGTCCTGCCGCGCGGTCCATGCTGTCGTCGGAATTTCCGTCATGCCACCGAGCAGGCCGCTTTCGATCCGCCGCCGCAGCAGGATATCGCCATCGGAGGTGACTGCCACGAAGGCCGCGCCGCGTCGGATCGGCTTCTCCTTCCTGGGGGCCTTGACTGGAAACTGTTCGGGATCATGCAGCCTGAGCGCCTCGCACGATCCGTTGAAGGGACAGAGCGAGCAGGCCGGGCGCTTCGGCGTGCAGATCGTGGCACCCAGATCCATCATCGCCTGGGCGAAATCGCCGGGGCGGTCGGCAGGCGTCAGCAGCGCCACCTTCTGGCGCATCAGCGGCTTGCCGGCTGGAAGCGGCGTGGCGATGGCATAGAGCCGTGAGATCACGCGCTCCACATTGCCGTCCATCACGGCCGCCTGCCGGTTGAAGGCAATCGCTGCCACCGCAGCCGCCGTATAGTCGCCGATGCCGGGCAGGGCTTTCAGGCCCTCTTCGGTGTCGGGAAAGATGCCGCCATGTTCGGTAGCAACGGCTTCGGCACATTTCTTCAGATTGCGCGCCCGAGCATAATATCCCAGCCCCGCCCAGGCGGCCATCACCGCTTCAACAGGCGCATCGGCGAGATCCGTCACCGACGGCCATTTCGCCAGGAAATTGGCGAAGTAGGGTTTTACCGCCTGCACAGTCGTTTGCTGCAGCATCACCTCGGACAGCCACACGTGATAGGGATCGGCCTTGACGCCACGCCTCGCCATCGGCGGCGAAACCCGCCAGGGCAGGTCGCGATGATGGCGGTCATACCAGTCAAGGAGAGCGGAGGCGGTCGGCGCGTCCAGTGTGCGTATCGTCATTATTTGCCGCGATCGGGGGAAGTGCTCTATACTTGGCGAAGCAATGCGGCGTGATCAAGCCGATGGCCTCGAATGGCTATCGCTTACCAAGGTTTCGATGAGTTATCCACGCAAAGATGGGAAGCAGATTTCCGAGCTGACGAACGGCATCATCGATCCCGTTCTCGCTCGCCGTGCCGGCATCAATAGCGCGCTTCTCGGCTCCTGGGACGAAATTGCCGGCGAGGACTTCGCCGATTGCACCCGGCCGGAAAAGATCGCCTGGGCCCGCGGCGGCGATGACGGCAGCTTCCGCCCCGGCGTGCTGACCGTTGCCTGCGAAGGCGCGCGCGCTCTTTTTCTGACCCATGCGCAAGGCGAACTCATCCAGCGCATCAACAGCTTCTTCGGCTTCGCCGCCGTTCACCAGCTCCGCATTGTCCAGAAGCCGGTCTACCAGCCGGTCAAACGCTCTCGCACGCCCCCGCCGCTGAAGGGCGAAGCCGCCCGCAAGCTGGAAGGTATGATGCAGGGCATAGAGGACGACAAATTGCGCCAGGCGATCGCTCGTTTGGGGACGGCAGTATTGGGTAAAAAGCCGAAATAACCTTCGCCATTCTGTTGGCAGCATCCGCGCCGTGTATTACACTGTAATAGATCGAAGCGAGGTCAAGCAGCCATGCGCACCAGCAAGCCCATCACGGTCACACTCGGCAGCCAGCAGAAAAGTCTCGATAGCCGGCTGGAATCGGGGGCTTACAGCTCCGCCAGCGAGGTTCTGCGCGCCGCTCTGCGGGCGCTGGATCGCGAAGATGAGGCGATTAACGAGATCATGAGGCAGAAAATTCGCGAAGCGCTCGATGATCCACGTCCGGATATCGACGCAGAAACGGTTTTCGATCGTATAGAACAACTCCATGCCGAACGCGGTGGTGTGGGCGGCAGTGGCGATTAGGGTCTTCTTTCGGCCAAAGGCGGAGGATGATCTTCTTGCCATATACGAGTTCATCGCCCGCGACAGCCCGGTCCGGGCTATCGAATTTGTCCGCAGGCTGAGAAGTCTCTGCGCCTCACTGCAAACAATGCCTGAGCGCGGCGCGCCACGCGATGATTTCGCGCCCGGCGTCAGAATTTTGGTCTTTGAACAGAGCGTTACGATCGCCTACCGTTTGCGGAAGGGTGAGATACAGATAATCCGTCTCTTTTATGCAGGGCGAAACACTCCTTCTGCATTCCGGGAATGATTGATTTGTTCATTGATCTGCGGTTTCGTCTCGCGCAGGTCACAATTCTTTGAAGAAAGTTGGCGAAGCGTGCCTTGTTCGCGGCTTCTGGCCGTTATATCGCACAACTAGCTGCCACACTTGTTTATGGGGAACCCATGCGCATCTCTGAAATGCAACTGACGAAACGCCAGCTTCTGGGCGGTGTCGCCGCCGCAACCGCGTCCATCGCGGTATACGGTACGGCGCAGGCGCAGGCAGCCGTCGAAATCCCGAAGCCGGATGGCCATGTCGACATGGCCAAGGTCATGACCCCTGGCGCGCTGCCGGAAATGGCGCTCGGCAAGACCGATGCCCCGGTCAAGATCGTCGAATATATGTCGATGACCTGCCCGCACTGCGCCCACTTCCACAACACTACCTTCGATACGATCAAGCAGAAATACGTCGACACCGGCAAGGTCGAGTTCGTCCTGCGCGAATTCCCCTTCGATCCGCGCGCTGCCGCCGCCTTCATGCTCGCCCGCTGCAACCCGCAGAAGCCTGAAGAGCTCGCAACGCCTGAGCAGTATTTCCCGATGGTCGCCATGCTCTTCAAGCAGCAGCAGGTCTGGGCTGCTGCCGATGATGGCCGCGCAGCGCTGCTGCAAATGTCGAAGCTTGCCGGATTTACTGAGGATAGCTTCACGAAGTGCTTGACGAACCAGAAACTGCTGGATGAAGTGAATGCCACGCGGGAACGCGGTTCCAAGGACTTCGGCGTCAATGCCACGCCGACGTTCCTAATCAATGGCAAGCGCTACTCTGGAGACATGCCGGTTGACACCATGTCGGCCCTCATCGACAGCCTCCTCTGATCCGTACCGTTTTGCGAAGGCGGGCGACGGCGAAAGCCGTGCGCCCGTTTTTTGTTTTGTGCAGCGTGAGGCTGCGGCATGAAGTTCAACAAGCTGCGCCTTGTCGGCTTCAAATCTTTCGTCGAACCGACCGAATTCATCATCGAGCGCGGGCTGACGGGCGTGGTCGGGCCGAACGGTTGCGGCAAGTCCAATCTCGTGGAAGCCCTGCGCTGGGTCATGGGCGAGAATTCTTATAAGAATATGCGCGCGTCCGGCATGGACGACGTGATCTTCTCCGGCTCGGGAAACCGCCCAGCCCGCAACACTGCCGAAGTCGCGCTCTATCTCGACAATGGTGAGCGTACCGCACCTGCCGCCTTCAACGACAGCGATGAAATCCAGGTCACCCGCCGCATCGAGCGCGAGCAGGGGTCGATCTACCGCATCAACGGCAAGGAAAGCCGCGCCAAGGACGTGCAGCTTCTCTTTGCCGATGCCTCCACCGGCGCCCGCTCTCCTTCCATGGTCGGGCAGGGGCGCATCGGCGAGCTGATCGCCGCAAAACCGCAGGCCCGCCGCCAGTTGCTGGAAGAAGCCGCCGGCATTTCCGGCCTGCACTCCCGCCGCCACGAGGCCGAGCTTCGCCTGCGCGCTGCCGAAAGCAATCTGGAGCGGCTGGATGACGTCACCTCGCAGCTCGAAAGCCAGATCGAGAGCTTGAAGCGCCAGGCCCGCCAGGCAAACCGCTTCAAGACGCTCTCTGCCGATATCCGCGCCCGCGAGGCGATGCTCTTGCATATCCGGTGGGTGCAGGCGAAAGAGGCCGAAGCTGAGGCCGACAGCGCGCTCAATCAGGCAACCGTCGCCGTCGCCGAAAAGGCGCAGATCCAGATGGATGCGGCAAAGAACCAGGGCATTGCCGCCCTGAAGCTGCCCGAACTGCGCGAAGGCGAGGCGAGGGCGGCTGCCGCCCTCCAGCGCCTGCAGATCGCCCGCAGCCAGCTCGAAGAGGATGCCAACCGCATCCTGCGCCGCCGCGATGAGCTCACCCGCCGGCTGGCGCAACTTGCCGAAGACATCAGACGCGAGGAGCGGCTCGTCGCCGACAATGCCACGATCCTGGCAAGACTCGACGCTGAAGAGGCCGATATTGCTGAAATTCTGGCCGATTCCGGCCGCTATGCCGAAGAGACGCAGCAGGCTTTCGAAGAGGCCGCCACCAAACTCGCCGGCAGTGAGCGTATCTTTACCACCCTGACCGCAGAGCGCGCTGAAGCCGCAGCCGGACGCAACCAGTTGGAACGCGCCATCCGCGACCTCGCTGACCGCAAGCTGCGGCTCGAACGTCAGATGGACGATGCTAATCGCGAACTCGCCGGCATTGAGCAGAAGATCGCAACGCTGCCCGACCCGGACGAGAAGCGGGCCATGGTCGAGGCGGGCGAAGTCGCCCTGGCCGAGGCCGAGACGACAATCCAGTCCGTCGAGCAGGCGCTTGCCAGGGCGCGTGAGACGGAAGCGCTTTCCCGTACCCCCGTCGAGCAGGCACGCAGCAAGCTCAACGCGCTGGAAACGGAAGCCCGTACCATCCAGCGCATGCTGGCAGGTGCTACGGCAGGCGAATTTCCGCCGGTTGCCGAAGAGCTGAAGGTCGATCGTGGTTTCGAGACGGCGCTCGGTGCCGCACTCGGAGACGATCTCGAATCACCGCTCGATCCGAACGCGCCTGCCCACTGGTCGGAAAACGGCGATGGTGCTGACGATCCGGCGCTTCCTGTTGGCGCTGAGCCTCTGCTGAACCACGTCCGCGCACCCGCTGCGCTGATCCGCCGCCTGCGCCAGATCGGTCTGGTAGCTGATGCCGACGCGCCGCGTCTGGTGAAGGAACTCAAGGCCGGCCAGCGCTTGGTCACCAAGGAAGGCGCCGTCTATCGCTGGGATGGCCACGTCGCCGGCGCGGACGCGCCGAGTGCTGCCGCCTTGCGCCTTGCCCAGAAGAACCGGCTGGCAGAGCTGGAAGGCGAGGCCGAGCTTGCGCGTGATATTCTGGCCGAAGCAGAGGAGCGTCTTGCCTCCGCGGCCGATACCATTCGCGAGGAGGAGCGCAGGCTCGCTGAGGCCCGCGATATGAATCGCCTCTCCGCTCGCCATCTGGCCGAAGCGCGCGAAGCACTTGCCGCCGCCGAGCGTGCCTCCGGTGATCTCATTCGCCGCCGCGATGTCATCGCCGAAGCCGTCAGCCAGGTGCAGGCGCAGCTCGAGGATGTCGCTGTTCAGGAAGAAAATGCCCGTATCGAACTGGAGGGTGCGCCGGACTTGACCGCGCTCGACGAACGGCTGCGCTTCCAGCAGGCCGAGGTCGCAACGGATCGCGGCGCCCTTGCTGAAGCTCGCGCCCGCCACGAGAGCCTGAACCGTGAGAACGACGCCCGCCAGCGCCGCATCTTCGCCATCAGCCAGGAGCGCGAGACATGGCGCCAGCGCGCGTCGAGTGCCGAGGACCATATCGCCACGCTGCGTGAGCGCGAGGAGGAGGCCCGAGAGGAGGCTGCCGAGCTTGAAATGGCGCCTGATGAATTCGACGACAAGCGCCGCGCCTTGCTGACAGAGCTGCAGAAGGCCGAGGAAGCCCGCCGCGGCGCTGCCGATCTCTTGGCGCAGGCCGAACTGCTGCAGCGCGAGGCGGACCACAAGGCAGCGACGGCGCTCTCCGAACTTGCCGAAAGCCGCGAGCGCCGCGGTCGCGCCGAGGAGCGCCTCGTCTCCGCACGGGAGAAACGGCAGGAGAGCGAACAGCGCATTCGTGAGACACTGAACGTGCAGCCCCATGAGGCGCTGCGCCTTGCCGATCGGCCGGGACTGCAGACCCTGCCGGATCCGCGCGAGGTCGAACGCGAGGTGGAGCGGCTGCGGATCGAGCGTGAGCGATTGGGCGCCGTCAACCTGCGCGCCGACGAGGAGCAGAAAGAACTTAGCGAGAAGTTGGAAGCGCTTATCAAGGAGCGTGACGACGTCATCGATGCCATCCGCAAGCTGCGCGGCGCGATCCAGAGCCTGAACCGCGAAGGCCGTGAGCGCCTGATCGCCGCCTTCGATGTCGTCAACGCCCAATTCCAGCGCCTCTTCACCCACCTCTTCGGCGGTGGCACAGCGGAATTGCAACTGATCGAATCCGATGATCCGCTGGAAGCTGGTCTCGAAATTCTTGCCCGCCCGCCCGGCAAGAAGCCACAGACCATGACGCTGCTCTCGGGCGGCGAGCAGGCGCTGACGGCAATGGCTTTGATCTTCGCCGTCTTCCTCACCAATCCCGCACCGATCTGCGTGCTGGACGAGGTGGACGCCCCGCTCGACGACCACAATGTCGAGCGCTACTGCAATCTGATGGACGAGATGGCGGCCTCCACCGAGACCCGATTCGTCATCATTACCCACAACCCCATCACCATGGCCCGCATGAATCGCCTCTTTGGCGTCACGATGGCTGAGCAGGGAGTTTCTCAGCTCGTCTCGGTTGATTTGCAGACTGCAGAGCGTCTCCGCGAAACGGCTTGAGGCGGCATTTTAATTAAAGACCAAAAAAGGTCACCCTGACATCGGGTGCGTACCCCATTTGGGTGATGCTCTTTTGCGCGCATTGCATTAGAAGTTGTTTTATCGCAACCGCGCCGGTACGGATAAGTAGCAATCGGTCGTTGTGATCCGTTGAATTTGCAATGCTGTCTTCGGGTTGGGGATAGGCCCCGAAGATCACAAAGCATAAGTGGACCCCCCGTCCGGTTTTCCTGGCCGGACGGAAACAAGGCTTTGCGGGACCGTTGTTGCAGTCCCGCAAAGCTTTTTTTGTGCGCCTTCGCTGCGCCTCATCCGTTTCAATCGTTTGATTTCGCATCCTGTCAGGGATTTATTGTGCGGCGCAACATTTCGCCGCATTTGTCGATTTTCATTTCAACACCAAGGGATTAAGCTGGTCCCCGAAATGGTGTTGGGGGGAAGATGACCAAGTGGGTCTATACGTTCGGCGACGGGCAGGCTGAGGGCCGGGCGCGAGACAAGGAGATCCTTGGCGGCAAGGGCGCCAATCTTGCCGAAATGTGCAGCCTCGGCCTCCCGGTTCCTCCCGGCCTCACCATCGTCAGCGAAGCCTGCAGCACTTATTACAAGAACGGCCGCAAGATCGATCGAGCATTGAAGGAGCAGGTGCTCGCAGGCATTGCCGGTATCGAGGAGATCACCGGCCGCCGTTTCGGTGCGGGCAACCAGCCTCTTTTGCTCTCCGTTCGCTCAGGTGCCCGTGTTTCCATGCCGGGCATGATGGATACGGTGCTCAACCTCGGCCTGAATGACGAGACAGTGCAGGCGCTCGGCCATGATGCCGGCGACGCTCGCTTCGCCTGGGACAGCTATCGCCGCTTCATCCAGATGTATGCCGATGTCGTCATGGGGCTCGGCAATGACCTCTTCGAGGAAATCCTCGAGGACGAGAAGGGGCGCCTCGGCCACGAGTTCGATACCGAACTCAACGCTTCCGAATGGCAGCACGTCGTTTCGCTCTACAAGGCGCTGATCGAGGAAGAGCTGGATGAGGCTTTCCCGCAGGACCCCGCGGTACAACTCTGGGGCGCTGTCGGCGCGGTGTTTTCCAGCTGGATGAGCGCACGCGCCGTTACCTACCGCCAGCTTCACAATATTCCGGAAGCCTGGGGCACGGCGGTCAACATTCAGGCAATGGTCTTCGGCAATCTCGGCAATGCGTCTGCCACGGGTGTCGCCTTCACGCGCAATCCCTCGACCGGGCAGAAGCTGCTTTACGGCGAGTTCCTCGTCAATGCACAGGGCGAAGACGTCGTCGCCGGTATCCGCACGCCGCAGAGCATCACCGAGGAGGGGCGTATAGCCTCAGGTTCCGAAAAGCCCTCGATGGAAAAGCTGATGCCGGAAGCCTTTGCCGAGTTCGGCCGCATCTGCGACCAGCTCGAAGCCCATTACCGTGATATGCAGGACATCGAGTTCACCATCGAGCGCGGCAAGCTCTGGATGCTGCAGACGCGCTCAGGCAAGCGTTCGACACGGGCAGCCATGAAGATCGCCGTCGACATGGTCGACGAAGGTGTCATTACCGAGGATGAAGCCGTCCTGCGCATCGAGCCATCGACGCTCGACCAGCTCCTGCATCCGACCATCGATCCGCGCGTCACCCGCCAGGTGATCGGCTCCGGCCTGCCGGCCTCGCCGGGAGCGGCCACCGGCGAGATCGTCTTCACGGCGGAAGAGGCCGTTGAGGCAGAGTCGGAAGGTCGCAAGGTGATTCTGCTGCGCGTCGAGACGAGCCCCGAAGACATTCACGGCATGCATGCCGCAGAAGGCATTCTCACCACGCGCGGCGGCATGACCAGCCACGCAGCCGTCGTTGCCCGCGGCATGGGCATCCCCTGCGTCGTCGGCGCCGGCACCATGCGTATCGACGCCCGCAATGAGCGGCTGATCGGCATTGGTGTGACGCTGAAGAGGGGCGATATCATCACTATCGACGGCTCCGCCGGTCAGGTGCTGAAGGGCGAAGTGCCTATGATCCAACCGGAACTGTCGGGCGATTTCGGTCGCATCATGGGTTGGGCAGACCGCGCCCGCCGCATGACCGTGCGCACCAATGCCGACACGCCGGCCGATGCCCGGGCCGCCCGCTCCTTCGGTGCCGAAGGCATCGGGCTTTGCCGCACCGAGCATATGTTCTTCGAGGGCGAGCGCATCCATGTCATGCGCGAGATGATCCTGGCGGAAGACGAGAAGGGGAGACGCAGCGCGCTCGACAAGCTACTGCCCATGCAGCGGGGCGATTTCACCAGCCTCTTCACCGTCATGCACGGCCTGCCGGTAACGATCCGCCTGCTCGATCCGCCGCTGCACGAATTTCTGCCGAAGAGTGATGAGGAGATCGCCGAGGTTGCCTATGCCATGGGCATGGAGCCTTCGGCCCTGCGCCAGCGCGTCGACGCACTCCACGAGTTCAATCCCATGCTCGGCCATCGTGGTTGCCGGCTTGCCATCTCTTACCCTGAAATCGTCGAGATGCAGGCCCGCGCCATCTTTGAGGCGGCCGTTGCCGCGGCACAGGAAACGGGGGCCGCCGTCGTTCCTGAAATCATGGTGCCGCTCGTCGGTCTGCGCTCCGAGCTCGATTACGTGAAGGCGAAGATCGATGCTGTGGCACTGGATGTCATGTCGGAAGCCAGGATGCGCATCGATTATCTGGTTGGCACGATGATTGAGCTGCCGCGTGCCGCATTGCGCGCCCATGTCATTGCCGAGGCCGCTGAATTCTTCTCCTTCGGCACCAACGACCTGACGCAGACCACCTTCGGTATTTCACGCGACGATGCCTCGGCCTTCATTCCGACCTACCAGCGCAAGGGCATCATCGAGCATGATCCCTTCATATCTCTGGACTTCGATGGCGTAGGGGAACTGATCCGCATCGCTGCCGAGCGCGGCCGGCGCACGCGAAATGACATGAAGCTCGGCATCTGCGGTGAACATGGCGGCGATCCCGCCTCGATCCATTTCTGTGAGACGATCGGTCTCGACTACGTCTCCTGCTCGCCCTTTCGCGTGCCGATTGCGCGGCTTGCAGCCGCGCAGGCAGTGATTTCAGGTGCTCAGTGACGGTAGCGATAGTAGCGCGGATAAACGTAGGGACCGTTCAGATTATAGGCCATGTCGGCCATCACCCAGTCGCTATCGTAGCGGGCCTGGGCACGGCGGTCGAGATCGATACGCTGCAGGCAGTTGGCAAAGCCGTCCGTTCCGCGCTTAAAGCCGTAGCCGAGGCAGGTCTGTTCGTCGCGTGCCCGGCGCTCCTCGGGCGTCAGGGTCTGGCAGGCCGCAAGCCCGGCGGCCAGAACGGCAAGAAGCGGCAGAACATATGGGCGCATCGGTCTATTCCTTGAGCATGAACGTCCGGCCAAGAAAATCCATCTGTGAGGCCCCGTCAACCTGACTGTGCTATCAAGCCGCGCCCGCTGGATCGCCAATCGGCAGCAGCGCCGGGTTAAGCGGCCGGCCTTCCGGGTTCTTCGTGTCGCTCGGGTCCTGTGCCGGCGCCAGCGGCGGCTTTTCCTGAATGCTGTCAGGAATACCAGGGGTCGGCTGCGGGCCAAGCGGCGTCTCTGCGCCGGGCGTTTGAATCGGATCTCTTTTCGGCATGATTCGCCTCCTTCACTGAGGAAGGAACGGCAGGATGCATGCTTGGTTCCACTTTCGCCGCCATGCATTCCTATGTAAGAGCAAAGACAGAGCAGCACCGGAAAGAGCACCATGGCGATCCGCGATCGATTCTCGAAGAAACTCACCTGCCCCCAATGCGGCAATAGCGGTTTTGCCGAAGCCTCCGAGATCGACGATGCCAAGCGCAAGAATCCCGACTTCAAGGTGGATCAGCTGCCGCGCGGCTTCTTCGTGCAGCGCTCCTCGGTCCATCAGGAAACATTCATGCTGAAATGCGAATGCGGTCGCAAATTTCCTTTCCGCTCGCTGGCGGAAGCTGCAGCAGGCCGCGATTAAAGCGCGTCGCGCAAAACTGTGCAGCGGTTTTGCAACAACGACATGCGTAAAACAAAGAGCTAAAGCGTGGCGGGCGAATCCTGGAGATCGCGACACGCTTTAGAATTCAGATCCGCTCGAGAACCTCGATGAAGGCATCGGCGAAACGCACCAGATGTTCGGTATCCTCATCGGGCGCCTGCACGCGGATTTCCGTGCCGTTCTGGTCGAGCAGGGCTAGAACCACCCGCATCTTCTTGTCCGAGGTCGGGATGCGCAGCACCGCGATTCGTCGGCAATCCTCCACGAGTCCCGCCGCCGGCAGGTCGAAGAGAAATTCGCCACGGGTTTCGGCAGCCGCCTTGCGCACCGCCTCGCAGAAGCCGGCTTCGCCATCGGCGTAGCCCTCCAGCGAAAGTTCGAGTTCGAGCAGTTCCAGTGGCAGCAGCGGCTCGGCGCGGTCGATGCCGCCAAGCGAGGAAGCTCGCTGCCTTTCCATCGTCTCGGATGAGATCATCTGTCTCTCCTGTTTCGTGGGAAGTGCATGAGACTCCGGTAGAATGGCCTTTTTACGGCATATCAGCAATAGCTTATGGAGATCGTGTGCTCTTTGATTTGGCCTTTGAAGTGGATTGCTTCGGCAATGCTCAGACAAGAGTTTCAATTTAAACGAATCTTGCACTAGAAAAGTCGTTGGCAGCAGGTGCATCGATGCATCGCTGCCGACCAACCGGTAAGTTTGATGGCCATCCGTTTCGATCGTCCCGTTTCCAGCGCTGCCCGCTTTTCGCGGCACTTCGGGGCGTTTGCGCTTGTGCTTTCGGTGGCGGTGCTGATCGCCCATCGCTTCGGCGGGCTGGCGACACCCTATCTCATTCTGGTGCTGCTCGTTTCCGTCGGTTGCGCGATCCTCGCGACTATATTGGCTGCTATCGGCCTTCGCAGCCTTTGGATGACCGGTGCCGAAGGCGGGTTGAATGCGCTGGCGGCACTCATCTACGCAGCTTTTCCGCTCGGCATCGGTGCCTTTGCAGCGGAGCGCTATTTCACTCTGCCGGCAATCTATGACGTGACCACGGATACGGCCACCGCACCCGACTGGCTGTCGACGCCGCAGGCAGACCAAATCTGGCTGCCGCGCGATCCCGCCGTTACATCAGGCGACCGCGAGAGGCAGCTTGTCGCCTATCCGGAACTCACGGGCCGCCGCTACGACGGCGCGCTCGACCGTGTTCTCGAAGCCGTCAAGAAGGTTGCCAAGCAAAACGGCATCACCATTACCAAGAGCGAAGGAGACACGACGCCCGGCCGCGAACTGGAAAACAAGCCTGTTCCGGCGCAGCCCGAAAGCGGTGTCGCCGATTCGCCCGATATCATCCCCGTGCCGACGCCGCGCCCCTATGAGGACGATGTCGCGAAGCTGATCCGCGGCGCCAATGGCGTGATCCTGCAGGGCACAACGCGCACCTTCATCCTCGGTCTGCGTTTCGACTTCATCATCCGTCTGCGCGAAGAGGCCGAAACCACCTTCGTCGACGTGCGCGTCGCCTCCCGCTATGGCCAGCACGACCTCGGCTTCAGCGCCGAAGAGGCCGAGCAATATCTCGGTGCCCTCGATTCCGAACTTCTGGGGATCGCGGGTGGGTGAGGCCCGGTGCCGCAGAGCGGCAGTAATCGATCCAGTGGATCGATTACAGGGCCGAACGCCCGGAGCCACGCGAAGGGCCGGGATACGGTGAGGCAAACGAAAACACCCTTACCGCAAACCTATCCGATAAAATGCGAAGAGCCGTAACCGCCAAACCTACCCCAGAAACCGCTCCCGCGCCTCAGCCGTCGGCACCATGCAACTCTCCCGTCGCCCCGCGATCCTCAGCCTGTTCCGCGCAACCACGCCATAGGCGGCATCCGCAATCCGCCGCGGCACGATCCGCAACATTCCTGCCAGAGCCCAGGGCATGCCGAGCCCCTCCAGCATACGGATCGTCGCATCGGATTTATAATAGGCGCGCCCCCTGTCGAGCAGCAGGTTAGTCTCGTAGTCCCGCGTCTCCAGCCCGTAATGTCGATAGAGCGCCTCGCCGAGCGGCGTCTGGGCCACGATGAAGCGGTAGCGTTTCTCCCTATCCCGCTTCAGCAGGAACTGCACCCAGCCGGAGCAGAAGACACATTCGCCATCAAAGAGGATCAGCGGCCTGTCGTCCGCGAAAGCGGGTACGGAAGGGTCGTCGCGATAGCTGTAATCCGAATGCGCCGCCATCCTCAGCCTCCTGCCAATCGATAATGCGCAACGAGGGTGGGTGGCCCCTCGGCGCTCACCTCGCCGCGCTCCATCAACTCCTCGATATGCGCCAGCACCGAAAGGGCCGCCGCACCATGCAGCCGCTTATCGGTGTCGCGGTAGATCACCTCGACCATCTTGGGGATGGTGCTGTCCCCCGCCCGGATGCGCTCGATAATAGAGCGCTCCCGCAGGCGCCGATGCGTCTTCAATCCGCGCAGGAAAGGCGCAGGCGACGTCACCGGCCCTCCATGGCCGGGCAGCAGCAGGTTGTCCTCACGGGCGATCAGCTTGTCGAGTGAGGCCATGTAGTCCGCCATGGAGCCATCCGGCGGCGCCACGATCGTCGTTGCCCAGGCCATCACATGGTCGGCCGAAAACAGGACGCCGCTGCCCTCAAGCGCGAAGGCCGAATGATTGGCGGTGTGGCCCGGCGTCAGCACCCCCGTCAGCGCCCAGCCGTCGCCGGAAATCGTCTGCCCGTCACGAATAGCGATATCGGGCACGAAATCCGTATCCGAGCTCTCGGCAAAGGGATTGATCTCGCCCTCGCGCAACGGCCGCGACGGACGGTGGGGGCCTTCGCCGACCATCAGCGCTCCCGTTTTTTCCTTCAGCCGTTTTGCAAGCGGCGAGTGGTCCCGATGGGTGTGGCTGACGAAAATATGCGTCACCTGCCGGCCGGAAAGCGCTGCCATCAACGCTTGGAAATGCGCCTCATCCTCCGGCCCCGGATCGATGACGGCGACCGATGCGTTGCCGACGATATAGCTGTTCGTGCCGCGGAAGGTGAAAGGGCTCGGATTATTCGCCGTCAGGCGCTGGATGCCGGCTGTAACCGCAACCGCCCGGCCGTAAGCCGGATCGAAGAAAAGATCGAAGTTCGCGCCTGACATGTCTATTTATATTCGATCTCGATGAAGGACATCGGCTGGTCGCCCGCATTGACGACATTATGCTCTGTGCCGGCTTCGCGGCGATAGGCGGCACCCTTGGCGATATCCACCCGCCGGCTTCCCTCGGCATCCTCGATCAGGAACTGGCAATCGGTCATCGGCACGACCACATAGCCGAACCCATGCGTATGAACGCCGGTATCGGCACCCGGCTCGAAATCCCACTGGGTGATGCGCACGACGGCATCATCGAGGATCAGCGTCGCAAGCGCCGGCGGACGGGCGCGATATTGGCTCAACGGTATCTCCATTGGCTGTGTCGATGCTTGAAGTCCTACCATGCCGGCGGGGCAGCGCATACAAATATGACGTCGCAGTGAACTTAGTGATTGTGGGGCAGACAGTCCTTTGCTAATCAGGCCACGTTTTGGCGAAGTGGTATTTCGCTTCAGCTCTGGTGGGGCGTAGCCAAGCGGTAAGGCAGCGGTTTTTGGTACCGCCATCCCCTGGTTCGAATCCAGGCGCCCCAGCCACAATCCAGTTATTCGAAGATCCCTGTTGTGAAGCCTCACGAGGCTTTCTCATTTCTCTCCGTCGCGACAAAGAAAAGCCCGCCGATTTTCACCGGCGGGCGCAAGTCAAAAAAACTGAAGCAGTCGGACTTACTTCTGTTCCGGCGCGAGGAATTCTGCGCAATAGGAAGGGCCGTTCACGCCCGGAATATCGTTCACGGTACGGATGTCGCGGATCGTGTAGTCGGAATTGGTGGTGATTTCGGCCTGGCAGCGCAGGTAGAGCGAGCGGGCCGGGGCAATCTGCTTGCCGCGCTTGCCATCGGCGCCTTCGGCATATTTCGCGGGAACGCGCACCGTCTTGTAACCGCCCTTCCAGCTGTAGATCGTCGAGGATCCCTCGTCGCGATCGCTGAGCGGCGGGCCGTAGGCAGCAAAGAACTTGCCGGCCGACTGGCCGACCCAGCGTGCTTCGATCGGATCGCCGGGAGTGGGTATGGTGGTGCATCCGGCAAGCGCAATCGCAAGCGCGGCGGCCCCGGTCATGGTGCGGAATTTCATCGTGTCGTCCCTGATATCTAGCCAGTGGCTGCGAAGCCGCCTTCACGACGGTTTCGCCTGTCCCGCCAAGCCCTTTAGCGCGTAACCCGGCAAAAGAAAATTGCCTGTTCGGCGCTTGTGAAGAATTTGCCGGAGGTGTGGCTTTTTGCTGCACCGCCGGCTGAAAGGCGCTGTCATTCGCCTGTCAAAAATTCAGACGGGTTTTTGAATTTTGGCGCTTGCGCAACATGATAGGCCGGTCTATAGAGGCGCCGCTGGTCACGGAGTGTAGCGCAGTCTGGTAGCGCACCACGTTCGGGACGTGGGGGTCGAGTGTTCGAATCACTCCACTCCGACCAGCCGAAAAGCCCGCGAAAGCGGGCTTTTTTCTTTTCTGGCTTTGCTGCATGAAAATTCGCGACAATGAATGGTCACTTCTTCTTCCTGCGCGGCCAGTGATGAATGCTGCACCGATATTTGCTTGATAGTCGGGATGCTGATGGCCGTGGGTTTTCTCGAGCGTCTAAGGGGCATGCCTAAGTAGCCGGAAGCTTCCCATTTATCGGCCGCGGCTTGCATTAGCCAGGTGGCCGCCGTGTGCAGCAGCGTGTGCCTGACAACGCCTTTCGCATCATCGTCCAGTCCGCCCTCGAAACTGTCGGCATTATCTTCATCGACTCGAACCGCAACGGCCCGGCGTTCGACTTCGCGACCCGGCTTGACCGCTCGATCTTCAATAGCTGCAGGACAGCGCGTTGGTCGGCCTGAAGCCCTGGCTACAGGCGGGATTCACGGAACTCCTGGGCTGATACTGGAAATCGGCACGATTTGAAGTTTGGTGCGTTGTGCACGCTGAGGCTAGAGTGGTCAGCCCGATCAACGTAACGCCTATTATCAGTGTCCGAAATCTGCTCATCATGGTCACCTTCCCGTGGCAAAGCGCCTGAACGCAAAATGTCGCTCCCTCAGACGGATGCGAGAGCCATCACGAACACTTGACCGCTCCATTTTTGCTTCAATAACTTCTAACAGCGGCCCACCAGCCCGTACATCACCGCACTGAGGAGACATGGAAAAATATGCTTTCGGCGTTCGCGCCGGCGGCAAGGGTCTCAACGTGTTTTGATGAGAGATTTTAGATGATTACTGAACCACGCCTCTTTGGTCGCAAGGAAGCCGCTGAGTATTGCGATATTGCCCACCGATTTGAAATAGCCAAAACGTTAAATTTTAGATGTTGCTAACGAACAAATTGGCGCTAAGCTGGTTTCCTTCGGAGGAGGAAGCGTCAATGAAGAAGATGAACAATCGACAGGTTCGAATTCCCGGCCCGAAAGATCAGGACATCACCGAGCATTGCCGAAAATTCGGCATAGGCCCGACCGAGGAGAAGAAGCTGAAGAAGCTCCTGGGCCATCGGGCGCCTCTCCATGAGATCCAGGCGAACGCTCCGACGCCTCAGCCGAAGTGGCGCTAACTGGAAACTACCTTCACCTAAAGCTTGCCTATGATCGTCGGCGCCAGTCCGATCTGGCGTAAGGTGAGAGGTTTTCGCATTTCCCAGATGCTTGAAATAAAAAGCCCCGCCGGTGGCTTTCGGCGGGGTAGATGGGGAAAGCTCTCCGAAAGGTGGCAGGAGAGCTTGGGCATTTCAGCAAGACTGGAAGAATGAGGCGAGGGCACTTTTGCCGGATTCGGTACAGTTCGCTTAAAAACCCATAATTTTTAGTGGGAAAATTTGCGATTTCGGCCTGGCGCCGTTTTTTGGCAAGGGCAGGCACGCCGTTGTAACGGCGAGCCTGCCTTTCTGATGTCGTCAGCCGGCTGGCTGCAGCTTGTCCTGTGTCTTCGTGTCGAAGTCGCTGGCGTCATGGCGTTCGTGGAGCTGGCTGGAGGGCTCGCCGCTCACGCGGTTGACCATGCGGCCGCGCTTGACGGCGGAGCGCTCGCCGATCAGGTCGGCCCAGCGCTTCATGTTCTTGTATTCTTGCACCTGCAGGAATTCCGCGGAATCACCATACATCCAGCCTTTCACGAGGCCGCCATACCAGGGCCAGATCGCCATGTCGGCGATGGTGAACTCGTCGCCGGCGATATATTCGCTTTCGGCGAGGCGCCGGTCGAGCACGTCGAGCTGGCGCTTGGTTTCCATGGCGAAACGGTTGATGGCATATTCGATCTTCGTCGGCGCGTAGGCATAGAAATGGCCGAAGCCGCCGCCGAGATAGGGCGCGCTGCCGACCTGCCAGAACAGCCATGAGAAGCATTCGGCGCGCTTGGCCGGGTCGGTCGGCAGGAAGGCGCCGAATTTTTCCGCGAGATAGGTGAGGATCGCGCCGGATTCGAAGATGCGCACCGGCTTTTCGCCGCTGCGGTCCATCAGTGCTGGGATCTTGGAATTCGGGTTGACCTCGACGAAACCGCTGCCGAACTGGTCGCCATCGCCGATCCTGATCAGCCAGGCATCATATTCTGCGCCGCTATGGCCAAGCGCCAGCAGCTCCTCCAGCATGATCGTCACTTTCACGCCATTCGGTGTTCCAAGCGAATAAAGCTGCAGTGGGTGGCGGCCGATCGGCAATTCCTTGTCATGCGTCGGCCCGGCAATCGGGCGGTTGATGCTGGCGAATTGGCCGCCGTTTTCCTTATCCCAGGTCCAGATCTTAGGGGGCGTATAGTCGGACGAACTGGTCATATGAGCTCCTGACAGAATAACTTCGTGCTTTGCGTGAAAGGCCCAATCCTTAATCTCAATTGGGACCCATGAACATATTGGTAGCAATGAAGTTATTGTCATCAGGGCGGCGGCTTTTTAATCGCCGCCGCCAGAGCCGCGTTAGAAGCTGAGCTTGCTCTTCTGCTGTCCCTCGGCATCGAAATTCTCGGGCACAAGCCATGCCTCATATCCAGCCTTCAGCTTCGGCCAGTCGCTGTCGGTCATGGCAAACCAGGCAGTGTCGCGGTTGCGGCCCTTCTGCACCATGTGCTGACGGAAAATGCCCTCGAAGGCGAAGCCGAAGCGTTGTGCTGCGCGCTTGGACGGTTCGTTGAGATTGTTGCACTTCCATTCGAAACGCCGGTAGCCGAGTGTGTCGAAGACATAAGCGGCGCAGAGATAGAGCGCTTCGGTCGCAACGCGCTTGCGGGCGATATCAGGTCCCCAGAGGATATTGCCGATCTCGATGACACCATTGGCGGTATCGATGCGCATCAGTCCCTGCCGGCCCTCGGCGCGTCCCGTTGCCTTGTCGATGACGGCAAAGAACAGCGGGTCTTCACTTGCGACTGATCTTTCCAGCCAGGGCGTGAAGGCTGCCATATCAGCAGGTGCTGCTTCGAAGAGATAACGGAAGCGGTCCTCCGCGCCCGGCTGCTGCGCCGAGCGGAGCAGATCGGCGCCGTGCTTTGCGGCGTCCAGCGGCTCCAGGCGGGTGTAGCGGCCTTCAATCGGGGCGCGGGCGGGGCGGGCAACGCCCTTCCAGTTGGCGAGATCTTTTGTCATATCCGTCATTCCATTGAACTTGTGCATTGAACTCCGACTGCTCTTGCCTTGCAAATGGACTGGAGTAAAAGTCCAGTTTTGAACTTTCTGGCAGACCAGTTGACCTATGACATCGGCACCCACATGGCTGAGCCTCGATCGAAACGGCGGTGACCTGGCCGGGCAGATCTATCGAAGCCTGCGCGACCGTATCCTGCTCGGTCAGCTTCCGGCCGGTCATAAGCTGCCGTCGACGCGTGCCTTTGCGGCTTCGCTCGGTGTTGCACGCTCCACAGCGGTGGAGGCCTATGACCGCCTGAGATCCGAAGGTTATATCGAGACGTCTGCGGGTGCTGCGACGCGGGTTGCAGCGCTTGAACGCATGCGGCCCGAGCCCCAAAGGGACGACCGTGCTCCCGTTGAAGAAAAAGGATCGGACCAGCCTTCCTATCGTGGCCTGTTCCGGCCCGGCGTGCCCGATGTATCGGATTTCCCGCATGCCGCCTGGAGCCGTCATCTTGCTGCACGCAGCCGCTCGCTGCGCATCCATCACCTCGGCTATGAGAACCCGACTGGTATCCGCGAACTGCGCGAAGCCATCCTAGAGCATATTTCTGCGACGCGCGGCGTGGTCGCCGAACCGGAGCAGGTCATGATCATGCCCTCCACGCGCGCGGCGATCGACATGCTGGCGAGAGCCATGCTGAGAAGGAGCGGGCGCAACACCGCATGGATGGAAGATCCTGGCTACGCTGCTGCGCGCTTGCTGCTCGGCGATGCCGGCGCCGAGATCGTGGCGGTTCCCTGCGATGAGCACGGCATCGACGTATCGAAGGCGGAAGGCCCGCAGCCGGCGCTGATCTACGTGACGCCATCCCATCAATATCCGACCGGCGCCACGCTCAGCCTTCCGCGCCGGCTGGCGCTGCTGGAGGCGGCGCGCCGTCACGAAAGCCTTGTCGTCGAGGATGATTACGATAGCGATTTTCAATATGGCTCGCGGCCGATCGCCGCCTTGCAGGGCATCGACAGGGCGGAGGTCGTGGCCTATGTCGGAACCTTCTCGAAGGTGCTGGCACCCGGCCTGCGTGTCGCCTATGCCGTCGTGCCGCGCTGGCTGGTATCAGAGGCTTCGGAGGCGCTGCATCGCAGGGGCGTCGCCGTCTCCACCCATATCCAGGCAGCACTTGCCGATTTCATCAACGAGGGCCGTCTGCGCGCCTATTTGAGGCGAATGAACCAGCAATATGCCGAGCGCATGGCCCGGACGATCGGAATGCTAGAGAGCCATTTTGGCGGAAGGCTTGTCATTTCGGGCGGCAACGGCGGACTGCAGCTTGCGGCCTGGTTTCGCGATGAGACGGTGGATGACCGGGCTGTCGTCGCGAAGGTGAATGCATCAGGATATGGTGTGATGCCGATGTCGGGTTTCTTTATCGGCAAATCTGCCCCCGGCATTCTCTTCGGCATCTCGCAAGCGGAAGCGGCTGCCGTTCAAAGACTGGCAGCTGATCTCAAGGCTGTGCTCTAGCCATTTGTTTTCACGCAATTCCGGACGCAAAACCGCTGCACACTTTTGCTGGAATTGCTCAGAAACGCATGCGCCCGGAACAGGTCCGGGCGCAGCGCTCACGTGGATGCCCTTCAAGCGGCGGCGAAGGGCACGGCCACGAAGGTCTTGTTGCCGCCGCGTTCGATCAGGAGCAGCACCGACTTGCGGCCGGACTTGCCGGCATCGGCGACGGCGGTCTTGACGTCGTGGGCGTCATGCACCGGCTTGTCGTTGACCGAGACGATCACGTCGCCGGGCTGGATGCCGGCCGCTGCGGCCGACTTGTCCGGGTTGACGTTGGCAACGACTGCGCCGGCAACGCTGTGAGGCAGATTGAGCTGCTGGCGGACATCGGGCGTCAGGTCGGCAAGGCCGATGCCGAGGCTCGGCTGGCCAGCGGCCTGACCCTGATCGTCGCTGCTTTCGGCAGCAGCCTGCTTCTGGGTGTCTTCATTGCCGCCGACGGTGACGTTGAGATCGACCGTCTTGCCGTCACGCCAGACGGTCAGCGTTTCCTTCGCACCTGGGGACAGATCGGCAACGAGGCGCGACAGATCCTTCGGCGTCTTGACGCTTTCGCTGCCGACGGCCGTCACGATGTCGCCGGTCTTCACGCCGGCATGCGCGGCAGGCGCTTCGTTGGAAACGGTAGCAACCAGCGCGCCTTCAGCCTTGGAGAGGCCGACGGCATCGGCGACATCCTGCGTGACCGGCTGGATCTGCACGCCGAGATAACCGTGATCGATCGAACCGTCCTTCTGCAGCTTGGCGACGATCGTCTTTGCTTCAGATGAAGGAATGGCGAAGCCGACGCCGACGCTGCCGCCGTTCGGCGAGTAGATGGCGGTATTGATGCCGACGACATTGCCGTCACGATCGACCAGCGGGCCGCCGGAATTGCCGTGGTTGATCGGTGCATCGATCTGGATGAAGTCGTCATAGGGGCCGCTGTGCAGGTCACGGCCGCGGGCCGAGACGATGCCGGCCGTTACCGTGGTGCCGATGCCGAACGGGTTGCCGATGGCAAGGATCTGGTCGCCGAGCTTCAGCTTGTCGGAATCGCCCCAGGCGATGGTCGCAAGCGGATGCGGAGCCTGAATCTTCAGAACCGCGAGGTCGGACTTGGCATCGGCGCCAAGCAGCTTGGCCGGCAGTTCGGTGCCGTCATCGAGTGTGACCTTGATGTCGATGGCATTGTCGATGACGTGGTTGTTGGTGACGATCACACCATCAGGGCTGATGACGAAGCCGGAGCCGAGCGCCATGGCATGCTGCGATTGCTGCTGCTGCTGTGGTGCTTGGTGCGGCAGAGGAATACCCTGCTGTTCGAAGAACTGGCGGAACTGCTCGTCCATCGGTGAACTGTCGGCGCTGGCGTTGGTCGCCTTCATCGTGGTGGTAATGGTCACCACGGCCGGCTTGTCGGCATCGACGATGGAAGCAAACGAGCCGTTGGAGGCAAGAATGCCGCCGGTCTCAGCCGGTGCAGCAAGAGCCGTTGAGGAAGAGGAGATGGCGAAGGGCAGGGAGGCCGCGCCGAGAACGATGGCCGCTCCGACAAGTGCTGCGGCCCGATGCTTGCGAAGAATGTTTGACATGGTGGAAGTCCCTTGCGAGAGCGTTGGCATTTGAATGGCGTCTTGGTTCCATGCCATGGACCTTGGCGTCGATAAGTATTGCCGCTAGTTTTTACCGTAGATTACGTGGATTTCGCCTGTATGATGTGGCGAATACTGTGTTCGGGAAGAACTGGCGCTTGATACCTATATGACCCGTTCTGCGGGATTTACAAATTAAACATTGATCATGTTTGTATTACGATATCGTAAGACATTACTATAATTTAATCTTGACTGGCCAAGCATTGCCGCAATTCTCCCGGCGCCTGCTGTTGCCCGCACCGCAAGGCGCCAGAATAGTAAAATATATCCCACTTTCCCGTGATCCGCCGGCCGCCAGCCGCGTATTAAATCGAACCATTTGCGACGTTTGTTCATGTTTTTTCGCGGTTTGATTGAGGTGGAACATTAAAATGTTAGTAGACTCTAAATTAATTTTTCTTCAGAAAGAGGAAACTGCGAATCGGCGAAGGGCCAGGCTCGCGGCGGCATGCGGGAAGCGATGAGGGATTCAGTGAAGCCGGGGCGGGAAAAGAAGCGCGGTTCCCATGTAAAGCTGAGTGATGTTGCAAAGAGGGTAGGGGTCAGTCCGATCACAATCTCGCGCGCGCTTCGCAATCCCGAAATCGTCTCTGAAGAACTGCGAGAGGTCATCCTGCGCACAGTCGACGAGATGGGCTACATCCCCAATCTTGCCGCCCGCGCTCTTGCCGGCCGCCACAGCGGCATCGTCGGCGTCATCACGCCGTCGCTTCATCATCCCTACTTCACCGGTGTGATGATGGGCATCGAGGAGCGGTTGCGCGCCACGGATCTGCGAGTCCAATATGCCAACACGCTCAACGATGTCGATCAGGAGATCAACCAGTTCAAATCCTTCCTGGCGCAGAAGCCGGCCGGGATCATACTCGTCAACGCAGAATATTATGACGGCCTTGCGATGCTGATGGATGCGGCGGCCTTTCCGGTCGCCCACGTTGCCGATCTCAGCCAGCCGCCGGAAACGCTGCTTGTCGGCATGTCGCATCATGTCGCCGCCGCCGCCGCCACCCGTTTCCTTCTGTCGAAAGAGTACAAGCGGATTGGTTTCATTGGCGGGCTCAGCGATATCCGCTCGCGCCGCAGTCGTGCGGGATATGAGGAGGCCATGCGTCAGGCCGATCTCGACAATCCGTTGCTGACACACGGCGAAGACGGTTCCACCAGTATCGGTCTCGGACGGCGCCTGTTCAGCGAGCTGCTGGAACGGGTGCCGGATCTCGATGCGATCCTTGCGCAAAATGATGATCTCGCCCTCGGGGCGCTGATCGAATGCAACGAACGCGGCATCAGCGTGCCGGATGATTTCGGTATCTGCGGCTTCAACGATCTGGAATTCGCGCAGTTCACCTCGCCGTCTCTGACGACGGTGCATGTTCCGCGTCATGATCTTGGCCGCCGCGTCGCCGATATGCTGCTGCGCGCCATCCGCGAGGAGCCGGCAGAAGAGCACAGGGTCGATCTCGGCTTTTCGATCATCGAGCGCGGTTCGACGCGCTCGATGCCGAAGCAATAAAAAGGGGCCGACCGGCCCCTTTTTTCTTAGATATCGCTGGCCGCGCTCGACCATAGCTCGGCCGCTTCCGACGCCGTCATGCGGCGCACCTCCGCTTCGTGGCTGCGCTTGGCGAACAACTCGCTTGCCATGATCTGCTCAGCGAGATCGGCCGGAAGTGAGAGGATGACGCGGGCATCATTGCCATGCAAACCGCTGACATCGGCGCGCTTGCCGGTCACCATGCCGCCAGCGATGGTGTTGTTCGTCTCGGGATCGATCAGGATGAAGGAGCCGGTCGCGCGGTTCTGTTCGTAAGGATCGAAGATTGCCGCTTCGTCGAAAACGAGGCGCACCTTGCCAATGGCGTTCATATAGAGCCGCTGGGCGGAATTCCATGCACCGGTCTTGAGCTCCAGCTGGCTGACGGGTTCCACCTGAACACGCTGGCGGCGCGAGCCGCTCTTCAGCCAGTAGCGCTTGCCGGCTTCGATGCCCTCAGGCTGCAGGGCAACGACCTGCGCGTCGAAGGAAAGGCCGGTCTGCGGCTGCGAGTCGATCGAGACGATCATATCGCCGCGCGCAACGTCCACCTGACGGTCGAGCACGAGCGTGATCGCATCACCGGCAACAGCCGCATTACGCACCAGGTCGAATGTGACGATCTTGGTGACGTTGGCGACCATGCCCGAGGGCAGGATCATCACGCTGTCGCCCGGCTTCACCGAGCCGCCGGCAACCGTACCCTGATAGCCGCGGAAGCTTTCGCCCGGACGCGAGACGCGCTGCACCGAGAGGCGGAAACCGGTCGTCTGGCCGGAGCGTACGGTCGCATGTTCCAGCGTTTCGACCAGCGTCGGGCCGCTGTACCAGGGCATTGCTGCCTGGCCGGAATAGACGACGTTTTCGCCCTTCAGCGCCGACATCGGGATCGCAGTGATCTGCTTGACGCCGAGCGACAGCGCGAATTCCTTGAACTCGTGGGTGATCTTGTCGAAGCCGGCACGGTCGTAATTCGTCAGGTCGATCTTGTTGACCGCGAGTACGAATTGCTTGATGCCAAGCAGCGAGGCGATCGTCGCGTGGCGGCGCGTCTGCTCGAGAATGCCGGCGCGGGCATCCACCAGCAGCACGGCAAGATCGGCGGTGGAGGCGCCGGTCGCCATATTGCGCGTGTACTGCTCGTGGCCGGGCGTGTCGGCAACGATGAAGGAGCGCTTGTCGGTCGAGAAATAGCGATAGGCGACATCGATGGTGATGCCCTGTTCGCGCTCGGCCTGCAGGCCATCGAGCAGCAGCGCGAAGTCGGGCAGGCCGAGATCGTTCTGCTTGCCGGTGGAATCGCGGCGAAGCGTTGCCGCCTGATCTTCCTTCACCGCCTTGGTATCCCAGAGCAGACGGCCGATCAGGGTGGACTTGCCGTCATCGACGCTGCCGCAGGTGATGAGGCGCAACGGGCGCGAGTCGCGCACGGCCTTCAGGGGCTCGGCGGCGGGCACGGCGACGACGTTTGCGGGAACTGCTGCAGTCATCTCAGAAATATCCTTCACGCTTCTTCTTTTCCATGGAACCGGACTGATCACGGTCGATGGCGCGGCCCTGGCGCTCGGAAACCGTGGCGATCTCCAGCTCCGCGATGATCTCTTCAAGGGTGGTGGCGGTCGAGCGGATGGCGCCCGTCAGCGGGAAGCAGCCGAGCGTGCGGAAGCGGATGAAGTCTTCCTGCTTGGTTTCGCCGGGCAGCAGCTCGAGGCGTGGATCGGAGGCGGCGATCATCATGCCGTCGCGTTCCACATAGGGGCGCTTGGCGGCAAAATAGAGCGGCACGATCGGGATTTCCTCGGCCTGGATGTAGCGCCAGATATCGACCTCGGTCCAGTTCGACAGCGGGAAGACGCGGACGCTTTCACCCTTGCGGATCTGGCCATTATAGACGTTCCAGAGCTCCGGGCGCTGATTGCGCGGGTCCCAGCGATGGTCGGGCGTGCGGAAGGAATAGATACGTTCCTTGGCACGGGAGGCTTCCTCGTCGCGCCGCGCGCCGCCGAAGGCTGCGTCGTACTGGCCGGCATCCAGCGCATTGCGCAGCGCTTCCGTCTTCATGATGTCGGTATAGCGGGCCGAGCCATAGGTGAAGGGCGTGATGTTTTCAGCCGTACCGCGCGGATTGATATGCTCGATCAGATCGAGATCGTACTTCTTCACGATCTCGTCGCGGAAGGTGATCATCTCCGCAAATTTCCAGCCGGTGTTGACGTGCAGCAGCGGGAAGGGCACGCGGCCGGGATAGAAGGCCTTGCGGGCAAGGTGCAGCAGCACGGAAGAATCCTTGCCGATCGAATAGAGCATTACCGGACGCTCGAATTCGGCGGCAACTTCGCGGAAGATGTGGATCGCTTCGTTTTCCAGTGCCTTTAGATGCGGGTCGAGCGGCGGCTTGGCGCTCTGCGGATTGGTCAGTTCCGTATCCTGACGGGTATCGGGCATTTCGTACTCCAGACTTCTTATTGCTGCGCGACGATCGAGGCCGCTTCTTCGGCGACATGCAGACCGCATTCGCGCTTCTCATCCTGTTCCCACCACCAGCGGCCGGCGCGTTCCGGCTCACCGGGCTTGATGGCGCGGGTGCAGGGCTCGCAACCGATCGAGGGATAACCGCGGGCGTGCATCGGATTGACAGGCACGCTGTTGTCGGCGACGAAGGCCTTGATCTTTTCGATGTCCCAGTCGGCGAGCGGATTGACCTTCAGCAGGTGCCGCTCGGCGTCATACTCCGCAAAGGGCGTCTCGGCGCGGTTGGCCGACTGGCCGCGGCGCAGGCCGGTGATCCAGATTGTTGCGCCTGCCAGCGCCCGCGCAAGCGGCTTCAGCTTGCGCACGCCACAACAGGCATGTCTGGCTTCGACGCTCTCGTAGAAGCCGTTCATGCCGTATTTCGCTGCATAGGCGTCGATATCGGCCTGCTCGGGTTCGTAACGGACAATATGAATGTCGTACTGGCTCTCGGTCTCGTCGATCAGCGCAAGCGTTTCGGGGAAAAGCCGCCCTGTCTGCAGCGTGACGACGTCGATCGGCAGGCGATGCGTGCCGATCTCGGCGGTGATGACCTGGTCCTCGATGCCGAGCGAGGTGGTGAAGACCACTCGCCCACCAAGGCCGGCGACGAACGAAAGCCGGCCGGCGAGGTCGAGACCCGAAAGCTTGTCAGCCAAAGCCTCGGCTTCTTCGATCGGATTGATAACAGTCATGGGGGATCCTGTCCTTGATATTGGCCGGAGTATTACAGCTGAAGGACGGATCGGACAGAAAAAGGGATTTCGAAAGGACTGCTTAGTGGAGCAAATATCTCTCCCATCCTGCCGCAATGCAGAAAAGCAGCCGCAGGCGCAGAAATGGCGCCTCGAACTTAATGTCTATAGAAATAGTAGTGTTACACGGTGCCTGTCAATTGGAAATCTGAATTGATGGCGGCGATGATGAAAATTGTCCTGTTTTGACGTAGATTATCAGCTGTTGGCCGAGGGTGAAAAACAGGGCCAAAATACTTGTCTCTTAAGGCCTTTTCCAGCGCGTTCAAATTCCGTTCATGCTGGCCGTGCAATAGAGGCAATTAGCTTTTTGGGCGATGTCGGGATTCGACACCGCTCTGTGTGTGTCGACGGTCCGAGATGATTACGCAAAAGGCAAAATATGCGCTGCGGGCGCTGACGGTTCTGGCGGAAGCTGCGGCCGACGAACCTGTCATGATTTCCGACATTGCCGTGCAGCAAAAGATCCCGAAGAAGTTTCTGGAACAGATCCTGCTCGACCTCAAACATCATGGCATCGTCGTCAGCCGCCGCGGCAAGCAGGGCGGCTACCTGCTGTTGAAGCCGGCCCACAGCATCACCTTCGGCGAGATCCTGCGCATCATCGATGGCCCGATCGCGCCGCTGCCCTGCCTGTCCATCACCGCCTACCGCAAGTGCGATGATTGCGACGGTGAGCAGACCTGCCAAATCCGCCACGTCTTCGCCAAGGTAGCGGACGCCACCCGCAAGGTGCTGTTCTCCACGACGATCGCCGACGCCGTCGGCACCAAGCGTGGTGCGGAAGTCACCCGTCTGCTTGCCTGATCCCCTCTCACTGGCCTTCAAGATTCGGTGAGTGACCTTTCCATCTGCCTGACATGCTCCACCTGCCCGTGCATTCGGGTAGGGAGAAACATCATGTTTGCACTTTCGGGAAAGAGCGCGCTGGCGGCTGTCCTGCTGTCGGCTGCAGTCGCAACCGGTGCTGCGGCCCATCACGGCTGGTCATGGGCGGAAGCCGACCAGATAGAGCTTCGCGGCACCATCCAGCAGATCTCGATGGGTGGGCCGCATCCGACGCTCGATGTCGCAACCGTCGATGACGGTGTCTGGCGCGTCGAGCTCGGCAATCCGCGTCAAACGGAGCGTGCAGGTTTCGTGGAAGGTGTCGCAAAGCCTGGCGATCAGGTCGTAGCGCTCGGAAACCGGTCGCAGGACCGCACCGAGAAGCGGCTTAAGGCGGTGCGCGTCACCATTGGTGAAAAGCGCTACGATATTTATCCGGAACGCATCCAGACGAACTGACGCCTCGTCATGGAGCTTCTCGAATGGCTGGCTGCCACCATGCTCGCGGTCGAGCTTCGGCGCTCCGCGACGCTCTACATGTTCGTCAATGCCGCCCATATCCTGGCGATCGGTCTTCTGGTCGGCGCCATCCTGCCGCTTGATCTCAGGCTCGCCGGGTTCTTTGGTAAGGTACCGGTGGAAGTCGTCGCACCATTCCTGTCCCGTTCGGCCGGCATCGGCCTCGCTCTGGCTTTGCTCACCGGCTTCTGCCTCTTCAGCGTCCGCCCAGGTGAGTATGCCACCAATCCCGCCTTCCTTGCCAAGCTCGGACTGATCGCTTTCGGCATCCTCAATGTACTCCTGGTTCACGCGGGGCCGGGCTGGCGAGCGGCGATGACGATCGGCATCGTCCGTCCCGCCATGCGGTTCTCCGCGGCTCTTTCGGCGATGATATGGATCGCTGCCGTCGTCGCCGGCAGGTGGATCGGTTTTCTCTGACGTGGCCGTCCGCCTGATGTCGCTCAGCTGCGCCGTCGGCGGGCAGCCCCTGCCGGAACGGCGCCGACGAGCATCCGCCGTTTCTGGTGACCAGGCAGATCGACAAATGGCGTCAACCATTCCGTCAGGCAGCATCCCAATCCATGGCCCGTCCTCCTTAGAGGACATGCCTTCCCACCTGTTGGTTGATTAACCCTCGATCCGCCAAAGTAGCGCTCGTCTCAGTTAGGCATGCATCACTCATTCGCCAAAGAGTGCAAGACGCGGGACTCAGTGTCCATTCGCACACTGACGATCGTCGGTCTAAAGTTGCGTCGGTACCTGCGCATGGCATCTGGCAAAAAAACTGAGAGCTGCCAGCCAGTCTTATTGTAACCTGCAAGCGTTTAATTCAATTTTTATCGTTTTCGCGCAAGCTCATAACATCTTTGAACGCAACGGGTTGCGGGTAGGCAATTCGGTTGCTGCAGGAAGCATTTGTTGAGCTTCGACGAAGCATAATTCAGGCCGTGATTGCTGTCTTTTGGGGTAATTAAAGTGAAAATTTCGATCAAGCACACTTTGGTTCTAGCCTTTGTGGGATTAAGTCTTGCAGTCATTGGACTTGTCGGCAGCATGCTGCAGCAGGAAGTTCGCGTCTATCAGAATTCCACACGGCTTTCGGAGCTCGCTCAGCTCGACGCGAGGCTGTTCGATGCACTGCTCGGATTGCGCGGCGAGCGCGGCGCTATTTCGTCGGCCATCAAACTCGAGCCCTCTGAAACGCAATCCAGCCTGGTCAACCTCGAAGCGGGGCGAAAGAGTGTCGATCCCGCGTTTGCAGCGATCAAAGACTTGAATGACGACAGCGGTTCGACCGCGCTGCGGACCTCGCTTTCCCCTGTCCTTCAGGGCTACAGTCAATGGATGTCCTTCCGTCAGCAGATCGACGCGGCTCTGAAAATGCCGGTCGCCAATCGTGACCCCGCCTTGGCCGCGCAGGTTCTGCCACTGGCGGATAAGATGCTGGGCGATCTCGAAAAGGCCGCCAACGACATCGAGGCTGCCATCAATGCGCGCGAGCCCGGAATGATGATGTTCACGCAGCTTCGCTCGCTTGCATGGTCGGCCCGCACCAATGCCGGATCGGCAAACTCGACATTTGTGGGTGCGATTATCGCCAAAGAAGCTCTGCCCGCCGGCAAGCTTGCGGAAATCGCTCTCCTGGATGCGAAGGTCAATTTTGCATGGAGTGTCATCACGCAGATAGTACGCAGCCCGGCAACGCCTGCAGGGCTCGTGAAATTGTACGACACCGCGCAGACGACCTACTTTGCCGGACCCTTTGCGGATCAGCGGGTAGCAGCGATCAAATCTTTCCAGGCCGGTCAGCCGATGAACATCGCTGTCGACGAATGGCGCAAACCTGCAGGCCCGGCGCAGGCTTCGCTCGCAGACATCGCAGCAGCGGCGCTGACGGAGATGACGAACGCAACGTCTGAAAATGTTTCCGCCGCAACGCAGTCGATCATTATTTATAGTGTCGCCACACTCCTTACATTTGCTTTGTCGATCGCCGGAATCATGATGGTAGTTTTCCGTGTCGCCAATCCGATCGGCATGCTGACGGCGGTCATGCGCAAGCTGGCAAGCGGGGACCTTTCGGTTGTCGTCTCCGGCGCCAACAGAACGGACGAGATCGGCGAGATGGCCCGCGCGGTCGAAGTGTTCAAGCAGGCCGCGCTTCACAACAAGAACCTGGAAGCAGAAGCGGAGCGTTCGCGCCAGGCGTCCGAGATCGAGCGTATCGCCATCCAGCAAAAGGTGGAACGCGAGGCGGAAGAGCGTTTGATGCAGGCGACATCGGGACTTGCCGACGGTCTCAAGCGTCTCGCCTCCGGCGATATGTTGTGTGAGATCGACGAGGTCTTCAGCGAACAATTCGAGACGCTTCGCCACGACTTCAATGATTCCGTGCGCCAGTTGCGTACTACGCTTGAAAGTGTGAGCCATACTGCGCGCAGCGTTCGCAGCGGCAGCGGCGAAATTTCGACCGCCTCGGACCAGCTTTCCAAGCGCACCGAACAGCAGGCTGCGTCGCTGGAAGAAACGGCGGCCGCGCTGGAGCAAGTCACGACCAACGTCAAGCAGACATCGGAACGCGCCAGCGAAGCACGTGAGATGGTCCGTCATGCGAGCGCTCGTGCGGAAACCTCCAGGGAAGTGGTATCGAACGCTGTCGATGCGATGCAGAAGATCGAAACCGCATCCAGCCAGATCAGCAACATCATCGGTGTCATCGATGAAATCGCGTTCCAGACCAACCTTCTTGCGCTGAACGCCGGTGTCGAGGCGGCCCGGGCGGGCGAAGCCGGTAAGGGCTTTGCGGTTGTGGCTCAGGAGGTTCGTGAGCTTGCCCAGCGTTCGGCCCGGGCGGCCAAGGAAATCAAGACGCTGATCGGCAACTCCGAGGCTGCGGTCAATCAGGGTGTTACTCTGGTCAACAATACCGGCGACGGTTTGAAGGAAATCGCGCAACTGGTTGTAGCGATAAACCAGCATATGGAAGCGATCGCAGTTGCCGCCAAGGAACAGGCATCCGGTCTTTCGGAAATCAATACATCCGTGAACCATATGGATCAGGTCACGCAGCAGAACGCCGCGATGGTCGAAGAGATGAACGCCGCCGGAGCAGGTCTCGCGGAAGAAAGCGGTCGTCTTTCCGAACTGCTGGCCCAGTTCCAGATGCGAACGCAGAGAGAGCAAGGCCGAAAGGTATCTCGCGCGGCCTGAAATCTGAACCCGTCTCTCAATCAAAAAGATAAGAGCGGGATGCCGAAAACCGCGCACACTTTCTGGCATCCCGCTCCAGTTTTTTATGCCCTTCGGCTGAGGCCAGACGCGCTTCCGCGGATGGTCCGCTGCTGCGTGAACTCGTCGTGCCGTTCGGCCTAGCCGGATATGTCATTCTTCTCAAAGTGATCGACGAAGCGACCGTCATCGTGCTCGCCGTCCGTCACCAGCACGAAGAAGACTACCACTGACTACCGGTCGCTCACCGCCGCGCGCGGATTGATCCACGGCTCCTGATTGGAACGCGCTATCAGCTCTTTGCCGAGAATATGGTCTGCGGCCTTCTCGCCCGTCATGATCGACGGACCATTCAGATTGCCATAGGTGACATGCGGGAAGATCGAGCTGTCTGCGACGCGCAGGCCATCGACGCCGATTACCCGTGTATCGGGATCGACGACGGCCATCGGATCGTCCTTCGCACCCATCCGGCAAGTGCCGCAGGGATGATAGGCGCTTTCCAGATGCTCGCGCAGGAAGGCGTCGATCTCGTCGTCGCTTTGCACCTTTTCGCCCGGCTGGATTTCCGGGCCGCGATAATGGTCGAAGGCCTTCTGGCCGAAGATTTCGCGGGTCAGGCGCACGCAATGACGGAACTTCTCCCAGTCCTCGACATGGCTCATATAGTTGAAGCGCAGCACCGGATCGGCCTTCGGATCGGCAGAGCGCAACGTCACGCTGCCCCGCGATTTCGACAGATTGTAGCCGACATGCACCTGGAAACCATGCGTGTTGGCCGCCGCCTTGCCGTCATAGCTGATGGCGACCGGCAGGAAATGATATTGGATATCTGGCTGCTTCAGCCCCGGCGCGGAACGCAGGAAGGCGCAGGCCTCGAACTGGTTGGATGCGCCAAGGCCGCCCTTGGAAAGCAGCCATTGCGCACCGGCCACACCCTGCCAGAACCATGGCAGCCAGGAATAGAGCGACACCGGCTTCGTCGAGATCTGCTGGAAATAGAATTCCATATGGTCCTGCAGATTGGCGCCGACGCCCGGCCGGTCGATCTTTACCTCAATGCCCATGTCCTGCAGGTGTCCGCCGGGGCCGATGCCGGAGAGCATCAAAAGCTTCGGAGAGTTGAAGGAGGAGGCCGAGACGATCACCTCGCGATTAGCCTTGACGATCTCGGTTGCGCCGCCGCGCTCGATTTCCACGCCTGTCGCGCGGCCATTCTCGACGATGATCCTGCGCGCAAAGCCCTTAACGAGCTCAACATTCGGCCGCTTCAGCGCCGGCTTCAGATAGGCGCTTGCCGCCGACCAACGCCGGCCACGATGGATGGTCTGTTCCATCAGCCCGAAGCCTTCCTGCTTCGAGCCGTTATAATCCCCGGTCGTTTCGAAACCAGCCTGTTTTCCAGCATCGATGAAGGCGTGAAACAGTGGGTTCTTCAGCACGCCGCGCTGCACATGCAGCGGCCCGTCCGTGCCGCGCCAGCCTTCTTCTCCTCCGTGCGAATGCTCCATGCGCTTGAAATAGGGCAGCACATCCGCATAGGCCCAGCCATTCGCGCCAAGTTCTTCCCATCGGTTGTAGTCTTCCGCATGGCCGCGCACATAGACCATGCCGTTGATGGAGGAGGAACCGCCGATCACCTTGCCGCGCGGCGCGGTGATGCGCCGGTTGTTGAGGTTGGCCTCGGGCTCGGAAAGATAACCCCAGTTATAGCGCTTCATGCTCATCGGCCAGGCAAGGGCGGCCGGCATCTGGATGAACGGCCCGAAATCCGAGCCGCCCGCCTCGATGACGATGACCGTGTTCTTGCCGTCTTCCGAAAGCCGGTAGGCCAGCGCCGAACCTGCCGAGCCGGAGCCGACGATGACGAAATCTGCCTGTTGCATGCTGTTCCCTTTGGATTGTCGTGTGCAACGGATGCGTCGATTCTGGATGGGCTCAGTACGGTGAGGCGACCGGCCCCATGCCGACATAAACCGTCTTCAGCTCGCTATAGTGTTCGAGTGCCGCCAGCGAATTCTCCCGCCCGAAGCCCGATTGCTTCGATCCCCCGAACGGGATTTCGACCGGGCAAAGATTGTAGGTATTGATCCAGAGCGTGCCGGCCTCCAGCTGGTCGACGACGCGGTGAGCGCGGGTCAGGTCGGCAGTGAAGACGCCGCCGGAGAGGCCGAACTCCGTCGTATTGGCGCGCTTGATCACCTCGGCTTCATCGTCGAAGTCGAGCACGCACATGACCGGGCCGAAGATCTCTTCGCGCGCGATTGTCATCCCGTCAGTGACATTGGCAAAGACGGTCGGCTGCACATAATAGCCTTCGCCCGTCACATGGTTCGGGATACCGCCGCCGGTCACCAGTGTCGCGCCCTCGGCCTTGCCCTTCTCGATATAGGACAACACCTTCTCGCGCTGTGCCCAGGACACCATCGGGCCGAGCTGGCTGGCTTCGTCCATCGGGTCGCCGATCAGGATCGCCTCGGTGCGCGCCTTCAGCCGCTTCAGGAACTCGCCTTTGATCGTCTTCTGTACGAAGACACGGGTACCGTTGGAGCAGACCTGGCCCGTCGAATAGAAATTGCCGAGCATCGCACCGCCGACGGCACTGTCGAGATCGGCATCGTCGAAGACGATCAGCGGCGACTTGCCGCCGAGTTCCATCGTCACGTGCTTGAGCTGGCCTGCAGCCGCCGCAGCCACCTTGCGCCCTGTTGGCACCGAGCCTGTCAGCGAAACCTTGGCGACATCAGGGTGGTTGACGAGCAGCGGCCCGGTATCCCGGTCGCCCTGGATGACATTGTAGAGCCCCTTCGGCAGGCCGGCCTCGTGCAGGATTTCGGCAATCTTCAGCGCGCCGAGCGGTGTGGTTTCCGAGGGCTTGAAGACCATGGCATTGCCGGCGACCAGCGCCGGCGCACCCTTCCAGCAGGCTATCTGCTGCGGATAATTCCAGGCGCCGATGCCGACGCAGACGCCGAGCGGCACGCGCTTCGTATAGGCAAAGTCCTGGCCGAGCGGGATATGCGAGCCGTTCAGTCCCGCTGGTGCTACGCCGCCGAAGAATTCGAAGGCGTCGGCGCCCGAGGTCGGATCGGCGACAAGAGTTTCCTGGATCGGCTTGCCGGTATCGAGCGTCTCCAGCTCGGAAAGCTCGCGGTTGCGCTCGCGCATGATCTCGGCCGCGCGCTTCAGGATGCGCCCGCGCACCATCGGGCTCAAGGCTGCCCATTCCGGCTGCGCGCGTTTGGCAGCTGCGATCGCCTTCTCGACAATCGCAGGCGTTGCGGCATAAAGCCGGGCGATCACTTCGCCGGTCGCCGGATAGATGCTCTCGATGAGGGTGCCGCTGTCATCCTCGACATATTCCCCGTCGATGAAGTGCGATGCTTTCGGCTGGGCTTTCATGTCGCTGTTCCCTGGCTGGTTGGCATGAGGTTGTTCATTTGCCGATGCGGTCGAGCTGCATCGTTACATAATCCTCCGTCAGCGCGATCGAGGCTGTAATGCTGATCGGCGCCGATTTCAGACTTTGCCGGATATAGAGCCCGTCGATCATCGCCGCCGCGCCCTCGGCGATGCGTTCTGCGGCATCGTCAGGGCAAAGAGCCTTGAGGGCCGCGAGCAGGTTGGAGCGCAGGCGCCGCGCATAGATGACGAGGAAACGCCGTGTCTCTTCGGATCGCTGCGCCTCGGCATAGAAGGCAAGCCAGGCGGCAATCGTCTGCGGCGCGAACTGGTCGGCGTTAAAGTTGACGCGGATGATGGCCGAGATCCGCTCCCGTGGCGTTGCCGCTTGTCCCAGTGCCGTCACCGCGTCCTCGCGCAGCTGGCGCAAAAGGAAACGGATTGTCTCGATCAGCAGCTGTTCCTTGCTGCCAAAATAGTGGTGGGCAAGGGCAGGCGACACCCCGGCCCGCCGGGCGATATCGGACATGGTGACGGTCAGCGAGCCGTGATCGCCGATCACCCGCAGCGCTGCATCCACAAGCGCCTTGCGGCGCACCGGTTCCATTCCAACCTTCGGCAAGCTCAGTTCTCCCGAGAATGCATTGAAGCGTATTTTTGATTGACTGGTCAATCAACAAAAATCTTTCGCCGGATTGATCCGGATCACCTCTTTTCGTGAGAAATTGCTGCAGCATATCTCCAGCAATCAGGAGGTGCGCCAATGGCCAATATTTACGACGGAATGCCCGAATCCCCGCTGCGGTCGAAATGGGTATGGTTCGTCGGTCTCGGCGTACTGCTTCTCATCTGCGGCCTCATCGCCCTCAGCAACCTGCTGATGGCGACCGTCGCTTCGGTCTTTTATGTCGGCATGCTGATGCTGGCAGGCGGTGTCATCTATCTCATCCACGCCTTCCAGGTGCGCGGCTGGGATCATGTGCTCTTCTGGGCGTTGAGTGGCATCCTCTATGTGCTCGCTGGTGTCTGTGCCTTCATCAACCCCATCCTCACGTCCGCCGCTTTGACCCTGTTTCTGGCCATCGCGCTGCTTATTGCCGGTGTCTTCCGCCTCTTCGTCGGATTGCGCATGCGGCCGCTCAAGGGCTGGGGCTGGATTGTTGCGAGCGGCCTCATCACAGCTCTCGCAGGCTTCGTGATCGCGCTTGGCTGGCCCGTCAACAGCCTCTGGATCCTCGGTCTCTTCCTGGCGGTCGATCTCGTCGTTCAGGGCTGGACAATGCTCGCCTTCGGCCTAGGTATCCGTTCTTGAAACTGTGGAGAGAGGCGGACCGATGGTCCGATTCGGCCGTTTCTTTTTTGACAAGAACATGGCGGGGTACTAAAATTCTGCGATTGAAGGCCGGCTCCGCAGAAGAGCCGCCTCCTGTGCTAAGGCACTTCGGCATTGGCGCTTGTCGCCCCAGAAGCCGAAAATGGACCCCCGAGGCAGTCTCTGCCGAAAAAGAATGGGAGGAGAATTCCATGCCGATGGTCACCGTTTCCATCTCACCGCTCCAGGCGGCCGGCATTCGCGATGCTGTCGATCAAGGCGGATATGCGTCGAGCAGCGAAGTCGTGCGCGAGGCACTGCGCCTGTGGGATGCCGCCCGCAAACTGGGCGAATATCGCAGCGAAGTTCTGGCCGATGAAAGCGCACCCAGCGGCGGCAGATGCGTCGCCGATATGTTCGCCGATCATGAAGCCGAGCATCGCCGTTCGGCCTGAATAAGCTGTTGATTGTAAATTAGAAAATCTAATAAGCGCTTGGTGTGCATGAGCGGTTGCGCGTTCATGAAAGTTTCATACTGAGGAAAGGGTTCGTTGACCCTTCTGCTCCATTGTCCGGCCGAAAAAGAAAAGGTCACAGTGGAGATTGGCATGTCTTTGGCTGCCAGCGTCGAACCGGGTGTCGTGCGTCGTTATGCCAGCGATCAGATCGTTACCCTCGCTAAACTTGTCGTTGAAAATGCGTTTCAGCCGATTGTCGAAGCCGGTACCGGCACTGTCTTCGGTTATGAATCCCTCATGCGCGGGCAGGAGCGTATCGGCTTCGAAACGCCGATCGAAATCCTCGACGAAGCCCATGAAACCGGCCAGCTCTTGCAGCTCGAGCAGATGGTCGCGAACCGCGCGCTCGCCAAATTCGCAACGCTCTCGAACTTCGCGACGGCCACGCTTTTCCTCAATCTCGACGTTCGCCTCATCCCGCATGGCAATCGTCTTGTCGAGAGCCTGTTGCTGCAGCTGAAAACGGCCAATATCCCGCCGTCCTCCGTCTGTTTCGAATTCTCCGAGCGCTTCGACAATACCAGCGTGCCCGAATTCGCCGATCTCGTCTCGCGCCTGCGCAAGGCCGGTTTCAAGCTGGCGATCGACGATTTCGGCGTCGGTCATGGCGAGATGAAGCTGCTCTGCGATTATTCCGTCGATTACCTGAAGATCGACCGCCATTTCGTCGCCGATATCGACCGCAGCCCGCGCAAGCGCCACCTGCTGAAGAGCATCGTCAACATGGCCCACGTGCTCGGCACCCGCGTGATCGCCGAGGGTATCGAGACGGAAGCCGAATTCATCGTCTGCCGTGATTATGGCGTCGACCTCGTGCAGGGTTGGTTCATCTCGCGCCCGTCGACGCATCTCTCCGAACTCGTGCCTGCCTTCCCGCACCTGCAGGAACTCGGCAAGAACAAGGGCAACAGCCAGTCGCTCGATGAAATCCTCATCCGCAAGCAGATCGAAATGCTGCCGACCGTCTATGAGAGCGATGCCATCGATACGGTCTTCGAACTGTTCCGCCGCAATCCGCGCCAGGCCTATTTCCCTGTTCTTAATGCCAATGGTGAGCCGCGCGGCATCATCCACGAGCATCACCTCAAGGAATATATCTATCAGCCCTTCGGCCGCGACCTTCTGAAGAATAAGGACTATGAGCGTACCATCTCGCATTTCGTCGAGCGCGCGCCGATCGTCGGCCTCGACAGCGATGCTGATCAGCTCATGGTGATCTTCGCCAATATGGAAGGCAGCAACTGCCTGATCCTCACCGACAACATGCGCTATGCCGGCGTCGTCTCCGCCGCCTCGCTGATCAAGGTCATCAATGAGAAGCAGCTGAAGACGGCGCAGGACCAGAATCCGCTGACCGGCTTGCCGGGCAACCGTGCCATCCGTGATTTCATGCGCCATTCCGGCCGCGACGGCGATGAAGTGCGCCACTTCTGCTATTGCGACTTCGACAATTTCAAGCCCTTCAACGATGCCTATGGCTTTCATCTTGGCGACCATGCGATCTCGCTCTTTGCCGCACTGATGCGCCGCTACTTCTTTGCCGAGCGTCACTTCCTTGGCCATGTCGGCGGTGATGATTTCTTCATCGGTGTCGTAGGCTGGACGAAGGAGGAACTGACGGAAATCCTCGATCGTCTCATCAGCGATTTCCACGATGACGTGCTCGATCTCTATTCGGATGAGGACCGCGCCGCCGGCCGTATCCACGGTCACGATCGCGCCGGCGCGGAAGCCTTTTTCCCGCTGATGCGCTGCTCGATCGGCGTTCTCGAATTGCCGGAAGGTCTCGTCATCGACGATATCAATCGCGTCAGCGCCGAGATCGCCCAGGTGAAGTCGAGTGCCAAGGAGAGCGACGAAGGCCTCATATTCCATACGCTAGGCGAGGCGAATTGACGCCTCTGGCACTTCCGGCCTTCCCAAGCCCCGGACCCTGAATTATCTCCAATACTTCGGAATAGGGAGAGCCGGGCCATGTCGTTGCCGTCGCATATGCGTTTTGTCGATCTGCCGTCTTTCGGCGGGCCGGAGGCGATGGTCATCGCAAACGGACCGGTTCCGGTGCCCTCAGAAGGCCAGATCCTTGTTCGTACCGAAGCGGTCGGTGTCAACCGTCCCGACATTTCCCAGCGCCAGGGCAGCTATCCGCCGCCGAAGGATGCGAGCCCCATTCTCGGCCTCGAACTCGCGGGTGAGGTGGTAGCGATCGGCTCCGGCGTGACCGGCTATTCGCTGGGCGACAAGGTCTGCGGCCTCGCCAATGGTGGAGCCTATGCGGAATATTGCCTTCTGCCGGCCGGCCAGGCTCTGCCTTTCCCCAGGGGTTATGATGCAGTGAGGGCAGCGGCTCTTCCGGAGACTTTTTTCACCGTCTGGGCAAACCTCTTCCAGATGGCCGGCCTGACGGAGGGCGAGAAAGTGCTGATCCATGGCGGCTCCAGCGGCATCGGCACGACCGCTATCCAGCTCGCCAAGGCTTTCGGCGCCGAGGTCTATTCGACCGCCGGCTCGAAGGAAAAGTGCGAAGCCTGCGAGAAGCTCGGTGCCAAGCGCGCCATCAACTACCGGGAAGAGGATTTCGCCGCCGTCATCAGGCAAGAGACCGGCCAGGGCGTCGATATTGTCCTCGACATGATCGGCGCGGCCTATTTCGAGAAGAACATTGCCTCTCTGGCGAAGGATGGCTGCCTCTCGATCATCGCCTTTTTGCAGGGCGCGGTCGCCGAAAAGGTCAATCTGACACCGATTATGGTCAAGCGCCTGACGGTGACCGGCTCCACCATGCGCCCGCGCACGGTGGAGGAGAAGCGGGCGATCCGTGATGACCTTCTCTCCGAGGTCTGGCCGCTTCTGGAAGCCGGCACGGTCGCGCCCGTCATCTATGAGACCTTTGCCTTTGAAGACGTGGTAGCTGCTCATCGGCTGATGGAAAGCAGCTACCACATCGGCAAGATCATGCTGAAACTCGCCTGAGAGACAGCGCCGCGCCGACGGCGATCAGCCCCGGCAAGGCCATGATCAGATAGAGCCAGCTCGCCGCCGAAAGCGCGCCCTCAATACCACCCGGGTCGACCAGTCCCGCGCCGTTGGCGATAACGCCGGCAAAGGCCGCTCCGAAGGCGCTGCCGAGCGAGCTCATCGTCGGAATGGCTGCCGAAGCCTTGTCCTGCTCGCTGTCGGCCACCAGCTTCAGCACCTTGGCGACGAGATGCGCCCAGCCGAGGCCGACGCCAAAACCCATCATGAACATGGCGACTGCTGCCGGTCCGAGGATGATAAGATGCGCTTCAGGGTTCTCGCGGGCAAGGAAGACGGCGAGCACGGCTGTCGCTGCGGCTTCGGTTGCACAGCCCGCAACGATCGCGGCGTTGGCTTTCCTGCCGGAGAAGGAGCCGCTGAAGAAGGCCGCCATCGTCCAGCCGAGGGCGACGAGAGCCACCAGATAGCCTGAAATCAGAGGCGTTACCCCATGCAGAACCTGCAGGAAATAGGGGATGAAGATATCGCTGACGAGAACGAAGTTGAGGCCGATCATTGTCAGATAGACCCGTGATATCGGCTGGCTCAGCGTCACCGCGCCTAACGGCAGCAGCCGGTTGTTTCCCTTGCGTTCCAAAACTAGCATGATGCCGACGGCGATGACCGAAACGGCGATCAGCCCGATCTTGGCTGTCGTCATCTCGGTTGTCCCTGCGGTGCTGACCAGCAGCACTGCCCCAAGCAGCAGGCAAATCTGCGCGACAGGCATCTTTGCCTGTTCGCGGTCGTCCTCGGCCTGCGGCAAAAGCCGCGGCGCCAGCACTGCCATCAACACGCTGAGCGGGACGAGCACGGCAAAGGCGTAGCGCCAGGCGCCGTCATGCGCAAAGAAGCCGCCAAGCGTCGGGCCAATGACAGTCGACACCCCCCAGATCGCCGCATAGAGCGTCGACGCCTTGGGCCAGAGCGGTTCGGGATAGACGAAGCGGATGAAGGCGTAACAGAGGGCGGCGAGCGCACCGGTGCCGAAACCCTGCACCGTTCGGCCGATCAGCACGACAGGCATCGAGGGGGCTGCAGCGCAAAGCAGGCTGCCGACGCCGAAGATCACTGCCGCGATCACGTAGACACTGCGCAGCCCGATATTCCTCGGTCGCATCGCCATGAAGATCGAGCCCAGTATGGTCGCGGCGATATAAAGCGTTGTCACCAGCGAGAACAGTTCCAGCCCGCCGATATCGCGCACGATGCTCGGCGCGATCGTTGCTGTGATGTAGCTTTCCACGGCAGAGATCGTCATGCCGCCGCCAAGCATCAGTGTCGCCGGCAGCAGCGAAGGGGAAAACAACTGGAAGACAGATGTTGAAGAGCCTGATGGCTCCAAGGCGGTCTCGGACATGATGAATCCTTGCGTTTTTCCTGACCCGTTATTATTTTCCAAGTTATGAATTGGAAAATTGCATGAGCATCGGATTAAAACAAGAGGCAGCTTGGAAAAATATGCGCCAGTCTCCCGTCAACCGCATCCTGATCCTGTTGAAGACCGAAGGGCCGCAGCTTGCCGCTGCGGTCGGCGATGCGCTCAGCATATCAGGTGAGGCCGCCCGTCAGCAGCTTGCAAAAATGGCGGAGGAGGGACTTGTGGAACCCGTGACGGTCGCCCCCAGGGGCAGGGGACGTCCGAGGCAGCTCTGGCACCTGACGGCTGAGGGTAACAGCCATTTCCCGGATGGCCATGCCGAACTGACGGCGACACTGTTGACAACGGTTGTTCAGCAGCTCGGCCCCGCAGCACTCGATGCCGTCATAACTGCCCGCGAAAATGAAACGCTGCAGCGCTATCGCGACGAACTCGCGGACCGGCCGGATCTTGCTGCCCGCGTGGAAGGCCTGGCTGCCATCCGCAGCCGCGAGGGCTATATGGCCGATAGCTGGCAGGAAGACGATGGATCATTGATGCTGGTCGAGAACCATTGTCCGATCTGTGCGGCGGCAACGGCTTGCGCCGGCTTTTGTCGTTCCGAGCTCGAAACCTTCCGCAGCGTGCTCTCGGCGAAGGTCGAGCGCAGCGAACACATCCTGCTTGGCGCACGCCGCTGCGCCTATCGCATTACACCACGATGACTTAGGCAGGCTGGCGTACGCCGCTGCCGCTTTCCAGATAGAGCAGGATCACGATGGTGGCGATGCCTGTAGCCGCCCCGACAAAGGCCGTGCCGGAATAATCCGTTACCGCTGTTCCGAGTGCGAAAAGGCCCGCGGCAACGCCGATGCCGATAAAGGTGTTGAGCGAGATGAGTGAGCTGCCGAGGCCGGGCCGGTCGGCTATAAGGTCCTGCAGATAGGTGATTGGCAGGCTGAGGATGGCAGCAGCTCCGCAGGCGTTGAGACCGAGCAGCGCATAGAGCTGCCAAGGTGCGGTGGCAAAGCCGAGCAGCACCAGATAGAGGCAGTAAAGCACCGAGCCGAAAGCCAATACATGCACGGTGCGGAAACGTCGTTGTACAAGCCCCCACATCATCATGAAGGGCATTTCGAGAAAAGCCGTCAGACCCGAGAGAAAGCCGACATCGACAACGCTGCCGCCGATCTTATGCACGACGATGAGCGGCGAAACCATGCCGTTCAACCGCTGCAGGCCGAGCAGCAGCGACATGACGAAGACGCGGATGAAAACATCGGGCGCAAAGACCCGCTTCAGTGAAGCGAAGAAGCCCGGCTGGTTGGGGATCGTCTCGCGCACCGGGCCATTGCCGGGCGCGAAGAAGAAATAGAGGCAGAAGCAGATGAGGCTTGCCACCGCCGCCACCCCATAAGCTGGCGTCATCGATGGCGAAGTGACCAGCGCAAGCCCGACCAGTCCCGGCGCTACCGCCCAGGACCCGGAATAGAGCGCGCGCACTGTCGAGGTGATGGCGACCGCTTCACTGCGGACCAGTTGGTTGGTGCGCGCCCTGACACTGGCAAAGAGCAGCGAATAGGTGGAATTGCTCATCGGCACGAGGAAGAGCACCGAGAAGATGAAAACGGTAGGGCTATGAATGAGGGCGATCGATCCGAAGCCGATCATGCCGGCAATGGAAAGCGCAAGCACCAGCGGCCGTCTTTCCGTCAGCCTGTCCGACCATATGCCGAGCGTCAGGCTGATCGCGACATTGACGACGGCAGCAAAGAAGACCAGCGCCGAATAGGCGCCGTCACTCATGCCGAGTTCGCTGATGCCGATGATCGACTGATACGGGACCGTCGAGGCATAGGTGAAGGCGAGCGCCACCAGCGTTACGGTTGGAATGCGGATGCGGCTGTCGCGGATGATGGAAGAAAATGAAGATGGCATGAGAATGAGTCCTGACGCCCCACCTTTAGCCCCATCGCGCCTACACGGAAAACGATAGTTTGCCGCACCCGCCGTCACTTCGTGTGATGGCTGTTTAGATGCTGTGATCGGCCGTCATCAGGCGCAAATTCCATTGGCTTTCAGAGATGGAGGGGCTATGCCTGCAGTCTCTTTGCCCATAATCCGGATTCTTGCCCATGCCCAATCCCGTCCTCGTCGAAGTCACCAGGGGCTCGCTTGTCGAAAGCCGTCACAGCGGTTCGGTTGTGGTCGTGGATGGCGATGGCCGTGTCGCCTTTTCGCTCGGCGATATCGGGGCGAGTGTCTTCCCGCGCTCGGCCTGCAAGGCGATGCAGGCGCTGCCGCTGCTCGAAAGCGGCGCGGCGGATGCCTACGGCTTCGGCAACAAGGAGTTGGCGCTCGCCTGTTCCTCCCATAGCGGCGAGGATGAACATGTGGCACTTGCCGCCTCCATGCTCTCGCGTGCCGGCCGTGATGTGGAAGCGCTGGAATGCGGCGCGCACTGGTCCTCGGACCAGAAGACGCTGATCCATCAGGCGCGCACGCTGGAGAAGCCGACGGCGCTTCATAACAATTGCTCCGGCAAGCATTCCGGTTTCATCTGCGTCTGCTGCCATCAGGGCATCGATAGCAAGGGTTATGTCGGCTACGATCATCCGCTGCAGCAGCAGATCCGAGACGCCATGGGGGACCTGACGGGCGCCGCACTCGGTCATGATGTCTGCGGCACCGATGGCTGCTCCATTCCGACCTATGCCGTGCCGCTGAAGGCGCTCGCTCATGGCTTTGCGAAGATGGCGACGGGTAATGGCCTTGGCCCCGAACGTGCGAAAGCTTCCCGCCGGCTCATCGAAGCCTGCATGGCCGAGCCCTTCTATGTGGCCGGCACCGGCCGCGCCTGCACCGAGCTGATGCAGATCGCCCCCGGACGGATCTTTTGCAAGACCGGCGCGGAAGGCGTCTTCTGCGCTGCCATCCCGGAACAGGGCATTGCGATCGCATTGAAGTGTGATGACGGCACCACCCGCGCCGCCGAAGCCATGGTTGCGGCGACACTTGCCCGCTACTTCGAGAAGGGCGGCAAGGTACATGCCGCGCTGACCGCTCTGGCAAATAAATCCATGCGCAACTGGAACGGCATCCATGTCGGCGATATCCGCGTGACAGATGCCTTTACCTGATCGTTGCCCCGATCTCTGCCCCCAAATCCCTGCATTGTTAAATATATAAGTTATAAAAAAATAAGAATTACCTAATATAAACGGAGGCACGTCCGGCGGTCGGACATGCCTGTTGCCGCGACGGAGCGCGTGAATACGGTTCCTCCGAAGCTGCGAGGGCAGGAGATGTTCGCAGGCCGCTATTTGTGGTGGATGCTGACTGGCATCACCCTCCTGATGTTCTTTACGCTCTGCTTCGATTACTTCACCTGGCTTGCGGTGCAGATCTCCAATTGTGTGGAGATGGCCGGCTCCTGCATGCCGGTCGTGCAATTCATGGCCGGTACGCTGAAAACTGCAGGCGTCTGGACCGCGATCGGGATTCTGTTTGGCGCTGCGATGCTGCGGCTGGGCTACCTCTCGCTTCTGCGACTTTGGGGGCTGCCGGTAGCCCTGTGGTTTATGGCCTCCACACCTTTCCTGCTGTTCATCGCAACCGGCGAACGCCTGCAATGGGCCGCGATATCTGAAGCGCTTCCGCTTGCTTTCCTGTTTCTCGCCTCCCTGCTTGCTTATCTTGCCATTCCCTTCGAGGACGATGACATCAGGCCCTTCGGCGCCTCCGCTATCCTTCGCGGAATTGTCTACGCCGCCGCCCTCTATGGCGCTCTCGCCGCTGTCACTGAAATGAACTGGCTCTCATCGATGGTGGCCAAGGTCCTAGGCATGCCGGCGCTCGCGGCCATCATTGCGAATGTCCAGCCGCGCTTGCAGGAGGCGCTGACGCTTGGGTCTGGCAATGTCCTGCCCGGCATCTTCGCACTTGTGGTTTTCATCGCCACGCTGCTCTTCAGCCTGCTGCCGCCGGGCCTTGTTCCTCCGCTCCGCCGCAAGCGGGTCAAGCTGCGGCAATTGCGACATTGAGATCGGCATAGGGCTGAAGCCGTTCCGCCGGCATTTCTGCGGGCACGATCAGTCCTGCCACTTCACCTGCGGCAAGCACCGTGCAGGGTGAAACGAGATCAAATTTCTCCGCCGTCAGCAGCACATGCGTTTCCGCCGAACACCGGGCGATATGCCGTTTGATCGCCGCCTCCTCGAAATCCCCGGTCGAAAATCCGTGCACGGGATGAGCGGCCGTCACCCCGAGGAAAAAGATATCCGGCCGCAGAGCGGAGATCGTTGTCATGGCGACCGCGCCAGTTGCCACCATGGAATGCTTGTAGAGCCTGCCACCACAGAGGATCACCTCGGCCGTCGGGTGATGCTCCAGCTCGGCGGCGATCGTCGGGCTGTGAGTGGCGATCGTGAAGGCAATGTCGCGCGGCAGGTGACGGGCAACTTCCGCCGTGGTCGTGCCGCCGTCGAGGAACACCATCTGCCCGGCCTTTACCATCTGCGCCGCCCTCGCGCCGAGCCGCGCCTTAACGTCGGAAGCGACGTCGCGGCGGGCCGTGAAGTCGGGCAGGTCGGGGGCAATGGGTAAGGCCCCGCCATGCACGCGCTTCAACAGTCCTTCCGCGGCCATCTCCCGTAGGTCGCGGCGGATCGTGTCTTCCGACAGCTCGAAATCCTCCGCCACACGCTTGGCGATGACCTGCCCGTCGCGGCGCAGGGTGTCGAGGATGAGGGCTTTGCGTTGGCTGGTCAGCATGATTGCTCCTGCACGAAAATTTACGAAACAGCGTGAATATGCACGAATTGACTCGACATTCAAGAAATATCGTGCATTTTCGCGAAATCCCGTGCATGAAGCCGGGAGTTGATGGAGTAGATCATGTTGATTTTGATTGCCGGGCCTTACAGGTCCGGAACGGGCGATGACCCGACAAAGATGGCTGCCAATCTCAAGCGCCTCGAGGAGCCGTCTCACGCGCTTTTCAAGGCAGGCCATGTGCCGATGATCGGTGAGTGGGTAGCGCTTCCCATCTGGCATGCCGCAGGCGGTAAATCGGTCGGTGACGACCTATACGAGGAAATCTTCCATCCCGTCGCCGGCCGCCTGCTGCAGCTCTGCGAGGGCGTGCTGCGCCTGCCGGGCGACTCCAAGGGCGCCGACAACGATGTGCGCATTGCCACCGAGCGCGGCATACCGGTCTGGTACCGGCTGGAGGACGTGCCAGGCTGCGCGTGAATTCTGCCCCTTATCCCCGTGGGGAGAAGGGAAAGCGCAGCAGCGTCTTTCGCTGGCCATGAAGCTCGCGCTATAAGGCTCCCCGAAAGGGGAGTCTCACCATGCTCACACTCTATTTCGCACCGGGAAGCTGCGCGCTTGCAAGCCTGATTACGCTGGAGGAATCCAGCCTTGCCTTCGATGCGAAGAAGGTCAATACGCGGGAGAACGAGCAGCGCTCGGAAGCCTATCTGAAGATCAATCCTAAGGGGCGCGTTCCGGCGCTGGCGACCGACCGCGGCGTGCTGACCGAGACGACGGCGATCCTTGCCTATATCGCCCAGATGGCACCGGCCGCCAAGCTCGCGCCGCTCGACGACCCCTTCGAATTTGCCCGGCTGCAGGCTTTCAACGGCTACATCTCTTCCACCGTGCACGTGAATCACGCGCATCGCCCGCGCGGATACCGCTGGGCCGATGATGAGGCTGCGCTGGAATCCATGAAGGCAAAGGTGCCGCAGACCATGGGTGAGAGTTTCGAGCTGATCGAGGCGACCATGTTTGAAGGCCCGTGGGTGATGGGTGACACCTATACGGTTGCCGATCCCTATCTCTTCGTCATGACCAACTGGCTGCCATCCGATGGCGTCGATCCCGCGCGCTTCCCCAAGATCAGCGAGCATCATGCCCGCATGCTGGAGCGCGCGGCTGTCCAGCGAGCATTGGCACGCGAAAAAGCCTAAGCGCGGTAGGCGGAAATCAGCTTCTTCGGCGCCCGGTACGTCCAGGCGTCGATCAGCCGTTGCTTGAGTTCATCATCGCCAACAGCTGCGATGCGGACCGGCAGATGCGGCCATCCGACATAATGGTTCGTCTGAAAATAGATGTCGGGCGCCATCGTCAGCAGGTGTTCCTTGTGGTCGATCGGGATCGAGATGACCACCGTTTCGTCGTCCTTGACCGCGACGAAACTTTTGCCCCCGACCTTCAGCGCCAGGTTGCCATAGGATGTACTTTCCTGGATGCCGGGCAAGCCGGCTTCCTTCGCCAGCCGCTTCAACCGTGCTAGAATGCCGTCCACGCTCTCCGTCATGTTATCCGCCCTGAGTCTTCCCCGGCGGAAAACCTATCATATATTCAGGCGCATTTCTCTAGTTGTCGTTGCAGAGGACGTTTTGGCACCGGTACCGGCAGAGGCAGGTCCGCAAGCTCCCGCTGCGACATGGACGCGATGTCGGGATGATCGAGAACATCTTCATCTCCATCATATTCGCTTTGCGAAACCCTGGCGGCAGGGTCCGATTGGCTTAAGAAAAACTTCAGCAATGACATCTTGCTCTCGCTTTCTGAGGCTCGGCTCAGCTTTCGGCACAAGGGATTTCGATTGCGCCGGCGCTTTGCATCTTGCTGCGCTGTGAAGATTATCGTCTTATGATGCCAATATCGGCGGCGAGCGCCTGCTTTTCAATTGAGATTACCGGTTTCCTACTGTAGGAAAACTATATGAGAAATCTCAATTCCGTGCATCTCAACGGCCTTCGCGCGCTGGAAGCCGTCAGCCGGCTTGGCTCGCTTCAGGCGGCGGCGGATGAACTTGGCGTTTCCGTCGGCGCCGTCAGTCAGCAGGTTATCAAGGCCGAAGCCCAGCTTGGTCGGCTGCTCTTCGAACGCACGCCGAAGGGCATGCTGGCAACGGAAGCAGGCGCTCCCGTTCTTGCCGCCCTGAACGAAGGCTTCCTCCGTCTTTCGGAAGCCGTCTCGATGGCGCAGCGCAAGGACGAATGCATCCTGACCATCTCGGTAGCACCCGTTCTCGCCGCCCGCTGGCTAGTCTGCCGGTTGGACCGTTTCATGGAGCGCCACCCGGAAATCAACCTGCGCCTCGATGCGACGACCAGGCTCGTCAATCTGGCCGCCTCCGATATCGATGTCGCTATCCGCGTTGGCAAAGGCCATTGGCCGGGCGTGAAGGTCGAACATCTCCTGGAGCAGGTGGTGTTTCCCGTCTGCTCTCCCGAGATGGCCGCGAAGCTGAAGGAGCCGGCCGATATCCTGAAGCTCCCGGCCGTCATCGATGCCCATGCAATGTTCACATGGGATGTCTGGATGCAGGCAGCGGGGCTTTCAGGCGCTCCGCCTGCCACACGTCACAGCTTCAACGATGCCTCGCTTTGCCTCGATGCGGCGATTGCCGGGCAGGGCGTGATGCTCGCCTGGCAGACGCTTGCGGGCTTTTCGTTGCAGGAAGGCCGGCTGGTGGCGCCCTTCGGCATCCGCGCCAATACTGGCGACGGCTATTATTTTGTGACAGCGGAAGGCAGCCGCGAGCCGAAGAAGGTGCGCGACTTCAAGGCCTGGATCCGCGAGGAAATGGCTGACACGGCCGCGATCTTCGGCTGATCCTCAGACCTCGATCGGCTCCAGCGAGCGCTTGCGCTGCATCTCCAGATAGGCCGGGCGCGACTGGCAGCGCTTGATCCAGGCATCGATGTTCGGATGTGCCTCGAAGAGCGCAGTTTCGCTCTGGGCGTAGCGCAGCACTTCCGCGATGTTGAGGTCGACGACCGTGAAGCGTCCGCCGACGATCCAGTCCTTGCCGTCGAGATGCTTTTCGAGAACCGAAAGTGGCTTCCTCATCGTACGGCAGGCGACATCGATCACAGCGCGCCCTGCCTCGGTGTTTTCCTTGCCGTTGTCATAGGTCGAGACGATCTTGCCTGTGTTGCCGTCGAGCTCGGAAACCGCCCAGACCGTCCACATGGTCATAAAACCGTCTTCCTCGACGGTTTTACCGCCGAGCTCGCCGCCATACTTGCGCGCGAGATACAGGTTGATCGCCAGAGACTCGTTCAGCACGAGCTCGCCATCCTTGATGGCTGGGATCAGCGCCATCGGATTGAGCGCAAGGAATTCCGGCGAGAGCGTGTTAATAGGCGCATCAGGCGAGAGCGGATTGGCAAGCCGCCCGGCCTGCAGCACCGGCACCGACTGGAATTCGATCCCCAGTTCCTCCACCATCCAGTAAACGCGTGCGGAACGCGAGCGGTAAACTCCGTAGATTGTCAGCATGGCAATGTCCCCTTCTGTTGCACCGACCCTAAAGCCAGCGCGACCGTGAAGAAAGCATCCGCGGATGATATCTCGATGAAAGCTTTTGATAGCGCTCAGGAAATCCGGTTCCGCTCGACGGTCAACTGGCCGTAGCGTGAGCTTCCGTCGGCAAGCTCATCCGAAACCTGCTTCTCCCATTCAAAGCCCAGCACCGCGCCTTTGCCCATCTCCTGGAAGATATTGTCGGCGATGACAGCCGAACCGGCGCCTTCGGCTACCGAGACTGCGCAGCCGACCGGGGACTTGCGCACAATATTGCCGTTGACGACGACATTGCGCAGATAAGGCCCCCAGCCGATCTGCAGCCCCCAGCGCGGCGCATCCTCGATGACATTGCCGGACACCAGCGTATCCGCCTCCGCCGCAATACCGATGCCGAAGCCGACCTCGTGTTTGTAAGGCCCTTTGAGGGTCAGGTTGCGGATGACGTTGCCCGTCACACTTGCCAGCCGGCCGCCCTGGTCGAAATTGGCAATCGATATGCCGTTTGCGGCACCGTCGATCACATTGCCGGAAACAACCGCGCCGACGAATTCGAACTCCACATAGATGGCCGTCTCGCCCGAGCGGCGGCACTGGTTGTTGCTGATCAGGATGTTTGAGCCGGAATTGGCACGAACCGCGGTAAAGGCGCAGTCGGAGATCTGGTTATCAGTCACCGTCACGCCATCGGCGCGGAAGATATTGATACCGTTGCCGTTTTCGCCGGTGCCGCCGTCATTCGCACGGATATTGAAAACACGGTTGTCGGAAACGATCGTGCCGTCCTCGGCCTTCTTCCAGCGATGCACCAGAATGCCGCCATTGCCGCAATCGGAGACCGTATTGCCTGATATCGAAAGCCCCACAGATTCCACCGCATAGATGCCGGACTGCCCTGCGCCGGAGATCTTGCTGCGCTCGATCCGCCCGCCGCAGCGTTCGAGCTGCAGCGCGTGCTTGCGGCTGCCGACGATCTCACAATTGTCGAGCAGCACCTCACCGACGCCGGTGAACTGGACGAGGGCGCCCGCATAGTCCGCAAGCCAACGGTTCGATCCGTCGATGACGAGGTTGGAAAGCTCGATACGACCGACATTGTCAGCTGCAAAGAGGTGGCCTTCACCAGTATAGACGATCCGCGTCGCACCGGGCACGCCTGATATGCGCGTATTGTCCGGCAACGTCAGGTTGGAGATGCGATAGGTGCCAGGCGGCAGAAAGACCGGCACGTTCTCGCGCGCCGCTTTCTCGATCATCTGCTGCAGGTTGCGGGTCTTCTTGTCGCCGCTTTCGGGGATGGCGCGGTACTGCACCGCATCGATCGGGCCGCGCAGGTCGGGCTGCTTCGCACTGAGAGGAGCCGCAAAAGCGCGCGGCGCCGTCATGGCCGCTGCGGAGGCCGCCAGCACGCCAAGTATATCCCGCCGGGAGACTTTGCTGAAATCCTTCTTCATAGCTTTGCCGACGCAGGATTCATGCCAGCAGAAATGTTTCTTTTTGATACATATCCGTAGAAAAAGAATAACCATCGGTCGAGTAGCAAACGCAACCTCTCTAATATTGTCGTCTTGTTCACCTTTCCATTTAAACACCCCGAAGGAAATGCTCGCTATTTTAGAAAGCGGTTTCAATTATGACTATTGTGGATAAGCCTGCGGTTACCGGGAGAGAACAGCGTCATGAATGGAATGGGTGTCCGACGTTGGGAATCTGGTGATAACTTCAATACCGAGACACAGCGTATCATCGCTGCCACAGAGGCAATGATGGCTGCGACTGCCCATCATCTTTCCGAAGGCATAGAGAACCTCCGCCTCAAGGCGATCGTCCACGAGCTTCCCGATTTTCTTTACGTCAAGGACCGCGACGGCCGCTTCGTCTTCGCCAATGCTGTCATGGCGCGCAGCCACGGGCTGGAGAACGCTGCCGAGATCGCCGGCAAGCGTGACTTCGACCTGTTCGATTTTGAGACGGCCCGCCGGTATTTCGATGTCGAGCAGGAGATTATGTCGGGCGGAGAGCCCCGCATCGACATGGAAGAACTCGTGCCGCTGCCGGATGGCGGCACCATGTGTCGCCTGACCTCCAAGATACCGCTGCGCAACGATCGCGGCGAGGTCGTCGGCCTTATCGGTGTGTCCCGCGATATTACCGAGCGCAAGCGCCAGGAGGAGCTCTATCGCGGCCAGGCGAACCTTCTGGAAATGATCGCCCGGAACGAACCGCTGCCGATGATCCTCGAGGCGCTGGTGCTGATGATCGAACGGCAGATGACCGGTATTTTCGGCTCGGTACTACTGCTCGACAGCGAGGGCACACGGCTCTACCACGGCGCGGCTCCCAATTTACCCGGCGCCTACAGCCGTATGATCGACGGCGTTGCCATCGGCCCGAAGGTGGGCTCTTGTGGCACGGCAGCCTGGCGTGGCGAAACCATCATCGTCGAGGACGTCATGGCCGATCCGCTCTGGGAGGATTTCCGGGCGATGGTCAGCCAGTTCGGCTTTCGCTCCTGCTGGTCCACGCCGATCTGCACCTCGCAGAAGAATGTGCTCGGCACCTTCGCGCTTTATTCCAAAGAGACGCGGCGCCCGACTGAACACGAGATGACGCTGGTGGCGCTCGCCACCCATATCGCCGGCATTGCCATCGAGCGTAAGCGCGTCGATGACCGCATCCATTTCATGGCCCATCACGACGATCTTACGGGCCTGCCGAACCGCGCCTTCCTGAAGGAGCGCATGGCGAAGATCCTCGATCAGGCCCGGCGCAACAACCGTAAGGTCACCGTCGCCTATATCGATCTCGATAATTTCAAGGAGATCAACGACACGAGCGGCCACACCGCCGGCGACGAGGTGCTCAAGGAGACCGCTGCCCGCATGGCGAACTGCGTGCGCGCCTCCGATATGGTCGTGCGGCTCGGCGGCGATGAATTTCTCGTCGTGCTCGTTCACCAGTCCAGCCACGATGCCGGCATCATGCGGCGCCTGCGGGAGCTGCAGAAGGCGATTTCCAAGCCTGTACGCTCCGAGGCAGGAGAAATAGCTGTCACGTCCAGCATCGGCATCGCCGCCTTCCCATGGGATGGCGCAACACCGGAGGAATTGCTCACCAATGCCGACCGCGCCATGTACCGTGCCAAACAGCTCGGCCGGAACACGCTGCAGTATCACGACGGCGTCGTCAGCAATTCCGTCGACCTGCCGCTCAGCGAGCAGGAAGAGCTGCGCCAGGCGATCGTCGCCAACCAGCTTTTCCTGCTCTACCAGCCGCAGGTTGATGTCGCGACCGGCCGTATCACCGGCCTCGAAGCTCTGGTGCGCTGGAACCATCCGGCGAAGGGTGTGATACCGCCCGTCAATTTCATTCCGCTTGCCGAAGAAACCGGTCTCATCGTGCCGCTCGGCCTCTGGGTGCTGAACGAGGCCTGTCGTCAGGCTCGCGCCTGGCAGGATATGGGCCTGACGCCGCTGACCATTGCCGTCAATGTCTCGCCCAAGCAGTTTGCCGATCCGGATTTCGCCTCCCACGTCGCTGAAGCGATTGACCGCCACCGGCTGGATGCGCACTGGCTGGAGCTGGAGGTGACCGAGAGCGTCATCATGCAGGATGCTGCCCGCGCGCTCTCCATGATGCTGTCGCTGCGTGCCCTCGGCGTGCGCCTGTCGATCGATGATTTCGGCTCCGGCTATTCCTCGCTTGCCGCGTTGAAGACCTTTCCCTTCGACCGATTGAAGATGGACCGCTCGCTGGTCGAGGCTCTGCCTGCCGATAAGACCGCCGTCGCCATCGCGTCGGCCGTTATTTCGCTCGCCCAGACCTTGAAGCTCTCGGTGCTCGCCGAAGGCGTGGAAACCGACGCGCAGCTGGAATTCCTGCGCCATGTCAGATGCGAGGAGGCGCAGGGCTATCGCTTCTCCAGGCCTGTCGCACCGGAAGAGATCGTCGTCATGCTGCTGGCGCGAGGCGCCTGATCACTTCACCATGTCGGCGATCGTCTCGATCTCGTTCGTCCATATGCCGCCGGAATAATTGGCGGGCAGTTGCGTGAAGCGTTCGGTATTGTCGATACCGGTCGAGAAGCCGCCGCCATGATAGGGGCCGATGACGAAGACCTGCGTATTTGCGTCCTGCATGCGGTTGAGGAACCTGTCCGGCCAGCCCCAAAGCCAGGGCGCGTAGTTGATCGGAACCAGCATCATCACATTCTTGCAATCGTCAGGCAGAATGCCCGTCCAACCGTAGCCGATATAGCCGGTGAGGCAGCCCATCAGGCTGGCACGCGAAGCCGTGCGGATATCGGGCGCCAGCTGCCGGAGCCGGTCGATCGGCTCGTTGCCGCCATAGACGATGATCTTCGCGCGCCGTTCGGCCGGCAGGCCGTTCAGCACGGCCGCGAGCTTTTCGCCCTCCGAGGGGTCGCGGCTTTTGACGTTGATGAGCAGATGTTTGTCCGGGAAGGTGGAGAGAACCTCGTCAAGGGTCGGCATCTGACCGATGCCTTTGCCGCGGAAGGGGAAACTCTTGCCGCCGTCGGCCGTGTAGCCATAACCGATGTCGAGTGTCTTCATCTCGGCCATGGAGTGTTGGCGCGTGACACCATGCCCGTTCGTGCGGCAATCGAGCGTCCAGTCGTGGAAGACAGCGAACTGCCCGTCGGTCGTTGGGTGCACATCGATCTCCACTACGTCGGCACCGGCGTCGAAGCCCGCCTGCATGGAGCGGATCGTATTCTCCAGAAAATCATGCTTCGGCGGCAGCATGCGCGTGGCCGTGCAGGTATCGTTCTTCAGATCCGTCTCGTCGAAACGCTGGGCGATGCCGCGATGCGCCAGAAGCAGAGGTTTGCCCGCCCGATGTTCGGCTAAAAAGCTGGTATTGTTGAGATAAATTGCGGTGGCAGTGGCGAGAACCGCCACGCCTGCATATGTGAGCTTCCGTCCCATCATCCCCTCCGGTCGTGCCTCGGCAAATGGCTAGAAAGCGATTCCGGTGGTTCTTTGGCTCATTTGGGGCTTTTATGGGTTAAATCTCGCCTTCACGTTGCAGAAACCCTATGTCGACCTCGCAAAACAGGAGATAGAGATGGCCGCGATTGTACTTTTTCATTCGGTCTACGGATTTCGGTCCCTTGAACGGGATGCTGCGGAGCGTCTGCGCGCAGCCGGCCATCAGGTCGTGACACCCGATCTCTACGAGGGCAGAGTAGGGCAGACGATCGAGGAAGGCTTTGCCATCCGCAACGAGATCGGCTGGGCCGAACTTTGCAAGCGGGCCGAAAAGGCGATCGCCGACCTGCCGGCATGGGCCGTGCTCGGCGGCTTCTCGATGGGGGCGGGCATTGCCGCAAGCCTCTGGCCAAGCCGTCCGCAGACATCGGGCATGCTTCTGCTGCACAGCATCGCCGAAATTCCGGCCAATGCGCGCGAAGGCATTCCCGTTCAGGTCCATCTTGCTGATCCTGACGATTTCGAGCCGGCTGATGAAGTGGCCGCGTGGCGCGCGCATGCGGCAAGAGCCAATATCGGCCTGGAGGTCTTCCTCTATCCCGGCGTCGGTCATCTCTATACCGATCCGTCGCTGCCTGACTACGATGCAAAGGCGGCAGAGGCCACCTGGAGCCGCGTCGACGCTTTCCTCGCCGTGCTCTGAACCGGTTAGGGACCGTTCACCAGCTTCAGGATGAGCTGCTGGATGTTGCCGCCCTCGCTCATTTCCACGCGGTCGAAATCCCGGCCGCGCTGGCGCTGCTTGTTGGAGAGCTCGCCGAGCCGCACCGTCAGTTCAGGCCTGATCTTCTTGCAGCCAGGGTCATCGGGCACGGAGAAGCCATTGCTCAGCGTCTCGATCTCCTTGACCATCTCGATGATCGTCTCGCCATGCCAGCGCTCATGGGTGCGTACACCGGCGATGAAGCTGTCCCAGCTTGCCTTGGTTGCCGCCGGCAGGTCGCTCGGCGCTTTCGGCAGCGTGTAGATGATGATGAGCTTCGGCTTTGCGAAAGTCAGCGTGCAGGCACTGCCCTGCTGTTCATATTTGCGCGTCCAGGTCAGCTTGAAAGTCGTATGCGCGATCACCCGTCCTGGCCCGACCTGCGGCCCCCGTTCGCCGATGGATCGGTAAAGTTCCATGCCAGTACGGCCGGTGATTGCGTAAGCCTTCACTTCCTCACTCGGCCGCCAGTCGGTTGCCGAGGCCGCGGCAGGCAGCATCAGCCCGAGCGCCGCCAATGCATATCCGAAAATAGTCCTCATACGCTTCTCATTTGCTTCCCTGCTGCAGCGCGGGCGAAGCTAACGAGGCTTGTGGGCGGATGCAATGGACGGGGGGCCCACATGACCCGCCTTCACTGCTAAATTTGGCGCTGTGTATCCCTCTGGCGCAAAACACATTTCCCACTATCTTTGCTGTCATGAGACCAGACGCGCTGCTTTATCCCGCCCCCGAGGGGCTCTATTGCCCGGAAGGTGGCTTCTATGTCGATCCGGTGCGGCCGGTGGAGCGGGCACTCATCACCCACGGCCATTCAGATCACGCGCGTCCAGGCCACGTGAATGTGCTCGCCACCCGCCAGACGCTCGACATCATGCGCATCCGCTACGGCGACGGCTTCTCAGCCAGCGAACAGCCGGTCGCTTTCGGCGAGGAACTCGTCGTCAACGGCGTGAAGGTGAGCTTCCATCCCGCCGGCCATGTGCTCGGTTCGGCTCAGATTGCCATCGAGAAGAACGGCACACGCATCGTCGTATCGGGCGATTACAAGCGCCGCCCCGACCCGACCTGCGAAGCCTATGTGCCGGTGCCCTGCGATGTCTTCATCACCGAGGCGACCTTTGGCCTGCCGGTCTTCCACCATCCCGATCCGATCGACGAGACCGGCAAGCTTCTCGCCTCGCTGCGCCAGTTCCCCGAACGCACGCACCTCGTCGGCGCCTATGCACTCGGCAAGGCACAACGCGTTATCCGCCTGCTGCGCGACGCCGGTTACGGCGAACCCATCTATATTCACGGCGCCATGGAACGTCTCTGCGATTATTATGTCAGCCAGGGCATCGATCTCGGCGAACTGCTGCCGGCCACGATCGAAAGCCGCGACAAGTCCATCTTCAAGGGCGCCGTCGTCGTCGGCCCGTCCTCCGCTTTTTCTGACCGCTGGGCCCGCCGCTTCAACGATCCGCTGCCGTCCTTCGCCTCCGGCTGGATGATGGTGCGCCAGCGCGCCAAGCAGCTCGGCGTTGAATTGCCGCTCGTCATATCAGACCATTGCGATTGGCCGGAACTGACCGAGACGATCACCGAACTTGCCCCGCAGGAAGTCTGGGTTACTCATGGCCGCGAGGAGGCGCTGGTCCGCTGGTGCGAGCTGCAGGGCATCAAGGCCAAGCCGCTGCATCTGGTGGGCTATGAGGATGAGGGGGATTGAAGCATGAAAGCCTTCGCCGACCTCCTAGACCGCCTGGTTCTCACCCCCAGCCGCAACGGCAAACTGAAGCTCCTGACCGACTATTTCCGCGACACACCGGATCCTGATCGCGGCTACGGTCTTGCCGCCATTGCCGGCACGCTGGAGGTGCGCAACGTCAAGCCCGCCATGCTGCGCGAACTGGTTCTGGAGCGCATGGACGATGTGCTCTTTCGCTACTCCTACGATTATGTCGGCGACCTCGCCGAAACCATCTCGCTGGTATGGGACAATGAGCGCGATATCGACCGCTCCGCGCTCGCTCAGCCGCGTCTCGGCGAGGTGGTCATCAGGATGAATTCGCTTGGCCGCACGGAAGTGCGCAGCTTCGTGCGCGATCTGCTCGACCGTCTCGATTCCTCCGGCCGCTTCGCCTTCATCAAGCTTGCGACCGGGGCGCTGCGTATCGGCGTGTCCGCGCGCCTTGCCAAGCAGGCGCTCGCCGATCTCGGTGGCAAGGATGTCACAGAGATCGAAACCCTGTGGCACGGCTTGCAGGCGCCCTATGAATCGCTCTTCAAATGGCTGGAGGGCGGAGAAGAAAAACCGGTGCTGGCAACGCCTGCCATCTTCCATTCCGTCATGCTTGCCAATCCGGTGGAGGAGGGTGATCTTGATAGTCTCGACCCCGCCGATTATGCCGCCGAATGGAAATGGGACGGCATCCGTGTGCAGCTGTCCCGCTCCGGCGAGACGCGCAGGATCTATTCCCGCTCCGGCGATGATATCTCCGGCGCCTTTCCTGATATTCTGGACTCCATCAGCTTTTCCGGCGTCATCGATGGCGAGCTTCTGGTCGGCGGCACGGCGCGTTCGAATAATCCGACCCGCACCTTCTCCGATCTGCAGCAGCGCCTGAACCGCAAGACGGTGACGCCAAGGATGCTGGAGGAATATCCGGCTTTCATCCGCGCCTATGACATGCTTTTCGACGGTGAGCAGGACGTGCGCGGCAAGAACTATATCGAGCGCCGCGACCGGCTCTCGGAAATTATCGACCGCGCCCCGCATGATCGCTTCGACCTCTCGCCTCTGGTGCCTTTCTCCACCTGGGAGCAGCTGGACGATCTGCGCGCCGCCCCGCCCGATCCCGTTATCGAAGGCGTGATGATCAAGCGCCGCGACAGCATCTATCAGGCCGGCCGCATGAAGGGGCCGTGGTTCAAGTGGAAACGTAATCCTTACAATGTCGATGCGGTGCTGATGTATGCCCAGCGCGGCCACGGCAAGCGCTCCAGCTATTATTCGGATTTCACCTTCGGCGTCTGGGCGGATGACGAGGATGGTGAACAGCTCGTCCCCGTCGGCAAGGCCTATTTCGGCTTCACCGATGCTGAGCTCGAAGTGCTGGACAAGTTCGTGCGTAACAACACGACCGAGCGCTTCGGACCGGTCAGGGCAGTGCGGGCGGATAAGGAGTTCGGCTTCGTGGTGGAGGTCGCCTTCGAGGGAATCAATCGCTCCACTCGCCACAAGTCGGGCGTCGCCATGCGCTTCCCTCGCATTGCGAGATTGCGCCCCGACAAGCCCTCCTACGAGGCCGATCGGCTGCGCACGCTCATTGCTATGATCGACGCCAAGGCGGGTTGACGATATCTGCCTGCGCAAAAATGACGCAGGCCCCCCGTTTTCAACAGCATGTGTATTGGCGGCAACGCTCTTCCGGTGCAGATTTTTTGAGCCGGGGAAATGATGGGTGCCGCGTATGAGCTCGCAAGAACGAAATGCCTTTTTCCGTCAACGCCGCGGCCTGCTTGCAGGCATAGCCGGCTCTCTTATGCTGCCTCGCCTTGCGAATGCCTTCGATGTTCCCGATGTTCCGAGGCTTGCCAAGCATGACTATGCCAGTGTCCGCCATCACTTCCGCACCAAGTTGCTGCAGAAGGGGCCGGCGCCGGACAAATACGAGCCGCTGACAGCACCCGCCGATGCCGACCGGATCTTCTATCGTTCCGGCTACGGCGGCGAGCTGGAGCTGACGGCCTGGGTGTCCAAATACAAGCGCGAGAGCAAGCCAAAGCCCGGCATCCTCTTCCTTCACGGCGGCAATGCCATGGGCATGGGTCACTGGCAGCTCATGAAGCCCTACATCGATGCCGGTTATGTGGTGATGATGCCGTCCATGCGCGGCGAAAACGGCCAGATGGGCAATTTCTCAGGCTTCTACGACGAGGTGGACGACGTGCTCGCCGCGACCGAGCGCCTGCGCCACCTGCCGGGCGTCGATCCCGAGCGCCTCTTCATCGCCGGCCACAGCGTTGGCGGCACGCTGACCATGCTGACGGCGATGAGTACGCATCATTTTCGGGCCGCCGTGCCGATTTCAGGTAATGCGGATGCCTTCCGTTTCTTCAACCGCTATCCTGAAGACATCCGCTTCGACGATTCCAACGCGCATGAGTTCGAGGTGCGCACGGCGCTTTGCTACGCGCACAGCTTCAAATGTCCGGTGCGCGTGCTGCACGGCACGGAAGAGTCTCACTTCAACGATCGCGCCGATCTGCTCGTCTCCCGCGCTCGTGCGGCTGGCACGCGCATCGAAGCCGATACAGTTGACGGCAACCATACCTCGGCGCTGCCCGCCGAGATCGAGCAGAGCATACAGTTCTTCCATGGTGTCGCGGCCTGACAGTCGCCGGATGCAGGTCCGACAGAGGCCTGCATCCACTGCTTATTTGAGATCACTTCGGCCTCTGCCACCAGCCTCGCGCCAGCCGCGAATGCCATGCTGCGAGCAGATAATGCTGTCTCTGTTATCGCTGATGAGGGTGGTTTCATGAATTTTCTGCGCCGGGCTTTCCCGTTTGCCGGGCTCGTTGCTGCCGCAACGTCGCTCAGCAGCTGCAACATTCTCGTTCCGGATGTCGCAGCCGATTCGCCGGCGCGCTTCGTGCAGGAAATCTCGCCGGTCTTCTATGAGCCGCCGGGTGTCGACCCGCGCCGCGTCAAGCCGATCCCCGATCAGCCGGTGCCGCAGACGCGCGAACTCTACAAGACGCAGTTCCACCAGACTTACGGTCTGCCGGTCAGCAACCCGTTGAACCTCGACATGGGCATGTATGGCCAGTTGAAGGACGGCGACTTCACGCTGCCTGCCATCCCCGCCACTCGCATCCATCCGGAGTATCTGCGCCAGGAGGTCGATTACCAGACCAACGAGCGCTCCGGCACGATCGTCGTCGATACCAAGGACCGCTTCCTCTATTTCGTCGAAGGCAATGGCAAGGCGATGCGCTACGGTGTTGGCCTCGGCCGCGAGGGCTTCGCCTGGAAGGGCCGTGGCGTCATCCAGTGGAAGCAGAAGTGGCCGCGCTGGACACCGCCGGTCGAAATGGTCTCTCGCCAGCCGGAAGTTCGTCCCTTCTCTGCGGAAAATGGCGGCATGAATCCGGGCCTCGCAAATCCCCTCGGCGCCCGTGCCATGTATATTTTCAAGAACGGCCAGGACACGCTTTATCGCATTCACGGCACGCCCGACTGGCAGTCGATCGGCAAGGCGGTTTCCTCCGGCTGCGTGCGCATGCTCAATCAGGATGTGGTCGACCTCTACGACCGCGTGCCGGCCAAGTCCGAGATCGTTGTGATGTAGGGCTGCAACAGGGCAGGCGAGATCGTCTGCCCGGAGCTGGACACGTCTGCGTGATGCTATGGTTTATTTAGTATAAGCCGATAGATTTTTTCCTGCTGCATAACTCCTTAAATCGGAATCGCTTTAAGGATAAAATTATGCAGCAATTTAAAGTGCTACAGCGTCCTTTGCGCGTCTGAAGACGCGCGGCGCTGTAGTCGATTTCGGCATTGGACGAATCAGGGGTGAGCTGCGTTTATGGCAAGCCCCGTATCACGAAGGAAATCAGTCCCGCGTCATGAGCCTCGATAAACCCCTCTCCCGTCGTAGCTTTCTTTCCTTTTCGGCTTTGACAGCGGCTTCCGCGCTGGCAGGCTGTGCCTCCACTTCGAATACGGTCGAAAATGGCGGCATGTCGATCAGCTACCGTTCGCCCTTCCGCGCGTTCCAGACGACGAGCGCGCCCGGCGAAGCAGAACTTGCCGTCATGTACGGCCCAATCGAAGACGGCGGTTTCCTAATCCCCGCCGTTCCCTACCAGCAGATCGATCCGCGCTATTATCGCCAACAGGTCGTGGATCCGACGGGCCAGCCGCCCGGCACCATCGTTGTCGATACGCCCTCGCGCTTCCTCTATCTCGTCCAGCCTGGCGGCATGGCTATGCGCTACGGCGTCGGCATCGGCCGCGAAGGCTTCGCCTGGTCGGGTAATGGCGTGATCCAGTGGAAGCAGAAATGGCCGCGCTGGAAGCCGCCGAATGAGATGGTTGCCCGCCAGCCGGAGCTTGCGAAATACTCGATCGACCGCGGCGGCATGGAGCCAGGCCTGTTGAACCCGCTCGGTGCGCGCGCGCTCTACATCTTCTCGAACAACGAAGACACGCTGTATCGTCTGCACGGCAATCCGGAATGGCGCTCCATCGGCAAGGCTGTCTCGTCGGGCTGCGTGCGCCTGCTCAATCAGGATATCATCGACCTCTACGATCGCGTCCCCAACAAAACCCCGATCGTTGTTTGGCAGTGAGGAACGGTCGGGCGAAGCCCGAGCAATCGATCCAGTGAATCGATTGCAGTGACGAACGCCCGAAGCGTAAGCGCAGGGCTGGAGAGGTGCCTGACCCAAAACAAAAACCGCCCATTTGGGCGGTTTTTTATTGAAATCCCTCAAGCCGCCTCAGCGCAAATCCCAGCCCTGCACCCCGAAGCAAGCAGCGCCTTATCCGCCACCTCGACAAACAATCGCCGAAACCACGACGCCCGCTCGTCCGCCCTGTCCACCCGCCGATACAGCATCGACACCGGATCGGCCGGCAGCTCGATCGGCGGCATCGACACCTCGAGATTGTGAAGCTGCGCCATGCAGCGTCCCAGCGATTCCGGCACGACGGCGATCGACGGCATGGCCCTCAGCGCTGGCGGAACGGCCGAATAGCGGGGAACGGTCGCCACCACGTTGCGGCTCAGACCCACCTTGTCGAGCGCGGCATCGACCGCCGTTGTCGCGCTGCCGAAAAAGGAGATGGCGATATGCGGCGCGGCTATGAAATCCTCGACGCTGATCGGCGGCTTCAGCTTCAACTGCTGCGGATCGTAGATGGCGATCGAGCACTGCTCGAACAGCGGCATACGGATATGCCAGGAGGCTGGTTCGCCATGAACGGAGATGCTGAATTCATAAGCGCCGTCATCGAGCATCTGCGCCGCATCGCGCTTGTCGGCAGCGACGCCCACGAGCCGCGCGCCCGGCGCAAGCTGGCGCAGCCGCGCGACCAAAGGGCCGAAGAAGGCCGTTTCCAGATTGTCGCACATGCCGACGCGGAATTCGCCCTGCCAGGTTGATGGATCGAAGCCTGTGGGCGGGCGGATGGCCCGTTCGATGCCGGAGAGCGCATCCTCGATTGCTGGAGCGATGGCCAGTGCCCGCGCCGTCGGCTGCAGACCGCGGCCGACGCGCACGAACAACTCATCATCAAGCGCCTCGCGCAGCCGCTTGAGAGCGGCCGAAAGTCCGGGTTGGCCGAGCAGCAGCCTTTCGGCAGCGCGGCTGACATTGCGCTCCTGCATCAACACCGAGAAGGCGAGCAGAAGGTTAAGATCGATTTTGCGAAGGATAGCGTCATTCATCATTATCAGTAATACCTGACATGGGTACTATCAATTTGCAATAGGGTTGGAAGCTGTACATTTTCTCGTTCCCTGCCGCCGGCCAGCCTCCCGGCAAGAGCGGCAGCAAAGAAGGAACTGAGATCGATGACAAATTCCCCATCTCCACGCGGAGCCGGCTTGGCGTTGCTGCTGCTCTGCGCTGCGAATTTCCTTGACGCCATGGATGTGTCCACCATCGGGGTCGCCCTGCCTGCCATCCAGACCGAACTTGGTATGCCGGCAACCTCGCTTCAATGGGCCGTCAGCGCCTATGTGCTGGGCTACGGCGGATTCCTGCTGCTCGGCGGCCGTGTCGCCGACCTCTTTGGCCACCGCCGCGTTTTCCTCTGGTCGCTTGGCATATTCGCTGCCGCCAGCATCGCCGGCGGTTTCGTCGATAGCGGTCCGACGCTGATCGCTGCTCGTCTGGTGAAGGGCATCGCCGCAGCCTTTACCGCCCCGGCAGCACTTGCCCTGCTGCTCTCCGTCTTCGGCGAGGGCGAGAAGCGGGCAAAGGCGCTCGGCGTCTTCGCTTCTACGGGCGCCACCGGCTTCGTGCTCGGCATGGTGCTCGGCGGTGCCGCCACCCTCGTGAGCTGGCGGGCAACGCTCGTCATGGGCGCCCCGGTGGCAATCCTCACGCTGGCGATCGCTCCCTTTGTCCTGCCTCCTGATGCGCGGCGCGGCGAGGGACGCAAGCATTTCGACTGGGCGGGCGCCTTGACGATCACCCCCGGCCTGCTGCTCTTCGTCTTCGGCATCACCAATGCTGCCGCAGCCGGCTGGAATGACTTCTTCACCTGGGGCTCGCTCGTTGCCTCCGTGGTGCTGATCGCACTCTTCCTGATCGTTGAATCGCGCCATGCCGATCCCATGGTGCCGCTGCATATCTTCCGCCGGGCAAAGCTCAGCCATGCCAACGCCATCGCCGCTTTGTTCCAGGGCGCCTATGTCGGCTTCCAGTTCATCGCCACGCTCTATTATCAGGATGTCATCGGCTGGTCGGCCTTTGCCACCGGCTTCTGCTTCGCCTTCGGCGGCGTCTGCGTCATGTTCCTGGCACCGCGTTTTGCCACTGTGGCGCAGAACCGCGGCACGACGGGCCTGATGGCTGTCGGTGTCGGCTTGCAGGCAACGAGTTATATCCTCTGGGTAGCGCTGGTCGGGCACATCGATCCGATCATCCTGGTTGCCTTGAACCAGATCCCGCTCGGCGTCGGTTATGCCATGACCTATCCCGCGATCCAGGTTGCAGCACTGTCTGATGTCGAAGAGGACAAGTCCGGCCTTGCCTCCGGCCTGCTCTTTGCCTCCTTCCAGATCGGCGGCGGCATTGTCCTTGCGGCGGCCTCCGCGATCTTCGCGGCAGCCCCGCACTTCGGCTGGGATCCCTATGTCGGCGGTATCGTCTTCGTGGCGCTGCTGGCGATCCTGATCACTCTGCTTGCCGCTGTCGGCCCGAAGAGCGCCACCCTTCGCCCGCAGGCCTATCAGGCAGCGGAATAATGCAAATTGCCCGCGCCGGGTTGGCGCGGGCATCGTCTTTCAGGCCGTGCTTGGACTCGGCCTATATGCTTGCGTTGAGATTTCCGCGCAGCCGGGTCAGCATGTCGCGCATGACCGCCATTTCCTCCAGCGTGCAGCCGATCGCCTCGCCGATCGACGACATGATTGTATTGACCTCGCCCCTCATCGCCTGACCTTTCGGGGTCAGCGACACGATGACCTGCCGCTCGTCGCGGGAATCGCGGGTGCGCTTGATGAGGCCGTTCTGCTCCAGCCGTTTGAGGAGAGGGGAGAGCGTGCCGGAATCGAGATCGAGCTGCTCGCCGATCGTTTTGACAGGCAGTTCGGCCTTTTCCCATAACACCAGCATGACGAGATATTGCGGATAGGTGAGGCCCACCTTGTCGAGTATGGGCTTATAGGCGCGGGTAAAGGCATGCGCCGTCGCGTAAACCGCGAAACAGAGCTGCTTCTCCAGCCGCTTTTCCTCTTCCGGTATTTCCATCACTTTCGCAGGTCTCGCTTTCATCGCTGTCATCCTCAGAGGTCTCATTGTCCTCTTTTCAAATTCCGAATGCAATTTGCAAAATTCACTTGCGTACAATTTAATTGGGCGTTATTAAAAACTCAACCCGAACGAACGGGGCCAACCAAAGGAGATTGTCATGCCTATTCTCTATACGACCAAAGCTTCCGCCACCGGTGGCCGCGCAGGCCGCGCCGTATCCGAAAACGGTGTTCTCGACGTCACGCTGACCGTGCCGAAGGAACTCGGCGGCGACGGCGCAACGGGCACCAATCCCGAACAGCTCTTTGCGGCCGGTTATTCGGCCTGCTTCCTCGGTGCTTTGAAATTTGTGGCCGGCAAGGAAAAGGTCAAGATTCCAGAGGAAACCACTGTCTCCGCAACCGTCGGCATCGGCCCGCGTGAAGATGGCGGCGGCTTCGGTATCGAAGTGGCCCTGACCGTAAACATCCCGGGCGTCGACCGCGAAACCGCTGAAAAGCTCGCTGCTGCGGCCCACATCGTCTGCCCTTACAGCCACGCAATGCGCACTTCGACCGAAGTTCCGGTCACGGTCGCCTGATTACTTGCAGCACCAGTGAATAAAGGCCGGAGCATTGCTCCGGCCTTTTCTTTTGAATTAATGCGCCGCCTGCCGCGTCGGGCCGGGCAGCTGGTCCGCATCGGTCAGCGTTCCGAGGAACGCGACGATGTCGTCGATTTCCGATTCCGTCAGCGCCGGCGGGTCGCCCGGCTTGCGGCCGAAGGGCGGATCCTGATTGAGGTTGTCCCAATAGGCTTGTGGAACATCGTCATATTTGCGGATCGTGCCATCGGCATTTTTCGGATACCAGCGGCCGGGATCGCTGTCGCGCGTGGCGTAGAAGGAAACGACATCGCGCAGCGAATGGAAATAGCCATTGTGGAAGAAGCTCTTCTTCAGCGCCACATTGCGCAGCGTCGGCGTGCGGAACAGGCCGCAATAATCAGGCCGGTTCCTGAAGTCGGTACGCTGAGGGCCGCAGAGGCCGAGATCGTGATAATCAGGGTCGCTGTTGGCGGGGATCGCCATGTTCCGCGGCACCGCCAGCCCCAGGAAGCCGAAGTCGGAAAACTGCGGTGGCTCGCCGTCATTGGCGGGCTCGCTCAAATGACAGCTCGAACAGTTTCCCTTGGCCGGATCCTCGAAGAGTTCACGCCCATGCAGCTCCTGCATAGTCAGTGTTCCCTTGCCGGCAAGGAAGGCGTCATAGCGGCTGGAATAGGGGTAGAAATCCGCGCCGCTCTGCTCGAAGGTGCTGAGAGCCTCGACCGCACCCTGGAAGGCATCCCTGGCATTGCCGAATATGTCCTGGCCAAAAATCTCCCGGAAATCCTCCGCATAGACCGCCTTGCTGAGCGAGGCGACAACTTGGGCCTCATCCTTGTTGCCCATTTCGAAAGGCGAAAGCAGGGGGATCTTCGCCTGGTCGTAACCGTGGTCCACGCGCCCGTCCCAGGTCAGGCCACCTGTTGGCCCGTTGTCGACGCTCTCGTCGCCTTCGTCTTCGGAATCGTAGAAATGTTCTGTGAACGAGGGTATCGCCTGCAGGTAGCGCAAGGTCGGCACGGCGCGTAGTCCCGGCTGGTCCATATGCGGCCCGCCCATTTCGATCGGCGTCGCGGATGCGGGGGCGAAACCATGATGCGGATCATGGCAGGAGGCGCAGGCCTGCACGCCGGAGGCCGAAAGCGAAGTGTCGGAGAACATCTTGCGGCCGAGTTCCGTCAGCGCTTCGGCCCGCGCGTAGGCTTGCGCCCGCGACATGGGGCCGGGATGCACGCCGCCGGCAACGGCCGCGCTGCTTTGCCGCAGGGGCAGAATGGCAAAACCGAGCGCTGTCGCCGCCAAACCGAGCGCCATACCAGACCGGAGGAGCCAGATAATCTTCGTCGCCATGTCAGGGATTCCAATGGGTTAACATTGTGGGCCCTCATGATCGAACCTGACTGCAACAGATTGATGACGCGCGCGTACCGGCCGCAGGCGCAACCCGCCCGATGTCACAAAGTTGATAGACGGCGGGAATAGCGTCTCGCCTGCGCTTGGCCATTCCACGTCCGCCCGGCGCCCCTCTAGCCACGCCCCCTTAGCCATGAGGTATCCCGCCATGACCAGACTGAATCTCCTCCGCAATCTTTCGCTGGCCGGCTCGGCCATGCTGCCGCTGGTATCAGCCGCGGCCGCCTATGCAGCACCCGCCGGTATGGACAAGATCCAGAATATCGTCGTCATCTACGCTGAAAACCGCAGTTTCGATAACCTCTATGGCAGCTTTCCGGGCGCCAACGGCCTTGCCAATGCAAGCGAAAGCCAGGCACGGCAGCTTGATCGCGACGGCGCGCCGCTCGCCGAACTGCCGCCTTCCTGGGGCGGCCTGACCGCCAAGGGTGTCACGCCCGCCGTCACCGAGGCCCAGTCCGCTCACCTCGCCAACGCCGTCTTCTCGATCGACGATCCCAACGGCTTCGCGCAGACGACAAACGTCATCACCCGCGACCTCTGGCATCGTTTTTATCAGGAGCAGATGCAGATCGACGGCGGCAAGAACGACAAATTCGTCGCCTGGGCCGATTCCGGCAGCCTCGTCATGGGCCATTATGACGGCTCGATCCTGCCCATGTGGCAGGTCGCCAAGAAATACGTCCTCGCCGACAACTTCTTCCAGGGCGGTTTCGGCGGCTCCTTCTTCAATCACTTCCAGCTGATCTGCGCCTGTGCGCCCTATTATGCCGATGCCGACAAGAGCCCGGCCAAGCCCACCATCGCCAAGGTCGATGCCGACGGCATTTCGCTGACCGTTGCCGACAATGCACCGAAGTCCGCCCTCGACGGCGCTCCGAAATTCGTCTCCGACGGCAACCTCACGCCGGATTTCCATGCGGTCAACACCATGCAGCCGCCTTATCAGCCGAGCGCTAACGCCCCGGCCAAGGACGGCGATGCAGCCTATGCCGATCCCTCGCAGCCGAACACCCTGCCGCCGCAGCACGAGATTACCATCGGCGACCTGCTGTCGCTGAAGGGCGTCACCTGGGCATGGTATAGCGGCGCCTGGCAGGCAGCACTCGATGGCAAGAATGCCACGCCGGTGCCGAACTTCCAGTTCCACCACCAGCCCTTCAACTACTTCGCCAACTATGCGCCGGGCACGCCCGCCCGCGCCGAGCACCTGAAGGACGGCGGCCTCGGCGGCGAAGCCTTTATCAAGGATATCGACGACGGCAAGCTGCCGGCCGTTTCCTTCTACAAGCCGCAGGGCAACCTCAACGAACATGGCGGTTACGCCGATGTTTCGAGCGGCGACCAGCACCTCGCTGACCTGGTCTCGCATCTCGAAAAGAGCCCGCAATGGGAGCACATGCTGGTCATCGTCACCTATGACGAAAACGGCGGCTTCTGGGATCACGTCGCTCCGCCGAAGGCTGACCGCTGGGGCCCGGGCAACCGCATCCCGGCCTTCATCATCTCGCCCTATGCTAAAGGCGGCATGGTCGATCATACCCAGTATGATACGACTTCGATCCTGCGCCTGATCACCGCCCGCTACGACCTGCCGGTGCTGCCGGGCCTGCTCGCCCGCGACAAGGCGCTGGCGCTGAACAGCGAGCCGCCGATGGGCAACCTGACGGCAGCGCTTGATCTGACGCGCTGATCGTCGCGACAACGCTATGTCTTCTCCCCACAGGCTGGGGAGAAGACTTCGACTTTCCGGATGTTTATCCGTTTAGCGCCCGCATGCCGATTTCGCCGTAGCGATCTCCGACGGCGCGGGGCAGGGCCCTGGCGATTTCCTCGAGATCCTGTGGTGTAAGATCAACGCCAGCCGCTCCAAGATTCTCGTCCAGTCGCGCGCGGCGGCGGGTGCCGGGAAGGGGCACGATATTTTCGCCCTGAACCATCACCCAGGCGACAGCCAGTTGCGCCGGTGTTGCGCCCTTGCGGCGCGCAATCTCTTCGAACACGGCGACGAGCTCGAGATTGCGCCTAAAATTGTCACCCATGAACCACGGCGAGGTCCGCCTGTAGTCATCGGGCGCGAGTTCGTCGACGGACTTGATCGCGCCGGACAGGAAGCCGCGTCCGAGCGGCGAATAGGCCACAAGCCCAATCCCGAGTTCACGAAGCGTCTGCAACACGCCGTCTTCCGGATCGCGTGACCAGGGCGAATATTCGCTTTGTACGGCGGTAATGGGATGTACGGCATGTGCCCGGCGGATTGTCTCAGCGCGGGCTTCCGACAGACCGATATGTCTGACCTTGCCGGCTTCGACGAGTTCCTTCATCGCGCCCACGGTCTCTTCAATCGGCGTATCGGGATCGACACGGTGGAGATAGTAGAGATCGATATGGTCGACGCCGAGCCGCCGTAGAGACCCTTCGCAGGATGCTTTTGCATATTCGGGCCGTCCGTTGGCCGTCTGGGCGCTGACGCCTGGTATCGCTCCAGCTGCGCGCACGATGCCGAACTTGGTTGCCAGTACGACTTGATCACGCCGGCCCTTGATCGCCTCCCCCACGAGTTCTTCGTTGGTGTGTGGGCCATAGCTATCGGCCGTATCGAGCAGGGTTACGCCACGATCAAGCGCATGGTGGATCGTGGCGATTGCCTCGCCCCTGTCGGCGGCGGTCGCGCCATAGGCCCAGTTCATACCCATGCAGCCGAGGCCGATCGATCCGACCTCAAGTCCTTGCCCGAGCCGGCGTGTCCGCATTGTTGAGTCTGTCATCTCTCATCCTTTCTTCCGCCTCTTCATAGGAGGCGATTTTGCCGTCGAGGACGCGAAGGCAGGTTTCGAGATCGGCCACATGGGCCCGGACACGCTCACGATGCTCCCTAAGCATCTCTCGACGCTCACTGAAAGTGGCTTTCCCGTTATCGGCAAGCTTCGCATAATGGAGCATGTCGCGGATCGGCATGCCGGTCGTCTTCAGACGGCCGACAAACTCGATCCAGGAAAGGATGGAAGCGTCGTAGTCGCGTTGTCCGGATCGGTCGCGATCGGCATAGGGGAGCAGGCCGATACGCTCGTAATAACGCAGCGTATGAGCCGACAAACCGGACCGTTTCGCGAGGTCACTGATCTTCATGAAACACCTGTTTTCGTCACGACGCCAAGGAAGCTACGGCTTCGAGTGCACTCTAAGTCAATAGGCTTTTTGTGGCTAATTTCGCGACCACCCATGCGGACTCTGCAGGGTCACGTTAGGTATTGCAGGTCGCGTCTCAGGTGATCGCCGTTGCCCTCAGGCAATTTCGTCTCGAGTGCCGCATGCGTGCTTTCCCAGATCGGCAGCGCCTGTTGCAGGACTGCCCGCCCGTCATCCGTCAGGCGTAGAAGACGGCCACGCCGGTCCCTCGGGTTCGGTACTATATCGACCAAACCCTTGCGCTGCAGCGGCTTCAGTGCCGCCGTCAGCGTTGTCTGATCCATGGCGAGCAGGCTTGCGACCGGTCCCATCGGTGGCGGTTCCGGCCGGTTCAGGGACATCAGCAGGGAGAACTGGCCGTTGGTGAGGCCGACGGGCCGCAGTGCATCGTCGAACAGCCTTGCGAGCGCACGGGCGGCGCGCTGCACATGCAGGCACAGGCACGTATCCCGCACCATAAGCGTCGTGGAAAAAGGAATCGCGATCGAGTTTGACATGATCTACTTCTATTGATATCAATGTATTTAGTCAAGAAGAGGAGACTATCTGCCGGAAAATGCCGGCCGCGCCGGAGGAGGGCGTAGATCATGTTGAACAAGGTTACCCAAAATCCCGTCGTTTCCCGCGAGGAATGGCTTGAAGCCCGCCGAGCCTTGCTCTTGAGAGAGAAAGAGGCGACCCATCTCAGAGACAAGGTGAATGCCGAGCGCACGGCTTTGCCCTGGGTGAAAGTCGACAAGGACTATACGTTCGACACGCCTCAGGGGCCGAAATCGCTCGCCGACCTATTCGATGGCCGCAGCCAGCTCATGGTCTATCACTTCATGTTCGGCCCTGAATGGGAGGCCGGTTGCCCCGGCTGTTCGTTCCTCGCCGATCATCTCGACGGCACGCTGCCGCATTTGAACCACCACGACGTTACTCTTGTTGCCGTCGCCCGCGCACCGCTTGCCAAGATCGAGGCCTACAAGCAGCGCATGGGCTGGAAATTCCCGTGGGTCTCGTCCTTCGGCAGTGATTTCAACTTCGATTATCACGTATCTTTCACGCCTGAGGACCTTGCCAAAGACAAGGTCTTTTATAATTTCTCTCCGACAGCGCCCTCTGACGCCAATGACGAGCTGCCCGGACTTTCGGCCTTTTACCGGAATGAGAAGGGCGAAGTGTTCCATACCTATTCGAGCTATGCCCGCGGCGCGGAAGAAATCCTCGGTACGCTGATGATCCTGGATCACGCACCCAAGGGCCGCAACGAAGATTCGACCATGGATTTCGTGAAGCGTCACGATGAATATGAGGAAGCCCCCCAAGCCTCATCTAGCTGCCACTAGACCCAGCCATCCATCATCCGGAGGAGAAGGACGATGAAGACTGCTGAAGTGCTGAAGGAGCATGCTTTCCTGGAGAGAATGGTCGGTCACTGGACCGTCGCCGCTTCAGACATGACCGGCGACAAGCCTTGGGATGAGACCGTGCGCTCCCTGCAAGGCATCTGGTTCGTTGCCGAAGGAGCCGGTGAAATGACCGACGGCAAGCAGGCGACAACGATCCTGACCCTCGGCTACGACCCGAGCAAAGGCAAATATGTCGGCAGCTGGATCGGCTCGATGATGGACTACATGTGGACCTATGAGGGTGAGATCGAACCCTCGGGCAATGTGCTGTCGCTCTACACCAGGGGGCCGGCTTTCGAAGGCGACGGCCTTGCCGACTATCGCGAACAGATCGCCTTTCTCGACGACAACGTCAGAACCTTCACATCGAGCGTCAAGGAAGCTGACGGCACCTGGAAGCAGTTCATGGAAGTCAAATATACCCGCAAGGCCTGAAATCGCCGGGGCACATCAAGAGCAATTCCGGCAAAAGTGCCAGAGCGGTTTTGCGTTCGGAATTGCGTGAAAACAAAGAGATAGAACTCAAGCGTGGACCGAGGAGAACACGATGTCCAATACGCATGGCAAGTTCATATGGTGCGAACTGATGACGCCGGACCCCGATGCGGCGGCGAGATTCTATGGCTCGGTCGTCGGCTGGACGTGGAGCAAAATGCCGGCGGCAGACCAGCCGGAATACACCATCTTCGAAGCAAACGGCGTCAGGGTCGCCGGCATGATGCCTTTTCCGGCCGAGCTGGAAGGGCAGGGCATTCCGCCGAACTGGACCGGTTACGTCGCCGTCGACAATGTCGATCAGTCGGCGCGCGACTTCTCGGCAAATGGCGGTACCGTCCGCCGTCAGCCGGCGGATATTCCAGGCATAGGCCGCTTTGCGGTCGTGGCCGATCCTGATGGAGCGGTGCTCTGCATCATGACGACGGTGCCGATGGAAAATCCGCCACCGGAACTACCTTCCGACACGCCCGGCCATGTCGGCTGGCGCGAACTCTACGCCAATGACGGCGCCAAGGCTTTCGCCTTCTATGCCAAGCTCTTCGGCTGGACGAAGGATCAGGACTTCGATATGGGCCCGATGGGCGTCTACCACATCTTCGCCGAACACGGAAAACAGACCGGCGGCATGATGACCCGCCCGCCTGAAGTCGGCATGTCTTTCTGGTCCTATTATTTCACCGTGCCGACGCTTGATGCCGCGATCGACCGCATCAACGCCGGCGGCGGCAAGGTCGTCAACGGTCCCATGGAAGTCCCCGGCGCCTGGATCTGCCAGGCGGTGGATCCGCAAGGGGCGTTTTTCTGCCTGTCCGCAGGTAAGCGTTAGCGCAAGAAATGAGGGTTGCAAACGGTCTCGTTTGCAGCCCTCGTGCTGGCTATCCCACACTCGCGAAGAACCCTTCCGGGCTCTCTACCTCCACAAGCTTCTTGCGCTCGATCAGCCAGAAGCGATTGCCGACGGCGCGCACGAAGCTGCGATCGTGGGAGACGAGCAGGCAGCTCGCCTCATGTGCCATCAACTCGCTTTCCAGCGCCTCCTGCCCCTCGATGTCGAGATGGTTGGTGGGTTCGTCCAGCAGGTAGAAATTCGGCTGCGTCAACCGCAGCACCAGCATGCCGAGCCGCGCCTTCTGGCCGCCGGAGAGCAGCTTCACCGGCTTGCCCTGCATCTCGATCGTCATGCCGGCGCCGGCAAGCAGTGAGCGTGCCCGCTGGTCGCCGACATCGAAGCGGCGGATGATCGTCTGCAGCGGTGTGTCGGCATCGCTGAGATCGGCAAGCAGTTGGTCGCCATAACCGAGCACCAGCGAGGGCGTGGCCTTGATGCCGGCTTTGGCCGTTTCCGGCTCGGCGATCGCCGCCCGCAGCATGGAGACGAACCGCGACTTGCCGGCGCCGTTGAGGCCGAGCAGCACGATGCGGTCGCCCTGGCAGATGAACTGCTTTCCCGTGCGGAAAAGCACCGTGCCGTCAGGCGTCGTGACCTCTGCATCCTCGAGCGCCACCAGAACCTTGGCATGCGTGCCGCGGTTGGCGAGACGGATCGCACCTGCCGAACGCTCCAGATGGGCGGGCTTTGCGGTTTCCTCAAGCTTTTCGGCACGCTGTTTCAACTGCTTCGTCTTCACCACCAGCAGGTCGCTGCCGGAATTGATGCCGATATTGTTGAGCTTGGCCGCCTGCTTGCGCAACTGTTCGACCGTCTTCATATCCTTCTCGTAGCGCCGCGCATCGGAGGCATCCGCCTCGTCGAGTGCCGCTCTCGCCCGGCTATACGGCAGGGAGAAGACCGGCGATTGCTCCGGCCGCAGGAAGAGCGTCCGGTTGGTCGTCGCATCGAGGAAGGCGCGGTCATGGCTGGAGATGATCACAGGCGTATCGCGCGGCAGTGCGTTCAGCCAATTTTCCACCTGCGCGATCTTTTCGAGATCGAGATGGTTGGTCGGTTCGTCGAGCAGCAGCACGTCCGGTTCGTTCACTGAGGTGCGGGCGATCAGTGCCAGCCGCTGCCAGCCGCCGCTGAGCTGTCGGAGCGGCCGCTCACGCAACTCCTCGGGCACTTCGAGCGATTCCAGCACAACATCCGCACGCCAGCTTTCGCCGTCAGCCTGATCAGGAGGAAGGGCGAGAAGCACGGCATCACGGAAACTGGCGTCGAGAAGTGCCGGCGGCACATTCTGCTCCACATGGCCGATGGTGAGCCCGCGCGCCCTGGTGATCTCGCCTTCGGTCGGTTCCAGCTTGCCCGTCATGAGGTTGAGCAGGGTGGATTTGCCGCGCCCGTTCGCCGCCACGAGGCCGATCCGGTCGCCGGCATTGACGACGAGATTGAGCTTCGAAAACAGCGGCGCGGACAGCACGATGCCGAGATTGCGGATATTGATGAGGGTCATGATCGTATCCTGGTCTTGCCAAGCGATCGCGCATATCCGGGGCTTCCAGCCATCAACGGAAAAGCGCGTTATGCTTGGCGGATTATGAAATGCTTGCAGCTTGAACGGCGGGCATTCAGGTGCAGCAGTGCCACAAGGGGCGGACCAGGAAGAGATTTGTGAGAAACGGTCTCTGGTCAGCCCTGCAAACGCATCTGCAGGGCGTTGACTGGGCCACGCTGGCGATGATGCCGGAAATACATATTCACGCGCAGCCCTCCTTTTTTCTCGGTTGCAGGAAGGAAATACCATTGCTTGCGGCTGGAAACAAGGGATCACGATGGCAGTAAACACGCTCAGATGGTATGAAAGGCCTTCATCATCCGGGATCGGGGGACGTGGGATGATTTCCGTTTCAAGGGCAGGCAGCAGAGAGGATTTCGTCATCGCTGCCGGCTTCTGCGAGGCGCTCGGTGCCCTGGATGTGGAGATGGGACGTGATCATGGCGTTCCTGCCGAGATTGTCATGACGCTTTTTCACGGCGAAAATCATGAAAGCCTCGCCCGGAAATACAGCTCCGACGGAGCGATGATGTTCCTCGCCAGATGGGAGGGAGCACCGGCAGGCTGCATCGCGCTCGCACCATTCGAGACTGATGCCATGGAGATCCATAAATTCTACGTGGACCCCGCCTTTCGCGGCCGGGGCATCGGCAATGTGCTGATGCGGCGGGTGTTCGAGGAAGCAAAAAAGAGCGGCCGCCCCACCATGCTCGTCAATACCGCCGCCTATCTGAAGAGCGCACTTTCCCTCTACGAATCCTTCGGCTTTACCCATTGCCCGCCTTTTCACAGCGTGCCGGCCGAAATCAGCCACACCGAAGTCTTCATGTCGCGACCGCTTTGATCCCGACACAATCGCTTCTTAGCGATGTCGGATGTCACAGGGAGGCACGGCATGCTCATCGCTCATCTGCCGGCAGGCTATATTCTCGGAACCGCCGCGCGACGTAGGGCTTCGTCCGTTGCGGTCATGGCGGCGGCGCTGATCGGCAGTGTCGCGCCGGATTTCGACATGATCTATTTCTACGCCCCCGGCGGCCGGGTTCATCACCATGCCTATGTCACGCATTGGCCGCTCTTCTGGCTGGTCTCGGCGATCCTGATCCTGCCGCTCCTCAAATGGCTTCGTCCGGCCTGGCTCGCTGCAGGTTGCGTCTTCTTCGCCGCCGCCATGCTGCATATGGTCATGGACACGATCGCGGCACCGCTCTTTTGGTTGGCACCTTTTTCCTTTCATGAATTCGAGCTGGTTCGAGTCCCCGCAACCCATGCCAGCTGGATCATGAGCTTCCTGCTTCACTGGACATTCCTGCTGGAAATCTCGATCTGCCTTTCGGCCTTGGCACTGTTCCTGATGCGCCGCCGACGCGCCGAAGCTGGTCGATCTGCGGCCTGACCACAGGGGGGATGGCGCGCAAGTCAGCGGTTATCGCAAAGGCTGGAACACCCTGATCGTGGCCGGACACATTTCGCCGGCCTGTTTGCCACTATAGTTGCACAGCATCGTGTGATCGTTATAAGCGGCCGTCGATGGACTGAGGAAATTCCTGATCGAGGGCGAAGTGATGGCAGGCGGTGACGACGAATATGTTTATGACGAGGCGACAGGCGAATGGCGCTCTCCCTCCGAGATGGCTGCAGCCGCGCAGGCTGCGTCCGAGGTTCGCGACGCCTCCGGAAACGTGTTGAAGGACGGCGATTCCGTCACGCTTATCAAAGACCTGAAGGTAAAGGGCGCCAACCAGACCTTGAAGCAGGGTACGGTTATCCGCTCGATCCGTCTGACAGATAATCCCGAAGAGATCGACTGCCGTCACGATACAATCAAAGGTCTCGTCCTGCGCACGGAATTTGTCCGTAAGCGGTGATTAAAGCATGTCGCGCAAGAGTGTGAAGCGGTTTTGCGATAACGACATGTGTAAGAACAAAGGTCTAAAGCGTGGCGCGAATCTAAAAGATCGCGCCACGCTTTAGACTTACCGCTTCAAGCTTCCCAATATGCCGCGTACCAGCGCCCGGCCGACCTGCGTCGCCACCGTGCGCGCCACACTCTTCATCGCCGCTTCCACCACCGTTTCGCGCTGATAACCGGAACGGCCGCGAGGCTGCGCCTTGTCGTCATCGCTGCCGCCAAAACCGGGCAGGGTCCAGCCGGACGTGGTGCTGCCCTCCTGTGGCGCTGGGGCCTCTTCCTGCGCCCGCTTGGCAGCGTCGGAATCGGCAGCCTTCTTGGCACGTGCCGCCAGCATCTCGAAGGCGGATTCGCGATCGACATCCTCGTCATAGACGCCGAGAACCGGGCTGCGGTCCATGATTTGCTGGCGCTCGGCGTCGCTCACCGGTCCGACGCGGCCGGATGGTGGGCGGATCAGCGTTCGCTCGACGATCGATGGCGCGCCCTTGGCTTCCAGCGTCGAAACCAGCGCCTCGCCGGTGCCGAGAGTGGTGATGACGGTGGCGCAATCGAAGGCGGGGTTCGGGCGGAAGGTATCGGCGGCGGTCTTCACCGCCTTCTGCTCGCGCGGCGAATAGGCGCGCAATGCATGCTGCAGGCGGTTGCCGAGCTGGGCGAGTACCGTTTCCGGCACGTCGAGCGGGTTCTGCGTCACGAAATAGACGCCGACGCCCTTGGAGCGGATGAGGCGCACAACCTGTTCCACGCGTTCGGTCAGCACCTTCGGCGCATCGTTGAAGAGCAGGTGCGCCTCGTCGAAGAAGAAGACGAGCTTCGGCTTATCGGGGTCGCCCACTTCCGGCAGTTCCTCGAAGAGCTCGGAGAGCAGCCACAGCAGGAAGGTGGCGTAAAGGCGCGGGTTCATCATCAGCTTGTCGGCGGCAAGCACGGAGATCTGCCCGTAGCCATTGTTCGACGTGCGCATGATGTCTGAAATCTTCAGTGCGGGCTCGCCGAAGAAATGTTCCGCACCCTGCTGTTCCAGCACCAGCAGCGCGCGCTGGATGGAGCCGACGGAGGCTTTGGAGATGAGGCCGAACTGGCTGGAAAGCTCTGACGCATTCTCGCCCATGTAGTTGAGCAGCGCCGTAAAATCCTTGAGGTCGAGCAGCGGCAGGCCGGCCTTGTCTGCAATCTTGAAGGCGATATTGATGACGCCTTCCTGCGGCTCGGAAGCATCCATCAGTCGAGCGAGCAGTAGCGGTCCCATCTCGGCGATGGTGGTGCGCACCCGGTGGCCCTTCTCGCCGAAGAGATCCCAGAAGATAACCGGAAACTGCTCGAATTCGTAATCGGCAAAACCGATCTGCTCGGCGCGCTTGGTAAGAAAATCCTTCGGCTCGCCCTTGGCGGCGATACCCGAAAGGTCGCCCTTGATGTCGGCGGCGAAGACAGGCACGCCGGCTCTCGCAAAGCCTTCGGCCAGCACCTGCAGGGTCACCGTCTTGCCGGTACCGGTCGCGCCGGTGACCAGGCCGTGGCGGTTGCCGAATTTGAGGTCGAGATATTCGCCCTTGTTGATGCTGTCATCAGGATTGCGGCTTGCGCCGATGAAAATCTTGCCGTCCTCGAGCATGTAAGAATATCTCCCTCGGGCGATACCGCCGCTTCATTCCAGAATATGCGATAATCCTCTTTCCGCACATTCATGCAAATATCGTTTGTCTGTTATAAGCAGGCGACAGGAGACGGACAACTGTCTGTGTTAAAACGAAAAGCAGGAAAGAGGCGCCTCACAAAGCGCAGCTTGAGTTGCCCCTTCAATTCGATTACGTTGACGTTAACGTCAAAAATAGGAGGCAGACGATGAATGAGATTGTGACTGAAATCGCCAATCGTGTGGGCATTGCGCCTGATCTGGCCGAAAAGGCGCTCGGCATGATGCTCGGCTTCCTGCAGCGCGAAGCAGCCGACGGCCCGGTCGCCGAAATGATCGAAAAAATCCCCGGCGCCACCGAACTCGTCGCCCAGTTCAACGGCGAAGGCTCCAGCAGCGGCGGCGGTCTTCTCGGCGGCCTCATGAGCGCGCTTGGTGGCGGCGGCATCATGGGCCTCGGCCAGCAGCTGATGAGCGAAGGCCTCGGCATGAGCGAGATCACCTCGCTCGCCAAGGAAACCATCGCCATCGCCAAGCAATATGCCGGCGAAGAGGTGGTCGATCAGGTCGTCGCCTCCGTGCCCGGTCTCAGCCAGTTCGTCTAAGACGGTTCATCATTTCCTTAAGCCCCCGGCATCGTCCGGGGGCTTTGTTTTTTAAAGTTTTTCCCTCTTTTCTCCGTGTGTTTTCATGGCCGACACATCCCCGATCAAAGCCTTGCTGCCCAAGTCGGGTGGCCATCAATTCGTGCTCTATGGCGATTCCTGCTCGGGCGTTGCCGGCGCCCTGCACGAGCGTACCTTCGCATCCGTGAATGCTGTCCTGCGCCGGCTTGAGCCCCAGCCGCAGTTCATCCTCTTTCCAGGCGACGAGATCATCGGCCTGACGGCGGATGAAGCATCGCTGCGCGCCCAGTGGCGGCACTGGTTCGATGTCGAGATGGCCTGGCTCGACCGAACAAACATTCCAATGTGGCATACGACCGGCAATCACACGACCTATGACGAGATGAGCGAGGCCGTGTTCCGCGACACGCTCGGCCTTCCGGCAAACGGGCGGGCGGGGCAGGAAGGGCTGGCCTATTGGGTGCGCCGCGGCGATCTGCTCATGATCTTCGTCCATACGCTCTGGAGCGGCCTCGGCGGCGAGGGCCATGTCGAGACCGAATGGCTTGAGGCGACCCTGAAGGCCCATTCCGATGCCCGCTACAAGCTGGTGCTCGGCCATCACCCGGTCTTTCCGATCAACGGCTATGCCGGCACCTATCAGCGTGAGATCGGCCGCGAATATGCCGATCGCTTCTGGGATATTCTCGTGGAGGCCGAGGTCTTTGCCTATTGCTGCAGCCACATCCTGGCCTTCGACGTGCAGGCCCATCGCGGTGTGCTGCAGATATGCACGGCTGGCGCCGGTACCGCGCACAGAATGCCGGAGGGCGTCGAATATCTCCATTGCATTCAGGCAGCCCTCGATGAGGATGGCCTGCGCTATCAGGTTCTCGATACCGAAGGCGTTGCGCGGGAAAGCCTGCAATGGCCGCCTGTTCTTGCGCGCGAGGATAAATGGCACGGCCTTGCCCATGGCTCCAGCAACGCTCTCTGGACAGGGCCGATGGGTGCGGACCGGATCGTTGAATTCCACCTGCGCGGCCGGATGGCATCGGATGCTTCCGCAGCGATGCAGACCATCTTCTCGGCTTTCGGCGATGAAGGTCTGGCCCCTTTGTGGCTCGGCCTACGCGGCAAGCAGCAGCAACTGACGCTCATCCTCGGCCGCGATCCTGGTCGCAGCCCCTATTATTTCTTCGGTCCGGACCTGCCGCCTGGTAAGGAATTCGATCTCCAAATCCTTCTCCATGCCGGCATGGGGCCAGGCGGCGTGCTCTGGCGCACCGAGGGCAGCGAGGCCTGGTCGTCCTTCGAGGCGATCGCCTCGACGGGGCTTCAGCGCCTTGTCTGGCCGTCACGCTGGGGTGTGGGCCATGGCCAGAAAGGCGAGGGCGACAGGCCGTTCACGGGCGAGAGCCTGAGCCTTGATATTGCAGGTTGAGAAACGCCTGATCGGTTTCCTGTTTCGCTAGACACCAAAGTCGGTTATTCGGCCTTCTAAATATCATCTAGGGAAGGGCGGATGAACGGAAGCGATCGATCCTCGTCAGTGCTCAGGGAGCATTTCGAAGAGCACAGGACAAAGCTCAGCCGATCGGAGCTCGCCGTGGCGGAGCATCTGGTGAAGATGCCGATCGATGTGCTGATTTTCCGGAGTGCCGAGGAGATCGCCGCCGAGACCGGCACCAGCGATGCGACAGTCATCAGAACCGCTAAGCGCCTCGGCTTTTCCGGCCTGCCGGAGCTGAAGCGCGTGTCGGGCCGCGTCATGGCGCGCACCATTTCCACCAGCGAGCGTCTGGAACAGCGTTTCCGCGCCACTGGCGATGATCTGGAAAAGGTTTCGACGCAGATGTTTGCGACCGCTCGTGAGGTGCTGACCTCCACCGAGGAGCAGATGGATGGCGCAATGCTTGCCGCCGCCATCTCGCTCATCGAAGAGGCCGATACGGTCTGGTGCATCGGCATGGGCACGGCCGAGGTCGAGGCGCGCCATTGCTCGATTGCGCTCAGCCGCGCCGGCGTGCGCACCCGCTGTTCCGGTGCCTCGGGCTTTACGCTGGCCAATGAGCTGATCGATCTGCGTCCCGCCGATGTCATCGTCATGTTCCATGCCGTGCGCGAGACGGCCGAATTCAAGCTCATTGTTCGGCAGCTCCGGGATATCGGTTGCAAGGTCATTCTGGTCTGCGGCGTGCAGCTCCGCGCCACCTATGCCGACAAGGTTTCGGCCATTTTGACCTGCATCGGTTCGCCCTCGAAGCTCGCAAGCTGGAGCATCGGCGCCATCGTTATCGCCGATCTCCTTGCCTATGGCGTTGCGGTCCGTAACCAGCAGCAGGCGACGGATGCCAAGAAGCGTCTCGCAGACCTGCGCGATCGGGCGCTCGGCAACGACTGACCTTCGCGATCTCTTTGTAATTCCACCCGCATGAAAATAAACATGAGAAATTAAGTTATGTTTATTGAAATACGAACTACAATATTGTAGTCACCACGACATGGCGCCGTGCAGCAGCGGCGTTGACTGTCGGGGTTATTGCATGACGCGCCTGTTTCATCGCAGCAAGACGGCTGAAGTCCGTCCCTTCTCCCATAAGACCGTGCCCAGACGCCGATACCGGCGTGACGGCTGATATTATCCAATAATCATTCAACAAAAACAGTCTCTTGCACCGGAATGCCCAGGCATTTCCGGCAAGGTTCAATGTTGCCCTGACTTCTCGAACGCCTACGGAAAACTCCCATGATTGCCCCCAAATTCCAAGGAAAGCATCTCGCTCTCACCGTCGCCCTTCTGGCCTCCGCTACATCTGCACTCGCACAGGAAGCTGCCAACGGCGTAACCCAGCTCGAAACGATCAAGATCACCGGCAACTGGCTGGAGGAGCCGAATGAAGAGAAGGTTCTCAAACATCCGGGCGCCCGCACGATCCTCGATCGCGAACAGTTTGAAGAGCGAGGTGCGCAGGATATCCGCGATGCGCTGAACCAGATCCCCGGCGTCCAGGTGCAGGAAGCCAATGGCACCGGCGGCAGCGATGTGTCGCTGAACCTTGGCGTGCGCGGCCTGACCTCGCGCCTGTCGCCACGCTCCACCGTATTGATGGACGGTATTCCCTTGGCTTACGCGCCCTATGGCCAGCCGCAGCTTTCACTCTTTCCGCTGACGCTTGGAAATGTCGAAACGATCGACGTCGTGCGCGGCGCCGGTTCGGTGCGCTACGGGCCGCAGAATGTCGGAGGCATCATCAATTTCGTCACCCGTCCGATCCCAGAGGATTTCACCGCGCGCTTCTCCTCAGGCGCGGAGATCACCGGCAATAACGGCCACGTCAAAGCGACGCCGAATTTCCTGATCGGCGGCACCAATGATGACGGCCTTGGCACCGCGATCCTCTATTCCGGAATCCACGGCGAAGGCTATCGCGACGCCAACGACCGCACCGATATCGACGATATCATCGCCAAGGGCGCTTACGAGTTTTCGGATACGGACAAGCTCGGCATCCAGTTCCATCATTATGAGGGGGAGGGCAAGATGCCCGGCGGCCTGACGAGCGCCGAATATGATGCCGATCCCTACCAGTCCACACGCCGCTATGACGATTTCAGCGGGCGCCGCAACGATATCTCGCTGCGCTACCAGCATGACGATGGCGACAACAATTTCGAAGTCCTGACCTATTACGTGGATTCCTTCCGCGGCAGCCATGTGGAGCAGCAGGGCACGGGCGCGAGTGCCGGCCTCTATCGCCTGACGTCTGCTCCGCGCAGCTACAGCTATTTCGGCATCGAGCCGCGCTATTCCCGCCTGATCGAGCTAGGCGGCATTACCCAGGAGGTGACCGTCGGCTATCGTTATCTTTGGGAAGAAAGCTCGGAAGTCGCGTCCCGCACGGGCTTCTACAACAGAGCCTCGGGCATCGATCCGACCACGCGTAGCTCGCCGACCTACCAGACGAGCGACGGTGGCACGATCGCTCATGCTTTCTACATCGACGACAAGATCGAGATTGGCGACTGGACCATCACACCCGGCATTCGCTACGAGATGATCAGCACGCATAACGATGTCGTGAATTTCGGCACCAGCGGTGCGGTCACCAGCACGCTCTCTCCGTCGATCGATGCGAACGAGGCTCTGCCGACGCTGTCGGCCTCTTACAGGCTCACCAATGAGCTGACTGTCTTCGGCAATGTCGGCGTCTCCTTCGGCCCGCAGCAATATAGCCAGCTTGCCTCCACCACGGATGGCCTGCATCCGGAGAAAGCGACCACGTACGAAATCGGCCTGCATTATGAGGGCGATAATTGGAACGCTGAGCTGACTGCCTTCAATATCGATTTCGACAAGGAGCTTTATCTCGGCCGCACCATCGTCGGCGAGGGCATCTGGACCGATCTTGGCGCCACCCGCCACCGCGGCATCGAATCCGCCATCAATTACGATATCGGCGACGTCGTGCCGGCGCTGGACGGCCTGTCGCTGTCGGCAAGCTACACCTACACCGAGGCGACCTATGAAGCCGGCGCCTTCGAAGGCCGCGACCTGCCCTTCTATTCCCGCCAAGTCGCTTCGCTCGGAGCGCGCTACCGCTACAATGACTGGATCTTCAATGCCGACCTGCAGGCTCAGTCGAAGCAGCATTCGCCGGGCTCGGCCGATGCCGGCGCGACTTATGTGACGGAAGAGGACACAACGGGCCGCCTCGGTGACATCCCCGGCTACGGCACCGTCAACCTGCGCGTCGCCTATCAGCCGGAAGACAAGAAGAATGCCCCGCAATTTGCCTTCGGCGTGAAGAACCTGTTCGACAAGGAGTATTTTACGCGCTCGACGGACAATAATGGCGGCAAGTTCGTGGGCCAGCCACGCACATTCTTCGTCAACGCATCGATCGCCTTTTAAAGCATGTCGCGCAAAAGTGTGCCGCGGTTTTGCGGTAACGACATGCGAAAACAAGAGCCTAAAGCGTGGCAAGCGAATCTGAAAGATCGCGACACGCTTTAAGGGCCCGATCAATCCATCCGCCGGATGGAAATCCGCACTGACCTTTCCTAGATTAAGAGGTGCCGGATTTTTTCACCGACGGCCGGATCGGCTGGAACGATGGATACCCAAATCTCGTTTCATATCGGCCAGATAAGAAGGAATATGGTCATGCGTACGGTCATTGCAGCAGCCTCGATCATTCTCCTCGGGTTCGCCGCTCCGGCCTTCTCCCAGGCCCTCGGTGATATGGACTATTCCGGACGCTTCGGCGGCATGCCGCCCGGCACGGTGCCGGACGCGGAATCAAGTAATGCTTTTTCGATTCCGCTCGATCCCGTCGAGAGCGACAATATCACCGTCGTCATTCCGTCTGACCGGACGGCTTGCCCGCGGCCCGGCACGCGCGCCTATCGCACTGCCGAGCGTGACGGCACGCTGGCTGCCGCCTGCCGCCCACGGTAAGTTAAATTCCAGTGCAGGACGGCTATTTGCCGTTCTTGTGCAGGATCACGCCCAGCTCATGCCACTCACGGCCGTCGCGCTGGATCAGCTCGTCCGCACAGGCAGGTCCCATGCTGCCCGGAGCGTAAGGATCCGGAATGCGGTTGTCCTTTGCCCACTCATCCAGGAAGGGCTGTACCGCCGCCCAGCCGGCCTCGATACCGTCAGCGCGCTGAAATAGCGTCTGGTCGCCGATGAAGAGGTCGTAGAGCAGGGATTCATAGCCGGTCGTCTTGCCGATATCGAATTTGTCGGCATAGCGGAAATCCAGCGAGACCGGCACGGTGTCGACGGATTGTCCCGGCGACTTGATGGAAATCTCCATGCTCATGCCTTCATCGGGCTGCACCTGGATGACGAGCCTGTTCGGCGGCAGACGGCGGTTGACCTCCGTTTCACGAAACTGGGCGAAAGGAACGGGCTGAAAGGTGATGACGATTTCCGTATCGCGTGCCGTCATCGCCTTGCCGGTGCGCAGATAGAAGGGAACGCCGGCCCAGCGCCAGGTATCGGCATAGAGCTTCAGCGCCACATAGGTCTCGGTCTTGCTGGTGGGCGAAATATCCTTCGTATCGCGATAGGCGGGCAAGTCGGTGCCGTTGAGCGGACCGGCAGTATAAGCCCCGCGTACGCCATTCGCCTTGGCTTCCTCCGGCGTGTAGATGCGCAGAGCCTTCAGCACCTTGCTCTTCTCGTTGCGGATCGCCTCGGCGTCGAAACTGTTCGGCGGCTCCATGGCGATCATTGCCAGAAGCTGGAAGAGATGGTTGGGGATCATGTCGCGCAACGCGCCGGTCGCGTCGTAGAACTTGCCGCGCGTGCCGACATCGACGATCTCCGAGGCGGTGATCTGCACGTGATCGATATAGCGATTGTTCCACAGCGACTCGATCATCATGTTGGCGAAACGCGCCGTCATCAGGTTCTGCACCGTTTCCTTGCCGAGGAAATGGTCGAGCCGATAGACTTGGCTTTCCTCCACGCGGGCGAGGATGCGCGCATTCAAAGCGCGGGCAGAGGCGAGATCGGTGCCGAAGGGCTTCTCGATCGCAACACGACGGAAGCAACCGCCGCTTTCGTCCATCAGTCCGAGATCCGCAAGTTTCTCGACGATCGGCCCGAAGAAGCTTGGCGGCACGGCGAGATAGAAGGCTGCATTGCAGGTCGTGCCAAGACGCTTGCCGATTTCGAGGAAGATATCATCCTTGGTGAAATCGCCCTGCAGATAGGAGATGCGCGATCGCAGGCTCTCCCAGACCTCATCCTTGCCAGTTGTTTCCTCGCCGTCGAGATGGGCGAGGAAAGCGTCCAGCCGCTGGCGCAGGAATTCATCGTCACCAGGTTCGATGCCGACACCGAGGATGTTCAGGTCCCCGCCGACGAGGTGGCTGCGGGTGAGATTGATGATGGCCGGAACCAGCAATCGCCGCGTCAGGTCGCCGGTGGCGCCGAAGATGACGAGAGTGACGGGCGGGGTGGGGTGAGCGTCCATGCGTGTCATCTCCAGCTTAATTCTCCCGGCAGAATATAAAGCGCTCCGGTTCTGCCGCAAGCACCTTACAGTTCAAGGATAACAAGCGTTTGACATGGCATCAAAAATATATAAAGACATAAAGATATCATTATATCTTATGGTGATCCGTGATCGATCTTGTCAGCGCCGGCTTCTTCCTCATGGCGGCTCTCGCCCTTCTCGGCTCGCCCGGACCCGCGATTGCCGCCCTTCTGGCAATTGGTCGCCAGCATGGCCTGACATCAGGGCTGCGCTTCTATTTCGGTCTGCAGATCGGCCTGGCGGTTGCGGCGGCAGCGGCTGCCGCCGGCCTGATGTCATTGATCGCAACAATTCCCCTTGCGATGATGGTGATGACGGTCGCAGCCGCCCTCTATCTCGTCTGGTTGTCATGGAAGATTGCCTTGGCACCGGTCGGTGCCGATCTCTCGGCCGCACGCCGGGCGGCTTCACCAACTGTTGTTGGTGGCATCGTGCTCGGACTTACGAATCCCAAGGCCTATATCGCCTTCGCTTCGCTCTTTGCTGCTTATAGGCTCTCACAGGATGGCGCGCTGGATATGCAGGCGAAATGGGCGCTCTGCGTCTTCGTCATGATCGTCGTCGATATTTTCTGGCTATGGCTCGGCGTCGTTCTGGGCAAGGTGCGCCTGGAGCCGTCGAGCGAAAGGCTGCTCAACATCTGCTTCGGCCTCGTCATCCTCGCGACGGCTGTCCTGTCACTGGCCGAACTTGCCGCTGCCTGAAACACTTACGGCCATTGCGGAAGGCCTTTCCGCAATGGCCGTTTTGGAATGCCGACTGCCTTATGCCTCGGAGGCGGACTTGTCGGTGGTCGTATTGGCAACCGGTTTCGAGTCCGTGCCGTCCGTCGCGGGCTTGTCGCCTGTGCCACTGGCCGGCTTCGTTTCGGTCTTCACCGGCCAGGTGATGTAGTAGTTCTGTGTGCCAACCTGTCCGAAATAGACTTCATTGCCGGTGCCCTTTTCGATGAAGCTGCCATTTTCGCTTCGGACGAGGCGCCCGTGGGAATCGCGCTGCAGATGGTCGCGCAGGAAGTCGTTCCAGTCTTCCGTCTTGATCGCCGTGCCCTTCTTCTGGTCGACATCGGCTTCCTTCGGGTCGGTCACGTCCCAGGCCTTGATCGAAACGCCCTGGGTCGGATCGGTGACCGTCAGCTGGCCCTTCTTGAAGGCGGCAAGCATGGCGGCTTCCTGGCTGCCGGCGCCCTTGGCATCTGCCGCAGCCGTCATGTTCTGGCGCAGCAGCGCCATGAAGGAGGCGGTGGTGATATCGGTGCTGGCGGTGGTGTTGCCGGAGGTATCCGTCGATCCGGCCTTGCCGGCATTGATCTTGTCGAGCATGACCGACAGCGCCGAGCGCGTCTGCGAGGGAAGGCTGGAATAGTCGTGATCGGTCGTGCTGCCGGAGCTGCTCCCCGAGGAGCCGCCCTTGATCGTCTGCAACGCTATCTGCGCCGTCACTAGCTTCATGTTGGAAACAGAAGAAACCATCTCAAAATCTCTTTGTCAGGCCTCGCACGCGGTGGCGTGAAGGCGTTTAACGGATAGCGATCGGCGTCGATGACGCCGGCAAAAGCACGTCTGGATTGAGAAACCCCAGGGCGAACCGCTACACTTCAAACTTTGCGTGTGGCTTGCGGATGGCTGACAAAGTTTCGCCGGCAGCGATCAAGCGGACTGCTGCCGGCGTCATGGAAATCAGAATTTCCGGTCAGGCCTTCACCGCCACCATGAACAAGCGCGGGAACTTGAGCAGCACCTTGCCGTCGGCCGCCTTCGGATAGACCCTGTCGATACGTTCGAGATAGTTGGCCAGAAACGCCTCGCGATGCTCTTCGCCGGCATGGTCGAGATAGGGGCGAAGGCCCGTTCCCTTGACCCATTCGACGATCGCAGCCGCATTGTCCATCGGATGATTGTAGATCGTATGCCAGATGTCGACGCGGGAGGATTTGGCGATCAGCCGGCTGTAATAGGTCGAGGGTGGCGGAAGCACGTTGCGGCGCACGCTCTTCTTCTCGAAAGCCGTCTTCCACGGGCCGGCATGGGCCGTCTCCTCCATCATCAGATGGCTCGGCTCGCCGAGATTGTCGGGCATCTGCACCGCGAGCACGCCGCCCGGCGCCAGCCCGTCCATCAGCCTGTCGAAGATGTCGAGATGGTTGGGCAGCCATTGGAACACGGCATTGGCAAAGAGCAGGTCTGCCGGCTGCGAGGGCTGCCAGGTCGAAAGGTTGGCCTCTACGAAAGCCGTGCCCGGCAGGCGCCTGCGGGCGGCCTCCAGCATGTTCAGGTCGCTGTCGAGACCCGATACATTTTGCGCGCCATAGCGGTCGATGATCAGCTCGGTCGAATTGCCCGGCCCGCAGCCGAGATCGACCGCGTGGCGCAATTCGCTAAGCGGCACCTGCGCCAGCAGGTCGCGCGCCGGGCGGGTGCGTTCATCCTCGAATTTCACATATTGGCTGGCTGACCATGCCATCGTTTTTCTCCTGATATCAGGCCACGTCCTCGACGTGGCGGATGCGAACCTTGTCGATGTTGCGACCGTCGAGCTTCACCACCTCGAAGGCCAGATCGCCGGCGATAAAGGCCTCGCCCTCATGCGGCAGATGGCCAAGACGCCAGAGGATGAAACCGGCCAGCGTCGAATAGCGGTCGGCCTCGTCCACGAGGTCGACGTCAAGCAGTTTGGAAGCGTGGCGGATATCGATCCAGCCGTCCACCGTCAGCGCGCCATTGTCGTCACGCTCGATCGTCAGCTTCTCTTCGTCCTCGTCGGGGAATTCGCCGGCAATCGCCTCCAGAATGTCGGTCGGCGTCACCATGCCTTCCAGATCGCCATATTCGTCGAGAACGATGGCGATTGCCTGACCGGACTGGCGCAGCTGCTCCATCAGTTTCAGGGCGCTGAGGCTCTCATGCACGACGAGCGGTTCGCGGATCGAACGTTCCGCATTGATCGTGCCCTCCTGGATGATGTCGCGCATCAGGTCGCGGGCGCTGGCAACACCGATGAAATTATCGAGGCTGCCGCGGCCGACCGGGAAGCGAGAATGGCCGAGTTCGACGATGCGGCGCTGCAGCTCGTCCGAGGGCGCATCAAGGTCCAGCCAGTCGATATCGATACGCGGCGTCATGATCGATTTCGCCGGGCGTCCGGCAAGCGTCAGAACGCCCTGGATCATGTCCTTTTCTTCAGATGAGAAGACGTCTTCTTCCGCCGTCTGCTCGGCGATCAGTTCGGCGGTCGGGCCGAGGGTCACCTGCGGGCGTTTGCCGCCGAGCAGGTTCAGCACTGCGTCGGCAGTGCGTTCGCGAATATTGGTCGGCGTGATCAGCCGCTCGCGGTTGTGGCGCGCAAGCTGGTTCAGCGCCTCGATGATGACCGAGAAGCCGATTGCCGCATAGAGATAGCCCTTCGGCAGATGGACGCCGAAGCCTTCTATGATCAACGAGAAACCGATCATCAGCAGGAAGCCGAGGCAGAGGATGACAACGGTCGGATGTTTGCCGACGAAGGCGGTCAGCGGTTTCGACAACAGCAGCATCACGCCGACGGCGATGACGACGGCGATCATCATGACCGGCAGATGCTGCACCATGCCGACGGCGGTAATCACGCTGTCGAGCGAGAAGATCGCGTCGAGCACGACGATCTGCACGATCACCTGCCAGAAGACGGCATGGATGATCTTCTTGTCACCATGCTCGACATGACCTTCCAGCCGCTCGTGCAGTTCCATCGTGCCCTTGAAGAGCAGGAAGAGACCGCCGACGATCAGGATGATGTCGCGCCCCGAAAGGTCGAAACCGAGGATGGAGAGGAGCGGTGTCGTCAGCGTCACCACCCAGGCAATGGACGCAAGCAGGCCCATGCGGATGAAGAGCGCCAGACCAAGGCCGATCAGCCGCGCCCTGTCGCGCTGGTGCGGCGGCAGTTTGTCGGCAAGGATCGCAATGAAGACGAGGTTGTCGATGCCGAGAACGATCTCGAGTACGATAAGCGTGGCCAGACCGACCCAGGCGGAAGGGTCGGATATCCAGTCGAAGAACATCAGGTGTCAAATGCGGCCGCTGTCATGACGGGCCGCTCCTCTGAGATGAAAACAATAGGCGACCGGCCCGATGTCGCTGACATCAGGAGCTTGATCTGTTGCGATAGCCTGGAGATGAGCCGCGCCTTGCGCAGCCTTGATATGCCTGAATCGAAGCGGGAAGAAACGCGCTTGCTACAACAGTAATCCCCGCCATCATCGGCCGGAATCTCCCGGCTGGTAGGGGCGGGACTGGTACTGGAGGGGTCGCTGTCAGGCATGCCGCAATTCTGTCGATGAAACGTATCCGGCGCAAGAGGCGCTAGGCGAAAATCCTTATAGATCCGTTATATGACAGTTTTCAGAAGAGAGGGATCGGCCACAAGGGCCGACCCGGTCAGGCTGCCAGGATCGTGATTCCATGGGCGTTTGCCGCTGCACGCATACGCGCCACCGTTTCCGGCGACGGGCTGCCCTGCGGCTGTTCAGTGACGCCCTCGGTCTCAATGAATTCGGCCATGTCGCGGTCGACGACAGCCGAAAAGACCGCGGGGACGGTTCCGTTATTGGAATAGCCGTGCACCATGAAGGGCGCGATGGTGACGATATCGCCTGCGCTGGCCTCGATCTCTTCCGGCCCGGTATCGGTGAGCCGCCAGATCGTCAGCGTACCCTCGATGATCCGGAAGACTTCCGGGCTTGCATGGGCGTGGCGCGGCGTCTTGCCGCCGGGCTCAACAGTCACGTCGAAGATGTTGAGCCAGTTGCCTGTGAGGCGAGCCCGTCGCTCGACCTTGTCGCCCAGCACGAAGAAGCTTCTTGCCTCCGTCCGGGCATCTGTTTTCACAAATGAGTTGGACATGATGTCTCTTTCTTGTTCTTGCGGGGCGGTCCGATAGACCTTTGTGGCCGTTTTGGCAACCGCCACAAAATCAGGGGAGGGCGAGCGGAGATGGCTTTTGCGCGCTCTCGGGCCCTGAAACCGACGACGATCATATCGGTATGGCTTCCCAGCTTCGCAAGTGCGACAGGTTGGCAGCCGCTGTTTCCATGATACCGGCCTGTAATATCGGCGACACAGAAGAGGCGCATAGAACGCGCCGATCCTTCCCCGCCATTCAGGCATACCATCAGCGGAGCAACCCCATGTCTTCACTTCCCATCGTCGGCGCAGCCATGACGATCGACGAACTCGAAACCCATCGTGACTGGCTCTTCGAAAAGTCCCGCGATCTCGAGCTGCAGAGCTTCGTCAACGCCGAGGTACTGAACGGCGACTGGACGCCGCGCGCCGATCGCGCCCGGAAGCTGCTCGACGGCTACAAGGGCCGCGTCGGCATCCATGGCCCGTTCTGGGGCTTCATCATCGCGTCGCAGGATCCGGATATCCGCTCCGTCGTCTCCCGCCGTATGCTGCAGGGCCTCGATGTCTGCGCTGCGATCGGCGGCACGCATATGGTCGTCCATAGCCCCTACACGACCTGGAGCTACAACAACCTCGACAATAACGAGGGCGAACGCGAAAAGATCATCGAATACTGCCATCAGACGATGCGCGAAGCCGTGAAGCGCGCCGAGGAAATCGGCTGCACCCTCGTCATCGAGAATATCGAAGACAAGGATCCGCATATCCGTGTGGCCTTGGCTGAAAGCTTCAACTCGCCGGCCGTCGCTGTCTCCATCGACACCGGCCATGCGCATTACGCTCACGGCTATACCGGTGCCCCGCCGGTCGATTATTACGTCCATGCGGCCGGCAACCGCCTCGGTCACATCCATCTGCAGGATGCCGACGGTTATGCCGACCGCCACTGGGCGCTCGGCGAAGGCACCGTCAACTGGCGTGCGGTTTTCGCAGCGCTTGCCAAGGTCGAAAGCAATCCGCGCCTGATCATCGAGATCAAGGACAAGTCGAAGATTATCGCTTCGGCCGAATACCTGGCTTCGATCGGTCTCGCTCAATAACAGCGTCAAGTAATCGGAACAGGCGGCGGGATGATCCTCCCGCCGCCCCTCACTTTCAGGCCGTTGCATCCTTCGGCCGGCGCGTGAAGGCGACCGGCAGGCAGAGCACGTAGAAACCTGCGCCCAGCACCCAGACAAGCCCCGGAAAGACATCGCGCGAGGTGAAATAAACAGTGCTGATTGCCAGCGGTCCGATGATCGAGGCAAGGCTCGTCATGCTCGCAAGCAGGCCCTGCGCACGCCCCTGATGATCGTTATCGACGCGCCCCGTCACCAATGATTGCAGCGCCGGTGCTCCGATGCCGCCGAGGCAGAAGAGCGGCATCAGCAGGAATGCCATCCAGCCCTCCGTCACCAGCGCGATGATGGTATAGGCGGCGCTATCGGCAATGATGCCGATCAGCAGCGCCCGGTGCTCTCCCCATCTCTCGCTGATCGGCCCGGCGATGAAGGCCTGCACGACGGCGTGGAAAAAGCCGAAGGCGGCAAGCGAGATGCCGACCATCATCGGCGACCAGGAAAATTTGTCCTGCCCGTAGAGAACCCAGACCGTACCGCCGACTTCGCCGACAAGCGCCAGAATGAAATAAGCGCCAGCGAGCGGCAGAAGTATTCGGTAACCCATCAGCCAGCGGAAATGCCCAAGCGGCGAGAACTCCTGTTCTTCGGCTTCCGCACCGGTCTTGCGCGTTTCCGGAAGGAGGAACAACGCCATCAGCAAATTGGTCGCATTGAGCGCCGCAGCGACGATGAAGGGCAGGCGAACGGAAAATTCGCCGAGCACGCCGCCGATCGCCGGCCCGGCGATGAAGCCGATGCCGAAGCAGGCGCTGAGCTGGCCGAAGCGGCGCGTGCGCTCACTATCCTCGGTGACATCAGTCACGCAGGCGGCGGCCACCGCATTGCTGGCGCCGGTGATGCCGGCGATCGCCCGGCCGATGAAGAGCAGCCACAGCGACGGCGCAAGAGCCATGAACACATAGTCGAATGCCGCGCCGCCGAGCGACAGCATCAGCACTGGCTTGCGGCCGAAGCGGTCCGACAGCGACCCGAGCACCGGGGAGAAAATGAACTGCATCAGCGCATAGAGCGCCAGAAAGGCGCCGAACCGCCAGCCGAGATTGTCGGTATGGCCGACATCCTCCAGCAGCCGCGGAAAGATCGGTAAGGTCAGCCCGATACCGGCGGCATCGAGGACTACGGTGGCATAGACGACTGTGAGCGCTTTTTTCATGGGATCGCCTAAAAATTTATCACTGATAAGTTCCTTATCGATGATAAATTGAAATGGCAACAGGGAATGGAAACAGCATGAAGGTAGACCGCGCGCAGATCGTCGACGAGGCGCTGAAGCTCTTGAACGAGGTGGGCATCGATGCGCTCTCCACGCGCATGCTTGCCGAGCGGCTGAATGTGCGCCAGCCTGCGCTCTACTGGCATTTCAAAAGCAAACGAGCGCTGGTTGAGGCCATGGCCGAGGAGATTATGGCGCGCGGCCACACTCACGACTGGCCGGTCGTGCCTGATAATTGGCGAGACTTCATGCTCGAAAACGCCCGCGATTTCCGTCGCACGCTCTTGAGTTATCGCGATGGCGGGCGCGTGCATGCCGGCACGGAAACCAGTCCGCAGGATCTTCCCAACGTCGAAGCCCATATCGCTGTTCTCGTCGAAGCGGGCATGGAAGCGGAATTCGCCATGGAACTGCTCGTCGCCATCGCCCGCTACACTGTCGGCTGCGTCATCGAGGAACAGGCCGAACCGCCGCCGGAACAGGAAAAGCTCGATGCCGCAGCCGCTGATTTCCCGCTCACACACCGGGCGATCACGCATTACCGCAATCGCGGCCACGGGGCCTTCTTTGAAGCCGGCCTGCAGATGATGGTCGATGGCGCCGCCCTTCGGTTGTCGCGGGACGCCTAAGTTTCAGTCGCGCATCGCCCAGCGAATGCCGGCGGCGACCGAAAGCCCCAGCAGCGGCCATATTGCCCAGAACGTCCCGTGCCATGTCAGCATGTTGATGGCGACGATGCCGACCCCGATGACGGCAAACGCGGCAACGCGCTGATCGAACCGGTCCTGCCTCCGCACCCATATCATTGCCGCCACGAAGGCGAAGGCAAGCAGCGGCCAGACGGCCCAGAACTCGCCTTCCCAAGTGACAATGTTGATGAAGATGAGCACGGCGCCGATGAGAGCGAGAATGCCGCCGAGCTTGCGCAGCCTGCCGCGCGGGCGCAGCGCCGGGGCCGGTCTCGGCGCCGGCATTTCGGCGGGCCGTTCGGGAGCGGCTGCCGGCTTCCGCGGCTCCGCGCTGATGTCGCCGATGCGCACGGCATAGCTCGGCACGGCATCGGCAACGTTCTTCATCTCCAATGCACCCAGAAAGTCGAACCCGACAGCCACCTTGTTTCGCACTTGGTCATAGACCGTGTTCGAGATCACGATCCCTCCGGCCGGCGCGGACCCCTGCAGGCGGGCAGCGATATTGACGCCGTCGCCGTAGATATCCTCGCCTTCGACGATGACGTCGCCGAGATTGATGCCGATGCGAAAGAGCATGCGCCCATCCATGGGCCGCGCTGCATTCTTGCCCGCAAGCTCGTTCTGCACGTCGATCGCCGCCCGTACCGCTTCGACAACGCTTGGGAAATCGGCCAGCAATCCGTCGCCCCAGGTATTGACCACGCGTCCGCCATGCGAGGCGATGAGGCGGGACATGGCATCGCGATAATGCTTGAGCATGGCGAGCGTGCCTTCCTCATCCGCGCCCATCAAGCGCGTATAATCCTGCACGTCGGCTGCAAAGATCGTCGTCAGCTTGCGTTGTGTCTCGCTCATGAAATCCCCCGTCGCCGCCGGCCGAAGCCGGCTTCGTCATTCTATAAGTGGGATCGCAACCTTGTTTCGGGTAGTCCGCCCCAGCGCGGGCTACCATCCCACGTTGCTAGAATTGCGTAATAACGCTGATGCCTGTGCCTTCGGCCTTGTCGAGCGTCATCAGCGCCGGCACTGCTTCGGCAAGGCTGATGCGCCGGCCGATCAGTTTCTGCGGCGCAATCTTGCCGGCGGCGAGCATCGAAAGCATGGCATCGTAGCGCCAAGCCTGCATACCGTGGCTGCCGTAGATTTCCAGCTCGTGGCCGATCACCTGCGCCATCGGGATCTGCGGCGTGGAATGCTCGCCGAGCATCAGCCCCACCTGCACATGCCGGCCGCGCCGACGCAGGTTCTTGATCGAATTGAAGCAGGTGACGGGGTGACCGAGCGCATCGATGGAAACATGCGCGCCACCCTTGGTGATCTCGCGCACTGCTTCAGCCACATCGGCGACCGCGGAGGCATTGATCGTGGCCACCGCTCCGCATTCGCGTGCAAAGGCAAGCTTCTCCTCGGATATATCGACTGCAATTGCATTCGCGCCCAGCGCAGTCGCGATCATGATCGCCGAAAGCCCGACGCCGCCGCAGCCATGCACGGCGATCCATTCGCCCGGGCCGGTGCGTGCCTGGTCGGCAACCGCGCGGAAGGAGGTGGCGAAGCGGCAGCCGAGGCTCGCTGCCGTCGCGTCGTCCACACTCTCGGGCAGATGCACCAGATTGGTATCGGCATAGTCGATGCCGACATATTCCGCGAAGGAACCCCAATGGGTGAAGCCCGGCTGGAATTGGTTGGGGCAAACCTGCTGGTTGCCCGAATGGCATTCACTGCAATGGCCGCAGCCGGAAACGAAGGGCACCGTTACGCGGTCGCCGACCTTGAAGCGCACGACACCTCTGCCGGTCGCGACGATCTTGCCGGCAAGCTCGTGGCCCGGCACATGCGGCAAGCGGATATCCGGATCATGGCCCATCCAGCCGTGCCAGTCGCTGCGGCAAAGCCCGGTTGCGCCGACTTTGATGACCACACCGTCTTCCGTCGGCGTCGGGTCCGGCACGGTGCGGATATCAGGCGCCTGTTCGAAAGCTTCGTAATACATGGCTTTCATCTGTCTTCTCCTGGGCGGGGTATGCGTGTCTTCATCCATGATGGCATGCGGCGAGGGTTTTCATCCAGTCGCCTTTCCATCATTTTCCTTTATGGACCCATCGTTTTAGAACCATGACACACGCATCAATATTTCAATCCTAGCGCACTATCGGGCATTTTCTTGCTTCGATGTTTCAACCGTCAATTTGCGCTTGACCGGCCCCGACAGGGAGGATTTTGCTTTGCCGACTTCATAAGGAGAGCCGCAAATGCCCGTCGATACGTCACCCCGCACGACCACCTGGACCTATGTCGACGGAGAGTGGATTGCCGGCAACCCGCCGCTGATCGGGCCGACCTCGCATGCGATGTGGCTGGGCTCCACCGTCTTTGACGGCGCCCGCTGGTTCGATGGCATCGCGCCCGATCTCGACCTTCATTGCCAGCGTATCAACCGTTCCGCTGTCGCCATGGGCCTGAAGCCGGTGAAGACTGCTGAAGAGATCGAGGCGCTCGCCTGGGAAGGCGTGAAGAAATTCGACGGCAAGACGCCGATCTACATCAAGCCGATGTATTGGGGCGAGCATGGTTCGCCGGGCAGTGTCGTGGCCGTCGATGGCGAATCCACCCGCTTCGCGCTCTGCCTGTTCGAAGCCGCGATGGGCGGCCATGGCGGCTCTTCGCTGACCGTCTCGCCCTACCGCCGCCCCACGCCGGAAACCGCGATGACCGATGCCAAGGCAGGCGCACTCTATCCGAACAGTGGCCGGGCGATTGCCGAAGCGAGAAGCCGCGGCTTCGACAATGCGCTGATGCGCGATATGAACGGCAATGTGGTCGAAACCGCTTCCTCGAACGTCTTCATAGTCAAGGACGGTGTCGTCTTCACACCTATTGCCAACCGCACCTTCCTCGCCGGCATCACGCGGTTCCGCGTCATCGGCTTGCTGCGCAAGGCCGGCTTCGACGTGCGCGAGGCGACACTTTCTGTCGAGGATTTCATGGGCGCCGACGAGATTTTCACGTCCGGAAACTATTCGAAGGTCGTCGGCGTCAACAGGCTCGACGGCCGCAATTTCCAGGAAGGTCCGATTACCCGCAAGGCGCTGGAGCTCTACATGAACTGGGCTTATGGACGCGGAGGGAATGAGGAATAGTGCGCCACTGCCTAGCGTCTCACCGCATAAAGCTCTACCCCATCCGTGAAGCCCTTTAATCTGTGGCCCCCCGCTGACACGGCATCCTCAGGGCGCACCTCATTGAAAAAGTCCTGCGACATCAGCAGGGCCTCCCCAAGCTCGCTGCACACGCCCTGAATGCGACTGACGAGATTGACGTCCCCGCCGATCAGCGTGAAATCCAGCCGCCGGCCGGAGCCGATATTGCCGTAGCTGACCTCGCCATGATGCAGCGCGATGCCGGCCTTGGCGCCGATGCCGTCATAATTGAAACCATCCAGCGCTTCGAGGATCGCCCGGGCAGCCGAAAGCGCTGCATTGCAGGTTCGGGTCGCATCATAGCCGGGAAAGAAGGCGAGCACCGCGTCACCCATGAATTTCAGCACTTCGCCGCCTTCTCGCGTGATCGCCGGAATGACGTGGTCGAAATAAGCGTTTAGCAACCCGAGCACGGTTTCGCCCGGCAAGCGGTTGGAGAGTTCAGTAAAGCCGCGCAGGTCGCATAGCAGGAGAGCTGCCTGCATGGATTCGATCTCGCCCTGGCGGATGCGGCCGGAAAGGATGCGGCTTGCCGTCAGCGGCCCGATATAGGTGTCGAGCAGGCTGAGCTCGACCTGGCGCAGAATGCGGAGTTCGCTGGTATTGCGCAGCGCCGGCACGATCCGTTCGATCACCTGCATTTCAGGGGCGGTGAAGCCGCCCGGCCGTTTGGTGCCGAAGATGGCGGCGCTGACCGGACCGTCGGCATTGCAAAGCGGCGCGATCATCAGCTGCACGAGGCCACGTCCGGCGAAGACGTCGATATGCTGCCAGCGGCCATGCGGGCTCTGGCCCGGGCCGACGACGAGCATTTCACGGCTTTCGAAAACCTTTTGCAGCGGCGTATTAGCAATGGCGAGCCGTGTGCCATGCTCGCGGTCATGGATTTCCACCGGTTCGCCCGGCGCCCAGGCGATGGTGCGGCCGATATATTCCGGGTGCAGCGTCATCAGATGCAGCGTCAGCCGGTCGACGGGAACACCGAGCGCCCAAAGGCGGCGCCCGAGGCCGGAGACGAGGCCGACCTCGTCGAGAGCATGACATTCGTCGCCGGTCAGCCATTCGATGAGGCCGAGCACCGCAGTCGTGTTGAGGCTGTTGGCGGGTGCCCTGGTTTCAACGGCGTAGTCGATATCGAGCAGGTTGTTCACGAGTGTTCTCCTCCTTGGGGAGCGCGGCGCTCAGTGAGCGCCGCTGCCGGAGACCTGACCGGGTTTCTTGAGAAGCAGGGAGGCGAGCAGGGCGATGACAAGGGCGACGCCGAGCAGGAAGAAAGTGTCGCTGAAGGCCATGATATTGGCCTGCTTGCGCAGCTTGAGCGCAATGGCGACGACCGCCTTGTGGGTGGCGATTGCCTGGTCGCTGACGCCATGGCTCATGAAATAGGCGGTGAGCCTTGCAACACGGTCGCGGGTGGCTTCCTCGAAGACGGAGACCGAATTGGTCAGGATGTTCGAGTGGAACTGCTCCCGCTTCGACAGGAAGGTCTGCAACGAAGCAATGCCGACAGCGCCGCCGAGATTACGCATCATGTTGAAGAGGGCGGAAGCCGAACCGGCATTTTCCGGCTCGATACCTGCGGTGGCGATCGCCGACAGCGGCGTGAAGACGAGGGCCTGACCGACGGCACGCACGACATTCGGCCACAAGAGCTGATCGCTCGCATAGTCGCCTGTCATATGCACGTTCATGAAGTTCGAAGCGGCAAAAAGGGCAAAGCCGACGATGATAAGCAGGCGGATGTCGAAGCGCTTCATCAGGCGCGGCACCAGCGGGATCAGCAGCAGTTGCGGGATGCCGGTCCAGGCAAGTACCAGGCCGATCTGCTCGGAATTATAGCCCTGGATGCGGGTCAGGTAGATCGGCAGGACGAAGACCGAGCCATAGAGCGCGATACCCAGCAGGAAATTCGCAAGGATGCCGAAGCCGAAATTCCGGCGCGCGAACAGGCGCAGGTTCAGCAGCGGATGGGTGACTTTCAGCTCGATGATCAGGAAGAGCGTCAGCGAGACGGCGGCAATGATCGTGAGACGGACGATGAAATCCGAGCCGAACCAGTCTTCCTTATTGCCTTCTTCCAGCACGGTCTGCAGTGCGGCAAGACCGATCGCCATGGTGATGATGCCGGGCCAGTCGCCCTTGGCGAGCAGGCCGAGATTCATCGGCGCACGATCGAGCGAGGCCCAGAGCATGCCAACCATCAGCGCGCCGGGCACGAGGTTGATATAGAAGATATATTCCCAGCCCCAGTTTTCGGTGAAATAGCCGCCGATGGTCGGGCCGATGGCCGGCGCGAAAGTGGCCGAGAGCGCAAAGAGCGCCAGGCCGATCGGCTGCTTGGGCTTGGGTAGCAACGTGATGATGATGGTGAAGGCCATCGGGATCAGCACGCCGCCGGAAAAGCCCTGGATGGCGCGCAGGATAATCATCTGCTGCAGGTTGACCGCGAAGGCGCAGGCGACCGAGAAGATCAGGAAGAGCACCGCATTGACCAGCAGATAGTTTCGGACCGAAAAGACACGGGCAAGCCATGCGCTGAGCGGAATGACGACGATCTCGGCAATCAGATAGGAGGTCGAGATCCAGCCGCCATCGTCAGTGCCGGCGCCGATGGCGCCCTGAATGTCGGCAAGCGAAGCATTGACGATCTGGATGTTGAGGATCGCCATGAAAGCGCCGAGCGTGGAGCCGACGACGGCTGTCCACATGCGAAGCGGGCTCATGACGGGTTTGGCAACGGGGACGGTCGCTGCGGCGGGGCGCGCGACCGAATTGCTGTTTGCGGCGATCTGAAGCGTAGCCATGACTTATCTCCTTCCGTCTCTACGGAAAACTGTCTCATGACGCTGTTCGGGTGATAATTGAGAAAGGGATGGAAGGATCATCCAGCAGGAGTGGATAATCCTTCCTCCGCGGCCGCGGAGGTCTGAGCGGCCTTGGTATCGATATCGGGGATAACAGACATGCCCGAGCGCAGCAGGCCGGCGAGGCGTTCGTCGTCGATGACGATCTTGACCGGGATGCGCTGGACGATCTTGGTGAAGTTGCCGGTGGCATTGTCGGGCGGCAGCAACGAGAATTCGAGGCCGCTGGCCGGGGAGACGCTATCGACGTGGCCCTTGATGGCAACATCCGGGAAGCTGTCGACCTTGATTTCCACCGTCTGGCCGGGGCGTACGAAGGTCAGCTGCGTTTCCTTGAAATTGGCAACGACATAGACCGCATGCAGCGGCACGACCGCCATCAGCTGCGTGCCCGAGGTGACATACTGGCCGACACGGATCGAGCGGGCGCCGACCGTGCCGTCAACGGCTGCGACGATATCCGTATAAGAGAGGTTCAGTTCGGCTTGGCTGGCGGCAGCGGCAGCGCGGTCGCGCTGGGCGAGCAGCTGCTCGCGCTGCGTCTGCAGCACCGGCACCTTGTTCTCGGCGGCAACGAGTGCCGCCTGATCGCGTTCGACAGCAGCGGCGGCCTGATCCTTCAGCGACTGGCTCTGTTCGGCACGGGATTGCGTGCCGGCACCATTGGTGATGAGCCGGCTGGCGCGGTTGGCATCGGACTGGGCGAAGCTCAGCGAGGCCTGCGATGCATCGAGCGTTGCGCGGGCCTGCGCGATGATCGACTGCTGCAGCGAAATCTGCGCGTCGAGATTGGTGACGGCAGCCTCGGCGGCCTTCACATCGGCCTTGGCCTGCGAAAGCGCAGCCTGGAAATCGCGGTCGTCGATGCGGGCGAGAACCTGACCGGCCTTGACCGTGTCATTGTCATTGACGAGGACCTGCTTGATATAGCCGGCGACCTTCGGGGCAACGGTCGTGTAATCGGCCTTCACATAGGCATCGTCGGTGGATTCGATGAAGCGGCCGACCGTCCAGTAGCGATAGCCGAAATCACCAGCAAAGGCGACGCCGGCCAGCAGCGCAGCGGCAATGATGGCGCGCTTGACGATCTTGCGGCTGGCTTTCTTCGGCATTTCATGCGCCGCGGCAGCTGCTGCCATCGCTTCTGCAGCCGGTGCTGCAGCTTCGGCTGTGGGGGCGGTTTCGGCCGGCTGGACGTTCTTGAAGACTTCGTTGCGGGGCAGTTCGACCATTGTCCTTCTCCATTCGTCTCGGCTTCATCAGTGCGAAGCCCTGTTCGATGGGAGGAAGATGGACCCAGCAATGCTTTCTGATAATCTGCTGTTTTCCGGAAGGATCATCAACTCTCAGCGGATAATCGAGGAACAACATGGATCGGCTGACCAGCCTCACAGTCTTCGGTCGGGTGGTGGAATGCGGCGGTTTTTCCGCTGCCGCGCGGCGGCTCAACATGTCCGTCACCATGGTGGGCAACCATGTGCAATCATTGGAAGATCGCCTCGGCGTACGGCTATTGAACCGCACCACGCGCAAGGTGAGCCTCACCGAAACCGGCAAATATTATTACGAGCGCTCGTCGCAGATCCTGGCCGATCTCGAAGAGGCGGACCGCGCCGCCGGCGCCTTGAGTTCGACGCCGCGTGGCACACTGAGATTCTATACGAGCAGCGCCATCGTCCGTTTCCTGCTGCCTGTCATCAACGAGTTCATGACGCTCTATCCGGCTGTCCAGATCGATTTCAACATCGGCGAGCGTGCGGTCGATATGATCGAGGACGGCTACGATCTGGTGATCCGCACGACGCCATCGCCGGATTCGAGCCTCGTGGCGCGCAAGCTGACGCCCTGGCGGCATTTCCTCGTTTGCTCGCCGGATTATCTGAAGACCCACGCCATGCCGACGACGCCGGCGGAGGTCGCCGAGCACAATTGCCTGCAATACGCCTATTATCCCTTCGGCGAGGAATGGCGTTTCGAGGGGGCCGAGGGACAGTTGGAGAGCGTCAAGGTTGGCGGCAGCATCATCTCCAACAGCGCCGAGACGCTGCGCTATCTGGTGCTGAACGGGCAGGGCATCTTCCTCGCACCGAGCTTCGTCGTCTTCGAGGATCTGGAGGCCGGCCGGCTGGTACGCATGATGCCGAATTATCGCGGCGTCGAGATCCATATCAACGCCGTTTATCCGAACCGCAGCCATCTGCCGACCAAGGTGCGGCTGTTCCTCGACATGCTGGTGGATCGCTTCGCCGAACATCGCAAATGGATGGCATAAAAAGCGTCCGGCGGGACTGTTTATCTCGTCGGACGCTGATTGAGGTCATCCTCAGATGATTTTCAGAACGATCTTGCCCTTGGCATGCGGGCGTTTGCCTTCTAGCATTTCATGTGCCGTGATCGCCGCATCAAGCGGCAGCACATCGCCGACATTGGTTTCGAGCTGACCGGCATCGACCATCGCGGCGATTTCGCGGAGCTCCTTGGTCGTGACATTGACGAGGAAGAAGAAGGCCTCGACACCCTGCGCTTTGGCAAGCTCCTGATCCGGCTGTGAGACGGCGGAAACAAGCCTGCCGCCGCGCTTCAGCACCGCAAAGGAGCGTGTCTGCGTCTCCCCGCCGGCAAGATCGATGACGGCATCGACTTCATTGGCAAAGTCCTCGAAACGTTGGCTGCGGAAGTCGACGGCGACATCGGCGCCGAGTCGCTTGACGGTCTCGATATCGCTTTCGCTTGCCGTGGCGATCACCTTCAGTCCGGCCTTGTGGGCGAATTGAACGGCATAGGCGCCGACATTGCCTGCCGCGCCATGAATGAGCACTGTCTGTCCGGCAGTCAGCTTGGCGTGGTCGAACAACGCCTGCTTTGCGGTCACCGCGATGACGGGGATCGAGGCGGCTTCGACATGGCCGATGCTTGCCGGCTTCACGCCAATCATGCCGGCGGCGGCAATTGCATATTCGGCATAGGCGCCGATGAAGCGGGGATTGGTGACGCCATAGACGGCATCGCCGCGGGTCACATGCGTAACACCTTCGCCGACCGCTTCGACCGTGCCCGAGAGATCGGAACCGAGCGTCAGCGGCAGCGGCTGGGGCAGGGCGCTGTTGCCCGAACGGATCCAGCCATCCCAGGGGCCGACGCCGGCCGCATGCACCTTGATCAGAACCTCATCCTTGTCGGGGGCGGGGATCTCGACATCCTCGGCAATGATGGCTTCCGGCGGTCCGAATGCATGAACCCTGTAGGCTTTCATGGTCGTCTTTGTGTCGCTCTCGGCAATCGTGGTCATCTTCTGCTCCTTCGTGTGAACCGGCTCTCCGGTTTCGATGAAGTGAAGATGCCGCCATCGAAGACTTTCGATAATCCCTACTGTTTGGGAAGGATTATCAAGCATCAGAGGATAATCCGGTCCGGCCGAGCTTTCTGCCGGACCGCAACTCTATCACGGACGAACAGGCGAGCCGACATATCCGGCAGACTGGATATAGGCGATGGGCGCAAAGAAGTTGCCGCCGGCATTGAACGCCATCAGCCCTTCCTCGCTCAACGCCGCCTGCACGGCCGGGCGGGCTGCAACACGCTTCATGAAGGCAAGAAGGGCGGGAAAACGATCGAGATCGATTTCGATCCAGGGCGACCAGTTGAGGCAGACGAAGAGATAGGCATCCGCGACCGTGAAATTCTCGCCGGTGAGATAGGGACCGGCAAGCCTTCCGCTGATCCAGTCGAGGCGCTTGAGGACGACCGCACGCATCGCCTCATGTGCGGTGGCGTAATCGGGATTGACGAGCATCGCCATCGGCTTGTGCAGTTCCGAGGTGATGAAGTTCAGCAGGGATTGCACCTGATTGCGGCCAAAGCTGCCGATCTCCGGCAGCATGCTTCTTCCGTCAGGAGCGCTATCGGCAAGAAACTGCACGATCGCCGGCCCCTCCGTCAGCACCTTGCCATCATCAAGCACCAACGCCGGCACATAGCCGTTGCCGTTGATGGCGAGATAGTCCTCGCCGTTGCTGGTGCGATGCGTATTTCGATCGACCGTGATGAGCTCGATATCGATATTGAGCTCCCGGCAGACGATATGCGGCGAAAGCGAACAGGCGGCCGCGTGCATATAAAGTTTCATAGGTTCCTCCTCCTGCGGCAGCGTGAAACCGCCTGCGTCAATTCGTTGGACATTTGTACTATTTCGCATAAAATTCTCGTGGTCAATTATTTTATGCGAAACGGTACAGAATGAGCGAGAAGAAGCGCGGCCGCCCGAGGGCCTTCGACGCGAAGGTGACATTGGAAAAGGCGAGGGAGGTGTTCTGGGATCGCGGTTTTGCTGGCACGTCGCTGGACACACTAAGCGCCGCCACCCAGCTCAACCGCCCGAGCCTTTATGGTGCCTTCGGCGATAAGGAAGCTCTTTATCTCGATACTCTCGAGGGCTACCGCGCCGAAAGCATGGACGTATTGGCGGACGCACTCGACCCGTCGCTGCCGCTGCGCGAAAACCTCGCGCGTGTCTATCAACGTGCTCTGGCCATCTATCTCCACGGGGAAACCGCCGCACGCGGCTGCTTCCTCATCGGCACAGCAACGGCCGAGGCGATCCAGCATGAGCGGGTCCGGGAAGTGTTGAGCCGCAGCCTCGACGATTTCGACGGCGAGATCGAAAAGCGCATGAAGCTCGCGATAGAACGGGGCGAATTGCCCGACGGAAGTGATCCTCACACGCTTGCAAGGCTCGCTTCCGCCGTCATGCATTCGCTTGCCGTCCGTGCGCGGGCTGGCGATAGCCGCGAAACGCTTGAGGCCTTGGCGCAGTCCGGCGTGGACATGATCTGCGGAAAAGCCTGAGGTTCAGGCCTGCTCTTTCTTCGTCCGCACCAGCCATGTGAAGGCTGCGCCCGCAAGCAGGAGGACGCTGGTACCGAGAAAGACCGCCGGCATGCCGATATGCCCGCCGACGAAACCGCCGAGAACAGGCCCGGCGACCTGGCCCACATATTGCGAGGAGATGGACAGGCCCAGAATGCTGCCGGCAGCACTATCGGGCACACTATGCCGGATGACGGCGGTAATGCAGGGCAGGAGCCCGCCAAGCGCCAGGCCCATCAGGAAACGCAGAGCAATCAGCTGCCAGGAGCCGGTGACGAAGGCCTGTGGGATGAGCAGCAAACCCGCAATCGCGAGCGCGCCGGCAATGACCGGCCAGTGGCCGATCCGGTCGGCAAGCTTGCCGAGCCGCGAGGCCGAGAGAATGCTGCCGAGTGCCGCCGCCGACATGACGATCCCGGCCACCATCGTCACCTGACCCTGATCGGGCACCAGTTGCGCCACGTAGACGGTGATGATCGGCTCGATCGACATATTGGCGAGCATCAGCAGCAGGCCGGTCGCGAGCATGGCGACCACCGGCCCCTTGTCGGGAATGGATTTCCAGCCGCCGGATGCCTTGGCCGCCTGTTTGCGGGCCGCCGATTTCTCTTCCTTGATGAGGAAGGTGGTGGCGAGGAAGGCAAGGAAGATCATGCCGCCGGCCGCCAGAAACGTGCCACGAATGCCGATGATGGGCGGCAGCGCCCCGCCGATCAGTGGGCCGACGAGATTGCCGGCCATGATGCCGGATGAGAGCACGCCAAGCGCCCAGGCGGAGCGGTCCTTCGGCGTCTGTGTCGCCACCAGCACCATCGAGCCCGAGGCATAACCGCCCGCCAAGCCGACGAAGAGGCGCAGCGCCACCAATTGCCAGACGCTGCCGGCCATACCCATCAGCGAGATGGCGATGGTCATGCCGAGGCTGGCGCGCACTAGCATCAGCTTGCGCCCGTAGATATCGCCGAGCCGGCCCCAGAGCGGCGCCACGCAGGCGGCGGCAAAGAAGGTCGCACCATAGGCAATGCCCGACCACTGCACGATCGCCGCATGGTCGCTCACGCCAAGCTCTTCCACGTAAAGCGGAAGGAAAGGAAGAAGCAGCGTCATCGCCACGATGGTCGTGAACGAACCAAGCAGCGAGATGACGAGATTGCGTTTCCAGTAGGCGGAGCCCGGCGCCACCTTTGCGGCGTCCCATTGAGTGTCGGTCATTGCGGATCTTCTTCGGTACAGTCTGGCCACAGCCAAGATGAAGCGATCCTCACTTTACGCACCGCCCTGAGGGCTGCCAAGGACGGATTCCACCCGATCAGACCTGCCGGCAGAAGGAAAAGCGGATTGAAAGTCATGATTTCGCCTTTGACTGATTGCAATATGCAATCAGAATTTCAAAAGGAGGAGCAGTCATGAGCAACAGAGATGAGGACCGCGCGAAAATGCTGCGCAATCTCTACGCAGCCTATCTGGATCGTCGGAAGGATATCGTCGGCGCTATGCTGACGGAGAACTTCACCTTCTCCAGCCCGCAGGATGATCATATCGAACGCGCCACTTATTTCGAGCGCTGCTGGCCGAACGAGCCGGAGCTGAACGCCTTCGATATCGAGTTCCTGGCGGTCCGTGGCGATGAGGCCGTCGTGCGCTACCGGGCCGAAATGACCGACGGCAAAGCCTTCCGCAATATCGAAAGCTTTCGCTTCGATGGCGACCGGATAGCATCCGTCGATGTCTATTTCGGCCGCAACACTGCTTAGAAAAACCGTATCGCCGATGTCGTGATGATGATGATCGAAACCGCAATCATCAGCGGTTTCAGCGGCAGCCGCTTGACGAGGATCGCTCCGAAGGGCGCGGCGATCACGCCGCCGATGATCAGGCCAACCGCTGAGCCGAGTTGCGACCAGCCGAGCGTCAGCACGAAGGTGATCGAGATGATCAGCGTCACCGCGAATTCGGTGAAATTGGTCGAGCCGATCACCCGCTTCGGATCGTGACCGCGGCCGACAAGCGAGCTGGTGACGATCGGTCCCCATCCGCCGCCGCCGATCGCATCCAGCACGCCGCCGCAAAGCCCGACGGGTGGCACCATCCAATCGCGGACATTGCGCTTCGGCGTCGGATGGAAGGCTTTCCAGAATATCACGAGGCCGATTGCGATCAGATAGACCGAAATGAAGGGCTCGATGACCTTGCCATCGACATTGGCGAGCAGGAAGGCGCCGACCGCCCCACCAGTCATGCCTGCGGGCGCCAGCCGCGCCACCAGCTTCCAGTCAACATTACGGTGCCAGGCATGGGAAATTCCCGATGCGGCCGTCGTGAACATCTCCGTCACATGCGTCATCGCGCTGGCATTGGCGGCGGGCACGCCGAGCGCCAGCAGGCTGGTCGTCGAGAGCACGCCGAAGGCCATGCCGAGCGCGCCATCGATGATCTGCGCGCAGAAACCGACGGCGATGAAGAGGAAGAAATCCGTGCTCATGAAAATCCTTGACGCGCAAAGGGACGAGCGAAGGCTCGGCTGCAAACACGTTCAGGGTGAAAAAAGTTCCGTCTCAAGCGTCAGGAGCGCTCCGTTTGATGCGGATGACCTTGAGAAACCGTTCGGGAAAACCGGCAATATTTCAATCGCATCGAAACCGCTCTCGCGGGCCCAGTCGGTGATCCGGCTGATCCGGAAAGATGAGTTCCTGCCGATCCGCCGGGCAAGCGGCGCCACCGCCTCCTCGATCGCGCCCTGCAGGCCGGCGCCGTCGCCGAGCTTGCTGGCCAGAATGATTTCGCCACCCGGCCGCAGAACACGGGCGCATTCGTCCAGCGCCCGTTCCGGCTCGGGGATAAGCGTGATGACGAAAGGCAGGCAGACCGCATTGAAAGATTGGTCCTCGAAGGACAGTGCGTGCGCGTCCATCACCTGCAATTGCCGGATATGGAAGAGCTTCTGTCTGATGACTTTTTCCGCGCTCTGGCGATCATATGTTCGGAAATGTCGATGCCTGTCACCCGAGATCGCCGGGGATAGTGGGAGAGCACCAGCCCGGTACCGACGCCGATTTCCAGAATATCCGTACCGGCGTCAGCCGCAAGCCGCGCCAGTGTGCGATGCCCGTCACGCAGCAGACCGCGATAGACCTGGTCATAGACCGGTGCCCAGCGCTGATAGATCTTCTGCTGGTCTTCCGCCTGATTTTGAACTTGTCCCTGATTTCGAACCTGTCCCATGAGAGCGCCTCCTCCAAACCCTGCCTTCAAACTCGTGAAGGCAGGCTCCGGTTCCGGCGGCACGATGAAGAACCTGTCAGGCGTGCTGCTTTTGCCTTCGGCAGAAATCTCTCCTCCGCCGAAGAAAGTCTCGATCACTCTGCCGGCGGCGTGCGCAGATTGGTCTCGATGGCGGCGAGCTCGTCATTGCCGGCGACCACGCCGTTGCCGCGCAGCGACTTGTTGGAAATGTCGATCATCGGCGCGAAGGTGGCGGCCGGCATGCGGACCTCTTCCTTCGCAGGCTCTTCGACGGGCAGGGCGTCTGCGAGGCTCGGGCGATCGCCGCGCGCCACTTCGAGCTGGCCGCTGAGGATCGCGCGTTCGGCACGAAGCTGGCGGATTTCCGACTTGGCGATTTCCAGGCTCGTCCGGAGCTGGCTGATTTCGTAACGGTCGGTATCCAGGCGCGTGTCGAGATCGTGCTTGAAGGCTTCGATCTCGCGGTCGCGCTTGTTGCGCTGGCTTTCGGCTTCGCGCAGCTTCATCACCAGATCGTTGCTGTGTGCAGCGAGCTCGCGGCGAGCGGCTTCGCTTTCCGTGCCGTTGAGACGAACGCGGTTGAGCTCGTCGGTCATCCGCTCCAGGCGCGCCAGCGCCGTGGCAAGTTCGCCCTTCGTACGCTTCAATTCCGCGCGTGTCGACTGCAGTTCCTCGTCCGTCATCTTGTTGCGGCTGTTGGCGGTCGACAGCAGCTTCTCGACGAGTTCGGACTTGGAACCGATCGCCTCGTGCTTGGTGCGCAGGTTTGCGATTTCGAGCGTCGAGGAGGTTTCCAGCGTTTCGAATTCGGCTTCCAGGCGGCGATAACGTTCCTCGGAAGCAACCAGATCCTGCTTCAGGTTGGCGACGGAGGACTGCAGGCCGCGCGTCAGCGCCTCATGCTCCGAGAGATTAGTCTTGAGGTGGCTGCGCTCCTCGTTGAGACGGGCGATTTCGCGAAGCTGGATGCTGTTTTCGCGGCGCGAGCTTTCGACGAGCAGCTGATGCGCCGTGGTTTCCAGCTCCAGCTTCTCGCGGGTGCTCGCCAGTTCGCGGCTGCGCGCGTCATGATCCTGCTGCGTGCGGCGAAGCTGTGAGGAAACCTCGTCGAACTGCAGCGCCCGGTCGCGGATCTCCCGCTCGGCATCGATTAGCCGTGCCTCGACGACGGTGAATTCTTCCCGCGTCAGCTCGTGCACGCCCTGCAGCTTCACCAGTTCTTCGCGGTAAGTGCCGGCCTCGACGCGAAGCTGGCTGCCGTCGAGCTTCAGCTCCTTATTGTCGGCCGTCAGGCGCTGGTTTTCCTGGTCGGCCTTGCGCCGCGCATTGCTCTCATAGTCGAGCAGCGAGCTCAAACGCGAACATTCGGCCCTCAGCGCGCCCGTTTCGTTGAGCGAATGGCTGTGCGCGCCGAGCAGCGAGGAAACCCGCTCCTGCAGCGACGTCAGGCTGACGAGCAACTCCTCGGAAGACTGCTTGTTTTCCTCGATTGCCGTGCCGAAAGCCTGGAAATCATCGACTTCCGAAACGCTGTACTGCACCGGCGGTTTGTCCACGAGACCCGTCTGTTCGGTGACGGACAACATCTGGCGATGGCTGGATACTCTCAAACCCGGCTTGACGGGTTCCTCATTACGACGAAAAAAGCTCATGACCATCACACGCCCCGAAGTTGATGTCAGAAGTCCCTGAAATGAATTATGCGATGCTAATTAAGTGAATCCTATCGAAGGTTGCGCTAACGCTCTCCAATAGCCTTGGATTGCATCTAAGACGTGCTGTTCATCGCCTGTCAAAAGCGCCCAAACGAAATTAACAGTTTTTTATTGAAATATCGGCTGCGGCCCCTAAACGCGTCAGCGGACGCGAGCGTGCCTCATTTTCCCGGTGCGATGACGGGAATGTGAGCGCGGCAAGGAGAGGGATTTTATTCCTGTGCACGGCAGTCCCCATCTTGTCGTCACACCGCTTCAGTATCCCTGGAAGCGCGACATCCCCGGGTGATTTATGCGTGTGGAGAGAGCCCATGACGAGAGGCAATTTTTCCTCGAAGCGGTTGTTTTTTGATAATTCGCCGGTTGCCTCTCAATGCTTCCCCTCCTATGTTCCGCCTCACCTGCCGATGACGCAATCTATTGCCAAGAGGAGATCTGATATGGCTTTCGAATTGCCTGAGCTTCCCTATGACTACGAAGCCCTTGCTCCCTTCATGTCGAAGGAGACGCTGGAGTTCCATCACGACAAGCACCACAAGGCTTACGTCGACAACGGCAACAAGCTTGCAGCGGAAGCCGGCCTTGCCGATCTCTCCCTGGAAGAGGTCGTCAAGAAGTCCTTCGGCACCAATGCCGGCCTGTTCAACAATGCTGCCCAGCACTACAACCACATCCATTTCTGGAAGTGGATGAAGAAGGGCGGCGGCGGCAACAAGCTGCCGGGCAAGCTCGAAGCTGCCTTCAATTCCGACCTCGGCGGCTATGACAAGTTCAAGGCCGATTTCGCCGCTGCCGGCGCCACCCAGTTCGGTTCCGGCTGGGCCTGGGTTTCCGTCAAGAACGGCAAGCTCGAAATCTCCAAGACCCCGAACGGCGAAAACCCGCTCGTTCACGGCGCTACGCCGATCCTCGGCGTCGATGTCTGGGAACACTCCTATTACATCGACTACCGCAACCTGCGTCCGAAGTACCTCGAAGCCTTCATCGACAGCCTGATCAACTGGGACTACGTCCTGGAGCGCTACGAAGCGGCGACGAAGTAAGTTCTTCCCAGCATCTGATTTTCAGCACCCGGCGCCGCAAGCGCCGGGTGTTTTCGTTTCTGCTTCTGCTCTCCTGCAATCTATCCGCCAAGGATGGCTTGACTAATTCATACCTGATTGGCTATAGATCAATCCATAGCCAATCGGGTATGAATTCAAATGTCGAATGCTCAAGATGCGCTGTTCAGGGCGCTTTCCGATCCGACCCGTCGGGGCATCTTCGAGCGCCTGTGCCGTGAAGGCGAGAAGACGGTTGGCGCTCTGACGGCCCACGCCGGTGTGTCTCAGCCGGTTGTTTCGAAACATCTGGCGGTGCTCAAGACCGCTGGGTTGGTGCGCGACCGCCATGAAGGTCGTCAGACGCATTACAGCGCCGAAATCCGCGCGCTTGCCCCGCTCGCCGACTGGACGACGGAAATGGCTGGCTTCTGGGAAAGCCGGTTCGACGCCTTGGAAGATTTGCTCAAAAGGATGGACCAATGAACGACACCGCAACTGAAATCCGCTCCGTCATCGTCGAGCGGGAAATCGCGTTCCCGCCGGAAAAGATCTGGCGTGCGCTCACCCAACCGCATCTGATCCAGGAATGGCTGATGAAGAACGACTTCAAGCCCGTGCGCGATCATAGCTTCAAGCTCACCGCCGAGTGGGGCTCCGTCGATTGCCGGGTATTGGAAATCGAGCCGAACCGAACGCTCGCCTATACCTGGGATGCCTACGGTCTCGAAAGCACCGTCACCTGGTCACTGACACCTGTCGGATCAGGCACGCATCTGCGCATGGAACAAGCCGGCTTCCGTCCGGATCAGGAACAGGCCTACCAGGGCGCCAAGTTCGGCTGGCAGCGTTTCTTCGAAAATCTGGAACAGGTGCTGGCGCGCGCCGATTGAGATGAAACGCTTCAGCCCATTTGAGGAGGAATACCAATGAATTGGAACAAGTCTATCCGCCAGCTTCACCGCTGGCTGTCGATCATCTTCACGGTGACAGTCATTGCCAATTTCGCCACGATGGCAGTCGGCACACCGCCGGCATGGGTGGTCTACTCGCCGCTGCCGCCGCTTTTCCTGCTTTTGTTCAGTGGCCTTTACATGTTCGCGTTGCCCTACTTTACGGGCCGGCGTGAGCAGGCATCGGCCGCAGGCTGAGGCGTCGCAAGGGCTTTTTATCAAAAGGCCGCAGCCGGCAGCATCGTCACATTGCTGTCATCCGCCGCCTCTACATCACGCCGAATGTCATCAGCCGATCTTCCCCTTTTTCGCTTCGGCATCATCGCCGATCCGCAATATGCCGCCATCGAACCGCAGGTCGAGATGGGGCGCTATTACGCCAACAGCCTCGCCAAGGTCGGGGCCGCCATCGAGACCTTCAATGACGAGGAACTGAGCTTCGTCATGACGCTCGGCGATATCATCGACCGCGATTTCAAAAGCTTCGACGATATCCTGCCGGTCTATGACACGCTGCATCACGAAGCGTTCTTCCTGCTCGGCAATCACGATTTCGGCGTCGCCCCTGAGCATCTGGAAAAGGTCGCGGAACGGATCGGCATGCCGTCGCCCTATTACAGTTTCCAGCGCCACGGTTTCCGCTTCATCGTGCTCAACGGCAATGAGGTCAGCACCTTCGCGCCGCCGGAAGGCCATCCCCACCGTGCGCTTGGCCGTGAGCGTCTGGCGGCTCTGCTGGCAGCCGGCGCCGATAACGCCCATGGGTGGAATGCATCGCTGAGCGACGAACAGTTCGCGTGGCTGGCAGCTGAAATCGAAGCGGCGAAGACTGCGGGTGAGAAGGTGGTCGTCATGAACCACTTTCCCGTTCATCCGCCCTGCGAGCATGACATGTGGGACCGGCAACGCATCGTCGAGCTGTTATCCTCACAGGAAAACGTCGTCGCCTATCTCAACGGTCACAACCATGTCGGCAATTACGGCAAGGTCGGTGGCTGCCACTTCGTCAATTTCAAGGGCGTGGTCGATACCGAGAGCGAAAACACCTTCGCCATCGTCGATGTCTATGCGGACCGGATAGAGATCCGCGGTTTCGGCCGCGAGGAAAACCGCACGCTTTCTTACTAAGCCACTTCGGTCGCAACCGGCGTCGGTTGCGACCGGTGCTCCAGTGCGTCCTTCTTCGGCGGCGTGCCGAACATGCGCGCATATTCGCGGCTGAACTGCGAGGCGCTTTCATAGCCCACCTGATAGGCGGCATTGGCGGCATTGATGCCATCGGCCACCATGAGCCGCCGCGCTTCCAAAAGCCGCAACTGTTTCTGATATTGCAGGGGGCTCATAGAGGTCAGCATCTTGAAATGCTGGTGAAAGGAGGAGGGGCTCATCCTGGCTGCCGCCGCCAGCTGCTCCACGCGCACCGGCGCCGTGAAATTGTCGCGCAGCAGGTGAACGGCATCTGCCACACGCCGCGTCTGGCTGCCGGGCAGCGCCAGCTTGCAGACCTCGCTGCCATTCTCGCCTGACAGCAGCCAGAAGCTGATCTCGCGCAGGATCGCCTGTCGCAGGATCGGGATAGATTTCGGTGTGTTGAGCATGCGCATCAGCCGCAGGATGCAATCCTGCAGCTCCGCCCCGAAATGCTGCACGAAAACGCCGGGACCGCCTTCACCCGAAGGCTTCGGCGGAGTTTCCATTGCCTCCAGAACCTCGCGCAGAATGGTGACATCGAGTTCCAGCGTCAGCGCGATCATCGGCCGTTCCACGCTTGCCTCGATCACTTGGCCGAAGGCAGGCATTTCCACGCTGATAACCAGCGCTTGCATGGTCGTATAGGTATAAAGCCGCTCTCCGAACATGATCTGCTTGGCGCCGTCGATGATAATGCAGAGCGCCGGCCGATAGATCGCAGGCTTCGGCATGGTGAGCGTGGAGGAACGCATCAGGTAGAAGCCGGGCAGGGCAGTTGCAAACAGCCCGTCGCCGCCACCATGGCTGTCCATGTACTGGTTGAGCACAGTCTTGATTTCATTGGACATCGTCATTCTCCGGGTGGCGGCCTTTGCCCGCCATCTTACTCCGTAGACGGGAGGCGACAACCTGTCTGGAGGAATAGGCAAGAAGTTCGAGGCTTTCGGCATTCAAGAAAAGGGGTGTCAGGACCTAGATTCCAGTCATCCGAACAAGGAGAAACCGAGATGACCGATCAGAACACGAATTCGAAAATCGCAATCGTCACCGGCGGCAGCCGCGGCCTCGGCCGCAACACCGTCGTCAGCCTCGCCCGTGATGGCGTCGACGTGATCCTCACCTACAATTCCAACCGCGAAGAGGCCGACAAGGTCGTCGCGGAGGTCGAAGCGCTCGGCCGCAAGGCCGCCGCCCTGCAGCTCGATACCGGCAATGTCGCCACCTTCGATGCTTTCGTGGACAATGTCCGCTCGGTGCTGAAGGGCTGGGGCCGCGAGCGCTTCAACTTTCTCGTCAACAATGCCGGAACCAGCTACCACGCCTCGATCCTGGAGACGACCGAGGAGGAAATGGACAGGCTCTACAACATCCATTTCAAGGGCGTCTTCTTCCTGACCCAGAAGCTCCTGCCCGTAGTCGCCGACGGCGGCCGCATCGTCAATCTTTCCAGCGGCCTCGCCCGCGTCGCCGTGCCGGGTTCCTCGGCCTACGGCTCGCTCAAGGGCGCCGTCGAGGTGCTGACGCGCTATATGGCCAATGAACTCGGCGCCCGCGGCATCGCAGTCAACACGGTCGCACCGGGCGCCATCGAGACCGATTTCAGCGGCGGCATGGTACGCGACAATCCGGAAATCAACCGCAGGGTCGCTTCGATGACGGCGCTTGGCCGCGCCGGCGTGCCTGATGATATCGGCCCGATGATCGCCTCGCTGCTGACGGAGGCTAACCGCTGGGTCAACGCCCAGCGCATCGAGGTCTCCGGCGGCATGGCGCTCTGATTGTTTCCCGGAACACGATCGAGAACGCTCCCGATCGTGTTCCGGGTCTCTATTCCCTCGTTTTCGGGCGAGAGGCGGCTGCACTGATGATGGTGCAGCCACTGAATGAGGCTCCGAAATGAGATTGCTTTCCTTCCTGTTTGCCGCCGGCCTCCTGACGGCAAGTTCCGTTTTTGCCGCACAGCCGGTTGGCGTGCGTATGATCGAACTTCCCGCGCCTGCTCGCAGCACGAAACTTCAGGTGATGATCTGGTATCCGGCTGGTTCCGCCGGAACGCCGATGCGGTCCAGCAATGACAGGGTGTTCATGGAAACGCCCGCTTTGAAGGATGCCCTGATCGCTGACGGTTCCTTCCCGCTTATCCTGATTTCGCACGGGTCCGGCGGCGGCATCACCAATCTGGACTGGCTCGCAACACGTCTCGCCGCTGCAGGCTTCATCGTTGCCGGCCCCAATCATCCCGGCACGACGCGTGGAGATTCGACGCCGCTCGACACAACGAAATTGTGGCAACGGACGGCTGACCTTTCCGATGTGCTGACGGCACTTTCCGCCGACCCCGCCTGGGCTGCCCACATCGATGAAAAACATGTCGGTGCGCTCGGCTTTTCGCTCGGCGGACACACTGTCATGGCGGTTGCCGGCGTGCAGGTGGATCGCGAGGCCTTCGCCCGCTATTGCGACGTGGAAAAGACGATGCCCGACTGCGTCTGGTTTGCCGGTGGCAAGGTCGATCTTCGCAACGTGGACAAGGCGCTTTTCGAGCAGTCGAACCGCGATCCGCGCATCCGCTCCGTCGTTGCGATCGATCCTTCCGTCGTGCGGGCTTTCACGGCCGAGAGCTTGCACTCCATCGATATACCCGTGCACATCATAAACATAGGCCGCCCGCAAACCATCCCTGTGGGTGTAAAGTCGGACGATATCGCAGCCGAGATTCCAGGTGCCGATTATCAGACCGTCGATGGCGCGGTACATCTGAGCTTCCTCGCCGAATGCCGATCCGATGCACCGGATTTCCTGAAAAGCCTCGGAGAGGTCGACCCGATCTGCGAAGATGCGCCGGGAAACCCGCGAACGAGAGCGGAAATCCATGTGCAGATGGCGGCGATGATCAAGGCCGCGTTCCTCGCCGATTTCGCACGCACGAAGTAGCCACGGCCCGTTCAGGCATTGGCTGCCAGCGGCTTTTCCGTCCAGCTCGCGGTCCACAGCGTGCGAAGGCTGTCGCCTTCGCCCTTGAAGAAGACGTCGGCTTCGGCACAGGCTTCCACCCGGTCGCCGCGGAAATTGCGGATCGCCTGCCTGAGTTCGCACCAGGCAACGATATTGGCGGTCTGGGAGTAATAGATCAGCGCGATCGGGCGGATCATCCGCTCGGTCGCGCGTCCTATTTCGTCGCGATAGTTGAGCGTGAGTTTACGTTCGTCGCGGATCGCCCGGCGCACGATGGCAAGGTCCACGCCTGTGGGCGCCTGGGCGACCGTGCCCCAGGCAAATAGCGCCTTGTTCTCCATCGCCTGGCGTAGCGGTGCGGGTACTGCGCCGGTAAGCTTCTGGTTGACGCGCCGGGCGGCAAGCTTCAGCTCTTCGTCGCCGGTGCGCTCCAGGAGCGCCAGCGACAGCACGATCGCTTCCGTCTCTTCGATGGAAAACATCAGCGGCGGCAGATCGAAGCCCGGCCGCATGATATAGCCAATGCCCCGCCCGCCCTCGATCGGCACGCGCATCGCCTGCAGGGCAGCGATGTCGCGGTAGATCGAGCGCACCGTCACCTCCAGCCTCTCGGCCATGACGGCTGCGGTCATCGGTTTCTTTGCCAGCCGCAATATCTGGATGATTTCGAAAAGCCTGGAGGCCTTGCGCATTTGTCGCCCTTTCTCCAACGCTCCTGACAATACACTGTCAGTTGGCTTCCCGTATAGAGCCATCTATCGGATTGAAATTGATGCACTTCCAGAAAAAGTGCACGGAAATACGGGATGGACAACTGACATGGATTACCACCAAAGCCTCTGGCTCTACTTCATCCTTCTCTTCGGCATCATCATCGTGCCCGGCATGGACATGCTCTTCGTGCTCGCCAACTCGCTGACGGGCGGCACCAAGCGCGGGCTGGCCGCCACCAGCGGCATTATGCTCGGCGGGGCGGTGCATTCGGCCTATGGTGCGGCGGGCGTTGGCATCCTCGTCGCCATGCTGCCGCAGACCTTCAACGTGCTGCTCTTTGCCGGCGTCGCCTATATGATCTGGATTGGCATTTCGCTAATGCGCAGCTCGATCAAGGTTGAGGCGGTCGGCCCCGGCACGGCGCGCTCCACCTGGAAGGCGTTTCGGCAGGGGGCGGTCACCTGCCTCGTCAATCCCAAGGCCTATATCTTCGTGCTCGCCGTCTATCCGCAATTCATAAAGCCGGAATATGGGCCGATCTGGCTGCAGGGGCTGATCATGGGCATCATGACTGTGCTCACACAGCTTGCCGTCTACGGCACGCTTGCCATGACAGCCGGCCGCAGCCGCGACCTCCTAGTGTCCAACCCGAAGACGACGGCCGTCATCGGCCGCCTCGCGGGCCTGCTGCTGGTCGTCATCTCCGCGATCAGCCTCTGGCAAGGGTGGAAGACGGCCTGATCCTGCCTATTCTTATCACATTGTTTTTATGAGGATCCGGCCAAACGTGACTATGCGGCCACATGGATTTTGTCATGATCCCGGTGCAGATTGCCCTCGGCCGGCTTCGCCGGTGGAACAATGGAGAGAGAATCATGAATTGGAAAACAGTTGCGGCGGCTGTTGCGTTCGCCGGCATTGCCCTCGGTTCGGCCATGGCCGTCGACGGCACGCATGACGCACGTATTGGAATGATGAAACAGATTGGTGGCGCAGCAGGCGCGCTGTCCGCCATCGCCAAGGGCACCAAACCCTATGATGCCGAAGCCGTGAAGACGGCGCTGACGACGATCGCGACGACGGCGAAGGCCTTCCCGGACCAGTTCAAGCCAGGCACCGAGACGGGCGACGAGGAAGCGAGCCCGAAGATCTGGGAAAACATGGATGACTTCAAGGCACGCGCCGCGAAGCTGTCTACCGACGCCGAAACCGTGCTCGCCCAGCTTCCGGCTGATGCTGCCGGCGTCGGCGCGGCGCTGAACACGCTCGGTGGCAATTGCGGTGGCTGTCATCAGCTCTATCGCATCAAGAAGGACTAGGCGATAGAGCTATTCCCGCATGATCCCGTAATCCGCACCGGCTCTTGCCGCCGGTGCGGATCGCCTTATTCTCCCTGGCACCGGGGCCAGCGAACCAGGGAAAGCCCTTGATATCGATAGAAGGAGAGGCGGCGCATGGTCCGCAGGTTCATCCGCTTTGTGCTCTGTCTCATCGGCGTCGTCGTGATTGGCGGCGCAATTTTTTATTTCGTCACCGCGCCCGATCCGTTGCCCGAAAGCCACTGGGCCAATCTCGGCGCGCCTGATGTCGCGAATGGCGGAAAGGTTTTCTGGGCCGGCGGCTGCATCAGCTGTCATGCGACACCCGGTGCGCAAGGCGATGCAAAGCTGACCCTTGCCGGCGGCCTTGCGCTCAAAAGCCCCTTCGGCACCTTCCATGTCCCGAATATTTCCCCGGATGAGCAGGCCGGCATCGGCCGCTGGACGCTCGCTCAGTTCGGCAATGCCATGAAGCGCGGCATCGGCCCGAACGGCCAGCATCTCTACCCGTCTTTCCCCTATGGCTCCTACACGCGCATGAGCGATAAGGACGTCAACGATCTCTTCGCCTATCTGAAAACGCTGCCGAAGAGCAGCAATGTCGCGCCACCGCACGAATTGCCGTTCCCCTTCAACATCCGCCTGGCGCTCGGCGGCTGGAAACTTCTTTATTTCAATGATCAGCCGCGCGTCGTGCTCGCCAATGCTGACGACAAGCTCAAGCGGGGCCAGTATCTGGTCGAAGGTCTCGGCCATTGCGGCGAGTGCCACACCCCGCGCGATTCCCTCGGCGGCTTCGTCCGCGACCAATGGCTCGCCGGCGCGCCGAACCCGGAAGGCAAAGGCCGCATACCCGATATCACGCCGGGCTCGAAGAGCGTCGGTTCCTGGAGCGAGGCCGATATCACCAACTACCTGCAGACCGGCTTCACCCCCGATTTCGACTCGGCCGGCGGCCAGATGGTCGACGTGCAGCAGAACATCGCCCACCTGCCGCAGTCCGATATCGAAGCAATCTCAGCCTATTTGAAGGCCGTGCCGAGTAAGTGATGCTTGCAAAAAGTGATAGCATTTCCTATCCTCTTTGCATGAATGCTCGGCATCGCAAGACATTGGCGGCGATCTTTCGCGATCCGGTTTCCGGAACGATCGCATGGGCTGATGTTGAGAGCCTGTTGACTGCCGTTGGTTGTCATCTCGTCGAAGGAAACGGTTCCCGTGTTCGCTTCGAGAAGGATGGCCACCTTGCTTTCTTTCACCGCCCTCATCCGGAGAAGGAAGCGAAGCGCTATCAAGTAAGGGATGCTCGCCGTTTCCTGCTGGAGATCGGAGTAAAACCATGAATGTGATGGACTATAAGGGTTATGCTGCCCGTATCGAATTCGATGCCGAGGATGAAATCTTCTTCGGCAATATTGCAGGTATTACCGACGTCGTCGGTTTTCACGCAGATACGGTCGAAGGCCTGAAGGACGCTTTTCATGAGGCGGTGGATGATTACATCGAGACCTGCCGCAAGCTCGGCAAGGCGCCTCATAAATCCTATTCCGGCAAGATGATGTTCCGTGTGGATCCTGATGTTCACGCTCGCGCCGCCAAGGCTGCCGAACTCGCCGGCAAGAGCCTGAACCAATGGGCAGAGGAAGTGCTGTCGAAGGCTGCCGCGGCTTGATCTTCTTCTCCCGCCTCGCTCAAGCGCTGCAAGTCATACTGTGCCCATGAAACATCCGTCGCTTGAGGAAACAGACGCCGCAATTGCCCGCATGCGTGAGCGGCTTGCCGCACGCAATGCCGTTCTTGCGCATTGGTTCACCGATACGCTTGCCGTCATAGAGGCAAAGATTGCCAACCGCCTCGATGATCCCGGCGATCTGGCGCAGGCGCGTGCCGCGGCATTCCTGTTCGTGAAGCGGGCGCTTCACCAATGGGCGACCCGCCCGGTGCACGAGGTGGTGGCCGAGGACGCTCCGACAAACGAAACGCGGCCGTCGCGGCGACTCGGTATACGCTAAGGCCTCAATCTTCAAAACGGACGAACGGTCTTGAAACAGCACGACTGGCAGATCGAACCGCGTGAATATGCGCGCCAGGAAGAGCGCCGCGGCCGGCGTTTCGCATTCACGCACCTGACACCGGCAAGAACCGCGCTCGTCGTCGTCGACATGATCCCCTTCTTCGTCACGCCTGGCAGTTATGCGGAGGGCATCGTTCCAAACATTCAGGCACTCGTTGCTGCGGTGCGTGAGAATGGCGGGCTGGTTGTCTGGGTGGTGCCGGCGCCCCGCCAGACCCATCCCGAACTGGCGCGCGAATTCTTCGGCGAGACGATCGCAGAGCTCTACCGCACCTCAGGCGGCGAAGGATCGGTCGAAGGCAGGCTTGCGCCGGATTTCGTCCCGGAAGCACGGGATCTATTGATCGAGAAGACCTCCTACAGCGCCTTTCATCCGGAAAGCGCGCCGCTTGCGGCCATGCTGAAATCGCGCGGGGTCGATACGGTTCTCATTACGGGCACGCTGACCAATATCTGCTGTGAATCCTCGGCCCGTGATGCCTGTTCCAGCGGCTTTCGCGTCGTTATGCTGGCCGATGCGAATGCCGCTCGCCGCGATATCGACCACAACATGGCGCTCTATTCGGTCTATCGCAGCTTCGGCGATGTGCGCACGACAGGCGAGGTGATCGGCCTGCTCTGCGAGGCTCAGGCCGCCTTCGGCTGATGCTCCGCGCCGAGGATCTGCACATAGGTGTCGAGCTCTTCGCCGCCAAAGCCGAGCCCCCGGTAGATCTCAGCCGTAAAGGTGATCGGCGCCGAACCGGGCGCAGTCACAATCATGCCGGATCGCACGGCCTGCGGCCCGTCGCGATAATGCGCCTGGCCGCGATAACCCTCGGCGCCGGCAATGAAATCGGGTGCGTTGCTGGTGTGCGGAATATCGTTCAGTACACCAGCGCGCGCCAGCGCCAGCGTCCCGCCGCAGATCGCGGCGGTGAGCTTGCCGCGCGCGATGAAGTCGTTGATCACGGGTGAAAGGTCGGGCGCCTTCTCCGTCTCCCAGATCGTTCCGCCGCAGATGACCAGCGCATCGAAGGCGTCGCCATGCAGGTTCTCGGCTACCGCATCGGGTGCCACTCGCATGCCGCCCATGGAACGCACTTCCGCGCCGCCGGGACTTGCCGTCACCACATCGAAACCGAAATGGGTGCGGGCGGAGGCAGCAAGCTGCCCCACTTCCCAGTCCGCGAAGCCTTCGGTCAGAACCACCGCCAGTCGGGTCATGCTTTCCTCCCTTGCAAGACGGCCGAGCGGCTGGAGCCACTCACGACAGAGCCTGCATATAGCGCATGCCGGTGACCGGGCGAGGGGTGAAGTCCATCTGTTCGTAGAAACGGTGAGCCTTGAGATTGCCGGTTGCAGCGCTGACGGAGAGGTAATCGCAGCCCGCAATGCGCGCGGTTTCGCGGGCGCGGTCGACGAGAAGCTGGCCTGTGCCATGGCCGCGATGGCCGTCGCGGACGAAAAGGTGATGCAGATCCATGCCGCGCTTGCCCTCCTGCGCCCTGTAGAGCGGAACGAGGATGGCGTAGCCGATAAGCCCGTCGCTGCCTTCTGCGACGAGGGCCGAAATCCACGGCGTCGGGCCGAAGAGATCGCGTTCGAGCTGTTCAGGTGTCGAAGCCGAGATGTCGCCGTGATGGGCCGCAAGCAGGCCGATCATTTCGTGGAGTTCGGATATGTCGCGGGGTTTGGCGGCGCGGATCGTCACGACCGGCGGTCGCATGAGCGATATTTCACTGTCTTCGATTTCAAGCATGGTCTTCGCGTCCTTTTTGAGTTTATGCCGCCAGGACGCTGCTGATACAACAAAGCCGCCTGACGGCGGCTTGTCGACATTATGATCTGTCTCGGCCGCCCTTTACAGGTACAGCCAAAAATACGAGCGGTTATGGTGCGCGTTCTTGATCATGTGGCCATCAATCCGCCCAATCCGGGCGTTTGTCAATGGCCATGTATCACGGCGCAATCTGCTGAGGGATTCTGCATCGCATTGCCGCTTTTCCTTTTTGAGAAGTCAATATAGTATACCCCCCTATCCTATATTAGAGACTATTATGTCCCATACGACCCATCAGAAGAAGAAGCTCATCGCTCGTGTCAGTCGCATCCGCGGGCAGCTCGAGGCAGTCGAACGTGCGCTCGAGGGCGAGCGTCCCTGTGGCGAGATCCTCCAGCTTCTCGCCTCCGTGCGCGGCGCGCTGACGGGGCTGACGGGCGAGGTGCTCGACGACCATTTGCACGAACATGTGCTGCATGCCGCCAACGAGAAGGCGAGGACGGAGGCAGTCGAGGAAATATCGGAAGTGTTGCGAACCTATATCCGCTGAGCCGGATCGATATCGATAAGGAGCTGGCAATGAGTGCCGGAACGAATAGCTACGGACATGAGCATGTCTTCCTGGGGCAGGACCATGCCCGCAACGAACGCCGCATCTGGCTTGTGATCGCTCTGACGGCAGTCATGATGGTGGTCGAGATTGGCGCCGGCACGATCTACGGCTCGATGGCGCTGGTGGCCGATGGCTGGCACATGTCCACCCATGCCAGCGCGCTGCTCATTTCTGCGCTCGCCTATCTCTTCGCCCGCAAACAGGCCCGCAACCCGCGCTTCACTTTCGGCACTGGCAAGCTCGGCGATCTCGCCGGTTTCGCGAGTGCCATCATTCTGGCGATGATCGCGCTGCTGATGGGGTGGGAAAGTTTCCTGCGCATCACGTCGCCCGTGCCGATCAGCTTTAGCCAGGCGATTGCCGTCGCCGTCATCGGCCTTGCCGTCAATCTCGTCAGTGCCTGGCTCCTCAGTGGTGGTGGCCACGATCATCACGGCCACGGACATGCTCACGGACATGGGCATAACCACCATCACGATCATCACCACGGCAATGCGCATGGCCACAACGGTCATGCGGATAACAATATCCGCTCCGCCTATATGCACGTCATCGCCGACGCTTTGACCTCGGTGCTCGCCATTGCCGCACTCACCTTCGGTAGCCTCTATGGCTGGCTGTGGCTTGATCCGCTGATGGGCATTGTCGGCGCTCTCATCATCGCGCAATGGTCCTGGGGACTGATGAAATCGTCGGGTGCCGTGCTGCTCGACGTGCTTTCGGAAGAAGAAACACTGCCGGACGAAATCCGCGGAGCGATCGAAGGCGACGGCGACCGCATCACCGATCTTCATGTCTGGCAGGTCGGCCCCGGCCACCATGCGGCGATTGTCGCGGTGCTGACGCCACAGCCGCGCGATACCGCCTTCTACAAGGAGAGGCTCGCGAGCCTGGACGAGTTGTCGCATGTGACGGTGGAGGTCACACGCGCCGCCTGATCCCGCCAAAAGCCGAGATGCCGCCGCAATCGGGCCTTACCCCTGTGATCCTGATTCCCCGGAGGTCTTCATGAATCACAGCCTCACCCGCCGCAGCTTCATGGGCTCCGCCTTGCTGCTGCCTGCGCTGGGCTTTGCCCCTCTCGCACGCGCCCAACAGCAGGACGCCGATATCGACAAGCGGCTTGCGGCACTTGAAGCGCGCATCGGCGGGCGTCTCGGGGTCTCCGTTCTCGACAGCGACACGAATGTTTCCTTCGGCTATCGCGGCAGCGAGCCCTTCGCCATGTGCAGCACCTTTAAAGTTCTGGCCGCCGGCCTCGTTCTTGCCCGTGTCGACAAGGGCGATGAGAGCCTCGACCGTCGCGTCAAATACGGCAAGGAAAAGCTCGTCACCTATTCCCCCGAGACCGAAAAGCATGCGGGCGGCGACGGCATGACGATGGCCGAGATCTGCAAGGCCGCCATTACACTGAGCGACAACACCGCCGGCAACCTCATGCTGGAAAGTTTCGGCGGCCCGGCCGCACTTACCGACTGGCTGCGCTCGATCGGCGACGGCACGACAAGGCTCGACCGCATGGAAACCGCGCTGAATGAGGCCGCGAAAGGCGATCCGCGGGACACCACGACGCCGGATGCAATGCTCGATTCACTTGGCAATATCGCTCTCGGCTCGGTTCTGGCAGAAACCTCGGCAAATCAGCTGGTCGACTGGATGATTGCGAACACGACCGGCGGCGCGCGCCTGCGCGCAGGCTTGCCCAGCGATTGGAAGATCGGCGACAAGACTGGAACAGGCGACAACGGTTCGGCCGGTGATATCGCCATCATCTGGCCCCCCAAACGTGGCCCGATCGTTGCCGCCGTCTACATCGGGGAAGCGACTGTGAAGATGGACGAATTCAATCCCGTCTTCGCCGAAATCGGCAAGATGATCACCGAGATGGTGTAGAGCGGCTTCCGCAAAAGTGTGCAGCGGTTTTGCGTTCGGAATTGGGTGAAAACACAATGCTCTAGGTCTCGACGATCTCGTCCGCCACGGCCTGATCGAGGTTCTGGTTGAGCCGCTGAAGCAGCGACACCAGCGTGGCAATCTCCTCTTCCGAAAAGCCCGCAAACACACGCTCGCTATTTGCGTGAAGCGCTTCGCGCGCCGCCGGGATCCTGGTCCTGGCGCTTTCCGTCAGGGAAACCAGCGAGCTTCGCCCGTCCTTCGGATCGGGCATACGCAGGATCAGCCCGTCGCGTTCCATCCGCGCCAGCATCTGCGTCATCGACGGCTGCTCGATCTTGGCAAAATGCGCGAGCTCCTTCTGCGACATCGAGCGCCCATCCTTCAGAAGATAGAGCACCGGCATCTGCGCGATATTGAAACCGAAGCTTTTGACGCGCCGTTCACCGAGCCGTGCAAGGGCGCGCGCGGCCATATTGATGAGCGGCGCCGGGTTGGAGAACATCGTCCAGTCTTCCATATGCGACCTCTTGACAATTATATAGGTGCCTACCTAATTTATATAGGCACCTAATTATAAGGATCGAGAGAGACATGTCCATGAAGGATATTCCCCGCATCGCGATTGTCGGCGCAGGACCGGCGGGCCTGACGCTGGCGCGCATCCTGCAGGTCGATGGCATCCCAAGCACGGTCTTCGAAAGCGAACCGCATGTGTATTTTCGCCCCCAGGGCGGGACGCTCGATCTGCATCTGGAATCCGGCCAGCTTGCGCTCAGGCGTGCGGGTCTCGCAGCGGAATTGGCGCGCATTGCCCGTTACGAAGACCAGGGAAGCCGGCTCTATGCCAGCGATGGCCGATTGCTGCTTGCGGATGACGATGCTGCTGACGGCGAGAGGCCCGAGGTCGACCGCACGGCGTTGCGCGATGTCCTCCTCGCTTCGTTGCGGCCAGACACGGTGCGATGGGGCAAATCGCTGCGCGAGATCGAGCCGCGGGGTGACGGCACCTATGATCTCGTCTTTGATCACGGCTGGGAAGGTCCGTTCGATCTTGTCGTTGGTGCAGACGGAACATGGTCCAGCGTGCGTCCGCTGGTGTCGGCCTACCGGCCGCAATATTCCGGGCTGACCTTCATCGAATTCGGTATCGATGATATCGACCGGCGCCATCCGGAAATCTCCACGCTCGTCGGTCGCGGCAAGATCGGCGTCGAATCTGCCGCTCGTTCAATGATCGTCCAGCGCAATGGCAATGCGCATCTGCGCGGCTATGCCATTTTCCGCGTTCCTCTGTCCTGGGCCGGACAAACGTTCGACTTCTCAAATCCCGCCAAAGCCCGAGACCGCCTGAAAGCGGAGTTCGAGGGATGGGCGCAGCCCTTCATTGATCTGATCCAGGCAAGCAACGACAATATCGTTCCACGGTATATCCACGCGCTGCCGGTCGGGCACCATTGGGCAAACCGCATCGGTGTCACACTGGTCGGCGATGCGGCGCATGTCATGTCGCCCTTCGGCGGCGAGGGCGTCAACATGGCGATGCTGGACGCAATGGAACTTGCGGAAAACCTGCTGGAATTTGACGACTGGCGCAAAGCCATACGTCGCTATGAAGCCGATATGTTCGCCCGCGTCGCCGGTCCCGCATCCGACGCGGCCGAAGCGGCCGCCACCGAGTTGTCGCATCTCGGGCCGGAACTCACCCTCATGCACATGAAAAGCCATCTGGCTGCGCGCACAGAGTTCGGAATCAGAAACTGAAAAGCCGCGGTGCAGTATCACTGTCCCGCGGCTCCCCAATTTTCTCTGACGACGATCAGGCGCCGGCCGCTTCGTCGTTAGACTGTATTGCGCTGGATTGACCGCTCGTCGAGGGCTTGTCGGTACCATCCCCGCCGCCTTCAATGCCGGCGAGTTCACGCTTGATCTGCTCGGCAATTTCCTTCTCGATTGCCTCGCGCTGATCGGCAGGCATGGCCTTCAGGTCGTCTTCGGTCAGGCCGCGTGATTCCAGGTATCGGGCACGGATGAATTCCGCCGGGTCCATGTTGCTCCAGTCGGTGAACTCATCGACCAGGCTCCTGTGTGCGGCCTTGGCTTCCATTTCGGCATCGGAAGGCGGGTTGATATAGGTCTCGTTGCCGGCTTGAACCGCCCACATCGTATTGGCGATCGACGGCGGTGTCGCGCTCGGCTGCAGACCGGTGCCGGACTGATTGCGCGTGCTGCCGCTGAATTCGTCGGTCTGCGTGTTCTTGGATTTGCCCTGCCCGAAAAGCGAACCAAGGCCGGAATAAATTGAAAGGCTACTACCGATTTCCATGAAAAAAGTCTCCCCTGAAAAACCGGCAGCACTATCCTTTTGCGAGCCTGTGCGAGGCTTGTGGCTCTACCTGGGCGTGAGAAAATACTTCGATTCTCTCAAGCGTCACAGGAAGTCGATCAAGGTCCGCGTCGCTGCGGAGAGACGGCGATGCGGGGCATAGACGAGCGAGAAGGGGCGTGAACGCCCGCCCGCCTCGGCAAGAATTTCGATCAGACTGCCGCGACTGATCCTCTCGCGAACGATGAAATCGTAGCTCTGGCAGATGCCCATGCCTGCCTCGGCAAGCGAGACGACGCCCAGCACATCGTCATGAATCTCGATCGTTCCGTCCGGCGTCCAGTCTGTCTCCGCCCCATCGACGTGAAAGAGCCAAGGTGCGGGCCGGCCGGTGCTCGGCATGATGAAAGGCAGGCATTCGTGCTGGGCCAGATCCGCAATTGTCAACGGCACACCGGCACGCCTGACATATTCAGGAGAGGCGACGAGCCGAAGCGGCGCATCTTCGAGCTTGCGGGCGACGAGCCCGCTGTCCGGCAGTGGCCCGAGACGGATCGCCAGATCGTAGCCTTCCGCGACCAGATCGACATTCCGGTTGGTGATGCTGACTTCGATATGCACGTCCGGATGCGCGGCGCTAAAACGCTTCAGTTTTTCCGGAAGGCGGTAATGGCCGTAAGTGGTGGAGACGCTGAGACGCACGCGGCCGCTGATCTGCCCGTCCTGCCCCTGAATGGCGCGTTCGGCGTCCTCGATCAGCGAAAAGGCCGCTCGCGTCTGCTCCAGATAGGCGCGACCGGCCTCCGTGAGGCTCAGCCGCCGCGTCGTGCGCCGCATGAGCTGTGTGCCGAGCCGCGTTTCCAGCCGGGTGATCGCCCGGCTCAGAACCGAGGGTGTGGTGGATAAGGCGATTGCTCCTGCGCTCATCGAACCCTTTTCCACCACCGTCGCGAAGGCCTCCACATCGCCGAGATGATCGAAACGTCGCATGATTATGGCCTCTTAAGAACAGATGATTTCCGCCGCCGCAGCTTTATCCTCTCAGGAGGAGATAATAAATCCTTGTCATCGAATGAAATCGGCCTTCGACGGCCGACCGGACAACAGGAGAAAGCGATGACATCTGAAGCAAAGCCCGTACTCTTCGTTCTGACCAGCCACGGCGTAAAAGGTGACAGCGGCCAGCCGACCGGTTTCTATCTCGGCGAAGTCACGCACCCACTGGCCGTCCTCGATGCTGCCGGTATCAAGGTTGATTTTGCCTCGATCGAAGGCGGTGAGCCGCCGGTCGACGGGCTCGACCTCGAAGATGCGACGAATGCCCGCTACTGGAACAACGAGGAATTCCGCCAGGCGATCCGCACCACGGGGAAACTCGCTGATGTCGATCCCGCCAGCTATTCGGCGATCTTCTTCGCCGGCGGCCACGGCGCCATGTGGGACCTGCCGGTAAGTCCCGCCGTCCAAACCGTCACCCGGAAAATCTTCGAGACGGGCGGTGTCGTCGCGGCAGTCTGCCATGGCCCGGCGGCACTGGTAAACGCCAAGCTCAGCGACGGCAGCTATCTCGTTTCCGGGCGCAATGTCAGCGCCTTCACGGATTCGGAAGAGCGGGCTGTCGGCCTCGACAAGACGGTCCCCTTCCTTCTCGCAAGCACGCTCGTCGAGCGTGGCGCCACCCACCATCCGGCGCCGGACTGGAATGCCAAGGTCGTGGTCGACGGCAGGCTGATCACCGGCCAGAATCCACAATCTGCCACCGGCGTCGGCGAAGCCATCCGCGACCTGCTCGCCGCCTGACTATGATAGAACGACCGGCCCGACAGTGAATCTGGGCCGGCCGCAGCTCTGTTACGGTAGCGTGTAGGCGATCACATAGTCACCCGGCTTGGTGCCGACCGAACCATGCCCGCCGGCGACCATGACGACATATTGCTTGTTGTCATCGGTCGTATAGGTCATCGGCGTTGCCTGTCCGCCGGCCGGAAGACGGGCTTCCCAAAGCTGCCGGCCGTTGGTCACATCATAGGCGCGCAGATAATTATCGACGGCGGCACCGAGGAAAGCGACGCCGCCCTTCGTCACCATCGGCCCGCCGATGCCGGGCACCCCCACCTTGAAGGGAAGGGGCAGCGGCGTCATGTCGTGCACCGTGCCGTTCTTGTGCATATAGGCGATGCGGCCGGTGCGGAGATCCACGCCGGCGACATAGCCCCATGGCGGCGCCTGGCAGGGGATCTGCAGCGGCCCGAGGAACGGACCCATGAACACGCCATAGGGTGCGCCGTCATTGCGATTGAGGCCCTGTTCGCTTCCCTTCTCATCCTGCCCGCGCGGCGGAATATCGGCCGCGGGCACCAGGCGGGAGGTGAAGGCGAGATAGGTCGGCATGCCGAACATCACCTGCCGCTCGGGATCGACGGCGACCGAGCCCCAGTTGAAGGTGCCGAAATTGCCGGGATAGACAATGGTCCCCTGCAGCGAGGGCGGCGTATAGCGGCCCTCATATTTGTAGCGGTGGAACTCGATGCGGCAGGCAAGCTGATCGAACAGCGAGACACCCCACATATCCCTTTCCTGCAGCGGCTCCGGCGAAAAGGTGAGATCGGAGATCGGCTGCGTCGGCGCCGTGTGATCCTCAGGGATCGCCCCGTCAGGCGCCGGGATTTCCTTGAAGGGAATGATCGGCTGGCCGGTGCGCCGGTCGAGCACGTAGATATCGCCCTGTTTGGTGGATGCCACCAGCGCCGGTACCGCCGTTCCGTCCTGTTTCGTCAGATCAAGCAGCACCGGTTGGGCAGGGACGTCCATGTCCCAGAGATCGTGGTGGACGAATTGCTGTACCCAGCGCAGCTGACCCGTATTGATGTCGAGCGCCACGACCGAAGAGGAGAACTTCTCGACATCGGCGCTGCGGTTCATGCCGAGCTGGTCCGGCACCTGATTGCCGAGTGGGATATAGACCATGCCCAGCTGTTCATCGACGCTGAAGACCGACCAGCTGTTCGGTGAATTCGTCGTGTAATGCTGGCCCTCCGGCAGCGGCGTCGTCTGGTTCGGATTGCCGGAGTCCCAGTTCCAGATCAGCGCGCCGCTGTTGATGTCATAGGCGCGAATGACGCCGGACTGTTCATGCGTCGAATAATTGTCGTTGACCGCCCCCCCGATGATGATCTTTCCAGCGACGGCCACTGGCGGCGAGGTGGAGTAATAATAACCGGCCGGATTGTACTGCATGCCGGCCTGCAGCTGCAGCACGCCCTGTTCCGCAAAGCCCGTGCAGACCTGTCCGTTGGTCGCATCGAGCGCGATCAGCCGCGCATCCGAAGTCGGCAGGTAGACGCGCTCCTTGCAGGGCTGGCCGGCAGGTATCGCCTCATCGCTGTAATAGGTGACACCGCGGCAGGTCTGGTGCTGCCGGTCCGAGTTCATGCCGGAATTCGCGTCATACTTCCATTTCTGCTGGCCGTTCCTGGCATCGAGCGCGATCGCCCAGTTGTGGGGCGTGCAGAGATAGAGCGTGTCGCCCACCTTCAGTGGCGTCACCTGATAGGTCGTTTCCCCGACATCGTCGGGCCGCTTCACGTCGCCGGTCTGGTAGCGCCAGGCCTCTTTCAGGGTGGAGACATTCTGCACAGTGATCTGGTCGAGCGGCGAATAGCGCTGGCCGTAGGGCGTGCGGCCATATTGGTGCCATTCGCCATCGGGCACATTGCCGCCGAAGGCGGGCGTTGTGGCAACCGTCTGTATCGGCAGATCGCCCGCGAGATCATGCGGATCTGTCGTCATCGAATAGGCAGCGACGATGATGGCGGCGATGACCGGAATGGCGAGCGGCCAGGGATTGGCGCCGTAATAAGTGCCGGTCGGGCTGCGAAAGCCGAGCGGCCGGCGGATCCAGGGCGTCAGCAGCCAGAGCCCGAAGAGGATGATGAGGCCGCCGCGCGGACCGAGCTGCCACCAGTCGAATCCCACCTCCCAGATCGCCCAGACGAGTGCAACGACCACGAGCACCGCATAGACCCAGAGCGCCACTGCCTTGCGCATGAGAAGCAGACCTGCCGTCAGCAGGAACATCAGCCCGGCGAAAAGATAGAAGACGCTCCCGCCGAGCGTGACGAGCCAGAGCCCGCCGGTGCCCAGCGCCAGTCCGAAAATGATGAAGAGGATGGAGGTAATGACGATTGCCATAAGGCAGTCTCCCGCTGGTTAGCCGGATCGGAGGATGGCGAAAAACATACGCCGATCAGGCAGATAGAGCGGGAGGCTTACCTTTCAACCGCCACAATTGGCAGCGGCTGCGGTCGTCGTGTCAGGCTTTTGCAAGCTCGCGGTCGATCGCCGAGACGAGGCGGTTATCGTCAGCCGTCACGTCGGGGGCGAAACGGGCAACGACCTTGCCGTTCCGGCCGACGAGGAATTTTTCGAAGTTCCAGAGCACTTCATTGTCGTCCGATGCAAGGCCCGCACCCTTGAGACGCTCGCGCATCGGCCCTTCGCCGGTCGTTTCCACCTCTGTGCCAGTCAGGTTCTTATAGAGCGGATGTTTGTCCGGCCCCTTGACGGAAATCTTGGAGTACATCGGGAAATCGACGCCGAAGGTGCTGGTGCAAAAATCGAGGATTTCCGCGTCCGTCCCCGGTTCCTGGCCCTTGAAGTCATTGGCCGGGAAGCCGGCGATGACGAAGCCTCTCTCGCGCTTGTCGGCATAGAGCTTTTCAAGCCCTTCATATTGCACAGTCAGGCCGCATTTGGAGGCGACGTTGACGATAAGCAGCACCTGGCCGCGATATTCGTTGAGCGTCGTCTCGCGCCCCTGAACGGTCTTGACCGGAATGTCGAGAAGGTCGGTCATCACTATCTCCAGTTAATATGGGTTGTCTGAAATCAGGTTCCGCAGAAAGTCTGTAGCACTCGCTCTTCCGGTTTCGGCGGGTCCATATAGGTCGCAAATGCCGGCTGCTCGTCATAGGGGTGCGAAAGTACCGATAGAAGCGCCTCGAAGAGCGAGAAATCGCCGTCCTGAACGGCCGCCTCGATAGCCTGCTCGACGCGGTGGTTGCGCGGAATGAAGGCCGGATTGACCTGCTTCATCGCGGCAGCCCGATCACTGGGCGTCTGCGGCTCGCGCGAAAGTCTGTCACGCCAGCGCGCCAGCCATTCGGCAGTGGCAGTCGGCTCCCGGAAACTCGAGGCAAAAGCAGCCTCAGCCGTCTCATCGCCTGCCAGAATTGAAAGCCGCCGGAAGGTCAGCGTGAAATCCGCGCTCTCAGCCTGCATCAGCGCCAGTAACGACTGGATGAGTTCCAGATCGCCGTCTTCGGTTGACGTCAGGCCGATCTTGCCGCGCATGCCCTGCAGCCAGAAGGCGTGGAAGCGCTCGCCATAGGCCTTGATGATGGCATTGGCATGCTCGATCGCCTTGTCCTTGTCGGCATCGATCAGCGGCAGCAGCGCTTCGCCGAGCCGGGCCAGGTTCCATTGCCCGATACCCGGCTGATTGGCATAGGCGTAGCGCCCATGCTGGTCGATCGACGAGAAGACCTTCATCGGATCGTAAATATCCATGAAGGCACAGGGACCGAAATCGATCGTCTCGCCAGAGATCGTCATATTGTCGGTGTTCATCACACCATGGATGAAGCCGACCTGCAGCCACCGGGCGATCAGCGCCGCCTGCCGGTCGCAGACAGATTCGTAAAGCGCGAGATAAGGATTCTCCGCCGCCTTCAGCTCGGGATAGTGCCGTTCGATGACATGATCGGCGAGCGCCTTGATGCCATCCTCGTCACCACCAGCTGCAAGATATTGGAAGGTGCCGACGCGGATATGGCTTGCTGCGACGCGCGTGAAGACGGCGCCCGGCAATATCTCCTCACGCCGCACGCCTTCGCCTGTCAGCACCGCGGCAAGCGCCCGCGTGGCGGGAATGCCGAGCGCAAACATCGCCTCGCTGATGATATATTCGCGCAAGACTGGGCCAAGCGCCGCCCGCCCGTCACCCCGGCGGGAAAAGGGCGTCTGTCCCGCACCCTTGAGCTGAATGTCGCGGCGCTGCCCGTTGCGGTCGATCACTTCGCCGAGCAGGATCGCCCGCCCGTCGCCGAGCAGCGGCACGAACTGGCCGAACTGGTGGCCGGCATAGGCCATCGCCAGCGGTTCGGCGCCTTCGGGCACGAGATTGCCGGAAAAGATCGCAGCGCCATCGCGCTTCAAAATATCGACATCGAGCCCCAGCTCTTTGGCGAGCGGTTCGTTGAGCTTGATCAGCCAGGGCTCCGCCACCTGTGTCGGCACTTGCGTGGCGAAGAAGCGCTGCGGCAACCGCACATAGCTGTTGTCGAAGCCGAAGGCCGTGTCCGGCCGTTTTTTCTGCAGGGCGGAGGTCATGACTAATAGGTAGGGCCGCAGGTGCGGTCACGCAAGCCGATTTTAGCCCGAAACCACTCCCTTCACGAAGGGCAAAAAAGTGCAAGGAATGGTGATCTGCCTTTACCTCTCGGCAAAGCAGATGTGCCATAAAAGACATAGCGCCGCCATGATTGCAGGCGTATAGCAAAATCATCTCCTCTTGGCATTTTGCCATGTCATCCCCTGCGGCCCTGTCGCCCCGTGTACTCCGCTGCGCCTTTGCGAGTGATCCCTGACGATGTCGGATCAGATTTATCATGCGCCGATGGTTCGGCGCGCAGCACCCAATTTCCGGGTGATCGCGATGATTGTCGCGAGTGCCATGCTCATGGAAAATGTCGACGCAACCGTGCTGGCGACCGCGCTGCCGACAATGGCGCGCGATTTCGGCGTCGACGCCCCGGCCATGTCGATTGCGCTCACCTCCTATCTGCTCAGTCTGGCGATCTTCATTCCCGCCAGCGGCCGCATGGCAGACAGTTTCGGTTCGCGCACCGTCTTCCGCTCGGCCATCGCCGTTTTCGTGATCGGCTCCATACTCTGTGCCTTCGCGCCGACCTTGCCGTTCCTCGTGCTCGCCCGCCTGCTGCAGGGCATTGGCGGCGCCATGATGATGCCCGTCGGCCGTCTGGTGCTGATGCGCAGCGTCGATCGCAAGGATATGGTCAGCGCCATGTCCTGGCTTCTGGTGCCGGCGCTGATCGGCCCGATCGTCGGCCCGCCGCTCGGCGGCTTCATCGTCACCTATCTCGACTGGCGCTGGATCTTCTACATCAACGTGCCGATCGGCATCATCGGCATGATCTTCGTGTCGATCTATATCGACGAGGTGAAGGGCAAGGCTGCCGGCCCCTTCGATACGCTCGGCTTCATCCTCTCTGGTATCTCGCTCGGCTCGATGCTTTTCGGCTTCGAATTGTCGAGCCATGAAGGGCAGGGCTCATTCGCGATCTTCCTCATCGCCATCGGCCTGCTCTTCGGCATTGCTTATCTCCGCCATGCCCGCAAGCATCCGGCCCCGATCATGGATTTCTCGCTGATGAAGGTGCCGAGCTTCGGCACCTCGGTCATCGCCGGTTCGCTGACGCGCATCACGCAGGGCGCACAGCCCTTCCTGCTGCCGCTGCTCTTCCAGATCGGCTTCGGTCTTTCGGCTGCTGCTGCCGGCCAGATCGTCATTTCCACGGCACTCGGGGCGCTGTTCATGAAGCCGCTGGCCAGAGCCGTCTTCCGTCGCGTCGGCTTCCGCAAGAGCCTGATCATCAACGGCATTCTCGGCACGATCGGTTATGGTCTCTGCGCCGCCTTCCGGCCGGACTGGCCGATGCCGCTGATCTTCATCGCGCTGGTGCTCAGCGCCTTCTTCATGTCGTTCCAGTTCACGGCCTATAACACCATTGCCTATGACAATATCGGCCCGGAACGGATGAGCTCGGCAACGAGCTTCTACACCACCTTCCAGCAGCTGATGCTCTCGCTCGGCATCTGCATCGGTGCACTGGCGCTGCACGCCTCCATGGCCTTCAACGGTGTCGAAACGCCCGAGCTTGGCGATTTCTCCACCGCCTTCATCGTGGTTGCGATCATTTCGATCAGCGCCACCATCTGGAACCTGCGCTTCTCGCCGACCGCCGGCGAAGAGATCAGCGGCTATAAGGCCAAGCAGAAGAAAGGCGCCGCAGCCGGAAGCTGAGGCGCCTTCCTCTTCGTCAGAGGCCGACAGGTTCCCGCAATCGCCTGCGCCGCAACGGACGCCCTTTGCGTTGGTCCGCCTGGAGCCCGTAGGCCATGCGGCGGTCGAGGTCCTCGAAAGCTGCAAGATCCATATCCTGCAATGCCACCTCCACAGCCGCCTCCGGTTCGGCTTGCGTCTGCCGCCCTGTGATCGCAAGCCACAGATCACGCCAGCTGTGCCGGCGCGTCATTGCCCCCACCATCGTCAAACCATGCCCTCCTGCTCGTCCTGTCACGCCGCCTGCGGCAGGCAGGCCTCGCAGATCGCCGCAACATGGCGGTGGTCGGTGCCGCAGCAGCCGCCGAGCACCCGCACCTGCGGCATGCGGCGAAGGAGTTCGCGGTAGCGTCGGCCGAGATCGGCAGGATCGCCCGCATCCAGCACCTCGCTGTTATCGAGTTGCTCATGGCTCATGGTCGAGGCATTGGCGCGGATGCCGGAAATGCGCTTCACCCAGGCGCTGCCGTGATCGAGTGCCCCTTCGAAATGCGTCGGGTGGGCGCAGTTGATCATGTAATAGGCCGGCGATCCGCCGGTTGCCGCATCCGTCGTCTCGATGGCGTCCTGAATGCTGCGGCCGGTCACCAGCCTGCCGTTAGTCTCCAGCGTGAAGGAGATCGCGCAGGGCATGCCGCGCGTCCTGGCGGCACGGGCGATGCCGATCGCCTCGTCGATGTTGGTCAGCGTGAAGGCCGCGACCATATCGGCCTCCGTGCCGGCGAAGGTCTCGATCTGGAAGGCGTGGTAGTCCTCCGCCTCGTCGGCGCTCATCACGCCCGCCTTGTAGCCGTCGCCGCGCGGGCCGATAGCGCCGCTGATGACGATTGGCTGCTCCGGCCGCTCATAGGCGCGGCGTAAGCCCACGAGAAGCTCGACGGCTTGCTCGTTTGCCGCTTGTAGCGCCTCGGTCGTATAGTTGAGCTTCTGGCCCCAGTCGGGATTGGCACGCCATGTGGCGGTGTCGAGCACGAAGCCCGTTCCGTGCCGCCGGGCGATATCCAGATAGCGGCGATAGTAATTCTTCGTGCGCTCCCGCCCGTCCTCGGAAGCCAGCAATACGAAAGAGGCGAAATGCGGAAGCTCGATGCCGTCGTGGAAGATCATCGTGGTTTCCATGCCGCCATCGCTAATGAAGGTGCCGCCCTTTAGCTGCGGAAGCCCATGCCTGTACTTTGCCATTGTGAAACCTCTCCTGTCGCGGCGCCTGTATTGGCTGCCGTCGATGGTGATGTTCTGACGCTTAATCTGATGCCAAACTAGGCGACTTGCGGTATACTATTGCGGGTTTCGAATTTTGCGGATTGAAATCAATCCCTTGCATGGGCCGATGCTGCCGGGGGCGCAAGCAGGCCCGATCCTGTTGCACTGAAAACTGTACCGTGGGTACAGGAGGGGCATATGCGAAAGGGCGAGGAAACGCGGAATCGCATCCTTGATGTGGCGGAAGCAGCGGTTTTGCAGAAGGGTTTCGGCGGCACTTCCATTGAGGAACTGATCGTCGAGACGGGCATTACCAAGAGCGGCTTCTTTTACCACTTCAAGGACAAGAACGAGCTCGCGAAGGCGCTGCTCAACCGCTACATCGAGAACGACGAACGTATCTATGACGAGATCTTCAGCCGCGCGCGCGATCTGATGGATGATCCGCTGCAATCCTTTCTGCTCGGCTTGAAGCTGCTTTCCGAACTGGTGGCCGACCTGCCGAACGGCCATCCGGGCTGTCTCGTGGCGACTGTCTGCTACTACGAGCGGCTCTTCGACCGCGAGATCCAGGAGACCAACCGCAATGCGGTGCTCGCCTGGCGCCGCCGCTTCGGCCGCATGTTCCGCGAGATCATGGAAGTCTATTCGCCACGCGAGCCCGTGGACGTCGACCAGCTCGCCGATATGGTCTCCTCAGTGCTGGAAGGCGGTATCGTTCTCTCAAAGACGCTGAAGGAGCCGAATACGCTCGCCGAACAGGTGCTGATGCTGCGCACCTTCGTGAGGATGCTCTTCCTGCCGGCCATCGAGTCGCCGCTCGTTGCCGTCAGGCACGACCAGATCTATGGCACGGTGAGGAGTGGCGGACTTTAGGTTTTGCCGTCTTCCAGCTCAGCCGCCAAGTCGGCAAGCTTGCGCACGGTGTTGAGATTGCGGGAGGTACCCGCCTTCAGCGCCGGCAGCTTCAGCTTCGATCGGCCGGAGCCGATGGGATAGTGCACATAAATCTCGCGCCCGGCGAGCTTGGCTTCCTCGCCATCGGGTGCCACCATCTTCTCCAGCGCATCTCTGGGTGCTGCTTCCGGCAGGAAATAGACCAGCAGAAAATTGGGCTTGGCCTCGGGGAAGGGCGCATGGGCTATGATGCCGTCAAGTTCCTTGCGGCTGCGCACCATCACGCCCGGCCGCTTGCCCAGCTTCTTGCCCAGCGCGTCGTCGAGCTTCTCCTCGACCGCCTTTTCGGCCTCATCAGAGCGGAACAGGACGTTGCCGCTCTGGATGTGGGTCTTCACATCGGCAAAGCCGAGCCCCTCGCATATCGCCTTCAGCTCCGCCATCGGCAGGGAGCTCGTGCCGCCGACATTCACGGCCCTCAGCAGCGCGACATAGACGGCCATTTCTCCCTCCCTTGACGATGTGGCGTGCGCAAGGCACGCCACATTCAACCTCTACATCTTGCCCGCCACCTTGACCGCAAACGCATATTCGAATGCGATTTCCTCAAGCCGCTGGAAGCGGCCGGAGGCGCCGCCATGGCCCGCATCCATGTTCGTCTTCAGCAGGATGGGCGCATTGCCTGTCGTCTTGTCGCGCAGCTTGGCGACCCACTTCGCCGGTTCCCAATAGGTGACGCGCGGGTCGGTCAGGCCACCGAGCGCCAGGATCGGCGGGTAGGGTTTCGCGCCGACATTGTCATAGGGCGAATAGGCGGCGATCTGTTCGTATTCTTCGCGGCTCTCGATCGGATTGCCCCATTCCGGCCATTCCGGCGGGGTGAGCGGCAGCGTGTCGTCGAGCATGGTGTTCAAGACGTCGACGAAGGGAACGGCGGCGATGAGACCGGCGAATTTCTCCGGCGCCATGTTGGCGACCGCGCCCATCAGCATGCCGCCGGCCGATCCGCCCTCGGCGATAATGTTCGCGTAAGACGTGAACTTCTCCTGATTCAGATAGTCAGCGGCAGCGATGAAGTCCTTGAAGGTGTTGGTCTTCTTGTCCATCTTGCCATCTTCGTACCAGGCAAAGCCCTTGTCCTTGCCGCCGCGGATATGGGCGATGGCATAGACGAAGCCGCGATCGGCAAGCGACAGGCAGTTGGTGTTGAAGCCGGCGGGAATGGTGATGCCATAGGCGCCGTAGCCGTAGAGCAGGCAGGGCGCGGAACCGTCGAGCGGCGTATCCTTGCGATAGAGCAGGGTGACCGGCACTTTCTCGCCATCCCATGCCGGCGCGAAGACGCGGCGGGTGACATAGTCGTCAGGATTGTGGCCCGACGGCACTTCCTGCGTCTTGAGCAGCGTGCGCTCGCGGGTGACCATGTTGTAGTCGTAAAGCTGCGAGGGCGTCGTCATCGAGGAATAGGAAAAGCGGATGACGTCGGTGTCATATTCAGCGGCACCCGAAAGGCCGAGCGAATAGGCTTCCTCGTCGAAGGCGATTGCATGTTCCTCACCGCTCAGGCGGTCGCGGATCATAATCTGAGGCAGGCCGTCCTTGCGTTCCAGCCACAGCAGGTGGCGGGCATAGGCCATATGGCTGATGATCAATGTGCCCGGCTTGTGCGGCACGACCTCGCGCCAGTTTTCCTTGCCCGGCTTTTCAACCGGCGCTTCCATGATCTTGAAATCCTTGGCGCCGCCGTCATTCGTGAGGATGTAGAAGACGTCGCCGCCTTCCGTCAGCGAATATTCGATGCCTTCCTCGCGCACGGCAACCAGCTTCGGCTCTGCCGTCAGATCCTTGGTCGAAAGCAGCCGGTATTCGCTCGTCTCGTGGTCGTGGATGTCGATATAGATGAAGTCGTCGAGCAGCGAGCCGCCGACGCCCATAAAGAAGCCGGCATCCTCTTCCTCGTAGACCAGACGGTCGTCGCTCTGCGGCGTGCCGAGAATATGGTGGAAAACCTTCGAAGGGCGGTGGTTCTCGTCAAGCGCCGAATAGAAGAAGCTCTTGCCGTCAGGCGCCCAGACCCCGCCGCCGCCGGTATTCTCGATCACGTCGGACAGGTCTTCACCGGTCGCCAGATCACGAACCCTCAGCGTGAAGAATTCCGAGCCCTTGTCGTCATAGCCCCAGATGCCGCGGCTGTGGTCCGTGCAATGGTCGAGGCCGCCGAGCCGGAAATAGGCCTGGCCCGCCGCTTCCTTGTCGCCGTCGAGAAGGATGGTGCGGATCGTCTCGTCCTTCACGTTGCCATCGCGCGGAATGCGGAAATAGCGCGGTTGCTCGCCGCCGGTGACAAAGGAGGTGCCGTAGGCATAGGCCCCATCCTTCATCGGTACTGAGCTGTCGTCTTCCTTGATGCGGCCGCGCATCTCGGCAAACAGCGTCTTCTGCAGCGGCTTGGTGTCTTCCATGGCCGCATTCATGTAGCCGTTTTCGGCTTCCAGATGGGTGCGGATATCGGGGTCGAGGATGGAGGGATCCTTGAACATGGCCTGCCAGTTGTCGGCCCGCAGCCAGGCATAATCGTCGATGCGCGTGATGCCGTGGCGCGTGTCGGAGACGGGTCTTTTTTCAGCGGCGGGCGGGGCAGGCAGGTTCTTGAAAGCGGTCAAGGAAAACTCCGTAAGGGCGGTGTCGGTGGGCAAGAGATAGAGGCGCTGTAGATCAGGATCAAGCATCAGCCGGTGAACCTTATTGAGACAAGATGACCGGCGCGTCGCCTTGATGTCACCACATTGTTTAAGAATGTCCGCTGCATTGCGCGAAAATTGCACCCGCTTCAGACCCCGGCGAGCGGTCCGCGGCAGTATGACGAGTACATAACAGTAAAGGTTTCCCCGTAATGCCGAAACGTCTGGTCCTGTTTATGTCGCTTGCAGGCCTTGCCGCCTCTTCCGCCCTTGCGGTCGATCCCGCCATCAAGAAGCAGCTCGAAAAGCTCGATCCGGCCACCCGTCTCGAGCAGAGCTGCGATACCGAAGCCATGAGCCGCATCAACAGTGACGGCACCGGCTTCCGGCCGGACAAGGTCATCGCCTACACCTTCAAGGACCCGATCCCGAGCGATGACCGGCTCGAAGCTCCCGGCGCCGTCTTCCGCAGCAAGGGCGACTGGTATCACCTTTCCTATACCTGCATCACCGGCCCGCAGCACATCAATGTGCGCGACCTGAAGTACAAGATCGGTGACAAGGTGCCGAAGGATAATTGGACCAAATATTATCTTTACGATTGAGCCCTTGGCCTCTTCTTGGCTCTTCCGCATTCCCGTGACAGGCACAGGAATGCGGGCAGATTGAGACATGACGCGTCCTCGCCGGGCGGCATCAGGCCACATAGCCGCTTCATTTCTTTGTTTTAATGCTGGTTGAAACATCAACTGAATCTGATTCTTCATGAAACGCTTTCTTCTTGGTTCTGCGCTGCTGCTCGTTGCCGCCTCATCGGCTTTTGCCACCGAAGCGCTTCCCGCCGCCGTTCCCGCCCATCCGCCAGTGGCAGTAGGTCCGAAGCTGGTAGAGCCGCACCTGCACATCGCTCGCTCCAACATATCTGGCCACGCGCGCATTGCGCTCACCTTCGATGCCTGCATGGGCGAGGCCGATGAGCGCATTCTCTCGACGCTGGTCAACGAGCGCATCCCGGCGACGATCTTCGTCACCGCCCGCTGGCTGAAGCGCAATCCGAAGGCGGTTGCCGTCTTCCTGCAGAACCCCGATCTCTTCGAACTGGAAAATCACGGCGAGAAGCATATCCCGGCAATCGACAAGCCGGTGCTGGTCTATGGCATCGCATCTGCCGGTTCGCCCGATGCCGTCAGGCAGGAAGTGGAAGGTGGCGCTGCCGCTATGGTCGCGTCGGGCATTCCGGCGCCCCGCTGGTTCCGTGGCTCGACCGCCAAGTATGATCTCTCGGCCATCGGCCAGATCCGCGCCATGGGCTACCGCATCGCCGGCTATTCCGTGAATGGCGACGGCGGTTCGCTGCTCGGTGCCGCGGTCACCGAAAAGCGCATTTCCTCGGCCAAGGATGGCGATGTCGTCATCTCCCACATCAACCAGCCGACCCATGCGGCCGGTGCAGGCGTCGCCAAGGCGCTTGTCGATCTCAAGGCAAAGGGCACGGAATTCGTCCGCCTGCAGGATGTTGCGGATACCGGCGACGACAGGACGACGGAATAGGGGCGAAGCTTACCTCAGCTCGTCTCCGGTCCGCACCGAATCCATAGAGGACTTCCATCTCGCCGAGCGTGCCGTCGGTCTATGGCGGTCACTTCGGCAGTTGCGGCTGCGGTTTTTCCTCGATCAGCAGCTCATCGATAATGGTCATGACGATAAGCGAGAGCGGCAGCGCCAGCATCGCGCCGACCGCCCCCCACATCCATGTCCAGAAGATAATCGCCAGGAAAACGATGAAGGGATTGATTTCCAGCCGTCGGCCCATGACCGCCGGGAAGATCAGGTTCTCCATGACAAGGTGTACAGTGAAGAAGGCCGCGGCCGGGATAAGGCCGATGATGATGCCGTCATGGGCGATGATGCCGGCAATGGCCACCGCAAAGGTCATCATCGTGATTCCAAGATAGGGAACGAAGCTCGAAAGAAAGGCAAAGAAACCCCAGAGGACGGGCATGGACAGCCCGCCCGCATAGGCGATGATGGTCATAACGACACCGAGCGCGATATAGATCATCGAAGCGGTGGCGAAGTAAAAGCCGAGCGCCTGTTCCACCGCATTGATGACGCGGATGGCGGCCAGTCGCTGCGGGCGGTTGCGGAAGGTCATGATGATCGTCTTGCGCAGGTGCGCGCGGCTGGCGAGGAAGAGCAGCAGTGCAGCAAAAAAGATCAGTCCCTGCACCAGCGCCGGCGTCAGGTTCGTCGTGACAACATGCAGCACGTTGCCGGTATTTTCCAGGAGAGCATTGATCGACATGGGTCCGCTCTGGAAGGTCGCGGGCGTGATGTGCAGCCATTCGATCCGTTCCAGATAGGGCATGACGCGGTTGGTTGTCCGCTCGATGAAATCGGGTCCCTCGTTCGCCAGCGTCGCCATTGGTCCGGCAAGCGAATTGATCAGCAGGACGATGACGAGCGCGACAGCGGAGGAAAGGATCGCCGCATTGGCAAGCCGCGGCACGCCCATCTTCGAAAGCTTTTCTGCCGCCATGCCGAGGATCATGCCGACGACCACGGCGAGCGTGATCGGGATCAGGATCAGCGACATCATATAGACGGCGGCAAGCCCAAGGATGCAGAAGATGCCGATGATGGCCCAGGCCATGCTGACATCGAGCCCGTCCTTCTCGACGCGCCTCATCGGTGCCGGTGGAAGTTCTTCGGCAGCTTCCTGAAGCGTTCGTGCCCATGCGCTGGTGTGGCGTTCGCCGAGGCGGATCTTGTCTGCCTGTTTCCGTATGCCGTTGGCGATTCCCATGTGCGATATGTCCCCGAAGCCCCATTGCTTCGCCAATCAACGCACAAGGGTTGCTGGCGGTTCCCGGGGATCCAGTCCCTTAGGCGGCCCGTTGCCGCGCGATGAAATCCACGAAGGCGCGCAGCGGCGGCGGCATCTGGCGCCGGCTCGGATAATAAAGGTGGAAACCGGGGAAGGGCGGCGTCCAGTCATCCAGCACGCTCACGAGCCGGCCGCCGGCGATATGTTCCGCCACGTGATAGTCGAAGAGATAACCGATGCCGATGCCATCGAGAACGGCCCGCAGCATCAGGTCGTTGTCTGTGGTGCTGAGTGGCCCCGAGACGGCCACTTCGAGCTTCTCGTCGCCGTGCTCGAATTCCCAGTGATAGAGGCTTCCATCCGTCGGCCAGCGGGAGACGACGCAAGCGTGGTCGCGCAGGTCACGCGGCGTGTCCGGCAGGCCGTGGCGCGCGATGTAGTCGGGCGAGGCGACCACGACGAGCCGCATCTCGCCGCCGAGTTTTACGCTCACCATGTCCTTTTCAACCATCTCGCCCAGCCGGATGCCGGCATCGAAACGATCGGCGACAATATCCGAGAGTTTGTCATCAACGATAATGTCCATGACGATATCGGGAAAGGCAGCATGGAAGGGCGCAATCAGCGGCGCCAGCCCGTGCACGATCGCCACCCGCGGCGCGTTGATGCGCAACAGACCGGCCGGTTTATCGCGCAACGCCGAAACATCCGCCACCGCCTGGTCGAGATCGGCAAGCGCCGGCAGCAGCCGGGCAAGCAGCCGCTGGCCCGCCTCGCTCGGCGCCACGCTGCGGGTCGTGCGGTTGAGCAGCCGGATGCCCATCCGTTCTTCCAGTGTGCGGATCGTCTGGCTGAGTGCGGAGGCGGATATGCCGAGCCGGGCGGCCGCACGGGCAAAATTGCCGTGCTCGGCGACCGCGGCAAACGCCCTCAATTCTGCGTAGTCGCTGCCGCGCATTATGCTCTCTTTTCTAAAGAAGTCATGCCGATAATGTAGCATTGTTGTCAGTATCGGCAAGGCGCATCTTCTGTCTGCAACACAGGAGATCATCCATGACTGATACATTGTCCCTTGACCGCTACCGTCTCCTCGGCCGTTCCGGCCTACGCGTTTCGCCGCTGTCGCTCGGCGCCATGACCTTCGGAACAGACTGGGGCTGGGGTGCGGACGAGCAGGAGTCCCGCCGCATGTTCGACGCCTATGTCGATCACGGCGGCAATTTCATCGATACCGCCAATCAATATACGGGTGGCACTTCGGAAAAACTCGTCGGCCGCTTTGCCGAAGGCCGCCGCGACGAGCTGGTGATTGCCACCAAATACACGATCACCTCGCGCCCGAGGGATCCGAACTCCGGCGGCAATCACCGCCGCAGCATGGTCCGTTCGGTGGAAGACAGCCTGAAGCGGCTGAACACCGATTACATCGATCTCTTCTACCTGCACGCCTGGGATTTCACGACCTCGGTCGAGGAGGTGATGCGCGGACTGGACGATCTCGTCCGTGCCGGCAAGATCGTCTATGCCGGCATTTCCGATACGCCGGCCTGGCAGGTCGCGCGCATGCAGACGCTGGCCGACCTTCGTGGTTGGGCGCCGCTGGTGGCGCTGCAGATCGAATACAGCCTGATCGAACGTACGGTGGAGCGCGAACTGATCCCGATGGCCGCTGAACTCGGCCTCGGCGTCATCCCCTGGTCGCCGCTCGGCATGGGCGTCCTGACCGGCAAATATAGTCGTGCCGACCTCGATATCGGCGGTGGCACCGCAAGTGCCGTCGGCACCCGCAAGAATGTCGCTGCCGGCAACGGTTCGCTGACCGAGCGCAGCCTCGGCATCGCCGAGGTCGTAAAGGAAATCGCTGTCGAGATCGGCAAGACGCCGGCGCAGGTGGCGATCGCCTGGACGCTGACCAACCCGGCAGTGACTTCGCCGATCATGGGCGTAAAGACGATGACTCAGCTCGAAGACAATCTCGGTGCGCTCGATGTCGTGCTGTCGGAGGAGCATCGCACCCGCCTCGCCGAGGCAAGCGCCATCGTTCTCGGCTTCCCGCATGATTTCCTCGCCAAGCCGCTGACGCGCGGCGTCATGTTCGGCGAGGTGACCATCGAGCCCCGTCATTGAAGTCTGAGGCATACGAATGGGAAAATGGCGCCGGAAACGGCGCCATTTGTCGTCTGGATATTTTGCTTCGAAAACGCAGCCCCTGCGCGTTCCAATCGCCGTTCGTGCCGCTGCGAAGTCACCGCCCAAGCGCGATCGAGAGCGGGACGGCAATGTAGCCTGACGGTGGTGCCGTTTCCCCTCCTGATGGTGCGAGCACCGGCGGCGGCAGATTTTCATCTATTTTCGCCGGGCCGATACGGTTCCAGTCGTAGAGGAAAATTTCCTCGTAGAATTTGGCGATCTCGGCATCATAGAAGATCAGGCTCGCATCCCGGTTGAAGCCGGTGCCGGCTGTGGTCCAGTTGTGGCTGCCCATCAGCACGGCTTCGCTGTCGATGATGATTCCCTTGGTATGGCAGTTCTTCTGCTTGCGGATCTTGTTTGTGTCGAAGCCATAATCCTTGGCATTGCTGATCACGTCGCGGTCCTCCGAGCCGAAGCTGCGGAAGATGATGCGAACGTCGAGCCCGCCCTTCTGCTTTTCGAGCAGCGCATCCAGAAGCCGGCGATAGTTGTCGCCCACCGTCCTGGTGTTGAAGCTCTGGTTCTGGAAGTAGATCCGGCTCTTGGCCGATTGAATGAACGGCAATACCGTGTCGATATAGTTGTCGGGCGTCAGGATCGGCTGCACGTCGATTGTGCGCTCGCCGGTCAGCGGCTGGAAATAGCGAGGCTTTTGAGGTGCTTCGAGTGTATCGATGGCAAGGTTTGCTGGCAGGAACACCAGCTGTTCCGGCACGATGCCGGCCTCCGTTACGGTCTTGGCCTCTGCCAGATCGCGCAGAATATGCTCTTCATAAAGTTTGCTGAGCTCGGCATCTTCAAGGATGGCATGCCATTCGCGATTGTAGAGCCGCAGCGCAGATGCCGCGTCATCCTTGTTTGTCAAAGGCGCCACGTTGGGCTGGTTGGAGCTCTGCCAATTGCCGCTCGAAAGCCACATGGCATTGTGGTCGCGCACGGCGACCTTGATATGGTAGGCGGAATCGAAGATGCCGTTCGTCCCGACGCTCGCAGGCGCGAAATCGAACTTGCTGCCCTTCGCATCGCGGATCTGCGCGACCGCTTCGGCATCCGTCAGATCGCCATCATGCACCTTGCCGCCCATCTGCAGCACCATCGAGATGGTTTCGGCCTGGCCCTTGACCGCATCCAGCACGCCATTGGCGACATTTGTCGCTCCGAAATCATACATGGCAACGACCAGTGACTTCCGGGTCTTCGACAGGAACGGGCCAAGCTGCGGCCAGCTCGCGTCGGGTCCGGTATGGATGACGAACTTGCCGCTGACCGGGCGCCGGTTCAGCGGCAGGTCGGGGCGCGGCTTGTAATTCGTATGCCAGCTTGCCGCCGCGGCCTCGTCCATATCAATGCCGAAGAGATCCTCCGCCGAGGCGACGGTGACGTCGGTGCGAACGCCGTCAATATAGTCAGGCAGCTTCGTGCGGCCGCGTGCTTCCAGGGCGCCCAGCTCGAGCTTGCGATTGACCGCGATCACGACGGCGCGCTGATCGGTGATCTCGCCATTCTCAAAGCGATAGCCCGGCTTGATTGCAACGACGTCGTCACGGTTGGCAAACTGGGATCTCGCGCTACGCACGGCTGCAAATACCTGCTCCTTGGTCGGCATTGCGATCGGCGAGGGGGACGGCGGATTGGGACCGGGACCGGTCGCGCTCAGCACGATGGACGGCCCCGAAGGAGCGTTCGCCGGTCCGCCTGCGAGCGAGGCTTGCAATGCTGCAGTATCCAGTTCGACGGTAATCTTCAGCGGTACCGTGAATGTCACTTTGCCGCCGCTGCTGCCGGTGCCGCTTCCACTTTCACTTCCGTCGCTTTTGCTCACGTTGATCTCTCCGTTCGATGGCGCTTCGAGCAGTCCTCGGGCGCGCTGCAGGCAACGCCGCAGAACGGCTGCCGGCACCGCGTCATTCTCGATGAATTCGGTTCCGCTGTAGTGAAGCCCCATCACCCTGCCGGTGCCGATATCGAGCAACGGAGAGCCGGAATTGCCGCCGAGGGTGGAGCAGGAATGTGTGACACGGTTCTCGTCGGCGGCCAGCAGGTTGCCGACTGCAAGCCGCTTCTTGGTGAAGACGCCGCCAAAAATCTTTTCGGCAAGCCTCTGATCGGAGAAGCGGGAATCGCTGGCGGGATAGCCGATCGCGGCAACCGGCAGGTTGCGCACCGGCAGCTCGGAGGCAAGGTCGAGCTTCAGACGGCCGACCGGCGAGGATTTCTGTTCCAGCTTCAGGAAGGCAACATCGGGTCCGTTTTCAGGCGCCACCCAGACGACGCGTTCGATCTTCACTTCATCGCTGGCGGCGTTACCGAATTCCTCCAGGAAGTCGATATTGACGCCGATCTCGCGGCGCGCGTCGAAGCCGATCTTGAACTTGAAGCCGGTGCCGCTCGCTTCCGCAAAAAGGTTGGCCACATGGCGGTTGGTGATGACAAGACCGTCATCGATCACCCATGCCGTTCCGGCATAGTCGCGGTCGGCATTGCTGACGTCGACGCGGCCGATCGAAACCATCGCCCGGTCCACGTTCGCAGCGTTGTCCGTGAGGATGCGGCGCCAGGCCTTCGCTTCCTCTCGGGCGCTGTCGATGTCGACGGCATTGTTCCTGATAAGGAAAACCGGCGTACCCACGGCAAAGACGATCGTCTCCAGGTCGCCGACTGGAGGTGGGCCGATATCGACCCCTTCTTCGACTGGCTGATCTCGGTTCATCAGTGCGCGCACGCCGCCGTAACGGACGTTCATGGCGCGGCCGGCTTCATCAAGCCAGCCAGGCTTTTGAACGCTGCTCATCAGCGCGTTGATATCTGCTCGAACATCGGGCGAGCTGGCGGCCGCAACCTGCTCCGCCACCTGCCGGACGCGCTGGGAGTCCTCCACTGTCATTCTGCCTCCTCCGTCCGATGGCGGACATTTCGTCGGTGTACGATGGGGATTGGCTGCGAAATCTATTGAGGGTTGTAAACTGGGAAGATACGTCCAGTTTATTACAGCCGCATGATGGCGTCGAGCCCGGCGCTTGCGCGACCGTTCGGTCGTCCTAAACTCGAGAAATATGCCGCGACTGTTTTGGGAGTTCCCCAAAACAGAAAGGACCGCTTCGGTGAAATACCAAAACGGTCCTTTCTGATTGCTTTAAAAGATATTCCTTCAGGCCGAAAGCGTAAGCCCGATGCCCCACGGATCTCTAAGGAAGACGCCGCCGTCGCGCTTTTCGCTCTTGATCTCCAGTTCGTCGAGCTTGGCAACGGCCTTGTCGAGCGTTTCCTTGTCGTTGAAACGGATCTTGTAGTCGGAAAGGCCGGTCATGTGGTCGGCGCGCGTGCCGGCGCCGCGGCTGTTCCAGATATTGGCTGCGAGATGGTGGTGATAGCCGCCGCTCGCAAAGAAGCTCGCGCTCGGATAACGCGCCATTATCTTCAGACCAAGCACGTCGCGATAGAAGGCATCTGCCTGCGGAATGTCGCCGACCTGCAGATGGATGTGACCGATCGCGGTGCCGTCAGCCATGCCCGTCCAGGTATCCTCCGGTGCACTGTTGTAGAGCGCCTGAAGGTCGAGCCGCAGCGTCGCCATTTCCACCATGCCGTCCGGGTGGAACTTCCAGCTTTCATGCGGCCGGTCTGCATAGATTTCGATGCCGTTGCCTTCAGGATCGGAAAGGTAGATCGCCTCGCTGACCAGATGGTCGGACGCGCCTTCGAGGGCGACATTGTTGTGCGCGGCGTGGCGCAGCCAGCGGGCAAGTTCGATGCGGCTTGGCATGAGGAAAGCGGTGTGAAAGAGGCCGGCGGCATTGCGGGGGGCCTCGCGCGCGTTGCTATCCGTCGTCAGCGTCAGCAGCGGCAGGCCGGCAACGCCAAGAATTTCGCCGCTCGCGGTCTTTTCGAGCACCGAAAGGCCAAGCATCTTCTGATAGAAACCGGAGACCGCAGCCAGGTCTTTCACGACCAGATGCGACTGGTCGATATAGGCAGGGCGCGTCAGCGCATAGGATGTTTCTGATGACGTCATGGAATGATCTCCTGCCCAGGAATTGGCCATGGAATTGAAAGGCGTACCGGCGGTGGCGGCAAATGTGCCGCCCGTAGCGAGCGCGAGGAATTTTCGCCGGTCCATTCGCCTGTAAGCTCCCCTCGGCTGCTGTACTTGATCCCTATATGGCGCATTCTCATTGTTCACAGAAGGCTCGTTTTTGACGATGAAGCGTTCTGCAAACGTTGACGATGGCTCGCGCCCACTTGATATCAGTCAATGCGCTTTATCTATCCAGGGAGGAGGTTGATGACGAAGATCAACACCTCAAGGAGGATCTCATGTACAAGAAGATCATCGTTCCAGTTGAAATCGGCGGCATCGAAAAAGGCGAGAAGATTTTCCGCAAGGCGGCAAACCTGCTCGACAATGGCGGTGAGATCATCCTCCTCAATGTCGTCGAGGATATTCCGACCTATGTCGCCATCGAATTGCCGGGAAACGTCGTCGAGGATGCCATGAAGGAAGGCCGCGACCGGCTGAATGAACTCGTCGCCAAGACCGGCATTCCGGCCACCGTCGAAGTCCGCAACGGCCCGCCCGCCAACGGCATTCTTGCCGCGGCGGAAAGCCATGGCGCCGATCTCGTCATGATCGCCTCCCACATTCCCGATATCTACAATTATTTCATCGGTGCCACCGCCGACCGCGTGGTGCGCCACGCCAAATGCTCGGTGCTGGTGGATCGGTAGGACGTGAAGCCATGGATATGAAACTTCAGGAGAAGATTCTGCGCGACCGCTGGCACGAACTGACAGCGCGCCTGCGCAAGATCGACACGGACCTCAGCCGCACCAAGGCGGCCGATGATGACGACCGCGCTATCGAAAACGAGAATGATGAAGTGCTGGAAGGTCTCGGCCAAGCCGGAGAGGATGAGTTGCGCGCCATCGACGCCGCCCTCGAGCGCATCGCCAAGGGCACCTACGGCACCTGTGCCCGCTGCGGCGCCAAGATATCGGAAGCTCGCCTCGCGGTGCTGCCGCAGACGCCACTCTGCGAGGATTGCGCGGCAGGCAAGTAAGTGCGTCATCAAAAACGAGCATGGCTCGTCACAAAGATTTAACCTGACGCCACCGGGCGTCCGGTTGCGCCCTGGCCAATTCGGTGCGACGATCCCCTTACTCTGAACAAGGGTGCGCGCATGGGCGAGTTCAACGGCATTCGCTGGGCCTACGACAGATATGAACTGATCGCCGATGGCATTGTCCATGGCGTCGGCCTGTTCTTTGCGCTGATCGGCGTGACCGTGCTGATCTTCTACGCCACCCTCTGGAGCCCGGCCGGCGCGCTCGTTGCCGCCTGGGTTTACGGTGTCGGGCTGGTGGTGACCCTCGGCATTTCCTTTTCCTACAATATCTGGCCGGTCTCCCGCACCAAATGGTATCTGCGCCGGCTTGATCATTCGGCGATCTTCATCCTGATCGCCGCCACATATACACCCTTCCTGGAGCGCGGCGCTGATGATCCGCTGCTGATGGGCACGCTGATCGTCATCTGGCTGATTGCCGCTTTCGGCATCTTCGTCAAATGTGTCTTTCCGGGCAAATATGACCGGCTGGCGATCCTGCTTTATCTCGCCATGGGCTGGAGCGGCGTCTTGGTGGCCGAGCCTGTCGCCTCGCGCATTCCCTATGCTTCCATGCTGCTGATCGTCATCGGCGGTATCATCTATTCGCTGGGCGTCATCTTCCATGTCTGGGAGAGGCTGCGCTTCCAGAACGCCATCTGGCATGGCTTCGTGGTGGCCGCCGCCGCCGTACATTATTCGGCCGTGCTGACCTGCTTCAGCCTCTCGGTTCCCGCCTTCTGATATCTGGCGTTTACATCGGCCCGCGCCCGGCGTATGCCCCCCGAAAACAAGATTAATCCAAGACCATTCCGAACCGGGCCTGCCAAATGACCGATACCGTTCTCATCCGGGACGCCGGCGAAGCCGATCTTCCTGCTATCAGAGATATCTACAATCACGCTGTCGAGCACACCACGGCAATCTGGAACGAAACGCTCGTCGATCTCGACAACCGGCTGGAATGGTTCAGGGCGCGCAAGGGCAGGGGCTTTCCGGTCATCGTCGCCGAAATGGACGGCAGGGTCGCCGGTTATGCCTCCTATGGCGATTGGCGCGCCTTCGACGGCTACCGCCACACGGTCGAACATTCCGTCTATGTCAACAAGGATTGCCGCGGTGCCGGCATCGGCGAAAAGCTGATGCGCGCATTGATCGAGCGTGCAAGTGCTGCCAACATCCACGTCATGATCGCTGGCATCGAGGCCGAAAATACCGCTTCCATCAAATTGCACGCGAAACTTGGCTTCCGCATTGCCGGCACATTTTCCGAGGTTGGCATCAAATTCGGCCGCTGGCTGGATCTCACCTGCATGGAATTGCGCGTGCCGAAAGCCTGACAGGGCCATCTCCAGATTGATTGCCGGCGGGGACTAACCATATTTTTATCGTAGTCTGCGCCTTGTAGAAATCTCTGGTGGCGCGACTCGCGGAGGAGAGGTTGATGTTTGGACGCTCGGTGCTCGGTCTTTCGGCTTTTCTGGCCATGGCAGCCTATTCGCTGCCGGTGATGGCGGCCAGTTGCGGCAGCACGGCTTCGCCGGAGCTCGACTGGCAGGAGTGCAACAAGAAGAATCTGATGCTTCAGGGCAGCGACCTCCAGGGCGCCAATCTGGCCGGTACGGATTTTTCGCTGACCGACCTCGGCGGCGCCAACCTCAAATCCGCCAATGCGGAAAAGGCGACCCTCGTGCGCGCCTCGCTTGAAGGCGCTACCGTGCAGGGCGCGAATTTCGGAAAAATCGAAGCCTATCGATCGACTTTTGCCAGGGCCATTGCCGATGGTGCAAGCTTTGCCGGCGCGGAGTTGCAGCGGGCTGATTTCACTGGGGCGCAGCTGACGAAGGCCAACTTCGAGAAGGCCGAGCTGGGTCGGGCCAATTTCGACAAGGCGGTGCTGACCGGCGTCAGCTTCGCACTCGCCAATCTCTCCCGCGCCGATCTGACGGGCGCAACCTTTGAAGGTCCGATCAGTTTCGACCGAGCCTTCATGTTTCTGACCCGCATCGAGGGGCTGGATCTGTCCGCCGCTACTGGCTTGCAGCAGGCGCAGATCGACCTTGCCTGCGGCGATTCCTCGACGAAGCTGCCTTCGGGGCTTTCTATCCCCTCAGGCTGGCCCTGCCCGCAGGAGCAGGATTAGCGTTACAGGATGCGAATACGCCAATCTGGAAATTGGTGATTTGCCCGCCAATTTCGTGTATTAGCGAGATAGGCCACAGGAGGTTTTGCCCTGCCAACGAAGTCGGTCTCGTCAACCACAAGGACCGCGTCAGCATCCGCCAATGTCTCAAGGGCATAGCCGCCACGATATCGCGTAAGACATCCGCATCCCAGTGTACCCGGCCCAGAATGGCCTGTTGCCGCGACGGATCGGGATCGCCTGCCGCTCCGCGCGCATCCCCTCGTCTTGCGCCGCTCTTCTCCGAGCAATCCGTCCAGAAACTGTCCCGCTGACATCGCCACACGTTCTTGACGGAATAAAAGCCGTATCCGCCTTGACGAATTTCACAGGCGAACGCCTGATGCTGCGAAGACAAATAGAGTAGTCACGGTTCTACCGATTAAAGCTGAGAAATAAACGATTTTATTAGCTACAAAAGACCACGATCTTCTGAGATACTAAATCATTCTATAATGTCTACAACGCATTTGGCTGCCTATTAAGTAAATAGCGTGGTGATCTTATGAAGTTGACAATGTTAGGCGTCGCCGACATGCAAGCATTCATCGGCATCGACGATGAACCATTTCAGAAATCGCCTGCTCTTTCCGGACGGAAGCCAAAAATTTGGCAGTTCCTTAAATTGGTATCCAGGGCTCGGTTCATTTCCCAGGTCGAGGCTTCTTTGCGGGTCAGATGGAGTGAAATCGAGATCCGATCGGGGACTCATGATTTCGCTCAAATTCCACTCCTCGGGGACGGCATCGAGTTGAAATTACCTCGTCACTGTCCGCTGGTCGAAATCATTCGCGCCACCGCGATCGATGCGGTGGCTGCGGGTTGCTGGGGTACATACGATTATGCGGAGTTGGATGACGGCGAGAACAAACCTGTTCGGAGGATCGATCTCGATTCCGAAAGATGCATCGAATTGCTGAAAGCGACGTCCTTGACCCTGACACTCCTCATGCTGGCCCCAGGCTTCATTCTCGTCCAGTTTGATATCGAAGTTGCGGAAACCTCTGAGCCACCAGAGAACGGCGGCCCGACCAATTTCATGCATTACTGGAATGCAATTGCGTATTGCGTTGAACTGGCGACCTATTCGAAGGAGACTTTCTTAGAGTGCTACGAAGGCGAAGGCGATCCTGTTGTCGCCATGGAGGCTATTCCGACGGCCGGCCTTTTCGATGATGCGCTTGTCGCGTTCAAAGGTTTTGGCGGACCATCTGCGCGCGGAAGTCCCGAGGGAGGTGCTTCCATATCAAACAGATGCGCTGGAAGCCGGCTTTTATTCCGTCTTTAGATGTAGTGATGATGAGGACTGTGTGGAAGCGCTCAAAACCGTTGCGTGGCAGAACGAGCACAGCGCCCTTTCAAAGGTAAAAGCCGACTCTTACGTGGCCTATCTAGGATGGTCCGGAGCCTTTTTTGCCAGCCCATCAAACATGGTCGGTCGTGACCGGAAAGCAATGTATAACATCCGCCAGTGTATGATGGTCTATAATATATACTTCTTCTACGAACGCTATCTCGGCGCGCTGCTGACGAACCAGGTGTTCAAGACCAACGCCTTGCTCACTCCGAAAAAACTGGCTGCGCAACGGCGTTTCGGAGATGCAATTCACTATCTGGCGGATCTCAGGCGGGGCTCGCAGTATGGGTCTGACAGGCGGTTCTACGATGCTTGGATCGAAATTGCTGGTTTGGATGCTCTGCGATCGAAAACCGAAGCTGGACTTGCTCAGATTATCACCAGATTAGAGGATCGGCATAAGCAAGTCACAGCCTGGTATGTACAAAGCTTTGCTATAATCACGTCAATCATCGGTCTTTCGTCGATTTTGGGTTGGGTGACCGGCCTCCAGTCATATTTTAAGGAGGCCGCCGACATCCATTATTCCGTGCCCGCGATCTTCGTCGATGTCTTTGCGACAGACAACGGGAGACCCTTGCTGGCCATTTACGGAATATTCGCGCTGCTGATCGGCGCGATCAATCTTCCCCCTGTCATGCGGTGGTTAAGACATCGAAGGCATTGATTTTAGCGAATAACGCCGAAGACCATGAGCTGACCGCGACTGCATGACTGTAATGCTGGAGCAATTCCAGCAAAAGTATGCAGCGGTTTTGCGTCCGGAATTGCGTGAAAACAATAGAGCTTTTCCTGCTCAGGCGAGACAACCGACCGGAATGATCTCGCGTGCCTGCGCATGGAAGGGGTTCCCCTCCCAGTCACCGTACCACGCGTCGACGGTCAGCCCGGCATCGCGCATCAAGCCGGAGAGCTTCTCGCGCGACGTATAGAGGATTTTCGAGCGCCCGGCGAAGTGTTCGCCGGTCGAGAGCACCCGGTAGCCGTTCTCATAGGAAAGAATGCCGGTCGCCTCATCGTAATGAGACTCGTCCGAGGCCTCGATCGCACCGAGTTCCGCATGTTCGAGCTGGCGCACGCTGCTATGGCGTACGTCGCGCTCCCCGTAAAAACCGGGATTGCGCGTATCGAACACGAAGCGGCCGGCAGGGCTGAGATGTGCTGCGATCGTCGCAAGAGCGGCGCGCTGGTCCTCTTCCGTCAGGAAGACCTGGAACGCATGGCCCGTCAGCACGATGAGATCGTATCTCTTCCTGAGGCGAACGGTGCGGGCGTCACCCCCGACCCATTCCACCTTATCGCCGCCCGGCCGCGCCCTGCCGATGTCGAGCATCGCGGCAGCAGGATCGACGCCGGTGACGTTGCACGTCGCGGCGAGCGCTGCCGTCAATTCACCCGTTCCACAGCCGAGGTCGAGCGCGGAATTGGCGTCTTCCGCCAGCTTCATGCAGAAGTCGAAATCCGGTCCCCAGCGATTGGCCGTATCGTAGAATTGTGCAAGTGAAGGGTCGCGGTAGAGGGGATCGTCGGAAATCGTGCTCATGCGCCTGAATTCTTCTCGCTGATGTAGAGATAGCGTTCCACTGTCTCGCCGGCCGCGTTCTGCTTGCTGAAGACCTCCCGTCGCTGATGCACCCGCCCGGCGACCTTCTGCGAGGGAAGATTTTCCAGGCTGACGATACTGACGAGGCGCGACAGTCCCATGACTGAGAAGGCGTGGTCGCGGCAGGCAAGGGCGGCTTCGGTGGCATAGCCCTTGCCCCAGTAATCCGGCCAGAGATGGTAGCCGAGCTCCGGCTCCATTCCGCGCGACGTGCCCTGCAGCGTGATCCCGCAGTCGCCGAGCAGATCGCCGCTCTCGCGATCGATCATCGCCCAGAGGCCGAAACCATTTTTCTCGTAGCTTCCAAAGGCGAGCCTGTCGAAGAAATCGCGCGTTGCTGCGGCATCCTTCACGGAAGGGTAATAGCGCATGCACAGCGGATCGGCGAAGATGCGCTCGAGCGCCGGCAGGTCCGCGACGGTGATTTCGCGCAACACCAGCCGGTCGCTGCGCAGGATTTCCCGGATGATGGACATTGTTTCATCCCTCTGTCATGGAGCGCGCCTAAGCCGCGCCCACTTCTTCCTCCCGCTTTATAGGAGAGCTCCCGCCATGGCATCTGCAAAGATACGCGTCATCATTATCGGCGCAGGCATTGTCGGCGCTTCACTCGCCTTCCATTTCGCCCGGCGTGGAGCCAGAGTCCATGTCGTGGATGAAAATGAGCAAGCCGGCAGCGGCGTGACGGCGCGCGCCTTCGGCTGGGTGAATATCATCAATATCGTGCCGCGAGCCGTCAATTACAGCCTCGTGCAGCAGGCGCTCGCCGACTTTACCCGCCTGCAGGCTGATCTGCCGGATGCCTTTCTCGCCACGCGTCCCGGTTCCCTGTTCTGGCTCAAAAGCACTGCGGAGACCGAAGCCTTCGCCGCAGCCCATCGCGCCGAAGGGACGGATGTCGAACTGGTCGATGCCGCAAAGATCGCAGCATGGGAGCCCAATCTGCTTGAGCCTCCCGCCTGCGCGATCTTCTCGCCTCGCGATCTCGCGCTCGATCCTGCGAGGCTCGCGCGGGACCTGATCGATGCCGCCGGCGTGGCCGTCACCTTCGGTCAGAAGGTCGAAAGCCTCATCCTTTCGGGCGATCGGGTGCGTGGCGTACGTCTGGCCGATGGCACGATCGAGGCCGATCTCGTGGTCCTCGCAGGCGGAACAGCGGTCGACCGCCTGACGGAAAGCCTGGGCTTCCGAACCGGCGTCGAAGCCTCGCCCTCGATCATCCTGCGCTATGGCTGCGCGGAGCCTGTCGTAAACCGTATCCTCCGCGGCCCCGGCCTGGAAATCCGCCAGTCGGCGGACAACATGCTGCATGTCGCCAAGGGCTATATCGACGATCGCAAGGAAAACGCGCCGGAAAGGGTCGGCGAGCGGATCTTGAAGGTCATGCATGAGCGCCTGCGCCTGCCCGAGGGCGTGTCACTGGTAGAGGCGGCTGCCGGTTATCGGCCCTTCTTCTCCGATGGAATGCCGCGGCTCGGTTTCCTGCCCGGCATCGAGGGCGCCTATGTCGCCGTCGGCCATCCCGGCGTCATTCTCGCCCCGCTGCTCGGCCGGCTTGCCGCCGAGCATGTGCTAGAAGACCGGCGCTCGCCGCTCATCCCATCCGCCGGACTGATATGAAAAAAGCGGACCGATTTGGCCCGCTTTCTCTTTCATTTACAATCGTTTACTTGCCGGGCTCGAAAGCCATTGCGTGCCCATTGATGCAGTAGCGCAGGCCGGTCGGCGGCGGTCCATCCGGGAAGACGTGGCCGAGATGGGCCTCGCAGGCGCCGCAGCGGATTTCTGTGCGCACCATGCCGTAAGTGCTGTCGCGATGCTCGGTCACTGAATCAGGGGAAACCGGCTCGAAATAGCTCGGCCAGCCGCATCCGGCATCGAACTTGGTGTCGGAGCGGAAGAGCGGCGCATTGCAACTGACGCAGCGGTAGAGTCCGGTCTCGAAGGAATCCCAATAGGGACCGGTAAAGGCGCGTTCGGTGCCGTGCTGGCGCGTGATGCGATACTGCTCGGGGGTCAGCAGTTCCTTCCATTCGGCATCGGTCTTGTGAACTTTTGGTGTAGTGGTCGTTTCGGCCATGGAGTGCTCCTTTCGCCGATGGGGCAATCTCTTTCGTGCGCAAATGTGGTGCGTTGACCGCAATTGATCAAGTCTGGGATCAGGCCTCAGGATCAAACCTGCCGCGTCAAGGCCCCAATTACCATCTACCCAATTCGGGGGAAGACGACGAATCACCCGTGCTTTATCTTTAGTGTGCCATTAAGCTTAATGCTGCGTGTTTCGGGGACAAACGGTGTTTCATACTCTGATGATTGTTCTGTACGGCGCAGTCGCCGCAATCGCCTTGGGCGTGACCCTGCTGGAAGGCTGGGTCAATCACGACCGCTGGACGGTGCACCGCATTGCCGGGCTGATCGGCTGCATTCTCTGGCCTTTGCCGCTTGCTTTCTTCATCCTGCACGGCTCCTTTTCCCGTCTCGTCACGCGCTTTTCCTGAACGTCAAGTCTGTGAAAACCGCCGCCTGCATCCATTGCGGGTTGCCGAAATTGCTTGAGGCTGACAGCCGTTTCACCTAAGCCTTGGAAAAGGCCGCTTGCCGGCTTTCATCCGTGCTCACGGGGAGGGGACATGGCCGATGTCACGGCTCTGACATTTCTGGCCCTGTGTCTGCCGTTGATCGGCGCTCTTGCGGCTCCTCTCGTCATTCGCGCCTTCGGTGCAGGCGGTGCCTGGCTGCTCGCCGCCGCCCCTTTGCTCGCCTTCCTGCATTTCCTGCGTCTCGTGCCGCAGATCGCTCACGGCGAAATCATAACCGGCGGTTATGACTGGGTGCCGGGCTTGGGCCTGCGCTTTTCCTGGTTCCTTGACGGGTTGTCGCTCACCTTCGCCCTGCTCATTACCGGCATCGGCACGCTGATCGTGCTCTATGCCGGCGGATATCTGAAGGGCCATCCGGATCAGGGCCGGTTCTTTTCCTTCATCTTCCTCTTCATGGGCGCAATGCTTGGCGTCGTGGTGTCGGACAGTTTCCTGATGTTCTTCATCTTCTGGGAGCTCACCTCGATCACCTCCTTCCTGCTGATCGGCTTCGACCATGAACGGGAGGCGGCGCGTCGCGCCGCTTTACAGGCACTCGTGGTTACCGGCGGGGGAGGGCTGCTGCTGCTCGCCGGCTTGCTCCTGCTCTGGGGGCAGACAGGTGTTGCGCAGCTATCCGAGCTGCTGCAGTTCGGCGATGTCGTGAGGGGCAGCCCGCTCTATTTCGCAACCCTGTTGCTGGTGCTTGGCGGTGCCTTCACCAAATCGGCACAGTTTCCATTTCACTTCTGGCTGCCGAATGCCATGGAAGCGCCCACACCCGTTTCCGCCTACCTGCATTCCGCCACCATGGTGAAGGCCGGCGTTTACCTGCTGATGCGGCTGAACCCGGTCATGGGCGCGACGCCCGCATGGGAGACCCTGCTGCCCGTCTTCGGCGGCCTGACGCTCGTTACCGGCTCGGTGCTTGCGATCCGCCAGACGGATCTGAAGCTGAAGCTTGCCTATACGACCGTCTCTTCCCTCGGCCTGCTGGTGCTGCTGACCGGCTTCGGGTCGGATTATGCTATCGAAGCGGCAGCGCTCTATCTGGTGGCACATTCGCTCTTCAAGGGCGCGCTCTTCATGGTCGCCGGCATCATCGACCATGAGACCGGCACGCGTGATATCACCCGGCTGCGGGGGCTGCGAAGGGCCATGCCGCTGACTTTTGTGATCGCCATGGCAGCTGCCCTCTCCATGGCCGGTCTGCCACCCTTCTTCGGTTTCCTCGCCAAGGAGGAAATCTACACGGCTCTCGCCGCCGGCGATCTCTATTCGATCCTCGTCACGGCCATCGCCATATTCGGTAACGCCCTGATGTTTGCGATCGCCTTTGCCGTGGCGCTGAGGCCCTTCCTTGGCCGGCCGGTGGAAACGCCGAAACATCCGCATGAGGCACCGGTCCTGCTCTGGTTCGGCCCGGCGATCCTCGCTGTCGCGGGGCTGCTCGCGGCGCTCTTTTCCGGTTTCACCCATGCCATGATTTCTTCGCCCATGGCTTCTGCCGTGGCGGGTGAGGCTACGGCCGTCTCCATTTCGCTGGCCCCGCATATCGGTGTGCCGCTTGCCCTGTCGCTGCTGACGATAGTGCTCGGCGTCGCCGTCTACTGGCATCTCGACCGCGCCCGCGCGCTTGTGGCCCATGTCCTGCGCTCCACCCTTGGTCCCGATCGCGGTTTCGATCACGTCATCGCCGGGCTTGTGCGTTTCGCGCACCGCTTCATCGGTATCGTCCAGCCGAGACGTCTCGATATCTATGTCGCCTGCACCTTTGTCTGTGTGGCTGCGATCCTGCTCGTGCCGCTCGTCACTCATGGCGAACTGCCGCTGGCCTTTGCCTGGCCCGCAGACCTGCGCCTGCGCGAAGCAGGCATCATGCTTATCGCCATGCTCGGCCTTGTCGCCGTGCTGATCGCCCGCGACCGGCTGACGGCGATTGTCTCGCTCGGCATTCAGGGTTTTGCTGTCGCGCTGATCTTCCTGCTCTTCGGCGCTCCGGATCTCGCTTTCACCCAGTTCATGGTCGAAACGCTCGCCGTCGTCATCCTCGCCCTTGTCATGACCCGACTGCGCCTGTCGCCGACCGATCCGCGCCACGGCGCCCGCCGCCTCTTCGATATCGCGCTTTCGCTCGCCTGTGGCCTTGGCTTCGCGCTGCTTTTGATGCGTGCCACGGAAGCACCGTTCAACACGGCGCTCAGCGATTTCTTCAACGCTCATTCGAAGCTGATCGCTCACGGCGCCAATGTCGTGAACGTCATCATCGTCGATTTCCGCGGTACGGACACGCTCGGCGAAATCGCCGTCGTGGCGGTGACAGGCCTCGCCATCCTTGCGCTCATCCGCATCCGCGGCAATACGGAGCGCCGGCTGGCGACGAACGATCCGGATGCGGAGGAGGCATGAGGACAGTAGCTTATGTACTGCGGTTCCGCCCCCTCATCCGCCTGCCGGCACCTGTGCCGGGGTCGAGCCACGGGTCTCGACCCGTCCTTCGGACCCCCGCAGGGGAGAAGGGGAGTTGCCGCACCGTCACCGCATTCTCAAGGGCATCGTGCGGCACATCCCCTTTACCCACCGGGGAGAGGGTTAGGGTGAGGGGGCTCCGACCACTTTCCTCATTAAATGACGCGATGAGGGAGGATAGGTTTCGGTACGCCGGATCAGCCGGCGTTTGCCTTTCCTTGTCTACCATTTCGGCCACGCGACAAAGCGGAGGCGCCGCATGAACACCCTCATCTTCCGCACGATCGCTCCCTTTATCACCGCGCTGATGCTGCTCTTTTCCGTCTTCATCCTGCTGCGTGGCCACAATGAGCCGGGTGGCGGCTTCATCGGCGGGCTGATCGCGGCTTCGGCTCTGGCGATCTACGGTATTGCCTTCGGCGTGGAGGCGGTACGCCGGGCGATCCGCTTCCACCCGTTGGCGATTGCCGGCTTCGGTCTGCTGCTTTCTTGCTTCGCCGGCCTGATCTCTATCCTCTTTGCCGTGCCCTTTATGACCGGCCTCTGGGTCTATCCCGTCCTGGCAGGTGTGGAGGTTCCACTCTCCAGCGTCATGCTCTTCGATCTCGGCGTCTATTTCGTGGTGCTCGGCGCCGTCGCCTCGATCGCGCTGGCGCTGGAAGAAAGGGAGCTGGACTGATGGAAGCGCTCTTTGCCATCCTCGTCGGCCTGTTCTTTTCGGCCGCCATCTATCTGATCCTGTCGCGCTTCTCGATCCGTATCATGCTCGGCATCGCTATTCTCGGTAACGCCGTGAACCTGCTGATCTTCACGGCAGGAAGGCTGACCCGCGTCGTGCCGCCGATCATACCCGCCGGGGCCGACATGCTGCCATCAGGTGCGGCCAATCCGCTGCCGCAGGCGCTGATCCTGACGGCCATCGTCATCTCATTTTCCTTCCTCGCTTTCCTGCTGGTGCTGACCTATCGCGCCTATCAGGAGCTCGGCACCGACGATACGACCTGCATGCACGATGCCGAACCCGAAGACCGGCCGCTGCCGCCTGTGGGGTATTGATCGTGAGTAAGATGCGGATGCTCACCCCCCTCTGCCCTGCCGGGCATCTCCCCCACAAGGAGGGAGATTGGCTGGGCGCACTGGTTTCCTCAAACAACAGGCGTTGCAAATTGCGGGACGTCAGCGATGTGCGAAGGGCTCGCCGCTTGCCGATCTCCCCCCTTGTGGGGGAGATGCCCGGCAGGGCAGAGGGGGGTGCCCATCCAACAAAGGCCTCTGGAGGCAGCACCTGATGGCCGCTCCCGTCACCGACCTCTCGACCGCCATGGTCACCACCCCGGTCCCGCCGGCCCACTGGCTGGCGATCCTGCCGGTCGTCTTCTGCATCAGCCTCGGCGCGCTGCTCCTGATGCTGCGTGGCCTTCCCCGCCTGCAGGCATGGATCGCCGTCGCCGGCCTTGCCGTCCTGCTGCTTCTCGACGCCGCTCTCCTGCGACAGGTGGTCGAACATGGTCCGCTCACCATGGTCATGGGCCGCTGGCTGCCGCCGTTCGGCATCGCTTTCACGGTCGATGTCTTCAGCGCGCTGATGGCGCTCGCAGCAGCGGTCGCCGCCCTTGCTGCCGGCATCTATGCGCTCTCGGATACGACCGAAAGCGGCCGGCGCTACGGTTTCTTCCCGCTGCTGATGCTGCTGATGGCAGGTGTCACCGGCGCCTTCCTGACCGGCGATATCTTTAATCTCTATGTCTGGTTCGAGGTGCTGCTCATCTCCTCCTTCGGCCTGCTGATCCTCGGTTCCGAACGGGCACAGATCGATGGCGCGCTGAAATATGCGGTGCTGAACCTCATCGCCACGACGCTGTTCCTCATCGCTGTCGGCATCCTCTATGCGAGTTTCGGCACGCTTAATATGGCCGACATCGCCGAGCGGGCAGCAGGCTTGAGCGGCACGGCGCCGCTGATGACGCTCGCCTGCCTCTTCCTGCTCGCCTTCGCCATGAAGGCTGCGGCCTTTCCAGTCAATTTCTGGCTGCCGGCCTCCTATCACACGCCGCGCATTGCCGTTTCCGCGCTCTTTGCCGGCCTGCTGACCAAGGTCGGCATCTATGCGCTGCTGCGCGTCCTGGTCATGCTTCTGCCGGCCGAGCGCGATGAACTCAGCCTGCTGATTGCGATCGTCGGAGCCCTGACCGTTCTCGTCGGCGCATTGGGGGCGCTCGCCGAGACCGATCTGCGTCGTCTGCTCGGCTATGTGGTGATATCAGGCATCGGCAACATGCTGGTCGGTGCAGCACTCGGCACTGCCGATGGCCTCGGCGGCGCGGTCTTCTATGCGCTGCATTCAGTGGTGCTGATGACGGCGCTCTATCTTCTGGCCGGCGAAGCGGGCAGGCGGGGCGGCTCCTTCTCGCTGGCCGCGCTCGGAGGCCTCTATCGCCAGAGCGGCTGGTTTGCCGCGATTTCGCTCATGCTGCTCCTGGCCGCCTGCGGCCTGCCACCCTTTTCCGGCTTCTGGCCGAAGGTACTGCTGGTCAAGGCCTCGCTCGATGTCGGCGCCTGGTGGCTGGCGGGCGCGATCCTGCTCGGCGGCTTCCTGCTGACGATCGCCTGTGGCCGCGTCTTCCTGTTTGCTTATTGGCGTCCCACCCCCGTGATGCTCCCGCCGGTGCGGACCGGCTGGACGGCCGGCCTGCCGCTTGCTGCATTGACAATCCTCGTCATCGGCTTCGGCGTCCTGCCGGAGCAGTTGCTGCAACTCGCCCGGTCGGCCGCCGACGGGCTTGCCGATCCCTCCGCCTATATTTTTTCCGTCTTTCCGGAAGGGACTATACGATGATCGTCCTATTCCTCAGTCTGCCGCTCGCCATTGCTTGGGTCGCCGTGACAGGCAGCGCCTCGCCGCACAATTTCGTTTTCGGCCTCGTCCTGTCGCTGCTGTCGCTCGCCGTCGTGCGCGAGGCCTTTGCCGACCGTTCGCCGCCGCGCCGTATCCGCCCGCTTCACATCCTCCTGCTTGCCGGCCTTTTCCTGAAGGAATTGGCGCTTTCAGCCTGGCGGGTGGCGCTGACGGTGCTTTCGCCGCGTATGCAGCTTACTCCCGGCATTCTCGCATTCCCGTTGACGGTGACGAGCGATTTCCAGATCACTCTGCTTGCCAATCTCATCACGCTTACGCCCGGCACACTCTCGGTCGATGTGTCAGCGGATCGGCGCACGCTCTATGTGCATGCGCTGGACTGTGCCAATCCGCTGGCTGTCAGACGCGATATTGCTGACGGATTCGAGCGCCGTATCATGGAGGCCTTCGGATGATAACACCCGCCGCCATCGTTTCCACTGCCGCATTCGCAGCGCTTGGCATCCTCTGCGTGGCGCTCTTCATAACGGTCTGGCGGGTCATTGCCGGCCCCAGCCTGCCGGATCGCATCCTGGCGCTCGACATGCTGACGGGCATCGCCATCGGCTTCATCGCCGTCGTCGCGGTGCGCACCGGCTTCTCGCTTTACATCGATATCGCCATTGCGCTCGGCCTCGTCGGCTTTCTGGCAACCGTCGCCTTCGCCCGTTTCGTGCTCTCGCGCGGAAACGCTGGGCCTGAGACGCGAAGGAGGAGCGAATGATGATGGACTATGCACTCGCTATAATCACCGCCGTCCTGCTGCTGGCCGGCGCCTTCTTCGCGTTGGTGGCCGCGATCGGTATCGTGCGCCTGCCGGATCTCTATACGCGCATGCACGCCGCTTCCAAGGCCGGCACGGTTGGTTCCGGCTTGTTGTTGCTTGCCGCCGGGCTTTACTCGGGCGAACTTGCTGTGCTTGCAAGAGCGCTGGCCGGTTTCCTCTTCTTCATCCTGACGGCACCGGTTTCTGCACACCTTCTTGCGAGAGCTTCGCATATATCAGGACATTTCCCGGCCGATATCTCAGTACGTGACGATATGCGAATGCGCTGAAGGCGGGGCTACTCAGAATTTTAAGCAATTTTACGCAAACTTATGCACCGGAAGCACGAGTAAAGCTTGCTGAACTGCTGACCAATTCTTTGTGATGGATTTTTTTTCTAGAAAAATCACAATTAATAATTGGCCTTTTGCGAAAACGATGCTATTTGAAAATCCAAGTAGAGTTCTGATTGTGAATTAGAAACGTACTGCTTCCAAGTCCCTTAGCCTTGATTACCAATGTCTAACTGGGTGACGGCCTGGAAGAATACGTAGTAGATCACCTTCAGGCAGTATTGGTGCAGAGTACGGTCTTCGGAATCTAGGGGTGGATTCCGGTTTTTCGAAACAAAGGCTGTGACCTGCCCTTTTGCTGTTTGGCTCTACGACGAGGGTTCTTCGTCTTTTGGGAGAAGGACCGTTTGAGCATGCTAACAGGAGAAAGAATATGACGGATATGGCGACCGGCAATGCGCCGGAGCTGCTTGTGGAACTGACGGCCGATATCGTCGCGGCCTATGTCAGCAACCACGTTGTCCCGGTCAGCGACCTGGCCAATCTGATTTCCGATGTACACTCGGCATTGAGCAACACATCCGTACCGCAGCCGGTGGCAGCGGTCGTCGAAAAGCAGAAGCCCGCAGTCTCTGTCCGCAAGTCCGTACAGGACGAGCAGATTACGTGCCTGGAATGCGGCGGCAACTTCAAGTCCTTGAAGCGCCACCTGATGACGCATCACAATCTCGCGCCGGAAGAATATCGCGAGAAGTGGGACCTGCCTGCCGATTACCCGATGGTAGCCCCGGCCTATGCCGAAGCGCGTTCGCGCCTCGCAAAGGAAATGGGTCTGGGACAGCGCCGCAAACGCGGACGCGGCTGAGTATCATACCGCTAGACGATAAAGAGCCGGGCCTGCTGCCCGGCTTTTTTGTATTTGCCGGTTGTCTCTTTCGATGAGTTCGGCTCTCGTCATTTATCTTCAAAAAAAGCGCGGCAAAAAATGTCGGCTTGGTGATTGCTCATCCGTCTCTAGAGCAATTCCAGCAAAAGTGCTCGAGCGTTTTGCGTTCGGAATTACCTGAAAGATCGAGGATAGGCGGGCACTCATGCCGCCGCAAATAAGAGGAGAAGAGACAATGCGCGTAATGGTCATCGTCAAGGCGACAGCAGACAGTGAAGCGGGCGTCATGCCCTCGACTGAGCTTCTGGAGGCCATGGGCAAATATAACGAGGATCTGGTCAATGCCGGCATCATGCTGGCGGGCGAAGGCCTGCACCCGTCTTCCAAGGGAAAGCGCGTGACCTTCGACGGCCCAAAGCGCCTCGTCATCGACGGTCCTTTCGCCGAAACCAAGGAACTGATTGCTGGTTACTGGCTGTGGCAGGTCAAGGACATGGATGAGGCGCTGGAATGGATCAAGCGCTGCCCCAATCCGATGCCTGGCCCGAGCGAAATCGAGATCCGACAGGTCTTCGAAGCCGCCGATTTCGGCGAAGCCTTCACACCGGAGCTTGCCGAACAGGAAGAACGCCTGCGCGAAAGAATGGCTGACGGCAAATAATCCCATCAGGGAAAATTATACTCGAGCGCCCGGCGGATTTCCTCCGGGCGCTCGCCGCATGTGATCGCAGCTCGGTATTATACCGGTCACGCGCCCTCAGGCGGCAGCGCGTACACGCGCTTCCTCGCGGATGCGGTTCACCATCGAGCGCAGCCCGTTGGAGCGCTGCGAGGAGAGGTTTTCGGTGAGCCCGATCTTGGAGAAGATCTCGAAAGCATCCAGCGAAGAGATTTCGGACGCCGTCTTGCTGGAATAGGTGGCGAGCACGATGGCGACGAGGCCGCGCACGATATGCGCATCGGAATCGCCTTCGAATGTCATGACCGGATTGTCGGGATTGCCTGACGTATGCGTCACCAGCCACACCTGGCTGGCGCAGCCCATCACCTTGTTCTCTGACGTCTTCTTCTCATCTGCCAAATCAGGCAGCGCCTTGCCGAGTTCGATGACGTATCGGTACCGGTCTTCCCAATCATCCAGGAAGGAGAAGTCGTCGATGATCTGGTCGAGGGTCGCCATGCTGTCAGGCCTTTCACTGTTACTGGATGATATAGGTGAAACGACCGCAGATTTGAACAGTTAAAAAGAAACGCCGTGAGGGATGGGCGTCCTCACGGCGCAGCAAAGTGCTGAAATAAACAGGGCAGGCACGTCAGGCATGGGGCATCTCCGCGTCATGCGGACCACCGATGCAAGCTTGGGGGCGGGCGCAATGCCCGCGAAATTCGTCAGATCGCCGGTTTCGGCGTCGGCAGCGGGATCGACCCAGCCGGAATGGTGCTAGCCGAGATAGTGCCAGTCACGACCCGTTCGGCCGAGGCGCCGTCATCGACCGGCGGGCGGTAGGGCTGCGGCAGGTGCGGCATCGGCTGGTTCAGTGCGGCCTGTGCCTCGCGCACCGTGTTGGTGACGGCCTCCGGCAGGGAAGGAACGGCGAGTGCCACAGGCGCCGGCGGCACGGCCGTCTTTGCGGAAGCCATTTTGGAGCTGTCATCGCTAAACTGGCTGTCGAGCAGTTCATAAGCGACACGGGCGCCTTCGCGGGCCCGGTAGCCGAGAGCCGTCAGGGTCTCACCACCCTTGGTGCAGACCTCGGGCTTTTCGGAGCACATGCCGGTCATATAGTCATAGGCGCCGCTTGCCGCCGTGAAGGCGTCGGAAAGCTGCAATTGCGGGTGGCCGGCATTGTCGAAGCTCTCCGAGCTGAAAACGGAGAGAGCGACGAGCACAAGGCCAAACCAGAATGATCCTTTGATCAGAAACCACATTGTCTTGCCCATCCTGTTTTCCCGTCCGGTCTTGTCGCCGAATCAGGCCGGTTGTCCGGTGTGTTTTCACCCTACCGCCAAGTTGCGAATGCCGCTTTTCGAAACTCACTGGCATTTGCGGCAAATTTGTCTCGAATTTTAATGATCGGTATTTTCGGGGCATTTCAGTCAAATTCTACCAGATGTCGTTAAGCATGGTGGCAGCCGTCGCCTGCAATCGTTGGGCTTTTGGCCCGCCGCTCTGCCACAAGAGTTAACGCAATGCTGAAATATGAGGAAAATCCGTCGCTTACCTGCTATTAACCACAAAATTCAAAGAGCCATGCGGATGGCCCAAAACGGGACTTTTGGCGTTTTTGGGCTGTGGAAGGCGACTTTGCCTTATCCTTTCCTTAAGCCGAGGGGGCCTATTGTCCGGGGTAATGAAAGGCCTTTTCGGGCAGGTATTGCGTGCGTGTATTGAGTGACATTGGCGGTCGGGCGACAGCCCTCGTGGACCGGGCAGCGGCAGGCTGGCTCTCCCGGACGAGCGGTGGCGAAGCTGTGCGCCAGAGTGAGCTCGCGATTCTGCGCCGCCTCGTCTTCCTGTCTTCTGCCGCTCTTATTGCCGCTCCAGTCGGCCTCTCCATCGTCACCAGCCCCGCTGTTGCACTGCCGGCCGGTGTCGCCACCGTCTGCGCCGCCTTTCTCTTTTCCGCCGTCGGCAGCATCGCGCTGGCCCGGCAGGCCATCCCCCAGCACGTGGCGGCAGCCAGTGCTGATGATCTCTTTCTTGAGATGAGCCCGGGCCTCGTGCTCTTCCTCGATCCGCATGGCAGCGTGACGATGACGGGCGGCCGCGACAAGCGCGACTATCTCGCCTGGATGCGCGACCTGAAGGGCCGAGGCTTCTTCGAGCAGGTGCATGTTTCCGATCGCATCCTCTTCCTGCAGGCACTGGATGCGCTGCGCCAGGGCGAGGAAAAGGCGATCGTCGATCTCAGGCTGGAGCGTCCCTCGGTCTCGCGCGATAACAGGCAGTTCGCTTACCTGCGCATGGATATGACCGCGCGGCGCGATCTCGATGGCGCACTTTCGGCCGTCATTGCCCAGTTGCATGATGTTTCGGTGGAACAGCGGCTTCGCGCCGAGGCGCAGACGCGCGCGGCCGATGCGGAATCGGCCAATGACGCCAAATCCCGCTTCCTTGCCGCCGTCAGCCATGAGCTGCGCACGCCGCTGAACGCCATCCTCGGCTTTTCGGATATCCTGATCGGCGAATATTTCGGCAAGTTCGAGAACGAGCGTCAGCGTGAATATGCCGGCCTGATCCGTGAATCCGGCGCGCATCTGCTCTCCGTCGTCAACACGATGCTGGATATGAGCAAGATCGAGGCCGGTCGTTACGAGCTGATGCTCGAGCCTTTCGATATCGGCGCATCGATCCGCTCCTGCGAATCGATGCTGGCCCTGCAAGCGAAAAGCAAGGGTGTCACGCTGACGAACCGTGTCCAGCGCGGTATCGGAGAGGTCGTGGCCGACCAGCGCGCGCTGCAGCAGATCCTCATCAATCTCGTCGGCAATGCCGTGAAATTCACCGAAGCCGGTGGCGTGGTCACTGTCGATGCGGCCATGCGCGACGGCATTCTCAAGCTGACGGTCAGCGATACCGGCATCGGCATTCCCGCCGACAGGCTCGCCACCCTCGGCCAACCTTTCGTCCAGATCCAGAATGATTATACCCGCCGATTCGAGGGCACGGGTCTTGGCCTCTCGCTGGTCAAAGGCCTGGTCGCCCTGCATGGCGGTCATTTCGCCATCGCCAGCCAGCCGGGCGAAGGCACGATCATCACCATCGAGATCGCTGCTGATGGTTCCGGCGCCTGCACCGGCGAGGATACCGGCCAGACGGGGGCCGTCGAGTTTCCGCCGCGACTGAAGGGTGCGGTGGTCGCCGCAGAACTGGAGGAGGGGCTCTTCGATGGCCGCGCGCAAGCGAAAATCGCCTAAGGGCAGGAAAGGGCGGCAGCAGCCGGGCCTTTTGATGACCGGTGTGGCGGCGCTCGGTGGTGTTGGCCTGCAGGGCGCGACCGCGCTGGGTGGTCTCGGTCTTCAGGGTGCCGGCGCGCTCGGCGGCGTCATCGGCCGCAATCCTTCTATTGCCGGCGGCACGATTGCTTTCGTCGTCATCTTCTCTTTCGTCGCCGCCAATGCGCTCTGGTATCAGCCGGGCGCGCACCCGCATCCGATTTTCCGCACGCGCGATCCGAATACGCCGAACGTTATGGGTTTCCGCCCGCAGCCCGAGCTGCAGGGCGATGTCACCACTTTCCGCATCGAGCGGCCGGACGATGCCAGCGCGACGACCCAGACCACGCCGCCACCTACCGTGGCTGGCCAGCAGCCGAACCAGCTCGTGATGGATATTCAGAAGGAGCTGATCCGCCGCGGTCTCTATAACGGCAATGCCGATGGCGTCATCGGCCCGCGCACCAGTGCGGCCATCCTCTTCTTCGAGGAAACGGTCGGCATGGCGCAGAGCGGCGACGCGACGCCTGATGTGCTCGCAGCGCTGAAGACCGATGCCGCCGGTCCCTCGACCATTCCCGTCGAAAAGCCGCGGGAAGATGTGACGTCGAAGGCGACGGAGGAAGATCCGGTTGCAGCTGCCATCCGCAGCGCCGAAAAGACCGTCAAGACGGCGCCGTCCGCGCCAAAACAGGTTCCGCTGTCGGGCATTTCCAATGTCGATCTGGTGCTGAAGATCCAGAAGGGCCTCACCAACATGGCCTACGCCAATGTCGGCGTCGATGGCGTTGCCGGCGAACAGACCCGCGCTGCCATCAGACACTTCCAGAAACACTATAATCTTCCGGAAAATGGCGAGCCGAGCGAAGCCGTGCTGAAGAAGCTCAAGGAAATCGGCGCGCTTTAAAACAATCCCAGCAAATGTGCGTAGCGGTTTTGCTTCCGGAAAAAGATGGACTAAAACCGGCTGCTGATGGCGACACTGTCGTCAAACCTGGCGCGCAAGGGATGATGGCTGGTTCGCCAGCCGCAAGAGCCTATAGTCCACGGTCGGCACCCGTCCTTCCACATCCACCACTTCCTCGATCGGGCCGATATTGATGGCAGCCGACGTCCGATAGCGTTTCGGCGCGATGCCGGTCACACGCTTGAACGCATTGCTGAAAGCGCTTTCCGAGGTATAGCCGAGTGAAAGCGCCAGCGAGGAGACGGGCATCGAACCCTCGCGCAGCGCCCGTTCGGCAAGGCGCATGCGCCAGGCGGTCAGATAGGTGAGCGGAGCGACGCCCGCGACCGTCTTGAAGCGCAGTGCGAAGCTGGTGCGCGACATGCCGGCTGATTTCGCAAGCTCTCCAAGCTGCCAGTCATGCGCCGGGTCCGAATGCATGAGCCGCAGCGCCGGCGTGATCTTCTCGTCGCCGAAGGCGCGCAGCCAGCCGACTGTCAGCGGCTCGGATGTCATAATATGGGCGCGCAGCACCTGTACGAAGATGAGCTGTGAAAGCTGGGCCGAGGCAAGCAGCGCACCCGGTTTGCCTGCCGCCATTTCCCGCACCAGTTGATCCAGCAGCCAGCGCAGCACGCCGGCCTCGGCAAGGGTCGCCCGTACATGGATGACCGGCGGCAGCACGTCGAGCAGCAGCGCCATGCCTGTCGGTCCAAGCGCGATATGCCCGCCGATATAGAGGAAATCCTCGCCCGTGCCGTGCCGCGCCATGCCATTGACCTTCTTCTCCTTGAAGGTCGTGACGGCATCGGCTGGCGTCACCGCAAGATCGGTTGCCAGCACGAAGGAATGCTTGCCATTGAGCAGGACAACGTCGCCGGCTTCGAGCAGAATAGGCTCGCTGCCATTGTCGAGCACCAGCCAGCAGCGGCCCTTCGCGACGGCGCTGATCTTGATGCGGTTCGGCTGCGGAAAGGCAAGCGCCCAGGCGCCGCCGGCAATCAGCCCACCGGCCATCAGGCAGCGGGCATCAAGCAGACTGAGCATTTCGGAGAGGGGATCACTAGTCATCTTTGTACGATGGCGCAAGAAATCGGGATTTACAAGCATTCAGAATCCCGCCCGCCGGACATAGATGTTCTCCGACCAGAAAGGAGACATCCTATGTCCACTCCCCAAGCTCCTATCGGCTCCGGCTTCGGCGCAGCTTCCACGGCAGAAGAGGTGATTGCCGGCCATGATCTCACCGGCAAGGTGGCGATCGTGACAGGCGGTTATGCCGGCCTCGGCCTGGAAACCGCCCGCGTGCTGGCCGCCGCCGGCGCCAAGGTCATCGTTCCTGCCCGCAACATCGAAAAGGCGAGGGCGGCAGCCGAAGTCGTTCCGGGTCTGAAGCTCGACTACATGGACCTGATGGACCCTGACACGATCGACGACTTCGCCGACCGTTTTCTGGAGAATGGCGAACCGCTGCATTTCCTCATCAACAACGCCGCCGTCATGGCCAACCCGCTGACGCGTGACAGCCGCGGTTATGAATCGCAGTTCTCCACCAATCACCTCGGCCACTTCCAACTCGCCGCTCGCCTCTGGCCGGCGCTGGTGCAGGCGGAGGGAGCCCGCGTTATTGCAGTCTCCTCTCGCGGTCATGTCCGCGCCCGCATCGATTTCGACGATCCGATGTTCGAGAACCGCGAATACCTGCCCTATGTCGCCTACGGCCGGTCGAAGACGGCGAATGCGCTTTTTGCCGTCTCGCTGGATGCTTTGGGCGCAAGAGAGGGTGTGCGCGCCTTCTCGCTGCATCCGGGCGGCATCGTCACGACCGATCTCATCCGCCATCAGTCGCGCGAATATCTTCTGGCGAGCGGCTATGTGGATGCCGATGGCAATCCGGTCATCGATCCCGAAAATAACAAGAAGACCATCGCCCAAGGCGCGGCAACCACCATCTGGTGCGCCGTCAGCGCTGAACTGGAAGGTTTGGGCGGCGTCTATTGCGAGAACTGTGATATCGCCAAGGCCGTGCCTGCCGACTCCGAGGAACTGCTCGGCGTGCGCCCCTGGGCGACCGATCCGGAACTCGCCGAACGCCTATGGCAGATGAGTGAAAGATTGACGGGTCTGACGCAGAGCTGAAGGCATAAGAGAGGGCAGAGGCCCTAAGACCTAAGTCTACCCCCCGATATTCTTAGGCAATTGTTAACCATGTTGTTTGAAGCTTCTCTAATGTAGCTTGGGGGAGCTCGATCATGCAGGCGTTGAAGGCAGTGGAGGAGAATGCCGTAAGCCCGGCCTATGAACCGGATGGACCGGATCGTGACGCGCTGCGCCATATCCTCTCGCGCCTTGCCGAAGAGGCCTCCACGCTCGGTGTTGACCTCGTCGATATAGCCGGTGCCATCCAGGATATGGCGGCGATGTCCGCCCGCCATGCCGCCGCCTTCGATGACGTCACTCGCACAGCCCTTTCCATCGCCGAAACCAATCGCTCCGTCGCCGTTTCGCTGCGCGAGACGGATAGTACCGCCACACAAGCGCGCCACATGCTGAAGGAATCGGCTGATCGCCTGTACGGCTCAGTCGAGGAAATCCGCCATATGGTTCAGTCATCGGAAGAGATCAGCACGGAAATCGCAGGCTTCTCTCGCTCACTAACCGATGTGGACAAGGTGGCGGCCGAAATCAGCACCATCGCCCGCCAGACCAATCTTCTGGCGCTCAATGCGGCGATCGAGGCCGCCCGCGCCGGCGAGGCGGGCAAGGGCTTTGCCGTCGTCGCTTCGGAAATCCGCGCTTTATCGCTGCAGACTTCCAAGGCGACGGGCTCCATTCAGGAAACGCTGGAGCAGCTTCGCGTCAAGATCGACCGTCTCTCGACCGTCGGCGGCGGTGCGCGCAAGAGCGCTGCTGGCGTCAGCGAAAAGTCTGAGACGATGCGCGGCGCCTTCGAAAGTATGGAACATGTCATCACCAGCATCCTCGATTCATCCGCCGTCATGGCCAACACGACCGAGGCCGTGGACCGCGATTGCGTCGGCTTCGTCGCCAAGCTCGGCGAAATGTCCGCCGAGGTGCTGGATTCCAACGGCCGGCTGCAGCAGGCGGCAAAACGCGTCGACAGCGTCGTCGGTCTGTCGGAAACGCTGATCCAGCTGACCGCGAGCGCCGGCGTGGAAACCGCCGACCGCCACTGGATCGAACAGGCGCAATCCGTCGCTGGCCAGATATCGCATGCTCTGGAGCGTGCGGTTGCCGAAGGCGCGATCGGCATGGAGAGCCTGTTCAACCGCCAGTACCAGCCGATATCAGGCACCGATCCGGTGCAGATGATGGCCCCCTTTACCGAGCTCACCGACCGCCTGCTGCCGCCGATCCAGGAGCCGGTGGCCAGCTCCGACCAGCGCATCGCCTTTTGCGCCGCCGTCGATGAAAATGGCTACCTGCCGACCCATGTCAGAAAATTCTCTGAGCCGCAGCGACCGGGCGATATCGTCTGGAATACTGCCAATTGCCGCAATCGCCGCATCTTCAATGATCGCGTCAGCCTTGCCGCCGGCAGGAGCACAGCGCCCTTCCTCGTCCAGACCTACCGGCGGGACATGGGCGGCGGCAATTTCGTCATGATGAAGGATATTTCCGCCCCGATCACCGTCCGCGGCCGGCATTGGGGCGGTCTGCGGTTGGCGGTCAAGGTATAGCGTTGCCGCCACCTGCCGCACGGTCTATACCGCGCCCATGAGATTGCGCGCCGATATCTACGTTTCCGCTCTCGTCCGCAGGGTTTTCTCCGCGGGCGATTTTGCTGCCGTAGAAAAGAAGGGCGCAGAGGAGGCCGGTGCCATCTTCATCCGCCAGCGTTTCCGTGACGGCCTCGAAACTCTGTATGCGCCAGCCCCGCAGAGCTTCTTCGACGAGGAGAGCAGCGGTGATCGCCTGTTCGAAGTCAGGCTGGAGCGCGCCGAGCCGGACAAGGTGCGGGAGATGCTGGATCGCGAGCGCAAGTTCGACCCCGATCTCTGGATTGTCGAGCTGGAGACAGACAAGGTCTCGGAACTCATCCCGATGGCCGGCTGACGGCCTGCCTTGAATTTACGCCGGTTCCCGCCTAGTTTACCGCCATCCGCAATACCAACAGGACGGTGCAAAATGGATTCCAACCTGATCGCAATGCCAATTCGCCTTGCCATCGGGGATTTCCATGCCTGCATCCATTACGCTTTCCAATCTTTCGTGGTCCACGCCTGACGGCCGGCCGCTTTTCTCCAATATCGATCTGAGCTTCAACGCAGAGCGCACCGGCCTCGTCGGTCGCAATGGCGTCGGCAAGACCACGCTTTTGAAGCTGGTCGCCGGCGAGCTGCAGCCGCAGACCGGCTCTGTCGCCGTATCTGGCACTATAGGCATACTGCGCCAGAGCGTGCAGGTTGGCCCGGATGAAACGGTCGCCGATCTCTTCGGTGCGGCGCAGGCGCTTGCCATTCTCCGCCGTGCCGAAAGTGGCGAAGCGAGCGCTGACGAGCTTGCCGTTGCCGACTGGACGCTCGAAGCCCGCATGGAAGCCGCACTGGAACGTGCCGGCCTCGCCGCCGGGCCGCAGACGCTGCTGGCGGCGCTCTCCGGCGGCCAGTGCACCCGTGCAGCACTCGCCGCCCTGATCTTCGAAGAGTCGGATTTCCTCATCCTCGACGAGCCGACCAACAATCTGGACCGGGATGGACGTGAAGCGGTGATCTCGCTTCTCGGCGGCTGGCGCCATGGTGCTCTGGTCGTCAGCCATGACCGTGAACTGCTGGAGACGATGGACGCCATTGTCGAGCTGACGACTTTGGGCGCCACCCGCTATGGCGGAAACTGGAGCGATTACCGCGCCCGCAAGGCGCTGGAACTTGCCGCCGCCGAGCACGATCTGGCGGACGCAAAAAAACGTGTGGCGGAGGTCGCCCGCAGCGCGCAGGAAACGGCTGAGCGCAAGGCCCGTAAGGACAGCGCCGGCAAGAAGAAGGCGGCCAAGGGTGACATGCCGCGTATCGTTGCCGGCGGCCTGAAGCGGCAGGCGGAAAATACCAGCGGCGAGAATGCCCGCCTCGCCGAACGGCGCCACATGCAAGCACTCGAGGATGCCGAGGAGGCGCGCAAGCGCATCGAGATCCTGCAGCCGCTCTCCGTCAAGCTGCCTTCGACCGGCCTGTCGCCAAGCAGATCAGTGCTAAGGATCGACGCCGGCACGGCCGGCTACGAGGCGGAAAATCCCATCATCCGCAAACTGTCGTTCGATATCACCGGCCCTGAACGTATTGCCGTTACCGGCCCGAACGGCTCGGGCAAGACGACGTTGCTCGCGCTGATTTCAGGCGATCTGCAGCCATGGGAGGGAACCGTCCGTGTGCTGACCTCTGTCTCGATGCTCGACCAACGCGTCAGCCTGCTCGACCCCGCGACCTCGATCCGCGACAATTTCCGGCGGCTGAACCCGCAATCGGATGAGAATGCCTGCCGCGCAGCGCTCGCCCGCTTCATGTTCCGGGCGGATGCGGCGCTGCAGATCGTTTCGACTTTGTCAGGCGGCCAGCTTCTGCGCGCCGGCCTTGCCTGCGTTCTCGGCGGCGCGACACCGCCGTCGCTGCTGATCCTCGATGAGCCGACCAACCACCTCGACATCGATTCCATCGCCGCCGTCGAAGCGGGTCTCAGGGCTTATGACGGCGCACTGCTGATCGTCAGCCATGACGAGGTGTTTCTGGAGATGGTTGGTATCACGCGCCGGCTGGAATTGCCTGCAAGATAGTTACGCGAAGGAGTCGACTGGCCGGGCTATCAGTCGGAAAGCCCCTTCAGCAACGCGTTCAAGTGCATAAACGGTGCCGCGCCGCAGCAGTATCGTCGAGACTACCTTGAGGTTAGCGCGCCCGGTTGACGCTTTTGAGGTCGCGCACCGGCGCCTGCCGGATGAAGCGATAGGCCGGCGCGGCCTGTGGCTGTGCTGCGGGTGCCGGCTGGGCTGCAGCCGGGCTTTGCGGATTGTAGGTGTAGCTGTCGGCGCGGCGCCATGCTTCGACGCGGGCATGGCACTCTTCCGGGTCCAGCGCATCGAGAACAAGGAAGGCGCGGCTGACATTGTGCTGCACCTCGGCAAGATGCGGATAGAGCTTTTCCAGCACGAAGACGGAATCGAGAAAGCCCATGCCGAGGCTCGTCAGCGTCGTGGCGAGCTGCTGGCCGGAGAGGTCGAGCATGATGCGCTCGGCAAGCCAGCGGCTGGCAGACAGCGCATCGGCAAGTGCGGTGGCGAAATGCGTGGCTTCCCGCGAGCGGGCAAAGCGCACCAGCAGCGCCTCCTGAATGTCGGACAGCGAGCGAAGGCCGAGCCGGTCCTCATCGTTGCGGCCGAGATGGCCGGCAAGGCCGCGGATACGCTCGCGCAGCGCCTCTTCATTGGCAATGCGTTCTGCTTCCTGCTGATCCGCTTCGGATGCAGCAGGCATCGGCGAAAGCGGCATGGCCGGCGGCTCGGCCGGCGCGGCGGAGGATGGGCGCGGCTCGGCCTGGCGCAGCGCTACCAGCGCATCGATGACCTTTGGCGACAGGGAATCCCGGCTGACGATCGCCTTCACATGCGCAGCACCATGGGTGCGGGCAATGGTTATCAACGTATCGTCGCTGATTGCCTTGGAGGAGGCGAGGAAAGGTGCTGCGACTTCGATCGGCTGGTTGCCGATGAAGAGTGCGACTGCTGCCGGCATGTTCTCGCATTGGGAAAGAGCTGCTACGGCCTGGCGCCTTGCCTCTTCGGAGGAGGCCTGGAAAAGCGGCATGAAGAGTTCGGCAAACTGGCGCAGTTCGGAGCGTGTCGGATGTGACAGGTTCTCGAAACTGCTGACAGTCGCCATTAACACCACGTCCTTCTTCCTGATGGCCATGGGGCCCTCTAGGTCTCGAAACCGGTCACGCACAAGAACACCCCGAAAACGCAGAACAAGCGGGAGACCGTGTGCCGACAAGCGCTGGCGGGACGCATGTCAGACATACGGTTATGAACAAATCCTACACCGGCACGGTTAATGGATGCTGAAGATTCTATTAAAATGCAACAGAAATATACACGTTTCGCGTGTCGCGGATTGATGAGCCGGCAAAATAAAATCGAACGCCCCGGAAGCGGGGCGATTTCCAGTTTTCAAAGATGTGGATAAATAGCCGGCAAATAATCTAAAGATTCTTGCGGCCTCTGAGTGCCGACAGCAATTTGTCGTGATCGTCATGGCCAGACTGGTAAAGGTCGAGCGCGGTCGAAGCCGCGAACTGCGCTTCGACGCTTCTGATGTCGATATGTTTTTCCGCGCACCACGCATCCAGCGCGCCGCGCAGCACATCCAAATCTTCTGAGGTGAATGCGGAGTTATACAGGAAGGGCATGGGTTGCTCTCCGTATTACAGCAAGAGCACGTATAATCTCCCAAGCGGCCATTGCCTTAAAACCTTTGACCGATAGGGTCAGAATACACCCAATCACCCTTGCAGCAATTAATATTTTTGTGACGCATATTTGCAACACCCACGGCGCAGATGCCGCTTCAGTGGAGAAGAGCTGTTAACTATATGAATTGTCTCTAATTTTATCGGGCGATTTCCAGCCTGTCTTTTCTTTTTCGCGACTGAAACCAAACAACCATTCTGCGCGTTATCTCAGCGTCGAGCAGACTGCTGAGAGCAGTGGCTGAATATTAGTAATCTGTTAACGGTCGTGTGTCTCAATTCGGACAGGAACGACGCGATTTGGGGATATGGATCGTGGAAGCTCCGCAGCATCACGGTATTTCGGTCAGGTGCCGTGAGAAAGGCGCGAATGCCCTCGGTCCGGTTCATCCGGCGCTTGAGGACGCGCTGGCCCGCAGCATGGCGGGCAGGGTGAAATCCATCGCAAGTTCATCCGTCTCGGGCAGTGCATGGAGACGAGAATGGCAATTGTAGTCGCATTGGCGGACCGGCTGCGTGAGGAGCCGCGCCGCACGGGCAAGGAGCCCCGCGAAGCAAAAATCCTCTGGTTCACCGGCGTCCGTTACGAACGGATCGTCGAAGCCCCGAAGAAAAATCCGGCGCATCCTGCGCCGCGTGTCAACAACAAGTAACGCGCGAAAACAACCCTAGCGGGCGTCCAGTTCATCGCAGGCCGCTTCCGTGAGGAAGGCTCGTGCGGCTTCATCGAAGCTTGCCTGCGGCGCCAGCGTGCGCAGCACTGCATATCCCTCAGGATGTGCCATCTCCACCATGATCGTCTGCTGCAGTTCCTGCGGCAGGTTCTTGCGGAGGTCCGTCAATTGGATCGGGCTTGCCGCAACAACATCGAGTGCGCCGCCGACGGAGGTGCGGTCGTTCATGCTGAAGACCTCGTTCGAGGCGCCGTCATAGATCGCGATCGACCAGAAGGGCACATTGCCCTTGGCGGTGAAATGCACCGGAGCCTCGCTCACATCGAAGGAGCAGACGGCAGTGCGCACGAACGGATCGCCATTGGCGAGCCCTGCCTCGTCATAGCGGCCGGTAAGCAGATAGAAAGTGTTCGGATCGCCCTCCGCCTCCACGCGCGTCGCCGCATCGCGGCCGGTGAAGTGCGGCAGCGCGAGAATGATGACGAGGTGCAGAAGTGCTGCGCCGAAAAGCCCGGTGAGGAGGGCGAAGAACACCCTAAGCATTGCCGCATCCGATCTTGGTCAGCTTCGGCATCGAAAGATCGATCACGCCGGAGCTGCCGGCTGTCGGCGTGTCGAACAGCGTCAGCACCAGCCGGAACGTGCCAGCCTGCGGCACCGCCAGCCAGTTGCCGGGCTCAGCGTGTGTCGCAATGTCGATGGTGAAGCTGCTATCGGGCTGTCGCAGCACCGTCCACGAATTCAGCGCTGCCGGCAGGGTCGCCTGCAGCGAGGCGGGGTTGCCGGCATTGTCGGCAGTAAACAGCGTCCACAGCCGCGCCGGCGGCGTCTGGCCGATGATGCGGTAGTGGCAGGCGGCATTGAGCCGCTCTCCTCTATCGTCGACGCTTGCTGTAAAGGTCAGGCCTTCGGCACTGCCGTAGAGCAGCTTGCCTGCGCGCGCACGATGCGACTTTGCGTAGGGGTCCGCGTCAACGGTCTGGAGTTCCGGAAAGGCCTCCCAGGCGCCGAGCTTGATCGCCCCGAATCCTTGCGTTGCATCCAGCGCATAAAGCGAAATCATGATGCCGCCGCCGAAGGCGACGATCAGCGTGATCAGGATGAAAAGGGGAAACCGAAACACCTTGCGCCCTTGAAGATCAAATCAGTTGAAAGGGTTACCACTGATTCTGGCAGGGTGGAATGCCATGAGGCGATGTGTCCCCGGCCGAAGAGGCTATAACGTATTGCGTTATATAACGTGTCGCGTTATAAATTATCATGATCGTAAGCTTTGCTGATGCCGAGACGGAACGGATTTGGAGCGGCGTAAGAAGCCGGAAATTGCCGTCCGATATCCAGACCATTGCGCTGCGCAAACTGCGTCTGCTCAATCAGGCCAAGCGCGTAGACGATCTGCGCATACCGCCCGGAAATCGTCTGGAAGCTTTGAAAGGGAACCGGCGCGGGCAGTTTTCGATCCGTATCAACGATCAATGGCGTATCTGTTTCAATTGGGAAGAAGGGACGGCTCATCATGTCGAAATCGTCGATTATCACGACTGAAGACGTTCTTCTTGAGAACCCTCATCCGGGGGAAATCTTGCTGGAAGAGTTTCTGAAGCCACTGAGCCTCAGCCAGAATGCTCTTGCGCGCGCCATTCATGTGCCGCCGCGCCGCGTAAACGAAATTGTCATGGGCAAGCGCAGTATTTCGGCCGATAGCGACCTTCGTCTTGCTCGCTATTTCGGCCTTTCGGAAGGCTTCTTCCTTGGCCTTCAGGCTGATTATGACCTTATGGAAAGGCGTCGCCAGATCAGCAGTGACCTCGCGACGATCACACCGCGCGCCGCTTAAGCGCACGCTAGGCCATCACTCCGCGCTCGCGACCTTCTGTACCTCGAGCGGTGCAGCATCCTTCAGCTTCTCGCCGATGCTCTTGAGAATGTTTGTCGATTGCACCGAGAGCATGCGTGGGCGAATGAGGGTCGGCACGCCGTCCTTCGGCTTGCTGGCCTGGGCCTTGGCGACATCCTTTTCGGACGGCAGCGGGTTTTCGATACCGGGGATGGGGCGCAGCGCGACACCCTGATGGGCATAGTCCATGGCGCGCTTGAAGGTCATGGCGGGGAGCGAGCCGCCGGTCATGTTGTTGGTCGACGTGTAGTCGTCGTTCCCGAACCAGACGGCGCAGGTGTAGTTGCCGGTAAAGCCCACGAACCAGGCATCGCGATAGGCCTGCGTCGTGCCGGTCTTGCCGGCGGTGACGACGCCGTTATCGAGAGCTGCCTTGCGCGCCGTACCCACATAGGGCACGCGCGACAGCATCTGGTTCATGTAGCTGTCCGCCTGTTCGGAAAGCACGCGCTGGGCGGGCGGTTCGTCACGATCGAAATCGTAGAGAACATCACCATCGTAATCGAGAACCTGCGTGATGCCATGGCGGCGGGACTGGTAGCCGCCGGTCGGGAACACGGCATAAGCTGTTGCCTGATCGAGTACGGTCACCTCCGAAGTGCCGATCGGGATCGTCACGTCGTCGCGGATCGGCGTTTCGACGCCCATGGCTTTGGCCATGGCGCGGATCGGCTGAATGCCGAGCTTTTCCTTGGCAAGGCGCACCGGAATGGTGTTGATCGACTGGGCGACCGCGGTTTCGAGCGTGATGCGGCCCGCATAACGGTTGGCGTAATTGTGCGGGCTCCAGTTGCCCCAGGAGATCGGCGCGTCGATGATCGTCGTCTTCGGCGTCATCCCGCTCTCCATGGCCACCGAATAGGTATAGACCTTGAAGGAGGAGCCTGGCTGGCGCAGCGCCCTGGTGGCGCGGTTGAACTGGCTCTCGCCATAATCGCGTCCGCCGACCATGGCGCGCACGGCCCCGCCATTCTCGATCATCACCATCGCGCCCTGTTTGGCGTGATAGGCTTCGCCATATTCGCGCAGCGATGTCTCGATGGAATCGTCCGCCGCCTGCTGGATGCCCATGTCGATCGTGGTGCGCACGATCAGCGAGCGCTGGTGGAAGCGCGGCGAGAGGCGCTGCACTTCGTCGAAGGCCCAGTCGAGGAAGAAGTCCGGCGATTCCACTTCGTTGCGGTCGACGACGGTGGCGGGATTGCGCCGCGCGGCGATCACCTGCCCCTCGGTCATCAGTCCGCTCTGGACGAGGTTGGTCAGCACCTCGTTGGCGCGGCCGCGCGCTGCCGGCAGGTTGACATGCGGGGCATATTTTGCCGGCGCCTTGAAGAGGCCGGCGAGCATGGCGGATTCAGCGAGGTTCACGTCGGTGATGTTCTTGCCGAAATAGAATTGCGCCGCAGCCGCAGCACCAAATGTGCCGCCGCCCATATAGGCGCGGTCCAGATACGTGGCGAGGATCTCTTTCTTGGAGAGATTGGCTTCCAGCCAGAACGCCAGGAAAGCCTCGGTAATCTTGCGGTCGATCGAGCGCTCGTTGGAAAGGAACAGGTTCTTGGCGAGCTGCTGTGTCAGCGTCGAACCGCCCTGCACGACTTCGCCGGCCTGGGCATTGGTGACCATGGCGCGGAAGAGGCCGATGACGTCAATGCCGAAATGGTCGAAGAAGCGTCGGTCTTCGGTCGCGATGACGGATTTGATCAGCGAATCCGGCAATTCGTCGATCGGCACGGAATTCTGATGGATCACGCCGCGATGGCCGATGACATTGCCATAACGGTCGAGGAAGGTGACCGCGAAATCACCGCGGTTGCGCCAGTCCTCCTTGGTGGCCTCGAAAGCCGGCTGTGCGAGCGCCAGCATCAGCACCAAGCCGACGGCCCCGAGCGTCAGCCCTTCGCCGGCGAGTTCGAAAACCGCGCGTTTCCAGCCGCGAACACGGAAGCGGCGGAAGAAGATGGTGGTGTCTTCCCAGATTTCGGCGGCGCGAAAGCCGGCATTCCAGACGGTCGAGTCGATCCATGAATCGATACGCAGCAACAGGTGTCGGTTTTTCGACTGCTGCTTCTGAGGCTTCTTGCCTTGCCCGTTTTCGGGCTCGTCTGGCCCATTATCTGGGTTGTCCGGATCCTGCACGTCCTATATTCCCGCCTGAGCACGCTCGGCGGCCGTGAAACCCGGACGCAGGAGCGGGGCCTGAAAGGGGCCGCAACTCTCCGGATAGCCGGAGCATGTTGAATGATTGGTTGATTTTGCGCACAAGAACAAGAGAGTTGAACGGTCGTCACGTGAATTTGCGGGCGGCTGTTGCAAGAAACGAACGATGAACGATCTGCCCTTCTGGAAGCGCAAGACGCTTGCCGAAATGAATGCCGAGGAGTGGGAAAGCCTCTGCGACGGCTGCGGCCTCTGTTGCCTCAACAAGATCGAGGAATGGGATAGCGGCGACGTCTATTTCACCTCGGTCCGCTGCAAGCTGCTCGACAGCGAGAGCTGTCAATGTTCCAGCTATCCGAACCGCTGGGATTTCGTGCCTGATTGCGTTCAGCTCACCAAGGAGAATGTCTCCGAGATCGCATGGCTGCCGCCGACCTGCGGTTATCGCCTCATCAATGAGGGCCGCGATCTCTACTGGTGGCACCCGCTGGTATCAGGAGATCCGGAAACCGTCCACGCTGCCGGTATCTCGGCCCGCGGCCGCACCATCAGCGAAAACGACGTCGATGTCGATGATTTCGAGGACTATGTCGTCGACTGGCCGCTGACGGTTGGAGAGGACGCCGAAAAAAACCGGGAAGCCGAGGAAAAGGCCGGCTGACCGCTACGACCAGGTGCTATGGGGAATCTGGAACAGATGCCGGATGCGCGTCGTCAGCGTCGTGGGGTGGCTGCCCTCAGCTGATACGCCGGCGCTGAAGTGATGTTTCTCGGATTCGATCCGGCGCGACAGCAGCAGTCCCAGCTCTTCGGCAAGTGCCGGCCGCTCCTGCATGATCGCAGCGAGATGGTCCTTGGCGATTTCATAGACGATGACGGATGTGAGCGCGCGGATATTGGCCGGCTCGAGCGCACCCATCAGCACGCCGCGTTCCCCGAACAGATCGCCGGGCGCAATTCTGGCGAGCTCGATGATCTCGTTGCCCTCGATCCGCTCCACGACGGCAACGCCGCGCCGCACGATCATCAGGGAGGTCAGCGAGGTATCCTGCGTCGCGATCAGCGCATCCTTGCGGAAGTTCAGCCGTTTCATGTCGGCCGCGAGCGACTCCTTTTCGTCTTCGGTCAGCGTTGAGAAGAGCGGGATGGCGTTCAGCAGCCGCCAGGCCGAATTCGGGTGCTTTCCGGCCGCTTCCAGCGGATCGGCAACCGGGGGAACCGGGGAGCCGGCCGGCGGCGCAAGCTGCAGGCCTGCCGCCTTGGCGTGACGATAGACGAGATCGTAGACTTCGTTCCGGGCAGCGGTCGCTTCGCCCAGTCCGGAGACGCGGAAGGAGAGTTCGAATTCGATGGCATTGCTGTCGAGCCCCGTGACGCTGACAACAGGGGTAGGGGATTTCAGAATGGCGTTGCTGCTCAAAAGCACCGTGCGCATCGTCTCTTCGATAGTCGCCGGCGGGATCGAGGGAACAACCCGGATCTTCAGCGAGACGCCATGAGCTTCTTCAGGGCTCGTCAGGTTCGTCAGCCGCGCCTTGGCGAGCGCGCTATTGGGAACGATGACGAGGTCGTTCGTGCCGTTCAGGAGATGGGTCGAACGCCAGTTCGTCTCCACCACGCGGCCCTGCACGCCGTCGTCGAGGACGATCCAGTCGCCGACGCTATAGTGCCGGCCGAGATTGAGCGCGATGCCCGAGAAGACGTCGTTCAGCGTGCTCTGCAGCGCAAGGCCGAGCACGATGGCGAAGACACCCGATGTAGCAATCAGCGTGCCGATCGGCACGCCGAAGACGTAAGCCACGACCGAAAGCCCGGCGCCGAGATAGATGATGGCGACGACGAGATCCTGCAGTAGGCGCCCCTCGCGCGGTTTGCGCTCAAAAATCAGGAAGAGCCGCACCGAGCTTGCCAGCACCATCGCGCCGCCTATCCACCAGACGGCCTTGGCGACACCGACGAAAACGCGCCGGAAAAGATCCGTGGCGTCGCCCATGTCAGACGTATAGGGCGCAATCTCGTGCTCCACGAGCAGCAGCGTCAGCAGCGCGAAGAAGACGATATTGGCAATCAGCCGGAAGGTCGGATTTCGCCCGTAGATAACCCGTGCCACGGCGCTGAGCAGAACGAGAACGACAAACTGAAACAGCGGATCTGCCAGCATATGCGATGACATGCATTCCATCCTGATTGGGGCTTCGGCCGCTATATCACGGATGAGGGAGACCTGTCCTCCGACACGAATGGATAGGGAGAACACTGGCGCCGGTCGCAACCTTTGCTGCGACCGGCCGCCTGACGGCTATTTCGCTGTGTGTGCCTCCAGCGCCTGGATGAGCTTCAGCCCCGCTTCGGCGCGTACCGGGTTCGGATAGTTCCGGTTCGCCAGCACGGTCAGCCCGATATGCGCCTTCGGCACCAGCACGACATAGGCGCCGAAGCCGTTCGTTGATCCGGTCTTGTTCATCAGCACCGCGCTTTGCGGCGCAAGCGGCTTCGCCCGCTGTTTGACCGGCTGGCTTTCCAGACTCATCTTGGTCGAGTTGCCGTCGAGAAGCTTCTTGAGCGCCACGGGCCAGGCATATTGCTCCCAGACCATGTCCTGCGTGCAATGGGCCGTATCGAAATAGCCCATATGCGTCTTCTCGATTGCGGCCTTGAATTCGGGTGCCAGAGCATCCGGCCTCAAATTGAGCTCCAGCAGATGCACCATGTCGCGGGCCGTGGCCTTGATGCCGTAGGCCTCGTCGTCAAGGACGCCGGGTCCGACGCGGACCGGCTTGTTGGCCTTGGAATAACCGAAGGCGTAGCGATCCATGACATCAGGCGGAACCGCGATGAAGGTGCTCTTGAGACCGAGGGCGGGAAACAACTCGCCTTCGGCCGCCCGCCTGTAAGTGCCGCCAAAACGCTCACCGGAGATCCGCCCGAGAAGGCCGATGCTGACATTGGAATAGGAGCGCATGGTGCCCGCCTTATAGGCCGGCTTCCAGCTCTTCAGATAGGTCATCAGCTCGGCATCGTCAGTCACGCTGTCTGGCACCTGCAGCGGCAGGCCGCCCGACGTATGGGTGGCTAGATTGACGAGGGTGATCTTATCGAAGGCGCTGCCCTTGAGCTCCGGCAGGTAGGTCGAAACCGGCTGGTCCATCGACAACAGGCCGCGCTGTTCGGCAAGTGTGGCAAGCGTGACATTAAAAATTTTGCTGACGGAGCCGAGCTCGAAGATCGTGTCGCTGGTAACGGGCGCTTTCGTCTCGCGCGAGGCTTCACCATAGGTGTAATAGAATTCCGAGCCGTTGATCGTCACGCCGACGGCCAGTCCCGGGATGTCGTATTCCCTAATCACCGGCTGAAAAACGCGATCGACCATCTCCTGGAACGCTTTGTCCGTCATGTCTGCTGCATGGAGCGGGCTCGCCGACAAGGCAAGGGCGATGAGGCAGTGTCTCATATTCACTAGCGGTTCCTCTCTGTGCATCCGGCAATATGGCCGATACACGGTCGATAGCGTGGGCCTTTGTCCCTCCACAAACGATAAGAACTCGCAGGAGACCCTAGTTTAATTTGGGCTCAAGGGCGGCAAGAAAGAGCCGCAGTTCCCGCTCGACGTAGTCGGCCACAGCTCCCTCCGACGAGAAACCCCACCAGAGCAGCGATCCCTGCCATTGCGAGAGCATCAGCCGGGCTATGGTCTGCGCTTGCCCCTGTCCCCCGAAACGCTCGGCCATCGCTGCCGTCAGGGCAGCACCCCAGGCCGCGCCACGGGCGCGCAGCACCGGATCGCGGAAATCCTCGCGCAGCAGAAGCAGGCCTTCCGCATAGGAGGCGGGATTATCGCCATAGTCCTGGGAGAGGCCGGTCAGTAGCGCGATGCCACCCTCCGGCGTCTTCGCCACAAGTTCAGCAAGCCGCGCCGTTTCCGCATCCAGCCGGTCCCAGGCATGCAGCAGGGCGGCGCGCAGCATGCCGGCTTTGGTGGCGAAGCGCTGCACCAGCGTCGAGCCGGAGAGGCCGCTCGCCTTCGAGACCGCCGCAAAGGTCGCCGCATCCGGCCCCTCGGACCGGATCACATCGAGAACCATCGAAAGCAGCTGTTCATCGGAAAGCGTGCGCGGACGCGGCATGAAATTTCCTCTTGCGTTCGCCATATTTATGAACGAACGTTCGTTTATATACAAGTGAGCCGACCAGGCCGGTTAGTTGTTTCTAGCGGGGAGGACAGTGAAGTGACAGCGAACTTGAAGGGAAAGGTGGCGCTTGTTGCCGGCGGAACGCGCGGTGCCGGCCGCGGCATTGCGGTGGAACTGGGCGCGGCAGGCGCGACCGTCTATGTGACAGGCCGCACGACCCGCACGCAGCAATCCGAATATGGCCGGCCTGAGACCATCGAGGAAACCGCCGAGCTGGTGAGCGCGGCGGGCGGGCGTGGCATCGCCGTGCAGGTGGATCATCTGGTGCCGGAGCAAGTCGAAGCGCTGGTTGCCCGCGTCCGCGCGGAGGAGGGCAGGCTCGATATCCTCGTCAACGATATCTGGGGCGGCGAGCATCTGACGGAATGGAACAAGCCGGTCTGGGAGCATTCCCTCGACAAGGGCCTGCGCATGCTGCGGCTTGCCATCGACACCCATTTCATCACCGCCCATTACGCGCTGGCACTGATGATCGAGCGGCCGGGCGGATTGCTGGTGGAGATGACCGACGGCACGGCGGACTACAACGCCACCCACTACCGCCTCTGCCCCTACTACGACCTCGTCAAGACGGGCACGAACCGCATGGCCTGGGCGCACGCCAAGGATCTCGCGCCCCATGGTGCCACTGCCGTCTCGCTCTCGCCCGGCTGGATGCGCTCGGAAATGATGCTGGAAATTTATGGGGTTAAGGAAGAAAATTGGCGCGACGGCACAAAAGTCCAGCCGCATTTCGTCATCTCGGAAACGCCGCGTTTCACCGGTCGGGCAGTTGCCGCACTCGCCGCCGATCCCGACCGCAACAGATGGAACGGCCAGTCGCTCTCAAGCTTTCAGCTGGCCGATGCCTACGGTTTCACCGATCTCGACGGCACCCGGCCGGATTGCTGGCGTTACCTCGCCGAGGTGCAGGAACCCGGCAAGCCGGCGGATGACACTGGATATCGCTGATCGGACGCTGCCGCCCGAGGGATCGATCCCCATGCGAATCTGCTAGTCTCTCGACGAAGAGGGAGCTCGCATGGCTTTGCGTATCATTTCATTGAATGCCTGGGGCGGCAGCATCCACGCGCCGCTGATCGACTATCTGGCAAATGTGGAGGCCGACGTCTTCTGCCTGCAGGAGGTGGTCCGGTCCGCAACCGATACGCCGGGATGGCTGGAATATCGCGACGGCAGTGTCGTGCTGCCGCAGCGCGCCCACCTCTATGACGAGATTGCCGCCGTTCTCCCTGATCATGACGGCTTCTTCTGTCCATTCGCGCGGGGGCATCTCTTTCACGGCGAGGCGGTCTTCCCGACCGAATTCGGCATCGCCACCTTCGTACGCAAGTCGCATGCGGTAATCGGCCAAGCGGTGGACTTCATCCATGGCAGTTTCTCGTCCAATGGCTGGGGCGAGCATCCGCGTTCGCGCAATGCCCATTGCATTCGCCTGTTCAATTATGCCGGCGGCTTTTCCGTCACCATCGCCCAGCTCCACGGCCTGCGTGATCCCGCCGGCAAGGGCGATATTCCAGCCCGGCATGCACAGGCGGATGCGCTCGTCGAGCTGATCGAACGCGTCTGGCCGGGTGATGAACGCCTGGTCGTCTGCGGCGATTTCAACGTGCTGCCTGACAGCATAACCTTCGAAAAGCTTGGCCGCCTCGGCCTCAACGATCTCGTCACCGGCAGGGGTTTTACCGATACCCGCACCTCGCTCTATCCGAAGGATGGACGCTTTGCTGATTATATGCTGGTGACGCCGGAGGTGGTGGTGGAGCGCTTCGAGGTGGTGGAGGCTCCCGAAGTTTCCGATCACCGGACTCTCTTGATTGACCTTACCTAGCGTAGCTTGAAGTGTTGCTCCAGGTCGGCGATCTGCTCGCTATTGAGCTGTCGCACCTTCATGCCGCGCGTAATGATCGAAAGCTTCGCCGCCTCTTCCAGTTCTTCGATCGCGAAGACAGCGGAATCGAGCGTGGCAGCCGACACGATGGGCCCGTGGTTTTCCAGCAGCACGGCGCTGTGCTCGCCGGCGATCTCGGCAATCAGCGGCTTCACATCAGTCGAGCCCGGCCGTGTATAGGGCACGACAGGCACCTTGCCGACGCGCATCACCACATAGGGCGTCAATGGCGGAATGGCGTCATTGGGATCGGTATCGGCAAGGCAGGAAAGGGCAGTCGCATAGGTGGAATGCAGATGTACCACCGCGCCCGTCTGCGGCCGCTTCTCATAGAAGGAGAAATGCAACGGCAGTTCCTTTGTCGGCACATCGCCCGAGAGGTGCTTGCCGTCTTTGTCGAGCTTCGAAAGCCGCTCAGGATCGAGGAAGCCCAGGCAAGAATTGGTCGGCGTTGCGAGATAGAAGTCCGTGGTCTTTACCGAGATATTGCCCGAGGAGCCGGCCGTAAGCCCGCGCTCGAAAAGCGATTTTCCCCAGCGGACGATGGCTTCGCGCAGCGCTGCCTCATTCATGGCCTGCAATCCTGTCTAGAGCCTTGGCGAAGAAATCCGGCGAGCCGAAATTGCCGCTCTTCAGCGCGAGCCCGATCGGCCGCGCCGGCCGGCCGCGCTCGGACACCAGAACCGGCACGCCGGGATCGATCTCCGCACCAATGGTCATATGCTTGAGGCCGAGTGCCTCGACGACCGCACCGGAGGTCTCACCGCCGCCGACAACGATCTGGCATGTGCCGGAATCGGCGAGCCGCTTGGCAAGGCCGCCGAAGAAATCCTCAAGGATCTTTGCCGATTCTTCGCGGCCGAAGCGCTGCTGCACGAAGCTCACGACATCGGGCGAGGTGGTGGAATAGACGATCGGATTGTCGGCCGCATTGGCGGCGACCCAGCTGGCGGCGCGCTCCACCGACATGGTGCCGCGCACGATGGCTGCCGGATCGATCGAAAGGCCTGGATGGTTCTCCAGATGGCAAGCGACCTGGTTCTGCGAGGCGAGCGAGCAGGAGCCGCAGAGGACGACGCCCGGGCCAGTAACGACAGGCACTTCGGCGGGAACACCGGAAAGCTTGCCAAGCTTGGCGAAATTGCGCACCAGCCCCTGTGCCAGCCCCGATCCGCCGGTCACCAGCGCATGGTCGGCGACGGCTTCACCGATGGTTATCAGATCGGCATCCTCGATGGCATCGACGACGACGAGGCGATTGCCATCGGTCAGTTCGTCGCGCAGGCGGCTGCGGATGGCGCCCGAACCTTCGCGCACGGTATCGAGCGTGATGCCGCCGACACTGCCGCGCGTCTGGTACCGCAGCCAGCGGCGGATATCAGGATCGGTCATCGGCGTCAGCGGATGGTTCTCCATGCCGGATTCGCTGAGCAGCTTGTCCTTGACGAAGAGGTGGCCCATGAAGACCCGCCTTCCGGTCGCCGGAAAGGCCGGGCAGAAGACGGTGACATCGGCGCCCGTCAGCCGCTGCAGGGCCTCGGCCACCGGGCCGATATTGCCTTCACGTGTGGAATCGAAGGTCGAGCAGTATTTGAAGAAGATCTGCTCGCAGGCCTGATCCAGCAGCCAGCGGGCCGCATCCATGGATTGCAACACCGCATCCTCGACCGAGATCGAGCGCGTCTTCAGCGCCACCACACCGGCTTCGCAATTCACCTTGCCGCGGCCGGGGCCGACAAACTGCATCGTCGACATGCCGCCGCGGGCAAGGGTATTGGCTAGATCGCTAGCGCCAGTGAAATCGTCGGCAATGGCTCCAAGCAGCATGTCAGGCAGGCTCCGGCAGTCTGTTGCTCAATTCGTCCTCGATATGGACGCGGATAATGTCGTCAAAGGATGTCTCGGCTGTGAAGCCGAGCGAAAGGGTGGGGCTGGCATCGAAACTCTGCGCCGATCACAAGGATTTTCATCTGAAGCGGTCCTTCCGACCGATGACGTGAACGCAAACCAAACCACGCCGCCGCCTGAGTCGGCAGGCACAGTGCGTTTCTAGTTAAGACCAGCCGAACAAGGCTGTCACGCAATTTCGGGCGGAGGGTCCGGTTTGATTATGGGTTGGAACTGGCCGCCGGCCTTGCTCCGAGACCGGTTTCGCGGCAACAAGCATGGTATGAGCATCCCGACAGAATACCCTTTCGACTTCGACCCCACCTACGGCATGACGCTTGCCGACTTGCGGGCAATCCGCCCGCCGGAATCGCCCTCGGGATTCGATGCCTTTTGGCATAAGCGTTATGCCAGGGCGCTGGCGGTGAAGCTTGAGCCGCGCTTGAGCCCAAGCAAGGATACCCATCCGGACTGGCAGGTACGAGATATTGTCTACACTTCCACGGATGACGTCCGCATCGGCGGCTGGCTGCTCACGCCCCGCAAGGGCGAGGTCAAGCGCGGCCTCGTCGTCGGCCACGGTTATGGAGGCAGGGACCAGCCTGAATTCGATATTCCGGTCGAGGATACCGCGATCCTCTTTCCCTGTTTCCGCGGCATGTCGCGCAGCGCCCATCTGCCGATTTCGCCCGACGCCCCCTGGCATGTGCTCCACGACATCGATGATCCCGATCATTACGTGATCGGTGGCTGCGTTGAGGATCTCTGGGTTGCGGTGTCGGCGCTGCTATCGCTCTATCCCGCGCTCGATGGCCATATCGGCTATAGCGGCATCAGCTTCGGCGGCGGCATTGGCGCGCTCGGCATTCCCTTCGACAAGCGTATTGCCCGCGGGCATCTGACGGTACCAACCTTCGGTAACCGCAAGCTGTGGCTAACATTGCCGACGGTCGGCAGCGCCCATTCGGTGCAGGATTATGCAAAGACGCACGCGGGTGTTTTCGAAAAATTGCGGCTCTTCGATGCCGCAACGGCAGCGACCCGCATCACCGTGCCGATGCTGGCAGCCGTCGCGCTCTTCGATCCGGCGGTTGCACCCCCCTGTCAGTTCACTGTCGCCAACGCTTTGCCGAAATCAAAATTTAATGAAATCTTCATCCTGGATGCCGGGCATTTCGATTATGCTGATAGTGCGGTGCAGCAAGCTGCGCTGCGCGAGCGAGTCGGGCGGTTTTTCAGGGGTCTATGAACCGAGAATATCTGCGCTGGTACAGCGATCGGCTCCATCGTGACATGGAGCTTCTGGTGTTCGGGCATGCCGGCGCCAAAGTACTGATGTTCCCAACGCGGGAAGGGCGCTTTTGGGAATATGAACATCTCGGTATCGTTGCCAGCCTCGCCGACAAGCTCGAGGCCGGTCAACTGCAGCTGTTCTGCATCGAGGGCCTCGCGGGCGAGACCTTCTACGACTTCGGCCGCCATCCGGCCGATCGCATCCGCCGCCATATCGCTTTCGAGGAATATGTGCTGAACGAGGTTCTGCCGCTGATGGAGAGCCGCAACGGCCACGAATGCACCATCGTCCACGGCTGCAGCCTCGGCGCATTCCAGGCCGCCAGCCTCGTCTTCCGCCACCCGCATCTCTTCCGCAAGCTGGTGGCCTTTTCCGGCCGCTATGACCTGACGATGAAGGTCGAATCCTTCTCCGATCTTTTCGACGGTTATTACGACGACACGGTCTATTTCCACACGCCAACGCATTTCCTGCCGGGCCTCGCCTCCGACTGGCGACTGGAAAAGCTGCGGCAGGTGGATATCGTGCTGACGATCGGCAACGAGGATCCGTTCCTCGATAACAATCGTTATCTCAGCCGCCTTCTCGCTGACATGGGTGTCGGCCATCGGCTGCATTTCTGGGATGGCAGGGCGCACCGCGCCGGTGCCTGGCGCCGGATGGCGCCCCTTTATATCTAGGCATCGCCGGATGGCGCCCCTTTATATCTAAGCACCGCCGGATGGTGCCGCTCGATATCTGATTTACTGCATCAACGGTTTCTTGAGGAAGCTGTTGCGGTCGGCCGATTTGATCCGCAGCCAGGCCTCGCGCCCGTTCCGCAGCACGCGTATCGGGATTTCAGCGCCTGCCGGACCACTCTTCCAGACCTTGCGGTAGAAATCGGCAAGCCCGTCCACTTCGCCGTCGCGGATTTCCGATATCACGTCGCCTTGCTGCAGGCCGGCCTGCGCGGCCGGGCTGCCCTTGGCAACGCTCATGACCACAACTTCGCCGTTGCTTTCGGCCGAAAAGGCGCCGAGCCAGGGGCGCGGCGGCCTGTCGATCTGGCCGCGGTTGAGCAGGTCGTCGAGGATCGGCGGAAGAAGGTTGATCGGCACGGCCATGTTGATATCGGCAACTTCTTCGTCCTGCACCATCTGCAGGCGCAGCGAACCGATGCCAAGCAGCTTACCGTCGTCGCTGATCAGCGCCGCCCCGCCCCAGGAGGGATGGGCGGGTGCGATGAAGATCGCCTCGTCGAGAAGATATTCCCAGTAGCCAGCAAATTCCTGCTTGGCGACGATATTGGCCTGTACGAATTCCCCGAGACCATCGGCAAGGATCACGGCATCGCCGACTGTCGTCTTGACCTTGTCGCCGATGTCGATGGCCGGCAGGTCGAGAGGCGCCAGCGACTGGATGAGGCCGAAGCCGGTTTCCTGGTCATAGGCCAGAGCATGGCCAGGCACGACCTTGCCGTCGTGGCGCGTCAGCCAGATTTCGTCTGCTTCGGTGATCAGGTAGCCGATGGTGAGCACCAGCCCGTTTTCCCTGATGACGACGCCGCTACCTTCCCGGCGGGTGCCCAGCGTGTTCGCAGTGAAGGCATCTTCGGGGATGGAGGCGCGAACGGCCACAACTGACCGCAGGATCCTGTCGATATTCATGGTTTCATCCTCGTAAGGCGGGCACAAAGGCTCGGAATGCAGCGAGGGCCGGCAAGGGCCGGACGCATACCATTCCTTCTATAGGTATGAAACGACAGTCGTTTCTGCAAGACCCGCAGCCTGCGGTCTTTTACCCTGCTGCTTCCCGGCTGTATTGCCGCGGCGAGCGCGCCATCACCCGCTTGAAGGCGGTGCTGAAGGCACTTTCGGAATCGTAGCCGAGCGAAAGTGCAATCCTGCCGATCGGTTCGCTGCTGTTGGAGAGCCGCTCGCTGGCCAGCATCATACGCCAGCGTGTAAGATAGTCCATCGGCGCGGCTCCGACCTTTTCCTTGAAGCGCTCGGCAAAGGAGGAGCGCGACATGCCGGTCATCGCCGCAAGCTGCTGCAGCGTCCAGCGCCGCGCCGGCTCTGCATGCATGGCGCCGATCGCCATGCCGATCTGCCGGTCGGCGAGCGCAAAGAGCCAGCCGGTGCCTTCGGTATCGGGTGCTGAGAGATAGAGCCGCAGGATCTGCATCAGCATGATATGCGCCAGATGCTCGGTCATCAGGAAACCGCCCGGGTGGCGGCCGTGCAGTTCCCGCGCCATCTGGTCGATCGCAAAGCGCAGCACCGAGGCCTGATCCGAATGCTCGCTTATATGGACGACCGGCGGTAATATGCCGAGGAGGAGATCCGCGCCGGCGCCGGAAAAGCCGAACCGGCTGCCGACGAGGAAAAAGGCGCCGCCGCCATTGCAGATCGCCACCCCATCCTTCGCATGCGCATAGATGTCATTGGCGGGGATCGTCGGCAGGCTGCGATCGCTCATCATCCGGAAGGGCCGGCTCTGCGTCAGCAGAAAACAATCGCCTTCCTCCAGCCGCACAGGATCGGCGACCCCATCCAGCTCCAGCCAGCAGCCGCCCGAGAGAACGGCATTGAACTTGATGCCCTGCGGCGGCGGAAAATCGATCGCCCAGTCGCCGCCGGCATCGAGCCCGAGCGAGACGTAGCTCTTCGGCTTCAGGAGTGCCAGCACATCGGAAAGCGGATCCATGGAAACGGAACTCATGCGGAAATCCGGACGATCGCAAACATATCATGGACTTTAACGCATAGATCGTATGGACGCCACCGCATTAGTCTCCGGCCGAAAGCAGAAAGGAGACATCAATGGAAAACGCACAACACCCCATCGGCTCCGGTTTTGGCGCTCGCTCCACAGCCGACGACGTGCTCGCGGGCATCGATCTCACGCGCAGATTGGCAATCGTCACCGGCGGCCATTCCGGCCTCGGGCTGGAGACGACGAAGGCGCTGTCGCGGGCCGGCGCGCATGTGCTGATCGGCGCGCGCCAGCCGGAAGCGGCGGCCAAGGCGCTCTCGGGCATCGCTAATGTCGAGGTCGACAGGCTCGATCTTTCCGATCTCGAAAGCGTGCGGCAGTTTGCCCAGCGCTTCGTCGTTTCCGGACGTAGGGCCGATTTCGTCATTAACAGCGCCGGCATCATGGCCTGCCCGGAAACGCGGGTCGGGCCGGGCTGGGAGGCGCAGTTTGCCACCAACCATCTCGGCCATTTCGCACTCGTCAATCGTCTCTGGCCGGCGGTAGCGAGGGGAGCCCGTGTGGTTGCCGTCTCCTCCGGTGCCCATGGCATCACGCCCATCCGCTGGGACGATGTCCAGTTCACCGAGGGCTACGACCGGTGGCAGGCCTATGGACAGGCAAAGACCGCAAACGCGCTGTTTGCGGTGCAACTCGACAGGCTGGCCAGGGATGCCGGCGTGCGTGCCTTCTCGCTGCATCCCGGCAAGATCCTGACGCCGCTGCAACGGCACCTGGAGAAGGAAGACATGGTCGCCGCCGGCTGGATCGATGCCGACGGCAATGCGGCCGACCCAACGTTCAAGACGCCCGAGCAGGGTGCCGCGACGCAGGCCTGGGCCGCAACCTCGCCGCAGCTTGCAGGCCTCGGCGGCCTTTATTGTGCCGACTGCGACGTCGCATCCATCTCGGATGACGGAGCGGAAACCAGCGTGCGCGCCTATGCCGTCGATCCCGACGAGGCGGCCCGTCTCTGGGCGCTCTCGGCGGAACTGACTGATGTAGACGCCTTCACTAGATCCTAGGCGTGGATGCCGGGCGCCTCGTAGCCGGTGCGCTCGACATATTCCGTATAGCCGCCGCCATACTGGTGGATGCCATCGGGCGTCAGCTCCAGCACGCGGTTGGAAAGGGCGGCAAGGAAGTGGCGATCGTGCGAGACGAAGAGCATCGTGCCCTCGAAATCGGCGAGCGCCTTGATGAGCATTTCCTTGGTGTCGAGGTCGAGGTGGTTGGTCGGCTCGTCGAGCACGAGGAAGTTCGGCGGGTCGAACAGCATGTGGGCCATGACGAGGCGGGCCTTCTCGCCGCCGGAGAGAACGCGGCAGCGCTTGTCCACGTCATCTCCGGAAAAGCCGAAGCAGCCGGCGAGTGCGCGTAGCGGCGCCTGGCCGGCAAGCGGGAAGGAGTCTTCCAGCCATTCCAGCACCGTGCGCTCGCCGTCGAGCAGGTCCATGGCATGCTGGGCGAAATAGCCGAGCTTCACGCTGGCGCCGAGCGCCACGCTGCCGGCATCCGGTTCTGCCGTGCCGGTGACCAGCTTCAGGAGCGTGGATTTGCCGGCGCCATTGACGCCCATGATGCACCAGCGCTCCTTGCGGCGGACCATGAAGTCCAGCCCTTCATAGATGGTGCGGCTGCCATATTTCTTGTGCACGTTCTTGAGATTGACGACATCTTCGCCCGAGCGCGGCGCCGGCTGGAAGTCGAAAGCCACCGTCTGGCGGCGCTTCGGCGGCTCAACACGCTCGATCTTTTCCAGCTTCTTCACACGGCTCTGCACCTGCGAAGCATGGCTGGCGCGCGCCTTGAAGCGCTCGATGAACTTGATTTCCTTGGCAAGCATTGCCTGCTGGCGCTCGAACTGCGCCTGCTGCTGCTTCTCGTTCTGCGCCCGCTGCTGCTCGTAGAAGCCGTAGTCGCCCGAATAGCTGTTGAGCGAGCCGGCATCGATCTCGATGATCTTGGTGACGATGCGGTTCATGAACTCGCGGTCGTGCGAGGTCATCAACAATGCGCCCTCATAGGTCTTGAGGAATTCCTCAAGCCAGATCAGGCTTTCGAGATCCAGATGGTTGCTCGGTTCGTCGAGCAGCATCACGTCAGGGCGCATCAGCAGAATGCGTCCGAGCGCCACGCGCATCTTCCAGCCGCCCGAGAGCGCGCCGACATCGCCGTCCATCATCTCCTGGCTGAAGCTCAGGCCGTCCAGAACCTCGCGGGCACGGCCTTCCAGCGCGTAGCCATCCAGCTCTTCATAGCGTGCCTGAACCTCGCCATAGCGCTCGATGATCTGATCCATCTCGTCCATGCGGTCAGGATCGGACATTGCCGCTTCCAGCTCGCGCAGCTCGGCGGCGACGATGCTGACGGGGCCGGCGCCCTCCATCACTTCTGCAACGGCGCTGCGGCCGGACATTTCGCCGACATCCTGGTTAAAATAGCCGATAGTGACGTGCTTCTCGACCGAGACCTGGCCTTCATCCGGCAGTTCTTCGCCATTGATCATGCGGAAAAGCGTCGTCTTGCCGGCGCCGTTCGGGCCGACGAGACCGATCTTTTCGCCGCGATTGAGGGCGGCAGTGGCTTCGATGAAGAGGATGCGGTGGCTGTTCTGCTTGCTGATATTTTCGATACGGATCATGTCTTACGCGGGAGCTTGGGAGAATTTTGGCGCCCTTATGCCACGGGTTTGCCGCCGTGTCGCAGGTTTTCCGCGTCATCAAGCTGTGATCTTTGCAGCTGTGGCCATTCCGCACGACTGGAAATCGGGGGATGCTTCCTTATTATCCCCAAGGGGAGGAGCCCATGGCCAACAAGATATCCAGCAAGCCGGCAGAACCTACGGAGCCGAAGCTGCTATCCGGCGGCAATCCGCAGATCGCCAAAGGCGAGGGCGATGGCCCCGTGCGGGCCTATATCGCCGCCATGCCCGGCTGGAAAAGCGATGTCGGCCACTGCCTCGATGAATTGATCATGCGCACTGTTCCAGATGCCCACAAGGCCGTCAAATGGAACTCGCCGCTCTACGGCATGAAGGGTGACGGCTGGTTCCTTGGCATCCATTGCTTCAACAAATACATCAAGCTGGCCTTCTTCCGCGGCGCTGCCTTGCAGCCCATCCCGCCGGGAGAATCCAAGACTGCGGAAACGCGTTATTTCCACATCCATGAGAACGACCCGATCGACGAGGCGCAGCTCGCCGATTGGATCAGGCAGGCAAGCCTGTTGCCGGGCGAGAAAATGTAAGGAGAGAAACCATGAAGAAAGCGGCGACGACGAAAAAGGAGACGGAACCGAAAGAAATCTCTCCCTCCGAACGCATCGATGCCAAGATCGGGGAATTGGGCGACTGGCGTGGCGAAACGCTCGCCCGCGTGAGGGCCATCATCCGCGAGGCCGACCCCGAGGTGGAGGAGGCGTGGAAATGGAGGGGCGTCCCCGTCTGGGAACACGCCGGCATCATCTGCACCGGCGAAACCTACAAGACGGTCGTCAAGCTGACCTTCGCCAAGGGCGCTTCCGTGGACGATCCGTCCAACCTCTTTAACTCCAGTCTCGAAGGCAATACGCGCCGCGCGATCGATATTCACGAAGGGGAGAAAATCGACGAGGCAGCCCTGACGGCGCTGGTGCAGGCCGCGGTGGCGCTGAACACGGCGCGCAAACCGGCATCGAAGAAGGCTGGCGCCTAGTTCGGCGGGCGAAAGGCGGTTTCGGACCACAACCGGTCATTGCCGATACCGCGGAGCGTCCTATGTGGAGCCTTGCGAGCTCATTCGATTGAAACCCGATAAGACGGAGGCTCTCTTGAAGGGTTACCTTCCCTATCTGGTCGGTGCACTGGCAGGAATGCTCATCGCTATCCTCCTGTCCAGCCTGTTGATGCTGACAGGTACGCCACAGCTCATCCTTTTCGCCCTGCTGCCAGTGGTCGGCGGTGCGGTCGTTGAACGTGTCGTCCAGCGCCGTTCCGGCAATTCGTGAGAGCCTATGGGGCGGCTGAAGGAAATCGTCATCGATTGCGATATGCCCTCCCGCGTCGCCCGCTTCTGGGCCGAAGCGCTCGACGGTTATGCGGTCTTGCCCTACGACGATGAGGAAATCGCCCGCCTTGCCGGGCTTGGCCTGACACCGGAAACCGATCCGGTGGTGATGGTCGAAGGGCCGGGAACGCGCCTCTGTTTCCATCTTCGCCAGGGAGAGCGGCCGGCCCGCAACCGCGTCCATCTGGATATCGCCACCGCAGACCGGGAAAAGGAGGTCGCGCGCCTGATGTCCTTGGGCGCGACCTTCGTGCGTGAAACGGCTGACTACACCGTGCTGAACGATCCGGAGGGCAACAATTTCTGTGTGACCTCCGAATAGTCAGCCGGCCTCAACCGAGAAAATCGCGGATAGCCGCAGCAATCTCATCCGCATGTGTTTCGAGCGCGAAGTGGCCGGTATCGAAGAATTTGATCACGGCGTCAGGAATATCGCGGGCGAAGGCTTCCGCGCCCGGCGGCAGGAAGAAGGGATCATTCTTGCCCCAGACGGCCAGGAAGCGCGGCTTGTGGGTCCGGAAGTAATCCTGGAAGGTCGGGTAGAGCGCCACATTGCTCTTGTAGTCGCCCATCAGGTCCAGCTGCACATCTTCAGCGCCCGGACGCGAGAGATAGAAATTGTCGAGCGAATAGCCGTCAGGCGAAATCCTGGTCGTATCGGCAACGCCATGCGTGTACTGCCAGACCGTCGTCTCCGGCCCGAGGAACGCCTTCAGCACGGCGCGGTTTTCTGCGCTGGCGTCCTGCCAGTAGGCCTGCACCGGGTTCCATGCGTCGCTGAGGCCATCGACATAGGCGTTGCCATTTTGCGAAATGATGCCCGTGATCCGCTCGGGATGTTTGGCCGCCAGGCGGAAGCCCGTCGGCGCGCCATAATCGAAGACATAGACGGCATAGCGATCGAAGCCGACGATCTCGGTGAAGCGGTCGATCGTGTCTGCAATGCTGTCGAAGCTGTTGACCGCGGGATCGTCCGACTGGCCGAAGCCCGGAAGGTCAGGGGCGATGATGTGGCAGCGATCGGCCAGCAGCGGGATCAGATCGCGGAACATGTGGCCGGAGGTCGGGAAGCCATGCAGCAGCAGGAGCTTCGGAGCGCCCTGGGTACCGGCCTCGCGATAGGCGATTTTGATGCCGTCGACGGCGGTGTTGCGGTAGCTGATCTTGGTCATGGTCATGTTTCCTTCAGATGAGATGGATTGCGATATGTTGGGAGATATGTCGGTCGTTCAGGCTGCGGCCACTGTCGCTGCGGCCTCGCTGATGACCTGCAGCACCGTCTCCGGTGCCGTGACCATCGGGGTGTGATCGACGGCGAAAGGCCGCTGCATCGCCTGCATACGCTCAGCCATGAAGCGCTGGTTGGCGGCCGCGATCATCCGGTCGTCCTCGGCGACCAGGAACCAGGAAGGGCGGTCCTTCCAGAGCGGCCGCCCGACCGGTGCCGTGATGCAGGCAGGCGAGATCGGCCGCTGCACGGCCGAGAGCACTGCCAGTTCTTCATTGGTGGCATTCTGCGCATAGGCCGCAGCAAAGGCCTCATGCGGATAATAGATCAGGCCGTTTTCATCCGGCGTTAGCTGCGGCACCCGTGGATCGAGTTCGGTGCGATAGAAGACATCGGCAACCGTCTCTCCCTCATCAGGGGCGAGAGCAGAAACATAGACCAGTGCCTTCACATTTTCATTCGTCAGCGGCAGCGGTGCAGCGGTCACCGCAAAACCCTCGGCGGCAAGCGGTCCGATGACTTTGGCCCAGCCGGAGCCGTCGGCCCAGGCGACACGGACGAGCACGATATGCATAGTCTGTTGATCAGTCGACTGCGACGGCATCTGCTTTCTCCTTCGCTCAGCTTGTAACCGTTTAAAGCGATATAGAGCGGTTACTTCCTAGGAGGGTAACTTGTCAACAGCCTTTTGACAGGTTACATATGAGTCACGTTTTCAAGCAGGCTGCCCTACAGCTCTGGTCGGCAGCCGAGATAGGACTTGCCGTGGATAACCACTCTCCCGCCCTGTTTCTGGGTGATGCGCTGGCACTGGATTTCTTGAATTCGGTCGCAACGCCCATCGACATGCCTGTCGATTGGATAGAGGACGGGGAGGGACTGCTGCGCTGGCTCGAGCAGGCAAAGCTCGTCCCGCGCGAAACGCTCGAAAGCCTGCGTGCCCAGGCGTTGCCGGGCGAGCTCGACAACGTCGCCGATCAGGCAAGGAACCTGCGTGAATGGTTCCGGACTTTTGTCCGCGAGCGCAAGGGAAGGCCGTTGACAGCGGAGGCGCTTGCGGAACTGGAGCCGCTGAACCGCCTGCTCGAACGCGATGAGGGTTTCAGCCGCATCGTCGCGCGCCAGACGGACGAAGGCGAGATCTTCGAGTTCCAGCCGATGCGCAAATGGCGCTCGCCGGAAGCATTGCTGTTACCCGTCGGCGAGGCACTCGGCCGCTTCGTCTGCACCGAGGATTTTTCGAATGTGAAGGCCTGCGAAGGATCAGTCTGCACCCTGCTGTTTGCCGACCATACCCGTGGTCACCGCCGGCGCTGGTGCAGCATGGCGATGTGCGGCAATCGCGCCAAGCAGGCCGCACACCGCGACCGGATCAGGCAGGCATAACCTTCATTTCTTCAACAAGCCGGTCGAAGCCGATACCCGTGCCGCTCTCTCTGATATCGCCGTCTCCAGGGTCGCCGAAGACGGCCTGCTCGGTAAAGGTCATCAGTGTCGTGGCGCCGCATCCGGTGAATTCCACCGTCACCAGTGACGAAGAGATGCTCCTGCCTGCCGTCAGCATCGTATAGGCATAGACGATGCGCTCGCGGGGGTGGATTTCGAGATAATAAGCGTGCATCGCCTGTTCCGTCCCTTCGGGCCTGCGCCATGTCATGCGCTCGCTCCCGCCGATCTCGAAGGTGAAATGATCCTCCATCACCTGCCAGTCGGGATGGCAGGCGGTCCAGCGCCGCTTCAGTGCATGATCCGACCAGAAACGGAAGGCATGCGCCACGCTGCCGGGCAGGTCGCGCTCGATGACGAAGGTGCGGTGATTGACGCTGACACCCATCAGTGATCCTTTTCCTCAGGAGTTTCCGCCATCAGGATTGCGAGGCGATCGAAGGCGGCATGCATTTCGGCCTGACGCTGCTCGATCCATTGGTTGATGGCACCGAAGGCCTGCTGCTGCATGCGATAGGTACGAACACGCCCCACCTTTTCCGAAATGACGATGCCGCTTTCTTCCAGAATTCGCAGATGTTTCAGCACCGCCGGCAGGCCGACATCGGCGGGTTCTGCCAGTTCCGTGACGGAGGCCGGCCCCCTGGCAAGCTGCTCTACGAAGCCACGGCGATAGGGATCGGCGAGCGCCTGAAACATCCGGTCGAATTCGGCTGGCCCCAGTTCTGCCATCACATGCCTCAAGATGTCGCGGCCTCAAGATAACGCGCTGGCATCGCCTCCCGATGGGGAAACATCGAGAAATAGGGCTGCGCTTCGGCCAGCACGCGTTTGACGGAAGCGCGTTGTAACAGACGCTCCAGATAAGAGGAAAGCGCCTGCTGCTCAGCTGGGAACGGATGCACGATGGAGGCGAAGAACAGCCCCGGCAAAGCCGCGCAATCGGCCATGGTGAAATCATCGCCTGTCGCCCAGAGCCTTCCCTGCATATGCGCCTCGATCATCTTGTAGGCCTGATCAAGCAGCCCTCTTGCTTCAGTGACGCCATGCGGATCATGGGCGTCCGCCGGCCGGATTCTGTCGGTGACGATCTTCTGCATCGGCACGCTGACATAGAGGTCGTAGAACCGGTCCCAGAGCCGCACCTGCAGCAGCGCTTCCGGGTCGTCGGGCAGAAGCCGCACCGGCCCTGGATAATGGGCCTGCAGGTATTCGATGATGATGCTTGTCTCCGGAACCGTACGCCCGGTTGCCTCATCATGCAGGATCGGAATCTTGCCGACCGGCCATTTGTCGAGCAGGGCCGCGGCCGAGTCTGGATCGGCAAAATTGACGATCCGGCTGTCGAACGCCGTCTCGTTCTCATAAAGCGCGATCAGCACTTTGTGACAGAAAGAGGCCAGCGGATGCAGATAAAGGGTCAGCGTCATACGGCACCTATAGTTTCCAATTTCGGAAACTATATCTCGGTCGCTATTGTTGCGCAAGATACTTTCCAAAGATGGAAAGTTTTGGTGGGCCTATGCGTATGCCACCCATCCCCTGAAGCTGAAGGCGGCGTAGAATAGGCTGACATCCGAAAAGCCTGCCGCGCGCAGCATGGCCTCCTCATCTTCTGGAGCGAGGATATGCAGCCTCTCGCGCATGGCCCTGCGTGCATTCTCCTGCCGGGAAGGGTCTGTTCCGTCAGGAGCGCCATAGGCGATATGGCGATCGATCCACATCGATCGCTCCGGCTCGTCTTGCGGGAAACTCATATGCGCAACAACAAACGGCGCACCGGCTTTCAGTCGGCGGCGAATTTGCTGAAGTATTTCAGGTCGTTGCTCGACGGGGATGTGGTGGAAGGTCAGCAGGCAGACGGCGGCATCGAAGGGGCCCTCGGGTGCGATATCGATGCCACCCTGGTGAAAGCCGATACGGCCGCCGTGCTCTTCGGCAACCTGCCGTGCCAGTTGCAGCATGTCGTCAGAGGGGTCGACGCCATCAAAAGTCCAGCTCGCATGCGCCTCGGCAAAGGCCTTGAGTTCCAGTCCGCCGCCAGCGCCGAGTACGAGCACGCGAGCATTATCGGGCGTCCGTTCCGCCATCAGCATCGCCGCCATCCGATGCAGGCTTGAAAAGCCGGGCACCTGCCGCGGCGGGCCTTCAAGGTAGGATTTGACGGCATCGCCGGTGAAGGCAGATGCCGTCTTATGAGGTGTGGGCAGGCTCGGGTGATCGTGATCTGGCATCATGTAACTTTAATTATTACAGGATTCCCGGTCTGTCAATTTGCGAGCCTATTTGGCGAACTTGCGCGCACCGACCACGCAGAGAATGACGGCGACTGTCACTGCAAGCATGGCCCAGCTCACCGTCTCGTGCAGCAGCGTCGCGGCAAGCGCTAGGCCGAAGAATGGCTGCAAAAGCTGCAGCTGGCCGACAGCGGCGATGCCGCCCTGTGCGAGGCCGCGATACCAGAAGATGAAGCCGATCAGCATGCTGAAGAGCGAGACATAGGCAAGGCCCAGCATGGCCGGCGTCTGAATATCGGCAAAGTTCGGCGGCCTGTACAGAATGGCAGCGACGATCATCACCGGCAACGAGACCACCAAAGCCCAGGAAATCACCTGCCAGCCACCTAGCCGACGCGACAGCCGAGCACCCTCGGCATAACCGAGCCCGCAGACGATGACGGCAGCGAGCATCAGCGCATCACCGACGGGCGAGGCGGTCAGCCCCTGCATCAGTGCAAAGCCCGCCACCAGCGCGCTGCCGAGCAGCGAGAAAAACCAGAAGGCCGGTTTCGGCCGCTCGCCGCCCCTGGTGACGCCGAAGATCGCCGTCGCCAGCGGCAGAAGACCGATGAAGACGATGGAATGCGCCGAGGTCACATGCTGCAGCGCCAGCGCCGTCAGCAGCGGAAAGCCGACGACGACGCCAAGCGCGATGACGACAAGCGAAATGAGATCCTGCCGCGAAGGCCGCTTTTCCCGAAAGACGATTAGCAGGCAAAGCGCCAGGATGCCGGCAATCGCCGCTCGCGCCACCGTCAGGAACACCGGATCGAGCTGCATGACGGCCACGCGCGTGGCCGGCAGCGATCCACTGAAGATGAGCACGCCGATAAAACCATTGATCCATCCGGTCGCTGTGCGATCCATGTAGGCACTCCTCTGTTCGTCTTACGCTTATCGGCCGTTCGCACTGGCGCTGCCAGCCACAGTTCGGTACAGTTTGTGCAAACTGTTATGGTTGGGGAAACAGTACGGATGGACGAGCAGATACAGTCAGGCAGCCGGGTCGGCATGGTCATGGCGACCATCCGGCAGCGTATTGCAGGCCGCAGCCTCACGCCCGGAGCCAAGCTGCCTTCGATCCGCAGCCTCTCGGGAACCTTGAAAGTCTCGGCCTCGACGGTGGTCGATGCCTATGAGCGGCTGGTGGCCGAGGGTGCGATCCTCTCGCGCCCCGGTTCCGGCTTCTATGTCGCGAGCCAGGCCGCGCCACTCTCGCTGGCCGATATCGGCCCGAAGCTCGATCGCGCCGTCGATCCTTTCTGGGTGTCGCGGCAATCGCTTGAGGCGCATGAAAGCGACCTCAAGCCCGGCTGCGGCTGGCTGCCGCCTGCATGGCTTCCGGAAGAGGCGATCCGCCGAACCCTTCGATCCCTGTCACGCGCCGATGCCGCAAGCCTATCAGATTACGGCTCGCCCCTCGGCCTCAAGCCGCTGCGCCAGCTGATTATCAGGCGTATGGCCGAACGCGGCATCGAGGCCTCGCCCGACCAGATCATGCTCACCGATTCCGGCACGCAGGCGATCGATTTCCTCTGCCGCTTCCTCATCGAGCCCGGCGATACCGTGCTGGTGGACGATCCCTGCTATTTTAATTTCCATGCGCTGCTGAGAGCTCACCGCGCCAGGGTCGTCAGCGTTCCCTACACGCCCTCAGGCCCAGATATCGAGCTCTTTGCCGCAGCCCTCACCGAGCACCGGCCGCGCCTCTACATCACCAATTCCGCCATCCACAATCCGACCGGCGCCACGCTCTCGCCGGTCACGGCGCACCGATTGCTGAAGCTCGCCGAACAACACGGCCTGACCATCATCGAGGACGATATTTTCGCCGATTTCGAACTGACGCCGGCGCCCCGCCTTGCCGCCTTCGACGGTCTCGACCGCGTCATCCATATCGGCAGCTTTTCGAAGACACTCTCGGCCGCCGCGCGCTGCGGCTTCATCGCCGCGCGGCCGGAATGGATCGAGGGCCTGATCGATCTCAAGATCGCCACCTCCTTCGGCGGCGCCCGGCTGAATGCCGAACTGGTGTTGAGCGTGCTCAGCGACGGCAGCTATCGCAAACATGCAGAAGGCTTGCGCAGCCGCCTCTCGAAGGCGATGTTCGAGGTGACAACCCGGCTGAAATCACTGGGCATTCGCCCCTGGCTGCAGCCGCAAGCCGGCATGTTCCTCTGGTGCCACCTGCCGGATGGTCTGGATGCCGCGGCGGTAGCGCGTGCCGCGCTCGCCCAGAATGTTGTCCTTGCGCCGGGCAACGCCTTCAGCCTCTCGCAATCTGCCACCGGCTTCATGCGCTTCAATGTCTCCCAGACGCTGGATAGCAGGGTATTTGAGGTGCTTCGGGATGCGCTCAGGCAGGCCGGAAAATTGATAGAGATTAGATTGTGAATTCATGTGGTTGAGCGGCTATACGCAGGTAGCCGCAGATTGACGGCGTGGTGGCGGGAGATAGGATGGATCCATGTTGTCCCTTGGTGATCCTCGCTGGAAAGAATTGCAGCACGCTTACGGTGAGGCTGCCGGCGTCCCAAGTCTCCTGCAAGCGCTCGCTGCCTCCGCAGGGCCAAGGGCGGGTTACGAAGAAGAGCCATGGTTCAGCCTCTGGTCCATGTTGTGCCATCAAGGCGATGTGTACACCGCCTCCTACGCTGCCATTCCGCATATCGTGCAGATCGCCAGCGAAGCGACTGGGCCGATTGATTTCTCATTTTTTGCGCTGCCAGCTGCCGTTGAGATAGCGCGCCAAACCGGCCGAGGACCGGATATCCCGGAAGCCTATGCCGAGGATTATCGTCGCGCCCTCGAGCGGCTGGTTGAGAATGTCAGCCTGCATCGAAACGACGCTTGGGATCGCTCGATGCTTCTGGCAGTAGCGGCGGCGCAAGCCGTGGCGAAGGGCCACATCGACATCGCCGAGGCCCTGCTGAATCTGGATGCCGACTGGATCGTCAAAATCAACAGCGGCGAGTTTGATTGACCGTCCGACGCCAGTACCCCGTCTGCGACCTAATTGGCCCCAGCCCGCCACTCCATAAAGGCCTTGCCGATCACCTTGCCGTCCTCTTCCCGCCGCAGCCGGCAGAAAGATTGCCGCCGGTCTGGGGACAACCCCATCAATTCCACCCGCACGGCTTCGCCCGCCCGGATATTGCCGGAAAAAAAGATCTCCCGCCGGGACACCTGCGAAAGTTCCGGAAACCACCGCCCGAAAGCGCGGTCGGTGAGCGCCTGGAATTCGGCGAAGTAGAATAGCCCGGCACCATTGAACTCCTGCGATACATCCGGCTCGAAACGAAAGCCGCGTAATGCCTTGGCCGGATTGGCAGGCAGGCCGAAATGCGTCTCCAATGTTCCTGCACGCAGCATCGCCGCGATATGTGCCAGCGCATTATCTTCTACCGCTGCCATCATGCCGGGCAGGGGAACGCGGGCGATCGAGTAATTGTCGCCCTCCCGCATGCGGCAGACGAAGGTGGAAATCAGCTCCACCTCACCGATCAGCCCGCCGCGCACGAAAAGCCGATGGCGGGTGGAAACCTGCGTGCGCGAGACGGGTGAGAGGACTGAGCGGATTGTCAGCACATCATTGGCTCGCACCGCGCCGAAATTCGCATGCTCCAGCGATGTTGCGCAGATCGCCGCATAGGCTTCGCCACCATCGGGTGTGCGGAAATCGGCATTCTCCATGCTGAGATGGCGCGCGAGCATCAGCCAGTGGCGATGCCCGAGCTCTTTCATTGCCCATGTCTCTGAGAGGCCGGCGGGTGTCAGATGCGGCATGCCGATGAGTATGTGCGGCGTGAGCGCCTGGTCCATCAGTTCGCGGGCCGAAGGCCCAGCTTCCGAGAATGTGGGCGGATGAAAATCGAGAATTGCGACATTCATGTTCAAGCGCTGGCCGCCTGCTTCAGGACCGGACGGGCTGCTTCCAGATGGCCGGCGAGGTGGTTCACCACATGCTCTGCATCCTTGCCGACGGCGAGGAACCGGCCGGAGCCCCAGGTCCAGAGCCAGGGCAGGCCGAGAACATAGACGCCGTCGATGCCGGTCACGCCGCGCCGCTGCACCGGATAGCCGGTGCCGTCGAAGATCGGCAGGCCGACATAGGACCAGTCAGGTGAAAAGCCCGTCGCCCAGATTACCGACGTGATACCCTCCGCCCTGAGATCGAGTTCGACCGGTTCGCTTTCCGGCTCCCAGAGCGGCGCGTAGAGGCTGGCCGGCGGCGCATCGATGCCCTTCTCGGCAATATGCCGGTCGATCAGCGCGTTGATGCCGTTATAGACGCGGTCGGCATTGTCGAGATTGGCTTTCAGGTTGGTCTCGAACAGCATCCGCCCGCCCGAAACGCTCTCCATACGCCCATAGAGCGACATGCCCTCCAGCGCGAATTTGCGCAGGTCGATATCGCGCCCGCCGTCGCGGCCGGTCAGATAATGGTTGGTATCGTGCTTCTTCTTGGTCATACCGTCATGCGCGATGGTGATGTCGTACTGGCCGACATCGGCAAGCCAATCGACCACATCGCGGCCGCGATAGAAACGGGCGCAACGTGGTGCATTGCCGGTCACCATATGCACCTTGCGGCCGGCCAGATGCAGGTCTTCGGCGATCTGGCAGCCGGACTGGCCTGAGCCGACGACGACAACGGCGCCCTCCGGTAGCTGGCCGGGATTGCGGTAATCGGCCGTGTGGATCTGCAGGATGTCGTCAGGCAGGCGTTCGGCGGCGCGCGGAATGGCGGGCGCGCTGTAAAGGCTGGTGGCGATGATGACGCTGTCGGCCGTCAGCGATCCGGCCGAAGTCGAGAGGCGGAAGAGATCGCCCGCCTTTTCCAGCGACGTGACCGTCGTGCCTTCGAAAACAGGTGCATCCACCTTTTTTACAAAGCGATCGACATAGGCGATGATCTCGTCCTTGACCATGAAGCCATGCGGATCATCGCCGTCATAGGGGTGGTCCGGCAGTTGGCACTGCCAGTTCGGCGTCACCAGGCAGAAGGCGTCCCAGCGCTCGTTCTTCCATTTATGTGCCACGGTCTTCTTCTCGAAGACGACATGGTCGATGCCGTGCTCTTTTAGATAGTGGCTGGCCGAAAGCCCGGCCTGACCGCCGCCGATAACGACAGCGCTGTAATGCGGCTTGAGGGAAAAGGTCATGGGTCGGGTTCCTTTCAGAGAATGAAACTTTCGCAGCGCACGCGGGCGTCCACATCGGCAAGAAAGAGGGAGCCTGCCTCCTCGATGCGGGCGAGCTGGCCGCGGGCGAGCGAACAGGGATAGCCGTATTTCGCCTCCACCCGGTCGCTGGCGATGGTCAGCGCCTTGCGGCTGCGGTCGAGAAAATCGCGGATCGGATAGGTCCGGCCTTCTTCGAAGAAATCCCGGATGACAAGCGAGGGCGAATAGCAGGTCTCCTCGCGGCCATCCGGCCAGGCGATGACGAAACGCATTTCAGGCATGGGCAGGCTCCTTCAATGTCTCGTAGGCTTGGAGATGCGCGGCAGCCGTACGCTGCCAGCTGTGATGGGCGGCCAGTTTCAGCCCGCGCGAGATCAGCCCGGCGCGCACCGGTGGCATGAGGGAAATCGCCATGGCCTCGGCGATCGAGGTGGCATTGTGCGGATCGCACCAGACGACGTCCTCGGCGGCGAGATATTCGGTAAAGGGCGCGATCGAGGAGACGACGACGGGCACGCCGCTCGCCATCGCCTCCAGCACCACCAGGCCGAAACCCTCCTTGACCGAGGCGAAGACCAGCGTATCGGCAAGCCGGTAGAGCGCCGGCATGTCCTCGTCGGCGACGGTGCCGAGAATGTGGACGGCAGCCGCATGTTCGCCGAGCGAGGTCAGCACGGCGCGGAACTCGCCCTGATAGCCGCGATGATCGAGCAGTGAAGCACCGCCGGCGATGACGAATTGCGCATCCGGGCGGATGGCGCGCATTTGGCCGAAGGCTTCCAGCATGGCGATCGTATTCTTGCGCGCCTCGATACCGCCGACAGCGAGGAATATAGGGCCATCCGGCAAGGCGAGTTTGTTGCGCAGTGCGCAGCCATCCACGGCGGGAGAAAACCGCTCGGTATCGACGCCGTTGCCGACGACGGTGGAATTGATCCCGCGCGTCTCCTCGAGCGTCTTGCACCACATCGAACTGACGGTGAAGAACAAGTCGGCCCGGTCGATGGATCGATCCTGCAGCTCCATCAGCCTGATATCGGTGAACTGGTCGATATGGTGGACGGTGCGGACGAAGCTCGGGATGAGCCCGCGCTCCTTCAAGGTCGCCAGCGCATTGCCGGAAATGCCGTCATGGGCGTGGTAGATATCGAAACTGCGGGTGGCCGGATTTTCGAAGTAGCGGATATAGTCGGCAAAGCGCTGCTCGACCATTGCGGTCATCTCGGCGGCTCCCCCTTCTCCCCGGCGGGAAGAAGATGCCCACAGGGCAGATGAGGGGGCGGAGCGAAGCGACGCCTCGAGCGGCAGGCGAGAGGCAGCCTCTGTGTCCGCGGCCCCCTCATCCGACCCTTCGGGCCACCTTCTCCCCGCCGGAGAGAAGGGAGAAACCCGCGCAATCGGCACTAGCACTGCACCACAGGCCGGCGTACGAAAAAATCCCGTCCCCTTCGCATCCGGCGCATGCAGCACCACCTCATGGCCGAGGTCCGCCAGCGCCTCCGAAAGCTGCATGGCATGCACCACGCCGCCGCGCGGGTTGGTGGAGTGAGTGAGCATGGCGATGCGCAGCGGCCGGTTCATGCAGCATCCTCCTGCCGGCCGAGCTGCAGCAGCGGCGTCTCAGTATAATCGCGGATCACAATACGATCGGTGCCATCCGATATCGCCACTTCACTGCCGGCTTTGACATTGCCGATCACGGCCGCGCTGATGTTGCGGGCGGCAAAACGCAGGATCAGCTCACCGGCCTTTTCGGGTGTGGTGGAAATCAGGTAGCCGAAGCTTGGAAAGGTCGCGAGCCAGCGCTCGAACGCCACGCCACCCGGCAGCGGGATTGACCGGACATCGATATCGATGCCGACCCCGGAACATTCCGCCAGCATGATCGCCGTGCCGATAATTCCGCCTTGGCTGATATCCTTGGCGGCGAGTGCGAGTCCGGCTTCTGCGATCTGCGGTAAGATTTCCAGATCCCCCCGCAGCCGGGAGGATGGGGCATCGGTTGCCGCTTCCCAATTGTTGAAAGGTTCACGGTAGCGGCCGCGATGATCGATCGCCGCGATCAGCACGTCCCCCGCTTGGGCATCGAAGCTGGTCAGCAGCTTCTTCGCCTTGCCGAGAATGGCGACCGAGAGCTGACCGCGATCGGTGCGGATATTCGTATGGCCGCCGACGATTGGCACCCCGAACGTTCTTGCCGCCGCCCGCATGCCTTCGAGCACCAGTGCTGCCCCTGCCTCGCCATTCGCCCAGACGGCATCGACGACGGCGACAGGCCGGCCACCCATGGCGGCGACATCGGAGATATTGACCATCACCCCGCACCAGCCGGCAAACCAGGGATCGGCGGCGACGAACTCGTTGATGAAGCCCTCGATGGCAAAAAGCAGGTATCCGTCGCCATCGGGGAGCGCTGCACAATCGTCGCCCACCGCCACCGGTTGGCCGGCAAGGCCAAGGCTCGCGGCGACCATGCCGATATCCGCCTTGGCCGCGATGCCGGAGGAGGCTGAAAGCTTGGCTGCCAGCGCCGTGAGATCGATCCTGTCGCCCATCACGCGGCTTTCCTGGCGAGCGCGACCAATCCGGTTTCAGGCGTCGGGCAGGGCGGATACCAGGCAAGATCCGCCTTCATCCGGAGATGCGGTTTGCCGTAGACCTCGAATTCCTCGATCACGTCCCAATGCAGCCGGCGGAAAAGCAGCCCGTTCTGCACCTGCACATTGGCGAGAAACGTGTGGCAGCCCATCGCATTAGCGGAGGAGACGGCAAGCCGGATCAGCGTTGCGCCAAGCGCGCCGATCTTGCGAAAATCCTCATGCACGGCGAGCCGCGAACCCCACCAGAGACCGGGCTCTTCCTGATGGATGCGCACCGTGCCGACCAGCCGGTCGGCAGCGACACCCATCATCGACAGCGCCACGATCGGGATCGCGTGATCGTCGATCGCATCGCGGTCGTCGCTCGCGAAGATCTTCTGCTCCTCGCAGAAGACGGCGCGGCGTAGCGCATGCGCTTCCTGCCGCTCCCAGTCAGAGGTCGAAAACTTCACCTGGAATTCGCTGACGCGATAGGGCGAGAAGGGCTCCAGCATCATTTGGTCAGCATCCTTTCATAGGAGGAAAGGGCGGAGCAGGCGCCGCACTTGCCGCAGCCGGCTTTGATATCGACGGCCTTCAGGCCGCTATCGACCAGCATTTTCGAGAGCGGGCCGAGGATCGAATGCATGAAATCGGGCTTCGGCGCCGGATGGCTCTCGAGCGGCGTTCCCGAAATTGGTACGAAGGGCACGACGAAGGGATAGACGCCAATGGCGACAAGCTGCTCGCAGATATCGAGGATCGCCTCGCGCGTATCGCCGAGGCCGGCGAGGATATAGGTCGAGACCTGGCCGCGTCCGAAGACCTCGACGGCGGCCTTGAAGGAGGCCATGTATTTTGAAATCGGCACCTGCGCCTTGCCGGGCATGATGCGTTCGCGCAGCTCAGGTGTCACGACTTCGAGATGCATGCCGAGCGCATCGACGCCGGCTTCCTTCATGATCGCGAACCAGATGTCGTCTTCCGGCGGCTCGCACTGCGCCTGGATCGGCAGATCGACGGCAGCCTTGATGGCGCGGGCGCTGTCGGCAAGGATCGATGCGCCGCGATCCGGTCCCTTCGGCGTGCCCGTGGTCATCACCATATGCTTGACGCCATCGAGCTCGACGGCAGCCTTGGCGACTTCCGCCAGCTGTTCCGGCGTCTTGTGGGCAACGGTGCGGCCGGCCGCCAGCGACTGGCCGATGGCGCAGAACTGACAGGTCTTGGTGCGGCTCTGATAGCGGATGCAGGTCTGGAGCACCGTGGTCGCCAGCACGTCGCGGCCATGCAGCACGGCAATCTGCGAATAGGGGATACCATCGGCCGTGCTGCGCTCATAGAAACGCGGGCGCAGCGGGAAGGACACTTCGCCGAGCACGCGCCCGTCGCGGCTGATGCGGCTCTTGCCGGCCTCATCGGGCTTTTCCACCAGATAGGGGCTCTCGAAGGCCGGCGCGGTATGAACCGGCACCATCACGGTCATGCCGTCGATGGTCAGCGCCTTGTGGTCGGACGGGCCGGCGCCGCCGCGGCGGCTCTCATGCCCGGCCTTGGGATCAACGAGCCTGGCTCCGAAGGACTGCAACTCGTTGATCAGAGTCTCGGTCGGCAGAAACGTCGTATTGTCCATCGGTTTTGATCCCTGTGTCAGTTTCGAAGGAATGTGCGGAGCCGACCATCGGCTGGGTGGCGCGGCCGTCCATGACGAGGTGCAGCAGTTCGGGGCGGGCATAGTGGCCGACCGAATCCATCATCCGCTTGCGCTTGGTGATCAGGCTCATGTCGAGATCGGCGATCAGGATGCCTTCGCCCTCGGTGAGCGGCGGCGCCAGGTGCTTGCCCTCGGGCGAGATGATCGCCGTCATGCAGCCGCCGCGCAGCGCCTTCTGCAGTCCCGGGTCCGGCGTGATGGAAGTGATCTGCTCCTCGGTCAGCCATCCCGTGGCATTAACGACGAAGCAGCCGCTTTCGAGCGCATGGTGGCGGATCGTCACCTCCATCTGCTCGGCAAAGATCGGCCCGACCATCGAGCCCGGAAACTGGGCGATGTGGATTTCCTCGTGCTGGGCCATCAGAGCATAGCGGGCGAGGGGATTGTAATGCTCCCAGCAGGCAAGCGCCCCGAGCCGCCCGATACTGCTATCGACGACCGTGAGGCCGGAGGCATCGCCCTGGCCCCAGATCATCCGCTCATGGTAGGTCGGCGTGATCTTGCGGCGCTTGAGGATGAGCCTGCCATCGGCATCGAAGAGAAGCTGGGTATTATAGAGTGAGCCGTGATCGCGCTCGTTGACGCCGAGTGCCACGACGATGCCATGTTCGCGGGCAGCTGCCGCAACGGCATCGGTCGCCGCACTCGGAACGGTGACAGCCTCCTCATAGAGGCGCAGATGCTCGCGGCCCGATAGAACCGGCGGCAACACGAAGGAGAAATAGGGGTACCAGGGAACGAATGTCTCCGGAAAGACGATGATCTCGGCACCGTTGGCAGCGGCTTCGGCAATTGTCTCCAGCACGCGCGCCAGCGTCTTTTCGCGCGAGGTCAGATCCGGCGCGATCTGCGCGGCTGCGGCCCGGACGGTCATTTTCTTTTCCATGGCGAAATCCTTCTGATGGTGTGAGGGAGGCGGAGGAGGGGAACTCCGCCTCCCGAACGCGCCTGACGACGGCGTTCCCGCCGGGTCAGAGCGTCCAGGTATCGAGGATGAAGGCGCCGTCGCGGCGATGGATCAGGATCAGGTCCAGTACATCGAGCGGACTGATCGGCCGGATGCCGGGGATCAAGGCCTGTTCGCCATGGCCGTAGAGTGCCTGCAGCGCGAAACGGCAGGCATAGACCTTGCCGCCTTCTTCCAGGAATCCCTTGATCTGATTGTTGAAGTTCAGATGGCCGGGGAAGGCTTCCGCGCCAAGTTTGGGAAAGCCGCGCTGCACGCCGAGCGTCACGCCGGGGCCATAGAGAAGCACGGAGGTTTCGAAGCCCTTGCGCTTCAGCCGCTTGGCCTGCAGCAGGTTCACAAGGCCGATAGACCCTTCGAAGGCGACGGTGTGGAAGGTGATGAGGGCTTTGTCACCCTCCTTGGCCTGGACGTCTTCGAAGACCTTTTCCTCGTAATCGACGAAGAAGTCTCCATCTGCGTGGGCCGGTGCGGTAACTGCGGGCATGAATGGCTCCTGTGTTTGAAGTCAGGCCCCTCTCGCGGGGTACAGCCATTGAATTGCAAGCATCGTGCCAAATTGACTTTGCACAAATAGCAGTCAATTCACGCCAGAAAGCATTCAATTATACATTCAATGTTGGAGGGAGGTGAATTTGACGCCGCTTAGACGGGCATTTATGTGCAAAAAATGAATGCAAGAGAGATCGAAATGAATGCAGTCAAAATGCTATCAATATATTGATGCGATGCGCGATGCCGATTATATCATGCTTGCATGCGGCATTCAGTCGTCCGGCGCATGCCGGCGCGACGCTGTTTTTGCGTGACAGACGAAATATGCAACAATATACGGTCAATGTCGACCGTAATCCCCCTCTGCGTCGATCACAAATTGCGGAACATGAAATGAAAGACTGGCATCCCGATCTCAGCCGCTCCTCCAGCCCCCGCTACATGGCAATTGCCGATCTGATCGAGATGGATCTGAGAAGCGGCGTGCTGGCGGTTGGAGACCGCCTGCCGCCGCAGCGCGAGCTCGCAAAGCGCCTCAGTATCGATTTCACCACGGTGGCGCGCGGTTACGTGGAAGCGCAGAAGCGCGGCCTGGTGGATTCGCATGTCGGTCGCGGCACATTTGTCACCGGCGGGCAGGATCGCGAGCGCCGCGGCTTCGTCTCAGATGCCGCGCCCGATCCGCGCCGCGCCTCCGTCGTCGACTTCTCGATGAACCTGCCGCCGGAGCCGGATGATCAGGAGCTGATCGCCCGCATGCGCGAGGGTATGTCGGCGGTCGCGACCAATCTCATTCCGTTGCTGCGCTACCAGGGTTTTGGTGGCTCGGGCATGGATAAGGAGGCTGCCGCCGCTTGGCTCAGCCGTCGCGGGCTCGTGCCCTCGCAGGAACGCATTTTCGTGACGCCGGGCGCCCATCCGGCGCTGCTGGCAATCTTCGGCCTGCTGGCGAAGCCCGGCGAAACAGTGCTGTCGGAAAACATCACCTATCCCGGCATGCGCTCGATCGCCGCCCAATTGCGGCTCAATCTCTCCGGCTTGCCGATGGATGACGAGGGCATTTTACCTGACGCCTTTGCGGAGGCCTGCGAGCGCCTGGCTCCGAAGGCACTCTATCTCAATCCGACGCTGCAGAACCCGCTGACGCTGACCATTCCGGAAAAGCGCCGCGAGGAAATTGCCGCCGTCGCCCGCAAATATCATGTGCCTGTTGTCGAAGACGACGCCTATGGCTTCATCCCGCTGCATGGCCCGCCGCCGCTGGCGGCAATCGCGCCTGATCTCACCTGGCATATCGGCGGCCTCGCCAAATGCATCGGCGCCGGCCTGCGCCTTGCCTATGTGGTCGCCCCGGACACCAAGGCGATCTGGCCCTTCGTCAGCGCCATGCGCGCCAACAATGTCATGGCCTCGCCGATGACCGTGGCGCTTGCGACGCGCTGGATCGAGGATGGCACGGCAGACACGATCCTGCGCTTCATTCGTGCAGAGGCGGGCGCCCGCCAGCAGATGGTGGCGAACATCCTGCCCGAAGGCAGCTACAAGGCCGATCCGATCAGCTTCAATATCTGGCTGCCGCTCACCAATGGCTGGACGCGCTCCACTTTCGGCAGCCACATGCGCTCCTCGGGCATCGGTGTGGTGGCAAGCGACGCATTCACCGTGGAAGGTGCCGCCCCCGAAGCCGTGCGCGTCTGCCTCGGCGGGCCGATCAGCCGCGACAGATTGAAGGGCGCGCTGGACTTCATGGCCCATGCCCTGGAAGGCCCGCCGGAAATGTCCGCTTCGTTCTTCTGATTACGTTGAAGTGAGGGTAGGTCCTCACTCCTCTCGTCAAATCCATGAATAAGGACCCCGCCCCAAAACCCTCCCTACAAAAGGGGGGGGCTTAATCTGCCGCGTCCGCCTGCCACTTCTTCAACGTTTCGGGGCCGGGCGGTGCCGCAGGTTAGTCCCTCCTCCTTGTGGGGAGGGGTTTTGGCGAGCGCGTAACCTCTTCCGCGCAGTGATCGAGTACTCCCACCACCCACTCCCCTCACGCCGCATAAACCCAATCCAAAAAATCTCTGCGTCATTCTGACGAATAGACTCGCAATCCGCTTTTAATGTAATTATATTGTATGCATACATTATGAGGCATTGAATGGATTCCGCCAATGCCTCGCAACGTCGAAAAGCGAGATCGCCATGGACACCGAATATCCTCCTCTCCCTCCGATGCAGACCGGCATCCGGGGCCGCTGCCCGCGCTGCGGACAGGGGCATATGTTCAAGGGTTTCCTCACGCTGAAGAAGGAATGCGAAGTTTGCGGGCTGGACTATTCCTTCGCCGATCCGGCAGACGGCCCAGCCTTCTTCGTGATCTGCTTCGCCTGCGTGCCGAGTGTGTTGCTTGGTGTGTGGCTGGAAGTCGCCTTCTCCGCACCGCTCTGGGTGCAGTTGCTGGTCACCGGCCCCTTCATGTTCGCCACCTGTATTCCGCCATTGAGGCCGTTGAAGGGATGGCTGGTCGCAAGCCAGTATTTCTACAAGGCCGAAGAGGGCAAGCTTGCCTGATCTCGGGCAATCAAGGATCACGCAGCATACCCTGATCTTTACGTATGAAGGCCGTTCGGAACGTCGAGCGGCCTTTTTGCTGCGCGGGCGACCGTCGTTCGCTTGAAGCCAAAATGCCGCAGGAGATGGGTATCCAAGTCTCTTGCGTTTAATGTACCGATCAGTACATTGCATAACGAAAGGTACAATACAGCCAAGGAGACAGGACATGCCCGCACCGCTTCCCCCATTCACAAATGAAACAGCAACCCAGAAGGTCCGCCTCGCCGAGGATGGCTGGAACAGTCGCGATCCGCAGCGCGTATCGCTCGTCTATACGCCTGACAGCCAGTGGCGGAACCGCGCCGAATTCGTCACCGGCCGCGCCGAGATCGTCGCTTTTCTCACCCGCAAGTGGGCGAAGGAGCTCGATTACCGGCTGATCAAGGAGCTCTGGGCCTTCACCGACAACCGCATCGCCGTGCGTTTTGCCTATGAATGGCATGACGACAGCAACAACTGGTTCCGCTCCTACGGCAACGAGAATTGGGAATTCGATGCCGAGGGCTTGATGCAGCGTCGTTTCGCCTGCATCAACGATCTGCCGATCAAGGAATCGGATCGCAAGTTCCACTGGCCGCTCGGCCGGCGGCCCGATGACCATCCGGGCCTTTCCGACCTCGGCCTTTGAGGCCCGAAGGTAAGGTGACCTGTGAAGACCGTTTATGAACGTGCCGATGTCGTGCCGCTGCTCGGCGAGATCTTCCGCGAGCTCGGCTACGAGGGCACGACGCTAAGCCGCATCACCGAGCGCACCGGCATCGGCAAAGGCAGCCTCTATCACTTCTTCCCCGGGGGCAAGGAGGAGATGGCGGCTGCCGTCCTTGCCGATGTCGACGGCTGGTTCGAACGCGCTATTTACGAGCCGTTGCGACGTGACGATCCCGGGGCGGCGATCGATGCGATGTGGGCGAATGTGAGTGACTATTTCCGCTCCGGCAGCCGCATCTGCCTCGTCGGCGCCTTCGCGCTGGACGAAACGCGCCAGCGCTTTTCGCCTGTCATCCGGGATTATTTCGTCCGCTGGATCGAGGCGCTGCGCCAGGCGCTGGTCCGCGCCGGCTACTCCGGGGAGGCAGCGCTTGCTGCAGCTGAAGAGGCTGTCTCCGGCATTCAGGGTGCGCTGGTGCTCTCACGGGCGCTGGATGACAAGGATATGTTTCGCAGAATCCTGGACCGGCTGGCCGGCAGGCCGGCTGCGACGAAACGTGGGAATTAAGCGATGGCCACTGCCTTGGCAGGACCACGAATGCCGGCAACGCGGGAAGCTGCGGGTGAGGGGTTCAGGACGTCCTCACCCGTCAGGATTGTGCTTAAGAGTCGGTCTGGGAGGGCAGGCGTACCGGGCGCGGATTCTCGCGCTGCGTGCGTACCTGGCGCCACTCGTTTTCCATCTGGTCGACGACGTGCTGGGGGATCTTGGTCGGAGTTTCTGCGGTGGTCTGCATCGTATGCCTCTCTTCCTCAGCAAGGGTGTGCTTACGAATTGATGCATCGCACAACAAAAACTGCGTGTAAATCTACCCCGGTCACACTTGAAACGATTAAATTAATTTCAATCGATTAAGCCGACGTTAACCACAGCAGGCCTCAGAGAAGCTCATCATGACAGTCTCACTCGACCGGCAATTCTTCTTCGACATGGTACAGCACGCGCTGTTCAAGGGCAGTCTCACCCCTGCCCAGATCGAAGGCATGAACGCGATCTTCGACTACTGGGACGCGAATTTGGCTACCGCTGATCGGCGCTGGCTGGCCTATATATTGGCCACCGCCTTTCATGAGACCGCTTACACGATGCAGCCTGTGCGCGAGACGCTGGCAACGAGTGATTCGCGCGCCGTCGAGATCCTCGAGACCGCTTTCACGTCCGGTCGGCTCTCCTGGGTGAAGTCGCCTTACTGGCGGCCGGATGAGAATGGCAAGTGCTGGCTCGGCCGCGGGCTGGTGCAACTCACCCATAAGAGAAACTACGAGGTGATGAGCGAGGTGACCGGCATCGATCTCGTCGCCCAGCCCGATCGCGCCATGGAAATGGCGCCGGCTGTGACGATCCTGATCGAGGGCATGCTGCGCGGCAGCTTCACCAGCCACCGGCTTTGCGATCACCTCAATGAAGACAGGGAAGACTGGGTCAACGCGCGCCGCATCGTCAACGGCACCGACAGGGCCGAGAAGCTCGCCGATTATGCGCAAACCTTCTTCGCGGCGATCCGCCCGAATGCCAGCGCGGCATTCTGGCCCGGTTGAAGGCCCGGGCGGCGCGTGTTATCGCCCGACCAGGCTCAGAGAATTGCCACAGGAGTGTCCGCGTGATCCGCCATATCGTCTTCTTCACCGTGCCGGAGGAAAATCGCGAGGCGGTGCGCAAGGGGCTCTCGATACTCACGGGCATTCCGCATGCGTTGAAGCTGGAGATCGGCGAAAACGTCAAGACGGACCAGTGGGGCAATGCGGTCGATTTCGTCGTTTATGGCGAATTTGAAAGCGAGGAGGCGCTTGCCGCCTACAAGGCGCATCCCGATTATGATCTCTCCACACGCACGGTAAAACCGCTTCGGGATACCAGGGTTGCGGCCGATTTCGATAGCGGCAAGGCCGTTATCAGGCCCGTGCGGGATTGACGGCGACGATTGCATCGCCTTGGGTGGCGATCTATCTCATTGAAAATGAATAAGTATTTCCAGATGGTGGCTCATTTCGCCGAGATTTTCCGGCTAAGTTATTGATTCTGAATAAGTGACGCATCAAGGTCCAAACTTTTTTGAAATTGTAATTTCAGCAGACGCTGCTTTCTGATTTTTGAAATTCTTTACGCGAAGTTTGGCTGTTAAGTGGATCACTTATTCAGGATCAATGACTTAACCCCAAAAACACTGCACTAACGGCAATTTTTGAAAATTCTTATTCAGATACAAATGGATAGGGGGATGCCGGAATCGATTCCGGCAGCAGATGAACCAATCTGCGAGGTGCCGGAGGCAATCATTGAGAAAAAAGTCGCAAATGATTCAAAAGCTTAACGGATTTGCGGCCGTTGATGCCGTGTGATGGGCCACCCGCCGCCAGTCAGGCGGGCTGAGCGCTCGGCCTTGCGCTGCGCACCAGTGCCATCAACATCAGCACGAAGACCAGTGCGATGGCCGCAAGCACCGCGCAGGTGATGATCGTCGGGCCGGCGCCGGCGCGATCGAGGATGGCGGTGAAGATGACGGGCGCGATGGCATTGGCAAGGTTCTGCGGCATCGACAGGCGCGCCGCCTGCAGCCCGTATTCCCTGGCCGAGAAGAGGGCGAGCGGCATCAGCGCGCGGGCGACCGCCAGTACGCCGGAGCCGAAGCCGTAGAGCAGCACGAAGGTGACGAGCAGCGGCGTCGATGGCGGGACGATGAAGAGCATCAGGAAGCTGAACAGCATCAGGCTGACGCCCATCACCGATGTCAGGATCGGATTGCCGCGCTTGCCGAGCAGCATGTCGAGCGCGCGTGCCGAAATGCCGATGACGCCGCGGGCCGAGCCGAGCTGCAGGGCAAGGGCCGCCGATGCGCCGGACTGGCGGAAGATTTCGAGCAACGACGGCGAGACGCCGAAGGTAATGAAGGTGCCGAGCGTGGTGGAGATGGCAATCAGCAGGAAAGCCTTGCGCCGGTCGGCAGGCGAAAGCTCCACCGGCGGGGTTTCGGCGGCAGTGCCCTGCGTGTGGCTCGCAACCGGCTTCGGCAGGCCGAAGAGATGCAGCGGCAGGCAGACGAAGAATTGCAGGCAGGCGCTGACGACGAAGGTGACGCGCCAGCCGAAATTCTCGTTGAGCAGCGTCGGGATCGGCCAGAAGATAGTGGCCGAAAGACCCGTGAACAGCATCAGAATGGCGATGACGCGCTTGCCGTTCGCACCCTCGCGTTCGACAACGGCGGTATAACATGGCGCCGAGAGTCCGAGCGCGCCGCCGAGCCCGATGACGACCCAGGCAAGGCCATAGACGACGATATTGGTGGCCGCGGCAAGCAGCAGCAGGCCGACCGCAAAGGTGAGCGACGAGGCGGCCAGCACTTTCGCGGCGCCATAGCGACCGAGCCAGCGCCCGGTGGCTGGACCGGCAAAGGCACTGATGACCATCATCACCGTCAGACCGGCAAAGACCGCCTCATTCGGCAGCCCGAGCGATGGCGCGATGACGCGCCCCATGACGCCAAGCATATCGAAAGTGGTGCCCCAGCCGATAAGCTGGGTGACGGCGAGCACGCCAACCGTCTGCGCCGTACGAAGCGAAAGTGATTTTTGCATGGATTCGGAAATGAAATGGATGAAGGCGACCGAGCGATAGCAGTTTCAACCAGATGGTGAAAGGCTTGGTCGAACAAATCCAGTACGGATTTACCTTGTGTCGGGATTTTCGCAGTGGCAGAAGGCCTTAGCGGCATCATTCAGAAATCACGTATATTTCGCGCAATAGTCGAGAATTGTTCTAAAAACCCTGTGTTACCGTGCATTCATTTGCCATTCAGGTCGCGTGAGTACATATTTGGGACAAGTTGGCATTACATCGAAAGCGTATCACATGGCCTCTCCTCTGAGCGTCGCAGCATTGGCCGCCTGGCTGGCGGTTTCGGCGCCCTCACCGGACGATACCCACACGCTTGTCCTGCGTGTGGCGCGCGATTGCAGCGCCGCAGCCCAGCAGGTCGTGGACGAGACGGGCGGCCAGCTTCTTTCCGTGCAGCCGGTGGGCGACACCTGCATCATCACCGTTCTCGTTCAGGGCAACGGCCAGCGTCCGCGCAAGGTGACAGTAAAGGTTCCGATGTAGGCGGAATCGGCTTATTCATGACATCAGTGATTTGCAGCGGATGAAGGCGAAGCGATGCGCATTCTGGTAGTCGAAGACGACGTCAATCTGAACCGGCAGCTGAGCGACACGCTGAAAGAGGCGGGCTATGTCGTCGATCAGGCGTTCGATGGCGAGGAAGGTCATTTCCTCGGTGATACCGAACCCTATGATGCCATCATCCTCGATATCGGCCTGCCCGAACTCGACGGCGTGACCGTTCTGGAAAAATGGCGCGGCGCCGGCCGCACCGTGCCGGTACTGATCCTGACCGCCCGTGACCGCTGGAGCGACAAGGTGGCCGGCATCGATGCGGGCGCCGACGATTATGTGACCAAGCCTTTCCATGTCGAGGAAGTGCTCGCCCGCATCCGCGCGCTGATCCGCCGTGCGGCCGGCCATGCCTCCTCCGAAATCGTCTGCGGCCCGGTGAGGCTCGATACCAAGACCTCCAAGGCGATCGTCAATGGCGTGGCGCTGAAGCTCACCTCGCATGAGTACCGGCTGCTTGCCTATCTTATGCATCACATGGGCGAGGTGGTGTCGCGCACGGAGCTGGTCGAACATATGTACGATCAGGATTTCGACCGCGATTCCAATACGATCGAGGTCTTCGTCGGCCGCCTGCGCAAGAAGATGGGCGTCGATCTGATCGAAACGGTGCGCGGTCTCGGTTACCGCATCCAAGCGCCGACCAATGCGAATTAAGTCGCTCACCGCACGCGTGCTGCTCCTGACCACGGTCTGGTCGACGGTGGCGCTGGTGGTGATCGGCCTGTTGATCTCGACACTCTATAGACGCAGCGCCGAGCGCGGCTTTCAGGATCTGCTGCGCGCGCAGCTCTACAATGTCATCAATTCCGTCACGATCGGCGATCAGGGCGCGCTGTCCGGCAGCCCGCAGCTCGGCGACCTGCGCTTCGCCCAGCCAAAGACCGGCTGGTACTGGGTGGTCGAACCGCTCGGCACCTATACGACTGCGCCGCTGGTCTCGCCCTCGCTGGGCTCCGCGACGATCCCGGTGCTGTCGGTCGTGGAAGCGCCCTTCGACAAGAATTACGAGCGCTATTATCAGGTGACGGACGCCTCCGGTAACCGCGTGCAGGTGGCCGAAACCGAAGTGGTGCTCGATACCGACGGCCGCGCCGCCCGCTTCCGCGTCACCGGCAATGTCGATGTCGTGGAAGACGACGTCCGCAACTTCTCTCATCGCCTCTATCTGGCGCTCGCAGGCTTCGGCGTTGGCAGTCTTATCGTCAATGCGCTTGCCATTCTCTATGGCCTCAAGCCGCTGGATAAGGCGCGCGCCGCATTGGAGCGCATCCGCGCCGGTGAAAGCGAGCAGCTGAAAGGTGATTTCCCCCGCGAGATCCTGCCTCTCGCCAATGAGGTGAACGCGCTGATCGACAGCAACCGCCGCATCGTCGAGCGGGCGCGCATGCAGGTCGGCAATCTCGCCCATTCCCTGAAGACGCCGATCGCCGTGCTGCTCAACGAGGCGCGCGTGCTCGAGAGATCGCATGGCGATCTGGTGCGCAATCAGGCCGAAGCCATGCAGGGGCAGGTACAGTCCTATCTCAACCGCGCCCGTATTGCCGCCCAGCGTGAATCCGTGCTTGCGCGCACCGATGCCGAACCGGCGCTTGAGCGGCTCGTGCGCGTTATGCGCCGCCTGAATGTCGAGACTGAATTCGAGTTGATCGTCCAGCCGCCGCATCTGGCCGTCGCCATGGAGCAGCAGGATCTCGAGGAGACGGTCGGCAACCTCTTGGAAAACGCCGCGCGTTTTGCCAAGAGCAAGGTGCGCCTTTCGGCGGTCGAAGCCGGCGATGACGTGAAGGGAACAGAAGCCAGCGCCAGAAAACATTGGGTGGAGCTTGCCGTCGAGGATGACGGCCCGGGCCTGGAGCCCGACCAGATCCGCGAAGCGCTGAAGCGCGGCCGGCGTCTGGATGAGAGCAAGCCCGGAACCGGCCTTGGCCTCTCCATCGTTACCGAAATTTCCAACGAGTACCAGGGCCGCCTGGAACTCACGCGCGGGGAGTGGGGCGGACTGAAAGCCAAGCTTATCCTGCCAGGTGTGACAAAGGATGTTGCATGAGCAACTGCTTGATGTCACAAAGATAGTGGCAAATGTATAGCATGCTTTGCCTTAATGCTGACACGGGGACGCTGCACTTCGATCGGCTCATTTTGACACCCCTGATCGTGGTTCGATTGCAATGACTCTACGTTCGCAAGGCATGATCGTTTCTTCCCTTCTGGTTGCCGTTGCGCTCTCTGGCTGCACGACGACGAAGGGAGCTACAACGCGTGGTCTCTTTGGCGGCGGCAGGCCCCCGGCTTCGGCCGCTTTCATCTCTGCCTTGCAGGGTGGCATCGTCGGACGCACCGGCGTAGAGCTTGATGACAGCGACAAGCAGCGGGCGCTGGAAGCCGAATATCGCGCGCTGGAAGGCGCAGCCGTCGGGCAGCCGGTCACCTGGACTGGCCGCGATGCCAAGGGCAGCGTCGTGGCCGCGGCACCCTATCAGGTCGGCTCGCAGAACTGCCGCCAGTACACCCATACGGTGACGGTCGATGGCAAGGATACGCTGGCGCGCGGTGCCGCTTGTCGCAACGAAAACGGCACCTGGTCGCCGCTCGGCTGAACTCTCTTGCCCGTTATCCTTGCGGCCAAAAGCCTCAAATCTTCGTCATTCCGGCATTGGCAGTTGGAATGAGGGCGCGCTTCAAGTAATTGGGCCGATATGCTGTTCTGGATTCTCGTGGCCATCCTGACGGCGGCCGTTGCCGCCATTCTGCTTTATCCTCTTTTGCGTGGAGCGAAGGCGGCCGAGGATACGCGTGCCGGTGAGGCTGCCGTCTATCGCGACCAGTTGCGCGAACTCGACAGGGATCTCTCGGGCGGCCTGATCAGCGTCGACGAGGCCGATTACGCCCGTGCCGAAATCGGCCGCCGGCTGATTGCCGTTTCCGGTGTTGCTCCGGTCGAAGAACGCAAGCCTGCAAGGCATCACCGCCTGACCGAAGCCTTCATCGTGCTGCTCCTGCCCGTCATCGGGCTCTGTCTTTACATGAATACCGGCAGGCCCGACCTGCCGTCCCAGCCGCTGGAGGCGCGGCTTGCCAATCCCGGCAATGATATGGCCGTTCTCGTCGCCAAGGCGGAGCGGCATCTGGCGCAGAATCCCGACGACGGCAAGGGCTGGGATGTGCTGGCGCCGATCTATTTCAGCACCATGCGCATTTCCGATGCCGAGACCGCCTATCGCAACGCCATCCGCCTGCTTGGCCCAAGCCCCGCTCGCCTCGACGGCCTTGCCGAAACACTGATGGCGATGGCCGAAGGCGTGGTGACGGAAGATGCGCGCAAGGTGCTGGAACAGTCGTTGGCGCTTGAGCCGAACAAC